>NZ_JBIORO010000001.1:0-685000 GCF_051714285.1 Enterococcus sp. AZ149
ATGCCATCTGCTGATTCTATTTGGCAAGATCTTCAACGTTCCTTTAAAGAAGAGCTGAATCCGGCCAGTTATAGTGCTTGGATCGAGACTGCCAATGTCTTGTCGTTTGAAAAAAATCAGCTGCTGATCGAAGTACCCAGCGATCTTCATAAATCTTATTGGGAAAAAAATCTAGCTGCCAAAATTGTTGAAATGGGATTTATGAAAACTGGTGAAGAATTGATTCCTAGTTTTGTGACTGTCGAAGAAGCAGAAGCTTTAAAAACAGCCCCTTCTACTATTCAAACAGCTGCAAAAGAAAACGAGCGGCCGCCGAAATCGATCTTAAATGAAAAATACACATTTGATACCTTTGTCATCGGGAAAGGCAATCAGATGGCCCACGCTGCTGCTTTAGTTGTTGCAGAAGATCCTGGGTCTATTTATAATCCGCTGTTCTTCTATGGTGGCGTTGGTTTAGGGAAAACCCACTTGATGCATGCGATCGGTCATCAAATGTTGCTAAAACGTCCCAATGCCAAAATCAAGTATGTTAGTAGTGAAAATTTCACCAATGATTTCATTACTTCTATTCAAAAGAACAAAATGGAAGATTTTCGAAACGAATACCGCAATGTTGATCTTTTGCTGGTGGATGATATTCAATTCTTAGTCAATAAAGAAGGAACCCAAGAAGAATTCTTTAATACCTTCGAAGAACTGTATCGCAATAATAAACAGATCGTCCTGACAAGTGATCGTTTGCCAAATGAGATCCCGACTTTGCCGGAACGTTTGGTTTCCCGTTTTGCTTGGGGCTTATCCGTTGATATCACCCCGCCGGATCTAGAGACGCGGACTGCGATTTTGCGGAAAAAAGCCGAAGCCGAACGCTTGGAGATCCCCGACGATACCTTAAGTTATATCGCTGGGCAGATCGATTCGAATATCCGAGAACTTGAAGGAGCACTCGTGCGGGTGCAAGCTTTTGCTACGATGCAAAACTCAGACATTACAACGAGCTTGGCAGCTGAAGCCATCAAAGCCTTGAAATCAAGCCATGGCTCGACCCAAGTTTCGATTTTGCAGATCCAAGAAGAAGTCGCAAAATACTATCACATTCATGTCAATGATCTAAAAGGGAAAAAACGGGTCAAAGGCATCGTTGTCCCACGCCAGATCGCGATGTATCTCTCTCGAGAATTGACCGATAGTTCTTTACCAAAAATCGGCGGCGAATTTGGCGGCAAAGACCATACAACGGTCATTCATGCCCATGAAAAAATTCAGCATTTAGTCGAAACAGATCCCACGATCAAAAATGAGATCGCTGAAATCAAACAAATCCTCTTCAGCTGATCTGTGGATAAGAAAAGAAGAACCAAAAAAGTTGTCCACAAGTTATTCACAGGCATTTTCGTTAGTCTAATCACTCTTTTCTCGAGTTATCCACATTACTAACAAGCCTATTACTACTATTACTTTTATTTAATAACTATAAATTAAAGGAGTATCGCTATGAAGCTAACTTTAAACCGAACAGAGTTCATGCAAGAATTACAAACTGTCCAACGGGCGATTTCAACCAAAACCACCATCCCGATCTTAACCGGAGTAAAATTGTCCCTTTCAGAAAAAGGATTGACCATGACTGGGAGCAATGCCGATATTTCCATTGAAACTTTTTTAAGTGTGGAAAACGAAAAAGCGCAAATGCAAATCGAAAAAACAGGAGCAATCGTTTTACAAGCACGTTTCTTCAGCGAAATCGTTCGTCGTTTGCCTGAAAGTACCTTAACGTTAGAAGTTTTAGACAATAATCAAGTAGCGATCACTTCTGGAAAAGCTAACTTTACCGTCAACGGCTTGGATGCCGATAGTTATCCACATTTACCAGTTGTCGAAAGTCAAGATTCGATCGAGATTCCAGCGCACGTGTTGAATAAGGTTGTTAGTGAAACGGTCTTTGCGGTTTCGCAACACGAAAGCCGTCCAATCTTAACTGGGGTCCACTTTGTCTTAGAAAATCAAAAATTATTAGCTGTTGCGACGGACTCACACCGTTTGAGTCAACGGGTGATTCCCTTGGAAAGCGGGGAAACAGCCTTCAATATCGTGATTCCCGGCAAAAGCCTAACGGAACTTTCTCGTTCCTTAACAGATGAAGAAGAAGCGATCCAAATCAGCATTATGGATAACCAAGTATTGTTCCAAACGAAAACTATGAAATTCTATTCTCGTTTATTGGAAGGAACTTACCCAGATACCAACCGTCTGATCCCTTCAAGCTTCAATACTGAAATTGAATTTTCTGTGCCAGAATTGTTACAGGCTATCGAACGGGCGTCATTGCTTTCCCATGAAGGCCGTAACAACATCGTTCGTTTGGCAATCTCCGAGGAAGCTGTTGTCTTATATGGAAACTCACCAGAAATCGGGAAAGTGGAAGAAGACCTTTCTTTTGAAAAAGTGACCGGCGACCCATTAGAGATCTCTTTCAATCCTGATTATATGAAAGCTGCACTACGAGCATTTGGTGACACCAGCATCGTGATCCGCTTTATCTCAGCGATCCGTCCCTTTACGTTGGAGCCAACAGAGAGCAAAGGCAGCTTTATCCAGCTGATCACACCGGTGCGCACCAACTAGTTTTTCATGTCTTTTGAAAAAAGTTGAAACAATCATCTGAAAATGAATAAATGAGTTAAAAGGGCTTAAAATCGTTTTTAAGCCCTTTTTTCTATTTTGGCTTCTTTTTTGTCTAAAAGCAGTAAGTCTTCTGAGAATGAAAAATATGCCGATGAATTTGTTTTCTTGGCAAAAAAAGAGTATAATAGAGCTAAACGCTCTTTGATAGAATTGAGGGGAATTATGAAAATGCAAATACCGTTAGAAACGGAATATATGACACTTGGACAAATGCTCAAAGAAGTCAGTGTGATCAGCAGCGGCGGCCAAGCGAAATGGTACCTTGCAGAGCACACCGTTTTTGTCGACGGCGAGCCGGAAAATCGACGAGGGCGCAAATTGTATGCGGGAATGCGTGTTGAGCTACCTGATGAAGGTCCTTTTTTTATGGTGAAGAAGGAAGACGCAGATGCGGCTGAATGAGTTGCATTTAAGCAATTATCGGAACTATGATTCGCTGACACTGACTTTTGAGAAAGGTCTGGTCATTTTTTTAGGCGAAAATGCGCAAGGAAAAACCAATATTTTAGAAAGTATCTATGTATTGGCGATGACCAAAAGCCACCGCACCTCCAGCGAGCAAGAACTTATCCGTTGGGACACGGAAGGTGCGCGGATCTCTGGCAGTGTCAGTCGGGGACGCTCAACGATCCCGTTAGAACTGTTTTTGTCAAAAAAAGGACGAAAAACGAAAGTAAACCACATTGAGCAAAAAAAGCTCAGTAGTTACATAGGGCAGCTGAATGTCATTTTATTTGCTCCAGAAGACCTCTCCCTTGTAAAAGGAAGTCCCCAAGTCCGCCGCAAATTTCTCGATATGGAAATTGGGCAGATCGATCCAATTTATCTCTATGATCTCGTTCAATACCAATCCGTTTTGAAACAGCGCAATCAATACTTAAAACAGCTGAATGAAAAAAAACAGACCGATGAGATCTATTTAGATGTTTTGACGGAACAGCTGGTGGCTTTCGGCAGTAAAATCATTTTAGCCAGACAACGGTTTGTTCAGCGCTTGGCGTATTGGGCAAATCAGCTGCACCAAAAGATCAGCCAAGGAAAAGAAACCTTGCAGATCGACTATTTATCAAATGTGCCCGGTGAGGCGACCTCGCTGGAGGAGATCCAACAGCAATTTGTCAAAGCCTTGGCACAAGTCAAAGACCGTGAACGATTTCGGCAAGTCACGTTGGCAGGCCCCCATCGAGACGATCTGGATTTTTTGATCAATGAGAAAAATGTTCAGACCTTTGGTTCGCAAGGACAGCAGCGAACAACGGCCCTAAGTGTCAAATTGGCAGAAATCGATTTGATGAAAGAAGAAACAGGGGAATATCCCGTCCTTTTATTAGATGATGTCATGAGTGAGCTGGATGATTCCCGACAACTGCATTTATTGGAAACCATTGAAGGAAAAGTTCAGACCTTTCTGACAACAACGACATTAGAACATGTAAAAGACAAAATGTCTGTGGAAGCAGAGATTTTTTATGTAGAGCAAGGACATATTAAAGGAGAATAGACTGAATGACAGAAGAAGAAAAAAGCTTAGTTGAACGTGCGAAAGCCTATGATGCCAGTCAGATCCAAGTGCTGGAAGGACTAGAAGCCGTCCGCAAACGACCTGGGATGTACATTGGTTCTACCAGTTCAGAAGGTTTGCACCACTTAGTATGGGAAATCGTCGATAACTCGATCGACGAAGCACTAGCAGGCTTTGCCTCAAGTATTCAAGTGATCATTGAACCAGATAATAGCATTACGGTCGTCGATGACGGTCGGGGGATCCCCGTTGATATCCAAGCCAAGACAGGCCGTCCAGCGGTAGAAACCGTCTTTACGATCCTGCATGCCGGCGGGAAATTTGGCGGCGGCGGCTACAAGGTTTCCGGCGGACTTCATGGGGTAGGTTCCTCCGTCGTTAATGCGTTGTCCACGACTTTAGACGTAAAAGTCTATAAAGAAGGCAAAGTGTATTATCAAGAATACCATCGTGGAGCAGTCGTTGATGACTTAAAAGTGATCGATGAAACCGACCGCCACGGAACGACCGTCCACTTTGTTCCAGATCCAGAGATCTTTACGGAAACAACGGAATTCAATTTTGATAAATTAGCGACGCGGGTTCGGGAATTAGCCTTCTTGAACCGTGGTTTAAAAATCTCGATCGAAGACAAACGGGAAGAAAAACCCGTTTTGAAAGAATATCATTACGACGGCGGGATCAAGAGCTATGTGGAGCATTTGAATGCGAGTAAAACAGTGATTTTCCCAGATCCGATCTATTTAGAAGGAGAACAACAAGGAATCACGGTTGAAGTCTCCATGCAATATACCGATAGCTACCATAGCAACCTGCTAAGTTTTGCCAACAACATCCATACCTATGAAGGCGGAACCCATGAATTCGGGTTTAAGACTGCCTTGACCCGGGTGATCAATGATTACGCCCGCAAGTCAAAATTGATGAAAGAAAACGACGAAAACCTGACCGGAGAAGATGTTCGGGAAGGCTTGACGGCGGTTATCTCCATCAAGCATCCAGATCCTCAGTTTGAGGGACAAACGAAAACCAAATTAGGAAATTCCGAAGTGCGGACAGTCACCGATCGTCTCTTTTCCGAACATTTCACGAAATTCTTGATGGAAAACCCGAATGTGGGTCGTCAAGTCGTGGAAAAAGGACTTTTGGCATCAAAAGCCCGTCAAGCAGCCAAACGTGCCCGGGAAATGACTCGCCGAAAAGGTGCGTTAGAAATCAGTAACTTACCTGGGAAATTAGCCGACTGTTCCAGTAATGATCCAGAAAAATGCGAATTGTTTATCGTCGAAGGAGATTCTGCCGGCGGTTCAGCAAAACAAGGCCGCAGTCGGGAATTCCAAGCGATCTTACCGATCCGTGGGAAGATTTTAAATGTCGAAAAAGCCAGCATGGACAAAATCTTAGCAAACGAAGAGATCCGTTCATTGTTTACGGCAATGGGTACCGGGTTTGGTGCTGATTTTGATGTAGCAAAAGCCCGTTACCACAAGCTAGTCATCATGACCGATGCCGATGTCGATGGTGCCCATATCCGGACCCTACTCTTGACGCTGTTCTATCGTTATATGCGTCCCATCGTTGAAGCCGGTTATGTCTATATCGCACAACCGCCATTGTACGGTGTCAAACAAGGGAAAAATATCCATTATATCCAACCCGGCAAGAATGCCGAACAAGATTTGAAAAATACGATTGAATCACTACCTGCGACACCAAAACCAACAGTTCAACGATACAAAGGTCTAGGGGAAATGGATGACCACCAGTTATGGGAAACCACGATGGATCCTGACAATCGGATGATGCTGCGGGTCAGCGTAGATGATGCCATTGAAGCCGATCAAATTTTTGAAATGCTGATGGGGGATCGCGTCGAACCAAGACGGGCCTTTATCGAAGAAAACGCGCACTACGTGAAAAATCTTGACATCTAGCCAATCGTAGAGGAGGAAACAGCTTGAGTGAAGAAGCAAAACAAAATATTCATGACGTCAATCTGACCAGTGAAATGCGCGAGTCCTTTATCGATTATGCAATGAGTGTAATTGTTGCTAGGGCTTTACCAGATGTGCGGGATGGCTTAAAGCCGGTTCACCGCCGAATTTTATATGGAATGAATGAATTAGGGGTCACACCAGACAAGCCCCATAAAAAATCAGCCCGGATCGTCGGCGATGTCATGGGGAAATACCATCCCCATGGTGATAGTGCGATCTATGAATCAATGGTGCGGATGGCACAGCCCTTCAGCTATCGCTACATGTTAGTCGATGGCCACGGAAACTTTGGCTCAGTCGATGGTGACGGTGCCGCTGCGATGCGGTATACCGAAGCCCGCATGAGCAAACTGGCGATGGAGATGCTGCGGGACATCAACAAAGATACTGTTGATTTCCAAAGCAATTATGATGATACAGAACGAGAACCAGCGGTATTACCAGCACGCTTCCCGAACCTTTTGGTCAACGGGACGACGGGGATCGCTGTTGGGATGGCGACCAATATCCCGCCTCATAACTTGAATGAAGTTATTGCAGCCATCGATCTATTGATGGAAAATCCAGAAGTCACGACAAGTGAATTGATGGAAGTCCTGCCGGGACCAGATTTCCCAACCGGCGGGATCGTCATGGGAAAATCCGGTATTCGCCGTGCCTATGAAACAGGGAAAGGTTCGATCACTGTTCGCGGAAAAGTCGAAGTGACTGAAATGCCCAACGGTAAAGAACGGATCTTAGTGACTGAATTGCCGTATATGGTCAATAAAGCGAAGTTGATCGAGCGGATCTCTGAGCTGCACCGTGACAAACGGATCGAAGGAATCACCGATCTGCGGGATGAATCGTCTCGTGAAGGCATGCGGATCGTTATCGACGTTCGTCGCGACGTCAGTGCGTCGGTGATCTTAAACAATCTCTACAAAATGACTGCACTGCAATCTTCTTTTGGCTTTAATATGTTAGCCATTGAAAAAGGCGTGCCGAAGATTTTGAGTTTGAAACGAATTTTAGAAAACTACATCGAGCATCAACAAGAAGTGGTGACTCGTCGGACACAGTTTGATAAAAACAAAGCAGAAGCCCGTGCCCACATCTTAGAAGGGTTACGGATCGCATTGGATCATATCGATGAGATCATTGCTTTGATCCGGGCATCAAATTCTGATGATGAAGCAAAAAATAGCATGATGGAGCGCTTCAAATTGTCCGATCGCCAAGCGCAAGCAATTTTAGATATGCGTTTGCGTCGCTTGACTGGTTTGGAACGCGACAAGATCGAAAACGAGTACCAAGGTTTGTTAGAATTTATCGCTGATTTGACAGACATTTTAGCAAATCCACAACGAGTCCTAGAGATCATCCAAACGGAGTTGCAAGAATTAGGCCAACGCTTTGGCGATGATCGCCGGACTGAATTATTGGTTGGGGAAGTCTTAAGTCTTGAAGATGAAGACTTGATCGAAGAAGAAGAAATCGTCATTACTTTGACGAACAATGGATACATCAAACGAGTAGCTAAGTCTGAATTCCGTGCACAACGTCGCGGCGGACGTGGCGTTCAAGGAATGGGGATCCACGATGAAGACTTCGTGAAGACGTTGATTTCTTGTTCGACTCACGACACATTACTGTTCTTCACCAATAAAGGGAAAGTTTACAAAGCCAAAGGCTATGAAATTCCTGAGTATGGTCGGGCAGCCAAAGGTATCCCTGTGATCAATCTGCTAGGGATCGATTCTAGCGAACGGATCGAAGCGATCATTTCGGCTTCTGGTGGGCCTCAAGAAGGACGCTACTTGTTCTTCACGACGCGTCTAGGTGTGGTCAAACGGACCTCAGTGACGGCCTTTTCAAATATCCGTGCCAATGGTCTGATTGCGATCGGTCTTCGGGAAAATGATGAGTTGGTTAACGTGATCGAAACCCATGGCGAAGATGTCGTGATCATCGGCACCCACGATGGCTACTCTGTGACTTTCAAAGAAGCCCTTGTGCGGGATATGGGCCGAACAGCTGCTGGTGTGAGAGGCATTCGTCTAAGAGATGGAGACTACGTCGTAGGTGCCGCTGTGATCACAGAAGACAGTGAAGTCTTGGTCATCACTGAGAACGGCTATGGCAAACGCACCAAAGGCTCTGAATACCCAATCAAAGGTCGTGGCGGAAAAGGGATCAAAACAGCCAACATTACGGCGAAAAACGGTCCATTAGCCGGCTTGACGACGGTCAGCGGTGAGGAAGACATCATGGTGATCACCAATAAAGGCGTCTTGATTCGTTTCAATGTAGCGACTGTTTCCCAAACTGGTCGGGCAACCTTAGGGGTTCGTTTGATGAAGATGGAAAACAATGCCAAAGTAGTGACGATGGCAACGGTTGAACCGGAAGTCGAAGAAGAACTAACGACTGCCGAAGAAACAGCGGTACAAGACGTGCCAGTTGTGGAAGAAACAACGGAAGACACCACGGATACACAAGAATAAGCAATACATTTTCTAGGAAGACAGCAACCTGCGAACCTGCAGCTTGCTGTCTTTTTACTCTTTTTCAAAAAATCGGCAGCAGCTGACGTATTTATCAGTGTAAGCGATTGTTTGCAGTGATGGGTAGATGCAGGGACGCAAAAAAATAGCTTGCAGTAGGGACGAAAAAAGTGTATAATAATTATTTGTGAGTAGTCTAATTAGACCACTCTCTCTGCTCCTAGAAAACTAGGGGCCAAAGTCCACAGGGAGGTGAAAAATCAATGGAAAACACGAAATATGAGATCTTATATATCATTCGTCCAAACATTGATGAAGAAGCAAAAGCCGCATTGATCGCTCGTTTTGACTCAATCTTAACTGATAACGGCGCTGAAGTTATCGAATCAAAAGATTGGCAAAAACGCCGTCTAGCGTATGAAATGGATGGATTCCGTGAGGGTATCTATCACATCGTTAAAGTTTCTTCTTCAACAACTGCAAGTGCAATCAACGAGTTTGACCGTCTTGCGAAAATCAATGATGACATTATCCGTCACATGATTGTCAAAGAAGAAGCATAATATTGTTTCACATGAAACAAAAGCGATGAGGAGATGATGAACTTTGATTAATAATGTTGTACTAGTAGGAAGACTAACCAAAGATCCTGATTTACGTTACACTTCTAATGGCACTGGTGTCGCAACCTTTACCTTGGCGGTAAATCGCAATTTTACCAACCAAAGTGGAGAGCGCGAAGCTGATTTCATCAACTGTGTTATTTGGAGAAAACCAGCGGAAACATTAGCAAACTATGCACGCAAAGGAACTTTATTAGGGGTTACTGGACGTATTCAAACCCGTTCATACGACAACCAACAAGGCCAACGTGTTTATGTAACAGAAGTCGTTGCTGACAACTTCCAATTATTAGAATCGCGAAATGCTTCCGAGCAAAGACGCACAACTGATAGCGGATCTGGCAGCAGCAATACGTATAACTCAAATAGTTCTTCTGGATTTGGTAACAATAACTCAAATCAAACTCAATCCTCTCAACCATCAGGAATGCCTAATTTTGATCGAGACAACTCCGATCCATTCGGAAACTCATCAATCGACATTTCAGACGATGATTTACCATTCTAAGAAATTGATAGGAGGGAAATAGGATGGCACAACAAAGAAGAGGCGGACGCAAACGTCGTAAAGTAGACTACATTGCTGCAAACCATATTGAACATATCGATTATAAAGATATTGAATTACTAAAACGTTTCATTTCAGAACGCGGTAAAATTTTACCACGTCGTGTAACTGGTACTGGTGCGAAAAACCAACGCAAACTTACCATTGCAATCAAACGTGCGCGTATTATGGGATTACTTCCATTCGTAGGCGAAGAATAAATCGAATGATTTTCATTGACAAGTTTCTTTTGAAGCTTGTCAATTTTTTTATCTACTGAAGAAATACTTGTTATTTTATATACAGATAAAATAACGAGTGACAGAAATTTTCCCATGATTATCTCACCAAAAAAGTTTCACGTGGAACTTTTTGCATCAATCGCCTATTTGATTGTTTTGTGGTAAAATAAGGAACAAAGCTTCAAAAAAATGGGATGATACATTGAGGGGTAAAAAAGATGGCAGCAATTGGGTTGATTTCAATTGATAATTACGATGATTTGATTGAGAAAAAAGACGACAAACAAGTTTCTTATTTGAACTCGCTGATCACGACACTGATTTCTGATTGGGCAAGTGAGAATCATGTTTTTTACAAACGAATCAATTCCGAGCGGTTTCTTTTCGTCGCGAAGTATTCAGATATTGAGCGGATGAAGGAAGAAAAATTCCAATTTTTGACTAGAGTACGGCAAGTTGCGGAAAAAAATGATCTGGCATTAACGATCAGTATGGGAATCTCCTATGGGGAAGAGTCTTTTGAAGAGATTGGTGAAGTGGCACAAAACAATCTCGACATTGCGTTAGTTCGTGGCGGCGATCAAGTCGTTTTAAAAGAAGCCAAAGAAGAAGCAAAACCGCAATTCTTTGGCGGTAATACGGATGGTACGCCGAAGAGAACGCGTGTTCGTTCTCGTGCCATGAGTACGGCGTTGAGAAAGATTTTTGCTGAAAACCAGCGGATCTTTATCATGGGTCATCGTTACCCGGACATGGATGCTTTAGGTTCGGCTTTTGGGGTGGCTTACATGGCGATGATGAGCGACAAAGAATGCTACATCATTTTAAATCCGAAAGAGATCACCGCCGACATTCAGCGGGCATTGGAAGAATTGAAAAAATACCCCGAGCTGGAACGATTTGTGATCACTGGGGAAGAAGCAGTCAATTTATCAAATGAAGAAAGTGTCTTAGTGATGGTAGATTACCATAAGCCGTCGATGTCGATCTCGCAAGCGGTCTATGATGAATTTGACAAAATCGCAGTGATCGATCACCATCGTCGCGGGGATGAGTTTCCCGATAAGCCATTATTGACGTATATTGAATCTTCCGCGTCTTCAGCATCGGAACTGGTAGCAGAATTGATCCAGTATCGCGCTTCTCGCAGATCGCAAGTCCCTAAATTTATTACGACTTCTTTATTAGCGGGAATCTACGTGGATACGAAGAACTTCACGGTGCGAACCACTGGTCGGACCTTTGATATTGCTGGCTATTTGAAAAATCAAGGCGCAGATACGTCATTGGTTCAATACATGTTGAGTACGGATTTAGATTCCTATTTGATGATCAGTGAACTGGTTTCTCGCAGCCAGCATTTCCGAGAAGATATCGTGATTGCTGCAGCGGATGAAGATCGGGTGTACGATAGTGTCACCGTTGCAAAAGCGGCCGATACTCTGCTATCGATCAATGGGATCCATGCCGCGTTTGTCATTACGAAACAGCCAGGAGATTTGATCGGTATTAGTGCTAGAAGTACCGGAAAAGTCAATGTACAAACCTTGATGGAGGCATTAGGCGGCGGCGGACATTTTACCAACGCAGCCACGCAAATAAAAAACAGCAGCATTGGCGATGTAGAAAACCAGTTGCGAGCGGAATTAACGAAAAATGAACAATAACAAGGAGTGACCAAGATGAAAGTTATTTTCTTACAAGATGTCAAAGGCAAAGGCAAAAAAGGCGATATCAAGGAAGTCCCTAATGGCTACGCACAAAACTTCCTGATCAAAAACAACTTAGCCAAACCTGCCAACAATGAAAGCATGGCAGAATTAAAAGGCAAACAAAAAGCCAAAGAAAAACAAGATGCGGAAGTCTTAGCAGAAGCGAAAGAGTTAAAAGCACTTCTTGAAAAAGAAGAAACCGTCGTGAAGATCAATGCCAAAGCAGGGGAAGATGGCCGCTTGTTCGGTTCGATCCCATCAAAACAAATTGCCGATGCTTTGAACAAGCAATACAAAATCAAAATCGATAAACGCAAAATCGAATTGGATCAGCCGATTCGTGCATTAGGGTTTACGCAAGTACCTGTAAAATTGCACCCACAAGTAACAGCAACGATCAATGTTCATACCATTCAAGAATAAGTATTACTCCCAACAGTCACATGTTGGGGTTTTTTTCGGCAAACGTCCAAGCAATCTTGTACTTTGGATGGGAATCTTGTAGAATGAATGGACGAAGGAGCGAATGGCATGAATGAAGTTTGGCAAAATCAAGTTCCCCCACAAGATATTGAAGCGGAACAAGCGGTCCTAGGGGCAGTCTTTTTAGATGCCGATGCGATCATCGATGCAATGGAAGTAATCGCCCCAGAAGATTTTTATCGCCGCAGCCATCAAATAATTTTTCAAGCAATGATCCAGTTGAACGACCGTAGTGAATCGATCGACTTGATCACGTTGAAAGCAGAAATTGAAAAAAGCAATAGTCTTGAAGATGTTGGCGGTCTGACGTATCTGACTGAATTGAGTCAAGCTTCACCATCAGCAGCAAGTATTGCTTATTATGCGAAGATCGTTGACGACAAAGCCACGTTGCGCAATCTAATCCAAACAGCGAGCCGTATCGTAACCAAAGGCTTTGAACAAGATGAAGATGTGCAGTCGATCATTGATCAAGCAGAAAAAAGTATTTTAGAAGTATCCGAAAAGCGCAACAGTAATGGCTTCCAATCGATAGCGGAAGTCTTGAATCGGACGATCGAAACGATCGATCAATTGGCGCAAAACAATGAAGAAATCACCGGATTACCTACGGGTTATGCGGCTTTAGACAAAATGACGGCGGGGCTGCAAAAAGAAGAGCTGATTATTCTCGCTGCCCGCCCCGCGGTAGGGAAAACCGCATTTGCCTTGAATATCGCACAAAATGTCGGAACGAAAACCGATCGTTCCGTGGCGATCTTTAGTCTGGAAATGGGGGCTGAATCATTGGTTAACCGGATGCTTTGTGCGGAAGGCTCGATTGAGGCCAGTCACTTGCGGACGGGGCAGCTCTCAGAAGAAGAGTGGCGGAATTTGATCGTTGCCATGGGCAGTCTTTCTAACGCCAATATCTATATCGATGATACCCCCGGGATCAAGATCTCTGAGATTCGGGCACGTTGTCGGAAACTCGCGCAAGAAAAAGGCAATCTCGGCTTGATATTGATCGACTATTTGCAGTTGATTGAAGGAACGGGTCGCGAAAACCGCCAACAAGAAGTCTCTGAGATCTCTCGCCAATTAAAGAAACTGGCGAAGGAATTGAAAGTGCCGGTGATTGCATTGTCTCAGCTTTCTCGGGGTGTGGAACAGCGACAAGACAAACGTCCTGTTTTAAGTGATATCCGGGAATCAGGGTCGATCGAGCAGGATGCCGATATCGTTGCTTTCTTGTATCGGGATGACTACTACCGCAGTGAAGGCGACGATGACGATGAACCAGAAGAACAACAAAACAACAATGTGATCGAAGTCATTATTGAGAAAAACCGGAGTGGTGCCCGGGGGACGGTCGAACTTCTATTTATCAAAGAATACAATAAGTTCTCCTCGGTCTCGCCGCGAGAAGAGTTCGGGTAAGACACCAACGATGTGAGCAACCAAGGCTCCTGCTGCCGTCTGCATTGCGCTGATGGCAGCAGGGCTTTTTTTATGTGTCGACTTTATTCGTTTTTACGTGTATAAATAATTAATGAGAAGAAAATAGTTCGTTTTTTACCCCTGAAAAATGAGAATTTAAAACGATTATTCGATTTTAGATTGAAAGAGCTTGCGAATCTTGTTACAATACTTAAGGAATGCACTAATTAAAGAAAGAGGTCATTATATGTCATCTGTAGTAGTAGTAGGTACACAATGGGGCGATGAAGGTAAAGGAAAGATTACGGACTTTTTGAGTGAAAACGCGGAAGTCATTGCACGTTATCAAGGTGGAGACAATGCCGGCCATACGATTAAATTTGACGGTGTGACCTATAAACTGCATTTGATTCCTTCAGGGATCTTTTATGCAGATAAAATCAGTGTCATTGGAAACGGGGTCGTTGTGAACCCGAAATCATTAGTTAAAGAATTAGCATACTTGAAAGAAAACAATATAATAACAGAAAACTTGAAGATCTCTGATCGTGCACATGTTATTTTACCTTACCATATCCATTTGGATCAGCTGCAAGAAGATGCCAAAGGTGACAACAAGATCGGTACGACAATCAAAGGGATCGGACCAGCCTATATGGATAAAGCAGCCAGAGTCGGCATTCGGATCGCTGATCTTTTAGACAAAGAAATTTTTGAAGAACGTCTGCGTATCAACTTAGAAGAAAAAAATCGTCAATTCGTGAAAATGTTTGATGCAGAGCCAATCGCCTTTGAAGATATTTTTGAAGAGTATTACGAATATGGCCAACAAATCAAAAAATATGTGACGGATACTTCGGTGATCCTTAACGATGCCTTAGATGAAGGCAAACGAGTTTTATTTGAAGGGGCACAAGGCGTGATGCTGGATATCGACCAAGGAACTTATCCTTTCGTAACATCATCCAACCCCGTTGCTGGGGGAGTCACCATCGGTAGTGGTGTGGGTCCTTCAAAAATCAACAAAGTCGTTGGTGTCTGCAAAGCTTACACCTCTCGGGTAGGCGATGGTCCTTTCCCAACGGAACTGTTTGATGAAACAGGTGAACAAATTCGTAAGATCGGTCGTGAATACGGAACAACGACAGGACGTCCTCGCCGTGTGGGCTGGTTTGATACCGTCGTGATGCGCCATTCAAAACGGGTCTCAGGGATTACGAACCTATCCCTTAACTCGATCGATGTCTTGAGCGGTTTAGAAACCGTGAAAATCTGTACCGCTTATGAACTAGACGGCGAATTGATCTATCATTATCCAGCAAGCTTGAAAGAGTTGAACCGCTGCAAACCAGTCTACGAAGAACTTCCTGGCTGGTCTGAAGACATTACTGGCTGCAAAACATTGGCAGATCTGCCAGAAAATGCACGCAATTACGTTCACCGCATCTCTGAATTAGTCGGTGTCCGCATTTCGACCTTCTCGGTAGGGCCAGACCGCAGCCAAACCAACATCTTAGAAAGTGTTTGGGCGCAAATTTAACCTGACGCGAAAGCATCAGAACAAGACAAAGAACTTCTGTGTCAGAAGCGGTCAACGATAAGTTTGGCTGCTTTTGATGAGAATTTCTTCTGTCTTGTTCTTTTTTTGCTATAATAGGGGGTAACGAGAGGGGTGAAACCATGTTTCAAATCATGACAGATTCCTGCTGTGATTTACCAGCAGCAAGATTAGCGGAGCTAGATGTCGCCTATATTCCAATGCTGATTGAATTAGATGGCAAAGAATATATCGATGATATGGGCAAAGAATTTGATACGGAATGGTTTTTAGGAAAACTAAAAGAGCATGCGCAACCGACGACTTCTCAAATCAATGTCGGACGTTATATGGAATATTTTCGGCCATATGTCGAAGCGGGCACACCGGTCCTTTATTTAGGTTTTTCTTCAGGAATGAGCGGCTCATTCCAAAGTGCCGTCCAAGCCGTAGCCTTACTAAAAGAAGAATACAAAGAAGTCGCGATCACCTTGATCGATACGCGCTCTGCTAGTTTAGGCGAAGGCTTCTTAGTGGCTGAAGCAGCCCAACAAAAAGCCCAAGGGCGTTCGTTGCTGGAAGTCAGCCAATGGGTAGAAGAAAATAAACTGCGTTTAGATTCATGGGTCACCGTCGATGATTTAAAACAATTGGAACGCGGCGGCAGAATCTCTAAAACAGCCGCAGCGATCGGTGGATTGTTGAATGTGAAACCAATCATTACCGTAGATACCGCGGGAAAATTACGTAGCGTTGATCGAGTGCGGGGACGCAACAAAGCGATCCAAAAAATCGTGGATCAAACCATCGCCAATCTTCACGAATCAAAAACCAATACGGTTTATTTTGCCAATGCTGGCGATGCCGAAGCAGCGGAGAAACTCATCAAGCGTTTGACCGAAAAAGTTCCTGACATTATTATTCATCATTATCCATTAGGTCCAACGATCTCCAGTCATACCGGCTACGGCTGCTTGGCGCTGTTTTCATTCGGCAAAGCCCGTTTAGAACAAGCGTAACCTGCCCAACATGCCCGAAGCACCTAGGTAAAATAAAAGAAACGCTCCAGTTGCAGCCTTGGTGGCGGGCAACTGGAGCGTTCTTTTTTTCAAAAGCAGCTTATTGATTCATTTCTGCTACGCGTTTTTGGACATCTTTGTTTTCTAAGAATTCATCGTAGGTCGTTTCGGCACGATCCACCACGCCTTTGCTAGAGACCGCAATGATACGGTTCGCAAGGGTTTGAATAAATTGGTGGTCATGAGAAGCAAACAACAATGAGCCGGTGAAGGCCATCAAACCATCGTTTAATGCGGTGATCGATTCTAAGTCCAAGTGATTGGTTGGATCATCCAACACCAATACGTTGGCTTTTGAAAGCATCATTTTCGACAACATACAGCGAACTTTTTCGCCCCCGGAAAGAACGTTGACGGGTTTTAATACTTCATCACCAGAGAATAACATGCGACCTAGGAAGCTGCGCAAGAAGGTATTGTCGTCTTCTTCTTTGCTTGCGTATTGACGCAGCCAATCAACGATCGGGGTATCCGTATCGAATTCGCTGGTCGTATCTTTTGGCAAGTAGGCATGCTGCGTGGTGACGCCCCAACGAACACTACCTGTATCAGGAGTGATTTCCCCCATGATGACTTTGAATAGCGTCGTGGTGGTGATATCGCTATTGGCAACAAAAGCGACTTTGTCGTCTTTATTCAAGGTGAAAGAGATATTGTCTAAAATCTTTTTGCCGTCGATCGTCACACTGACATTGTCGACTTGCAGCAAGTCATTCCCGATTTCACGTTCTGGTTTAAAACCAACAAACGGATAACGGCGGGACGAAGGTTGAATATCATCAAGGGTGATTTTATCCAACATTTTTTTCCGAGACGTTGCTTGTTTGGATTTTGATGCATTGGCACTAAAGCGTGCGATAAAGTCTTGCAGTTCTTTGATCTGCTCTTCTTTTTTGGCATTTGATTGGGATTGTAATTTCGCCGCTAATTGGCTTGATTCCAACCAGAAATCATAGTTGCCGACAAACAATTTGATTTTGCCGAAGTCTAGATCGGCCATATGGGTACAAACTTTATTTAAGAAGTGGCGGTCATGGGAAACAACGATGACAGTGTTGTCAAAGTTGATTAGAAATTCTTCTAACCAGTTGATAGATTGGATATCCAATCCGTTGGTAGGCTCATCTAGGAGCAAGACGTCTGGCTTACCGAAAAGGGCTTGTGCGAGTAAGACTTTTACCCGTTGACCAGCAGTTAGATCTTTCATCAAGACATGATGCAATTCATCGGGAATGTTCAGGCCTTGCAAAAGAACGGCTGCTTCTGGCTCTGCTTCCCAACCATCAAGTTCCGCAAATTCGCCTTCTAGTTCGGCGGCACGAATCCCATCTTCATCAGAAAAGTCTTCCTTCATGTAGATCGCGTCTTTTTCTTTCATCACTTCGTAGAGACGTTTATGGCCCATGATGACCGTTTCGATCACTGGAAACTCTTCGTAATCATAGTGGTTCTGTTTCAAGACAGCCATCCGTTCATCAGGACCTAAAGAAACGTTCCCGGTCGAAGGTTGGATCTCACCAGATAAAATTTTTAAAAAAGTTGATTTACCAGCACCATTTGCACCAATCAAACCATAACAATTACCAGGCGTAAACTTAATATTAACATCATCAAACAGTTTGCGGTCTGAAAAATGCAAACTTACATCACTTACTGTAATCAATTCTTTTCCTCACTTTATATAAATTGACATGGAGTCTCCTAGCATTATAGCGATGAATGTTGAAACTTTCAAGTAAAGCCGAGGATTTCGTCAGGAAAGGCATAGGCCTGGTGAAAGAAAAATTTTGGCTGCTGCTGCCTTCCTAGTAGAACCTGACGGCTTCCTATGCTAGAGTATTGGTAGAATAGTCAGACAAAGGAGCAGACGAATGGTGGATTGGTTGGTTGGATTGTCGCCATGGCAGCAAGCGCTGGCGGGGACGATCTTTACGTATGGTATGACGGCGCTTGGGGCAGCGCTAGTCTTTTTCTTCAAAGAAATCAATAAAAATGTCCTGAATACAATGCTGGGGTTTGCCTCTGGAGTGATGATCGCCGCTAGTTTCTGGTCGTTATTAGATCCTGCGATCGCACGAGCCGAAGAAAATGGCGACATTCCGTGGCTGGTGGTCAGTATCGGGTTTGGTTTGGGCGGTTTGTTTCTTTATGCAGCAGATAAGACACTCCCACATATGCATTTTGGTCCGAATCATGAAACAGAAGGATTGCCTAGTCATTTGAAGCGAACGATCTTGCTGGTTTTTTCCATCACACTACATAATATCCCGGAAGGCTTGGCGGTAGGGGTAGCGTTTGGGGCGGCGGCTAGTGCTGATGATCCGCGAGCTGCGATCTTAGCAGCACTTTCGGTAGCGATCGGGATCGGGATCCAGAATTTTCCAGAAGGCGCAGCCGTTTCGATCCCCTTGCGCCAAGAAGGGTTAAGCCGAACCAAAGCCTTTATGTATGGGCAAGCATCTGGGATCGTTGAACCGATCGCGGGTGTGATCGGGGCTTTGTTGGTAACGAGTATGTCCGCTGTCTTGCCGTATGCGTTGGCTTTTGCAGCGGGTGCTATGATTTATGTGGTGGTGGAAGAATTGATTCCAGAAGCGCAGCAAACCTTGACGAGTCGCCGCCATTTTGCGGTCTTTGGCGTCATGTTAGGCTTTATTTTAATGATGGTTCTAGATGTCGCATTAGGCTGATTGATAGAAAAAACCACCTGACTGTTGGAAAGTCAGGTGGTTTTGGTTTTCCTGCAATTAACGATAATATTTTCTTGGTTTTTGGCGAATCGAGGTTAACCAGCGAACGATCAAAACGGCCAGCAGTAAAGGAATCCCGAAACGGAAGATCAATCCGATCAACCCACCAACAATGCCTAATACGACAGATAAAACAAGAGATGCTGCGATTAAAACTGCCACGACAGTAACGATTCTTCCTAATAAACTTTCTGTATTCATAGCGACTCCTCCTAGACTTTTTTTCTTATCCTTAGCATAGCAAGAAGGAAGAAGAAAAACATCCAACTTAAGGCGGAATAATTGCTCCGCCGTGGGCCATAGGTTTTGTGATAAACTAAACATGAAGCATTCATGAAAGGAGACGAAACGAATGAACGTAGAAATCCTCACGAGCCAAGTCATCACAGAAGGAGGGTGCAATGCTTGTTTGCCTTATGAACTCAATACCTTCATGCTGCAGCTGCCAGATGGTCGTTGTTTTTCGCTAGAAAACTTGGATGTTGCTTCCTTGGTGATGCCCATCGCCCAAATCAATCAGTGGCAAACTCGCTTATTATTGGAAGAAGACGAAGGGCTGATCTATCGCAAAGGAACACAAGAAGTGATTTTCATAGAAGGCAGCCGCCAGGATATGTTTTCCAGCAAAGGACAGACGATTGCTTGTCCGAAAAAGAGTTGTGAAGCAGACGTTTTTGCCACAACCAATCGGGTGCTGACAGAATTGTTTGGCATCGACCCGCTTTCCTTCGTTTTGCGGGCTGCACAAGCATAAGAAGACGCAAAAACAACCCCTTGCACGGGTGTACCGACCTCCAAAAGTTCGCTTTTGATCGAACTTTTTTGGGGACACTACAGCAGGGGGCTGTTTTTGCATATCGTTACTTACGGATCTGTCCTTCGCCATAAATAATGTATTTGGTGGAAGTCAGTGCTTCTAACCCCATTGGCCCACGGGCATGTAGTTTTTGCGTCGAGATGCCGATCTCGGCACCAAAGCCAAACATAAAGCCATCCGTGAAACGGGTCGAGGCATTGACGTAAACCGCCGCCGCATCAACTTCTTTCAAGAAGCGTTGGGAAGCGAAATAATCATCGGTGATGATCGCTTCAGAGTGCTTCGTATTGTAGCGATTGATGTGAGCAATGGCTTCTTCTAGCGAAGCCACCACTTTGATCGCTAAGATATAGTCTAAAAACTCGGTTGCCCAGTCCTCTTCAGTGGCAAGCTGTGCATTGTTCAAAAACGCCAACGCTTTTTCATCTCCTCGCAATTCGACTTGATCGGCAAATTGCTGTTCTACCATTGGCAAAAATTCCGCTGCCACTGCTTCATGGACGAGGATCGTTTCGATGGCATTGCAGACAGAAGGGCGTTGCGTTTTTGCATTCGTGACGATCGCCAGTGCCATCGGCAGCTGGGCGGCTTGATCGATGTAGATATGATTGTTGCCGGTGCCGGTTTCGATCACTGGTACTGTGGCGGTCTCTTTGACGCGACGAATCAAGCCGGCGCCCCCACGGGGGATCAAAACATCCAAGTAATCCGTCAGACGCATTAGTTCAGCCGCTGTTTCGTGGCTCGTGTCTTCGATAAACTGGATCGCATGGCGGGAGTGTCCATTGGCAGCTAATGCCTCTTGTAAAATAGTCACGAGGACTTGATTGGAGTGGAAGGCTTCTTTTCCACCACGCAAAATCACGGCATTTCCTGATTTGAAACACAGACTAGCGGCGTCAGTGGTGACATTAGGACGAGCTTCGTAGATGATGCCGATGACCCCTAAGGGCACCCGCTGTTGACCAATCAAAAGATCGTCAGCATTGCGCCACATTTTATCCACGGCACCGATTGGATCGGGCAATTGGGCGACTTCTCGGATGCCGTTAGCCATCTCTGTGATCCGTTGTTCTGTCAGCAACAGTCGATCCAGCATCGTTTGGCTGGTTCCTTTGGCTTTTGCGGCAGCTAGGTCTTGTTGATTAGCAGCTAAAATCGTCTCAGTAGCTTTTTCTAAAGCATCGGCCATCGCTGCCAGTAGGTGATTTTTTTCACTGGCACTCAGTAAGCTTAATGTCTGGGTGCTTGCTTGAGCTTGTTGACCGATCGTTTGCAAGTTGCTCATTGCTCATCCTCCGTTCGTTGATAAAAGTGGGTGCCGACAGGTTCCCCTGCGAGCAAGTCAAAAATAATTTTCGGCTGCTTGCCGTTAGCGAGCAGCATGTGACTGTTCAAGTCTAAGATGCGTTGGGCGGCTTTTAGTTTACTGGTCATACCGCCGGTTCCATAAGGACTGCCTTTTCCCGTAGCTTGTTCTAAAAGTTCCGGGGTGATTTCATTGATCTCGGAATACAAAACAGCCTCAGGATCATTTAGCGGATTGGCGGAATAAAAGCCGTCGATATCAGAAAGCATGATCAAAAGCTCGGCTTTCGTCAACTGAGCGACGATCGCTGACAACTGGTCATTATCGCCAAATTTGGTGAGATGGTCCAATTCATCTACTGCCACCGTGTCGTTTTCATTAATGATCGGGATGATCCCCATCGTAAGTAGTTGCTCTAAGGTGTTGCTAACGTTTTGACGGCTTTGGGGAAATTCGATGATGTCTCTGGTCAGCAGGATTTGTGCAGTCTGCTGGCTATAGCTTTGAAAACGCTGGTTGTAGATCGTCATCAGTTCCGATTGGCCAACGGCTGCCACGGCTTGCTGCTGTGGGATCTCCACGGGTCGTTCTTTCAAATTTAACTTGTTCATGCCAACACCGATCGCCCCGGAAGAAACTAAGATGATTTCTTTGCCTTGGTTTTGCAAAGCTGCTAAGACAAAGGCTAATTCATCGATGCCAGCTAGATTGATGGCACCATTGGGATAAATCAACGAGCTGGTGCCGATTTTTACAACGATTCGGTTTTTGTTTGAAAGATCTGCGCGCATATGCCACCGCCTATTTTTTGATATTTTTTCTATTGTACTCGCAAACGGGCGTTTCGTCATGCTCTTTTTTCTTTTTGAGCTATTTTAAACGAAGAAATTGTAAAGACTTTTCGATAAATGTGTTTTCCATGAAGAAAATAGTTCTTCCTATGCTAAAATAGCTATATGTTTTATTATTGGAGGAACCCATGAAATTACGAGGATTTGAAATTATTACATCATATAGAGAAAAAAGCATCACCTTGCCTCAACGTGCCACCCATCATGCGGCTGGTTATGACTTTGAAGCCGCGGAAGAAATCGTGGTGCCAAGCATTTGGAAAGCGGGCGTGATCGATGGGGTCGCGGGCGTGATCGATGGGGTCAAAGCGCTTTTTGCGAAAGAGACCGCAAAACAGTTGAAGCCAACCTTGATTCCCACTGGGATCAAAGCCTATATGGGGGAAGACGAGTATTTGCAGCTGACAAATCGTTCCAGCAATCCTTTGAAACGTTTCTTAGTCTTGACGAATGGTGTCGGCGTCATCGACAGCGATTACTATGACAATCCAGATAATGAAGGGCATATTATGTTCCAGTTTACCAATTTCGGCCCCACAGATGTCGTCATTAAAAAAGGCGAGCGGATCGGCCAAGGAATTTTCTTGCCGTTCTTAAAAGCTGATCAAGATACAACCACTGCCAGCCGAACCGGCGGCTTTGGCTCCTCGAATCAGTAAATCCTGCCTGGGGGTCTGTTTGATAGAAGTAGTGGAGGAGATCAATGGCAAAAAAAGCAAAAAGTCAATTTGTCTGTCAAAATTGCGGGTATAGTTCCCCTAAATATTTAGGAAAATGCCCCAATTGCGGCAGCTGGAATTCAATGGTAGAAGAAGTGATCCAAGAAACCGCTGATCGTCGTGTACGTACGACATTGACGGGGCAAAAGATGCAGCCAACGAAAATTGCCGATGTCGTACCGAAAAAAGAACCGCGGGTCCAAACGAAACTCGCTGAGTTGAATCGCGTCTTAGGCGGCGGCGTGGTCCCAGGTTCCTTAATTTTGATCGGTGGGGATCCCGGGATCGGAAAATCGACGCTACTCTTGCAAGTTTCCCAGCAATTAGCAGCGATCGGCGGAACGGTCTTGTATGTGTCAGGAGAAGAAAGTGCCGAGCAGATCAAAATGCGGGCGCAGCGCTTAGGCGCCATCGACACGGAATTTTATCTCTATGGGGAAACGGACATGTCAGAGATCAGTAAAGCGATCGAAAACATCCGCCCAGATTATGTGATCATCGATTCGATCCAAACCATGACCCAACCGGATATCACCAGTGTGGCAGGCAGTGTCAGCCAAGTGCGAGAAACGACCGCAGAATTGCTGAAAATCGCTAAAACCAATGGCATCGCCATCTTTATCGTTGGCCACGTGACGAAGGAAGGCTCGATCGCAGGACCGCGGATGCTGGAGCACATGGTGGATACCGTCTTGTATTTCGAAGGCGAAAAGCACCACAGCTTTCGGATTTTGCGGGCCGTCAAAAACCGCTTTGGGTCCACTAATGAGATCGGGATTTTTGAAATGGAAGAAGGCGGGTTGAAAGAAGTCGCTAATCCGTCACAAGTCTTTTTGGAAGAACGCTTAGAAGGCGCAACCGGATCGGCGATCGTAGTGGCAATGGAAGGCAGTCGGCCAATCTTGGTGGAGATCCAAGCACTGGTCACGCCAACGATGTTCGGCAATGCCAAACGCACGACGACGGGGCTAGACTTCAACCGGGTCTCGCTGATCATGGCGGTTTTAGAAAAACGGGCAGGTTTGCTGCTGCAAAATCAAGATGCCTACTTAAAAGCAGCCGGCGGGGTCAAATTAAATGAACCCGCGATCGATCTAGCGATCGCTGTTAGTATCGCCTCCAGCTATAAAGAAAAAGGCACCAGCCCGACGGAGTGTTTTATCGGTGAAATTGGCTTGACGGGTGAGATTCGCCGAGTCAATGCGATCGAACAACGGGTCAAAGAGGTGCAGAAACTGGGCTTTACAAAAGTTTATTTGCCTAAAAACAATCTGACTGGTTGGCAGCCGCCAAAAGGCATCGAAGTCGAAGGCGTGTCTACCTTAGCCGAAACCTTACGGAAAGTCTTCCGTTAAAGTGGAGTCACTGCAAGAGCAAGGGGCAATCTCCCTTCCTCTTGCCCTGACGCTGCTGGTTCATTCATTGAACCAACCGACAGCCGCTGACTGGTGGAAGGAGTCAGTTTGGCAGCACGGATTTTTGAACAAAAGAAACCTACTGGAGTATGGAGGAACATGTATGCAGAAACGAGTCATTACCGCACTAATGGTACTTGCCGGAGCAAGTCTAGGGATCTCACTGATGCCCATCGCATGGCAAGCCATTGGGCAAACCCAAAATGAATGGCTGAATAATAACATCACTAATAGTTTGCTTGGAGCCCTTATTTTCTTTTTATTATCTTTACTATTAGCGAAATATATTGCAGCCGGTATTCGCAAAATTGAAGAAAAACTAAGTGAATTGAGCTTAACCTATCTCTTGTTTGGCGCAATTGGTTCGATCATCGGTCTGATGATCGGTGTGATCGTGTCGATTCCTTTTTACAATTGGGATATTCCTTTTATCAACGGGATCGCCCCAATCTTAGTGATGGTCCTGTTAGGGTATCTCGGTTTTCAGATCGGGACGACACGGATCGATGAATGGAAAAAAGTCTTTGCCCCGAAAAACAAAAAGGCAGAGCCTCAAGAGCAAGATGAACAGCAGATGCTAGAAAGAAAAATCGCGGACCATTTCCACAAATACAAAATTTTGGATACCAGCGTGATCATTGATGGCCGGATCTATGATATTGCCAAAACCGGCTTTTTGGAAGGCGTCCTGCTGATCCCGAATTTCGTTTTGTATGAATTGCAATACATCGCAGATTCTGGCGATAGTTTGAAACGGGTCCGGGGCCGTCGCGGCTTGGATATTTTGAATGCTTTGCAAAAAGAAGAAGGCATCGCAGTTGAGATGTACGAAGGCGATTTTGAAGACATTTCCGAAGTCGACAGCAAGCTGATCAAGTTAGCGAAATTGCTGGATGGTGTCGTTGTGACTAATGACTACAACTTAAACAAAGTTTCTGAATTTCAAAATGTGCCGGTCTTGAATATCAATGCGTTGGCCAATGCGGTCAAACCAGTGGTGATTCCAGGAGAAAGCATGCACGTCTTAGTAGTGAAAGCTGGCACGGAGCGGCAGCAAGGGGTCGCTTATCTAGATGACGGGACGATGGTCGTGGTGGAAGATGGCCAGCATTACATGAACGAACACATCGAAGTGATCGTCACCAGCGCCTTGCAAACGGCAGCTGGGCGGATGATTTTTGCCAAACCAGCCCATTCTGGTCGCGGCATCGACAACAAAGAAGGATCAAAATCAGAGAAATAATCCTCGGCAGCTGGCGTAAAATATGCCAGCTGCCTTTACTAATTGGGTTATTGATTGTACAATTCAACTTGAGGGTTCTGTTTTTTACGCGGGTCTTTCCCACTAAACTGAACAATAAGCCCCAAGCAGCTTGGCTGGCTTGGAAATCAGATGAAGGAAGAGGAAAACAATGACAAAAGTACGTGTACGTTACGCGCCAAGTCCAACAGGACATTTACACATCGGGAATGCTCGGACGGCTTTATTCAATTATTTGTTTGCTCGTCACAATGACGGTGAATTTATTATCCGAATCGAAGACACCGATCAAAAAAGAAACATTGAAGATGGTGAAAAAAGCCAGCTTGAAAACTTGCAATGGTTAGGGATGGATTGGGACGAATCACCTGAAAATCCAGGGGAATATGGGCCGTATCGTCAATCAGAACGCGGCGATATCTACCAACCACTGATCGATCAATTGCTTGCAAGCAATCGTGCGTATAAGTGTTATTGTACGGAAGAAGAGTTGGAAGCCGAACGCGAAGGCCAAAGAACGCGTGGCGAAATGCCTCATTATGCAGGGAAATGTGCCAACTTAACACCGGAAGAGCAAGCCGAAAAAGAAGCACAAGGCTTGAAACCAGTGATTCGTTTCCGTGTCTCTCGCAATACTGAATACAAATTCCATGACATGGTCAAAGGCGAGATCGTTTTTGAATCAGATAATGTCGGTGGCGATTTTGTCATCCAAAAACGTGATGGCATGCCGACCTACAACTTTGCAGTAGCAGTGGATGACCATCATATGAAAATCACCCATGTGTTGCGTGGAGATGACCACATCGCCAACACACCAAAACAGTTGATGATCTATGAAGCATTTGGCTGGCAAGCACCGGAATTCGGTCACATGACGTTAATCATCAATAGCGAAACTGGGAAAAAATTAAGCAAACGGGACGAATCGATTCTGCAATTCATCGAGCAATACCGTGAATTGGGCTATTTGCCAGATGCTATGTTCAACTTTATTGCACTTTTAGGCTGGTCACCAGTTGGGGAGGAAGAAATTTTCTCTCAAGAAGAATTGATCAAAATCTTTGATCCTGAACGGTTGAGCAAATCACCAGCTGCCTTCGATGCCAAGAAATTGGAATGGGTCAATAACCAATACATGAAACAAATGGATTTGGATGAATTGACGGCAATGTGCGTTCCTTACTTGGTAAAAGCTGGCCGCATCGAAGAAACATTGACCGAAGAAAAAGCTGCTTGGTTGAAAAAAATCGTATCCTTGTATCAACCACAAATGAGTTTTGCGGCTCAAATCGTCGATCTTTCGGAATTGTTCTTCGAAGAACATCCTGAATTAGATGATGCAGCCAAAGAAGTCTTGGCAGGGGAAACCGTACCGACGGTTTTAACAGCATTTAAAGAAAAATTGCTGGCGATGCCAGTCGTTGAAGCTGCAGCAGTCAAAGCAGCTATCAAGGAGATCCAAAAAGAAACAGGCATCAAAGGCAAGAATTTATTCATGCCGATCCGAGTGGCAGTCTCAGGCCAAACCCATGGACCAGAACTACCGGATACCGTTGAATTATTAGGGAAAGAAAAAGCCCTTGATCATTTGAATAACGTGTTATAAACACAGCGAATAGACGAAGTACTAGCCGATTTTTTTCAGAGAGGCCACGGAAGGTGAGAGTGGTCAAAAAAGGCTAGGAAATGCACCTAGGAGTGGCTTTGGCGCAAGTCAAAGACGAAGCAGCGGACGTTACCCGCTTGAAGGCAGTGCCGAACTGCGAACAAAAGTGGGACCACGCAAAAAAGCGTCTTTTGAATAAGGAAACTTATTTGAAAGACGCTTTTTTCGTATCAAGAAGTTTGGATAAAGCAGGTGAGAAGATGACTTGGTTCAAAAAAGCAATTGCGGCAACAAAAAAACACGATCCGTCGGTGCGATCAACGTTGGAGATCATCATCACGTATCCGGGATTCCATGCCTTATTTTGGCATCGTTGGGCGCACTTTTTGTTTCAGCATCGCTGGTATTTTTTGGCAAAACTGACGGCCCAGTTTTGGCGTTTCTTGACCGGGATCGAGATTCATCCTGGTGCCCAGATCGGTCAAGGGGTCTTTATCGATCATGGGATGGGGGTCGTGATTGGGGAAACGGCGATCATTGAAGATGATGTCGTCTTGTTTCACGGAGTCACCCTGGGGGGAACCGGCAAAGAGCGGGGCAAGCGTCATCCCACGGTTAAAACCGGTGCGTTTCTCTCAGCCCATGCGCAGATCTTAGGTCCTGTCACGATCGGTGAATATGCAAAGATCGGCGCCAATGCAGTGGTTTTGAAGGATATCCCCGCAGAAGCAACTGCTGTCGGCATCCCGGCAAAGATCGTTCGAATCAAAGGAAAGAAGGTTACCCACGATGATTAAAATCTATAATACGCTGACACGAGAAAAAGAAGTGTTTCAGCCATTGGAAGAAAAGAAAGTAAAAATGTATGTTTGCGGACCCACCGTCTATAACTATATCCATATCGGGAATGGCCGCAGTACTGTTTCATTTGATACCGTACGTCGTTATTTCGAATACCGCGGCTATACAGTGGACTATTTGATGAATTTTACCGATGTCGATGATAAAATCATTCGTGCAGCAAAAGAATTAGGTACGACGGCCCCAGAAGTGGCAGAGCGTTTTATCAACGCCTTCAATGAAGATACTGCAGCGCTGAATGTCAAACCTGCTACGATGAATCCTCGTGTGATGGATCATATTGAAGACATCATTGCCTTTATTGCTGCTCTTGTAGAAAAAGGCTATGCCTATCCAGTCAATGGCGATGTTTATTACCGTACCCGTAAATTTGCTCACTATGGGCAATTAAGCGACCAATCCATCGACGAGCTGGAAGTCGGCGCAAGCCAGCGAACCGGTGAAGAACAAAAAATCAAGGAAGATCCGTTGGATTTTGCTTTGTGGAAAGCGGCAAAAGGCGATGAGATCGCTTGGGAATCTCCTTGGGGAGCCGGCCGTCCCGGCTGGCATATCGAATGCTCAGTGATGGCGACCAAACACCTAGGCGAGACCATCGATATTCATGGAGGCGGACAAGACTTGACCTTCCCTCATCATGAAAATGAGATCGCCCAAAGCGAGGCAAAAACCGGCAAGACCTTTGCCAACTATTGGATGCATAATGGCTATGTGACGATCGGTGAAGACGAAGAAAAAATGAGTAAGTCGCTGGGCAACTTCGTCACGGTGCATGAGATGGTCAAAAAAGTTGATCCACAGGTGCTGCGTTTCTTTTTGGCAACGACTCAGTACCGCCGACCAATCAAATACAGCGAGACTACCTTGCATGAAGCACAAACCAATCTGCAAAAATTGCGTACGACCTATGAAAATGCCAAATTCCGCTTGAATAGCAGTCATTATCAAGCCAGCGATGAGGAAGTCAATGCACCGGTTCTGGAAGAATTTGAAGAACGTTTCATCAAAGAAATGGACGATGATTTCAACGCGGCTAATGGGATCACAGTGGTCTATGAATTGGCGAAGTGGCTGAACTTAGCTAGCGAAGACCCAGAAACAGACTTGGCTTTATTAACCGCTGGATTAGCCAAGTTCAGCGAATGGCTGACGATTTTCGGGATTTATTTTGTATCAGAAGAATTGCTAGATGAAGAAATCGAACAGCTGATTAATGAACGAATCGCCGCTCGCAAAGCCAAAGATTTTGCCCGCAGCGACCAAATCCGTGATGAGTTGAAAGAACAAGGGATCATCTTAGAAGATACCCCGCAAGGAACCCGATGGAGACGAGAAGTATGAGAGATTATAAACAATTGAATGGTTTGGCATTGGCCTATGTGGGGGATGCGGTCTATGAAGTCTATATTCGCGATTATTTAGTCGCCCAAGGCCAAACCCGACCAAACCAACTGCACCATATGGCGACCCACTATGTATCTGCCAAAGCCCAAGCGGCGTTGATCCAAAAGATGTTGGATGAAGAGATCCTGACCGAAGAAGAACATGATTTTTATCGCCGCGGCCGTAATAGTAAAAGTCATACGGGTGCCAAAAATGCCGATGTCACGACGTATCGCATCGCTACTGGCTTTGAATCGCTGATCGGGTATTTGCACCTCACGCAGCAAAAAGAACGCTTAGACGAGCTGGTAGACTGGTGTATAAAGAAAGTAGGAGAAGAAGATGCGAGAAAAACCGCAAAGAAAGCGTCCAAATAAAAAAACAGCTGGCCAATCAGAAGCCAGAAAAGAAAATAGACCGGATCGCCGCAAAGAAGCCGAGGGAGAAGCCATCGAAGATAATTTTGTCTTTGGCTATCATGCGGTTGCTGAAGCCTTGAAAGAAGGGCGAGGCAACAAGCTGTTTCTTTCTGAAGAGGCAAGGGGAGAAAAGATCGATCGTCTGAAAGAAATGGCACGGGAACAGGCAGTTCCTGTCAAATGGGTGCCAAAACAAAAGCTGGATACGATGAGTGACCAAGGGGTCCATCAAGGCATGATCTTGGCGATCACCCCTTACCAGTATTTGACCTTGGATGAATTGTTGGCCCAAACGAAAGAACAGCCGCTGTATCTGATTTTAGATAATCTAGAAGATCCCCATAATTTCGGCTCCATCATGCGAACCGCTGATGCCAGCGGCGTAGACGGGATCATCATTCCGAAACACCGTGCGGTGGGGATTACGCCGATCGTGGTGAAAACATCGACCGGCGCAGTGGAACATATCCCTGTGGCTCGAGTGACCAACTTGACCCAAGCGGTCCAGCAGCTAAAAAAAGCTGGTTTTTGGATCTTCGGTACTGATATGAGTGGCAGTGATTACCGTACATGGAATGCCCAAGGGGCGGTCGGTTTGATCATCGGTAACGAAGGTCGCGGCATGGGGGAAGGTTTGAAAAAAGAAGTGGATCAAATGCTGACGATCCCAATGACCGGGCACGTGCAGAGCTTGAACGCCAGTGTGGCGGCAGGCTTGTTGATGTATCAGGCCTTTACTAGCCGAAATGGGGCATCCCAATGAAAACCCCTTTGCTGATCGTGGATGGCTACAATATGATTGGCGCTTGGCCGGAGCTGGTTCTTTTGAAAAATCAGGACCGTTTAGAAGATGCGAGAGAAGCTTTGCTGAACCGGCTATCGAATTATGCAAAATATGAAGGCTTGAGAATCATCGTTGTTTTTGATGCCCAACTGGTGCCTGGTGTGACACAAAGTTACACCAAATATCAGCTGGAAGTTATTTTTACCGAAGAAGGAGAGACCGCCGACAGCTACATTGAACGAATCGCTGGTGAGTTAAACAATCGATTGACGCAAGTCACCGTCGCTACCAGCGATTTAGCCGAACAGTGGGTGATCTTCTCTCAAGGTGCCTTACGAACTTCGGCACGGGAATTGTACAAAAGCGTGGAAAAAACGGAAAAAGACATCCACGAGCATCAAACCGATTTGCGGTTTGAAAATTTCCGGCGCAATTCCCCTTGGTCACCGGAACAATTAGCTGAACTTGAAAAGAAATTGCGCGACCTTAGTTAGGGACAAAGTTGGTCTGGTAAATTAGAAGATGTCCCAGCCATTTATGATACGCTCCTTTTGTAGCAAATGAAGCAAAAACAAAAGGAGTGATATCGATGCGCAGGGAAGAAGGACAAGTATCACACCCTTCTGATAGATTTGAAGAGTTGTTCAGAAAATATCGACCGATCGTTGAGATTTTGCATAAAAAATATTATCTGCGGGATTATGACTTAGATGATTGGCTGCAAGAAGGCCGGATCGTTTTTAATAAGTGTCTAAAGACTTACGATCAGGACAAAGGAACGACGCTGGGTATCTTGTTTAAGCGATCCTTTGAAAACCGTATCTGCAGCTTGTTGCGGGCGCAGCATGCCCAAAAACGCAAAGCCCAAGTCGATGCCTGCTCGCTGGAAGAAAAGCTTTCACAAGAAGGCAATCGGTTTTTGACCGATCATAATCGCTGTGCGGAAACTGCAGAGACCTATTTGTTTGTTAATGAATCGTTGGTAGAGTATCCGAAAAGTTTATCGTCTTTAGAAAGAATGGTTATAATGAATTATTTAAAAGGATTAGAACTTGATCAGATTGCGGCTCAAGAAAAGCTGTCTTACGAAAAAATAAAAAGCGCTTTCAGCCGCGGTAGGACAAAATTGATAGCGCTTATCAAAGACGTTTAACAAAAATCTTATTGAAAGTAGAATTATTTTATGGTAAACTTGAAATTTTCTGCATTTCGTGGTATAATGATGCTCGAGGTGAATGCGATGCCAACAACTTTAGCTACAATCAAGAAAGATTTAGAAGGCCGTATCGGTAGTGAGATTATGCTAGTTGCTCAGACTGGACGTAAGCGTCAAACTGAACGTCGCGGCGTTTTGACAGAAACTTATCCTTCAGTTTTTGTTGTAGATTTGGATCCAAACGAGAATTCATTCGAGCGGGTTTCTTATAGTTATTCAGATATTTTAACCAGAACTGTTGAGATTGAATTTTTATCGGAAGCTGTTTGAAACAAAAAGAGTTGACACTTTGTTGACTCTTTTTTGGTTCAACAAGATAAGGAGTGATGGGATGGCGTTTTTTCTAAAAGAGTTAGGGGAAATGACTGGGGTGGAGTTTTATCAACTTGCCCGTTTGCGCACAGCAGTTTTTGTGGTGGAACAAGCGTGTGCGTATCAGGAGATCGATGTGATCGATGCACAGGCCAAACATTTATGGGCCCTTGATGAGGACGGGCAGGTCGTTTCATACGCCCGTATTTTCCAGCAGGAACAAACGGTGCATTTTGGTCGGGTCATTGTGGCACCGGCATACCGGGGGCAAAAAGAAGGCCATCGTCTGATCAAAGAAGTTTTGCATCGCATTGAGCAGTGTTATCCGGCTTTGCCTATTGAGATCGAAGCACAAGCCCACTTAGAAAAATTCTACGGCCAGTATGGCTTTAAAACCATTACACCGCCTTTTTATGAAGACGGGATCCTGCATGTCGGGATGAAAAAAGAAGCAAGCACAGCGACTCTCTAGAGAGGTTCGCCGTGCTTGCTTCTTTTAGCGCTATGATTGATGGATCGGATGAATCCGAATTGCTTCTTTTGTCCTTAATGACAAAGAGCCGGTTTCTTATCTGATCGTATCGTCCAATGATGTTGGACGTGGATCAACGGTGTTGGCAGTAGGCGTTTGCGCTTTTAAAAGATCACGAATCTCTTCTAAATAATCCTCTGCAGTGATTTCTGGTACTTCGTCTTCCTCAGGTTGTTGTTTCAGATTGCGTAATTTGTTCACTGCTTTGACAATCAAGAACAAGACAAATGCGGTAATCAAGAACGTAATAATGGCAGTGATGACGCGGCCAAAATCAAAGACTACATTTTTGGCGGGTTCAAAGACCAAGCCAGAAAAGGCATCGGCGTTACCGAAGAGTGATAAGATCCATGAAACCAATGGTGTCAGCAATCCTTCAACTAAACTAGTGACGATTGCGGTGAAGGCACTCCCGATCACGACCCCGATCGCCAAGTCAATGACGTTTCCTCGTAAAATAAATTCTTTAAATTCTTTAATCATCCTGTATCCTCCCTTCTAAATCTTACTGACAGTATAGCGAAAAATGCAAGATTTATAAAAAAAAACGCTCGCTGCAGCAGGTTTGATCAATGAGCCAAGGAGAAAGTTTGTCAGCTATGCTATAATTGAAGAGATAATTTTGCTTCTAGAAGGGGTGTCACATGTCTATTGAATTAAAAAAAGGTGTTCGGTTAACGGTGCTGCCGACCAAAAAGTTTAAAACGATCCGTTTTTTCGTTCGGTTCACTGCACCATTGCAGGCCGAAATGACCGCCAAACGGACTTTATTGACTAGTTTATTAGAAACGACTAGTTTGGCTTATCCGACGCAGACCGCATTTAGCAGTCAACTGGCGGAGCTTTACGGTGCCAGCTTTGGAATGAATGTCAACAAACGGGGCAATCTGCATCAAATCAATGCAGCGATGTCCTTTGTCAACGGGAAGTATGTGTCAGATGAAGCAGTCTTGCCGCAAGCAGCCGCTTTTTTAGCAGAAGTTTTGTTCCATCCGAATGCCCACGAGGAGCAATTTGAGGAAAAGAACTTTACCATCGAAAAGCACAACTTGATCGCCTATATGAACAGCGTGGCAGAAGATAAGCAAGCATTGGCTTCTTTAGGGCTGCAAGAGTTGTATTTCGAAAACGATCAGAATCAGAAGTATCCGAGCTTTGGCCGTCCCCAAGACTTAGAAGCTGTGACCGCAAAAGAGCTTTACCAAACCTATCGCTCAATGATGGACAATGACCAAATCGATCTTTTTGTGATCGGCGATGTGGTTGAAGCAGAAGTCGCGGAGATTTTCCAGAACATGGCCTTTACCGATCGGCCAGACCAAGCAATACCGGTCTTTTATCAGCAAGCGGCGGAAAATATCATTCGCGAGAAAATCTTGCGGGAACCAATCATTCAAGCCAAATTGAACTTAGGCTATCATACTGGCGTGTATTATGACCAAGCCGAGCGGATCGCCTTTATGGTCTTCAACGGGTTGTTTGGCGGATTCCCTCATTCAAAACTGTTTATGAATGTCCGAGAGAAAGAAAGTTTGGCTTATTATGCTTCCAGCAGTATCGATACGTTTCGCGGGTACTTGTCGGTCCAAACAGGAATCGACGGCAAAAACCGCGACAAGGTCTTCAAATTGATCGAACAACAGCTGCAAAGCTTGCAGCGTGGCGAAGTCACAGCGGAAGAACTGGCACAAACAAAAGCGATGTTGAAAAACCAGTACTTGCTTTCGTTGGATAACCCACAAGCACTGATCGAAACAGCCTATCTGAATCAGTGGGTACCGAATACGAAAATGACGGAAGATGAATTTATGCAGAAATTGGCTCAAGTGACCGTAGCAGATGTCCAAGCATTGGCCAAAAACGTGTCCTTGCAAGCTGTATTCTTCCTGGATAAGGAGACGACCCATGAATAAAAAAGTCTATCAGCAAATCAATGAGACCCTTTATGAAGAAGTATTGCCAAACGGCTTGAAAGTTTATTTGCTGCCAAAAGCCGATTTCCATAAAACTTACGGACTTTTCAGTACGAACTATGGCTCTGTCGACAATCATTTCGGGTTTTCACCCGAAGCATTGCATCAAGTTCCAGATGGCATTGCCCATTTTCTAGAGCACAAACTGTTTGAAAAAGAAGACGGCGATGTCTTTCAAACCTTTGGTCAGCAGGGGGCTTCTGCCAATGCCTTTACCAGTTTCACGAAAACCAGCTACCTTTTTTCGGCAACCGATCAAATCAAGCTGAACCTTGAAACGTTGATCGATTTCGTTCAAGCCCCGTATTTCACAGAAGAAACCGTCGAAAAAGAAAAAGGGATCATTGGCCAAGAAATCCAAATGTATGATGACGATCCGAACTGGCAGCAGTTTTTCGGCATCATCAAAAATTTGTATCCGAAGCACCCCCTGCATATCGATATCGCTGGTACGGTGGAAAGCATTGCGCAGATCACCGCAGAAGACTTGTATCTTTGCTACAATACCTTCTATCACCCAAGCAACATGACACTTTTTGTGGTAGGCAACATCGATCCGGAAGAAACGATGGCGTGGATTCGGACCAATCAAGCGGCCAAGACCTTTCCAGAAACGCAAGCGATCATTCGCCAGTTTCCTGAAGAAACCTTTGCCGATATTCAAGCAGAATCAAGCCTTACCATGCCAGTGACACGTGCTAAAGGCGTGTTAGGGATCAAAGGGGACTTGAACAAACTGCCGGAATCAGGAAGAGAGCTCTTACGCTTCAAAAATGCGTTGAACCTTTTCTGCCAATTGGTTTTAGGCAATACTTCCGCCAATTATTTGCGTCTGTATGATCAAGGCATCATCGATGACACGTTTGGATTTGAAGTGAACTTGGATCGCGGCTTTTACTTTGCCGATTTCTCGGGGGATTCTGAAGAGCCAAAAGAAATGTTGGCAGAGATCGAAGCGATCTTAATGAATTTCCAGCACGACCCAGAGATTAATGAAGAAAACTTGACGTTATTGAAGAAGAAAATGCTAGGGAAATATTTCCAATCACTGAACTCATTGGAGTTTATTGCAAACCAGTTTACCCAAAGCTTATTCGGTGAAACGACGCTCTTTGATCTACCGGAGGTGATCCAATCGATCACTTTGGAAGATGTTCAGCAAGCGGCTCGTTCCTTTATCGATCCTAAAGCGTTTAGCCGTTTTTACATGTATCCAACGGAAAAAGCCTAAGCGAAGGCTGGTTTTGTCAAACAGCTGTCATTTAAGCGACACTGAATGATTCAAGGAGGAAGGCCCAACAGCTCAAGGGCTTCCCAACTCCTAGATCATTCAGTGTTTTCTTTTTGCGTCAAAGGGTGGTTTTTTCTTGCATTTTGATGCCAATTTGGCGAAAAGTATTAAAATTTGTTTGCGAGTTGTGGTTAGGCTATCCTCAGACTTTTTCTTTTATGGTATTCTTTAATTATTGAAGCAAAATCTTTTTTTGTTTTTTTGCAAAAAATCACGGAAAAAATGTTATATTTAGTAGACGGCGCGCCCAGATGGAAATCGGCGTGACGGAGTTTTTTTTATTGACTGATACAGGGAACCCCTGTTTTAAAATGATAGAGCAGCTTTGCTGACCTTACGACAAGCAGCGCAGCGATTTTAGGGCTTTTTTTAAAGATGAATAAAAGACTGGAGTAGATGATCGAGTGGCCAACGAAACAACGATTGGAGCAAAATTACGGCAAGCCCGTTTAGATAAGAACATTTCATTGATTGAATTACAACAAATGACAAAGATCCAAAAACGCTATTTAGAAGCAATTGAAGCGGAGCGTTTTGATCAATTGCCAGGCACTTTTTATGTCCGCGCGTTTATTCGCCAATATGCAGCAGCGGTTGGAGAAGACGGCGACAAATTGGTGGCCGTTTTTGATGGCAAAGATACGTTAGACGCCCCCTTACCAAAAAGACCGCAGCCTGAAACCGTCAGCGGCTCACGAAAAGCACAGCACGTAGAAGAAAAAAGCGGCTCATTTGTCGTCCGCTATTTGCCGATGATTCTATTAGGCCTGGTTGCCATTACGATCGTGAGTATCGTGGGCTACATGGCTTGGCAAGACCGTAATACAACACCGATGATCCAAGGGAGTTCTTCTCTCGTGGTAGAAAATTCGGCGTCTACAGCTTCCACCACGACAAGTACGGAAGAAACCAGTACTTCGAGTGAAGCGACGGAGTCCTCAAGTACGACGGAATCCAGCGAAGCGAAAATGACGATGACGGCTAGCGATTCCACGCAATCCTCGATCACGATCACGATGAAAGATGCGGAAAACCCTATTGAATTGGCATTTACTGGGCTAGATGCTTCTTGTTGGGTCGGTGTACAAGTTGACAATGCTTATGTGTACCAATACACTCTACAAGCAGGGGAAACGCAATCAATGACGCTGCCAGAAGGCGCCACGAATGCGACTTTGACCCTGGGAGCAAGCCAAAATATCTCCATCAAGGCCAATGGACAGGAAGTGGACTTTTCTGATCCGCAATTTGAATTGTTACAAAAGACGGTCCGTCTCGTGATTGAATACCAAGACGATGCGGCATAAATCTGACAAATGCGCCTTATTGAGGTATCATTAGCTAAAAAGTTATCTGTTGCACCCGACTGGTGAAAAGCAGAAGTAGTGGCATGATTTGCCGTTATTTCGTACAATAGTCGGCAGAGAGGAGTCTATTTCGTGAATTTACCCAATCAATTAACTGTATTACGAATCATTATGATCCCCATCTTTATTTTGGTCTTGGTTTTGCCGATCGATCTTGGCACGATGACCGTTGGTACGACACAATTAGAAAACACGCACCTTATTGCAGCGATCCTTTTTGCGGCAGCCAGCATTACGGACTGGCTAGATGGCAAGATCGCTCGTTCCAGAGGCCTTGTTACCAACTTCGGGAAGTTTGCTGACCCGTTAGCAGATAAAATGCTCGTCATGACGGCTTTTATCATGCTGGTCGAATTAAACAAAGCCCCAGGCTGGGTAGTTTCGATCATCGTTTGCCGTGAGTTGGCAGTGACAGGTTTACGCTTGTTGTTAGTGGAACAAAGCGGCGAAGTCATGGCTGCTGCGTGGCCGGGGAAAATCAAAACCGCGACACAAATGGTTGCGATCATTTTCTTGTTCTTGAACAACATTCCCTTTTCAATGATCGGTTTACCTGTCGATCAAATCATGTTGTATCTATGCTTGATCTTCACGATCTATTCCGGGGTCGATTATTTCATAAAAAATACGAATGTTTTTAAAGATTCTATGTAAAATTTCTAGATCTAGATAAAGAAGCGATAAAAACAAGGATACAAGTCACGAAAGTTCAGAAGTTTTCTGGACTTTTTTTGTCAATATGAAAGACTTTTACGTATCTGATAAATGAAGGAGTAAAAGAATGAAAGCAGAAATTATTGCAGTCGGGACCGAATTACTTTTAGGACAGGTGGTGAATACGAACGCGACCTTCTTGTCAGAAGAACTGGCAAGTCTAGGGATTGATGTTTTTTATCATAGTGTTGTCGGGGACAACCCCAATCGCTTAGAGGAATTGCTGACGATCGCCGACAAACGCAGCGACTTGATCGTGCTGTGCGGCGGCTTAGGGCCCACCGACGATGACTTGACGAAACAAGTCACTGCGCGCCATGTGGGACAGGAATTAGTGCGAGATGAACCAGGTTATCACCAATTGAAAGCCTTCTTTGAAAACAGTCAACGGAGGATGACGGAAAACAATTTGCGGCAGACCTTAGTCTTCAAAGACGGTGAGTCTTTGCCAAATCCCAATGGACTAGCGATCGGGATCTTTTATCAGACAGCCGCTACCAGTTATTTGCTGCTGCCAGGACCGCCAAGTGAACTGCAGGCGATGTTTCTTACCCACGCAAAACCACTTCTGTTAGAGCAGTTTCCCCAAGAAGAAGTCTTGCTTTCTCGCGTTTTGCGCTATTACGGGATCGGGGAATCGGCGTTGGTCACAGAATTGGCCGATTTGATCGAGAATCAAGTCAATCCCACCATTGCTCCTTATGCCAAACCCAATGAGGTCACGTTGCGTCTGACGGTCAAAACCGCAGACGAGGCGCAAGGGATCAAACAATTGGATGCATTAGAAGAAACCGTCCAAGCACGGGTCGGTGCGTATTTCTATGGATATGGGGAACAAAATTCGCTGGCAGAAACAGTCGTCGATCTACTAATCGAGAAAAAGAAAACCGTCACCGCAGCGGAAAGTTTGACCGCTGGTTTGTTTCAAGCGACCCTAGGAGGGATTCCTGGCGTCTCTGAGGTGTTTTCCGGTGGGTTCGTGACATATTCTGCTGGAACAAAAAGCAAGCTCTTAGGCATCGATTCAGCGCTTTTAGAAAGCTATGGGACTGTTAGTCAGGAGTGTGCGGAAGCAATGGCCGTCTATGCCCGCAAACAAGCAGAGACCGATTATGCGGTGGCCTTCACCGGTGTTGCTGGTCCAGACGAACTAGAAGGCCAGCCCAAAGGCACTGTTTGGATCGCCTTAGCTTCTGACAAAGGCGTCTCAAGCCAGCTGTATCACTTCAACCGCGACCGCTCCTATATTCGGCATAGTGCTGTCATGGCAGGCTTAAATCAAATACGTAAGGAATTATTAAATTAATGCGAATGTTTGTTCGTTTTTTCTTGCAATTTCCCTTCAGAAGGACTATTATTATCTTATGAACGACACACGAAAGTGATGAATATAAGGAGGATTATCCGTTTGGCAGATGATCGTAAAGCAGCCTTAGATGCTGCACTAAAGAAGATTGAAAAGAACTATGGTAAAGGTGCCATCATGAAGCTTGGCGAAAAAGTTGATCAACAAATTTCAACGATCCCAAGTGGTTCATTGGCCTTGGATGTTGCATTAGGTGTAGGTGGTTACCCACGAGGACGGATCGTAGAAGTTTACGGCCCAGAAAGTTCTGGTAAAACGACAGTTGCTTTACATGCCATTGCGGAAGTCCAAAAAAATGGCGGAACAGCAGCATTTATCGATGCCGAACATGCGTTAGATCCTCAGTATGCGCAAAAATTAGGCGTAAATATCGATGATCTTTTGTTATCACAACCAGATACAGGGGAACAAGGATTAGAGATCGCTGACGCCTTAGTTTCAAGTGGTGCGGTTGATATCGTAGTTATTGACTCGGTAGCAGCTTTAGTCCCACGAGCGGAGATCGATGGTGAAATGGGTGATACCCACGTTGGTTTGCAAGCTCGTTTGATGTCACAAGCATTACGGAAACTTTCTGGTTCCATCAACAAAACGAAAACGATCGCGATCTTTATCAACCAAATTCGCGAAAAAGTTGGGATCATGTTTGGGAATCCAGAAACGACACCTGGTGGACGTGCGTTGAAATTCTATTCAACCATCCGTTTGGAAGTACGTCGTGCTGAGCAATTGAAATCCGGTACAGATATCATCGGGAACCGCACGAAGATCAAAGTAGTCAAAAACAAAGTAGCGCCACCATTTAAAGTAGCGGAAGTCGACATGATGTATGGCCTAGGTATTTCACAAGAAGGTGAATTATTGGATATGGCCGTGGAACAAGACATCGTTGATAAAAGCGGTGCGTGGTATGCCTATAAAGGGGATCGCATCGGTCAAGGTCGTGAAAACGCCAAAAACTATATGCGTGAACACCAAGAAATGATGCTAGAAGTTTCTGCTCGCGTCCGCGATGCTTACGGGATTGGAACAGGAGAGACCGTAACCCTCGAGGAAGCGCAAGAAGAATTACCATTAGACGAATAAGTCTTGAAAAGCCAAACAACGAGGTTGTTTGGCTTTTTTGTGGCTTTTTGCTAGATTCATCTATTGTTGAAAAAACATCCGTAAAAAGGAAGGGTTGCGAAAGTTTACTTTATTATTTAAAGTTGACACTCTTGTGTTCAAACATTAGAATAAACGTATGTGGATTTCCACATAAGAAGTAGCGAATTGATAATTTTGTTATCCTTTGTTAATCAAAATTACAAAATATTTAAAAAGATAGTATGGAGGTGGATTCATTGGAACTACTTTACATTCTCCTCGCTATCATCGGTTTAATTGTCGGTCTTGGATTAGGAGTTTATGTGACGAAATCTCGTCATGAGAAAGAAATCAACGGCGCCCAAAATTCTGCAGCTGGAATTATCGAAAGCGCTAAGAAAGAAGCAGAAACTCTTAAAAAAGAAGCATTGTTAGAAGCTAAGGAAGAAAATCAGAAGTATCGGTCAGAGATTGAAAGTGAGTTGAAAGAAAGCAAACTTGATTTAAAATCACAAGAAAATCGTTTACTCCAAAGAGAACAAGTACTTGATCGTAAGGACGATTCTTTGGAAAAACGAGAACGCTCACTTGAAGATAAAGAAGGCAGACTTAGTGAGAAACAACAATTAATTGACGAGCGAGAAAAAGAAGTAGAAAACTTAATCGATGGACAACAGAAAGAATTAGAGCGCATCGCCGCGCTGTCTAGAGATGAAGCAAAAGAGTTGATCATGAAATCAACGGAAGAGGAATTGAACCATGAATTAACGATCATGGTCAAAGAATCTGAACAGCGTGCGAAGGAAGAAGCAGATCGAAAAGCAAAAAATCTCTTGTCCCTAGCAATCCAACGTTGTGCCGCAGACCAAGTGTCTGAAACCACGGTATCGGTCGTATCATTACCAAATGATGAGATGAAAGGTCGAATCATCGGAAGAGAAGGTCGGAACATTCGGACCCTTGAAACATTGACAGGGATCGATTTGATCATCGATGACACGCCAGAAGCAGTCGTCTTATCAGGATTTGATCCGATTCGCCGTGAAATTGCTCGTATGACCCTTGAAAAACTGATTCAAGACGGCCGGATCCATCCAGCTCGAATTGAAGAAATGGTCGAAAAATCTCGGAAAGAAATGGATGAGCATATTCGTGAATATGGGGAACAAGCAGCCTTTGAAGTCGGTGCTCACACCCTTCATCCAGACTTGATCAAGATTTTAGGTCGTTTGCGTTTCCGTACCAGCTACGGACAAAACGTCTTGAACCACTCGATCGAAGTCGCAAAACTAACCGGTGTTCTTGCCGCAGAATTAGGTGAAGATATCCAGTTAGCCAAACGTGCCGGACTCTTGCATGATATTGGGAAAGCCCTTGACCATGAAATCGAAGGCTCTCACGTTGAGATCGGGGCTGAGTTAGCTGCCAAATACAAAGAAAATGGTGTGGTGATCAATGCGATCGCTTCTCACCATGGAGATGTTGAAGCAACATCGGTTATCTCTGTTTTAGTTGCAGCCGCAGATGCCTTGTCAGCAGCCCGTCCAGGTGCCCGCAGCGAATCATTGGAAAATTATATTCGCCGCTTGCAAAACCTAGAAAATATCGCCAACGGCTTCAAAGGTGTCGATTCCAGTTTTGCCGTCCAAGCCGGACGTGAAGTCCGTGTAATGGTCAAACCAGAAGAGATTTCTGATTTGGATGCTGTACGATTGGTTCGCGACATCCGCAAGAAGATCGAAGACGATTTGGATTACCCAGGTCATATCAAAGTAACCGTTATTCGCGAGACCCGCGCAACGGATTACGCCAAATAGCAAGCAAAAGCAGTATCCTCTCAGAGGGTACTGCTTTTTTTGTGTGGCTGACTGTTAATAAGGACGACTGAGTTGTTCAAAATCAACTGTGCTTTTCATCAGTCCCATAAATGATTGAGCCTTTTTTGTTCGTCGGCAGCCAAACGCCGGGAAAGCAAAAGGATGAATCGTTAGCGACAGAGGCGAAAAGAGGAAGGATCGATCCAGCATCATCTCGAGAGGGGGGGATTGAAACATAAAACAGACCCAGACTTCTCGGTGAAGTCTAGGTCTGTTTTGTCTTTTTCACGTCTATACGTCCATCAAATCTTGCGTCGACGGGCAAAGTCCACAAAGCGGAATTTATCCAGTCGGTGGATCGATTCGGTGTATTCAAAACAGCGCGTGTCTTCTAGATACACGAGGCTGCGAACCGTAACGACATGCTGATCTTCAGGACGCAGATCCATTAGATCCCGCAATTCTTTGTTGACGGGGTCAACAGTGATTTCTTTTTGTGCATAAGCGATCTCAAGGCCAAGATCATTTTCAAAGTAATCAAAAATCGATACTTTCGCTCGGTTTTCTGGCAACTCTTCGATGATAGAAGCATCAAGGTAATCTTTATCCAAAATCACCACTTCTCCATCGATTCTCCGCTGACGGATCAGTTTCCATGCCTCAGAAGCGACAGGCCAACCAGTGGTCTCGTGCAGCTTTGGCGAAACGGCGATCTTACGGATCTCGACAACCTTTGTTTCACTAGGAATGCGTTGGGTATCTTGCAGCTCACGAAAACTCGTCAAGCCGGAAATCGGGAAATCAAAGCGATTCAAGTCTAGGACGATTGAACCTTTCCCTTGTTTCTTTTGGATATAACCAGCATCCCGCAATAAATTCAATGCCTTACGGACAGTCTCGCGGGAGACACCATAAGTTTTGATCAATTGGTTTTCGCTAGGCAGCAAAGAATGCGGAGGGTATTCGTTTGCTAGAATTTTTTGTTCTAAATCTAAAAATATCTCTTTGAACTTGTTCATCGGATTGCCCCCTCTTTGGCTATTATAGCGAGGCCAATTTGGAAATGCAATCGACTATTTCGCCAAAAGTTCGTCAATGTTTAGATCCGTCAATTTTTCAACGATCACATCTGCACCGTGTAGTTCTTCTCCTGAATAAACGCCTACCGCGTACATACCAGCAGCTTTGATGCCGTCGATCCCTGCTTGAGCATCTTCAAACCCAACTGCTTCTGCCGGTTCAATGCCTAGTGCTAGCGCTGCTTGGATAAAGATTTCTGGATCTGGTTTGCCTTTTTTCAAGGTTGCTGGGTCAACGATCGTATCAAAGTCTTGCATGACACCTAGTTTGTCCAAAATAAACGGCGCATTCTTGGATGCCGAAGCGATGGCACAAGGAATATTTTTTGCTTTGGCTTCATCAAGGAACGTCTTTACCCCCGGCAATAGATCATCAGGAGTCAAGCTTTGTAATAATTGTACATAGTGGGTATTTTTCTTCGTCGCTAAGGCTTCTTTTTCGACTTCTGTGTAGGCATCATTTTTGTTGCCTAGTGTTAAGATTCGCTCTAAAGAATCCATGCGGCTAATGCCTTTTAACTGCTCATTGAATTTCAAATCGATCTCGATCCCAATCTCCGCAGCTAATTCTTTCCATGCGATGTAGTGGTATTTAGCTGTATCCGTGATAACGCCGTCTAAATCAAAAACAAATCCTTTTTTCATGTGTAACACTCCTTTTAGTAAGTAATCGTTGCTTCTTTCTTTGCTTCTAGAGAAACTTGCTGCCCATTCACTAAGATCGTGACTGGCTGATCAGCGGTGATCGTCAATGTTTCATGTGTAACATTCAATGCAAAGCGGGTGCCGCGAACTTCTAGCTGAAAGGCTAAGCTGTCCCAAGCTTTTGGTAAGTTTGGTGTGATCTGCAGTTGCTCTTCTCGAATATCAATCCCAGCAAAAGTGGTTAACGGAATAAACAACGTAGCGGCCATGACACCGGCGTGAATGCCTTCTGCCGTGGTCCCGCCTTGGATATCACGATAATCAGAAGAGAGGGCTTCTTGGTATAACGACCAAGCCAATTCCTGATCATCCACCATTGCCGCTAACTGAGCGTGAACGATCCGCGACAAAGTCGAGCCGTGGGAGGTGCGAGCCAAATAATAATGGAGATTTTTTTCAATATAGTCTGTTGGCAGTTGGTAAGAAAGATCCGCCAAAATTTGATTGACTTGCTCTTTTGAGAAATTATAGAAAATCATCAAACTATCGGCTTGTTTCGCGACTTTGTAGCTGTCAGCACTCTTGCCTTCAGCGTTTAGGATGCGATCCATCCGATAAATGTTGCCATATTTCTCTTTGTAGTGAGCCCAATCCAGATCTTCCAACTGGAAGTACCCTTCAAACTGTGCGATGATGCCTTCGTGATCGATCTCTAAGCCTAATTTGGTACGAATATCTGCCATAGCAGCAATATCCGCTGGGGTTAAAGCCGTTTTCTCCAATACTGCTTGGAAGCTCTCTGCTGATAGTTGTTGTTGGAGGTTCTCGATCTCTTCAAACAACCATACTACCATCATATTGGTATAGGCGTTGTTTTTCAAGCCGCCTTGTTCACTATTTGGGTAGCTTTCATGAAATTCATCTGGTCCCATGACTTTATCGATAAAGTAACGTTGAGCAGTATCATCCCAGGTGGCAGCACTTTGCCAGAAATGGGCGACTTCTAACATCAATTCTAATCCATATTGTTCCATAAAGGGACGGTCTTGTGTGTTGTGCCAATATTGCCAAATGTTATAAGCGATCGCTAAGGAGACGTGGCGCTGCAAGCGACTGTGGTCTTCTTTCCATTCGCCGCTGATAGGGTTCAAATGCAGTTCTTGGGATTGCTCACTGCCATCCAATCCTGATTGCCATGGGAACATGGCGCCTTGGTAACCGGCTTTTTGGGCGTCTTTTTTGGCAGCAGCTAAGCGGCGGTAGCGATACAGCAAAATTTCTTTGGCGGTGTCAGGAAAATGTAGAATGTAAAAGGGTAAGATAAACAGTTCATCCCAGAAAATATGACCGCGATAGGCTTCACCATGTAGGCCACGGGCAGTGATACTGGCATCTAAGGAATCCTGATAAGCATTCGGTGCTGCGGAGACCAGCAGATGATACGTATGCAGATTCAGCATTTTTTGTGACATCAAGTCACCAGTGACTTCGATGGCCGCTTTCGCCCATAATTCAGCCCATGCTTGTTTTGAGGCGGTATACATCGTCGCAAAATCAGGTAATGCTAAGGAAGAAAACGTAAATGCCGGTTGCGGATCCTCTTGCCGATAAGCGGCAGCAGTGACTGATTTTTCGACCCGATAAGTTTGTCCCTCCGTCACCTCAAGGGCTACTTGCTGACGGACGAGCTGGTCGTTTGTTTCAGCTTGTAGCTCAGCCAATGGCAGGTCCTGTGAAAACAGTTCAGAGGATTGGACAACGGTAATCTGTGATTGGTTAGTGGTGACCACTAAATGCGCTTTGTTTTGTTCAGCTGCTGTCTCTTTCACGGTCAAATGCTGGTTGGTTAAGCTACGGTAACGAGCGACGTTATAGTTATAGACCGATCCGTCGGCTTCACTGACGAAAGTAACGGTGCCGGAAAAGTTCAGCGGGGTAAACTGATAGACCAAGCTGTATTGGTGAACGTCTTGCATATTGGCGATTTTCTTCGTTTCGATTCGCAGACGCTTTTGTTTTTTTGTTTCAATTTCTGCCACTGATTGGAACAAGCCGGTCTTCAGATCTAATGTCCGTTTAAAGGAAAGAAGCTGATTGTTGGCGATGTCGATCACTTCATCATCGATCTTCACGTACATTTTTTGCAGATTCGGTGCATTGACGAAGTCTTCATTGCTGATGGTATGACCAGAAACATCAGATTCCACCGTATTGTAAAGACTTGCTAAATACAGCCCTGGATAGTTCGCTTCACAAATGGTCATCTCAGGCGTCGTGCCTCGCAGCCCTAGATAGCCGTTGCCGACGGTTAAAAGTGACTCCACCGAGTATTCATCTTTACCAGGGGTGTAGCCATAGTATTCGAGGTTCCAAGGAATTTCAGCACTTTTTTCTTCATACTGTTCTTTCGTGGTGCAAATAAAGGGACGATTCAATTTTTCTGTCAACCATTGGTCCAGTGAAAAAGTCCCTTCTTCATTCGTAAACACCAGAGATTCAGAGACGATCCCGCCACCTTCCATTTTCTGCAGCTGCGCGGTCAGTGCAGCAACTCGTTCACTGTCTGTCCCAGAAAACGGATAGGTCGTACCGGTTTGATCCGTTAACAGCCATTCTTCCTTAGACAATATAATCGTATTCACAATAGTTGTCCTCCTTTAAACTTGTCTATACATGCAAAATGATTATAACGTAATTTGTAAGCTATTTCAATTTATCTCACCTGTTTTTTTATTCTTTTTTGTTAAATAAACAGTAAATAAAGTCATTGGCAATATTATTTTATATTAATCAAATATTTTAAAAAACGTTTATTTATTAAGGTTTTAATACGGTACCTTTTCTATTCACTTGTATTGTTTGTAGAAAAAGTGAAAAAAATTAGTTTGAAACGCTTGCAATATCAAAACTATCAAGTTATGATTAGTGCGTAATTAAAACATATATATACAAGTGGATATGAAAGGGGTTTATTAATTATGGGAAAGTATCGTGATGATGCTGAGAAGCTGCTGAAATATGTTGGCGGCAAAGAAAATATCGCCGCAGTAACACATTGCGCGACACGGATGCGTTTTGTTTTGAACGATCAGACAAAAGCAAACGAAAAGGCAATTGAAGAAATTCCAAGTGTCAAAGGGATGTTTACGAATGCGGGACAATTCCAAGTCATTATCGGCAATGATGTCTCAACGTTTTACAATGATTTTACCGATGTATCAGGAATAGAAGGTGTTTCTAAAGAACAAAGCAAAGCGATTGCAAAAAACAATCAAAATATCGTGCAACGAGCGATTGCTACGTTAGCTGAGATCTTTACCCCGTTATTACCAGCGATTATTGTCGGTGGTTTGATGCTAGGGCTGAGAAATTTCTTAGAAGGTGTACCGTTAGAAGCTCTAGGTGGACAAACCATTACGCAAGCTTCTACTTTTTGGAACGGTGTCAACGGCTTTTTATGGCTGCCCTGTGAAGCGATCTTTCACTTTCTACCAGTAGGGATTACCTGGAGTATTACACGTAAGATGGGAACCACGCAAATATTAGGGATTGTTTTAGGGATTACATTGGTTTCACCGCAATTATTAAATGCTTATTCAGTAAGTTCAACTTCTGCTGCAGAAATTGCTCAAAATTATACGTGGGACTTCGGGTTCTTCACTATTGATAAAATTGGGTATCAAGCACAAGTGATCCCAGCAATGCTGGCAGGTTTCTTATTGGTTTATCTTGAAAGATTCTTCCGGAAATGGATTCCAGAAGCGGTTTCAATGATCTTCGTTCCATTGTTCTCATTGCTGCCAACTATTTTAGCAGCTCACATGGTATTAGGTCCAATCGGTTGGCAAATCGGATCAGGCATTTCTTGGGTCGTAAATGCTGGCTTGACCTCACCATTAAACTGGTTATTTGGTTTCATTTTCGGTGGCTTGTATGCGCCTTTGGTTATTACCGGATTGCATCATACAACGCTAGCGATCGACTCTCAATTAGTAGCGGATTTTGGGACAACAAACCTTTGGCCAATGATCATGCTGTCAAATATTGCGCAAGGTACGGCAGTATTGGCGATTTGGTTCCTTCACCGTGGCAATAAAAAAGAAGAACAAGTCTCTGTTCCAGCAACGATTTCTGCTTACATGGGAGTTACTGAACCAGCGATGTTCGGGATCAATTTGAAATATGTTTACCCATTTGTCGCAGCAATGGTAGGTTCTGCCTTCGGTGGAATGCTGATCACTGCAACGAATACCCGTGCATTAGGTATTGGTGTAGGGGGACTGCCCGGCTTCTTATCATTTAAAATTGAAAACTATCCAATGGTCTTCATCTCAATGGCGGTGACGATTGCGATCACTTTTGTTTGCACTATCGTCTTTAGAAAAGTTACCTTCTTAAATAAATTAGAACCGCAATTGGCTGCTGATACAGCTGCAGCAGCGGCTGTTGCACCAACGACTGCTGCACCGACAACTGCAGCCCCAGAAGCAACACAAGTTTCAGAAGAAACCCTTTATGCCCCAGCTGATGGGAAAGTAGTTGCCATCACTGAAGTTTCTGATCCTGTCTTTTCTCAAAAAATGATGGGTGACGGCTTTGCTGTTCAGCCAACGAACGGAACGATTTATGCTCCTGTTGCAGGTACGATCTCTAGCATTTTTGAAACGAAACATGCAATCGGGATTTTAACGCCTGGTGGCGCGGAAGTTCTCGTCCACATGGGCTTGGATACTGTAGAACTAAAAGGTGCGCCATTTGAGGTTCTTGTTTCTGAAGGTGATACGGTCACACCAGAAACGAAGCTTGCAGTGATGGATCTAGATGCCGTTATCGCAGCTGGCAAACAGACAGATGTTTTGACGGTCATCACGAATGCCGAAAAAGTGCGTCAGCTTTCATTGACGACTACAGGCACAGTGACAGCCAAAACAGCGGTTGGTTCAGCTGAATTAAACTAAAAAAATAATCCGTTTCCGAGAGCGCCCTTTGACTAAGAAGGGGAATCGGAAGCGGATTTTTTTATGGGCCGTCCTCAAGGGAGGGCGGCTTTTTTTCGTTGTTTTTCAATTGGCAAAGCCGCAGTTAGCTGACAGCTTTTTTGTCGGTGTTTTTGCGGAAGTAGTTAATCGTTAATAGGAAAGTCAGTAAGACCAGGGCCCACAAAAAGGATAAGGCGATTTGAGAGCCGATGACCGTCCCTTGGGTGTAATCGGTCGTCGCATTTTGTGCCAAATTGATAATGGTCGCCACCACAGCCGTCGCCACTGCACCAGAAAATTGCTGCAGCGTATTAAAGATCGCATTACCGTCCGCGTACAACGCAGGAGTCAGCTTGTTTAAGCCGGTGGTCATCATATTGCTGTAGGCTAAGCCGATCCCGATCATGTAAAAGACATGTCCGGCAACTAGGCTCCAAATGAAAGGCGAACGCAAAACAAGGGCTAAGGCAAGCCAACCAATGGCAATCAAAGTCAAACCAGACAGGATCGGTTTTTTCGGTCCAACTTTATCCAGCAACCGACCAGAGATCGGCGCAAGGACCGCCCCGATGGCCGCCCCAGGAAGCATAACTAATCCTGCAGTAAAGGCATCTTTTCCCAAGACGAGTTGGACAAAGTTCGGCAAGACAAAGGAAATGCCCAGTAAAAGGAACTGACAAACGAGAAAGCCGAAAAGAAACAAACTGAAACTGCGGTTTTTCAAAACAGCCAAACGAATCAAAGGGTTTGGACCTTTTGAACGTTGATAAAACAAGCCAGCACCAATGAAACCGAAAAGCAGCGGCAGTAGACTCGCTAAGGTGCCTACTTGATTCAAGAACAATAAGAAGCCGCTGAACATCAAGACGATTCCTAATACACTCAGTAAATCCAGGGAAGTGTCTTTTGCCCCAGCCGTCTTAGGGATCGAGTAAAGACCGAGTACTAGGGAGATCAGTAAGACTGGGATCAAGAAAAGAAAGATCGCATTCCAAGACCAATGGGCGGTCAATAATCCTCCATATGTCGGTCCGATCGCTGGAGCGATGGAAGTGGTCAAATTCCCTAAGCCGATCGCCGCTCCCCGCTTTTCAAAGGGGGAGTAAGTCAAAATGATGTGGAACATCAAAGGCAGTGCGATCCCTGTGCTGGCACCTTGGAAAAAGCGGCCAATCAGCAAAATGGCAAACGTCGGCGATAAAAAGTCGATCACCAAGCCAACAAGGAAGAAGGCGTTGGCAGCTAGAAACAAGGTTCTCAATGAGAAGCGTTTCAAAAGGTAGGTCGATATTGGGACAATGATGGAGATGACCAGTAAGTAGATGGTCGTCACCCATTGGACATCGGATGTTGAAAGCGTAAATTGATCGATCAATGTCGGAAACGTTACATTCATGGCTGTTTCAATCAGCACGCCTGCAAATGACATCAATCCGGTTGCGAGGATCGCCCCCACGAGTTTTTTGTTGTTTTCCATATTCTCACCTCTAAAAATTCGCAAAAAAAGAGACCGTTTCTATTCTCATAGAAACCGCCTCTCTCTCGACAAGCGAACCCGCTTGTTATCTGTACGATCTAATCTATCGCTATTCTACTGACTTCATAAGAAAGTGTCAAGAGAAGTGGATAAAAAAAATAGCAAAAAACTTTTTTGAAAGTTTTCAAACTTTTACTTACACGAAAAATTTTCTTCTGCTAGAATAGTCGAGTACGAAAAAGAGAAAGGAAGTTGTAACATGCCCATCAACAAAAAAGAAAGTTTGATCTATACGACACTTATGTGTATTTTCATGGTGTATTTTATGAGTGTTTATAACCTCATGTTTCAAGTCGGTGTTTCGGCATTGGCATTCCAATTGGCGTGGAATGAATTGCCATTAGCCCTTTGTGTCGCCTTTATTTTGGATTGGTTCATTGTTTCGGGTCCAGCAAAAGGTTTGGCGTTTCGATTTTTGGACCATCAATCAGCTACTTGGAAAAAAATCGGTTTGATTTCTTCATTGATGATCGCCGGCATGGTGATCTGTATGTCACTCTTTGGTGCGTTGATGCACCCAAACCCTGATCACTCGGTGTTCGTCAATTGGCTAAGCAACATTGGGAAAAATGTGATCGTCGCATTGCCGTTGCAATTGTTCATTGCAGGCCCAATCGTTCGCCGGGTGTTTCGCGCCTTGTTTCCTATTGGCACTGTGCAAGAACAGCCAGTACTAGGGGAATAATCGATCAGTAGAAAAAACGTACTGCAGACAGGCTCTACCAAGGTTAGCTAAAAATAGCTGGCTTGGCGATAACTGGACTTGCGGCACGTTTTTTTGCTTTTATAAACAACAAAAAAACCCATAGGATGGTATGGGTTTTTCTGGTTACCCTATGAAATAGGATACAGGATGTACCTATATAGTAATATGGTGAGGTTAAAAAGGAAAGTTCAATTTTTTCATCAATACATGAAATTAATGCAAATTGCTAGTTTTTCTGACAAAAAAAACAACTTATAATTGTTTTTGCCGATTAGTCTGTGTAGAAACCAATCAGTTGATACCAACGACGATGCTCAATATGGTAGGCATCAGGTGAGTACCCTGACATTGAAAAACCGATAAAGGTGATGACCAGTCCGAGAATAATAAACAACAGACTGAGAAAAACGAAAAAGCGCTTATTGATTTTGATCATAGGACTGCCTTCTTTCGATAGTTTTGAACAAATGATTTTGGCCAAACGACAAGGGAGTGGGTAAGACGTGAAAAAGGTCGGCTCATACTATAAGTGGCGATCAGACAAAGAAGCCCTAAACCAAATAAGAAAATCCCTACGCCTAACTGACTTAAAAAGAGATAGAAACCATCCGCCATCAGCATTGGACTTAAGACAACGCTAGCAATCCCACCGATAAACGTAGTGACACCAATCATGCCAGTGGTGAAAGGCACACACCAGATGATTATTAAAAAGCTTAGGATCAGCAAAGCGGCACTTAACAATAAGCTACCCCACAATGGAAAGCCTAGCACTAAGATCAAGAGCAAAAAGGGATGAAAGCGGCGGGGAATCTCTACCACGACCTCTTCTGTTTCTGTGACTGTTTGGATCAGTTCTTTTGGGGAGCCAAGGCGTGCCACGGCTTCTTCTTCAGTGTATCCTTCTTCCATCAAATCTTCGATCATCTCGTCATAATAGTTGATCAGCTGATGAATCTCGCTAGGTCTGACTTTTTCAGATAATTCTGCAGCCAATGCCTTGATAAAATCAACTCTGTTCATCTAGTGTTCCTCCTTTAATAAATCGCTGGATCAATGTCAATTGGGGCCAGTCGTTGGTTAAAAAATCGTCGATCCGCTGTTTGCCAAGTTTGGTCAAGCGGTAATATTTTCGGGTCCGTCCTTGATGACTCTTGTTGTAAGTCTCAACCGCTCGGCTGGCTTCTAAGCGCTTCAAGATAGGGTAGAGGGTGGATTCTGAGATTGGTAGTAAAGGAGAAATATTTTTGACTAATTCATAGCCATAAGAGTCCCCGTGCTGCAAATAGGCTAAAACACAAATTTCCAATAATCCTTTTTTTAATTGGGCATCCAAAGGCTCTCCTCCTGTTCATATCCATACTATACATTACATAGTATCATTTCACAAGTAGTATCAAAAAAATCAGTCTTAAGACTTAGCCGTGGAAAACAGGGAAGTTTTTCAGAAAAATGGTCAAAAATATAAAACAAAATTAAGAAATTCGGCAGAAAGTATATGTTAACGTTCTCTTTTTTGTTAAAGTAGAAGTATGCAGATTACTTTCAGTAAGAAAATTGGGTGTTGGTGGTGTTTCACTGGAAGAAAGCAAGTGAGAGTAGAGGAGCGTTAGCGAGAGCTGATCGCCTCAAGAAAGGAAGGGGTATTATGAGAAAAGCAACGATTACGAAAAAATATTTGATCAACTGTTTAAAAAAATATCTGGTGGAATATCTTTATCGGCCAATCACTGTCCGCGACATTGCTAAATATGCACGAACATCGACCCAACCAATCTATTTGAATTTTTCAAACATGCAAAATTATAAACAGGCAATGGTCGATGATGTCTTCCATGACATTCATGAAGCAAAAAAAGAGACGGTGATGACACTGGATCCTCTATACTGTTTTTGGCATGACTATTACGTGTTCGCCAGTCGCAATCGAGCCCTCTTTTTTGCATTATTTTTAAATGATATTGGTTGTGGTCCTTACATAAAAGAGCGTTCTTTTGCATATTTTCAAGAAGCAATCGCTGAATCAACTGTTTTTCAATGTGAGCAAGAAAACGATCTGAGGAAATACCATGAAGAAGCCTTGATTTTTTTTAGCGGTTTGGTATTGCTGTTTATTCGTGAAGGGTGTACTGACGGCAACAAGGATTTTATAAAAGATACCATGGAGTATTGGGAACGAATGTTAAAGAAAGCAAAAGGCGTGACGCGAGACCAGGGTCGGCAAGGATTATTAGAGGTCGGTACGTTTGCTGTAGAGGAATAGGTACTTGAAATCAAGCATTAAAATAAATATCTGAATATTTTGACACCAAAAAACCGTTAGTGATTAAACATTCTTCACTGACGGTTTTTTTGAGGAGGTAAGTCTTGCGGTATGAGTAGAACAATTGTGGTGTTTTCACCTTTTACTGATTGAATCGATAAGGAAGCTTGCGTGCCATAGTACAATGCTAGCCGCTGGCGTACATTGTTGATACCATAATGTTGATCAGAAGGTTCCTCCAGTTGTTTTAGCTGTTCAGGATCAATCCCGGGACCATTGTCTTGAATCTCAAACCGTAGCCATTGTCCTTCTTTGAGGCAGCGGATCGTCAATACCCCTCTGCGGTCATCTTCAATATGATCAAGCCCATGAAAGACGGCATTTTCGACAAACGGCTGCAAGAGCAGATGGATCATCGGATACTCATCGATATCTGAGTCAATTTCGAGGACTAAATCAAAGGAATGGTGATGCATTTTTTGCTGGATTTTAGCATAGGTGATTGTTAGATCGAGTTCTTTGGTGATGGATAGCCGGTTGGATCCTTGGTTTAGGCTGAGACGGTAGAATCGAGACAGCAGCTGAGCCATCTCACGGATCTCGTGATTGCCGTTTAGTGTGGCAGTATTGCTGATCAGTGCTAAGGAATTATAAAAGAAATGCGGATTGATCTGGGCTTGCAGAGCCCGCAATTCGTATTCTTTTTGTTTCAATTCGGCTTCATATACTTCATTGATCAGCTCAGCGATTTTATCTAGCATTTTTTGAAAATTGGTGTATAACTGTCCGACTTCATCTTTTGAAGAATATGTGTGCTGGATTTTGAATTGATCCATTGATAAAGAGGCCATTTGCTGGGTCAAAGAGTTGATCGGCTGTACCACGGTTTTAGCCAACCACCAGCTGGATAAAACCAATATCATTAATACAAAACCAAAGATAATAAGTGCCGCACCAACTAGATACAGTAAACTGCTGAAAAATGACTGTGCGGTTTTAACAAAAACGATTTGCCAATGATTATCCAGCAGTACAGGTGCCTCTTCAATAACTGCGTTTCCAACCAGCCACTGTTTTTGAGTACGTTGCTGCTTCGTCAAATAATCAATGCGGTAAAGCGTCTGCCCGGTCTCTGACTGAATCGTCAAATCATAAGGCTCCTCAGTGACTGCATCAAGATTCGTGAACAATGCTGCTCGATCGATGGTTAAAACGATGTAGTTTAAGGAATCTGCGGTATGGCCTTTTAAAAAAAGGTTGGTATAAAAAGAAAGTTCCTCCCGTTCTTTGTCAAAATACGTTCGAATCTCGGTCGAAGGTTTTTCTTTTAGAAAAGGCAGTGCTGTATCAGCCGTGATTTTTTTGACGTATTGCCCATGATCATAAAGATCGATCGTGGTGTATAGCGTGATGCCTTTAATATCTGCTTGCGGAAAACGAACACTGTGAAACAAAGGCACGATCGTATTTTGAAAGAGATTGTATTGATCAAAGTTTGAGAAGCGTTGACTAGAAAGCTCTTGCGTCAAGGCGGTATTGTTGGCTAAAAAGAGCAGGCTGTCCCGATAGGTGTGGATCTTGCTTTCTAACTGATAGCTGATACTTTTGAGATTATCGGAGTAAGCACTTTTTTCCTGCTGTTGGATAAAGGCTCGGATGATAGATACCCCGACAAAGGTCAAAACGATCAGAGGAACAATGCTTGAAAGAATTGAAATAAGGGCGATCTTTTTTTGAAAACGAAAATTTTTAACACAATCGTGGACTTTTCTTAACAAGAGGGACCTCTCTTTCTATACGCATCCGGCGTCATTCCGACAATTTCTCGGAACGTTTTGCAAAAATAGGAATAATGATTAAAGCCAACTTGTTTGGAGATAGTTCGAATGCTGCAGTTCGAGTTCTTTAAACGCTTCTGAGCCTGTTTGATACGGTAAGACTTGATGTATTTGGTGATACCCATGCCTTCAGAAGTACTGAATAATTCGCTTAGGTAGTTAGGATTGATATTGACTTCCTTTGCTAACCGATCCAAGCTCAACTCTTGGTGAAAATGAGCGAATATATAGGATTTTACTTGGCGCACATAGTCATTTGACTGGCTCCCGTTGATTTGAAGCAATGCATCATGGATATAATGGAAGAGGGCATCAAAAATATCCGCAATTAGTTGCAGACTTGGCGCTTCCAGTATTTTTCCAATCTGATTAGCGCCACACTCCGCATCAAAAGTGATCGTGCACTGATCGAGGATTGTTTGATAAAAGGTCGCAAAATAAAACTTGGCATTGGTTGGTTCCTCACGTCCATTTGTTTCAAAGCAGTCGAAAACTGTTTTCACAAGCGCGTGGGCTTTTTTACTTTCGTATTGATTCACATACGAAACGGTTTTTTCGAAAAGCGCTTTCTTGACGATGTAGTGATCTCCCGGAAGCAGCTGGCAGATTTTCCCTTTGTTTTGCTGATAAAAAGACCGCTGACTGGTTCTCAGTAAGTCATGATAGGTGCCATACACCCCTGAATGGTGGGGAACTGGTCCGCTGTCAAAAAGTGTTATTTTTTGCTGAAACTGTTTGGAAAAATAGGTAGTTAAGTTGTTTTTTCGCTCTTCGATTTCCCTTTTTGGCAAAGGTTCGTTAAAAAAGAGCAGTTGTGCTGGAGCTAAAAACAAACTGAACATTTCAGGAAATGCAGCAGATAGCGATGGGACAAAATCCGGCGCATTCCAAGAATCCAGCGGCCAAGTAACGAGAAAAAAAGAGGGATGAGTCTTAAAAAAATCTTGTGCAATCGATTGCTCTTCCTTCGGCAGTGAATGCCAAGGATAGCCATAAAAAAGTTTACTCAAAATCTCTTTCAAGTAATGGGTTTGTGCGATTGTTTTTGTGTAAGCGCGCTGCTTTTGTTGATCAATAAAAAGAATGATTTTATTTATTTGTTCATAAAAATCATCAGGGTCGATTGGTTTTAAGAGGTAGTCAACCGCTTGTAACTGTATGGCTTTTTTTACATAATGAAAATCTTCAAAGCCGCTGATAAACATCACAGGAATTTCAGGAACTGCTTCTTTGATTCTCGCTACTAGGGCATGTCCATCCATAAAGGGCATCTTTACGTCGGTAATTATCAAGTCAAAGGGCTGTTTCTGAAAAAGTTTCCAGGCTTCGCGGCCATTTTTGGCTTCTTCGATCAGCCATTCTTTTTCATGCTGACTCAAGAAGTATTTGATCACTTCTCTTTGATCGTAGCTGTCATCAGCAAGCAGCAGTCGGTACATGGTTTTCGCCGTCCTTTCGTATAGAGAAAATTACGCAGTCGCTTCTTCTTTCTATAGTAAGCGATAAACAAAAAAAGCAACAGAGCGAATTTGTAAACGTTTTATTTTTCTGGATATCGTGCTATGAATCTGAAAAAAGTGCTATATTTTCTGTGGAAGCGATTGCGTATAATAAGGATATCAAAAAAGTTTGAGGAGGAAAACAATGAAATTTAGGCGGGGGACAGCAATGTTAACAGCAGTTGCTTCAGCACTTATTATGACAGGATGCAGTTCAGAAGAAGCAAAGACCAATGAAAATGGGGATACCGTGATTACGATCGGACGCCAGACCGCACCGAACTCGAAACTGCCTGAGGGGGATTCTTACAGCAATAACGCATATACTCGATTGATTCAAGAACGCTTGGGCATCGAGCTGGAGAGTGCCTTTGAAGCCCATGGGGAAGACTATGATCGTCAAGTATCGCTAGCGATCGCTTCAGGGGAACTACCGGATACGATGATCGTCGGATCAAGAGATGAATTGGAAGAATTAGTTAACAATGATTTAGTGGAAGACTTAACCGAAGTATTTGAGGAGCATGCCGACGATTTTCTAAAAGACATCTATGATTCGTTTGATGGGATTCAGTTAGAAGCAGCCACGTTTGATGATCGCTTGATGGCGATCCCATCTACTAGCGATGACTTTGGGCCCAATCTTGTCTGGTTGCGCCAGGACTGGCTAGATGAGCTAGGTATTGAACTGGATAAAGATGGCAATCGCTCAATTACATTGGATGAGTTGAAGGAAACAGCGATTGCTTTTCAAGAAAATGATTTAGCCAATACCGGAAAAGCAGTTGGTTTGCCATTGGCCTTCTGGTTGTCTTCGCCAAATCATGGCGGCACGGCATATACCGGAACAGCCATCATGAATGCGTTTGGAGCCTACCCAAAATCGTATCTCCAAGATGAGAATGGGCAGATGTTTTATGGATCCAATACGCCAGAAATGAAAGAAGCACTAACGCTACTGAAGGACTGGCAAGATGAAGGGTTCATGGATCCGCAATTTGGTACCCGCACGTATGACGATATCCATGCCATGATGGTTAATGGAGAAACGGGCATCGCTTTTGGTCCTTGGCACATGCCTGACTGGGGCTTAGTACAAGCCAAACAAAATGATCCAAATGCTGAATTTGTTCCTTATGCCCTTGAAAATGCTAACGGCGATGGAGGGGTCAATGCCGTGGCTAACCGCGGCACTGGGCAATACATCGTGGTGCGCAAAGGTTTTTCTGAGCCGGAAAAAATCATGGAGATGATCAATCTGATTTATGGTGAAGTTGCCAACTCGGAAGATATTGAAGCCGAGTTTCCGGAAATTTATGACTATGCGAAAGTGGATGTCGATGGGACGGTTCGTCCATGGAATGTTGTTTTCTTAAAAGCCTATAGTGAGATTGATGATGCAGTAGAAGCTTCCAAGGCGGCGGTTGGCGAAACATCTATCGAGGATATCTCCAACTTCTTCATCAAAGAAAACGCCGAAAAAATCAAGCAATATCTGGATAGCCCTGAAGAAACTGATCCGGTGGACTGGACCCGCTATGCCTCCCGCTATTTAGCCGTCAATAATGTGATGGGCGGTATCAGAGAGCAAGGACGCTTGAATGAAGTGAAACCACCGCGTTTTGATTCGATCAAAGCCAATGAACGAAACGGCGCACAAGTAGGGAAACTGGAGGAAGAGACCTTCATTAAGTTTATCACTGGAGAAGAACCCCTGGAAAACTTCGACAACTATGTTGAAACCTGGAATAGCCAAGGTGGGACAGCCATACTTGAAGAAATGCAAGAAGTAGTAGATCAGCGAGCAGATAATTAAGCGGCCACTCCAGCGGTTCTGACACTCGTCTTTCGAACAAAGAAAAGCAAGGTTGTATGCAGGAAAACCGACTGCAGGTGCCTTTTCTTTGTTCGAATTTTTTCATCAAGCGGCTGGTGAGGCAAAAAATTTATGGAGGAGTAAGTAAATGGAACTTTCTGTTGAAAAAGAAAGCAAAAAAGAAAAGAAAAAGTGGTTTTCTCGAGATCAGCTTTTCTTTCTAGGGATGATTTTACCAGGCATCATTTTTATTTTGATTTTTTCATATGGTCCTATGTTTGGGTTGTTGATGGCATTTCAAGATTATGTGCCAGCGAAAGGTGTATTTGGTTCTGAATTTGTGGGATTCGAGCACTTTCGCTATTTGTTCAGTTTACCGGATATTTTCTTAGTAACTAAAAACACGATTTTCATCGCTTTCTGGAAAATTGTCTTTAATACGATCGTACCGATTCTTTTTGCGATTCTATTAAATGAAGTACGTGTAAAGTGGATGAAACGCTCCATTCAGACCATCGTATATTTGCCCCATTTTCTTTCATGGGTCATATTGGCTTCAGTAGTGGTCAATTTATTCAGTCTTGATGGAACGGTGAATCAGATTTTACAAAACTTTGGTGTAGAACCATTAAACTTTTTGGGTAGTAATCAGCTGTTTCCTCGTTTGCTGATCGGGACCGATGTTTGGAAAAGTTTTGGTTACAGTTCAATCGTGTACCTTGCTGCCATTACCTCGATTGATCCGGGATTATATGAAGCAGCAACGATGGATGGTGCTTCTTGGTCAAAAAAAGTCTGGCACGTAACCCTGCCGGGGATGATGCCTTTTATTTTGCTGATGACGATTTTGTCGCTGCCTAATATCTTGAATGCCGGCTTCGACCAAATTTATAACCTGTATTCTCCGGTTGTGTATCAAAGCGGCGATATTATCGATACCTATGTCTACCGAATCGGTCTGATCGGTAGAGACTATAGCTTAGGAACCGCCGTTGGTCTGGTCAAATCGGTGATCGGTCTATTCTTGATTTGGTCTTCCAACAAAATTGCGGAGAAGAAGACTGACAGAGTGATGTTTTAAGGAAAGGAAAAAAGAGATGAAAGAAAAATTTAGTATACGGCATGCAGTAATTTATTTGATCGTCATTATTTTGGCTCTTTCTTGTTTAGTACCGATGTTGAATGTCGTGGCACTTTCTTTAAGCAGCAGCAGTGCCGTCGCGGCAAATGCTGTGGGGCTATGGCCAGTAGATCTGACCTTAGCGGCTTATGAGCGCATCATGAGCGATCAGCAATTTTGGCGTTCTTTTGGTATTTCAGTCATTCGTGTGGTGATCTCTTTATTGCTGAATTTGGTGATGATCGTAACGATGGCTTACCCGCTATCTAAATCAAAAAAAGTATTTCGAACGAGAAAATTATTCATGAGTGTGATGGTTTTCGCTATGCTCTTCAGTGGCGGCATGATCCCAACGTATTTGGTCGTTCGCAATCTAGGGTTATTGAATACGATTTGGTCCCTGATTTTACCTAGTGCAGTCCCTATCGGCAGTGTGATCTTGGTGATGAATTTCTTTCGGGGAATTCCCAAATCATTGGAAGAATCTGCTCGGATCGATGGGGCCAACCCACTGCAGATTTTGGGACGAATCTATATTCCAATGTCTTTGCCGTGTTTGGCAACCGTTTCTCTATTCAGTATTGTCGGTAGTTGGAATGATTTTTTCAGTGGACTGATCTATATGACCAAGACTGAAAACTATCCTTTAATGACCTATATCCAAACACTATCAGTCAACATTGCTGAAACAATGCAACAAGCCGGGAATTTGACTTCCGAGCAGCTACAAAGTCTACTAGCGGTCTCTGATCGAAACTTGAATGCAGCGAAGATCGTGGTGGCAGTGGTGCCGTTATTGATTATTTATCCGCTTCTACAAAAATATTTCGTTCAAGGAATCGTTGTCGGATCAGTAAAGGAGTAAACCCACATGATACACTTTTTTCATTCAGAAAACTTCTTCGCACGAATCGCTTGGAAATTCAGCCAGTTGCTCCTATTAAATGTACTACTCTTGTTTTTTAGTTTGCCGCTCTTCACGATCGGTGCAGCCATTACTGCGGGTTCTAAAGTGGCGACTGATCTGATAGAAGGAAAAGCACCGGCTGTTGTTCAGCAGTTTTGGTCGGTCTTTTGCCAAAGCTTTCGAAAGAGCACTCTTATCTGGCTCAGTCTACTTTTTTCTTTGTGGCTTTTGACTGCTGATTGGTTGTATTATTTCCAACTAAAAGGGACGCCTGATCTTTTTACCATAGGCTTAGTAATTTGTACGTTCATGTGGCTTCAATTTTTCCAAGTTTCGTTTTTCTTACTCGCACGTTACGATAGCGGAATCAAAACGATCCTTTTGAACAGCATAAAAGTCGCCGCAAAGCACCCGTTTAAAATACTTAGTCTTCATATTCTGACGGCAGCCCCTATTGTCATCATGCTTCTTTCACCCTATGCGCTGGTTTTCAGCATGTACATTGCCTGCTTTTTTGGTCTTAGCTGTTTTTTGTATGCACGCTGTCAGTTATTGTTGGCAATTTTCAAGAAATATGAGAAGGTAGAAATAGCAGAAAAGTAACTGGCTTTTATAGTTAGAAACGTTGAATGGAGGAATTTTGATGGGACAAAACACGCAGTATGGAGAAAAAAAGATTGCGATCGATAGCAGGATCGGTTTTTTAGAAGAACATACGTATCACGGGAATGATCTTGGTGTGACTTTTCAAGGACAGCAAACCACGTTCAAATGCTGGTCACCAGAGGCAGAGGCCGTTTCAGTATTGCTTTATCAAAGCGGTGTTGCTGGGACTGACGATCGTCTGCTGACGCTGCCAATGGTTCAAGAAGACAACTGTTGGCAAGTCACGACGGAAGAAAACGTCAAGGAGCTGTTTTATACCTTTGAGTTTCAACGAGATGGGCAGAAAATAGAAGCGATGGATCTTTATGCCAAGGCAGTAGGGATCAACGGAAACCGCGGTGCGATCATTGATTTAAAGGAAACAGATCCTGAAGGTTGGCAGGAAAGTCACGGCGTCGGTCAGCAGTCGATCACAGATGCCTATATTTGGGAATTGCATGTCGAAGATTTCAGTGGTGCCGAAAACAGCGGTATTTCACCAGAAAATCGCGGAAAATATTTAGCCTTCACTGAAAAAAAGACCCATCTGGTGGGAGATGAAAGTCAACCAACTGGCATGGCCTATTTAAAAGAGCTGGGGATCAATTATGTTCATCTGCTGCCGATCTTCGATTTTGACAATGATGAAACTTCGTCTGCCTACAATTGGGGCTATGATCCGAAAAATTACAATGTACCTGAAGGACGATACGCTTCTGATCCTAGTGATCCCAAGGCGCGGATTCGTGAATGCAAGCAAATGATCCAATCGCTGCACGAAGAAGCCATCGGCGTTGTGATGGATGTGGTCTTTAATCACACTGCGATCACGGAAGAATCATGGTTTAATTTGACGGTGCCTGATTATTACTACCGTCAAGATGATGCAGGGAATTTTGCGGACGGTTCTGCTTGCGGCAATGAAGTGGCTTCTGAACGGAAAATGATGCGTAAATTTATCATTGATTCAGTTTTATATTGGGCGCAAGAATACAAAATCGACGGCTTTCGTTTTGATTTGATGGGCCTGATCGATGTGGAAACCATGAACCAGTTGCGGCAACGCCTAGATGATGCCGGCTTCAGCCATGTGATTTTATACGGCGAGCCATGGGATGCCGGCAGCAATCAAATTATTCAGCCGAATATCCCAGCAAATAAAAGTAATGTTTGGGCACTGTCAGAAGGCGTTGCTGTTTTTAGCAATGATTTAAGAGACAGTATCAAAGGCGATGTCTTTGAAGAAACAGACGGCGCGTTTATTCAAGGAATGAATGGTCAACCGCAAGTCAAGCAAACCTTTTATGCAGCAAATTTGGCAACGGCGATTCAAGGAAATACGAAAGTTGCCGCACAAGAAGGCGCCGAGCGCTGGGCAAAATCGCCCCGCCAAGTGATCGCCTATGCTTCAGTCCATGATAATTTGACCTTATGGGACAAGCTGGTGGCAACCATGCAGGCTTCAGTGAAGGAAAGAAATTATGAGTTTGATCCTGAGCTTTTAGCCCGCAATAAACTAGCAGCAGCCATTTTGTTTACTAGCCAAGGAGCAGTGCTGACTCAAGCTGGGGAAGAATTTGGCCGTACCAAAGAAGGCGATGAAAATTCCTTCCGTTCGCCACTGGCAGTCAATCAGCTGGATTGGTCACGTGCCAAAACCTTCAAAGAGTTGCGCGAGCTGTATCGGGGCTTGTGGGCATTGCGGCAGTCCTATGCACCATTGAGAGATGCCACGACCCAAACGGCTGAAAGCATAGTCTTTTATGAGACAAAGGATGAAAATCGCTTGGCGTATCAAGTACCCAATCGTGACAAACAGCATCCATGGCGTTCCTTGTTCGTTTTACTCAACAGCACGGAAGAAAGCTGGTCCTTTGACTTACCGACGGCAACAGAAAATGCTTCTTTGCACATCGTTGCTGACCCCAAAGGAGCTGGGATCACTTCTCGCGGCGTAGCAGCGCCAAGGATAACCATCGACCCATTGTCCTTCTGCATTTTGGCGGAACAAAGTAACTAATCAAAGTAGAAGCTAAAACAAACTAAAAATTTTAGTTTGTTTTAGCTTTTTTGGTAGTAAAAAAACAATTCTTTTGCTATACTTTTAACAGAATGAGAAGCAGAAAGCGGTGAGCAAATGAAAGTTGTGATCTCTGATATTGCCCGAAAAGCTGGCGTTTCCAGCGGAACTGTCTCTAATGCAATCAACAATCGTAAGGGGATCAGTGAACAAAAACGGCAAGCGATCTTGAAGATCGCTCGTGAGATGGGGTATTTTGATCAGCGAGAAATTAAAAAAACGGAAAGCCAAAAGATCAAATTTGTTGTAATGAACAAACAAGGAAATGTCGTAGGGGATACGCCTTTCTTTTCTGAATTGATCCGGGGGATCGAAATGGAATGCAGCGCGTTAGGCTATGAATTGGTCATTTCCCATATCACATTGGCGCCAGAGGAAGACCCGATCGAAAAGATTCGCCCAGAATTAGTAGATGGTTTGCTATTGTTAGGAACGGAATTGGAAAAACAAGATTTAGCAGTCTTCCGTCATTTGGAAGTACCCTTAGTGATTTTAGATACGATTTTTAATTCGCAGGACTTTGATTTTGTCGCCATCAATAATCGTGACAGCGCCTATGAGATCGTTGAAAAGATGATCGAAAAAGGCCACCGAGACATTGGCATCATCAACTCAACCTTTCAAATCAACAATTTCCGTGAACGCAAGCAAGGGTTTATTCAAGCGATCCAAGAGCATGATCTGATCCATTATGAAGAGACGGAAGCCTTAGTAGAACCCACCTTGGAGGGCTCATATCAAGACATGAAGGTCTATTTGGAATCCTTGCGTGCCGATCAGCGGCCGTTACCAAGCGCCTTTTTTGCGGTCAATGACAATATCGCCATCGGTGCAATGAAAGCCATTCGCGAAGTGTTCCCCGATCATCCGTTGGCCATCGTTGGGTTCGATGATATTCCTTTGGCGGAATTTTGCAACCCACCGCTGACCACCGTCAAAGTAGATAAAGTTTACCTTGGTCGCCAAGCTGTGCGACGCTTGATCGAGAAAATCACCAGTGAAGATGAAAACCATCTGAAAATGCTGGTCGCCACGACGATCGTCGAACGCGAAAGCATCAAATAAGAAAAAAATAAGAAGCAGGACAAAACGTTTAGCAAGCGTTTTGTCTTTTTTTTTAGTTATAAAACAAAAATATTTATCTAAAACTATTGCAAAATATTTAGCTTATGCTATATTTAAGGTGTAAAAAGTAAGGGATTACATTTTGAGGAAGTGAATAGATGACACAGATCGGTCTCTTTTGTGCAACTGGGCTCTCCAGCGCACTGCTCGTCAAAGCGCTCAAAGAACAACTAGCGGATGATCAGCATTACCAAGTGAATTCCGCGCCTTTTTCAGAAATATTTATGGTGGGAAATGACTATGATTTTTTGATTTTAGCTCCTCAAACCCGCTTCAATCAAGCGAAAGTCGCAACAGCCTTTCCTAATAAAAAAATCGTTTTACTGACGGATGAGGAATTTCTGAGCAGAAATGTAGCACGAATCGTCGAAGAAATAAAAATTTAGCTAAATATACTAAAACGCAAAGGGTGGTTGTATGGATAAAGTAACAATCGGGTTCGCCCCAACTAGAAGAAATTTATTTAGTGCAGAAGCAGCCATTGAGTACGCCAATCTGACACGACAAAAAATGGACGAACTGGCCATTGATTATGTAGATATTTTAGATATCAACGAAGATGGCTTGCTATACGATGATGAAGGGGTTGAAAAAATCGCCGAAAAATTCAAAGCAGCAAAAATCGACGGTCTTTTTCTAGCCAATGAAAACTTTGGTACGGAATATGCCTGTGCTCGTCTAGCCAAAAAACTAGATGTTCCCGTCTTATTATGGGGACCCAAAGACGAGACACCAGCCGCCGACGGTTCACGTTTGCGGGATACGCAATGCGGTCTTTTCGCTATCGGGAAAGTCTTGCGCCGTTTCAAGGTACCTTTCACCTATGTCAAAAATTCTGATATTGATTCACCGGAATTTGCCCGCGGCTTGCAAGACTTTATCAAAGTCTGCAATGTCGTCAAGACCTTCAAACAAACACGAATCTTGCAAGTTGGCCCACGCCCCTTTGATTTTTGGACCGTGATTTGCAACGAAGGCGAACTATTGGAGCGTTTCAATATCTCGCTATCACCAGTACCGATCCAAGAAGTGGTGCAAGAAATCAAGAAAGTCAAAGAACAGCAGCCAGATAAATTGCAAGCAGTCATTGATTATTTCGAAACCAATACAAAAGTCCAAATTTCGACGAAAGATTTGGAGATGGTGGCAGCCCTTAAAGTGGCCTTGCAAAACTTATGTGAAAGCTACGGCTGCAATGCAGGGGTCATCCAGTGTTGGACGGCTTTACAAGACGAAATCGGTATTTTACCGTATGCCTCCCTGTCGCTTTTACAAGAAGAAGGTCTGCCTTTTGTCTGTGAGACGGATGTTCATGGGGCGATCTCGGAACTGTTGGTCGAAGCCGCTTCGTTGGGGGAACACCGTGCGATCTTTGCGGATGTCAACTGCCGCCATCCAGAAAACGAGAATGGCGAATTGCTGCAGCACTTAGGGGTTTTTGCTTATTCCACTGCGGAGACCAAACCCATTTTGCCGCAACGGCATTTTGTTTTTGACTATCCGGGATCAGTCGCTTTTCGGGCAATCAAAGACGAGTATACGTTGTGTCGCTTTGATGGAGACAACGGCGAGTATTCGTTGCTGATGGGCACCGGCAAAGGGATCGATGGACCATACAATCAAGGGACCTATCTCTATCTAGAATTTGCGAATTTGAATCGCTTGGAATTCAAACTCGTTGAAGGCCCTTATATTCATCACGTTGCGGCGGTCAGAAAAAATGTGGTGCCGATCTTGTACGAAGCGTGCAAATATATCGGCGTGCAGCCAGATTTTTATGATCCGATCGAAGAAGACGTCAAAGCATACTTGAGAGGGGATCAATCATGGAAATAAACGAGCTGGAAATGAAGGCTTTAACGATTCGAAAATCCGTGTTAGAGCTGATCTATCAAGCAAAAACGGGTCATACTGGTTCGGATCTTTCTTGTACCGATATTTTAGTGGCCCTGTATTATCAGATAATGAATGTGGATGCGAAAGATCCCCAAAAGCAAGATCGTGACCAGTATATCCAAAGTAAAGGACATGCTGCAGAAGTACTATGGGCCGTTTTAGCTGACAAAGGTTTTTTGCCGAAAGAAGAATTAGCCACCTTTTCGCAATTTGGTTCACGACTGATCGGTCATCCAAACAATAAAGTAGCTGGGGTTGAGATGAATACTGGTTCGCTAGGTCACGGCTTACCCGTCGCAGTAGGGATCGCCTTGGCAGGCAAACTGGATCACCGCACGTATCAAACCTATACGTTGTTGGGAGATGGCGAATTAGCAGAAGGCTCGGTATGGGAAGGAGCCATGGCGGCTGCCAACTACCAGCTGGACAATTTGACCGCCATCATTGATCGCAACGGCTTGCAGATCACTGGAGCCTCGGAAGATGTGATGGCAGTGGAGCCGCTAGATGAAAAATGGCGTGCCTTTGGTTGGGATGTGCATATCGTTGATGGCAATGATATGGCTGCCTTGGTGGCTGCATTAGAAAAACCGCATCAGCCCAATCAACCGAAGCTGATCATTGCTAAAACCATCAAAGGCAAAGGCTATTCTGCAGCCGAAAATCAAGCGCAATGGCATCATAAAGTGCCAACGGCAGAAGAGTTTGCACAAGCTATTGCCGAACTTGATCAGCAAATGGAGGTTTTGACTCATGGGAAAAAATAATATTGCCAATCGCCAAGCGATGTGCGACGTATTGATTGAAGAAGGAAAAAAGAATCCTGCTATCACGGTGTTGACCAGTGATTCTCGTGGTTCCGCTTCGTTAGCACCTTTTGCCGAGGAATTACCGACACAATTGGTGGAAGTAGGGATCGCAGAGCAAAACATCGTCAGTATTGCGGCCGGCTTAGCCCATATGGGCAAACGCCCTTTCGTTGCATCCCCTGCTTGTTTTCTCAGCATGCGCAGTATCGAGCAGATCAAAGTCGATGTCGCGTATTCGAATAAAAATGTCAAACTCGTAGGCATCAGCGGCGGTGTCAGCTATGGGGCATTAGGCATGAGTCATCATTCCTTGCAAGACATCGCAGTGGCACGAGCGATCCCTAATTTGCAAGTGCTGTTGCCAGCAGATCGCTTTGAAACGATCCAAATGTTTAAAGCCTTAGCGGCATCAAATGAACCAGCCTATATCCGTCTCGGTCGCAATCCTGTTGAAGATTGTTATGATTCTGCAGATTATCCTTTTGAGATCGGCAAAGCCATTGAGCTGAGAAGCGGTCAAGATGTCGCATTGCTCGCCACTGGCGAAACCGTGCGCCAAGCGTTGGATGCTGCTGAGCTATTGGAAAAACAAGGTATCACTGCTACCGTTTTAAATGTTCATTCCTTGAAGCCCTTTGATTCAGAAACGGTCAAACGAGTGGCGAAAGAAACAGGCACCGTGATCACTGTGGAAGAACACAGCCGATACAACGGCTTAGGAGCTGCCGTGGCGGAAACGCTGGCAGAAGAAACGGACATTCGACAAAAAATCATTGCTTTTCCGGATGAAGCCTTGATTACTGGTTCTTCGTCAGAACTGTTTGCCCATTATGGATTAGACGGTGCCTCCATAGCGAAAACAGCGGTTGCGTTTCTAGGAGCTTAAGATGGACAAGACCTATCAGCTTGTTTTAGATCAGAGTACATCCGGTACCAAGCTCTTACTGTTTCAAGAAGGGAAAATCCTGCAGCGTTACGATAAAAAACATCGCCAAATTTATCCAAAAGTCGGGTGGGTCGAACATGATCCCCTCGAGATTTGGCAAAATGTCCAAGAATTGCTGGCACAAGTGTTTCAAGAACAAGCGATCACTGCAGATCAAATCGTTTCCTTGTCATTGACCAATCAGCGAGAAACGATCGTTGCTTGGGATCGATTGACCGGCAATCCCCTGTACAATGCGATCGTGTGGCAATGCAACCGCAGCGCCGCGATTTGTGAAGAATTGACGGCACAAGGCTGGGAAAGGACGATCAATCAAAAGACCGGTTTGCGCTTAGACCCGTATTTTTCTGGCACCAAAGTGAAATGGTTGGCCCAAGAATTATCGGCCATCAAGGAAAAGTCGGGAACTGGCGAGTTGGCGATCGGTACGATGGACAGCTGGCTGTTGTGGAATTTAACGCAAGGGACAGTATTTGCGACAGAAGCCAGCAACGCTTGCCGAACATTGTTTTACAATATTGAAGAGGGCCGTTGGGATGCAGAACTCGTCAAACTTTTTGGCATCCATTTAGCAGACTTGCCAGTGATCCAACCTGCTGATACGGTTTTCGGTAGCTATCACGGAATCCCTATCAAAGGGATCTTAGCCGATTCACAAGCGGCATTATTTGGGGAAGGTTGTCAAAGCCTTGGGGATGTAAAAATCACGATGGGCACCGGTTGTTCGATCATGATGCAAGTGCAGCAGGAGCAGACGTTGCGGGATCGCCGCATTTTGACGACGGTCGGCTGGCAAACTAGCCAGGAAACAGCATTTGCGCTAGAAGGCATCATCCGTTCCTGTGGTGACGCCATCAACTGGTTCAGTGAGCAAGTGGCTCCGCTGCCAGATGTAGCTGAGATCTGTCAAGAAGTGCTGACCAGTGACAGTCAAGAAGACATCTATTTTATCCCAGCATTGCAAGGAATGGGTGCCCCTTTTTGGGATAATACGATGACTGCCAGCTTTGTCGGCATGAAACGCACAACGACGACTCATGAGCTGTTGAAAGCCGTTTTAGAAAGCATCATTTTTCAAATCAAAGCAGTGATCGATGTGATGGAAGAAGTCGCTGAACGACTGATCAATCAGGTAATGATCGATGGCGGTGTTTCGAAAAACCGCGCCTTGATGAGCTTATTGGCGACTTTGATCAATAAACCCGTCATCGTCAGCGAAGTCGAAGAATTTTCAGCCATCGGCACAATGCTTGTTGCCAAACCAACCATGAATGAACCAGCTATTCAGCAAACCACGATCGTTCCGCAAGCCGAACAGGCCGTGATCCGTTTGAAATATGAAAAATGGAAACGGTTCATTGAGAAGTCAGCTGCTTTTAGTGAAGGATAAAGGAGGAACTATATGGAGATTCAACGAATTCAACTGAATCAAACGGCTTACGTGGATACCTATTTATTGCACCAATCCAAAGAGTACAATGTCGGCAAGAAACGACCGCTAGTGATCGTCTGTCCAGGCGGCGGCTACGCCTTTACCAGTGATCGAGAGGCGGAAGTCATTGCCTTGAAATTCAATAGTATCGGGCTAAATAGCGTTGTTTTATGGTACACCACCGGTGATCAGGTGAAAAACGTTCCCCACAATGCCTTGATGGAAGCCGCCCAAACCGTCAAAATCATTCGTGCGCATGCTCATGAATGGTTGGTGGATGAGGATCAAATCATCGTTTGCGGTTTTTCAGCAGGCGGACATCTAGCATTACAGTTAGCGACGCGCTGGCACGATGCTGAGCTGGCAGAAGTGTTGGGCGTCAGCAGTGACTTACTGAAAGTGAATTTGGCGATCGCTGGCTACCCATTGGTTTATCAAGAGCATGCTTTCCCAATCGATGAGCTAGGCTTTGCCGCTCGTTTAATCGAAACACCTTTAACTGCCAACGAGCGCTTTTTTGGGAGTAAACAACCGACGGAAGAAGCCATTCAATCCATGAACATTTTGCATCATGTCGATCAGTGGACACCTCCGATGTTTCTCTGGCATACGACGGAAGACGTCTTAGTCGATGTGGCGCACTCGTTGAAGTTGGCGGTCAAATTAAGAGAAGCAGAAATTCCATTCGAACTGCATATTTTTGAAAAAGGCGAACACGGACTGGCATTAGCGGATCGAACAACGGCACGCAAGTCAAGTCACCTCAATGCCCATGTCGCCAAATGGTTTGAGCTGTGCGAAGGCTGGCTCAGTAGTTATATTGATTAATAACCGCCAGTGCACAACTTGTGCCGATGAAAGGAGAGCTCCACCGTGAAAATCACCGTAAACCAAAACAAACGCACCTTATTGCGAGACGGACAGCATTTCTTTTATTTAGCCGATACTTGCTGGAGTGCTTTTACTAGTATTCAAGAAAATGACTGGATCACCTACTTAGACAAACGCAAAGAGCAGGGATTCAACACCCTTCAAATCAATGTGTTACCGCAATGGGATCGCAGCCGTGGTCAATTTGACTGCTTGCCGTTTCCCCTTGATGCGGGTGTCTTTGATTTTACGGTTTGGGAGGATGCCTATTTCGAACGGGCTCAGCGTCTTTGTAAAATTGCCGATGAGAAAGGCTTTACTTTAGCATTGGTTGTCTTGTGGTCAAACTATGTCGCTGGCACTTGGGCTAGCCAGTTGGACAAAGAACGCAACGTGTTGCCGGAGGATTGCCGCCAGGCCTACTATCAAAAAGTGATTAAGACGTTTGATGCCTTCCATCCGATCTACTTTATTGGTGGCGATACGGACTTCCCAACACAGCCAACCATCGATACGTATCTAGAAGCCTTTGTTTTCTTTGAAAAGCATTCGCCCAATACCTTGAAAACGATTCATATCAAGGGACGTTTTGAAGAAATCCCTGAACCTATCGTCGAACATTTGAACTTATTTTTATACCAATCAGGTCATAACAGCGCCTTTTTGAATATGCCTTATTATTTGGCAGAGCGTTTTTATCAACGAGAACCGCAACTGCCGATCATCAACTCGGAACCTTGCTATGAACAAATGGGCTATGCCCGTCACGTATACGGTCGATTTGGTCAAAAAGATGTCCGCAAAGCAGCATGGCAATCATTGTTAGCCGGCGGCTCGGCTGGGATCACGTACGGTGCCCACGGCATCTGGAGTTGGCAAACCCCGACGGCAACCTTTGCGGAAGAAATCGGGGAAGCGTTTGACCGTCCGATGATTTGGCCAGAGGCTTTGTCTTTTCCTGGGGCAGATGATTATGGCTTTATCAAGCAATTATTTGAATTATTAAGTATTCAGGAGCTTGTGCCTTGCCTAGAGCGCTTGATCGATGCAGATGAACAGATTCGTATGGCAGCTATCGCAGGAAGGAAGGATGCCTTGCTTTACTTGCCAAGCAATACAACAGTTCGCCTGCAAGGAGATCTTTCTACAGCGACCGTCACATTGATCGATTTGAACACCAATCGTTTCTTGAAACCAAAACTGACAGTTACTGATGGTATCACTGTTTTCCATCCCCACAATTGTCACGAAGATGTATTGTTCGTCATCCAAATAAAGGAGTGAAAAGAAAATGGATAAATATATGGATAAGGTATTAGTATTTGCAGATAAAATCTCCAACAATCGGTATTTAAAGGCAATTTCGAACGGGTTGATGGCGACGCTGCCGATCAACATTATTGGCTCGATCGCCTTGTTGTTAGCAGTTTTGCCGATTCAAGGGTGGACAGATTTTATCAACTCGATCAATATTGGCGGTTATTTTTCCGTCGGTTACAGTATGACCGTTGGGGTTATCTCAGTGTACGCTTCCTTTCTTGTCGGTCACCGTTTAGCGACAGAATTTAAGCAGTCGGCAGTCCCTGCCGGCATCGTTTCGTTGTTTGCCTTTTTGATGATGACGCCAATGGTCACCTTGGAGGAAACAACGACCCTCGACATGAGCAAACTCGGCGCTCAAGGCTTGTTTACCGCTATGATCTGCGGCTTAGTTTTTGCTCGTTTGTACTGCTTTATTTTAGAAAAAAATATCGCCATCAAAATGCCAGCAGGCGTGCCGCAATTTGTGACGGATACCTTCGCCGGTTTGATTCCAGCAATTATTTCTGGGTTTACCGCGATCGTCATTAGCTGGGCATTCAGTTTTACTTCTTATGGCTCATTTTCAGATTTCATCTATCAAATCTTGGCAATGCCGCTGCAAAGCTTGTCTTCTAGTGTCGGTTCGTTGTTATTTATTGTACTGATCCAAATGGTGCTATGGTTCTTCGGTATCCATGGTTCGTTGGTGGTGGGTAGCTTTGTCACCGCTTTGTACTTACCAATGGATGTGGAAAATATGGATGCTTTAGCTAGCGGTGTTGCTCGTTCCGAGCTGCCAAATATTTTGAGCAAGTCGTTTTATGATTTGTTTGCTGGTATTGGTGGGGCTGGGGGAACATTGTCATTGATTATCGTTATTTTGCTGTTGGCGAAATCAAAACAATCACGGACAGTCGCTAACCTAAGTGCCGTTCCTGGATTGTTCACCATTAATGAGCCGGTGATTTTTGGCTTACCGCTGATTTTGAATCCAATCATGGCGATTCCGTTCATATTAACACCATTGGTTCAAGTGCTTGTGGCGTACCTAGCGATCTGGAGTGGGATCGTTCCACGACTTAGTGGCGTACAAGTTCCCTTTGGCACACCGATTTTTCTAAATGGGTTTCTAGCTGGAGGCTGGCAGGTCGCAGTTCTACAAGTCGTTTGCGTTTTGGCAGGCTGCTTGCTGTACATTCCTTTTGTTAAAGTCTTAGATAAAGGAAAATTAAAAACAGAAGCAGAAGCTGCGCAAGCGGAGGGTCACCCACAAACTGAAAGTATCGATGCAACGGGGGAAACGGTTTAAAAGAAACCGATTTTATGATGACAAGCCAATGAGTTAGTGCTATAGTTAAAGAAAGAAAACCCACGTGGATTGTTACTGACTCGATCAGGCAAGACCTAAATAAGAAAGCGCTATTCTCGTTTTAGCAGCGGCTCTTATTTAGGTTTTTTGTTTTTTATCGGAGATTTTTCAGTAACCAGCTAGGTAGGTTTATCAAAAGAAAACAAAAGGAGAACGAGCAAATGGCAAAATTTCCAGAAAATTTCTTATGGGGCGGCGCGACCGCAGCGAATCAATTAGAAGGGGCGTTCGATCGCGATGGCAAAGGATTGTCAGTGGCGGATGCAATGCCTGGCGGCAAACAGCGTTTAGCGATTTTAGGTAGTGATACGTTTGATTGGACGATCGATGAGGACAAATACACTTATCCAAATCATCGCGGGATCGACCATTATGACCGTTTCAAAGAAGACATTGCGTTGTTTGCAGAGATGGGCTTTAAGAGCTATCGTTTTTCTATCGCTTGGACACGTATCTTTCCAAAAGGCGATGAAACGACACCAAACGAAGCTGGGCTAGCATTTTACGATGCGCTGATCGATGAATGTTTGAAATACGGGATCGAGCCAGTGGTTACGATCTCCCACTATGAAATGCCTTTGCATTTAGCCAAAGAATACGGTGGCTGGAAAAATCGAGCATTGATCGATTTCTATGAGCGTTTTGCAAAAGTCGTCTTGGAACGGTTCCACAGCAAAGTCAAATACTGGATGACCTTCAATGAGATCAACTCTGCTTTCCATTTCTCTGCATTGAGTCAAGGAATGGTCAACAGCACGGGTGCCAGCGACTTTACAAACGTGATCCAAGCGTGGCACAACCAATTTGTTGCCAGCAGTAAAGCAGTCAAAATCGGCCATGAATTAAACCCAGAGTTACAGATCGGTTGTATGATCATTTATGCAACGACTTACAGCATTGATGCGAACCCAGTCAACCAAGTGGCGACGATGATCCATAATCAAGCCTTCAACTACTACTGTGCCGACGTGCAGGTACGTGGAAAATACCCATCCTTTACGGATCGTTTGTACAAAGAACACGGTGTCAATAAAGAGGATCTTGAGATTACCGAAGAAGACTTAGCCTTGATCGCTGAACATACTGTTGACTATGTTGGCTTCAGCTACTACATGTCTTCTGCCGTGGATATCACCACAGAAGAAGCCGATGAAGTGCAAGGAAACTTGTTAGGCGGCGTCCGCAATCCATTCTTAGAAGCAAGTGAATGGGGCTGGCAAATCGACCCAGAAGGGCTGCGCATCGCGTTGAATGAATTGTATGATCGTTATCAAAAACCGTTGTTTATCGTGGAAAATGGCTTAGGAGCCATTGATACCTTTAACGAAGAAGGTAAGATCGAAGATGACTATCGTATCGATTACTTGCGCCGCCACATTGAAGCAATGGGGGAAGCGATTGCTGATGGCGTAGACTTGATCGGCTACACGCCATGGGGCTGTATCGACCTTGTCAGTGCTTCAACAGGCGAAATGAGCAAACGCTATGGCTTTATCTATGTTGACTTTGATGACGAAGGCAACGGCACGATGGATCGTTCCAAGAAAAAATCCTTCGATTGGTACAAACAAGTTATTGCAACAAACGGAGAAGAGTTGGCCTAAGTGTTTCGTTAGACTCACTGATGACGCAGGATCCGTTATAAAAGAAAACCGATCAACGGTGCTCCTATACTGGCGCATCGTTGATCGGTTTTTTGTGATATTTGGGTTTAACGGGTATGTTCATAGCTGTCTCGTAACAAAGATTGGAGTTGTTTTTCTGATACAGAGCCATCTAGTAATGCGGTGAGCCAATGGTTTTTATTCATGTGATAAGCGGGTAAATAGCCGTGACTTTGATTGATGATCGAAACCATTTCGGGCGCTGCTTTGACATCTAAAATCTCGATCATTCCCGTTCCTTTCAGACCTAATTTCTGCTTTTCTACAGTCATCAGCAAGCCAAACCATTTGCCGCTTTTACGGTGCCGCAAGACTTGGTACTCGGGAAACTTTGCAAATGGATGGTCGATCTGAACATCATTGAAGGTCTGAGCGAATGCGATCAGACGGTTTTTAAGATCCATGGGTATCCCTGCCTTTTTATAATAGAAAACTACTTATATTATACCACTGATTCCTTTTACCTAGCGTATCCGTTTCTGATAAAGCATTCGTGCCAAGAACCAGCTCACGACTACGATACCGCCGCACCAGCTAAAGGCACTGATCAAGGTGGTATCTTTCAAGTTTAACAAAAGCCCTCGCAAAGAATGGATGATCGGCGACATTGGTTGGTATTCAGCAAAAATGGCTAACGGGCGCGGCATGGTTTCCGTAGGGACGAAACCAGAGCTTAAGTAGGGCAACAGGGTGATCAAGACAGTAAACAAGGTAGCTGTCTCGGGGCTTTTGGCGATGAGACCAACCAGAACTGAGACCCAAGTAAAAGCGAAGGTGAAGCAAAAGATCAATAGGAAGGCGAGCCCCCAGCCAGCAACTGTGGCTTGAGGGCGAAAACCGATGACCATGGCAACGATCAATACGACCAAGGTACTGATCAAGCTCCGAAGGGTCGCGGCGAAGACATGGCCGTTTAAAAAGGCTGAGTTAGAAATATTCAAGGTCATCAGCCGTTCCACCATGCCGGATTTCAAATCTTCCGTCACCGTTACCCCAACGGAGGAAGCACTTTGGGCGATACATTGGACGAGGACACCGGGAACGACAAAATCGACATAAGAAGTATCGCCGACGTTCATAGCTCCACCAAAAACATAGACGAAGAGGATCATTAAAATCGCTGGGGTCAAAATTCCACTTAGCAGAGTCTCCATACTGCGAATCGATAGCAAGAGATTGCGCTTGAATAAGGTGTTGGTTTCTATAATTGCTTTCATTGGTTTCCTCCTTGGACAAGTGTTAGAAAAATATCCTCTAAAGAAGCATTCTTTTGATTAAAACTGGTGATGGTGATCGGTAGTTGATTGAGTTCCTGCAACAGCGTGAAGGAATGCTGGAAGTCTTGACTGACGGGAAATGCCAGAGAGAGACTGGACTCATTGACTTGCAGCGGAAAATCAGACAGATGCTGACGCACGGTTTGCAAGTGTTCTTTTGTCAATACGCTGATTTCCATCGTTTGCGAAGGGTGCAGTGCTTTGACTTCTGTTGGTGTTCCTTGCAAGATGATTTTCCCTTCATGCAAAATGGCGACTTGGTCTGCTAAAAATTCAGCTTCTTCTAGGTATTGGGTCGTCAGGAAAATCGTTCGTCCTTGAGCGGCGATCTCTTTGATCATGTGCCATGTGGCTAAGCGGTTTTGCGGGTCTAACCCGGTCGTCGGTTCATCTAGAAAGAGCAGGTCAGGTTCGCCGATAAAACTCATGGCGATGTCTAAGCGCCGTCGCATGCCACCAGAATAATTTTTGACGAGTCGGTTGCTGGCATCCACCAAATCAAAACGCTCTAACAACTGTTGGACGATCAACTGTTTGTTTTTGACATGGCGCAAGGCAGCAATCATCAGCAAGTTTTCTCGTCCGGTCAGTTCTTGATCGACGGCGGAAAATTGCCCTGTCAGACTGATTTTTTCGCGAATCGCTGCTGGATCTTTGGTCAAGTCGATCCCATCGATCAGCGCGGTTCCTTGGTCAAAAGGTAGGATAGTGGACAAAATTTTGACTAAAGTGGTTTTTCCAGCGCCGTTTGATCCTAGTAAGACAAATACTTCGCCAGGAGTGACGTCAAAAGTGACCTCTTTCAAAACAGTTTTGTCTTTGAAGCTTTTTTGTAAATGTTTCACGTGAAGCATTTTCTTTTTTATATGGGTATCCATAGCTTTTCCCTCGTTTCTATAAGATAATTCAACTATAAAGGCTCTTTGGGAAAAGCAACTGCTTATTTCAATATATTGAAAAAGAAGGTGAAAAAATGAACAATTATGGTGCGACAGTGAAAGAGCTTCGCAAAAGCAAAGGCTTGCTGTTGAAGGAATTAGTGGATGAACAATTGTCGATGTCTTTGTTATCGCAATTTGAAAATGGCAAAACGACGATTTCCTGCGAACGATTTCATCGTTTGCTAGATAAACTAGAAGTTAGTTTTGCCGAATTTCAGCTGCTACATACGGGGGAGCATCATTCGGAGGCTCAAAAGCTAATGGTTGACTATGTCCGTTCGATGGGGATCGAATCCATTGATGAAGTACCTAAATTAAAAAAGAAATATCAAAAGCTGACCACGTACTTTCAACAGCATTACTCCTTGGAGCTGGACCACTTCTTACAACTGATCCGTTTTGACTACTTGATGAAAGAGGAGCTTTTTAAAGGGGTGCCCATCGAGGAGGCTTACCTGAAACACAATTACTGTTTGGACTCTGCCAAGCATTACTTGCTGAATACCGATACATGGGGTGTTTATGAGCTGCGGCTGTTTGCCCGCGTAGCAATTTCGATGGAGCCAGCTTTGCTTTGGCGCTGCTTGACGATCGCCATCAAAAAGAGTCAGCGCTTTGCAAAAATTCCTGGCAATGAAGATATTTTGTACAACACGTTTGAGACGGTATTTTCTGTCTTTGCTGTTTTCGACGAGGCGAATTATGCGGAAAAGACCTTTCATATATGGCGAGATCATGTTTATGAAAAAGAACACATTGAACAAGCGATCTTTATGCCGTTTTTTGAAGGCTGGACGCATCTATTAAAACAAAATAAGGCACAAGCGGCGGACTTGATGCAGCAAACGTTAGATCAGCTGGAAAGATTAGGGATGAAGAACACGTTTGCTATGTATCAATTATTAAGCACATCTGTATTGAAGGAAGAGTTTCCGGGGATTTTATTGAGTGATCCATTGCTTTCTGAAGGAACCCGTTTTGGCTGGGACTAGCTAGAATAAGCTGTATTCCGCTGATGAAAGCGCCTTATGTTTAAGAATCGGAGAGGAAGTGATTAAAAATCAGTAAATGCAAGCAATTTGCTTCTTTTTTACTGATTAGAGGAGTATATTCGAAGTTGGAATTTTTCTTTATTTAGAATTATTTTAATGTACTTTTTATGAAATAGGAGGATGTAGGATGGATATTGTGACACTAGCGCGAATCCAGTTTGCGATGACGACGATTTTTCACTTTTTCTTTGTACCGTTTTCGATCGGAACTGGTGTCGTCGTTGCAATTATGGAGACACTTTATGTGATCAAAAAAGATGAAAAATATCGCCGGATGACGAAGTTTTGGGGGAATATTTTTCTATTGAGTTTTGCTGTCGGGGTCGTGACAGGGATCATTCAAGAATTTCAATTTGGGATGAACTGGTCAGACTATTCTCGTTTTGTCGGGGATATTTTTGGTGCGCCCTTGGCTTTAGAAGCTTTGTTGGCGTTCTTCTTAGAATCGACGTTCTTAGGACTGTGGATCTTTACATGGGATCGGGTCAGTCCCAAGCTGCACGCCACCTTTTTCTGGTTGGTGACGCTAGGTTCGATGCTATCGGCGTTTTGGATCTTAGCTGCCAATAGTTTTATGCAGCATCCAGTGGGGTATACCTTGAACAATGGCCGGGCAGAAATGACTGACTTCGGTGCATTATTGGCAAATCCACAGGTGTGGTATGAGTTTTTACACGTGATCACCGCTGCCATCACGATGGGTGGGATCATTGTTGCTGGTTTATCTGCCTTTCGTCTATTGAAGAAAGACAAAGACATTGAACGTGATTTCTTCAAAAAATCAATGCGGATCGGTTTTGCGGTGGCATTGTTCGGTTCATTCACTGTCTTGCTAGCTGGGGATGAACAAATGAAATACTTGGTTGAAGAACAACCAATGAAATTTGCCGCAATGGAAGGGGCGTATGAAGATACTGGGAGTCCTGCGGCTTGGACCGTCGTTGCTTGGGCGAATGAAGCAGAACATCACCAAGTCTTCGGTATTTCGATTCCCTATATGTTGAGTATCTTAGCCTTCAATGAACCCTTCGGCTCCATCGACGGGATGGATACGGTCAATCAGCAATTGATTGAAACCTACGGCGACCGTAATTACTACCCGCCGGTCAACACACTCTTTTGGAGCTTCCGGATCATGGCTGGTTTTGGTGCCTTGATGCTGTTGGTTTCTGGTCTGGGGTTGTACTTTACGCGTAAGAAGAAACCGTGGCTCTTTGAAAAACGCTGGCTGCTTTGGGTAGTGGCGATCACTTTGTTCACCCCATTTATTGCCAATACAGCTGGTTGGCTGATCACGGAGTTAGGACGTTACCCATGGACGGTTTACGGCTTGTTTACGATCGAAGATAGTGTGTCACCAAACGTTTCCGTGACCTCACTCTTGATCTCAAACATCGTTTACTTCCTCTTATTCTCTGGCTTGGGCGGAACGATGGTCTATCTGGTGAAACGGGAAATGGATCATGGACCTGAAAAAGAAGCCTTCGGCGAAATCAGCCAAGGAGACAACCAAGAAGGGTACAAAGACCCATTTGATAAGGAGGCGTTTGAAGGATGACCGGTCTGCAATTACTATGGTTCACGTTGATTGGGCTTTTATTTTCTGGCTTCTTCTTCTTAGAAGGGTTTGACTTTGGTGTGGGGATGTCTGTGCAGACATTGGCCCACAATGAAGAGGAAAAAGACCAGATCGTTAAAACGATCGGGCCTGTCTGGGATGGCAATGAAGTGTGGCTATTGACCGCTGGCGGAGCGATGTTCGCCTCGTTTCCATACTGGTATGCTTCTTTGTTCAGCGGTTTTTATTTGATTTTGTTATTGATCTTAGTCGGGTTGATCATTCGCGGTGTTTCCTTTGAGTTTCGAGCAAACTTCCCGAAAGAACACAAAAACATTTGGAACTGGACGTTGACGATCGGCAGTACGATCGTACCGTTTTTCTTCGGTCTGATGTTTGTCAGCATGATCCAAGGAATGCCTTTGGGTGAAGATGGCAACATGACGGCAACCTTTACGGATTACGTCAATCCCTTTTCAATCGTTGGCGGGATCGCGTTGACCTTGTTGTGCTACTTGCACGGATTAAACTATATCGCTTTGAAAACGGAAGGTCCGATTCGGGCACGGGCACGCAACTATGCAAGTATTTTTTATGGCATCCTATATGCAGGCTTAATCGTCTTTGCTGTGATGCTTTACTTCCAAACGGATTTCTTTGAGAATCATTTTGCGACAACGCTTGGTTTGTTGCTTGTGATCGTTGTACTGACACTGATTGCAAATATCGGCGTCTTTAAAGGCAAAGAAATGATGGCTTTCATTGCGAGCGGCTTGACGTTGATCGCTTTGGTGGCATTGATCTTCACAGGGTTATTCCCAAGAGTCTTGATCAGTTCGATCGATTCAAGCTATGACCTGTTGATCGCTGATGCGTCTTCAAGCCGCTACACATTGAAGATCATGAGTTATCTTTCACTGACGATCTTGCCTTTCGTCTTGGCCTATACGGCTTGGAGTTACTATATCTTCCGTAAGCGGATCAGTCATACGGAGGCGTTGGAGGGGTATAAATGATTGATAAACAAATCATGAAGCTCCCAGGAATGAAACAACTTTTAGGGCTGCTTGCGGGACTTTCGTTCCTGCAGGCGCTCTTCATTATTGGGCAGGCGTATGGATTGGCACGTGCCATCACTGGCTTATGGGAAGGACGACCATTAGAGGAACAGTGGGGCTGGATTCTGCTGTTCTTTTGTTCGTTTATCGCCCGGCAAGCCGTTATCTATTTCCGTTCCAAAAGACTCGATGATTACAGTTACCAGCAAGCCGCCGATTTGCGGGATCAATTGTTGGAGAAATTGTTTCGGGTCGGTCCTCAGATCGCACAACAACAAGGGACGGGAAATGTAACAACGATGGTCTTGGAAGGGATCAATCAAGTTGAAAACTACTTGAAATTGATTCTTGCCAAAATCATGAATATGTCGATCATTCCTTGGGTCATTTTGGCACTCGTTTTTTATCTGGATTGGGAATCCGGCTTGGTCTTGCTGTTGGTGTTCCCCTTGATCATCATTTTTATGATCATCTTGGGCTATGCCGCCCAAAGCAAAGCGGAAAAGCAATACCGTACCTTTCAACTACTGTCCAATCATTTCATCGATTCTTTGCGAGGGATCGACACGCTGAAATTGTTTGGGGTCAGTAAAAAATATGGCAAAAGTATCTTTGCTTCCAGCGAACGGTTTCGGAAAGCGACGATGGCTTCATTAAAAGTCGGTATTTTATCGACCTTCGCCTTAGACTTTTTCACGACCTTATCGATTGCCGTCGTGGCAGTCTTGCTAGGCTTGCGGCTGATCAATGAAGGGATCTTGCTGTTTCCGGCGTTAACTATCTTGATTTTAGCACCAGAATATTTCTTGCCAATCCGCGACTTTTCCAGTGATTATCATGCAACCTTAGACGGGAAAAATGCGATGACTGCGGTGACGGAGATCTTGCATCAGCCGGAAGCCCAAGTACCGGCAGTAAAGGTGCCTCGTTGGCAGGAAGACACCCAGTTAACGATTGATCAGCTGGCTTTTTCCTACGAGGAAAAAGCAGCTTTGAGGGATATCAACTTGAACGTGACTGGCTTCAAAAAGATTGGGATCATCGGTCTGAGCGGTTCTGGCAAGTCTACCTTGATCAATACTTTGAGTGGCTTTCTCGTGCCAGACAGTGGCGAGATCACTCTTGGGGGAGCCCAAACCACGGCCTTTCGCCAAGCAAGCTGGCAAGAACAGCTGATCTATATTCCGCAAAATCCTTATATCTATCGGTTGACCTTGCAGGAAAATGTCGCGTTTTATCAGCCGACAGCTACCAAAGAAGCCGTACTGAAGGCCATTGAAGTGGCAGGCTTGACTGAGCTTTTGGCAGAGCTGCCGCAAGGGTTGGATACGATGTTAGGAGAAGGGGAACGGCATCTAAGTGGTGGACAAGCCCAGCGGATCGCTTTAGCCCGTGCCTTTTTAGATCAGCAACGAAAGATTCTTTTGTTTGATGAACCAACGGCACATTTGGATATTGAAACTGAAGTTGCCTTAAAGGAACGGATGCTGCCGCTGATGGAAAACCGGTTAGTCTTTTTTGCAACCCATCGCTTGCACTGGATGGAAGAAATGGATGAAATCATCGTGATGGATCAAGGAAGAATCGTGGAACAAGGCACCTTGACTCAACTGCAGCAAAAGCAAGGTGCTTTTACAGAACTAGTCAATGGAATGAGGAGGGAACAGCTTGAATAAAATCGGCTTATTGCGCTCATTGAAAACCGATACCTGGGTCAAGCCTTTCTTGTCAAAATACAAAAACGTTTTGGCGTTGGCCTTATTCCTAGGCTTCTTGACCTTTTTCTGTGGCGGTGCACTGATGTTTAATTCGGGGTACCTGATCAGCCGCTCGGCATCGATCCCAGAAAACATTCTATTGGTTTACATCCCCATCGTACTGACCCGAGCGTTTGGGATCGGCCGTCCAGTCTTTCGCTATTTGGAACGGTTGACCAGTCATAGCTGGGTCTTGCGCATGACCTCTAATTTACGTTTGAAATTGTACAACGTAGTAGAAAAAGATGCGATCTTCTTTAAGCAAGCGCATCGCACGGGGGATATCTTGGGCTTATTGGCAGAAGATATCAACCATATTCAAAACCTGTATTTGCGGACGATCTTTCCTACCGTGATCGCTTGGATCTTGTATGCGTTCTTGATCATTGGACTCGGCTATTTTTCTTGGTGGTTTGCTTTGGTGATGCTGCTGCTATTAGGAACCATCGTCTTTGTCTTGCCACTTTGGTCGGTGATCATCAACGGCGCGCGGCAAGAAAAGCAAAAACATATGAAAAACAACTTGTATACGACACTGACGGATAATGTATTAGGGGTTTCTGATTGGGTCTTCTCTCAAAGAGGGAGCGAGTACGTGGCTGCCCATAAGGAACTGGAAACGCAGTTGCGGGCGGTGGATGAACAGATGCTGTCCTTTGATCGCCGGCGTGATTTTCTTTTACAAAGCATCTTTGGGGTGATCGCTGTCGCATTGCTGCTTTGGACCAGCATTCGCTTTCCAGGTAACCACGGAGGAGCAGCCAACTGGATCGCTGCCTTTGTCCTGTGTGTCTTTCCTTTAGTTGATGCATTTGCGCCATTACCGTCAGCTGCTCAAGAAACCAATCGGTACAAAGACTCCATCGATCGCTTCAATGCATTGCCAGAAGAAAATCGCCAAGAGGTCTCCATGGAGCAACCGTTAGTACCTGAAGTGACGGGCCTCGTGTCGATCACAGTCAAGGACTTGCATTTTCAGTATCCTGAAGGCAAAGAAGTGCTTCATGGGCTGGATCTAACGATTCCTGCACATCAAAAACTAGCGATCCTTGGCCGCAGCGGTTCTGGGAAAAGTACATTTGCCTCCTTGTTGCGAGGCGATCTGCAACCGACGCAAGGGGCGATCACCTTAAATGACGTGCCAGTGACGGCATTGAGTGAGTCAATCAGTGACTTGATCGGTGTCATCAATCAAAGTCCCTATCTTTTCCATACGACCGTCTTGAATAATATTCGGCTAGGCAATGAGTCGGCTTCGGAAGAAGAAGTCTGGCGCGTACTGGAGCAAGTCGGGTTGAAAGAAATGGTGGCAGCTTTGCCTAATGGTTTGGCGACGATGGTGGATGAAGCCGGCTTGCGTTTTTCTGGTGGAGAACGGCATCGTTTGGCATTGGCGCGAATCTTGCTAAAAGACACCCCAATCATCTTATTGGATGAGCCAACCGTCGGCTTAGACCCAATCACGGAGCAAGGCGTACTTGAAACCTTTTTCCAAGTGCTGGAGAACAAAACGATCATTTGGATCACCCACCACTTGCAAGGAATTTCGATGATGGATCGTGTGCTTTTTATTGAAGATGGTCAGTTGACCATGAGCGGAACACCTGCCGAATTGGCCGCAGAAAATAAACATTTTCAACACTTATTGGCCATTGACCAAGGACGACGATAAAAAAGAGCGTCCATCAATCAGTGATGGACGCTTTTCTTCTCATTGCTCTATGGCTCAGTAATTGCGCTGCAAGAGCAGTTCAGTTAATGAACGAATTTTGGCTTTGCTAGGTGCTTCTGGCAGCAGATCGATGTCGTCTAAGGCTTTTTGCGTGTAGGTGACCGCGAAAGCGCGCGCTTTTTCGACACCGCCGTAACGGACGACAAGATCCGCAACTTCTTGGGCTTCTGCCAAGGAGAGTGCTGCTTTTTTATTCAAATAAGGAGCGAATGCTGCAGGTGCCTGTTCTTTGGCAAATAGCAGCGGCAAGGTATAGACCCCTTGCGCCAAATCTTCTAGAATCGGTTTTTTCAAGGTGCCGCTATCAGAGGTGTAGTCGAGAATATCGTCGAATACTTGAAAGGCGATCCCGATGTTGCGCCCGATCTCACCAGCTCGTTCTTGGTTTTCTGTGTCGAGGCCGCCAAAATGAGCGCCTTCGAGACAAGCGAGCCAAAACAGTTCAGCGGTTTTGCCGTTGATGCTTTGCAGATAGTCGTCAATCGATTCATGGATGTTGTAGCGAGTGTGCATTTGATCAAGTTCGCCTAAAAGGAGTCGTTTCATGGCTTGTGCGTTGGTTTTTAAAAACGGGGAGCCATTCATACTTTCGATCAAAAGCTCAAAAAATTGGGTGAACAGAAGATCACCCGTGTAGACCGCGATATCCTTGCCATATTTGGCTTGAACAGTGACTTGACTGCGCCGCAGCGGCGAATCGTCAATAATGTCGTCATGGATCAAAGTGGCCATGTGTAAAATTTCTAGAGAAGCAGCAATTTTTGTTAATTGGTCGGTTTTTTTATAATGGGGATCGCCTAAGTCAGCAAACAAAAAAAAGAGCGCTGGCCGCAGCATTTTTCCACCTGAATAAGTAAAGTCGATCAAAACATCTTGTATCTCTTTGTTACGAACAGTAACGTGTTCTTCAATGATGGAACATACGGTTTTCAATCGTTGTTCGATCGTCGGATAATCGATCCAAAAGTCAAACATAGTATAACCCTTTCTAACAGTCATTCAGCCCTTATTCTAGCGTAAAGGGGCGTGATTGACTAGTTTAATGCACTCACTAAAGGAGGTGAAGTTGTGACGCTACCTGTATTTTTAGAACTTGTCGAATTTAAAGCAAAAACCGCCAGTATTTTGCCATTTTTTATTGGTGTCTGCTACAGCTGGTACAATTATCAAACGATTCATCTTGGCTATGTCTTGTTGTATTTCATTGCCATGCTGATCTTCAATATGGCGGTGGATATTTTAGATAACTACAACGATTACCATCATGCCACAGAAGGGCATGATTACAAAGAAAAAACCAATATCATTGGTCGGGAACAATTGTCTGTCAAATTGGTTTTTTGGTTGATGGTCTCCATGATCATCCTTTCCGCTGCCATGGGGATCGCCTTGGCAATGGTGGTTGGCTGGCCGCTCTTTTGGATGGGGCTGTATTGTTACCTAGTCGGGATCTTTTATTCCTCTGGTCCACGGCCGCTTTCTAGTTTGCCTTTAGGCGAGTTCTTTTCCGGCTTTACGATGGGCTTTATGATCTCATTGATCTGTGTCTATCTTAATGCCTATCAAACCTTTGAATGGAACATTGCCACGATTGGCAGTATTTTCTTGATCTCATTACCCAACACATTATGGATCGCCAACTTGATGCTGGCAAACAACATTTGTGATCTGGAAGAGGATGAAAAAAATGAGCGCTATACGCTGGTGCATTACCTTGGTAAAGCCCGTGCGTTGAAATTATTTATCGTGATGAACGTCTTGGCGTTTGTTGCGATCATTGCCTCAGTTGCTCTCAACATTGCGCCTTGGTCACTGGTTCTGACCTTTTTCGCGGTGCCCTTTGTCTGGCAACAGACAAAACGATTTATGCAAAAACAAATCAAAAGAGAGACCTTCATTTGTGCCGTTCGGATCCTTGCGGTCGGAGCATGCGTACAAGTGCTGTGTTTTGCGATTGGTTTGATTTTATAATTTTTACAGCAAAGAAAGGAAGTAAGGAAACATGAAGGAAGTTGTCATTTTAGGAGCAGGGTATGCTGGATTGCGAGCATTGCACGTACTGCAAGGAGCAAAAGAAGCGTTTCACATCACATTGATCGACAAAAACGATTATCATTATGAGGCAACCGATCTTCATGAAGTTGCGGCTGGTACGCAACCAAGAGACCGCATTTGCTATCCCATCAATGATGTCGTTCGTCCCCAAAAGACGAGCTTTGTTCAAAAGGAAGTTGCGTCGATCGATCGTAACCAGCAAGTGATCGTTTTTAAAGATCAATCCACGTGCACGTATGATTATTTGATCGTGGCGTTAGGCTTTGAATCAGAATCATTTGGGATCCCTGGTGTCGAGGAGCATGCGTTGGAAATGGTGGATGTCGACTCCGCAGAAAACATCTATCATCATTTGTTGAAACAAATGAAGGCATACAAAGAAACACAAAATCCTGACTACCTAAAAATCGTTGTCTGCGGTGCTGGTTTTACCGGAATCGAATTGCTAGGTTCATTGGTGGAAAACCGTAAAACCTTTGCGAAAGCAGCAGGCGTCAAGCCAGAAGACATCAAACTGTATTGTGTCGAAGCAGTGACTCGTTTATTACCGATGTTTGATGAAAAACTATCGGATTATGGGATCAAAAATCTCGTTAAATGGGGCGTGAACTTCCTGACTGGTAAACCCATCAAATCAATCAAACCGGGTGTCGTTGTCTATCAAGATGATGCCGATACAGGAGCAACAGCTGAATTATCAGCCAAAACCATCGTTTGGACCACAGGCGTCAGCGGCAGCCATGTGATGGCTGAATCAGACTTTTCTGCTCGTCGTGGTCGCGTGATGGTCAATCAAGACCTAACAGACCCTGATCATAGTAACGTCTATGTTGTCGGTGATGTTTCAGCAGTCATGGACCCAGCGACCAATCGCCCGTATCCAACAACGGCTCAAATCGCTTTGAAGATGGGGCAGCATGCGGGTAAAAATATCTTACGTCAAATGAACGGGGAAAAACCAACAGATTTCCACTTTGAATCATTAGGTTCAGTGGCGTCTATCGGCAATACCCATGCCTTTGGCTTAGTAGGGAAAATGGGCATCAAAGGCTATCCCGCTTCCGTGGTGAAAAAAGCCATTATGGACCGTTCCTTGTACCAAACCGGTGGGGTCAAAGAAGTATTGGCGAAAGGCCGCTTCGACTTTTATCATTGAGCAATAGAGACAGCAGACTGCGAGGGTGACCTCGCAGTTTTTTTTTCAAAAAAAGCAGTGGCGGCATCCCGCAGACTACTTTTTTCTCCCAGAAACTGCTATGATAGCCAAAAGAAGAGGACAAAGGAGCAAGGACAATGGCAGAAGGTCAACGAGTGTTACAGGGAATGGGAACGGTGATCACGATTTGGGTGCAGCATGAAACCCCAGAAGTGATCTTAGAGGAAGCAGCGAAAAGAGCCGTGGCCTTTGAACAGCGTTTTAGTGCCAATGACCCGACGTCTGAGTTGATGCAGATCAATCAGCAGGCAGGACAAGGAGCGATCGCCGCCACACCGGAATTGGTTGAATTGATCGCACTAGGGAAAACCCATAGCTTGCCAAAAGATAGCTACTTAAATATTGCCATCGGTCCTTTAGTGCAGGAATGGCGAATCGGGTTTCAAGATGCCCATCTACCAACGCCTGAGAAAATCGCTGAACTGCTGCCAAAGACTGATCCCGCCAAGATCGTTTTGGATGAAACGCTGCAGACCGTTGGGTTAGCTGCCGGCATGAAGCTTGATCTAGGGGCCGTTGCGAAAGGGTATTTTGCTGATTTGTTGATGGCGTATTTCAAGCAGGTCGGTGTCACAGCCGCTTTGATCGATCTTGGGGGCAATGTGGTGACTTACGGCGATGCCCCGAGCCATGCTGATGGCTATTGGCGGATCGGGATCCAAAATCCTTTCTTGCCAAGAGGGAATTTTGTCGCCGCGTTGAAGGTACACAATCAGTCAGTCGTTACATCAGGGATCTATGAACGAACCTATCAGGTAGCGGGCAAGACCTATCATCATATCTTTGATCGAGAAACGGGCTATCCGTTAGAGTCAGCCATTGCCAGTGTCACGATTCTATCCGACAAATCGGTTGATGGAGAGATTTGGACGACCCGCTTATTCGGCAAAGAGCCACAAGCCATCTTGCAGGAGCTGGCGCCGTTAGAAGGGATCACTGGATTAGTCATTACCAAACAAGGTGAATTGATCTATCCGCAAGAATTAGCACGTTTGATCGAAACGCCAACAGCAGAATGAAAGCAAGCAGCGATCACCTAGGAATATAGGTGATCGCTGCTTACTTTTTTTTGTAAAAAAGGAAAGTTAGACGTGGTGCAAAAAGGCCTCGATCAAGGCGGCTTCGCTGTTTGACAATGCCCGTTCGGCTTGATGGGCAATAAAATAGGTGAGGGACAAGAGTTCCTCTGGCATTGGATAAAGATTAAAAGGGGTCGCGGTCGCTGCTTGTAGCACGCTTTCTGGTACGATCGCAATCCCAAGGTTGTTTTCTGCCAATGCCGCTGCTGTATAAATATTGCTGCTTTCTATGAGAACCGTCGCCTCTACTTTGTATTTTTGCAGCAATTGATCGATTTGGCGGCGAATCGCCGAGCCGCTGGCGGTCAAAATCAATGGACTTTGCAGCAAGTCTTTGACGGCCAATGAATCAGGCGCTAAATACCGCTTCTCTGGTTGATACAGGGAAGAACAAGGCGGAATGATCGCTAGATACCGTTCTTGATTGGTACTGTGGACTGTTAGATTCGGTGCGATCGTCTCAGGATTTTGTCCGATAAAAAAGTCCAGCTGCCCATTCAGCAGGCGTTTTTCATTGTGCTTCGGCAGGTCTTCCCGTAAGAAAAAGTGCACGTTGGGATAGTGTTCATAATATGCAGGCAAAAAGAGTGGCAGCAGATAGGAACCAAGGCTGGGCAAGATGCCTAAGCGCAAAGAACGCTTCTCGGTCGCGGTATACCAAGACAGCCGACTTTTCAATTTGGCAGACTCTGTTTCCAAGGTTTCCAGATATTGATAATAGATTTTACCAGCTTCCGTCAGTTGAAAATGACCCGGCTGCCGATTGATGATGGGGGTCCCTAGCTCTTGTTCGGCACGTTTCACGGTTTGTGTCAAGTAAGGCTGTGAGATGTAGAGGTCTTTGGCGGCTTTGGTATAGTTGCTATGCTTTAACAAGGTATCGAGGTATTGCAGCATCAGATGGGAATCTTTAAGTGCCATTGCGTTGTCCTCCTAGTCATTTTTCTTATTATAACAAATTTGTTATCGATGGATAATTAAATAAATATTTCACAAATAAAGAATTCAGTCGTACACTTAATGGGTACTTGGGGAAGATTTTTTTGTTTAGGAAGAAGCCTTTCATCTCAGTAGGTCGTAAAAATCAACTTGAGAAACGATTGAAAAAAGAAATCAAAGCCAATGGTCAAAAACTTTTTATTTTTTGTTAAATGTTAAATTATTCACAATTAGGAGAGATGATAATGAAATTGATTGGAATCGTAGGAACCAACTCGACGCGTTCGACCAACCGTCGCTTACTGCAATTTATTCAAAGCCATTTTAGTGACCAAGCGGAGATCGAACTTTGCGAAATCAGTGATCTGCCGGCATTTAATGAACCAGAAGATCGGACGGCACCAGCGGCAGTCCAAGCCTTGTCAGAGAAGATCGAAGCAGCAGATGGGGTAATCATCAGTACACCAGAATACGACCACTCGATCCCAGCGGTGTTAAAAAGCATGATCGAATGGCTTTCTTATACGACGCGGCCTTTGATCGATAAACCAGTGATGATCACGGGTGCTTCTCTTGGTGCATTAGGTTCATCGAGAGCCCAAGCCCACTTGCGTCAGATCTTAGATGCGCCTGAAGTAAAAGCCCGAATCATGCCGAGTGCGGAATTTTTGTTAGGGCATTCCATGCAAGCCTTCGATGAACAAGGAAACTTGATCGATAACGAAAAAGTTGCCGAACTAGAAGACTGTTTCAATGAATTTGTCTTGTTCGTCGAAATCACGAACCGTCTGGTCAGTGAATATTCAACGGCTAAAGAACGAGCAAAGAAATTTTCGTGGGAACAAGCATAAGAAAGAGAGGAACTAGTCATGAAATTTGTCGGCCTAATCGGAACGAACGCCAAAAAATCGACCAATCGCCAATTAGTAGCGTTTATGCAGCGAGAATTTGCTGCCCTAGCAGAAATTGAACTGCTGGAAATCAAGGATGTTCCAATGTTCAATGAAACACAAGATCAAACCAATAGCGAAGTGATCCAACGGTTAAATAGCAAGATTTTAGCAGCCGATGGAGTGATTATCGCAACACCAGAGCATAACCATTCGATTCCTTCCGCATTGAAAAGCGTCTTGGAATGGCTCTCCTTCAATCTCCATCCTTTTGATGGCAAACCAGTGATGATCGTCGGCGCATCCTACGATGTGCAAGGCTCCTCCCGAGCACAGCTTCATTTGCGCCAAATCCTTGACGCTCCAGGTGTCAATGCGACAGTCATGCCAGGAAATGAGTTCTTGCTGGGGCGTGCGCATCAAGCCTTTGATGAACAAGGCAATTTAAAAGATCAACGAACGATCGACTTTTTGGAAAGCTGTTTCCGCAAGTTCGTTCGGTTTACGGAAGTCGCTAATTTGTTGAACGTACCAGAAGAAGTCGTTTATGAGCCTGGTGAATACACCGTCACAGCACCAGGACATAACGGGGATCTACCAATGGTCGTCAAATTGAGCGAAGAACGGATCGAAGCCATCGATATCGATACGTCTGGTGAATCAGAAGGGATCGCTGATGTCGTTTTCGCACGGATCCCTCAAGAGATTATTGAAGGGCAAACCTTAAATGTCGATGCGATCTCTGGTGCTTCGGTTACTAGTAACGGTGTCGTCGATGGGGTAGCAAAAGCCGTGAAAATGGCTGGTGCGAACCCAGATGTCTTGCGCAAACGTCCAAAAGCCGCCAGTGCTTTACAAACAGAAGATGAAACGTATACTACCGATGTCGTTGTCGTAGGTGGCGGCGGCGCAGGTCTGAGTGCAGCTGCCAGTGTGCTGCAAGCCAATAAAGACGTGATCTTAGTAGAAAAATTCCCAGCGATCGGCGGCAATACCGTACGTACTGGCGGACCGATGAATGCTGCGGATCCAAAATGGCAAAACGGCTTCTCCGCATTGCCTGGCGAACGCAGTGCTTTAGAAGAAGTGCTGACGATCGATGAACAAGACATCGATGCAGAATACTTGCCAGACTTCAAAGCTTTGAAGGCACAAATCACTGCGTATCTTTCAGAAACGACGCCAGAAAAAGAATACTTGTTTGATTCTGCTTTGTGGCATCGAATTCAAACTTATCTAGGCGGAAAACGCAAAGATTTGAATGGGCAACCGATCTATGGGAAGTACGAGCTAGTGAAAATCTTGACGGATCAAGCATTGGCCTCAGTGAAATGGTTAGAAGAAATCGGCGTAGAATTTGATATGAACAATGTCGATATGCCAGTAGGAGCGAAATGGCGCCGTGGGCATAAACCAGTCAAAAACGAAGGGTATGCCTTTGTATCGGCTTTGCATCAATTCGTGAAAGAACATGGCGGAACGATTTTAACCGATACGCCTGTCAAAGAATTATTGATCGAAGATGGTAAGGTTACTGGAATCATCGGGGAAGGCCGTAACGGTCAAAAAATCACAATCCATGCCAAAGCAGTGATTTTGGCTTCCGGCGGGTTCGGAGCGAACACCAAAATGTTGAAACAATACAATACCTATTGGACAGAGATCGAAGACGATATCAAAACGTCAAATTCACCAGCGATCACTGGTGACGGGATCAAACTAGGGGAAAGTGCTGGCGCGGACCTTGTTGGCATGGGCTTTTCACAAATGATGCCCGTATCTGATCCGAACACAGGGGCTTTATTCAGTGGGCTGCAAGTGCCGCCAGCTAACTTTGTGATGGTCAATCAAAAGGGTGAGCGCTTTGTCAATGAGTACGAAAGCCGCGATGTATTGACCCAAGCGGCGATCGATAATGGCGGATTGTTCTATTTGATCGCGGATGAAGAGATCAAGAAAACCGCTTATAACACGAGCCAAGAAAAAATCGATAAGCAAGTAGCTGCTGGTACGCTGTTCCGTAGTGAGACCTTGGCTGGCCTGGCAGAGCAGATCAATGTCGATCCAACCGTCTTAGAAGCGACCGTTGCGAAATACAACAGCTATGTGGATGCTGGGAAAGACCCAGAGTTTGGCAAAGATGTTTTCGACTTGAAAGTGGAAAAAGCGCCTTTCTATGCCACACCAAGAAAACCAGCGGTTCACCACACGATGGGAGGATTGAAGATCGATCCGCAAACCCATGTGTTGACGAAGGAAGATCAAATCATTGAAGGACTGTATGCAGCAGGAGAAGTTGCTGGGGGGATCCATGCCGGCAATCGCTTAGGCGGCAATTCGTTGACAGACATCTTCACTTTTGGCCGGATTGCTGGAAAGACAGCAGTCGCAGAACATCTCGAATAAAAAGCCTTGCGCGTTGTGACTCGTCACGCGCGCTAGCTTTTGAAAAAACATGTGAATAAAGTAACATGCTTAAAACAAAGGAGAGAAAAAATGGAAACAAAAATCAATCGCTGGCTGATTCTGATCGCTTCGACCGCAGTGTTGCTGTGTACGGGCGCTGTATACGCCTTTAGTGTCTTTGCAGGACCTCTTAGTCAATTAAAAGGTTGGTCCATGGAAGAGATCATGCTAGCCTTTACCATCAATGCCGCAGTTGGCCCGATTACCATGATTTTGGGTGGTTTGCTGACAGACCGAGGAGCCGCTAGATGGGTCATCGCTGGCGGAGGCGTGTTGTTCGGAGCGGGTTTCTTCCTGACGGGTTTGGTCAACTCACCCGCTATGCTGTACCTGACTTATGGAGTCTTTGCTGGTTTAGGGCAAGGCTTTGCCTATTCGGCTTGTTTAAGCAATACGATTCGGTTATTCCCGGATAAACGGGGACTGGCTTCGGGCTTGATCACAGCAGGTATGGGTGGGGCAGCGATTATTGCCGCACCGATTGCGAATCGTTTGATCGAATCACAAGATGTCTTAGCGGCGTTTCGGATTTTAGGAATTGCCTATATCGTGATCGTCTTGGTGGCTAGTCTATTTATTCGTAAAGCACCAGAAAATTACCGTCCAGCAGGTTGGCAACCAGCGGATCAAGGAAAAAATGGTCCTCAAATCAATCTAAATTGGTTGGACATGCTGAAGACACCAACTTTTTACTTGATTATTGTTATGTTAGGGGTAGGGGCTTTCTCAGGTTTGATGATTGCATCCAACGCCTCAGTGATCGGGCAAAGTATGTTTGGTTTGACGGCAGCGGCCGCTGCCTTTTATGTCAGCTTGTACTCATTGAGCAACTGTTTTGGTCGTGTCCTTTGGGGCACCGTTTCTGATAAAATTGGTCGGACGAATACGTTGATGATCATCTATGGCGTGGTGGCATTGTCCTTATTCTTATTGACGCTTGGTCAAACAACTGTGATCTTCACTGTCGGGATCATCGGTTTAGGACTGTGCTTCGGGGGCGTGATGGGGGTATTCCCATCGATCGTTATGGAAAATTACGGACCGATCAATCAAGGGGTCAACTATGGAATCGTCTTTATTGGTTATTCTACGGCGGCATTCTTTGGCCCCAGAGTGGCAGCAGCAATCGCAGAAAGTAACCAAGGAGATTATACAAAAGCCTTCTATACGGCAATTTTCTTGGCCGTTTTTGGGCTTGTTCTCAACATAGGCTATGCGATGCTAAAAAAAGCCAAAAAGCCCGCACCTGTTATTAAATAACAATTCACCAAAAGTAGTCTTTTTGATAAAGGCTGCTTTTTTGGTGCTAAAACAACTCTTTTTTCTTTTTTTAGAACAGAGTATTGGCTGATGAAGCAAAAGAGAAAACTGTTTCATAGCAAGAATTTATCTCGTTGATTTCACTGTTTTTTCATCTTAACCCCCCATTTTTTAATAAATCGTGTTACAATAAAAAAAGGCTAATACGACGGAGGGATTAAATGACAATTCGTAAAGAACGACGCCGCTTAGAAAAGCGCTTGAAGCGCACGCAATATACCCAAAAAAGTATTACGATGGCTACTACTTTAGTAGCGGGATCAACGTTTATCCCGACCTTAGGGCATGCGGCTGAAACGGCAACGACAGAAACCAGCAATGACCTTAAGGTCGTTGAACAAACAACAAACACTACACCAGAAACCGACAGCACGCCGGTTGAGGAAACGACAGAATCGACGACAGCACCTGCTGTGACCGAAGGAACTTCGGAAATAACGGAGGAGTCAGGAGCTGAAGCAGTTACTGAGGGATCAGAAACAGCGACGACAGAAAGCACAACAGTCGCTAGTGATGAAGTCTTAGAAGCAGATGAAGTACCATCAGCCCTTTCTGATTTGACTAGTCGGGCATTATTTTCACGGGCAACGATCGATCCGGCTGCCTTTATCAGTCAGATTTGCGGCTATGCAACGGAAGTGGCGGCAGCAAACGATCTGTATGCCTCTGTTATGATGGCACAAGCGATTTTGGAATCTGGTTGGGGCGCCTCGACTTTGACGACCACGGCCAACAATATGTTTGGGATCAAAGGCAGCTACAACGGCCAATACGTGACGATGGATACGTATGAAGATGATGGTTCCGGCAATTATTATTTGATCAGCGCTAAGTTTCGGAAATACCCATCATTAAAAGAGTCTTTTGAAGACAATGCATATGTGTTGCGCAACACGAGTTTTTCTAGCGGCAACTACTATTACAGCGGTGCATGGAAAAGCAATACGACCTCTTACACACAAGCGACCGCTTGGCTACAAGGGCGGTATGCAACCGATACTTCTTATGCCAGCAAATTAAACAATTTGATCAGTACGTATAATTTAACGCAATATGATACCGGCAGCTCAAACACAGGTGGCGGCAATAGCAATGAAACGATCGTCAGTGATGAAACAGCGATCAATCAGCAGATGAAAACCACGTCATCTATGAATATTCGTTCCGATGCTTCCACCAGTGCCTCTATTACTGGTTCGTTAGCAGCTAATACGACGTTTACGGCAACGGCGACCAAAACGGGCACCAGCGTCAATGGCAACACCACGTGGTATAAGATTTCTGGCAAAGGTTGGGTCAGCGGCGCGTATTTGACGAAGGTTTCGACCGACTCTTCAAACAACAATAGCGGATCAGGCAACACCGGTTCTGACAATGGCAATTCCGGTACGACGATCAACAAGCAAATGAAGACGACGGAAGCGATGAATATTCGTTCTAGCGCGTCCACTAGCGGATCAGTGGTAGGGTCACTTAGCAAAGGCACGACCTTTACTGCCACTTCCATGAAAACCGGCACATCAGTCAATGGCAACAAAAATTGGTATTATGTCTCTGGCAAAGGTTGGGTCAGCGGTGCCTACCTTACTGAAGTGACCAACAATAATGCTTCTGAAGCGGAAAAAGAAGACAATGGTTCAAGTATCAATCAACAAATGAAAACGACGGCCGCATTGAATGTCCGCTCCGATGCTTCTACCAGCAGCCGTGTCGTGACAACGCTTGGTCAAGGGGTGACCGTTACCGTGACAGCGAAAAAGAACGGCACTTCAGTGGAAGGCAATAAAACGTGGTACTACGTTTCTGGCAAAGGTTGGGTCAGTGGTGCCTACTTGACAACAACCAGCAGCTCTTCCAATAATAACGGTTCAACAACCACAAATCAGCAAATGAAAACCACCGAGATTTTAAATGTTCGTTCCGATGCTTCTACCAGCAGTAGTATTACTGGTTCTTTAAGTAAAGGAGCAACCGTCACGGTTACCGCAACAAAAACCGGGACGACCGTCAATGGCACGAACAAATGGTATTATGTTTCTGGCAAAGGCTGGGTCAGTGGTGCTTACTTGACGTCTGCTAGCAGTGGGTCTTCTAATACGAATACCAGCAGCAGTTCAACGAAGACGCACACGGTGAAATCAGGGGACAGCTTATGGTCACTGGCACAAAAATACAACACCAGCATCAGCCAACTCGCATCATGGAACAACATCAACAGCAGCTATACGATCTTTGTCGGTCAAAAACTGATCGTTTCCAAGTAACAAGCAAAAAAACCGCGTGCAAGCCATTGGCTCACGCGGTTTTTTTATGATGGATCCGCTTCTTCCGGAGCAGCTATTGTTTTTTCAAGAGACCGCTTGTTTTTCGTAAGCGCAATCAAACTATTTGGTCAATCATAGAACCCTGCGTTAGAATGAAAGAAGCAATAGAAATTGCTAGTTTTAAAAGAATTGCTTCAGAACCAGAACGATCGAAGCGTACACAAAATAAGGAGGATTTCACATGCACAACAGAAACCTAACGATTATTGGCAGTTACGACACTCGAACAGAAGTATTACCGGTTATTGAGCAATTGACAAACGAAGGCTATGGCAAAGAGGATATCGTGCTGTTTGCGAATCAAACAGTCATCGATCAATTTGGGTTAGAATCCATCGATGATGTGGAAGTGGAGCAGGCAGCTAGTGAGGATGAAGATCGTTCGCTTTGGGAAAAAATCAAAGATGCTTTTTCTTTCGGCGATTCCGCTCATAGGCATGATGAGCATGATCCGTTATATGGTTATCGTGATGACCTTGAACGAGACAAACTCGTTGTCGGTGTCTACGATTATCAGCCGATGGACAAAATAACCGATCGTGATGCAGATACTGGTCCGATCATCGATCAACCGTTACCAGGTGAAACAGCAATGCCAGATGAGTCCGTCCATCCAACGCCCCGCATGGGAGACAGCGATATTGAAGCACCGATCCATGACCCGAATCATCTGCGAAACTTATAAGTAAAAGAATTTCTTAAGTAAAGGAACCATTAAAGCCAGAGGAACGAGCATCCGTCGCACCTGCCAACCCTTAGTGAAGGGATGGGCCCGCAGGTGATCGACCGTCGCCCTCGGGCTTTTTTTGTTGCGCAACGGGCATTCATGTCTTTGTCATCTTTGAAAATAAAACTTAATTTGTTGACGATTGCTTTTTTTTGTATAATATAAGAATGAGATAGATCATTGACGGAAGGTCCAACCATATTTTTGGGAAAGGATGGGGAGTGCGATGAAATTCAAGTTCAATATGCAGTCGGCATTAGTCAGTTGTTTTGTTGCGGTTTTTTTGAGTGTGGCGATCAATCAAGATGCCAATGCCTTTGTTGCCGCGCCCTTTGTACGAGATTCTTCCAGTAGTTCCTCCGAGCCACCTTACCAGACAGCAAGCAGCAGTATCGAAGAAACCTCTGATTCCAGTCAGATTTTTTATGAAGCCAGTGTTAGTTCTTACACATCGCCTTCAACGACTAGTCGCTCGATCGAAGCGTCGACAAATGAAGGCACGTCTGTTTCCGTAAGTGAAGCAGAGACAGAGCCTAGCGTCAGCACTTCTGCAAGTAGCGAAAGCAGTTCGAGTACCGCGCCGAGTGGCGGATCAACCACCACCAGCGATACTTCTAGCAGTAGCGCTAGCAGCAGTTCTTCAAGCTCTTCCAGTACGAGTTCGACCAGTACTACAACAAGCAGCTCCAGCAGTGAAACGACTGAGCCGTCTTCAGAAACCTCCAATAGCGACGACGAAGCTGCGGAAGATACGAGTGAAAATGTTGATCTAACAGTCGAAGGGGCTCACTGAGCCTGACTGTAAAAATCAATCTCATCTAAAGGGACCATTTCAGCTAGGCCTTGAGCCTAGCTTTTTTATTTGCTTATGGTCAGAGCCACGAACACACCAAGTGTACGAAGGATGCGCGATTCCTCACTCTGAGACTTCAAAAAGTAGCAAAGAGGAAGGTTTTTTGGAGGATTGCTGGAACAGAAAAGAGCTGTCTTACGTTTTTATTCACTGCCTCCATAAAAAAAGCTGCACTTGCAAGCATATCATAAAGTGATTCTGAGTAGTTTCGCTATAATAAGTGCGAGGAGGGGTGTTATGGGAAAGTATTTTAAGCACTTCGAAAAATTGATTAGTGTTGTGGTTGATATTATGTTAGGACTGTTGGTTCTGTTGGTTTTGGTGGTGATGGCGGAAGCGATCTATAAAATCGTTGTCCATGTGATCCCACTGCATGAAGTTAGCGATCTTTCTTTATTGATCGAAGAGATCGCAACATTGTTTATTTTACTGGAAATTATTTTGATGTTATTGCGTTACGTAAAAGAAGGTCACCATATTCCGGTGCGCTACTTGATTTTGATCAGTATCACAGCGATTTTAAGGGAGTTGCTTTTAGCGCAGGGAAAAGGGTTAGAAACGCTCTTTTTAGCCTTAGCGATCTTGGTCTTGATCATTGTGCTGCAGGCGTTGGAAAAACTCAAAGCCTTTCATAGTTCCAAAGGACTGTAAAAAAAATCATCCGATTGGTTGACGAATGACTCGTCAAGGGATCGGATGATTTTTTAATTCTTCAAAAAGCACTCGGCTTTCTTGCTGCAGCCGCTTGCCGATATCTGTTTGCCCTACCGTTGTTCTTTCCGTTTGCCGCACGACGATTTTTTTCTGAGTGACGATGTCACGTCGCTGCTGGATGGCTTGCTGGCGATCTGTAAAGGGTTGATGGGCTGCTAAGGTCATGCCGAAGGAATTTGACAACAGCGTGTAACCAGCAATGCCTGTGACGGATTGGTAGGAGCGGGAAAGTCCGCCATCAATTACCAATAAACGACCATTTGCCTTGATGGGCGTCTCGCCTTTACGCACTTTGACAGGGGTGTGGCCATTGATGATGTGGCCTGTCGGCGGCAGACCGAAGGCAGCTAGGACACGGCAGCAGAAGTCTTCGTTTTCCCTTAAAGAATAATAGGCATTTTTTTGTTCCTTATGAGTGTTGCGATCTGCTATAAAGTAGCGCTCAAAGGTTTTCATGGCTTTTTTGCCGAAGAGGGAAGAGCCTTCGCCACACCAAAGATACCAGATCATATCGGTGGCAAGGTCTGTTTGGTTTTCTGGTTGGGCAAAACTTTCCTGCAAACATTGCTGAAAAAAGTCCATCAACGCTTTGCCTGCCAAGGGCTGCTGCTGGAAAGTAAAGGCCAGGAAATCGCCGTTTTCCCGACAAGGCAGGCAGCCGTGATACAGTAGGTTGTCGTTGAAGCGCTGGTACAATGTACCATGCTCGACCAAAAAGCGCATATGCGCAGCTAAGCGGGGCGAGCGTTGAAATTGGCTCAGCAAATCTTGCAATACTTCATGTTCTTCGGCTGTCAAACGGTAAGGATCATCGGGATCTACTAGTTGAAAACAGCCGTTGATCAAAGGATAGGTCTGGTCTAGCTGGATTTGTTGTCGATCTTGAGACAAGCGATGCAATAAGCAGCGCTCTGCCATCGCAAATGCCGGTCGCCGCTGGATCACGGCTGCTTCGACTTTGAATTGGATGATGGCAAATGCCTGCTGCAAAAGCATGGCGGCTTTTTTTTGCTGGCTTGATAAAGGGTCCACTGTTTTTTGCGGATAAAAGCCGGCATTTTCTGTGTAATATTTTTGGCTAAAAGCCAGTGCTTTTGATAGATCGATCCCATAACCATCTTGTAATAATGCCAAATTGCCGTAGCGAGCAGCGATGCGGATCGTATTGGCCAAACAGGGCAGCGAGCCGCAAAAGCTACCGATCCACAAGATATCATGGTTGCCTAGCTGAATATCCAGTGAAGGCAAAGCCATCAAGCGATCGACGATTTTGTCTGGCGCCGGTCCTCGATCATAGATATCGCCTAAGACATGGAGATGGTCCACTACGAAACGCTGAATCAAGTACGCCAGTTCTTGGCAAAAAAGCGGGGCTGCCTCTAATTCAATGATCTTATCAAAAATCGCCTGATAGTAAGCTTCTTTATTGAAGTCGGCATCATATTGGTACAACAGTTCTTCTAAGATGTAAGCAAAAGAAGTCGGCAATGCTTTGCGTACCTTGGAGCGTGTGTATTTACTGGAAGTAAAGCGGGCAACTTTCACTAGCTGTGCCATCTTCAAGCGCCAATCGGCAGGGGTCCAGGCCTGTTCTTGTAATAGCTCCTCTGGATAATAAATGACAAAACAGAGTTCGGTCTGTTCTTCTTTCGTCAGGACACCGGTAAACAAAGTCTCGACTTTTTCTCGAATACTGCCAGAACCATTCCGCAAAATATGGTCAAAGGCATCGTATTCGCCATGCAGATCGCTGACAAAATGCTCGGTAGCTTTCGGCAGCTGCTGGATGGCTTCCAAGTTGATGATCTCGGTCAGGTTTGCCAAGGTGTCTTTATTGAACATGGGCCTGTTCTTTGGCTTGTTCTTCAATCAGCATCGCGCTTTCTTCAATGGAGCGTTTGCTGACATCGATCACCGGAATGTTCAGCTTTTTGAACCATTCATTCGCGTAGGCTAATTCTGCTTCGATTCGTTCACAATTGGTGTAATGGGTTTCTTCTTTCAAGCCCAATGAATGCATCCGGGACCGCCGGATTTCCGTAAGGGATTCTGGATTCGTAGTCAAACCGACCATTTTCCGTGGGTCTACTTGGTGCACTTCGGCTGGCAAAGCGACTTCAGGAATCAAAGGCAGATTCGCCACTTTGTAGCCGCGATTTGCCATGTATAGGCTCAATGGGGTCTTTGAGGTTCGCGAAACCCCTAATAGGACAAAGTCAGCATCGAGAAATCCCCGTGGGTCTTTGCCGTCGTCGTATTTCACCGCAAATTCCATCGCGGCCACCCGGCTGAAATATGCTTGGTTCAAGCGATGCAAGGCACCAGGCTCTTGGACGGCTTCTACACCGAATGTTTTTTCCAGCATCGTGGTCAAGGGCGACATAAAGTCGACATGCTGCAAGCCAGTCCGTTTGGCAAAGGCATCAACAAAAGCGACTAATTCTTTATTGACTAAGGTGGTAACGACGATCGATTTGTCTAGCAAGGCATCTTTGAGGATCTCGCCTAAGCTCTCTTCATCATTAGTAAAGGGAAAGAGCTGGATATCTGAAAGGTCGATCGTGGGAAACTGCGCGGAAACGGCGGCGATCAGCTTTTGTGCCGTTTCGCCTACGGAATCTGAAATCAAATATATTCGAACGTTCTTCATTGTTTTTTCCCCCTAAAAGTGTGTGTTGTCGCTGTCATTGCCTGCTTGAATAAAGTAATTCATCAGCCGCGTCTTCGTGATTTTGCCGATGACTTTTTTTGGTTCCTGTGGATCGACCACTGGCAAGGTATCGACTTCATGTCGTCCTAACAACGTACCAGCCGTCAAGATCGTTTCTTCCGGTGTGATGGTCACGATGTTTGGCATGCGAGTCATGATCATCGCTACGGGTGTTTTTTCCGGTGCGGCATTGCTGATCGCAAAGCGCAGCAGATCTTTGCGGGAGAGTACCCCAATCAGTTCGTCTTGGTCATTTTTGACATAGAGGGAACCGACATCGTACATAAACAAAGTCGTGACTGCTTCATAAACGGAGACCGTTTGTGAGATCAGCAACGGTGGGATCATGACTTCTGCAACTTTGGTATGGTAGAGTTTTTCGAAAAGCAAAGGCTCAACGGTTTGTCCTGTATAGAAATAGCCGACTTTCGGTCGGGCGTCTAATAAACCGGTCATGGTCAAAATCGATAAGTCATTCCGCAAGGTTGCGCGGCTCAAACCCAACTGCTTCGCAATGGTCTCCCCACTGATCGGCTGATGCTCTTTGACGATCTCAATGATTTTCATTTGTCTTTGGCTTAATTCCAATGTGTCACCTTCTTTCTTTTATGTGCTATGCTATTGATTATATGATTTTCCGAATGAAAAGGCAATCCTTCTCTTTTAAAAAGGATAAATCCCTTAAAAGTTTTCTTTTTTTTGCTTGACGATTAAATGTGTCATACTATATACTGCTAATTAATCGAAATAGTATATAACATTTAAAAGGAGGAACATGATGGAAAAAGCAGTCGTATGGTTTTCAGAAGGCACGAAAGAGCAAAAAGCATTATTAGGCGGGAAAGGGGCAAATCTTGCGGAGATGACCAATTTGGGTTTGCCTGTTCCTCAGGGATTTATCGTCCCGGCCACCATTTGCCTGACCTATTTAGAAGAACAGGTTCTTCCTGAGGCGATCATCAAGCAAGTCAAAGCTGCCATCGAAGAATTGGCAGTCCGCAGGAACAAAACATTTGGCGGACTGCAGTCGCCGTTATTGGTTTCTGTCCGCAGTGGTGCCAAGTTTTCCATGCCAGGGATGATGGATACGATCTTAAACCTTGGGTTGAATGATGAAACCGTCCAAGGGTTGGCTCAGCAGACGGGGGACCCCGTCTTTGCTTATGATTGTTACCGCCGTTTGATCCAGATGTATGGGGATGTGGTGAAAGGTGTAGCAAAAGAACACTTTGAAGCCTATTTGACAGATTATAAGAAACGGCAGAATTATGTGTCAGACCAAATGATGACCGGCAATGACTGGCAAATGATCTGCCGCGTGTTTCAAAGTATTTATATGGAACATACCCAAGAAGCGTTTCCCCAAGACCCGTTTCAGCAATTATTGGCAGCCATCACGGCAGTTTTTCGCTCATGGAACAACCCACGGGCTAAGACCTACCGTTCCCTCCATCGGATCCCTGACGATCTAGGGACTGCCGTAACGATTCAAGAAATGGTTTTTGGCAACAGCGGGATAAATAGTGGGACGGGTGTCGCCTTCACCCGCAATCCAGCAACCGGGGAACCGGGACTTTTCGGCGAATTTCTAGTGTGTGCTCAAGGGGAAGATGTGGTTGCTGGCATTCGTACACCACAACCGATCCAAGCGTTGGCGCAACAACATCCTGTGATTTATCAGGAACTAAAGCAACTGGCTGAGGGTTTGGAGGATCACTATCAAGACATGCAAGACATTGAATTTACCATCGATGACGGCCAGTTGTTTGTCTTGCAAACAAGAAACGGCAAACGAACCGCCGCTGCGGCAGCGCAAATTGCAACGGATATGGTCGCAGAAGGTCGGATCACCATCAGGCAAGCCTTAGACCGAATCACACCAGAAATGATCGATCAATTGTTGCACCCGTTATTTGCCCCCGAAGCCTTGCAACAAGCCGAAGCTTTTGCGCAGGGCTTGCCGGCTAGTCCAGGGGCAGCTTCAGGACATGTCTATTTCACTGCAGAGGCGGCGGAAAAAGCCAGCCGCACAGGAGAAAAAGTCCTGCTGCTGCGGCAGGAAACCTCACCTGAAGATATTGAAGGCATGGTGGTGAGTGAAGCGATCATTACCGCTCGTGGGGGGATGACTTCTCATGCGGCGGTGGTCGCCCGTGGTCTGGGGGTCTGCTGTGTGGTAGGGTGCGAGGCACTAAGCGTCGATGCATTTTTGAAACAGGCCCGCTGCGGCGAGCTGCTGATTGAAGAAGGTGACGTACTTTCCGTAGACGGCAGCAGTGGCAAACTGTATCAAGGGCAGCTGCCTATGACCAGTGTACAGGAGCGGGTTTTGCTGGATCAGCTTTTGACGTGGGCACAAGCCCAGGCAGATCTAAAGGTTTACGCAAATGCGGAAACGAAAAATGACATTGAGGCTGCGCTGGCCTTTGGTGCAGCGGGCATCGGCTTAGCACGGACGGAGCATATGTTTTTTTGGGGAAGCGCGTTTGTGGAAAATGCGGGAAGTCATCTTGGCAGAAACGAAGGCGGAACGATTGGCGGCTTTGGCTGAGATCAAGGCTTATCAAAAAGCCGATTTCCAAGAAATGCTGCAGGCCGCGCAAGGAAAAAAATGCACGATTCGTTTATTAGATCCACCACTCCATGAATTCTTGCCCCATGAGCATGAACGCCTTGAGATGGCCCGCCGCAGTAAAAAATCATTGGCAGTGATCGAGCGGCGAATTGACGAACTGCAAGAGGTCAATCCTATGATGGGGCATCGCGGCAGCCGTTTAGGACTCAGCTATCCAGAAATTTATGAAATGCAAACAGCGGCGATTTGTGAAGCGGCTGTGGAATTGCGGCAGCAAGGAGTCGAGGTAGAGGCGGCGATCTTATTGCCCCTGATCAGTTTGCCAGCAGAGCTGCAGGTGTTGAAAGAGACGTTGACACAGGTGATCGCTCAAGCAGAAGCAACCCTTCAGCAACCGTTGCACATCGAGATCGGGATGATGATCGAGACGCCTAGAGCGTGCTTGATTGCTGGGGAGTGTGCTGAAGAGGCGGCGTTCTTTAGTTTTGGTACCAATGACTTGACCCAAATGACCTTTGGCTTTTCGCGGGATGATGCCGGCAGCTTTATTCAAGCCTATTTGCAGTCGGGGATCTTACAAGAAGATCCTTACCAGCACTTAGATCAGGTAGGTGTTGGCGCGTTGATGCGTCAAGCGATCGCCGGCGTAAGAGATCGTCAGCCAGAGCACTCGATCGGTGTTTGTGGCGAAGTCGGCAGCGATCCCTATTCTATTGCGTTTTTGCGAGAGATCGGCATCGACTATGTTTCTTGTTCCCCATACCGGATCCCTGCTGCTTGGTTAGCGATCGCCCAATCAGCCCCCATTATCGAAGAGGCGTCAGTGAGCACCCGCTAAAATAGGAGAAAAAAATACACCGCAGTCCACTAGCAAGGTTCACTTGCTTGGTGGATTACGGTGTGTACGTACAATTTTGTCCTTACAGGGGCTGATCCGTTTTTTGGATCGCAGGTTTGCGTCCTTTTAAATACCAAGTGATCCCAATGACATGGGCGAGGTAGATGGCAGCGAGGACGAAACGTACCAGCAGATTGGGGATCAGCAGTGCAGGAATTGCAAAGACTACCAGCATCATGGCAAACATCCGAACCATTGCCTTGGTGCTCAGCTGTTTTTGTACGAGTGGTTTTTCAATGTATTTTTGATAATTCTCTGATTGAACCAAGCGTTGATAATAGGTATCGGAACTCCGCAGCCAGAAATAAGCCGTCAGCAAGTAAAAGACGGTTGTAGGTAAGAAAGGCAAAAATATTCCTAAAGTACCTAAACCGAATGTCAGTGATCCACAAAGAAAAAACAGTGTTTTTTTCAAAAGTAACCCTCCTTATTTGGGTGTTTCGTATCTTACCCTCAGTATAACGGAGGAGGGGCTGCTTGAACATGCGTTTTGTGCTTTTCCCCGTTTTTTAGCGGCAATAAGAGTTTTTCTTCCCCTTACTCCTGCTTTTTTGATAGACTAGAAACAACACAAAGGGGGAAGCAGCATGGAAACGATTGAATTGAATACCGGCATTCAGATTCCAGTGATCGGCAGCGGGACGAATACATTTGGGAAAGAAAACCGAGAATACCAAGGTGCGATCAATGATGATACGACAGAGCTATTGACTGCCATCAAGCTTGGGTATCGGCATTTTGATACGGCGATTTCTTACCGCAACGAAGCCGTGGTTGGCAAAGCCATCAAGGAAAGCGGGATTGACCGCAGCGAATTTTTCCTGACTTCTAAGATTCCTGGCAAACCAGAGCATACGCAAGATGCAGCTGCCGTGAAAGCGTCTGTCGAAGCGAGTTTAGCAGACTTGCAGACGGAATCGATCGATCTTTATTTGATCCATCATCCGTGGGACAACTTGGCAGAGATCGCCGCTGTCTGGGCGGTTCTTGAGGCTTATGTCGATAAAGGAGTCTTAAAAGCGATCGGGGTGTCCAATTTCCAAGAAGAAGAACTCAGCTATTTATTGGCAAACAGTCGGATCAAACCAGCGGTCAATCAGATCGAATCGCATCCAGGCAAGTGGAATGATGCGATCATCTCGTATTCCTTAGACAATCAGGTAGTTCCAGAAGCCTGGGGTCCGCTTTCCCGGATTTCGGAAGCGGCACGGGAAACCTTGACCCAAATCGGGGAAGCGCATCAAAAAACCTGGAGCCAAGTGGTCTTGCGTTACCAAATCGAGCGTGGGGTGATCGTGATTCCGAAATCCCATTCAGAAAAACATCAAGCCGAAAATTTAGCGCTCTTTGATTTCGCTTTGACGGCGGAAGAAAAAGCCGTCATCAAAGAATTATAGGCAATAGAAGCGGTCCTATTAAAGGGACCCTACAGCCAGTGCGGAAACTTCCGTACTGGCTATTTTTATGCAGTCGCAACGCTCCTTGATGACTGAGGAGCTTTTCTATTCGTTACAACAGCAACTGTAAGCCTTAGCAAAAAAGAAAATGCGCTTGCAGCCGTTTCTGACAATGAATCCTCTTAAATATTCAAAGAAATGACCGATTATCCTTACTAAGGGTCGTCTACGGACGAGTCTTCAGTGGATCGTGTGAAATTGGAAATGAAGGAGTGGCACAGTTGTGAAAAAAAGAAAAAAGACGATAGGAATTTATGTGATGATCACCTTGATGCTGGTTGCGGGGATCCCGATCATTGTCATGCTGACAAGTTCCTATTTAACCACCAAGAACTTATTGATTGAACGAAATGATTTGAACAAAGAAAGTGCCGTCAATTTGATCTTGGCGGAAGAAAAGAGTTTGCGCCGATCGACGGAAAGCAAATTGAAATCAATGGCTGAACTGCCAGCGATGAAAACAGAATTCAGCATGGGACGTATCCGTTCAGATCTTTCTTTAGCGATTGCTGGGAGCAACAGCTTCTTAGCAGTAACTTTTGGGACAGAAGATGATGAGTATGTGACCTTCAATCCCTTACCGGATGATTACAAGCCTACAATTCGGCCGTGGTACAAAGGGGCCGTGAAAGCCGAAGGAGAAGTGTATTGGACAGCACCTTATTTAGATACGGTGTCGAATCAATTTGTGACGTCGGCTTCGATCCGGGTCAAAAATTCCCATAATCAAGTGGGGGTTTTAAGCGTCGATGTTTCCTATGAAAGCATTCAAAACATCTTGTCTTCCTTTACCGTAGGGCGGACTGGGAATGTCACCTTAGTTTCAGAATCTGGGGTCATCGTGACCTCAAAAAATACCAAGCAAATCGGTAAGAATATCAAAGAAGAAGAAGTGTTCCAAAAAATCAAAGACGCCAAAGATCCGACAGGCATGGTTGGCTTAGGCGACTCGAATAAAGTCAATGATGTGTTGTATGACAAGTCTGCTGATTCCAATGTTTGGGCGTACTCCGAAGTCAAAGCTAGTGATCTAGACAAAGAGTTAGGAGCGTTGGTCCGTACCACGATTATCGTTACGATCTTGATGCTGCTCTTTGTAGGACTGGTTTCTTATGCCGCGATCAAAGTAGTCGCAGCAATCATCGATTGCTTCAATCGCTACTTTAGAAAAGTCGGTGAAGGCAAACTAGAGAAGATGAGCAAAACCAAAAGAGCCAAAGGCGAAAAATGGACATGGGATCAATGGGCACGCCGAGTTGTTTATCCAGACAAAGCAGGCAATGAGATCCAGCAAATGGCGGACAATTACAATGTGATGATCGAAGGCACGGGTGCATTGATCCAAAAAGTACAAAAAGAAAGCAACAGTGTCGCAGGAATGTCGGATTCTTTATTAGAATTGTCAAAACAAACCAATATTGCGACAGAAGAAGTCTCTCAAACCATTACGGGTATTGCTGAAGTGACCGGTGCTCAAGCCCAAGAAACAGAATACAGCGTGTCTCAAATGCAAAACCTTTCGCAAGTCGTGAAAGAATTACGAGAAAATGTTGGCGGCATGAGCAGCAAGTCGCAAGAATCTACGAAGATCAATCAAGAAAACTTAACGATCATGGATCAAGTCGATGACAGTTGGCGACAAGAGTTGGCACAGATGGAGCGCTTGATGTCGAATATGACGGGAATGAATGATAGTATCCAAAATATCAACTCGATCATTGGGGTCATCAACGATATTTCTTACCAAACCAACTTGCTAGCCTTGAATGCATCGATCGAAGCCGCAAGTGCTGGCGAGTCTGGCAAAGGCTTTGCCGTCGTGGCTGCTGAGATCCGTAAATTGGCGGAACAAAGCAAAGCTTCTACCAAAGAAATCGAAGCGATCATTGAAGAAATTCGTGAGCAGTCTAGTCAAATGGTCAAACAAACGTCGGCGTCTGTCAAAGGCGGCGTTCGCCAAACCAACTTGATCAAAGAAGCGATCTCATCTTCAAAAGAAGTTTTCCAACGCAGCAGCTATATGATCGAAGGCATCCATCATATTGAAGCAGCCAGTGCCCGTATCGAAAATATTCAAAACAGTGTACTGGAAAACTTAGAAAACATTTCCGCATCAACGGAAGAAAATGCCGCTGGCACACAAGAAGTTTCCGCAAATGCAGAAGAAGTCTTGGCAACCATGGATGAATTTACCAACCATGTGGCAGACCTCAGAGACATTGCAGAAGAGTTGAAGCGATTGACCAATCGTTTTGAAGTGGAGAAATAAATCAAGCAAAAAAATCACTCATCAGCTATTCGCAAGAATGGCTGATGAGTGATTTTTGTTTGTTGAGGAGGAGACTACAAAAAAGCCAAGACGAATGTTGCTCATCTTGGCTTTTCATAATGATATTTATAAAACCTTATTATGGGCTATTGTGTCGTTTCGGTCCGCTGGATGATCATCTCCACGCGGCGGTTTTCCGAGCGGCCTTGTGGGGTGTTGTTATCGGCTTTCGGTTCGGTATCGGCAAAGGCTTGGATGGCAGCATTTTTTTCTAAAACGGCGCCTTTGCTGATGAAGTATTCCATAACGGTAATCGCACGAGCGGAACTAAGATCCCAGTTAGATTGGTAGCGGCCATTGCCTTTTTCCGGTACGTTATCGGTATGCCCGGCGATCACGATTTTGTTGGCTTTTAGTTTTTTCAGTGAGTCCGATAGTAGATCCAGTGACTGACGAGTGGTGTCCGTGATCTCGGCGCTACCAGAGGCAAACAAGATGCTGCTGGCTAGCGTGATATGCAAGCCATCGGATTCCAAGCGGACTTCTGTCTGGTCTTTTAAGCCAGAAGCGGCGAGTTCTTGAGATAGCTGGTCACTGATTTTTTCTAACTGCTGATTTTCCAGTTGGGTCCGGACCGCTGCTTCTTGCGCTTGTGCTTCGGCAGAAGTGGCGGCTTTTTTTCGCGGCGTGGTCTCGCCCATATCGATCACTGACCCGATGACGGAGGCGTTGCTGTGGTGGCTGGAAAGGATGGTGCCGAATTCGCTTCGGATTTCTTGAAACTTCTCATCATCGACTTTCGCCATGGCAAACATGACGATGAATAAGGCCAGCAGCAAGGTCAACATATCCGAGTAAGGCAAAAGCCACGCTTCGTCTACATGTTCTTCATGTTTCTTTTTTCGCTTCATGTCGCTTCACCCTTTATAATTGTTCTTGCCGTTTTTTCGGATCGATCAAGCTGTATAATTTTTTCTCAATACTTTTCGGCGATTGTCCGGCTTGGATCGCTAAGACCCCTTCAACGATGATCGACATCATTTGGACTTCTTGCTCCGATTTCAAAGTTAATCGTGAGCTAAAAGGAATGAACAGCACATAACCGAAGAAAATACCATAAAGGGTCGCCACAAAAGCCGCCGAGATCATATGACCCAGTGCTTCTACATCCTCTAAATTGCCTAGCGCCCCTATCAGCCCGATCACGGCTCCTAACACCCCTAAGGTCGGGGAACTCGTGCCGGCGGTTTTAAAAATAGCCGAGCCGATGCGATGCCGTTCTTCGATCCCATAGATCTCATTTTCCATGATTTCTTGGATCTGTTCGGCAGCGATGCCATCCACCACCATTTCCAAGCCCTTTTTTAAAAAAGGATCTTCTAAGTTTTGGATAGCACCTTCAAGAGATAGTAGGCCATCGCGCCGAGCTTGGTTAGCTAATTCAACGATGGTATTGATGGTTGTTTTTAAGTCGTATTCTTTATTTTTCAGCAGAACGCCGAAGATCTTCGGGATTTTTTTGATATCACTGCTGGGAAATGAATTGATAACGGCTGCGATCACACCGACGAAAATGATGATCGCGGCTGCCGGATTGATCAAAACGGCCACATTGGCACCTTTTACAATCATCCCAACCACCACAGATATCAATCCTAAAATAATACCGATCAGCAAGAAAAAATCCATTTGTTGCGTCCTCCTAAATTCTATTTCCAGGTTTTAAACCCTCATTTATTTTATCGGTGAATTAAAATCATTCTTAATAGCAAAAAAAAATAATCCAAAAAATAACTAAAATAAATTTTCTGTTTCTCCTTTTTTTGTTCTTTTTTTGACAAGTTTCGTCAAATTGTTGAAATGGTACAGCTTGCAATTTTTGTGAATATTTATAGATGGTACCGTTTTTTTTCGTGAAGCGTTTCTCAGGGTTTGTCATGTCAACAGGCACAAATGAAAATTTTTTAATCAATTTTTCGAATAATACTTGTTTTTTTATCAAAAAACTGATTTTGATCAAAAGGCATAGATATGCTTGTAAAACGCTTTATATCGATCGTTTGCTTTTTATAACTGGGGACGAAATTGCGATGAAACAGTGTTTAACAAATAACATAACACGTCTGTAACTTAAATGTCATATCCGTAAAGTTGCAAAAATCAAATTGTAAAATAAAAATAATTCTACTATAATGACATCACGTCTTCTTGTTTTTTTAATCTATAACAAAAAAATAAATAAATATATTTGTTTCTGTTCCATCGATGAAAAAAACGTTTGGTACAGAAGGTGGAAGGAGCAATTATTGTTGGATACCTATGATTTATTAAAAACAGCTATGAACGTTTCTGCCCAACGCGCAGAATTGATTTCGTCTAATATCGCTAATGTCAACACGGATGGGTACAAAGCAAAACGCATCGTGTTTGAAAGCGAATTAAAGCAGGCACTCGCTTCGTCAGGGACCGACGCTGTAACAGAAGCGTCAGTTTCTCAAGTAAAACCGAAAATCACTGAAAATGCAACTACCAGTATCAAAGACAACGGCAATAACGTGGATCTTGAGGTAGAGATGTTGGATCAAGCAGCCAATGGGTTGTATTACAGTGCATTGACCGCACAAGTCAACGGACGCTTGCAAATGATGAACCTTGTCTTGAGTAATTGATAGAAAGCGCAGGAAAAACAAATGGGTATATTTAACGGACTAACGATCAACGCGAGCGGTCTAGCATTGGAACGGTTAAAACTAGATACGATCTCCAGCAATATCGCAAATGTAAATACAAATCAAACACAAACAACCGCGGCTTATCAAAAAAAGAGTATTCTTTTTTCAGAAAATTTAAAAAATAGTCGTGAAGGAACACCGGCTACATACGGTGTCAAAGTGACGGGGATCGCTGCCGATGAGACGGAAAAACTGACCTATGATCCTACCAATCCCGCTGCCAACGCTGAGGGATATGTCGGTCAATCAAATGTGGATATTGCCGATGAAATGGTGGCAATGTTGCAAGCGGTTCGAACGTACGAAGCCAATGTTTCTGCTTCAGAAATGAATAAAACAATCTTGAAAAAAGCATTAGAAATATCAAAGGGGTAACGAGAAAATGGATGGACTTTTAACGACAGGATTAACAGACTACCAAAACGTTTTGCGGACACTAGGCACGGGGGCTGCTTCAAACGAGACTAGTGTTGTGGGCACCAAGGAAAACCAGTTTTCTTCCTACTTGACCAATGCGGTCGATCAGTTGAATCAAAAAACGGCGGTCATGGATCAAGATACTGTCAATTTGATCACCGGCGATGAAAGCGATCTAGGCAATGTGATGATTCGCATGACGGAGGCGCAATTGGCGCTACAAACAGCCGTTCAAGTACGAAACAAGTGTTTAGAAGCTTACAATGACGTGAAAAATATGCAGTTTTAGCAGTGGGTGAGGGAATAAGAATAAATGATGGATAAAGTGAAGGAATGGACAGAACAACTCAAAGACCGTTGGCAAATGCAAAGCTCTTTAAAGAAAATGATCGTTGTTCTTTCCGTTATCAGCGTTCTCGGAATCACAGCAGCTGTTTATTATTTAAATACGCGAATTGAATACGGTATCTTGTTTACGGATCTAAGCGATGCCGATGCGGGAACGATCAGCAAGGATTTGGATGAACAGCAGATCGCCTACAAATTAGCCGACAATGGGACGACTATTTTGATCGATAAGGACCAAGTCGATGAATACCGCATCAATCTTGCCGTGGACAATAAGTTACCAAATACCAGTACAGGCTTTGAATTATTTGATGATGCCAACATGATGACAACGGATGAAGACCGCAAAATCATGTATCAGCGGGCAGTAACGGGCGAACTACAGCGAGCAATCGAGTCGATCGATGCGGTCAAATCCGCCAAAGTTTTACTCGTGATGCCAGAAGAAAGTGTCTTTTCTTCGGAGGAAAGTGCGCCGACGGCCTCTATCGTGTTGTCCTTGAAAAATCAGCAAATCTCAGACGAGTCCGTGCAAGGGATCGTTACCTTGACTTCCGGCGCAGTGGAAAAGCTGAAGCCTGAAAATGTAAAAGTCGTTGATAGCGCGGGCAATACGTTGACTAGAACCGAAGATGAAGCCAGTCAATTAAGTGGCTTAAACAATAAATACATTGCCATCAAAGATTCCTATGAAAAAACGCTAGAAGAAAAAGTAGCGAAGTTGCTGACACCGATCTATGGTGCAGACAAATTCCAAGTGTCGATCAATTTAGACTTGAATTTTGATTCGATCGAGCGGAAGAAAGTCACTTATGATGACCCAGAGATCAAGAGTGAAACAGTGCAGGCTGCTGGTTCGCAAGGGACCGTCCAAGAAGCCCAAACAGGGACTGTGGATGACAATGTCTCCAATGTGACGGGCACGGACGGAGAGGGGAACAATTCCTACAGTCGCTCCGTTGAAAATGAATTGGATACCGAGACCACTACGACCATTACGGCTCCTGGCATGATCGAACGAATGACCAGCTCAATCGTGATCAATGCGAACCTTTCGCAAGCGGATCAAGCGGAATTGCAGCAGTTGATTGCTAGCGCCGTCGGCTATGACAATGATCGTGGCGATCAAATTGCGATCCAAGGGTTTGACTTTGCCCAAGCAGAGGTTGATCCAGCCGCTGATCCTCAAGGGAATGAACAGATTGCAGCTGCCAAAGGTTATGTCAAGTATGCCATCATCGGCGGTATCGTGTTGACCTTGTTCTTGGTGATCTTAATGATCGTTGGCGTGATCCGACGCCGACGCAAAGAAGACGAGTTGGAAGTGGATGTGACGGATGAAATGGTCACTTTTGCACAACCATCCGCTGCTAGCATCGGAGCGAGTAACCCGGTTGCACAAGAAGTCGTTTTTGGCGGTGTCGGTAACCGGTCTGCTGAAACGAAACCAGCGGTGCCAGAAGCATCCACACAAGAAGCCACAGCAGAACATACAGGAGAACCAACATTGGATCAAACGGCTAGAAATTATGCCGAAAGCAATCCTGAAGTAGCGGCGGAATTGATCAAAGCTTGGATGAAAGAAAAATAAGGGGGCAGCCATGGATACAATAGACGGGGTAAAAAAAGCAGCGATTCTTCTGATTTCTCTAGGATCAGATACCTCTGCAAAGATCATGAAGCTGCTGCCAGAATCATTTATACAAAAAGTGAGCTATGAGATCGCCAACATCGACTTTGTCAGTCCCGAAGAGCGGGATCAAGTGTTGGAGGAATTTTCTCATACCGCAACGGCCCGCAAATATGTCTTAGACGGCGGGATCGATTATGCCAAAAATTTGCTGAACCAAGCATTAGGCCCTCAAAAAGCCAAAGAAGTCATTGACGTATTGACTCAGATTCAGCTGCGGGAACGGCCCTTTAATATCGCTCGCAAAGCCGATGTTCAACAGTTGACCAATCTGTTGATCGGCGAACATCCACAAACGGTAGCGTTGATTTTGTGCTACATGCAGCCGGACAAAGCGGCCAGCGTCTTGTCACAGTTTCCCGATCATTTGCAAGTGGAGATCGCTGAACGGATCGGGACGATCTCCAGTACGTCGCCTTTGGTGATCGAACGGATTGAAAAAGTGATCGAGAACAAATTCTCGAATTACATTGAGAACGATACGGAAAATGTCGGTGGTGTGCATACACTGGTAGAAATCTTGAACTCAGTCAGCCGCAGCACTGAAAAGAACATTTTGAACGACTTGGAAAAGCGGCAACCGGAACTATCCAACGAAGTGAAATCAAGCTTGTTTACTTTCGAGGATATCGTGACCCTCGATCGCTTGGATGTTCAAAAAGTCTTGCGAGATGTTCAAAACGATGTCTTAGTCTTAGCGCTTAAAGGCACGACCGACGACATCAAGAACTTTATTTTCTCCAACCTCTCATCACGGGCGGTGGAAAATCTGCAAGAAGAAATTCAATTTATGGGTCCTACCCGCTTGTCTGCTGTAGAAGAAGCCCAACAAAGTGTGGTGGCTGTGATTCGACGGCTAGATGAAACCGGTGAGATCTACATCGGAAGGGGCGACCAAGATGCAGTGGTCAAATAGCAGTTTATTGAAGCAGCAGGCGGTCAAAACGACTGAAGCTGCTCGCAGTATTTTGACGGATACGACCATCAAAGCGCCGATTGAGAAACCGAGCTTAGACCCAGAACTGCAAGCGGCTAGACGTGCACGCCAGTTGGAGCAGGAACGGCATCTGCAGCAAATGGAAGCCTTGAAACAGCAAATCTTGACCGATGCACAAGCGCAAGCGGCGCAAATTCTAGCAGAAGCGAGAACGGAAGGCTTTCAAGCAGGACAAGCAGACGGCTTTCAACAAGGCTATCAAGAAGGACTCAATGCCAGCAAAGAAGCCGCGCAAGCATTGATGACACAAGCCCAAGCCAATGTCGCTGAAGCCGTTTCTGAAATCAACACCTTTCGCTCAGAGAAAAAGCAAGAAATGATCGCTTACGGCACGGCAATCGCCGAAGCCTTGATCAATCAACGTTTTACAGACGAGCAAGCAGGCTTTCTGCCTTTTGTGGAGTCTGTGCTATGGCAATTTGAACAACCCGATCAATTTGTGACTATTCGCAGCCAAGAGCAGCATCTTGCAGGGTTGCGAGAATTGTTGGAAACCAAAAAACAGACGATCAGCGGGTTTCGCTATTTACTCATGGCAGATGATAGCTTGGCGGAACACGATTTTTGTATCGAATCTGAAAATGCCTTGGTGGTTTTTGAACTGAGGGAAGAAATCGCTCGCTTTTTGAGCCAATTTCTAGAAAGCAGTGTGAAGGAATGACGTTTGAATTACCGATCACAGCGCTGCGCAAAACAGCGCAAGCACAGCCGTTCTTTACCACTTACGGCAAAGTCAGCGAAGTCGTAGGTCTGCTGATCAAAGTCGAAGGGTTGTCAGTTTTCATAGGAGAAATCTGTGAAGTCGCACTGCAAAACAAGACACATACAGCTTTAGCCGAAGTCGTGGGCTTTGTGAAAAAAACCGTGCTCCTGATGCCCCTTGATCAGCTAGAAGGCATCGGACCGGGCTGTTTAGTGCGGCCAACTGGCAAATCGTTGACGGTAAAAATCGATGATACGCTACTAGGGCACACCTTAGATGGACTAGGGCGACCGTTAGATATGGCGCTGGATCTGGAAACTGCGTCAGAATATCCAGTTAGTCAAGATTCTCCTGACCCCTTTCGTCGTCAAAAAATCGCTGAGATCATGCCGACAGGTGTCCGGGCGATCGATGGTCTCTTGACCGTCGGCCTTGGCCAACGGATCGGCATTTTTGCTGGCAGCGGGGTCGGTAAGAGTACCTTATTGGGGATGCTGGCTCGTTATTGCGAAGCAGATGTCATCGTGATCGGCTTGATCGGCGAGCGAGGACGAGAAGTCAAAGAATTTATTGAAAATGATCTAGGCCCAGAAGGCTACCGCAAGTCGGTCGTTGTCTGTGCTACCTCCGATATGCCACCCCTTGTACGACTAAAAGGGGCTCATGTGGCAACGGCGATCGCTGAGTATTACCGCGATCAAGGCAAGAAAGTCGTATTGATGATGGATTCGGTGACCCGTTTTGCGATGGCGCAGCGGGAGATCGGTTTATCAACAGGTGAACCACCGACGACCAAAGGCTATACCCCTTCTGTGTTTACAGCTTTACCGAAGTTGTTAGAGCGCAGTGGGATGTCTGACAAAGGCTCGATCACTGCCTTTTATACCGTCTTGGTAGAAGGGGATGACATGAATGAACCGATCGCTGATGCGGTGCGGGGGATTCTTGACGGTCATATTCTGTTGTCACGGAAAATCGCCGCTCAAAATCATTATCCTGCCATCGATATTCAAAACAGCCTCAGCCGTTTGATGAAGACCCTCGTTTCTGAGGAACAGCATGAACATGCGGGGGAACTAAAAGAAAACATGGCGGTTTATGCAGAGGCCAAGGATTTGATCGATATCGGTGCTTACAAAAGCGGCAGTAATGCGTTGACCGACCAAGCGATCGCGTTGCATCACCCCATCCTACGGTTTTTACAGCAAAAAGTGGATGAGCGGATCCCATTCGAACAAACGATTTTTGAATTGGCGCATTTGTTCAGTGAAGAAGCGCTGATCGAGCGCCAGCGTTCGACCATGTAAAACAGATTATAAAGGAGCAACCATGCAAGCATTTCACTTTTCCTTAGAAAAAGTATTGGATCACCGAAAAACCATTGAGCAAGAAGCCAAACGAGCGTACGCCCAAAAACAGCAATTGTTGATTCAGCAAGAACAGCACCTGAACACGCTGGCACAGGAAAAAGCCCAGCTTTTTGATGTCAATGAAATGACCATTGGGCGGATGCAAGTGCAGCAACGCTATTTGCTTGCTTTGAATGCCACCATCGATGAGGTTCAGAACAAAATGTTTCACGTGAAGCAAGAATTGGCAGAGTCTTTATCGGTAGTGGTAGAAGCGCAGCAGGAACGCAAGATCGTGGAAAAACTGCGAGAAAAACAATTTGCTGAATACACCTATGAACAGCAATTGGAAGAGCAAAAACAATTGGATGAGTTCGGCAATCGCGCCTTATTTTCTTAAAGAACTAATGTTTTAGTGATGAGATGACCTTGGTTTTAAAGCATCAGCTGAGAGGAGGTGAACAATGAAAGAGATCACAACAAGTGCCGCAACCGCTGTACCTGTCGGTAGCAAATCAAAAAAGATGGAGGCGTCACCAGAGGTCTTCAGTTTGATGATGCGACAGCTGACAGTTCAAGCAGGCAGCAACCTGCCAGCCCCTATCGAAACATCAGGGATGACGGAGCAAATCGCCGCCGCACCAGAAATGGGTACGGCCAGCAGTATGGAACATCTGCCGCAGGAGTCAGAAATCACTTCAGCAGCTGAACAATCTGCAACGACGCAAGCGCCAGAAATGAGCCAGATCAGCCAGACACCTTTTGCAGGCTTGGTTCAGGAAGCGGCACAGGCATCAATGGTAACGACGGAGCAGAACCAAACAAGCGCCACAGCAGCTTTAGCACCAATAGACGTAGCCAACACAGTCATCGACCCCTCCGAGTCTACGCTTGAAGGTCTGGATTTGATGACAAATGACAGAAGTGAAGCCGCAGCACCAACGCTTGAAACGCCTTTGCCAGAAGACTTAGTAGGCGAAGAGCAGTCCACGGCAAAAGGGATCGCGACTTTCAAGGAAATCGATTCAGTAACAAAAGCCGCGATTGCGCAGACGACAGAAGCACAGCTGAAACAGTCCACCGAAGGGACCGCTCAATTGGGCCAAACGGGACCATTGGATCAAGTGTCGCCAGTGACCCACCAAGCGACGGATACGACTAGCACCTTGCAAAGCACGAAGGAAACAGTCGCTAAAAATACGGAAGCTGTTTCTGCACAAGCCATTGCTTTTTCGGCAGTAACCGACAACGAAATGGCGACACCAGCACTGCAACTGCTTGATGTTTCTCCCCTTTTGAGCAAGCAAGGACTAGCACCAACAAAAGCGAGTATGGAGCAAGCGGCTCTGCCCTTAGCAAAAGCGACTGCCCAACTCGTCCAAACGAGCAGCACGTCAAGCGAGAAAAAAATCACGTTGCAATTCGTTCCCGAGAAATTAGGCACGATCCAGCTTTCTCTAGAAAAGAATGCCCAAGGCAGCCGCTTAGAACTGACCGTTCAGCAGCCGCAAGCCAAAGAATTATTGCTGTCCATCAAGCATGAGCTAGAGCAAGTTTTGCAAAAGCAAGAGCAGCCGATCCTAGCAATCAAAGAACCTACGTTAGCTTCTGTCCAGCAGGCTGGTCCGCTGTCAAATCAATCCTTTGCCGGCAGTATGATGGCAAGTGACAGTCAGTTAAACCAACAGCGTTTTTTACAGGCTCAAAAAGGACAAAGCAAAAAGCCATTTCATCAAAGCAATACGGTTGAAGAAGAGCAGCAATTAGCACCGATCGATCATGCGATCAGTATTTTAGTGTAAAGGAGGAGACCTATGGCAGATGAAATTACAGCAGCTGCGGCAGGTATTGCCAATACATCGGCATTAACGCAAACAAAAAAATCTTCAGATATCTCCATGGATGATTTTTTGAAGATCTTAGCAGCATCTATGAGCAACCCATCGATGGGAGGCAGCGATTCTTCTGGTGGTGGTAGCACCGACTATATCTCGCAACTGGTTCAATTTACGACCTTAGAGAGCTTGAATGAATTGAGCGAAACGTTGACGACCTCGGTGATTTTACAGCAACAGCAGCAAGCTTTTAGCTTGATCAATAAACAAGTCACTCTGATGGACGGCACAGAAACATTGTCAGGAACCATCGAAAAGGTCCGCTTTGCCAATGGCTACGCCACGATCGTCGTAAATGGCAAAGAATACAGTATGAGTGCGATCCAAGAGATTGGCGGCGAAGCAAAATGAGTTTGACGATTCAACAGGGGCTGCAAAAAGTTGCCGGGGAGCCTTATCAAAATCCCCGCAAAGCCGTGGACAAACAAGCCTTCTCTTCAATGCTTGAACAAAAACAAAACGACATCAAAGTCTCGCACCATGCGCAAAAGCGTTTGACCGCAAGGGAATTGACCTTACAAGACGATGATTACCAATCCCTTTCAACGGCGCTTAGCGAGCTAGCGGAAAAAGGCAGCAAAGAATCACTGCTTGTTTACAAAGATATGGGCTTGATCGCCGATGTCCATTCACGAACCATCATTACGGCGATGGGGATGAATGAGCTTCACACCGTCACCAATATTGACAGCGCCACATTTATCAAATAGCAGCTGGACTGAAAAGGGGCTGCAAGTATTTTCTGAATGACAGAGGAAAATACGCCAACCATAAGGAGGAAAATAAGCATGTTACGATCATTATATTCAGGTGTCAGTGGAATGAAAAATCTTCAAACGAAAATGGACGTGGTTTCAAATAATATCGCCAACGTCAATACGGTCGGGTTCAAATCAAGTCGAGTCCTTTTCCAAGACATGATGAGCCAAACGATGTCTAACGCAACTGCACCAGGCAACGGCTTAGGCGGGATCAATGCAACGCAGATCGGTTTAGGGGTTCAGACGGGCTCCATCGATACCATCAATACAGTCGGTGCCCCGCAATCGACTGGTCGCAGCATGGATTTTTATATCAGCGGACAAGGCTACTTTATGGTACAAGGACCAGGAGCAAATGGCGAAACCTATTACACACGAGATGGCGCATTTGTTCGCGACAGCAACGGAACCTTGACCAATAGTGATGGGATGCAAGTCTTAGGTCGTTCAGTCAATGGCGGTCAACCAGTTGTCTATGATGACAACTTTGATGAAAACACGGCATTGAGCAGACAAGGTGCGGTATCTCCCTTGTCGATTCCAAGCACACTGACCGTCAATGGGGAAACCTTGACCTATAACTCCATGGCAATCGATGCCAATGGCTTAGTGTTGGCAAAATACGGCAATCAAACCTTTGTGATGGGAAAAGTCGGTGTCGCAACCTTCAATAACCCAGAAGGCTTAGAAAAAGTCGGCGGCAACAACTATATCCAAACCAGCAACTCAGGAAATGCGATCGTTGCAGGCCCCGGCAATAATGGAGCGGGAACGCTGCAAGCAGGTGCCTTGGAAATGTCGAATGTCGATCTTTCGACAGAATTTACCGAAATGATCATTGCGAGCCGTGCCTATCAAGCAAATTCAAGAAGTATTACGACTTCTGATGAAATGCTGCAAGAATTATTGAATCTAAAACGTTAAGAACGTGACGCTTCATCATTGAGAGGAGTTTGACCATGATTCTAGTGACCGCATTGAATGGCAAGCCATTCTATTTAAATCCAACATTGATTTATCGGATCGAAGAAATGCCGGATACATTGATCACACTGACAGACGGCAAAACCTTAGTGGTGACGGAAGCTGCGCAAGAAGTTGCGCAGCGGGTGATCGAGTATCATACGGTGATCCATTCGAACCAAGTGAAAACGTAAGGGTGGGAAAGATGGCAAAAGAAGAAAAAGTACCAAAAGCAGAAAAAGAGAAAAAAGGCTTGAACATGGTTGTTTTACTGCCGATCCTCTTGATCGTGGTAGTCGGCGGCAGTATCGGCGGAACCTTAGTGACGAATCACTTTTTGACGGGAGAAAAAACAGCAGTTGCTGAAACAGCAAAAGACAGCAGCAAAATCTCCTCAGACGAAGCGATCGTGGCATTGGATGAATTTTTAGTCAATCTGGCAAAAGAAGGCAACCAAGAGCAGCAATACATGAAGGTCAATTTATCGATTTTAGTGGCGGATGAGGAAAAAAGCGCGGAAGCCACGAAAAATGTGGCTGTCATTCGTGACAGCGTCGTAAACTTATTGCGCCAACAAAAGGCCAGCGGTATTTTGAGCTCCGCCGAAAGTGTACCGAATTTAAAAAAAGCATTGAAAGAAACAATTAATCAGGAATACGGATCAGAAATCGCCAAGGATGTTTATGTGACGGATTTAGTGATCCAATAGAAAGAGGCATGTTGATGGAAACATTTTTATCGCTGGTCAAAATGATTGGGTTTTTGCTGCTTATTCTTTATTTGATCAACATTAGTTTGAAATATTTGAATCGTTACACGAACCAGCACAATCACCAGTTGCGTATTTTGCAAAAAATCGCCGTCAGCAAGTCGTCTTCGATCGGGATCGTCCAAATCATGGACAAATGTTACGTCATGAGCTTTTCTGAACAGCAAAATCAGATCATCAAAGAGTTGACGCAAGAAGAAACGGCCGCTTTTTTACAGCAAAGCCTAGAAAGCACCCAAGTGCAAGCTGGCAAAGATTTTTCTGAATGGCTAAACAAAGCCAAGGCGGAAATTGCTGGAAAACGAGGCAAGCAAAAATGAAGATCAAAGGCAGAGATATCAAGATCATGGCTGCGGTCCTTTTCAGCAGTCTGATGCTTCCGCAGACAGCGTTTGCGTTAGACACGGAAGACGTCAGTTCCACCATCAACAATTTATTGTCGAATGGGAATGGCTCAAGTGATACGATCAATACTTTCTTGTTGCTGACGCTGCTTTCCCTTTTACCAGTCTTGCTGATCATGATGACTTCTTTTACTCGTATCATCATGGTTTTATCCTTTGTGCGCAGTTCGTTAGGTACACAGCAAAACCCGCCCAATCAAGTGTTGATCGGGTTGGCCTTATTCTTGACATTTTTTATTATGAAACCTGTGTATACCGACGTCTATCAGCAAGCGATCGAACCGTTTGATCGACAAGAGATCAGCCAAGCCGAAGCCTTTGACCGCTCAGAAAAACGGATCAAGGCCTTTATGATGGTACAGACACGGGAAAAAGACATTGCCTTGTTTGCGGAAGCTGATGGGGAGACCGAAAAGTATCATTCTTCTGACGATGTTCCTCTGACCGTTATGGTACCGGCGTTTATTATCAGTGAGTTACGAACGGCTTTCAGTATCGGCTTTTTGATTTTTATCCCCTTTTTGATCATTGATCTGGTCGTCTCCAGTATCTTGATGTCGATGGGGATGATGATGCTGTCGCCGATCATGATCTCACTGCCCTTCAAGATCTTACTATTTGTTTTAGTGGATGGCTGGTATCTGATCGTGGAGTCGCTGATCAAGAGCTTTCAATAGCCGCTAAGAAAGGAGCCAAGAGGAAATGACAGTAGAAATGGTACTTGATGTGCTAAGGGAAGCCTTTCTTCGAATTTTAGCGATATCTGGCCCTGCCTTATTGGTCGGCATGCTCGTTGGATTGGTGATCAGTATTTTTCAAGCTACTACCCAAATCCAAGAACAAACGTTGAGCTTTGTGCCGAAACTATTAGCGATTTTTTTGACCTTGATCTTGGCGGGGAATTTTATGCTGAATCTCTTGTTGAATTTTACCAAAATGATTTTCAAGATGATTGCGGCAATGTAAGGAGGAAACCTGATGGCGCCGATTCAAGCGACGGTGTTGATTTTTTGTCGAATATTGGCGTTTGTTGTCCTTTGTCCGATCTTCTCACAGCAAAATTTTCCGTCACTGGCAAAAATCGTGATCGGCATGGCGTTGACGGTCCTATGTCTGCCGACGGCACCTGCGATTCCCGAGCTTTCCCTCTTTATGCTGACGGTTTTCGTCATCAAAGAAGTACTGTTTGGGATGGCGATGGGCTATTTGAGCCAGCTGGTCTTTACCGGTGTGGAAATTGCGGGCCAATTGATCGACTTTCAAGTAGGCTTTTCGATGGCGCAAGCCTATGATCCGACGTTGCAAATCGCCTCTTCCCAGTATGGCAAAACGTACTATTGGCTGACGATAGCTGTGTTTTTTGGTCTTGATCTGCATCATCGACTGATCACAGCACTGCTGTTGTCTTTTCGGATCGTGCCCTTAGGCTCTGTGGTGATCCAAGGCACGACGGTTGAAGGCATCGTCAAACTTTTCAGCCAAATGATGGTGATGGCAGTCAATCTTGCGGCACCAATGATCATTGCGCTGCTGTTGGTGGACCTGGTGCTAGGTGTGATTTCTCGGTCGATTCCCCAGATCAATATTTTGATGATGAGTCTTTCGATGAAAACCGCCATCAGTTTTGTGGTGTTTCTCTTGCTACTACCCAATGTTCTTTCGTACTTAGGCAAACACTTGCCAGATACGGTCCGCTATTTGCAGGAGTTTATCGAGTCCTTTCAATAAAGTAACAGGTAGCCAGCAGGAGGTGAGAAGATGGCAGAAAAAGATGGCAAAACCGAACTACCTAGTGCCAAGCGGCTGCGGGATGCCCGCAAACGCGGGGAGGTCCCTAAGACCCAGGAATTAGCAGCAGCTGTTTCGCTATTGGTCTTCTCGTTTTTGATCCTGTCTTTATGGCAGTTTTTCGCCGCTTCTTTTTTGCCTTATTTTTCCCGAAGTTTGGCGCAGCTGGCTGATTATCAAACCAGTTTGGCGGATCTGCCGAAACTGGGGGTGCAGAGTATCTTGCTGCTGCTTTTGTTGTGTGCGCCCGTCTTTCTGGTCGCGCTCGGAGTCGGGCTTATCACGAATTATGCCCAAGTTGGTCTGTTGTTTTCTGGCAAGGCCGTCAAACCAGACTTTAAAAAGCTGAACCCCATCAGCGGGATCAAGCAGCAATTCAGTTTGCGCTCGTTGATGAATTTAGGCAAAACATTGGCGAAATTCGGCGTGATCGTCTACTTGTGCTATCAACAATTTTTAGCCGCCGTCCCTGTTTTACTGGGTTTGAGTGAAGTGGGGTTGGAAAAAACGATCCTGTTCATGCTGCTGCGGGCCAAAGAATTGTTTTTACAGATTTCGATTTTCTTGATCATTTTAGCCGTAGTCGACTATGGCTACCAGCGCTATAGCCATCGTAAGAACTTGATGATGAGCAAGCAGGAAGTCAAAGAAGAGTTCAAGCAAATGGAAGGTGATCCGCAAGTCAAAGCACAGCGCAAAGCGAAGTACCGTGCGATGACCCAAAATGCCATCGCCAACGTCAAAGAAGCGACGGTTTTGATCACCAATCCGACCCATTTCGCCATTGCGATTCGTTACGATGCCAGCAGTGAAGGGGTGCCTCGGGTCTTGGCCAAAGGGGCAGATCAGCTGGCGCAGCGGATGAAAGCAGAAGCCCTGAAAGAAAATATCCCACAGATCGAAAACCGTGAAGTGGCACGGGCCCTTTATCGTCAAGTAGAACCCGGGGATCTGATCCCTGTTGAAATGTATGAAGCCATTGCCGAAATCATCGCTTTGGTCTATCAGTTAGAAGAAAGCCAACGCGGCAAGATTTAAGGAAACAGGAGGAACAAAAATGAATGAGGCTGCCTCAAAACCGAAAAAAGGCATTGGTCTGGCGGATATCTTAATCTCGGTGATCGTCCTAGCTATTATTGGTTTGATTATTATTCCATTACCGAGTGCATTATTAGATATTTTGATCATTATCAATTTGACGATTGCGATCAACATTTTACTGATCACCCTGTTTACCAAATCAGTGTTGGAATTCACTACGTTTCCAACCTTGCTGCTGATCACAACGATGTTTCGTTTAGGTTTGAACCTATCTTCCACTCGTTTGATCTTGACCCAAGGAAATGGCGGACACGTGATCGATGCCTTTGCCAATGTCGTTGCCGGCAGCAATTATATCGTGGGGATCATTTTGTTCGTGATCATCATGGTGGTTCAGCTAGTCGTCGTGACCAATGGTGCAGGGCGTGTCTCAGAGGTGACTGCTCGATTCACATTGGATGCGATGCCTGGCAAGCAAATGGCGATCGATTCCGACCTAAATGCCGGTTTGATCACAGAAGCGGATGCCCGCAAACGACGAAAAGATCTGCAGCGAGAAGCTGATTTCTTTGGTTCGATGGATGGTGCCAGCAAGTTTGTCAAAGGAGATGCGATCGCAGGGATCTTGATCACTGTCATCAATTTAGTTGGTGGGGCGATCATTTTCTCCATGGGCGGACAAATGACCGTCATGGAAGCCTTCGCCCAATTCGGGAAACTGGCGATCGGGGATGGCTTGGTCAGCTCGATTCCCTCTTTACTGATTTCGATTGCTTCTGGGGTGATCGTGACTCGTTCCGATAACGATAGTTCCTTTGGTTTGGATATTGCGGCAGATGTGATGCGTAATCCCCAACTGTTTCGGATCGTGGGGGCGATTCTCTTCGTTTTAGCCTTAGTTCCCGGGTTTCCTTTTGTGCCTTTTGTGTTGATTGGCTTAGGCCTTTTCGCAGCCAGCTTTCTGGTGACGCAAAAAGAAGAAAAGCAGCGAGTGGAACAAAAACAATGGGAACAAAAACTGGCACTGGAACGCAAAAAAGAAGCACAGGAAGAAGACGATTCCGTGGCTTCCTTCCAAGTGGAACCAATCTCAGTGGAAATCGGTTATGGTTTGATCCCTATCGTGGATAGTTCGATCGACAACAGCTTGATGAACCGCATCGTGGCGATCCGTAAACAGAGTGCCAGAGAATTAGGGATCTTAGTCAGTCCCGTTCGTATTCGCGACAATCTCTATTTGGATGCCAATGATTACGTGATCAAGATCCGCGGCAACGAAGTCGGCCGCGGCGATATTTACCCGAACAAAGTCATGGTGATCAGCCCGAATGAAGAGCCATTTCCTTTTCAAGGAATCACAACAAAAGAACCAGCCTTTCATCTGGATGCTATGTGGATCGATGAATCCGATAAGGAGATGGCGGATCTGCAAGGGTTTACGATTATCGAGCCGTTGACCGTGATCGCAACACACTTAAAAGAAATCATCTATGCCCATGCACCAGAGCTGTTAGGTCGCCAAGAAGTCAAGAAATTATTGGAGGGTATCAAAGAGCAGTACAATGTCGTGATTGATGAATTGATCCCCGATATTTTGCGGCTCGGCGAGGTCCAAAAAGTTTTACAAAATTTATTGGATGAACAAATTCCCATCAATGACTTAGCAACGATCTTAGAAACCTTAGCCGATTACGGCGTTGTCACGAAAGACGTAGAAGTTTTGACAGAATATGTTCGCCAAGCACTGAAACGGACGATCGCTGCCAAGTATGCCAATGAGAACCACGAGCTGCAAGTGGCGGTGATCCAGCCGAAACTAGAAGAAATCATCGCTCAAAGTATCCAAAAAACCGCAACTGGCTCGTACCCGGTCTTAAAACCAGATACCGTGACCAAGCTGTTGGATTCCATCAGTGGGATCCAACATGCGGCGATCGCTCAAAATATCAATTTCGTGATTCTGGCATCGCCTAAGATCCGGTTAGCATTCAAAAAAATGATCGTTTTTAATTTTCCAGATATCGCCGTTCTTTCTCTGAATGAGATTCCCAATGAAATTGCGATCGAAACGGTGGGCAGTATTGACATTTAAGCAGAATTTTCTTAGGAAGGGGCATCGCCGATGTATGAAGTCGATCGAGAAGCGGAGATCATCAAGTATCTGCCGCTAGTGGAACGGGTGGTTCAGCGCCTGTCTATCAAAACCGCCGATTATGAATCAGGCGATCTCTACAATATTGGGGTGATTGGGCTGATGGATGCCTTGCGGAAATTCGATCCCTCAAAAAAAGTTCCTTTTGAAAGCTATGCAGCGATTCGTATCAAAGGGGCAATTATTGATGAAGTACGCAAGCACGCCAAAATCTCCCGATACAAAATGGCGGCAGTCAATCAGTTTTATCAAGCACGGCAAGAGTTGGAGCAAAGCCTCAAAAGAGAAGCGACCGACACCGAGATCTGCAAACAGCTGGGAATCAACCAAAGTCAATTAGCGGATATTTATGAGAGTCTGCACTACTTAGCCAGCGTCTCTTTGGAAGATACCTTGTTTGCTTACCAAGAAGAAGGCATGACCTTAAAAGATATGGTTCGGGATCCAGCCGAAAATGTCGAAGATACCTTGGTCGCTGAAGAAAAACGCACCGCCTTGGTGGCGTGCATCAAAAAATTAGGGGAACGAGAACAATTGATTTTAAGTTTGTACTATACCGAGGAACTGACGTTAAAAGAAATCGCTGAAATCTTAGAAGTCTCGATTCCACGAGTTTCACAAATTCACGGCAAAACGATTGCCAAATTGCGCACATTGATTGAGGAGGAACTGGCATGATTCGAGGATTGGATGTCTTATCACGGAACATTTCATTATTACAAAAGCGACAAGAGACGACGAGCGGCAATATTGCCAATGTCAATACAACAGGGTATCAAGCAAAAACCTTGTTCCAGTCGGCGCTAGATGAAGTGGCGCTGCATAATTACCAAAGCGGGCCCAATGCGGATACTCGTCGCGATATCGGTGGGTTGTCTTTAGGGACCCAATTGGCAGGCAGTACGATCAGTCAAGACCAAGGTGCTGTCAAACAGACGGGACAAGCCAGTGATTTTGCACTGCTTTCCGAAGGCTACTTTGTCGTTCAAAACAATGCGGGTCAGCGGTTGTATACGAGAAATGGCGACTTTACTGTCAATCAGCAGAATCAATACGTGACACAAGAAGGCTATCTTGTCTTGGGTGCCAATGGACAAGCAGTCAGCGCCTTAGGACCAGCGAACTTTCAGATCCAAACATTCCCCCAAGAAGCATTGACTACAGCTGGTCAAAACTACGTGACTAGCAACGCAGCAGGAACCACTGTGAATGCACCAGTGATCCAACAAGGTGCCTTAGAACAAGCCAATGTAGCGGTTGCCGATGAAATGGTGGCGATGATCCAGACTTCTCGGGAATTTGAAGCCAATCAGAAAGTCTTGAGTTCAACGAATCAGACATTGCAAAAAGCGGTCAACGAATTAGGAAAGATTTGAGGATGAGTCAATGAATATCAGTGGATTATTAGGAATCAGCCGTTCTGGGTTGAATCATTTGCAGACAAACTTAGACACGACAGCCAACAATATTGCCAACGTCAATACCAATGGCTATCAAGCACAAACGACCCATTTTCAAGCATTGATGGAAAATGCCATCGGTGCAGAAGAAACGCTATTTAATGGCAACGCCGCCCAATATGGTGCGTCAATGGGGGCAAAAGCGACTACGACTACCAGTTTTGCCCAAGGCAATCTGGCGGGCACTGCTCAGCCATTAGATCTCGCGATCCAAGGCAACGGCTTTTTCGGGGTCCGGGACCAAACTGGTCAATTGCTGCTGAGTCGAGCAGGCAATTTTCATTTAAGTGAGAACAAGCAATTAGTCAATAGTGAAGGGTACCCTGTGGCAATGACCACAAACGTACCAACCCCTCAGTGGCCAGATGCGCAGCAAATCGCAATAGATGCCAGCGGTCAGCTGACGACGGAAGAAAATGGTCAGACTCGCGTGTTGGGGCAGCTGACCCTTTATCAGCCGACGAATACAGAAAACATCACGCCAGTGGGCAACCAACTGTACCGTGCCGGTGATCAAGCGTTGCTTACTTCGCAAACCAATCCAGCAGCCTTTGGCAGCGTCTTGCAAGGACAGTTAGAACAGTCGACGGTGGATCTAGCGACGTCCATGACAGACTTGTTAACGACCCAGCGTGCGTATGGATTGAATACGAAAGCCATGCAGACTGCTGATGAGATGTGGTCCGTGATCAATCGTTTTACAGATTAGAGGAGAAAGAACATGATTCGCTTAACCAAGGTCAGTAAAAAATTCAGCAATGGTACGTTGGCATTGGCCGATATTTCTGTTGCGATCCCTCAAGGAGAATTTATCTATGTGGTGGGTCCCAGTGGTGCCGGCAAATCGACATTATTCAAATTGCTCTTGAAAGAAGAAGAGCTTTCGGCCGGTTCTATCCAAGTCGGCAATGTCTTGTTGGAACAACTCAAAGACCGTCATCTCTATATGATTCGACGACAAGTCGGTATCGTCGGACAAGAAGACCTTTTGCTTCCTTATCTGACGGTTGCCAAAAACGTTGACTATGCGCTGCAAGTACTAGGCACTCCCCGTAAGCTGCGTCAGGAAAAAACCGCCAAAGCACTGCAACTGGTGGGTATGTTTCCTCAAAAGGATCACTATCCTGAAGAGCTTTCCGTGGGACAGCGCAAAAAAGTAGCGATCGCGCGGGCGATCGTCACAGAGCCAGCAGTCTTGATCGCCGATGAGCCCACCGCCAATCTGGATGCGAAATCAGCCGTTGAAGTCATGAAACTACTCTTGCGGATCAATCAAGTCGGTGCCACGATCCTCTTGGCGACCCACGACAGCACGATGGTCAATACGGTCCGTAATCGGGTAGTCGAGCTGCAAAACGGTCGCTTGGTTCGTGATGAATATCAAGGCGGCTATACGCGCTTTGCTGATCCAAAAGATACATATGTCTGGTGAAGATGCTTAACTTTTCTAGCAAAAGATCCGATTAAAGAACTAGAAGATTGTTTTCATAATCGGATAAAGAAGGAGTGACCCAACGATTATCAAGTGAAGAGCGAATCTTGATAAACAGCACGACTGATCATTTTGCATAGGAAAGGATACTGTTATGAAGAAGAAGGTACAAGCTATCATCAAAAAAATCCGCTTGGCGGCGTTGATTCCGCTAGGATTTACCCTGATCGTATTATTAGGATGCTATTTCTTCGTGATCCGCACCCACGGAGACGGACAAGCAGCAAAAAGTTTCTTTATTTTTTCAGTAATCGTACTGCTGCTAGAAATCGCAGTGTTAGTAGGAATGACCTATTTGGTAAAAAAAGAGACCCATTCGGGCATGGATACGTTATTGACAGAACTAGAAGCAGTCGGTTCTGGCGATCTGTCGCATATCGATGAGATCGGCAGCAGCGACCAGACTTCTCTTTTTGGGCAAGTTCAAAATCGTTTTCAAGGGGTTTTAAACACCTTCAAAGCGGTGATCGTTGGTATGCACGAAGAAAGCAGCCGAATGGAAAAAATGGTAGGCGGCCTAACGACAACCTCAAAAAATGCCAAAAATTCAATTGAAAATGTGCGTCAGACGATGAATGCCATCGCAGATGCCACTAGTTCACAAGCCTCCGAAGCGGAACAAACCTCCTTTGATATGGACGAGCTAGCCTTAAGTATCGAAGAGATCCACAAAGAGATCGAATTGATGAATGGCTATGTGGGTCAATCCCAAAGCAGCAATGTCCACAATTCAGAAATGATGTTCCATGTATTTGAAAGCTGGGAGATCGAACGGCAAAACCAAGCAGAATTAGTAGAAAGCATGAACGACATGAACGAAGATGTCCAAAGCATCGGTAAGATCGTTCAGCTGATCAATGACATTTCTGATCAGACCAACTTACTGGCATTGAATGCATCCATCGAAGCAGCTCGAGCTGGAGAAGCGGGCCGAGGGTTTGCCATCGTTGCGGAAGAAGTCCGCAGCTTGGCGGAACAAAGCAGTCAATCAACGAAAAGCATTCGTTCGATCATTGAAACGATCCGCAAAAAATCGGAAAAAGTGGTCTCTGCAGTGACGGATTCCTTTGAAAGCGGCGAAAAACAAACCAACAATATCAACAAAGCGATCGAGTCAGCCAATGAGATCTCTGATATTGTCGAAAAATTGGTTTCAAGTATTCAAGCCGTGGAAGCCCATATTACCGGGATCGTTGAGAAAAAAGACATGGTTCAAGTTTCCGTCAGCAACATTTCGGCTGCTGTTTCGGAAACCTCTGCCGGCACCCAAGAAGTAACGGCAAACTTAGAAGACTTCTACTTAGTCATCGAAGACTTTGAACGGAATGTGCAAGAGATCGAAACGATCGCCACTATCCTTAAATTCCAAGTGGATAGTTTCAAATTCTAAAAGGAGCAGTGACGCCAATGGAACAATACGTTGTATTTAAAAGTCATCAACAACTCTTTGCCTTGCGTATCGACTATGTGGTACGGGTCATTGAGGCTGCTCCTTTTACACAGCTGCCAGAAGTGGCAGATTTCGTGCTGGGGATCCAGCCTTTTGAAGAGGCGATGGTGCCGATCATTGACATCCGCAAAAAGCTGTTTGATGAATTTACACCGGAAACTGGGCAAAATGTGGTCTTGTTGTGTCACTGGCAAGAGCAGGCGATCGGCCTATACGTGGAAGAGATCGTCGGCATTTTACCGCTAATTGAAAGTCCTAGCAATGCGGAATTAAATACGTCAGGACTCAAGCAAAACTATATCGAAGCCTTTCTGAAAAAAGACGATGAACTTGTGCTGGCATTGGAGCTGCCGTTTCTTTTTAGCTATGAACAAGCCGCTGAGATGACGGCTGAGTTAGACGCCTATCAGACAGAGGAATTGGCAGCCGCCAATGACGATGACAATGATGACCGTGAATGAGGAACTGCATGTGGGGATCTCGGAGTATAAGATCGCCCAAGCGCCAACGCGTTTGATCACGGTGGGTTTAGGTTCTTGCATCGGCACGATCATTTACGATGAAGCGAGTCATATCGGCGGCTTGAGTCATATTATGCTGCCAGATAGTCAGCCTTTTTTGCACAAGCGGGAAATCAAGCCCGAGAAGTTTGCGGATTTGGCATTGCCAGCGATGGTGGCTGAGCTGGAACAAAAGATCCGTCGGCCTCGCTTTCAAGCGAAAATCGTTGGCGGCGCCAATATGTTTCAGTTCCAGACGCTTAACGCTGCCAGCAACATTGGTCAGCGCAATATTGAAGCCGTCGAGGAAGTCTTGGCTCGGCTAAACATTCCGATCGTAGCCAAACATGTTGGCGGCAGCGCTGGTCGAACGATGATCGTAGATCTTCAGGATTTCAAGACCATGGTTCGGCAAGTCAAACAAGAAATCGTTTATTTGTAAAAGGAGTACAGGGATATGAAAAAAGTAATGATCGTCGATGATTCGGCATTCATGCGGAAAGTAGTGACAGATTTATTGAATCAGCTGCCTGATATCGAAGTGACCGTCGCTGCCCGCAATGGCAAACAAGCATTGGACTATCTGACCAAAGAAGCGATCGATTTGGTAGTAATGGATGTGGAGATGCCTGTGATGAATGGATTAGAGACCTTGCGGAGGATGAAACAGCAATCAGCCATTCCCGTCATCATGCTTAGTTCATTAACCAATCAAGAAACCACGATTGAGGCATTGGCGCTAGGCGCCCGAGATTTTGTCGAAAAACCGGTCAGTCTATCGATGATCGAAAAAGAATGGATCGCTGAATTTCATCAAAAGATTTTGGCGATGGATCATGAAGCCGGCACGGTTGAAACCCTGATGCCAACGATTGCCCAGCCCACTAAGCTGACGCAAAACAGCTTGCCGGTATCACTTGATGCGCTAGTCATTGGTGCTTCAACAGGCGGACCGCGTGCCTTGCTGGGGATAATCCGCCGTTTGCCTGCGCGTTTGCGTTGTCCCATTTTGATTGTTCAGCATATGCCTGCGGGCTTCACGGCTTCCTTTGCAAAACGCTTAGACACAGAGACAACCGTTCGAGTACAAGAAGCAGTCGACGGCATGCGGATCGAAAATCAAGTGTATCTTTGTCCAGGGGATTACCACATGACCGTCCAACAAGGGCACCTGCAGCTGGACCAGCGAGAAAAACGGCATGGGACGCGGCCAACCGTCGATTATCTTTTTTCCTCAGCAGCTGACTACTATGGCCCGCAACTAGCGGCAGTGGTTTTGACGGGGATGGGAAAAGACGGCACCGCTGGCTTACGACAGATCCAAGCGGCTGGGGGCTATACGATCGTTCAAGACAAAGAAACGTGTACAGTCTTTGGGATGCCGCGGTATGCCATTGAACAAGGAGTCGTGGATGAAGTCCTGCCATTGCAGGGCATTGAAGCAAAAATTGCACAGATGGTCAGGTGAAGAAGATGGAAGAAGAATTTGCCTTATTTAATGCGTGGGTGGATCGCCGATTAGGGATTCCCTTAGCCGCATACAAAGAAAATCAAATGCAGCGCCGCATCCTTACGATCATGGAAAACAGCGGGGCAAAAACGTTGAGGGAATACCAGCAATTGATCGAAGGCGATGACGGGGTGCGGGCGGCTTTTTTAGCCCATATCACCATTAACGTAACGGAATTTTATCGCAACAAAGAACTGTTTGACGCCTTTGAACGCGTCTTGAAAACCATTGTTCTCCCGAAAACTACGCTGCCCAAAATTTGGAGTGCCGCATGTTCGATTGGGGCAGAGCCCTATACGATCGCGATGCTGCTAGAAAAAAACCAAATTGCCGCAGCCAATGTCTTGGCTACCGATATCGATACGCAAATTTTGGCAAAAGCCAAGCAAGGACTCTATCGAGACCACGAATTGCGGAATGTCTCAGCGGCAGAACGTACCCGTTTTTTTGATGCAAAAGAAAAGAACCAGTTTCAGATCAAACCAGAAATCAAACGGCGGGTTCATTTTAAGCAACACGATCTTTTGAAAGACCCGTACAATGGGCCTTTTGATGTGATCGTTTGCCGCAATGTGACGATTTATTTCAAAAGTGATGCTCGGGATGCCGTCTATCAAAAATTCAGCGATGCATTGGTGCCAGGGGGCATTTTGTTTACGGGAGCGACAGAAACGATCAATTTTGCGGAACAATTCGGTCTCAAGAAAATCGATTCGTTTATCTATCAAAAAGTATAATTTTGTAAAGGAGGGACCCATTTGGATGACAATAGTGTCTATCGTACCCTTTTCTTTGAAGAAACAGACGATCATTTAGCACAGTTGAATGATCATGTCTTGCAATTGGAAAACGATCCAAAAGATAGCGCCTTGCTGAATGATATTTTCCGTTCTGCCCATACCCTTAAAGGGATGGCGGCAACGATGGGCTATGACGTCATGACGCAGCTGACCCATAAAATGGAAAATATTTTTGAGTTATTTAAAACAGGGACCTTGCAAGTGACCCAGCAATCGATCTCATTGATTTTCAAATGTCTAGATCGTCTGTCAGAACTTGTGGAGGATCTGCGGGAAGAACGTGACCTGCAGCCAGCTCAAATTGCCGATTTATTGGCCGAACTTGACCAAACAGAACATTCTGGCGGCCTACCAACCGAGACAGAAGCAAGTCAAAAACCCACCGCAGTGGGCGCGTTAACCCCACAGCTTCAACAGATCGATCCTTCTGATCTGTATGTGATCGAACAAGCGGCTGGAGATGGCTATCAAGCGGTCCAAATTGCTGTTCGCTTAGATGCCCAATCCATGTTAAAAGGTGCTCGTGCCTTCTTGATCATGGAAAAGCTGGGCCAAGCAGGGGATGTTCTTTATACAGAACCAGATGCCCAAACACTCGAAGAAGGCACCTTTGAATCAGATTTTTCACTGCTGTATTTGACGCAGCAAACACTGGCTGATGTCGAGCAAAACATCGCTAGCAATAGTGAGATCGAAGCCTTCGTGGTGGCACCGTTTGATCCTTCAGCTGCTGTGTTGGAGGAGGCAGAAGAGCTGCTTCAACCAGTGCCGACCCAAGAGTCAGAGACTTCTGCTCTTCAGCAAGCGACAACAGAAACGAAAGAAAAATCGCCGGCGCCCGCGCATCATGCGTCCGCCCAAAATCAATCGATCCGAGTCGACTTGAATCGCTTAGATTCATTCTTAGATCTCGTGTCCGAATTAGTGGTCTATCGCAATCAATTAGAAGATGTCAGTGAGCGGGAAAACATCGAAGCAGTCAAAGACCCCTTAGAGCAAGTTTCACGATTGACCTCTGAGCTGCAAGATTTGGTCTTGCGGATCCGCATGCAGCAAGTCAATGTCGTCTTTAGTCGCTTTCCGCGAATGGTTCGGGACTTATCCAATGAACTGCAAAAGGAGATGGAACTTGTCATTTTTGGGGAAGAAACGGAATTGGATAAAACAGTGGTTTCTGAGTTGAGTGAACCTCTGGTCCATCTATTGCGTAATTCTGTCGATCACGGCATCGAAGCACCCGATGTTCGGGAAAAACTGGGCAAACCGCGCAAGGGCACGATTCGCTTGGCGGCCTACCAAGAAGGCAATCGCGTGATCATTACTTTAGAGGATGATGGCAAAGGCCTTGATCCGCAAGTAATCAAAGCAAGTGCTGAAAAGAAAGGCTTAGCAACGGAAGGTCTTTCCGATGAAGCGTTGCAGCAGCTGATTTTCCATCCTGGTTTTTCAACGGCGCAAGAAGTGACCAACATTTCAGGGCGCGGTGTCGGGATGGATGCCGTGCAATCGAAGATCACCCAACTAGGGGGCACGATCGAAATGAAGAGTCAGCCAAATAAAGGCACGCAGTTTGTGATCAAATTGCCATTGACTCTGTCGATCATTCAAGCGTTGATGGTTCGCGTCGGAGCAGAAACCTTTGCGATCCCATTAAATCTCGTCGAACGCGTGGTGATGGTCAAAGAAGAAGAGATCATCCAGACGGTCTCGGATGAGGTCTATCGTTTTCAAGAGGAGTTGATTCCCTTGGTTCGGACCGATCAACTCTTAGCGATCGAAGGCGATCCATCTGAGAAAAAATTCGCCATCATCGTCAACAATGACCAGCAATTTCACGGCATTTTGGCAGATGAACTGATCGGCCAGCAAGAAATCGTCATCAAGAAAATCGATCCGCTGCTGCAAAAGCTGAATCGCTATCAAGGAGCAACGATTATGGGTAACGGCTCGATTGCACTGATCTTAGACATTCATGCCATCTGTCAGGAAAAAAAGGATGACCGCTTATGAGTTATACAGCGCTGCAAATCGATGGCCTAAAAGAACTGATCAATATCGGCGGTGGTCACGCTGCGACGAGTTTATCAAAGCTCGTCCAACAACCGATCGATATGCGGGTACCGGAAGTCGAGATTCTAGCGTATGAGGACCTGTATCAGCAGATCATGGCGGAAGACAAAGAAGTTCATGTGGTGATGAGCCAGATCGAAGGGGCGTTTCGAGGGATCTTCTTGTTTGTCTTAACGGATGAATCCGCCGCAAAATTGCGTCAGTTGATGATCCAAGAAATCGATCCGTCTGAAGAATTGAAGCAATCGGTCATCAACGAGTTGACTAACATTCTTACCAATTCTTTTTTGATCGCGATCGGCCAACTATTGGAAACTCAGCTGAGTGCGTCTTTACCAAGCGCCAGCTATGATTTCTTTGGCGCAGCGATCAGCTCCATCTATCTGGCGATGGCCCAGTATGATGAGCAGGTGATGGTGATTCGTAATGAGTTCGTCTACGCCAAAGAAACATTAGAGGCATCGTTATTTTTGATTCCAGAAATCGGTGTACTAGAAAACATATTTGATTCATTAGGAATTTGAAAGGGGCAAATACAATGTCAAAAAAAGTATTGATCGTGGATGATGCGGTATTTATGCGCATGAAATTAAAGGATATTTTAGAAAAAAACGGCTATGAAGTCGTGGGGGAAGCCCAAAATGGCCAAGAGGCTTTTGAAAAATACCAAGCAACGACACCAGACTTAGTGACTATGGATATCACGATGCCAGAAGTGGATGGCTTAGAGGCATTAAAAATGATCCGCACGTTTGATGCGCAGGCCAAAGTCGTAATGTGCAGTGCCATGGGACAACAAGGAATGGTGATGGATGCGATTCGCGCCGGTGCGGTGGACTTTATCGTGAAGCCCTTTGACACGGACCGCGTAATCACTGCCATCGACAAAGCCTTTGCCTAATGCCTAGGAGGATAGCGACATGCAGATGATTCTTTTCAAAATGGCTCAGCAGTACTATTTGATCTCGGCGGACTCGGTGGACGAGGTCATTGATGCCCCTTCTTTTACGAAGGTGCCCTTAGCACCAGAGTGGGTGGAAGGGTTGATCAATCTGCGGGGGTCTGTCGTAACGGTGATTCGTTTGGCAAAATTGATTCCCATCATGGAACCAGCCTACGAAAAAAACATATTGATCATGAAGAAGCAAGAGGAGACCAAAGGGGTCCTCGTAGAAGAAGTAATTGAAGTTCTTGATATCACCGAAGACGATATCCAACTAAGCAATCAAGAGACAGAACATGCCGTTGGGGTCGTGACGATCGGTGAAAAAGTAGCCAGTGTGATTCAAATCGATCACATGATTTTTTAAAAAAATGGGGGATTAGTGTGGATCAGGTATTGACGCAGCAAGAGATTGATTTATTGTTGAATGCGATGAGCAGCGGAGAGATCGATCAAGAAATTATTGAGATAGAAGACAAACAAGCCAAAGTGAAAGCCTACGATTTTCGCCGACCAACAAAGCTGTCGAAAGAATACGTCAATACCCTGCACATGATCTTCGAGGATTTCTCGAAGATGAGCAGCAGCATGCTTTCTACCCAACTGCGGACCAATGTTTCTTTGCAGTTGGCAGCTATCGAACAAGTCAGTTATGACGAATTTATCCATTCGATACCAAAATTTACTTTGTTGGGGCTCTTTCATTCGCAGCCTTTGAGCGGGATCCAAATGATCGAGATGAACCCACAACTGTGTATGATGTTGGTGGAGTTGTTGTGCGGCGGATTGGATGTTTATCAAAACAAGCCGATCGAAATGGATTTTAGCGAGAAAAAAAGTTTTACTGATATTGAAACAGCGATCTTGGAAGAAGTAGTAGCACAATTTGTACGGGTCTACCAAAATGTTTGGAAGGACATCGTTGCCTTGGATTCGGTTTTGGATGGAATCGATACGAATCCGCAATTGATGCAAAACATGTCGCCCAACGAACCCGTCGTGTTAGTGACCTTTACTATCAAAATTTTTGAAGTGAAACATTTTATCAATCTATGTATCCCCTATGTCTTCTTTGAAGGGATCATTGATAAATTAAGTTTCCGCAATTGGTTTGATAGCAATCAGCCAGTCAACCAAGACGATAGCCGCGAGTTGCAAAAAAGTTTGAATGGGGTCGGATTGAATCTAGAAGTTCTGCTGGGCCATGCTCAAATGAGTCTTTCTGAGTTTCTCCACTTAGAAGAAGGCGATGTCATCAAACTAGACAAAAAAATTACTGAACCATTAGAGACCTTCATCGATGGAAAACCTTACTTCCGAGCAAAACCTGGGAAGCAAGAGGACCATTTAGCCATTGAATTATTAGACAAGTTAGAAGAGGAGCAAGAACTATGAGTGAACGTTTATCCCAAGCAGAAATCGATGCATTGTTGAATCAAAGTGCCCCAACCCAGCCGCAAGGATTAGAAGAGCAAGTCAAAGTCGACATTATCGGCGAAGTTGGCAATATCTCCATGTCGCAAGCGGCGACGACGTTGTCTTCCATTCTTGATCGTCGGGTCAGCATCACGACTCCCCGGGTGTCTAAAATCAAATTTGGTGAGATCTTAAACGACCTCGTTGCACCAAAAGTAGCAACGACAGTTGAATTTAAAGAAGGCCTTTTAGGCAGTAATTTGATGCTGTTAGAAGTCAAAGATGCCATCGTGATCGCTGATTTGATGATGGGGGGAACCGGTGAAACCAGCAACACCCAATTCACGGAATTAGAGCTAAGTGCTGTGGCAGAAGCCATGAACCAAATGATTGGGACTGCCTCGACTTCGATGGCGACGATGATCAGCCGTAAAGTGGATATCTTACCGCCGATCGTCAAACTATGGGAGACACCAGAAAACATTGAGTATAGCGGGATCGAGGCAGAGGAAGAGATTTATTGTATCTCATTTTCTTTGCGCGTCGAAGGTCTGATCGAAAGCAAAATCATGCAGATCTTTACGGATCCGGTGGTTAACGATATCGCCAGTGCGATGCTGTCCGATGAAGCGACTGTCGTTACTCGAGAAACACCAACACCGCAGCCAACGGCACCCGTTGCTGCGCCTACCCCTGAACCGGCGGCTACATCAAAACCCGTTGAAGTCAGCAAACCGGCGTTTCAAACATTGGCCTCTAGCGGGGTGAGCGATGGGGATAATTTGGACTTGATTCTTGATGTGCCACTGGATCTAAGTGTCGTGTTAGGCCGCAGCAAAAAAACCATTAAGGACATTTTATCTTTCAATACAGGGTCCGTCATCGAACTGGAAAAACTGACGGATGAACCGCTAGAGATTTTGTTGAACGGCAAACTGATCGCCACTGGGGAAGTCGTGGTCATCAATGAAAACTTCGGCGTACGGATCACCAACATTCTTTCGCAAAAACAACGCATCCACAATTTGCATTAATTTGAAGAAATCGCAAAAAGTTAAACATATGGGTTTAACTTTTTTGTGATTTGACCGATAGTAGAGGGTAGAAGAATGAGAACGGAGGAGAACCTATGAAAATCGAAAGAGGTTACGCAGAATACAGCGACAAGGCTATCAAACGTGAAGCGGTCAAACAAGAAAAGCCAACTGCTGCTCAGACAGAAAAAACCGTCGATGTTCAATTGTCCGAAACAGCTCAAGCCATTCAAAAGAGTGCCAATCAAACAGCCAGTCGCAGTGAACGAGTGGCAGAATTGAAACGAGCGATCAAAGAAGGCACCTACCAAATATCTGCCGAAACAATCGCCGATAAAATGCTGCAGCAAGATGAAAAGCAGGTCGACTAGATGACAGAACGGGAATTTGAGCGTCAGCTACAGCAGTTCTTGCGGTTGCTGCAAAAAGAAAAGACCTGCTTGATCAAAAATCAAGCAGAAAAATTACCAGAACTCGTCGAGAAAAAAACCGCCTTCGTACCCGTTTTTTCCACGTATGAAGGAACTCTTTCAGTGGCGATCAAAGAACTCATCCGCCAGATCCAAGTGCAGCAAGCCGAGAATCTCCTGCTGACGGAACAAGCCATTAGTTTCCAAACCGTTTTGATGGATGCAGTCAAAGAAAATATCAAGACACCGGCAAATACGTATTCGAAATACCAAGAAAAACAAGCAGTCTCAACAGCGATCATCGATCAAAAAATGTAAGGAGTACTACTATGACAGGACTATTCGGTTCATTAGGCACCGCAACCCGGGGCATGACCGCCAATCAAGCAGCGTTGCAAACCAGCAGCCACAACATTGCAAATACCAATACAGACGGCTACTCAAGACAACGAGTCAACTTGCAAGCCGAAGCGTCTTACCATCTAGCGGGTGTCGGCAGCATCGGTATGGGTGTGAAAGTCGGCAGTGTCGAACGGATCGTCGATGATTTTGTCATTGGACAAGTACGCAATGCCAATTCTACCTATACATATTATGAACAAAAAGCAGACATATTAGGACAGCTGGAAAGTTTAATGAATGAGCCTTCCGACAACGGACTGTCCAAACAGCTGGCAACGATGTTTGATTCTTGGACCGCATTAGCCAACAATCCTGAACTGGATACGTCTAAGACCCTTGTGCTGGAAAACAGCAGTACGTTTGCCGATACCATCAACCAAATGGGCAAACAAATGACGCAGCTGCAAAGCGACACGCTGGATACCATCGAAAAATCCGCGCTGGACTTCAATGAGAAGGTCAAGCAGCTGCAATCCTTGAATGAACAAATCTATGGGTTGACGACAAGTGGTGAAACACCCAATGATCTCTTAGATCGTCGAGACAGTCTGTTGAAAGATCTCTCGGGTCTAGCAGGGATCGAAACCAAGACCGATCAATATGGCCGTGGGTTTGTATCTATGAGCGGACAGACGATTTTAAGTGCGGAGGAACGCAATACCCTTAGTGTGGTGGTGGGACAAAGCGACACAGGCGCCTTAGTTTCCAAAGACGGCAACGCCTTGAATCCTGCCGAAACCATCACGGGGTCTTATCCAGCTGGAACCGTCTTGTTGACGAAAACCACCGACAATGGCGACACCGCCTATACAGAATTGCCGATCAAAGAAGGGGCGATCGGTGGCCTGCAAGCATCATCTAGTGAAATCGGCAGTCGCTTGACGGAATTGAACAACTTTACGACGACGATCGCGCAAGCCATGAACATGGTCTTTACCGGCGGCGCTTCTCGTACAAGCGGACTATTTGAGATCGGCCAAGATGATACCGGCACAGCGACGACGATTCGGGTCAGCCAAGCACTGTTAGATAACCCAAGTCTGGTGACCGGCGGAACGAGCAATGCAGCAGGAGATGGTTCAAGAGCTGCTGCAATGGCCAAACTCAGCAGTGCCAAATTGGATTTCCCGTTGTCAGAAAAGACGATCGCTTCTTTTGATTCTGAGACATTGACGTTTGCTAATGCAGCATCCGGCATGAGTGTCAGCAGTTATTTTAACAGCATCGTCACCAAAAACGGGATCTCAAAACAGCAAGCCGACAATACGGTCAGTGCCCAATTGTCGCTGCTGAATCAACTAGAATACAAAAATCAATCGGTGTCCGGTGTTTCATTAAATGAAGAAATGTCAGATGTGATTCGTTTCCAACAAGGATTTCAGGCCAATGCCCGCATATTATCGGTCGTTTCTGAAATGTTAGACACATTGATCAATCGAACAGGAGTGTAGAACATGCGTATTTCCAATTCAATCACCTACAATGATTTTTTACGAAATCTAGGAACCAACGCCTCCAAAGTCCAATCCACGTTGAATCAGCTATCGAGCTTGAAAGAAGTCAGCAAGTCCTCGGATAATCCACTGCTGGTTTCAAAAATCATGGATCTCAATGTGTCGTTAAATCAAAACAAAACCTACAATAATACGATCAAAGACAGTATTTCTTGGACAAAAGCCCAAGATTCTGCTTTAGAAAGCGTCAGTACCTCGATGCTGCGGATTCGCTCATTGGTTCAATCTTCTGCCAATGCGACAGCCGGCAGTGAGGAATTAGGCGCAAATCGTTCAGAGATCGAGCAAGAGATCGAAGGCATCGTTGAATCATTAAATACCAACTTTGATGGCCGCTATTTATTTAGCGGAACGAATACGACGACGGCGCCTTTTGAGATCGTCAAAGAAAATGACGCCATCGTCGGTATCAAATACAATGGCACCAGTGAAGACTTGCCCCGAGAAATCGCAAACGGGGTCTCGGTGGATCTGTTAGCCAGCGGTGATCGACTGATGAACGAGACGGGCACCGCTACGGATCCCCAAAATTTAAGCACCTACTTCAATGATTTATTGTCTGCGTTGCGCAGTGATGATAAAGATGCCTTAGGGGGCGAGCTTTTAACTGCTCATGACCAGCATGCCACTAATGTGGTGAATGTACGGGCGCAGATCGGCACCCTCTACAATCGCTTGGAGGCTGCAGCTGATCGAAATGAGACGGAAAAGCTGAACTTGACCGAAACACTGTCTAACAAACAAGACGTCGATATTGCGGAAAAGTATATGGAATATCAAAATCAAATGACTGCCTACCGCTCAACATTAGCAATGGGAACAAAGATCATGCAGATGTCCATTCTAGATTATTTAAATTAACCCAAAAAACTTTTGTTCTTTGCTGGGAGCAAAAGTTTTTTATTTTTTTTTGGAAAAAGGCTTAACCCTGAACGGTTTCTTCCGATAAATAGTAGCAGAGGGAAACCTTAGCGAATAAAAATTAGGAGGAACTACACATGAGAATCAATACAAACGTTTCAGCATTGAATACTTACTCACGCCTAACGGCAGCAAATGCTTCTAAAAGCAATTCTTTGTCTAAATTATCTTCAGGCTTACGCATCAACAAAGCTGGGGACGACGCAGCTGGCTTAGCAATTTCTGAAAAAATGAAAGGCCAAATCGGCGGTTTGTCACAAGCAAAAAGCAATGCACAAGATGGTATCTCATTGATCCAAACAGCAGAAGGTGCATTAAATGAAACCCACAGCATCTTAGGCCGTATGCGTGACCTTGCGGTTCAAAGTTCAAACGGTACGTTAAGTGATGACGACCGCAGTGCGATCAACAAAGAATACACCGCATTGTCTGATGAAATCGATCGTATCAGCAATACCACTGAATTCAATACAAAAAGCTTGTTAACTGGTGAAGGCGATGATGCGAAATCATTCACTTTCCAAATCGGTGCCAACGCAAACCAAACAATGGGCGTTTCAATCAACAACATGAGCTCATCTGCATTGAAAGTAAAAGGCTTAGATTTAACACAAGCCATTGACACAAGCGACGCCAAAGCTGTTGCTGCAGCAAAAGATAAAGCAGTAGCGACTGCCTTCAAAGCAGATGCTACAACAAAATATGCAGCGGACGGCACAGTTGATGCGGCAGCTGGTAAAACAGTTGCTGAATTACAAACAGCCATCGATACAGCTGCGGATGATACAGCAAAAGCAACAGCTCAAAAAACATACGATGATGCTTTAGCAACATTTACCGCTTCTGATGAAGGCAAAGCAGCAGCGGCAACTGTCAGCGTTGAAAACAACCCAATCACGAAAATCGATGAAGCGATCAAAGCAGTTTCTGCACAACGTGCGGATCTTGGTGCGGCGCAAAACCGTCTAGAACACACAATCAACAACTTAGGTACAACACAAGAAAACCTATCTGAAGCAAACTCACGTATCCGTGACGTTGATATGGCCCAAGAAATGATGAGCTTTACGAAGAGCAACATCCTTTCTCAAGCAGCAACTTCAATGTTGGCACAAGCAAACTCAATGCCTAACAGCGTATTGAGCTTGTTACAAGGATAATTTTTGATCAAGTGAACCACTGACACAAGGACTGCCTAGGGGAAGCGCAGTTCTTGTGTTTTACATAGCAGCACAAAAACGCTTAGAAATGAGGAAGCTCTGATGGATATTCAGCCAATGTCAGGAATACACCCGATCGAAGCCGTTGCGTCGGTCGCTAAAGCACGTCCGATCGAATCCCTAGATCCAGAGACCGCCAACCTTCAGCCGCAACACCAAGAGGGGAAAATGGCGGAGAAAAAGGAACGGACAGTGGTCACTGAACCGCCGATCCACTATTTTTCAGTAGCCGATCAGCACAAGATCGCAGCCTCCGTGGAGGAAGTGAATCAGCGACTACTTGGCAAAGATATGAAATTGGCTTATGAAGTACATGAGCGCACAGGGCGTACGATGGTGCGTTTAGTGGATATGCAGACCAACGAAGTGATCAAAGAGATCCCACCAGCCAACATGCTAGATGTGATTGGAAAAATATGGGATGACATGGGCATTGCGGTCGATCGAAAGGGATGAAACTATGGCAAGTGTAACCAGCAGTTCAGGAATCAGTACAACGCTAGGGAGTTATTCTGGCGTGACTTCAGAAGATATTGAAAAATTATTGGCGGCAGATGCGATCAATAAGACCCGTGCTGAGAATAAAATCACGTCGCTTAAAGCACAAAAAACGGCATGGAGTGATATCAGCACTCGCTTGACTAACTTTTTGTCAAAAGTCGATGCGTTACAAAAAGATGATGCTTATCAAACAAAAAAAGCGACGACCACCAATAGTAGTATCGCTTCAATTGCAGGAACAACGGAAGCCCCAGAAGGCACCTATGATCTAAAAGTCAACCAACTAGCAACAGCCACGAAGGTGACGGGGAGTCAAGTAGCTCAAAGCAGCAAAACGGCCCTAAATGTCAGTGGTCAGCTCTCATTGACCAGTTCGGAAGTCGATGAAGATGGCAAACCGATCACCGCTTCGATCGAGATCACTGCCGAAGACAGCTTAAAAGATGTGGCAGCTAAGATCAATGGCCAAAGCAAGACGACCTTCGTTGCAGCGAGCATCGTGGATAACCGTTTGATTTTAACGAATACGAAAATGGGCGACAAAAACTTCTTGATCGACGGCAATGCCGCCGAAGGATTAGGGATCGGTTCAACTGCGGCTACGACGCAAGGCCAACCGGCTATTTTTGAACTAGACGGCATGGAGATCACCCGCGACAGCAATAGTGTGACGGATGTTATCGATGGTGTCACGCTGACGTTAGCGAAAAAAAGCGAGGAGCATGTGACGCTTTCTTTAGCCAATGATACTTCGAAAGTCGTTGATGCAGTACAAGGATTAGTGGATCAATACAATAGCTTGATGAGTTTTATCGGCGATAATTTGACCGTGGGAGATCCTAGTAGTGAAAACAACAAGACGGGGACCTTGGTGGGAGACAGTGCGTTGACCCGTCTACAGACTCAATTGCGAAATTTGATCACCATTCCAGCCGTCAGCGGCTCAAAGCTGACTGCTAATAAGCTAGGCATCTCCACCGTCGATAATGATGGTACATTGGGACTGGATACGACCAAGTTAAAAGAAGCCCTAGCGGAAGATCCCGCTGCTGTGAAGTCCTTCTTTTATGCAAGTACGAAAACCAAAGAAGCCGATGGCACTGCGAGTACGAAAGAGACCGGCTATACATTAGCGCTAAAAGAATTAGCCAACAGCTATGTCGTCAATACTTCAGCCAATAAAGGGATCATTGCCACCAAATCTGCGACCTATGACAGTACCATCAAGGATTTGAACAAACAGATTACACGGTTTGATGATATTTTAGCAATGAAAAAAGAGCGTTACATCACAATGTTTACCAAATTAGACTCCGTGATGATGGAGGCTGAAAATCAGCTGAGTTACCTAAGCAATCAGTTTGCCAATACGTCAAACTAGGCAGGATAGCCGATTAAAGCAGTCATTTTTTCATTCGCATAAGAAACCCTCGTCAACAAGAAAGGAAACAACCTATGGAGCCACACGTATCATTAGATGAACGTTTGAATCAGATTTTAACTGGGTTTGCAAAATGGCGCGGCGACAGCGAAGAAGCCGGTCGTTTGATGGCAGCCAATGCAGCGGTCATAGCAGCCATGCAAGCAGAAGAACAGAGCCATAGTCCACAAACCAGTGCATTGGCGCAACAAGTGATCCAAGCGTATCAAGCGTTCCTAGAGCAGGTCAAAGCCCAGCAGCAAGAGATCAAACAAGAATTGGGGCGTTTGAACCGCAAAAACAATCTTGTCAAAACGTATTTGCAGCAAGAAGACAGTGCCGCCTTCGTCGAATTTGATTTATAGTGAGGAAAAAAAGATGAATTATCAAAAAATGCAAAACAACTATCTGCAGAACCAAGTAATGAGTGCCTCCCCCAACAAACTGATTGAAATGCTGTTGCAAGCAGCCATCAAAAACATCAAATTAGCAGTGATCGCATTGGAAAAAGAAGAGTTGAGCCAAGCCCATCAGCAATTTGTCAAGGCGCAGAATATTTTATTGGAATTACGGGTCTCTTTAGACCGTGAGCAAGGCGGCGCTATTGCTGAAGATCTCGATCAGCTTTATGGCTATATGTACGATCAGCTGGTCAGTGCCAATGTCCAAAAAGAGGCAGCCCCTGCAGAAACGGTCGTCCCACTTTTAAGCGAACTACTGGAAAGCTGGCAAACGATCACCCAATAAATTTGAGAAAAAGCAAAGAAACGACCACCTAAAACCTAGAAAAGTTTAGTAATTGGTTAAATTTTTACCATGTATCCCTTTTCACTAAGCTTTCTTTTTCCCCTCCTCGTCCCTATCTGGTACTCTTTTTATGAGCGTACCGAAAAGGTGCAAGGAGGTTTTTTTTTGAAACAAAAAATAGTACAAAAGCCGCTTTTCTGGCAAGTGGTGATTCTGATTGCAATGAGTGGTGTTTTTTTATTACCGCAGATCTTAGGCCAAGGCATGATTTTGGGCTCTGATGTGGTCTTTCACTTCAATCGTTTTTATGAGACCAGCCAGCAGATCAAAGAGGGCAATTTTCAATATTTTCTTTCTATCTACGGGTTTCAGCAATCTGCTCGTATCGTCAATGCATTATACGGTCCCTTTTTTGCCTATTTCCAAGGTCTGCTGGTCTTGCTGAGTCCTTCGTGGTTTTCCTACCAACTGCTCGCCAATGGGCTGCTCTATCTGCTAGCAGGGTTTTCGATGTTTGGCTTATTAAAGAAACTACGAGTCAATGGCTGGCTGTCAGTGGGGATGAGCATCCTGTTTATGGCGACCTATTCTGTCCAGTATTGGATTGAGCGGCAGGGCTTTTCTGCTTGGGGAGCAGCCGTGTTACCGCTGTGTCTGATTCCACTGATCGCACTAGGGGAACATAAACGGTTGCGGCCTTTTGCGGTAGGGGTTTCCGTGGCGGTCTTATTTCAAATCCATGTGTTTTCAAGCATCTTGTTAGTGCTCTTATATGTGCCCTTTTTCTTACGCGCCTTTTTTGTTGGAACTTCCGGCGAAGAAAAACGACAATTGGTGCTGCGCTTAGCAGGAGCGATCGGGATCTTCTTACTGTTAACCGCCAATATTTGGTTAGGGATGTTGGATCTCTATACGAGTAACACGTTGATCGCGCCTTTTGTGAATCGCAACATGCAGAACAATACCATTACTGGAACCAGCAGCTATTGGTGGACGACTCCGTACCTGCTGCCAATCTTATGTGCCTTGTTCTTTTGCGGTGCGATTCGTGTATGGCCTCGTCTATCCGGCGGCTTCAAATTAATGACAGCAGCGGCAGCGGTCTTTTTCGTTTTATCATCGAACGCTATTCCTTGGCAATGGCTAGGCAGTCTGGACAATGGTGTGATCAATTTACTACAATTCCCTTTTCGGTTCTTTGTTCCGGCCACGATTTTGATCTTAGTCGGTTTGTGCCTGCTGGTTCCTTATTATCGGGGCAAGCCATTGGCAAATCCGCGTTGGTTCGTCCTCGTTTTAGTTTTGAGTGTTGGTCAAATCCTGATCCAAAACACGGTCAAAATGCAGGACTGGCACTCCGATGAAGCGGCAGTTTCACTGCGAAACCACACCTATCTCTCGGCGGAATCTGAAGCGCAATTGAAGGAAGCCTATTTTAGTAAAGACAAGTCCTTAGCATTAGCGCTGTATCAACGTTCTACCCCAGATTATCTGCCCCTCTATCAAGAGACCAAGAAGAACAAGTACAATTTGTACGGGGAAGAAATCATTGAAAAAAATGATACCGTGGCAAAAACCGTAGAAAACGGGAAACTTACTTTACGTTGGCAAGGTGATCAAGAGACGTGGAAGGCGTTACCGATCATCAATTACCGCTATACTGAATTGACCCTCAATCAGCAGCCACTAACTGAGAAAGATGTCTCTTTGAGTGCCATTGGTGCCGTTTCTGTCCAACAGCAAGCAGGGGAGAATGTCTTAGTCGTTGACTATGACGCACCTTGGTTTTTCGACGGAGCTTTATGGCTGACGATCATTTCTTGGCTCGCTTTACTCATCGGCTTTATCAGCTGGAAAACAAGACAGCTGTATCGTCGTCGTAAGGTCGTACAAGCTTTATTGAAAGAATCTGAATAAAATGAATCAGAAAAGAACTTCAGCGAGAGGGCTGAAGTTCTTTTTTTGTTGATCAGCAACAGTGTACCTATTTTTTTCCGAGAGAAACAATAATCGTTGCGTGCGCAACAATTATTCCTTATAATAGATAAGACACTTTGAAGAACCAAGAAAGGCAGGAGTGCTCATGGAAGCCATTATCCGCTCAATCAATCATATTGCCCGTCTCGCCACCCTTTATCGGGAAAAAGAACTGAAAAAATTTGGTTTAGGTGGGATGCATCATACCTATATCTTAAACATTTGCCGTCAACCGGGGATCAGTCAAGAAGCCTTAGCCAAGAAGATTTTTGTTAATAAAAGCAATGTTGCCCGTCAACTAGCGATCTTAGAAGAACGAGGATTTGTCACTAGAGCCAGCAGTCCCACCGACAAACGACAATTACTGGTTTATCCAACCGAAAAAGCACTTGTCGTCCAACCAAAGATCCAACAGCTGCTTCAAAGCTGGAATGAACAAGTCGTAGCAGGTTTTTCTGCTGCCCAACAGCAGCAGTTGATCGCCGATCTGGAAATCGTCAAAGAAAATTCCCAACGGCTTTTAGCGAAAGCTGAGGCGATGGAATGAATCTTTTGGCTCAATATTTAAAACCCTATATCGGGCGCATCTCCCTTGGCGTCAGCATCAAATTCTTCGGGTCATTGATGGACTTGCTATTGCCTTGGATTTTGGCGTATATCATCGATTCTGTGATTCCCACGAAGCAAGTATCAGCGATTTTTGCTTGGGGCGGGGCGATGGTGGTCTGCTCCATCATCGCAGTTGTCACCAATATCATCGCCAATCGGATGGCCTCTAGTGTTGCTCGCGATACCACCGGTAGTATTCGCCATGATTTATTTGAAAAAGTTTCCTATCTGTCGATTCCGCAAGTCGAAGAAGTCGGGATTCCTTCCTTGGTGTCTCGCTTGACGACAGACACTTACAACATCCATCAAACGGTAGGGATGATCCAGCGGATGGGGATTCGTGCCCCGATTCTGTTATTAGGGGGGATCATGATCACTGCTACATTAGATCCCGTTTTGACACTGGTCTTAGTAGGCGTCTTGCCCTTCACTTTAGTGGCGGCAGTCACGATCTCAAAACGGGGGATCCCCTTGTTTGCCTCATTGCAAAAGCAAGTGGATGTGTTGGTGCGGACTGTCCGAGAAAATGTAACTGGGGCTCGGGTGATCAAGGCCTTGTCTAAAGCAGATTACGAGAAAAAGCGCTTTGACCACGTCAATCAAGACGTAGTAGCTGCGGAAACCACTGCTAATCGAACCATGGCTGCGACACCACCTCTGATGGACCTCTTTTTGAATATCGGGTTGACATTGGTGATCGTCGTCAGTGCCTTTCGCGTCAATCAAGGGTTGACCCAACCAGGGGTCATCATTGCCTTTTTGACCTATTTTACGATCATTTTGAATGCCATGCTCAGTATCACTCGCATCTTTGTAATCGTGTCGAAGGGGCTGGCTTCTGCCGATCGGATCCAATCCGTCTTGCGCCTGCCGCAAAATATGCAAGTCATTGAGGCGCCTGTCAAAGAAGAGTCGGCGCATATCGTTTTTGAAAAAGTTTCCTTCACCTATCCTAATGGCACTCGGGTGCTGAAAGACATCGATTTTTCCTTGCAGCCGGGAGAAACCTTAGGGATCATCGGTGCGACTGGTAGTGGAAAATCAACGATCGTCAAACTACTGCTGCGGCTCTATGACCCAACGAAGGGCATGATTCGCATCGCTGGTCGCGACATTCGCTCCATCGATCCGACGGAGCTGCATCAGTTATTCGGTGTCGTCTTACAAAAAGACGTGCTTTTTGCGGAAACGATCGAAGAAAATATCGCTTTTGGCCGGCGGTTTTCCAAAGAGCAGATCGAAGAAGCGGCGGCTCGCGCCCAAGCCAAGGAGTTTATCAATCAACTACCCAAGCGCTTAGCTCATCCACTGCATGCCAAAGGCAGCAATTTAAGCGGCGGTCAAAAGCAGCGGGTCTTGTTATCGCGGGCATTGGCGGGGGATCCGGAAATTTTGATTTTGGATGACTCCGCCAGTGCGCTAGATTATCGGACCGACGCTCAGTTGCGCAAGGTCCTGAAACAGCAGTTTCAACAGACGACGACGATCTTGATCGCGCAGCGGATCAGTTCGATCCAGCATGCCGACAAAATTTTGGTACTGGAAAATGGTCAAATGAACGGTTTTGGCAGTCACCAAGAATTACTAGCAGATAATGCGATCTACCAAGCCATTTATCAAGGTCAGACAGGAGGTGCCTATGATGCCGAAGAAAAAAACGGAAAAACCGCAGGATAGCAAGAAAACACTCCGCCGTTTGTGGAGCTATCTCTACGAGTACAAAGGACTCCTGTTGGCAGCCGCTATTTTAATGATGGTCAGCAACATCTTCGCCTTGGTGGGACCGTTGCTTTCCGGGTACGCCATTGATGCCATTCAACCGGGTCCCGGCAAGGTCATTTTTGACCGAGTCTTCTTTTATTGTGGGCTGATGCTGCTGTTTTATCTTGCGTCTTCCCTTCTTAGTTATCTGATTTCTCTGATGATGATCCGCTTGAGTCAGCGGGTGGTGGCAGCGATGCGCAAGGCGATTTTTGATAAAATCACCGAACTGCCAGTGGGGTATTTTGACCGGGTCGCCACTGGGGATATCATCAGCCGCATCAGTTATGACGTCGATACCATCAATACGTCATTGGCCAGCGATGCCATTCAAGTTCTCAGCAGTCTTGTGACGATCATTGGTTCGTTTGTAATGATGGTTTTGATTTCGCCATTGCTAGTGCTGATTTTTGTCGTAACGGTCCCTGCTTCGATCTTTTTGACTCGCTTTTTGATGAGCAAATTTCAACCATTGTTTCGCCATCGGTCCCGCAAATTAGGCGAGCTGAACGGCTTTGTGGAAGAGATTATTTCTGGTCAGCAAACGATCAAGCTGTATAACCAAGAAGAAGCGATCATCAGCCGTTTTGACGAAAAAAACCAAGAAGCGGTGGATGCCTATTACAATGCCGAGTACTACGGTAGTATGACTGGTCCTTCCATCAACTTTATCAACAATCTGTCGTTGTCCTTGATCAGTATGTTTGGCGCCTTGCTGTTTTTGTTCGGTCATCTGACATTAGGGAATGTTTCTTCCTTTGTTCTTTACTCCAGAAAATTCTCAGGACCAATCAATGAGTTAGCCAACATCTTCAGTGATTTGCAATCGGCATTGGCGGCGGCAGAACGGATCTTCCGTTTGCTGGATGAAGAACCGGAAGTTTCTGATGTTCCTGAAGCCTACGAATACCACGAGGTGTCTGGTGAGGTCGCCTTTGACCATGTGACCTTCGGCTATCAAGCACAGCAGCCCATCATCAAAGACCTTTCGCTGCAAGTACCAGCTGGCAGCTTGGTCGCGATCGTCGGACCAACCGGAGCCGGGAAAACCACCATCGTGAACCTCTTGATGCGGTTTTATGACCCTGACCAAGGAGCGATTCGGTTAGACGGCAAAAATATCCGCCAAGCGACACGCCGCAGCTTACGGCAAAGCTATGCGATGGTGCTGCAAGACACGTGGCTGTTCACGGGAACGATTTTTGAAAATTTGGCCTACGGCAAGGCGAATGCGACGATGGCAGAAGTCCAAGCTGCTGCACAAGCCGCCCATATCCATGACTTTATTATGAGCCTGCCAAAAGGCTATGATACTTTGATTTCTGAAGACGGGACCGGTATTTCACAAGGGCAAAAACAACTATTGACGATTGCGCGAGCAATGCTCTTAGATGCCGATCTGCTGATTCTTGATGAAGCCACATCGAATGTCGACACGCAAACGGAGCTGCTGATCCAAGCAGCGATGACCAAATTGATGAAAGGCAAAACCTCCTTTGTGATCGCTCATCGCTTGTCCACGATTCGACATGCCGACACGATCCTCGTGGTGGAACAGGGCAATATCGTAGAGCAAGGGACCCACGAAGAGTTAGTAGCCAAAGAGGGGCGTTATGCCGCACTCTATCAGGCACAATTTGACGCATGATCCATAGCTAGTCCGCATCCGTACAAGGAGTAACCCACTGCTTGCACGGATGTTTTTTGCGTGCCATCGGCTTTCTTGGCACAGGTAAAAAATCTTCTTATGACAAATCAGGCAATTATCGGTATACTTAAGAAAGGGGTATCATCAAACAGAAAGAAGGGAAACAATTGGATCATAAACAACTAAAAGAATTCCCCAACGATTTCTTATGGGGTTCAGCATCAGCAGCCTATCAAGTAGAGGGCGCATGGCAAGAAGACGGCAAAGGCGCTTCAGTTTGGGACGATTTTGTCCGCATTCCAGGCAAAACCTTTAAAGCAACGAACGGAGATGTCGCGGTCGACCATTACCACCGCTTCAAAGAAGATGTTGCCTTGATGAAAGAACAAGGATTGAAAACCTATCGTTTTTCCATTGCATGGACACGGATTTTTCCAGAAGGACGAGGAGAAGTCAATCAAGCAGGGTTAGACTTTTATTTAGCATTGATCGATGAGCTGATTAAAGCAGGGATTGAACCGATGGTGACCTTGTACCATTGGGATCTGCCACGTACGTTGCAAGAAGAATACGGCGGCTGGGAATCTCGCAAAATCATTGAAGATTTCACCAACTATGCGGCCGTATTATTTGAAGCCTTTCGCGGCAAAGTTCACTATTGGGTCAGCTTGAATGAACAAAATATCTTTACTTCTTTAGGCTATCTTTTAGCTGCCCATCCACCAGGAGTGACCGATCCTAAACGGATGTATGAAGTCAATCATATCGCTAATTTGGCAAATGCGTCGGTGATCAACAAGTTCCATGAGATGAAAATCCCAGGGAAAATCGGACCAAGTTTCGCCTATTCACCAAACTACCCAATCAACAGCGACCCGAAAAATATTTTGGCAGCTGAAAACGCCGAAGACTTGATGGCGCATTATTGGTTAGACGTCTATCTATGGGGCGAATACCCGATTGCTGCAATGAATTACTTGAACGAGCAAGGGATCGCACCAACGATCGAACCAGGAGATATGGACTTGCTGCGTTCAGCAAAACCAGATTTCTTAGGGATCAACTATTACCAAACAGCAACGAATGCCTACAATCCATTAGATGGTGTCGGTGCCGGTAAAATGAACACCACTGGGAAAAAAGGTAGCTCCGAAGAAACCGGGACACCAGGAATGTTCAAAAAAGCTGAAAATCCATTTGTGGAACGGACGAATTGGGATTGGGAGATCGATCCTCAAGGGCTGCGGATCGCTTTACGCCGAATCACTAGCCGTTATCGGGTGCCTGTGATCATTACGGAAAACGGACTTGGTGAATACGATAAACTAACAGACGATCACCAAATCCATGACCAATACCGCATCGATTATTTAGCAGGGCATGTCCATGCCATCAAAGAAGCGATCAGCGACGGCGCGGAAGTTCTTGGCTATTGCACCTGGTCCTTCACTGATTTGCTAAGCTGGTTGAACGGCTACCAAAAACGCTATGGCTTTGTCTATGTCGACCAAGATGAAACCCAAGAAGGGTCACTGGCACGCTACAAGAAAGACAGCTTCTACTGGTACCAAGAACTGATCAAAACCAACGGGCAAGAGTGCTAGCCTCCTAAAGCCAATACCTGAATAAGCGAAACGACCCCTGCAACGGCAGTGATCGTTTCTTAGAAAAAAGTACGTTCCACCTGTAGCGACCGCCCAAAGGTAGACCAAAAGTCTCGCTTTTTGGGCCGCTTCAAAGGAGAACGTCCTTTTTTTGAGTATTATCGTTGACAAGTGTAAACGATAATTGTAAAGTAGAAGAAGATTACAACTGTAAACATAAAAGGTGAATGGGTTTGCATAGCAAGCAAGGAGGAAGGAAACAATGATCGAAAAGAATTATGGGGTAAAAGGGATGACCTGTGCGTCTTGTTCCCAGACAGTCGAAAAAACAGTCAGCAAGCTGGCGGGGGTCGACCAAGCAGCTGTCAATTTGGCTACTGAAAAATTACATATTCGTTATGATGAGCAGCAGCTCACCGAAGAAACACTCGCTGAGGCCATCAAAGCAGCGGGCTATCAACTGATCGGCTCTCAAAGACAAGAGACCTTTGCCATCTCGGGCATGACCTGTGCGTCTTGTGCCCAAACAGTAGAAAAAGCTGTCCAAAAATTAGCGGGTGTGGAGCAAGCCTCCGTCAATCTGGCGACAGAAAAACTGACGGTCAGCTATCAACAAGATCAAGTGACCGCCGTGAAGATCGCAGCTGCCGTGAAAGAGGCGGGCTATGACGCACAGCTGCCGACCGCTTCTGCCGACAAGGCGGATTCAAAACAGGCAGAGATTCGTGCTTTATGGCAACGGTTTTGGCTTTCGGCGCTCTTTACGATCCCCTTGTTCTATTTGACGATGGGGGAAATGATCGGTTTGCCGATCCCTGGCTTTTTAGATCCAATGGCCTATCCAGTCAATTTCGTTACCACTCAATTGATTTTAGTCTTACCGGTGATGGTCCTCGGTCGCGCCTTTTACATTGCTGGTTTCAAAGCGCTTTGGAAAGGCCATCCTAACATGGATTCCCTCGTCGCATTGGGAACCAGTGCTGCCTTCTTTTATAGTATTTATGGGACCGTGATGGTCTACCTGGGCACGACCCACTATGCGATGCACTTGTACTATGAAACGGCCGCCGTTATTTTGGCATTAGTGACCTTAGGAAAATACCTTGAGTCGGTCTCAAAGGGCAAAACCTCCGAAGCCATCAAGAAGTTGTTGGATCTCGCACCGAAAAAAGCCCGTGTGCTTCGCGGCAGCGGGAATCAAGCCGAAGAAGTCGAAGTGGGTATTGAAGAAGTCGCAGCCGGCGATATCTTAGTCGTACGACCTGGTGAAAAGATTCCTGTGGATGGGATCGTTACCCAAGGACGCTCTGCCATCGATGAATCAATGATCACCGGAGAAAGCTTACCTATCGAAAAACAAGTCGGTGATCGGGTGATCGGCGCCAGTATCAACAAAAATGGCTCGTTTCAATACGAAGCCACCAATGTGGGAGAAGATTCAACGTTGGCGCAAATCATTCAGTTAGTAGAAAATGCCCAAGGCTCCAAAGCGCCGATTGCCCGCATGGCTGACAAAGTTTCGGGTGTGTTTGTCCCGATCGTCATGGTCTTGGCGGTTTTTGCAGGACTTGCCTGGTTTTTCTTAGGACAAGAAACCTGGATCTTCTCATTGACCATTACGATTTCTGTATTAGTGATTGCTTGCCCGTGTGCCTTAGGATTAGCGACACCGACCGCCATCATGGTGGGTGCGGGCAAAGGGGCAGAAAATGGCGTCTTGATCAAAAGCGGCGATGCGTTAGAAACAGCTAGAAACGTGACGACGATCGTCTTTGATAAAACCGGCACGATCACAGAAGGCAAACCAGTCGTAACCGATCTCCTGCCTGCCGGCAACCACACGCCGACGGAATTGCTGCAACTGGCGGCTTCTGTTGAAAAAGGCTCAGAACATCCATTAGGCGAAGCCATTGTGATCGAAGCCCGCAAGCAAGCCCTTGCCCTGCAAGAAGTTGACGGGTTTGAAGCGATTCCGGGGCATGGGATTCAAGGCACGATTGCTGGCAGTCCAGTCCTATTAGGCAACCAGAAATGGCTGGAAAAACAAAACGTTGCCATCGATGGCCTGATCGAGCAAGCCCAACAATTGGCTCACGAAGGGAAAACACCGATGTATGTTGCCAAAGACGGCGAAGCGATCGGGATCATCGCTGTGGCAGATACTATCAAAGAAAGCAGTCGAAAAGCCATTGAGCGGTTGCATCAAATGGGCTTGTACGTAGCGATGATCACGGGCGACAATGCTCGGACAGCCCAAGCCATCGCCAAACAAGTCGGTATCGATGAAGTAATCAGTGACGTCTTGCCAGAAGATAAAGCCGCCAAAGTAGCCGGCCTGCAAGCCAAAGGCCAAAAGGTTGCGATGGTAGGTGACGGGATCAATGATGCGCCGGCGTTAGCCCAAGCCGATGTAGGGATCGCGATTGGCTCTGGTACCGATGTCGCCATCGAATCGGCAGACATCGTACTGATGCGCAGCGATCTGATGGACGTCCCATCAGCGATCGAGTTAAGTCGGGCAACCATCAAAAACATCAAAGAAAATCTTTTCTGGGCTTTTGCTTATAACGTCTTAGGCATTCCTGTCGCAATGGGTGTGTTGCATCTTTTCGGCGGCCCCTTGCTCAATCCAATGATCGCCGGGGCGGCCATGAGCTTCAGCTCGGTATCCGTTTTATTAAATGCCTTGCGGCTGAAACGATTCCAACCCTCAGCAAAAAAATAAACGAAGCAACGAATGCAACAACAAAAAGACCTGCCCACGGTTTCTGATGGAAGAAAACCGTGGATAGGTCTTTTTAGTGCTGGACATCTAAATAAGAGTAGGCCCGCACGTCATAACGGTTGCGACTACGGGAAAATTCGATAGGTGAGCCATTTTTCTGATAGACGATCTGTTCGATCTCTAAGACCGGATCATCGGCTTTACAGTCCAAATACTGTTGATCGTACGCGGTACTTTTATCAGCGGCGATGGTGCGGTAGGCCCCAGCAAACTGGACCCCTAGTTCCTCTTTGACATAACGATAGATAGAACTTTCTAAATGGCCACGAGTTAAATTGGGCACCAAATGGACCGGCATATAGGTATATTCTAAAATAAACGGCTGGTCTTCAAGAATCCGCAAGCGGACAATACTATAGATCGGCTGTTCTTCCGTCAACATCAACTTTTCTTGGATCGTTTGGTCAGGAAATTCGACTTGAAAATCGATGACCTGACTGACTAGCTTGCGGCCAGCTTTGCCCATTTCTGTTGACAAGCCTTCATAGACCGTTAAAGCAGTGGTGTCTTTTTTTAAGAATGGGTGGTTCAATATTTTTGTTCCAGCGCCCCGCTGAGAATAAACCAGTCCTTCCATGGCTAAAATACCGATGGCTTTTTTGACGGTCATCCGGCTGACTCCGAATTCTTCGACTAAATCAGTTTGATTCGGCAGTAAGCTGTCAGGCGGATACGTTTTGTTTTTGATACGTGTGCGTAAAATATTGGCAATTTCTTGGTATTTTGGCATCTGATCACCTCGCAAGAAGTATAGCTGAAAAAAGCGGTTTCGACAATCAAACCTTGGTTTTTTTATAAAAAGAACGGCTGACTGAAAAAATTCAGCCAGCCGTTGCGCTTAATCGATCGATGGTTCTGCTTGACGATCTAAAACACGTAAGAATGGATACCAGATTAAGCCGACGATCACCACGTCAATGACTTGCAGCAAACCACCTAACCAAGAGTTGGTTGCTAAGACACCACTGAATACCACTGGAACGGTCCAAGGAACAGAAACACCAGTTGGTGCAGGAACAAGTCCAGCCGCCATCACTAAGTAGTTGAAGGTCGTTACCACAAGAGGTGCCACGACCCAAGGAATCAGGATCGTCGCATTCAAGACGATCGGCATACCGAAGATTGCTGGTTCGTTGACGTTAAAGATCCCTGGTGCTAAAGCCAAACGACCAACATCGCGGTATTGTTTTTTCTTCAATACAAAAGCCATCAAGATAACAACGGCTAACGTCATACCAGAACCGCCTAATCCAACGGTGAAGGTTTCCATAAATGGTTTTGTGACGATATGCGGCAGTGCATCCCCATTTTGATACGCTTCTAAGTTGTCTAACATTAATGTATTCCAAATCGGGTCCATCACAGAGTTGACGATGATTTGACCATGTAGACCGAAGAACCAAAGGAATTGGACAAAGAACAAAGCCAATAGAGTTGCTGGCAAGCTGCTGCCTAGTCCAGTCAATGGTTTTTGGATCAATTCATAAACCAAGTCATGCAAGTTGGCATTGAAGACACCCGTCATGATGGCATTGATCACTAAAAATACCGTTAAGGTGATAATTGCTGGAATCAAAGCGGCAAAAGATTTAGAAACTGCTGGTGGCACCCCATCAGGCATTTTGATCTGCCAGCCGCGTTTTGTGATGCGGCAATAGATTTCAGCTGCTAAAAATGCTGCGATCATCCCGATAAACATCCCTTTTGCGCCAAGACGATCAAGAGACAGCACGCCGGAGATCGTTTCGCCAGATTCAGTAGTCATAAAGAAAGGAGTTAAGATCAAAAAGCTGGCAAAAGAAACGGCGCCGCCAAAAATCCCTTCCACATCATATGATTTTGATAAATAATAGCCGATACCGAAAGTAACGAAAACAGTCATGATACTCATTGTTGCATTTTGCCCATTGCCAAACAGCGTTCCTAATGTTCCTTTAGTGGCATCACTGAAGAAGGGCAGGTTGTTTAAAACGACCACGATCGATCCAAACATAGTGATTGGGAACGAAAGCATAAATGCGTCCCGCAAGACGGTCAGATAGCGATTTTGTCCTAAGGCATTCGCCAAGGGCAAAATCTTTTCAGATAACTTGTCCATAAAACCATTCATTATTAGTTCACTCCTTAAATTTCTTTTTGCAATCGATTACATCGATAATGTATCATGTTTTATTTTAAATGTCTATACATTTATTTTAAAAAAGATTGATTTTTGTAACTGCTTCCTTTATGATTAGGGCAGCAAAGAAAAAATGAGGAGTGAATGAAGATGGATTATCAATTTCCAGCAGGCTTTTGGTGGGGGTCAGCCGCTAGTGGCCCACAAACAGAAGGTGTATTTGAAGGCGATGGCAAAGGGGCAAGCATCTGGGATTACTGGTATCAGCAAGAACCAGAGAAATTTTTCAATGGGGTAGGTCCTGAAAAAACCTCGCAAGTCTACACACGCTATCAAGAAGATATTCAACTCATGAAAGAAACCGGCCATACGACGTTTCGGACGTCGATCCAATGGAGTCGTCTCTTCCCGCAAGGCAAAGGAGAAGTCAATCAAAAAGCCGTTGATTTTTACAATGCCTACATTGATGAGTTGATCGCCAACGGGATCGAACCTTTCATGAATTTATACCACTTCGATATGCCAATGGCGCTGCAAGAAAAAGGCGGCTGGTTGAACCGAGAGACCGTGGATGCCTATGTCGCGTTTGCGCAAACCTGCTTTACGTTATTTGGTGATCGTGTCAAGAAATGGTTCACTCATAATGAACCGATCGTCCCTGTTGAAGGCGGCTATCTTTACCAATTCCATTATCCGAATGAGATCAACATGAAACATGCAGTCCAAGTTGGGTTCCACGAAACGTTGGCGAGTGCTAAAGCCATCAAAGTCTACCATGAGATGAACCTTGGTGGGGAGATCGGCATTATTTTGAATTTGACGCCAAGCTATCCAAGAGATGAGAACGATCCAGAGGATGTCAAAGCAGCGCAAATCGCAGATGCCTTCTTTAATCGCTCTTTCTTAGACCCTGCGGTCAAAGGCACGTTCCCAGAAGAATTAGTGACCATCGTCAAGGAATTAGATATGGTACCAGCGATGGAAGCTGATGATTTACAAACAATTCGCGAAAATACGATCGACTTGTTGGGGATCAATTATTACCAACCTCGTCGTATCATGAAGAAAGAATCGCCGATCGATCAAGCGAAAAGTCCAATGCCAGATGATTACTTTGATAACTATGATATGCCAAACAAGAAAATGAACCCGTATCGTGGATGGGAAATCTATGAAAAAGGGATCTATGATATTTTGACAAACACGCGAGAAAACTATGGCAATATCAAGTGCTACATTTCTGAAAATGGCATGGGTGTCGAAGGAGAAGAACGTTTCGTCAATGCTGATGGCGTGATCGAAGATGATTACCGCATCGAGTTTGTCTCTGACCACTTGAAGTATGTCCACCAAGCGATCCAAGAAGGAACCAATTGTGTTGGCTACCATATGTGGACCTGCATGGACAACTGGTCCTGGACCAATGCTTACAAGAACCGTTACGGATTTATCTCCGTTGACTTAGCAAATGATGCTAAACGAACGGTGAAAAAATCAGGTCGTTGGTTTAAAGAAGTTTCAGATAATAACGGCTTTTAATAACAATGGAAAAAGCAATGCTGTAGGGATCAGCATTGCTTTTTTTGTGTAAAATCGCGGATTTTTCTGTCTTGTTCCGAAGGGCATTCTCTATTAAAAAACCACCTGTTTTTGCAAATGATAAGCTGGGTTAAACAAAAGCACGGTTTTGATAAAGAAAAGACTAGACATGGAAACGTTCTCGTGGTATTCTTTAGTAGAAATCGGTTTCATTATTTTGTTTAGGGTTTGAAAGGAGAAAAAACAATGGATAAATTTATTGGATTTATGGAGAAGCACTTTATTCCGATCGCTTCTAAAATAGGCTCTCAAAGACATCTAGTGGCCATTCGTGACGGATTTATCGTAACGATGCCGTTGATGATCTTAGGCTCTTTTGGGGTATTGATCAACAACTTACCAATTCCTGCCTATATTGATTTTATGAATGGCATTTTTGGTGAAGGGACATGGCAAGCCTTTGGGAACAACTTGTCAGCAGGTACTTTTTCAATACTTGGTCTGTTAATCGCTTTCACAGTAGCGTATAATTTAGCTAAAAGCTACAATCAAGACGCATTAGGTGCTGGGGCGATCTCAGTTGCAAGTTTCTTCGCATTAGGTGCAATGGCGACAGGCCCAGATGGTTTGTTAACAGCTGCCGGACTTGGTTCTCAAGGATTATTTTTAGCATTAATCGTATCAATCATTTCTACTGAGATCTTCCGTCGTCTAGCTGGCAACCCACGCTTAGTCATCAACATGCCTGATGGCGTACCACCAGCAGTATCACGTTCATTTGCTGCGTTATTCCCAGCAATGATCACCGTATCGATCTTTGCTTTGTTTACAGCAATTTTCCAAGCATTTGGTGTGACAAGTATCGTATTGTCCTTCTATGAATTAGTGCAACAACCATTCATGGGCTTGGCAAACTCTTACCCAGCTGCTTTGCTATTAGGTTTTATCTCTGCATTCTTATGGTTCTTTGGTTTACATGGTGCCAACATCATCGATCCATTCATGCAAACGATCAATGTGCCAGCGATCGAAGCAAACGCACGAGCATTAGAAGCAGGCACAGATTTGCCTTATATCGTGAACAAACCATTCTTTGATTCTTTCGTGAACATCGGCGGAACAGGTGCGACACTAGGTCTTTTGATTGCGATCTTCTTAGTTGCTCGTCATCATAAAGCATATATGACTGTCGCAAAACTATCCGTTGCACCAGGTGTGTTCATGATCAATGAACCAGTGATGTTTGGGTTACCCGTTGTCTTGAACCCAATCTTGTTCATCCCATATGTGTTGACACCACTTGTTTTAGTCACGACTGCTTATTTTGCAACTGCAACTGGCTTAGTTCCTGCAAGTACCGTCATCGCACCATGGACGACGCCACCAATCATCGGCGGTATTTTGTCGACACAAAGTATTGCTGGCGGAATCTTGGCAGCTGTTAACTTGATCTTGTCGATCGTTATCTACTTGCCGTTCGTGAAAATGGCGCAAATTCAAGAAACACGCCGTTTAAAAAATGCGTAATGTCTGATCGAGTCGATTAGAAACAAGCGCCAAACGTAATAGACCTTATCCGGCCGCGATCAGAGTGCAATACCCCTTTATCACACTGCTTCATTGGAAGGTGCAGTGGTGTGATGACACTCTTTTCGTTTGGCCGGTTCTTTTCTCGTTTTTCAATCAATACAACACACGTTTTGGAGGTGGCAAAATGCCCAAATATATGGAGATCGCAGATGTTCTGCGTAAAAGAATCAAGGACGGAACTTATCCGAAAGACAGTCTTTTACCTTATCAAACAGAGTTAGTGGAAGAGTTTGGCGTCAGCCGAATGACGATTAAAAATGCGGTGAATATCCTGATTATGGAAGGCTTGCTGCTGACAAAGCGCGGCTTAGGGACCAAAGTTTTGAATCATTCCTTTTGGGGCAAAGATACCTCATCGGTGACAGAATACAAAGGCCTGAGCTATCAGATGAAACAAGAAAAACGGACGTTGACTAGCCAAGTCATCACCTTTGAAGTCTGTTTTCCTACAACAAGAATTCAAGAGATGCTTCAGATCACTGCCGAACAACCAATCTACCATGTGATCCGTTTGCGGATCTTAGAAGGCAATCCCTACATACTCGAGCATTCCTATATGCCGTTGGATCTGGTCAGCGGTTTGACGAAAGAGATCTTGGAAGAATCCGTCTATGACTATCTGTTGCAAGATTTAGGCTACAAATTTGCTGGTGCTTATCGGACTTTTCAGGCTGCCAAAAGTGATGAATACGATCAAACCTATTTAGCGTGCCAAGCAGATGATCCAGTATTGGAATTAGAACAGATCATCTATTTAGAATCGGGACGTCCAGTGGACTATTCCTGCAGCCGCAATCGGTATGATGTTCGTGGCTATTCCATGTTAGACATGAAGCCTGATCTGTTACAGCACCGCAAAAAGTAACGGCTTACAAAATGGTTCTTCAACGAAAAAACGCTTCATAGCTACTGTTGGCTATGGAGCGTTTTTGTTTTGACTTAAGAAGTGGGTTGGTTTTGATCGCCTAGTTTGGCTAAGATAGTTTCCGCAACGGCTTTGGGAATACCAGCTTGCTGGATCTCTTCCACGGAAGCTGCTTGGATGTTTTTTAACGACTTGAAGGTTTTCATGAGCTGTTGCTTGCGTTTTGGTCCTAAGCCAGGAATTTCATCTAGCTTGGAAGAAAAGCTGTTTTTACTGCGCAGTTGGCGATGGAAGGTGATCGCAAAACGATGGACCTCATCTTGGATCCGTTGCAGCAAAAAGAATTCTACAGAATTGCGTTCCAGCTGGATCGGATCTAAAAATTCTCCGAAAATCAACTCGCTGGTTTTGTGTTTGTTGTTCTTCACTAACCCGGCAACGGGAATATCTAAACCTAGCTGGTTATGCAGCACTTCTTGGGCGGCACCGACTTGGGCTTTCCCACCATCGATGATGATCAGATCAGGAAAAGGCAGGTTTTCTTTTAGGACACGAGAGTATCGGCGGTAGATGACTTCTTGCATAGAGCCATAATCGTCGCCGCCTTGTGCGGTACGAATCTTATATTTCCGATAATCATCTTTAAACGGCTTCCCGTCGACAAAAACCACCATTGCAGAAACCGGATCGGTCCCCATGATGTGGGAGTTATCGAAGGCTTCAATCCGATAAGGTGTCGCGATCCCCATGGCATCGCCTAGACGATCCACTGCACCGATCGTCCGTTCTTCAGTACGCTCGATCAACGCAAATTTTTGGGCCAAGGCAATGCGGGCATTTTTATTGGCCAAATCGACCAATTTCTTTTTGTCGCCTCGTTGGGGCTGCAGGACTTTGGTTTCCAACAGCGCTTCTAATGGGGCAGCATCGACATTTTGCGGAACAAAGACTTCTTTGGGAATGAAGTGTTCATTCTTTTGGTAAAACTGGCCGACGAAGGTCAAGAAATCTTCATCCGCTTCATTGTAGAAAGGAAACAAAGAGACTTCTCGTTCGATCAGCTTTCCTTGACGGATAAAGAAGACTTGGACACACATCCAGCCTTTGTCGACACTGTAGCCAAAGACATCACGGTCCATCAGGTCGGTCAGGGTCATTTTTTGTCGCGTCATGACGGTATCGATCGCTTGGATCTGATCCCGCAGCTCAGCCGCTCGCTCAAACTCTAATGTTTCAATGGCTTCGCCCATCTTCTCTTTCAGATCTTTCAAAATATCGACGTGACCGCCGTGGAAAAAGTGTTTGACTTGATCCACGATCTTTTGATAATCCTTGGGGTCTACATTATTGACATAAGGACAGACGCATTGACCCAAATGATAATAAAGACAAGGGCGCTTTTGAGAAGGACCGCATTTTCGTAAAGGAAAGAGGCGATCTAGCACCCGTTTGGTTTCATTGGCTGCTCGTGCATCAGGATAAGGGCCAAAATATAAAGCCCCGTCTTTTAAAACTTTACGAGTGATGATCAAACGCGGATAGCGCTCTTTGGTCACTTTAATAAAAGGATACGACTTGTCGTCCTTTAACATGATATTGTATTTTGGTTTGTTTTTTTGAATCAAATTGATTTCCAGCAATAAAGCTTCCGTATTTGATTCGGTAACGACGTACTCAAAATCATTGATTTCTTGAACGAGCCGTTCGGTTTTCGTATCGTGGCTGCCGGTAAAATACGAACGGACACGATTTTTTAAAATTTTGGCTTTCCCAACATAGATGATTTTGTTATTTTTATCTTTCATTAAATAACAACCAGGTTGATCAGGAAGCAGCGCTAATTTGTTCTTGATTTGTTCGTTCATTTCAAGATCCTTTCTTACTGGTTTGCTTCACGAACTGCATAAGTAGTCAAAGGGCGGTCTAAGTTTCCCTCAAAAAGGGGAACGTTAGAGCCCATAGCCAGTACTCCTCATTTTAGCACAAATTTCTTAAGAAACAATCAATCGGACCAGATCGGCAGCGAGGAAGCGTAATCGTAAGAAAAGGTTAAGAAATCCCACGAGGCGGTGGTTCCCCCAAAAAATCAGTTTGTTATTATACGCTTGCCACCTGTGAGGGATCGTTTTGCGACCACTCCTGAATGAAGGTCCGCAATCCCTCGATGGCTGGTTCTGTGACTACTTTGCGCTGGATTAAGTAAAATTGGCGCTCAAAGTTTTTATCCAGCAGTTGATAGCCAATGCCGTGGGCGGCTCGCTTGGAAAGGATCGAACAGCCGAAGCCTTGTTTCAGCAAAGCGACAATCAATTCATTGCTGGCGATCTCGATGATCGGTCCTTGAATGTTCTGTTCCTCCAGATAGCGCTTAGTGTAATAGTAGACACCAGAACTCGCTTCTCGGACGAGCCAAGGACCGGTTTGGGGATCGCCAGCTAAGACGAGCTGATCTTTCAAAATCGGAAAACGCAAAATACTCGGTGCGGATAAGGGTTTTTCAATGATCCCTAAATCCAGTTGATGTTGTTCAAGCGCTGTTAAGACTTCAGCGGAGTTCATCATCGATACCCGAAAACGCACCGTGGGAAAGGCGTTGTATAAAGCAATCATCAAGTTAGGCATCAAGGCCATCGCATAGGTATGAGAGATGCCTAGGGCACAGTGGCTTTGGTGCTGCGTGTTGGTATGGATCTCGCTGGTGATCGTCGACCACTCATCCAATAAATTCAGTGCCTTTTCGTAAAGGTACTCTGCTTGGGGTGTGGCGATCACGTTTTTGCGACCATTGCGTAAAAAGAGCGGTGTATCCAGGTCTTGTTCCAACTGCTTGATTTGAGCAGAAACCGTGGGCTGCGAAATAAATAGCAATTCGGCAGCTTTCGAAAAATTTTTCGTTTCATAGACCATCTTAAAAGTCTCCAATAATTTTAACATTGCAATCCCTTCCATTAGAAAATTCAATCATAACTATTATACCAATAAATCCTACTGATCGGTCAATCTATGTATAATGGATGTTATATGAAAGGATGAAAGCAATGAAGCAACGACAAACAGCTTTGATACTTCCCGGTTTGTTCCTGTCCTTTTCGGTAGCCGTCATCGCCCGAATCATGGCTTTGGCTGTACCAAAATTAGGGGGAGCAACCCTTGCTATTTTATTAGGAATCATTTTAGGAAATACACTGTTCAAGCAAGAACGCTATCAAGTCGGGACGAAGGTTGCGGAAAGTCGTCTCCTAGAATATTCGGTGGTTTTGCTGGGCTTTACCGTCACTTTCCAGACTATCAGTGAAATGGGTCTTCGGGGCTTTCTCTTTATTTTGCTGATGATGAGCTTGGTCATTACCGCTGCTTATTTGATAGGGAAAAAAATGGGCTTTAATCAAAAGATGAGCCTGATGATGGCAGGCGGCAATGCTGTCTGTGGGTCCTCTGCGATTGCGGCGATCGCACCAGCCATTGATGCCGATGATGAAGAAAAAGGGCAGATCATCACCTTGGTCAATCTTTTAGGAACGGTGATGATGCTGACGCTGCCGTTTTTAGGCTTGGCCTTATACGGCGATGATCTATTGCAAAAAAGCGCCTTACTTGGCGGCACACTGCAATCCGTCGGGCAAGTCGTGGCGGGGGCTAGTTTGATTGATGCCGACACCGTCAAATACGCGATGCTCTTTAAAATCGCGCGCATCATCATGTTGGCAGTCGTCGTCATTGTTTTTGAACGAATGACGACAAAGACCCCCACCAAAAACAAAGGTAAAGGTAAGCTACGGCTGCCGATCCCTTGGTATGTGTTGGGCTTCTTGACCATCTGTATCTTGAACAGCTTCTTGCCGCTGCCTAGCTGGTTGAATGAGGGGGCTCATTTTATCAGTACGTGGTTTGAAACAACGGCGTTGGCAGCCATCGGTTTGCGCCTGGATTTCCGCAAGTTTTTAAAAGAAGGACCGCGCTTTTTATTCTATGGTCTTTCCGTTGGAGCCGTCCAAACCGTGGGTGCTGTTGCGTTGATTTGGTTGCTGCGGCTCTAATTCACACGAGGCACATCCCATAAAGCACGTTTGAAGCGTACGATTGTTTAACGAAAAAAGCCACGACGGTTGATCGAAGGGCACGCTTTGCTGTTTCTGTTGGAAGAGGCAGCAAGGCGTGGCTTTTCAGATCAACTGTCGGGCTTTTTTTAGCGACAAAGATGGTTAGACGGGAACTTGGATGACTTGAACACCTTGTTGCTCAATCAAGTCGATGACTTTGGGATCAGAATAATGGTCGGTGATCAGCAGATCGATAGCCGCAATTGCGCCAATCGTAAAATTGGATTGCTTACCGATTTTTCGATAATCCGCGATAACGATCAACTTGCCAGAATTTTCGATGATTTTCGCATTGACTTTGGCTTCGTGGATCACTGAAGTGGAAATGCCGGTCTGTAAATCTAACCCACTACAACCAATGATCGTAACATCAGAACGAACATGAGAAAACGACTCCACGGCGATATCCCCTGACAAGGCCGCTTTAGGATAGCGTATTTCGCCGCCACTTAAAACGATCGTTGATTTTGGATGGTGTTCCATTTGGATCACACTTGTATTGTTCGTCAACAAACTGATTCGTTTGTCCGTTAGATGGCGCAACGTTTGAGCGGCGCTAGTACTCGTATTGACGAAAAGGGTATCGCCATCTTTTACTTGGCGAGCCGCTTCTTTGGCTAGTCGATCTTTGATGTACTCGATCGAGTCGGTGGGATGCGCTTCATCTTCATAAGCTTCACAGTATTCGATTTTTCCGTGGGTTTGTTTGATCTGACCCATCTCACTCAGTACGGTACAGTCTCTGCGGATCGTCATCTCTGATACTCCCAACTGATGACTGAGGGTCTTCACATCAGAAAAACCAGATGTTTTTATCAGATCGATCAATTGTTTTCTCCTTTGCCTCACTTCTTCATTGGAACGTTTCACGATACTTCCTCCTTACATGCGCTTTATTCTATTCTTGTCTTTCATCGTTTATCCAGATTGCGATTGCCTTTGCATAGCAAAAACCTTCTCGCCTCATTCTCGCAAGTTCAAGTGATGATCCCACACCATTTGTTGAGAAGCAACGATGTGTTTGTTGTTTCTTCTTTCGAACTCATTTTAACATATCCCCTATACATTACCATATATATTAAATAATCACATTTATTTATGGGTTAATTAACATATAATAAGCTAAATTAACATAAAACTAGATTGAAAGCGTTTTTCTATATGTTAGAATCAAAGTGTAAATAAGCAAGGGAGGAATAAGAATGGCACATGTAAATGATGTTTCGAAAGAGAGTTGGCTTTTAAATACGTTTCCAGAATGGGGGACCTATTTGAACGAAGAGATTGAAAATGAGCTTGTGAAAGAAGGCACAGTTTCCATGTGGTGGCTAGGCTGTACGGGTATTTGGCTGAAGAGTGCGGAAGGAACCAATATTTTATGCGACCTTTGGTGCGGCACTGGCAAGCGCAGTCATGGGAATGGGCAAATGAAAAAAGGCCATCAAATGATGCGAATGAGTGGTGTACAAGAAATGCAGCCTAACCTACGGACTCAGCCCTTTGTGATCGATCCATTTGCAATCAAAGGAGTGGATGCGTTAGTGGTGACCCACATCCATTCCGATCATTTAGACATCAATACTGCCGCCGCAGTCCATCAAAATTGTCCAGAAGCAAAATTCGTCGGTCCCCATGAAGTCGTTGCAACTTGGTTGAAATGGGGAATACCAGAAGAAAAAACCATCGTGGTCAAACCGGGGGATGAAGTGACCATTGGGCAGGTGAAAATCGTCGCTTTAGAAGCATTCGATCGAACCGCTCTGATTACTTGTGAAGATCCGGATACCAGCTTGAAAGGAAAAATGCCACAGGACATGGATCGTATCGCAGTCAATTACTTGTTTGAGACTTCCGGTGGGGCGATTTATCATGCAGGAGATTCTCATTATTCGAATGTATTTGCTAAACATGGGAATCAGTACAAGATCGATGTTTGCTTAGGTGCATATGGCGAAAACCCGCGGGGCATCACCGACAAAGTTACTTCAATCGATATGTTGCGGATGGCCGAATCCCTCAATGCCAAAGTGGTGATTCCCGTACATTATGATATCTGGTCCAATTTTATGGCTGATCCAAAAGAGATCACCGAGATTTGGAAGTTTAAAAAAGATCGTTTGAACTATGAGTTTAAACCGTATATTTGGCAAGTTGGCGGCAAATTCACCTACCCAACGAATAAAGATGATCTTGAATTTAATTTCTATCGTGGCTTCAAAGATGTGTTTTCGGTCGATAATGATACGCCATTCCCTTCTTTCTTATAAAAGAAGGGGGAGGATGCTGCAAAAGCCAAATTTGAAAGGAGCAAAGGTAATGCTGCGTTATTTTTATGAAAATGAGTTGGTTGCAATCAACCATGAACAGCCCGAAGACTGGGAAGCCGCTATCTGGGCGAGTGGCGAAGGATTAAAGCAAAAGGCGTTGATTACGGATCAGTACATTGAAGATGTCATTCGGGATGTCCATCAATACGGTCCTTATATTGTGATCATTCCCAAAGTAGCCATGCCCCATTCTTCAGCAGAAAGCAAAGGCGTCTTAGGAACAGGGATCGGGCTGACGATTTTTCCAGCGCCCGTCTCGTTTCAGGAAGATAATCCGGACAAGGAGGCGCAGTTGTTCTTTATGCTCGCTGCCAAAAACGCTGAAGCACATATGAACAATATCGCTGGTTTATCAGAGATGTTGATGGAAGAGGGGCTGGTAGAAGATCTATTAGGTGTAAAAACGATGGCAGATTTTGAAGTGGTGATGGAGAAATATGACCAAAAAGAAAGCAGGGATTAGATGGAAGTGGTAGGAGATTTCTTATTGAGATGCTGGGATTACTTTGCTCAGAATATTTTGATGCAGCCAGCTTTTTTGATCGGTTTTATTGTACTGATCGGTTACTTACTATTGAAACGGCCGTTTGTTGAATGTGTCGCAGGTTTCTTAAAAGCCACCGTTGGTTACTTGATTTTGACGATTGGCTCTGGTGGATTGGTCAATAATTTCCGTCCGATCCTGGTGGGGCTTAAGGAGCGTTTTGAATTAGATGCGATGGTCACTGACCCGTATTTTGGTCAAAATGCGATCACCGCCGGCATTGAAGAACGATTTGGACGCACCTTTGGTGACACGATGCTCTTATTATTGATTGCCTTTGTTTTTAATATCTTACTCGTTCGCTTTAAAAAATATACTAAGCTGCGGGCCGTCTTCACTACTGGAAATGTGCAAGTACAGCAAGCCGCAACGGCCTTTTGGTTGCTGCTATTTTGTTTTCCAGACTTGGGTCGGATCGAAGTCTTACTTGTCATGGGCTTGATCTTAGGCTGCTATTGGGCGGTTGGTTCCAATTTGACCGTGGGCATCTGTCAAGATTTGACGGAAGGTGCTGGTTTTGCGATTGCCCATCAACAGATGTTTGGTGTTTATTTCTTTGCGAGACTTGCGGAACGGTTCAAAAAGAACAAATCCAATCGGAAATTAGAAGATGTCGAACTACCGGGTTTTTTATCGGTCTTCAATGAAAATATGGTATCGACTTCGATCCTGATGCTCTTTTTCTTCGGTATCATTTTAGTGACACTTGGACAAGATTATTTAATAACAGCAGGATTTATGGCAGAAGGACAAAGTTTCTTGTTTTATATTTTACAAACATCACTGATGTTTGCCGTCTACTTAGCAATTCTTCAATTAGGTGTGCGCACCTTCGTTTCCGAATTGACCGAGTCATTTCAAGGAATCTCAAATACGATTTTACCAGGTGCTGTTCCGGGGATCGATATCGCCGCAACCTTTGCCTTTGGTTCACCAAATGCTGTGACGGTGGGCTTTTTATTCGGTGCATTAGGACAATTTTTAATGATTGCTTTACTGATTTTGTTCCGGTCACCAACGATCGTGATTGCCGGGTTTATCCCACTGTTCTTTGATAATGCAGCGATTGCCGTTTTTGCCAACAACCGTGGAGGTATCAAGGCGGCTTGTCTTTTCCCATTCTTATCAGGCATCATTCAGATCGGTGGTTCGGCCTTGATCGCTACTTGGGTAGGATTGTCCCAATATGGCGGCTATCTTGGTATGTTCGACTGGGCGACCGTCTGGCCATTCTTTACAGTATTGATGAAATTCTTAGGCATCATTGGTGTGGTTCTTGTGGTGGTGATCTTATTAGTGATTCCACAATTGCAGTACCGCAGAGATCCAGAAGGGTATTTCTTGATCGTAGATGATTACGATGCGTATGTAGAAAAACAAAAATAATGAATTCTTAGGAGGAAAAAAGATGAGAGTATTAGTATCTTGTGCAAATGGATCAGGAACAAGTTTGATGATGATGCGGAGTGTTGAAAAAGCTTTGAAGTCTGAAGGGATCACAATCACCTCTATCCACCACTGCGCGATTTCTGAAGGCAAAAGCACCGCCAAGAATTACGATGTGGTCTTTACGCCAATGAACTTTGTCAATATGTTCGATAAAGCAAAAGAAAAGGGCGTAACAGTGATCGGGGTCAGAAATGTGATGTCTCCAAAAGAAATCATTGAGCGGGTCAGAGAAGCGGGTCTTTCAAAGGAGTAGTCAGCGTAACAGGATGTGGCAAAACAAAAAGGTTGGTCAAACAAAAGAGAGGGGAATTTCATGAGCATACCAAAACTACAGATTGCTTGCGATCACTCCGATTTAGCTAGTGCACTGGCAGATATCAAAAAAGTCGGCGATGTGGTTGATATTATTGAAGCAGGGACTATTTTATTGTTGCAAGAAGGAGAACAGGTATTACGCTGTTTCCGAGCAATGTATCCGGAGAAGTTGATCGTAGCAGACACAAAATGTGCCGATGCCGGTGGGACGGTCGCCAAAAACTGCCAGCAAGCTGGCGCGGATTATATGACCGTGATTTGTGCAGCAACGATCCCAACAATGAAGGCAGCAGCAAAAGAAATTGCTGAGATCCAAGTAGAATTATATGGTGACTGGACCTACCAGCAAGCACAGCAGTGGCTAGATGCCGGCATCTCACAAGCCATCTATCATCAAAGTCGTGACGCATTGTTAGCTGGTGAAACATGGGGAGAAAAAGATTTAACGAAAGTCCGTAAATTGATCGATATGGGGTTTCGAGTGTCAGTCACGGGAGGATTGAGCGTCGGGACGTTGGCTCTGTTTGCCGGCATTGATGTGTATACCTTTATCACAGGACGAGGCATCACTGCCGCTGACGATCCGCAACAAGCAGCAGTTGATTTCAAGCAAGAGATTTTACGGATTTGGGGGTAGTTTTCTATGAGTTTGATCGGTCTATATGAAAAAGCAACACCCAAAGCCCTTTCTTGGCCGGAACGATTGCAGTTTGTCAAAGACCGAGGTTTCGACTTCATTGAAATGTCCATCGATGAATCCGATGAACGCTTGGCACGCCTAGAGTGGAACCAAGCACAGCGCAAAGAGATCGTCGAGGCAATCTATGACTCGGGGATCAAAATCTTGTCTTTATGTCTCAGTGGACATCGGCGGTTTCCCTTTGGTTCGATCGATGAAAAAAAGCGCAAGCACGCGATGCATCTGATGGAAAAAGCCATCGACTTGGCTTCAGATTTGGGTATTCGCTGCATCCAATTAGCCGGATACGATGTGTATTATGAGGAAAAAAGTCTTTGTAGCCGAGAATGGTTCATTGCCAATCTAAAAGAAGCCGTCGCCAGGGCGTCTGAAAAGGGGGTCGTTTTGTCACTAGAGATCATGGATGATCCGTTTCTGAATTCTATCTCAAAGTATTTACGGATCAAGGAGCAGATCCCTTCGCCCTATCTACAAGTCTATCCAGATGTCGGGAACCTGTCGGCCTGGCCAGAAAATGATGTCGGTTATGAATTAGAAAAAGGCATTTGCGAGATTACCCAGATTCATTTGAAAGATACATTGGCGGTCTCAGATAAGTTTCGAGGAAAGTTTAAAGAAGTACCGTTTGGCACTGGGTGTGTTGATTTTGATGGCTGCTTACGCACGCTGAAGCGGTTGAATTATAACGGTTCTTTTGTCATCGAGATGTGGAGTGAGACGAGCGCTGACCCGATTGGGGAGATTGAACAAGCCAAAGCATTTTTATTACCAAAACTAAAGGAGGTCGGTTACCTTGATCAATCAGCTTCAATTGATGAAAGAGCGAGTTTATCAAGCCAATAAGAGACTGCCTGAGGAAGGGCTAGTAAAGCTGACTTGGGGAAATGTCAGTGAGATTGATCGAGATTTAGGGATTATCGTCATTAAACCAAGTGGTGTTGATTATCAGACGATGACGGTTGATTCAATGGTGGTTTGCGACTTAACGGGAACACCGAAAGAGGCGAAGACGTTGAAGCCTTCCTCGGATATCAAAACCCATGCGCTATTGTATAAGCACTTCGAAGGCGTCAAGGCGATCGTCCATACGCATTCGACAAATGCGGTAAAATGGGCACAAGCACAGCGAGACATTCCTGCATATGGAACGACGCATGCGGATACTTTTTATGGTAGTGTCCCTTGTACACGACCATTACGGGCCTCTGAGGTAACGGCAGACTATGAAAAAGAAACCGGCAAAGTCATTGTCGAGACGTTTGAAAAGCGGGGATTAGATCCGCTTGCATGCCCAGCTGTCCTCACAGCGGGACACGGTCCCTTTACTTGGGGGCAATCTGCGGAACAAGCGGTCAGCAATAGTATTGTTTTAGAAGAGGTTGCAGAAATGGCACTAGGTACCGAAGCTTTGACCTTGGATCGAACACCGATCGCTGATTATTTGCTGGATAAACATTATTTCCGCAAGCATGGCGAACATGCTTATTATGGACAAGGATAACGGAAAAGCAGCCATTCCTAGCGATCAAGGAATGGCTGCTTTTCTATTCGTTTTCTTCAACGAGTGTTTTCACATAAAAGCGATCCATCGTGGTATGCTGTGCCGCCAATAGTGGCTGGGACAATGCGCGATAGCCGGCTTTTTGATAGACATGCAAGGCAGCTTCTAAAGAATGATGGGATTCTAAATAGAGTTGCCGATAGCCTAGTTCAAAAGCTTTGGCCTCGATCTTCGCCAGCAGGGGATAGCTGAGGCGCTGCCCTTTGGCGGCATCACTGAGATAAAATTTTTGCAGCTCGGCGATTTGCCCTTCTGAATCATAAGTGGCAAGACCACCGCCGCCTAAAAGGATACCCGATTCATCGGTGACGACAAAATAATGGCGGCTAGCAGGATCTGCTGCATAAAATTCACTTAAGTGGTCTAACTCGGGATCAAAATAGGCAGTTCCTGGAACCGCCAACTGGTGGTCGGTCAAGCTTTTGCGAATGATAGCAGCTAATGGCGCATCATCTTGAGATTGGATCGGACGAAATATCGGCTTCATGCAGTTCCTCCTTAACGTAAAAGTAAATGAATAGCTATAGTGTACCACAGCATCGAGGTAGTGTTTAGTGATGATAAGAAAAGCATCCTCGCAATGGCGCACCTCTTTAATAAGAAAACCGCCCCCTCGTTGCCAGGCTCCTAATGTAAAAAGGAGGATGGCGAAACGAGGGGGCGGTTTTTGTGTTAGTCATGGAAGCAGTAATTAGAGCGTTTCACCATTAGAGGCGATTACTTGCTGGTACCACGCAAAGGAATCTTTTTTCAAACGATTCAAGGTTCCTTTGCCGGTATTGTCTTTGTCGACATAGATCATGCCATAGCGTTTCTCCATTTCGCCGCTGCCGAAGCTGACGATATCAATGATCCCCCAAGGCGTATAACCTAATAGCGGTACACCATCTTCAACCACCGCTTTTTCCATCTGTTCGATATGCTCTTTCAGGTAAGTGATGCGGTAGTCATCATGGACTTGCTGTTCATCGGTTAATTGATCGTAAGCACCAAAGCCATTTTCTACGATAAATAGCGGCAAGTCATAGCGTTGATAGATCGTATTTAACACATAGCGCAACCCGACTGGATCGATAGGCCAGCCCCAATCAGAAGCACTGATATAAGGATTACTCACGATTTTTGCTCCCGGGATATCCTCAGTTGGTGTGCCAGCCACTTCATCAAGGGTTGAGATCGTTCCTGACATGTAATAGCTGAACCCAATATAATCAACGGTTCCTGCTTTTAATAGCGCTTGTTCCTCGGGCGTGATCTCAATCGTGATGCCTTTTTTTGCCCAATATTTTTGCACATAGGTTGGGATCTTGCCTCGTACGTGGACGTCGCTGTAAAAATAGCGCCGTTCATTGGCTTTGACGGATGCCATCAAATCAGCTGGCGCACAAGAGTAGGGGTAGACCGGGACATAGGCCATCATACAACCAATCTGAAACTCTGGATTGATTTTTTTGCCTTCGATCACGGCTGCCGCGCTGGCAATCAACTCATTGACGCCCGCTTGAAAGACGAGTGCTTCTTTTTGACTGTCATCCTCGATGATCATGGCAGAATTGGTCCAAACGTGCAGCGGCTCTTGCCCATCTGCTTGATTATTGATCTCATTGAAAGTCATCCAATACGTCACTTTGTCATGATACCGTTGAAAAACAGTCTTAGCGAATTTGACAAAGAGGGGAATCACTTCTTTGTTAGCAAACCCACCAAATTCTTCATAGAGGGCATAAGGCATTTCAAAGTGAGACAAAGTGATGACGGGTTCGATGCCATTTGCCTGCAATTCGTCGAAAAGATCATCGTAGTATTGGAGACCGGCTTCATTTGGTTCTTCTTCTGTTCCAGTTGGATAGATCCGGCTCCAAGAAATCGATGTGCGTAGACATTTCAAGCCCAGTTCTTTGAATAACTGGATATCTTCTTTGTAACGGTGATAAAAGTCAATGGCTTCATGGTTCGGGTAATATTCCCCTTCAATGACTCCTTTGGTGATTTTACGGGGAATACCGTTGCCACCGGCCGTCATGACATCGGCGGTACTCATTCCACGGCCAGCAACATTCCAAGCGCCTTCCGCTTGATGGGCAGCGATCGCGCCGCCCCATAAAAAATCTTTCGGCATTTTTGCGGACATAAATTTCATTCCTCCTCGACTCATTCGTTTGCTTATAATTCTACTTTCTGGGAACGGTTAGAGGCGATCACGAAAGGCAAATAGATCAAGACCGAAATCGCAAGACAAACGACACCGACAACCGCAGCGATCGCATTTCCTCCAGTTCCTAAAAAGAGATTAATGATTCCTGGGGTCGTCCATGGTACCCCAATCGCTGGGGTCGGCATGATCGGCCAGACAACAGTGACAAAATAACCCACCAAAATATTGACCATTGGTGTCAAAATAAACGGAATGATCATGATTGGATTCAAGACGATCGGTAGACCGAAGATCATCGGTTCATTGATTTGGAAAATTCCTGGAACTAAGGACATCTTAGCGATCTCACGTTGTTCTGGACGTTTTGAAGCGATGAAGATCGCAATGATCAAGCCCAATGTCATACCAGTTCCGCCCATATTTGCGAACATATCATTTAAAACGCCCCAGGTTTCTTTGTAAGGAACGTCCCACAAGGAGCCGCCCTGGTTGATAAAGTCTAGGTTAGCTAGATCTTGTTCGGTAAAAATCGCTGAACGAACCGCATTCAATGTGTTTGGTCCATGGATCCCGATCGCAAACAACGTGGTTTGCAAGAATGCCAAGATCAAGACACCGACGACATTGCCCCCCAGATCCCGCAATGGACTTTGGATCCCGTTGTAAATCAGTTCATTGATGCCTTCCGGTGCAATCATTAAAACTAAGAAATTGATCAAAGCAGTGACTGCCACGATGATCACGATCGGAATCATGCCAGAAAAGGAACGGGAAACAGCTGGTGGTACCATTTCAGGCATTTTGATCTGCAATCGTTTGACCTTGAAAAGCTTGGGTAAGAATTCACCGACCAAACAAGCCACGATCATAGCTACGAACAACCCTTGGGCGCCTAAATATTGTGTAGAGATCACATTGACATCATCTACTGCAAACGAGGTCGGGTACAAGATCATAAAGGCAGCGACACTTGTCAAACCAACTAACGTAGCATCTGCTTGGAAATGCTTGGCTAAAAGTTGGGCAACAAGAAACGCAATGAATAAACTCATGATGTTGATGGTCCCGTTCGCCACGGAAGCTAGGACTTGCTGGGCGCTTTCCAGATTCGGGAAAAGTCGATTCAGTTGAAATAATTGCACGATGAAACTTTCATTGGAAAATAAAATATTGTTGACCAAAATAACGAGAGAAGAAGCGATGGTCAGTGGGAAAATCAGCATGAATGCATCCCGGATCGCTGCTACGTGGCGTTGATTGTTCAACTTTGTTGCGATTGGTACCAACGAGCGGTCTAACAGGTCATTGAATTTTTGCATAATAATAACACCTTTCCTTAATTGATGCCATCATTATAGCGAATGAAAGCGGCTAAAAGTAAGCGGATACGGATTCCGTACATATCTCTCAAGAAATGAAAAAAATTCCGCATCCGGAACACAGTGTTACAAAAAAAGATGGTTCAGTAAACTGAACCATCAAGGGTTGGAACGATAATCTTGTAAATAGCCGATCAGTGTTTCTAAAATCGCTACTGAAGGCAATTGACTAGTCAAATCAAGAAAGATGTCTTTGCGTTCCTCTTTGATCGCATACTCGATCGAATAATCGCACAGGCGTGCCAACGTACTTTCCCGATTAGGGGTAATGCAGTATTTCTGCACGATCGCTTGATTGTCTAAACCGGTAATGACTTCGATCAGTTCTTTGGTTTCACCAGAGACACTCAGAAAAACCAAAACATTTTTTTGATCTTTTCGCAAAAAGCTTTTGATTGGGTAGGTCAGCTCATCAATGCTGATACTAAAGTAACCGAGACTGGCTAGCTTGCGGGCAACGTATTGCGCGATCGCACCGGATGCCCCCATCCCCATAAATAAGATCAAATCGGCATCCCGCATCGCTTCGGCAAGTTTTCGTATTTGGTATTCCGCATCAGGGTGGAAGATCTGCATATTCAAGCCTTTGATGCGCGCTTCTAAACCTAAGTGTTCAGGATGCGCGTCAAAATGGGCTTTTTCTAAATGATTTTTGATATAGAAGCGAAATTCTGGAAACGACTGAAAGCCGACTTTTTGAATAAAACGAAAGACCGAAGTCGAAGAGACATGAGCATCATCGGCAATGTCGCGCACACGCATATACGGGATCTTTTCTAAGTGATTGACGATAAAACGGTAGATTTCTTGTTCTACCGCAGAGAGCTTGTTCAAGTTTAATTGTTCAAAAAGCGCCATGCTGGTTCCTCGCTGTCCTAGATAATCAATTTACACCAGTATAGCATATCCGAACTTTTAACGGTGCAGCTGTTGGTGGATCTGATAGACTGCGCCGATCAAGCCGGCATCGTTTTTTAGCTTCGCTGGACGAACAGGCGCGATGGTTTGTCCGCGCAAATAATTAATCGCTTCATGCCGTGTTTCCGTGATCGTCAAGCGAGCCTGCAGGCGTTCCCAGAAATAAGGATTGGCGCTGATACCGCCGCCGATCAATACCAATTCTGGGTCAAAACAGCTAATCAAATTGATCAGTCCTACAGATAAATCCGTTAGAAATTGGTCCGTCAGCTTCAGCGCCAACGCTTCGCCTTGCTGCGCGCGGTCAAAAATCTCTTTGGCGTCTTGGGTGGGTTCAAAGCCAGGAACTGCTGCGCCAGATAAATTGTAGAGGCGAATCAAGCCGCCCACGACGGCAGTTTTTTTATTGATGGAACTTTCCTCGATATTGCCTTCTTCTGGCAGCTGATCAATCACCATCCAGCCAAATTCACCAGCCATGCCATGAGCACCTCGGTAGACTTGATTATTGATCACGATCCCACCGCCTACACCAGTGCCTAGGACAAGACACAAATAGTTGGCTACCTCTTGCGCATTCCCGATCCATTTTTCAGCAATCGCTGCTGCATTGGCATCATTTTCCACCGCCACCGGCAATCCTGTACGCGCTTCCAAGACTGCTTTAAAATTTTCACCATATAACGATTTGATGGCTCCAGCCGTTAACATAAACCCGTCTTTTTGAACGATCCCTGGGGCACTGATCCCAATGCCATCAATCGTGTGGCGGCTCTGGGCATCTTCGATGATCGTGAGTAGATCCTGATAAAACTGGGCTGGCTCATAGCTAGTGGGGATCGCTGATTTTTCAAGGATCACTCCGGTTTCATCTAAAACCCCATATTTAATACTTGTTCCGCCAATATCAAATCCTACGTACATTCTTCTTCCTCACCTTTCAAAACATTGTTGCCTTAAGTGTACCATCTGGCAGGAGGAATTTTTTTCTTTTTTCAGCTATTTTTTGACAGCCGTTTCCGCTGCATCCAAATAAAACAAAATGTCACTTTTGCCTTCCTGATTGGTTCCTTTGTACACCTCCGTATCCAGGCCTCCGATACGAAAGCCTGCTCGCAAGTAAAACAGACAGGCAGAAGGATTGTTGTCCTGCGCTTGTGTATAGATGCCGCGATAGTCTTTGGCAAGGGCCGCTTTCAGTGCCTGTTGGATCAACAGTTGACCGATTCCTTGCTTGCGGTAGTCTGTGTTGACCTTTAAGTCATAGAGGTACAGATACTTGAAAAAAGCGTCTTGAACGATCGCTAAGCCAATGCATTTTCCATCATCATAAGCACCGATAAACAGACTGTTTCGGCTCATTTCATCATAGCAATAATTTTCATCTGGGAAACGCATCGTCTGAATGTCTTCAGGTGCAAATTTACAGATCGTGTACTGCCAGTTGCCCTCATTATAAGACGGCAGCATTTTCCCCCATAAGGAGAAGGGTTCGTTTTTCAAGCGGATATCAGCTTGGTGTTCTTGATCGATCAGTTTGATTTCTAGCATGGGACACCTCGGTTTTCTATAGTTTTCAATCATGAGTATTTAAAAGTAAGTTGTTGCAGTTTAGTTTACTACAAAGAATGAAAAATCACGATACTTATTAAACAGTCTGGTCTTCCTGTGAGAAGGGACGTTTTTGTAGGAGTAACTTAGTTGTTTGTCTATACATTTAGGTGGAAAAAGCAGAAAATATTCTATTGATACCTTAGTCACAATGACCGACGGAAAAATACGTCTTAAGTTTGATTATATTTATCGCTTGTTTTTTTATACTGAAGGTAGATAGAAAAAACGGAGGACAATCACTTGAAAAAAGCAATTAGTATGATCCTGCTCGTGTTAACGATCGGGACCGTCACATTGGTTACATGGTCTTATTTTACGAAAGATGATTCCAGCGAACTGGTTCAGCTGGTGGATCGTTTCAATCCTTTCGTACCGGAGAAAAAGGTTTATGTCAAAACATCCAATGAGTATGGCGTGCCGCAAGAACATGATGCCTATGAATATACGCAAGAAGGAATCAATGAAGATGGACAAAAAATAAAAATCACGTTTTGGGCACCACAAAAATTAAAAGAAAATGCCTACCTAGAGCTTGATGCAAAGGGCAAACATGTGGAGTCGTATCAAGAGGTGACCGAGCAGGATCTCCCTGACGCTATCAAAGACGAGTTGGTTACGACCCATTGATCATCGAGCCTGCTTGAAGAAACGGACAGAAAGTCATTTCCCACAAGTTGGGAGATGGCTTTTTTTAGTACCTTCACCTAAAGAAAAGTTCGCCAAGATTTGATTTGGGTGAAAAAGATTAGAGGATGATAGAATTTTCAGAAAAAATAGATAATTTTTTCAATTCTTAGTTGCAATAGCAGAAACGTCTGGTATTCTCTATGAGGTAGTTAAAAAAAATCATTCATATAATTAAAAATAGCAACAGTGAGAGAATCACTGTGTATGAAGGATCAACGGTTTTCGAGGAGGAACGTATGACAGAAAAAAATCAATTAAAAAAACAGATGAAAACCAGACACATCACTATGTTGGCACTAGGTGGCGCAATCGGTGCCGGCCTATTCAAAGGCAGTGGGGAAGCGATCCAGTTAGCGGGGCCTGCGGTCTTGCTAGCGTTTATTTTTTGTGGGCTGATCTTATTTGTCGTCATGACAGGACTGGGACAGTTGGTTTTATCTGACCAAAAACAACATGGCCTTTCGGGCTTAGTCCAGCCGTATCTTGGCTTGCATACAGCTGATTTCATTGATTGGATCTACTGGTCAATGTGGATGATCAACATCATCGCCGAAGCAGTTGCTGCCGCAAGCTTTTTGCAGCTGTGGTTTCCCAATATTCCAGCTTGGATCTTTGTTTTGATTTTGGCACTACTCACGACCATCATCAATTTGTTTTCGGTCCGCTTGTTTGCAGAAACGGAATACTGGCTTTCGTGGGCCAAAATCAGTGTGGTGATTGTGCTGATCTTGGTGGGTCTCTATCTGGTTGCCACGCAAGTCTTTGATCTGGGCTTTTTACCGACGATGAGACAAATGACAGACTATGGTGGTTTTGCCCCTCACGGTCTCAAAGGATTTATCAATTCTTTATTGGTCGTAATCTATTCGTATGGCGGTTCTGAGTTAGTAGCCATCACGATTAGTGAAGCAGAAAATCCAAAAAAAGCGATCCCTCAAGCAATCAAAGGAGTAATGACTCGGATTGCCGCTTTTTACATCATTCCCATGTTTCTTTTACTGATCATTTATCCGTGGAATCAATTAGCAGATCCAAATGTCAGTCCCTTTGTAATGGTGTTTCAAAAAATCCATGTGCCTTTTGCTTCCGACATCGTTAATTTAGTGATCATTTTGGCCTTGTTTTCCTCCATCAATTCTGGGGTCTATGCTTCTTCAAGAACGTTGTTTTTCCGGTTAAGCAACAATGGCCAGAAAAAAAGCCGCTTCACGATGCTGAATAAAAACAGCGTGCCCCAACGAGCGATCATGTTTTGCAGCGGTACTTTATATCTTGGAGTCGTTCTTTCTTACTTTTTAGGCGACAAACTCTTCAATTATCTGGCAGGCTCCCTGTCGTATACTGTATTACTGATTTGGTTGTTGATCAGTGTGGCGGCGTTTGTTTTGGTACGCAAGCAGAAGAAAATGGGCTATACGATTTTTTTGGGTGGGGCGATCCTTGCGTTGCTTTTGCTGTTTGCCGGAATCTTGATCACTAACCCATTAGCGGTTACAGGTTTCACCGCATTGCTGTATACGATCATTTTTCTTAGTTTTTATTGGAACCATCGAAAAATAGGGGACACCAGTGGAAAAAGTTGAAGAACCCTCCCTTAAGGCATAAACTGATGGAGAAGGAACAGCCCGCTTGGCTATTTTTTCGCTTCTCAGGAACATGGCTAAAAATAAAGTAAAGGAGAATACGAAAATGGTTAATTTTTGGACATTGATTTTCGGCACCCTCAGCTGGGTTGTGGTGGAAAGTCTGCTTTACAACCCGATGCATAAGTGGGGCAAGTTTTGGGCGAAAGAATCAGGAATGGCAGAGAAGATGGACGGTCAGCAGATGACGACCGGTGACATGCTCTTTACCTTTGGCGGCACGATTGTTGGTGGGATTCTCTTATCGGCAGCGACCTATCAAGTCGTCTATTGGTTTGCCACATTCGATCATGATGGTTGGCTGATGACCTCCTTGCAAGTCGCTTGCTTATTGTGGCTAGGGGTGTATGGGGTCGCCACCTTCGTGATGGCTGTTTACTCGGGACAGTCCCGTAAATTAGTTGGGCTGCACCTTGTGAATGGGTTTCTAGGAGTGATCGTTTTAGGGCTTGTTGTCGGACTAATTGGACAATAGGCAGCGATCATATCCCAGCGAGAACGTTCAAAGATCTCAACGAATCAATCCTAAAGAAAGCCGATCTTGTCTCGACAAGGTTGGTTTTTTTGTGCGTGAAATTAATCTCACTATAAAAAAAAGCTATAAAAGCAAATTGTTTATGCTATACTGAAAATAACTCAATTTGACAGGAAACACAAACCCACGGGTTTTCGAAAAATCATGAAAGAAGGAAACTTATGGAAAACGAGGAGGGGAAAAATGAAAACGAAAAGCAAGTTAGGTAGAAGAATGTTTGCTACCGTTTGTTTGGCGGTGCTATTTTTTTTGGCAAGCTGCAGCCGCTCAGGGGTTGACTCTGCAGCTGCAAATCAAGTATTGACCAATAGCAACAGTCATCAACAAAATGCCTTGTACGTTTTGGAAGATGGAAAGCTCACCGTCAATAAAACGCTGAGTTTTTTGGTCGATCCGAATCAGGAACCTGCGGACTTGGTAGAAGAACAAGAGACGCAATTAGCGCAGATCAACGAAACACTACAAGCAGAGTTCCCCAAAAGCAAAGCACTGACTGTGGCAGACATCGGCACTATGCTCACCTTTGAAGTGACAAATGCCCAAGTGATCATTGATCAAGAGAAAAAGGAAGTGCGCATGACTGGCGATGATTTTGAGAAAGTATTCAAAATGGCGGACAACAATGACAAGCGTCTGATCGATGACGAACAAAACGAGTACGAGTTTTCTTATGAGGAAAATTAGCAAGTGAAAAAAACGGCTGCCTCCGACGAGACAACCGCTTCAGACTGTAGACAAACCTTAGACAAAAATGAGGTTTGTCTTTTTTCGTTGCAAAATTTAGTGACTATTACGGAAAACATTTTGCACAAGGAGTAAGTCCGCGGCTTTGCGCTTCTGCTAAAGTTGCAGGCGTGTAGGTACCGTTGCCGCATTTTCTCGTATGGTACTTGGAACCCGTTGGTGTAACAAGGACTGATGTTTGGGCTTGATTGCTAGCAGCGGCTGGCTGGCTTTGTTCTGGCACAGCGGCGGCTGCCTGCCGTTCTTCCTCCGCCTTAGCTTGTGCGGCTGCTTGTTCGTTGGCAGTGATCGTTTGCGCCACTGTTTTCGTTCGAGTAGCTAATTCCTCATCGGGGATCTTGAGACGAGCGACAGCATCTTCTGCACGAGCAAGGGCATCTTTTGTCGGCTCTGCCTCTGCCGCTTCCACCGCTTGGACAGCTTCTGCAACGAGGGCTTCTGCTTCTTTCTCAGAAATCTTGGTTTCTACAGTGGATAACCGACTTTCAAACGTTTCCTTGTTCAAAACCGCTTGTGCGACTAATTCTTTTGCCTGATCGAAATCACTGCGCTCAAGGGAAGCTTCAGCAGTATCGAGGGCTTTGCCGATGGCAAGATGTTCTTCCACCACGGTTAGCCGGGTAGCGAAATCTTCGTAGGTTTTACTCAAAGCATGAATCAGCGTCACAGCTTCGTCGTAATTCTTTTGGTTTGGCTGGGTTTCGGCAAGCGCCAGTGCCGTCTCGGCTTTTTCCAGTGCTGCTTGTTCTTGTTTTTCAGCTTGCAAACTCGCTAGAAATGCGCGAGAAGGTTTGACGGTGACGACTTCTTCTTTGGTGCTTCCACCCATTGAGGCTTGGAGGGTAAATTCCTGTTCCTCTTCATCTTCAAGTTGCACGGTGTAAGAAAATGTTTCGTCCGCCAGTGAAACCTCCACCCCGTTGATCGTCAGTTGCGCTTCTGGATTGGTTTGCCCAGTGATCGCTGCTTCACCTTGCTCATTCGTAACCAGTTCTGCTTCATCTACGTGAAGCTCCGGTGTTGTTGCAGGAGTCAATAATACCCCGCCGATCAATAAGAGAAAACCACCCATAAAAATAACGATTTTGTTGCGAAGCGGCTTTTTCTTGATCAAACTAAGAACAAAAAAGATTCCGCTTACAACCATTGTCAAAAAACCAATAACAAAAATAAACATCCCCATAACTCTTTCCAATTCCTTTCTTGTGAATATTTTAATTATAACATTTTTACTAACGTATCCGCCATCAATAACCGACTAGTAAGGGTTGCTGAGCGTACGGAAGAAGCTCAACTAGCAAATCAGCAATTATTTTTATCAATATTAAATAGATTTAAGATATTTTTTATTATAAAATGATATATAAAGGGTTGTTTTTTCGTTTGCGGTTGTTTTTTTGGTTAAACAGCTCTTGGTACAAATACACTTGTTTGCTTCATCACTGGAAAAAATGTTTCGAACAAACGGATGAGAGCGAGCAACTACCTGCAAACAAGCAGCTTTCCTTCGCTGCTTCCCCCAACTAACACCTTAAAAAAGATATTCCCCCTCACTTGCAACCAAGCCACTTCATTGATAAGAAAATCAGTATGTGCAAAAGGAGAAGCAATGAAAATCACACAAATCCAATGTCCCAGCTGCTTGGGTCAGTTAACCGTTGACTGGGAGACAGGAAAAGCAGTCTGCCAGTATTGCTTAACTAAGTCAGTCCTACATTCGCCACCAAAACAAACGCAAGAAGCTTCGAATGAACAAGCTCCCGTAGTTTTTCAAGAAGTCAAAGAAGGGTTTTATTCGTTTACCTTTAATGAAGACGAGGTAGCAAATGCCTTGAAAAAATGGCTGATCCAACAGGAATCAGTTCCTGAGGACATTGTCGTTCATCTTGAAGTCAGCGAGGTAAAACGATATTTTATTCCGATTTATGAATTTCAGGTGACCTATACGATGCACTGGGAGGGGGCCTTTGGCTACGATACCCATTCCATTGCTTGGGACGGCTCGCATACGACCACGTGGGAAAAGAAGCGAGGCGACCATCCAGATGAGACGGTCATACTCTATCAATGCGGCAGTTCGGAGGTGATCGAGCAAGAAATTCCTCAGAGCTTCGAGGTCAACGATGAAATGAAAAGAAAACCGCACTTTAGTACCGATCAAAAGGAATTTCAACAGCTAGTCTCAGCACATGCTATTCATGCTTTTCCCTTTGATATTGAGCAAGAGCAGGCGCTCTTTGGTTCTGAAAAACAAGCGGAATTGAGAGCCCATGCGAATGCGGTGATCCAGAAGAAAAAATCTGCCGATCAGCTAAAAGAGCTGCACCTAGATCTTTCCCTGATCAGCTGTGCTACAGAAAAGCTCTACTTTCCCCTGTATATGGGCACCTTCAAGTACCAAGAGCAATCCTTTGAATTTGCGATCGACGGCAAAGATCCTGACCGAATGAAGCTGCCGATTATCCCACAGTGCCAAGCTACCTATCAAACGGTTGCGAATTTTTCAAAAGCTCGTAAGGTTTTTGGCTGGTCCTCCGTACTCTTTTTTACGTTAGGTGTGATCCTGATGATCTTGGCGCTATTCATTTCTGAATGGATCCCTCTAGGAAGAGTGTTCAGAGCTGTCATAGGGGGGATTGTCATGAGTTCCCTGCCAACTGCAGTTTATTGGGTAGTATCGGGGATAGTGTTGCACTTTCTAAAAGAACAGTACCTCAAAACAGCCCAAAAATTTAGAGATGAGTGCCAAAGAGAATTATTAGGTAAGAAAACGGCTGGGACAGCTTTTTTAGCAAACTACGAGAAGCGTAGAAAGAAGCTTGTAAGAATCAGAAGATTTTATGAATGGCTCGATACGCTCGCTTATGTGGTCGTGGTCGTTACCCTTATTTGGAACATTCTTCGGTTTCTTTGATAAACCATCTTGTTGAAAAGAAAAAACGATTCATAAAAAAGGAGAAAAAATGAAAATCACCCAAATCCAATGTCCCAGCTGTCTGGGACGTCTAGAAGTTGATTGGGACTCAGGGAAAGCAGTCTGTCAGTATTGTTTAAATGAGCTGTTGATCAAACCGGAACAAAAAAACCAGGAACAAACAAAACAAGTCGTCTCGCTGAAAGAGTTGTCACGCATTCAAGGGACCGTCAAAGAAGGATTTTATCCGTTTGCCTATGATGAAAAGGCATGTGAAGCGGCGTTGAAAAATAGACTAGCATGGCAAGACACCATCTCGGAAAGTATCTTTTTTGAGCTAGAGATGGTTCATCTAAAACGTGTATTTATCCCGATGTATTATTTTCAAATTGCTTATGATGCTCAAGTGAGAGGGAGCTATGTCCACGAGGAACAGCAGAGGGGGAGTGGGCGCATTACTGCCGACATTTCTTTACATAACAGCGGGAATACAACAATTTTCAATGAATATTTCCCTACAGATACCCAAAAAGAAGCGGATTACAGTATCAATGGTAAGCTGCCGCTGCATCTTCAAAAAGGAGCCGCCTATTGCACGGATATGCAGCAGTTTTCGGCACTTAGCCAAGGCGTTCAGGTGCTGCCCTTTGATATTTCCAGAGAAGCGGCACTTGCTGATACCCATCTAATGGAAGTCTTTGAAGCAAAAGCCAAAGACCATTTGGTGGGAGCAGATGTTGCCAATGAGGTTCAACTGACTCTTTTTCCGAAACAATGTGATACGGAAAAACTGTATTTTCCTTATTACATTGGCGAATTCAAATACGGAAACCAAACCTATTCTTTCGTGGCTGATGGCACCGATGCTGAACGCCTTTTTCCAACCCAGCTCCCTGAATGTGAACAGCTGGTGCAAGTGAAAAAAAGTTTTTCGAAGACCAGCAGTGTCCTATGGCAGTTCTGCTATACCTTTTTTTCATTCGGAATAATTTCAGGGACCCTTTTAAATTTTATTTTTGGTGGATTTTTAATGCCTGCCGTTGCCTTTAGTTTGATTGGCACATCGATCGTGCTTTTTGTCATTTGGCTAGTAGTTTCATTTTTTTTGATTACGCAAAAAATCAACTTCTTTAAAGAACATAAAAAGTTTAAAAAGGATCTGAATCAAGCACTCAGTCAGCCACAGGCAAATCAAATAGCTATTTTGCAGACATTTGAAGCCCGAAAAAAGAAACTCGTCCGAAAGACAGTATTTTACAGTGGTCTGGAAAATATGGCGTATGAATTCGCATTGATTCTCTTCTTAGCAATATTGGTTTGGTATTTTGGCTTCTACGGCTTGTCTTTTGTCATGCTGCTGGCGTTTGTCAGCTGGAATACGATCCGTATTTTTACAACGAATAGCTCTGATCGATGCATCAAAACGAAAGGATGATCTCATGGATATCATTCCCATTCAATGTCCCCATTGTTTAGGGGAACTAGAAGTAAACTGGGGTGTCGGCACGGCAGTCTGTCTGTATTGCCGCGGCAAAATGGTCATCAAATTGCCCTTTGACCACGCCAAAATTGCCCAGTCCAGTCCCCTGACGGACAAACAGCTTGCGCTGACCCAGCTGGCTGCTCTCTTGAAGAAAATCAGTTTGTCGTCTGCTGCTCTTAGGGGAAATGCACCAACAGCCGGCGTTTTCGCTGGACAAGAGCAGCCAAAACCAACGTCAGGAAACCAGGCGTCTCCGATTCAAAGGGCGCCCATCCATCAGCGCAACCAGCGGCAAAATCGTTTGACTGCCTTTTTTCAAAAACAAAATTTTTTATTCTATTTTTCTGGAGAAAGACAAGTGCTACCAAGGCAATGGCAAAGACAAGTCCTCGCTAGTTTTCAAGTGCCTGAAACGGAGACCCCTCTTGCGTTGCTAACGTCAAAGATGACTGGCAAGAAAGCGAATGCGGGACTGCTTTTTGGCGTTGAACGAGTGTATTTGTGCACGTACGAAAAGAAAGAAAAACGAATAGTCAGTTTTTCCTGGAGTGTTTGGAAAAACCTCGGTTTTGAGGTCCAGCATAAAATGTTTAGTAGCTTTTTGGTGATTCAACAGGAATATCGTGTTCCTCTTCAAGCATTGGGCTTTGCGACCCAATCATTTTTGCAAGAATTACAGCAGTTGTTGCAAGAGTGGGAGACTGGCTAGTGCTGAGTATCGATGAAATCAAATAGGGAATCAATTTATTGGTCAAAAAAACAAAGAGAGCGTCGCAAACAGCGGCGCTCTCTTTCACTTCATGTGGTTTCCAACTCAGCATTGTTGGTCCCTGTTAAATACTCGGCTTCATCGTTTAAAAGACTGGCCGTCGTTCGCAGCGTGTCGTAAGAATGCAAAACGGCAGCGAGACTTTTTTGCGAATCACTGATTTTCATAGTCGTCGACTCGGTACTATCTAACACGACTAAGGCTTGTTGGTTGATGGCTTGCATGGTTGCGGCAATGGTTTGGGTCAACTGCTTGGTCTGTTCGGCTAATTTTTGCATTTCATCGGCAACTACCCGAAAGCCAGCTGCTTGTTCGCCGATCCGTGCTGTTTCGATGGAAGCGTTGAAGGATAGCAGTTTGGTTTGTTGTGCAATGCGGTCGATGTCATGCAGCACCGCTGTCACCTGTTGGCTATCCATTTCTAAGGCATGGGTCGTTGCTTGATTTTGATCAGACAGCCGTTTGACTTGCGCCAAGTTTTCTGACAAATGATCGACTTGCTGATGCCCGTTGGCAGAAAGTCGTGTCAGGGAAGCAGCACTTTCTTGCACTTTTTTGATAGTGACCGCTAAGGCTTGTTCTCTTTGGGTAATGTCAAAAGCGATTTTGACGACGTTGACGACTTCTTGCTGCTCATCGAGGACGGGGAAGTAGATCCCTTCTAAAATCAGTTTTTCTCCTTGTTTGTTTTTTCGGATGATTTTGTCTTGAAACCGTTGCTTTGAGTACAGCAGTTGATTCCAAAAAGCTTGGTAATCCGTACTGGCAGCATAATGGTCAAAACAAAAGGTCCGATGCGGCAAGCCAATGATTTCTTCTTGGCTGTACCCTAGGATATCAGTCATGTTGGCATTGGCGAAAACAACTTCTTTTTGCGGATCAAAGACTATGACAGCGAGTTCTTGAAAAATAGCAGCGAGCAGACGGTTATTTTGTGTTTCATCTAATGTGAATTTCATACGTACTTACCTACGCCTTTCAGTTTTTTGGGAAGTTTACACAGCGAGTGTCTTACAGTTATCGGTCATGAAGGCAAGGCAGTTAAGAGTGCAAAAACCACCTTTTTTGTCGAACAAAATGCTTGGAAACAGAAGAAAGCAAGATTCTTTGCATCAGAATGACTTGGTGGTACCCTTAAGATCAACACGAACGATTTCAAACAAAAGGAGAGAATCGTATGACAGATAGAATTTCGTTGGAAAAAGCAGCCGTTGAATTTAGTGAGGCAAATGCACCGCACCCACGGATCTATGAATTACCGCCAGAAGAAGGGCGCGCACTATTGGAACAAGTCCAAGAGTCACCCGTCAATAAACTGGCGGTTGAGATAGAAGATCAGACCGTAGATACAGGCGAGTGGGGGGCCATCAATGTTCGTTTTGTTCGTCCCGAAGGAAATCATGCGATTCTCCCTGTTATTTATTATCTCCATGGCGCTGGCTGGGTCTTCGGCAGTGCCGCAACTCATGATAAATTGATCCGTGAATTGGCGGTACGAACCAACTCGATCGTCATTTTTCCTGAATACAGTCGTTCGCCAGAAGCAAAATACCCAACGGCGATCGAACAAAATTATGCGGTCTTGCAGCAATTACCGGGATTTGTCGATGTCAAAGGCTTAGACCTTACCCGTTTGACCGTGGCTGGCGATTCCGTAGGTGGGAACATGGCGACTGTTATGACCTTGTTAACGAAAGCCCGTGGTGGCATTCCGATCGCACAGCAATTATTGTTCTATCCTGTGACAGATGCCCGCTTTGATACGCCTTCGTATGAAGCATTTGGCGAAAACTATTTTCTGACCAAAGAAGGGATGCAATGGTTCTGGGATCAATACACGACGGATGAAACACAGCGGAATCAAATTACCGCTTCTCCTATACGAGCGACCAAAGAGGAGTTAGCCGATCTGCCACCAGCGTTGATCATTACGGGGGAAGCAGATGTCTTGCGGGATGAAGGGGAAGGCTATGCGCAGCATTTACGAGCAGCTGGCGTGGAAGTTACCCAAGCACGTCTGCAAGGAATCATCCATGATTTTGTGATGGTCAATGCGATGGATCAGACCCAAGCTGCACGAGCTGCCATGACACTGGCTGTCGGTTGGCTGACGGAAAAAAATATCCCAGCAGAATAAAAAACCGACAAAAGAAGCTTCTTTTTAGAGGTGTTCTGATACAGTAAAGGATTTATGGGGTGGAGCGATCCACTCCTTTTTTTGTCGGAAAAATGAAAAGACATACACCTGCAGTCTGAAGCAGATGCAAACGCTCTCTAAAAAACTGCGTTTTTATAGTACAGATATTAATAAGTGTTTTTCGTTGATAAATAAATAGAAAGTGCTATTATATGTATTGTGATTAATACAGTTTTTGAAAAGAGGTAATACAGTGAGCGCAAAAGGATCAGAAATCATTGTTGAAAGTTTAGAAAATCATCGGGTGCCTTATATCTTTGGGATTCCCGGTGCAAAAATCGATGGTGTATTTGACGTGTTGAGTGATCGGGGACCAGAGTTGATTTTGGCACGACATGAACAAAACGCGGCATTTATGGCACAAGCAATCGGTCGCCTGATAGGAGAGCCAGGAGTCGTCATTGCGACAAGTGGACCAGGAGCCAGTAATTTAGCGACTGGGTTGGTCACGGCAACTGCCGAAGGTGATCCCGTCCTGGCACTAGCAGGACAAGTGAAGCGTTCTGACCTTTCAAAATTGACCCACCAAAGCATGAATAATGCGGCATTGTTTGCGCCGATCACGAAATTCAGCAGTGAAGTCCAAGATCCTGAAACCCTTTCTGAAAGTATTGCCAACGCCTTTCGCATCGCAAAAACAGCGAAAAAAGGGGCGAGCTTTTTATCCATTCCTCAAGATGTGACGGACGGAACCGTTCAAGGGGCAGCGATCAAACCACTATCTTCGCCTAAATTAGGCAGTGCCGATGCAGAAGATATCCAGGCACTCGTCGATCGGATCAAAGAAGCCAAACTGCCTGTCTTACTCTTAGGAATGCGGGCTTCAGGCGTGAAAGAAACACAAGCGATTCGTCATTTAGTTGCAAAAACTGGGTTGCCTGTCGTAGAGACCTTCCAAGGCGCTGGGATCATTTCTCGTGAATTAGAAGAGCATTTCTTTGGCCGCGTCGGCTTGTTCCGCAATCAGCCTGGTGATATGCTGTTGAAACGCAGCGACTTAGTGATCGCTGTGGGGTACGACCCGATCGAATACGAAGCTCGCAACTGGAATGCGGAAAAAGATGCCCGCGTGATCGTCATCGATGAAGTACCGATGGAGATCGATCCATTTATGCAGCCAGAAGTTGAACTGATGGGCAGTATCGCGAAAATTATTGAACAACTATCAAAAGCCATCGATCAGTATCACTTGACCGAAGACGCTCAAAACTATTTAACGACGCTGCAAACCAAACTCAATGAAAAACCAGCGGATGTCGAAGGCAGCAACAATACCTTGCATCCCCTGGAAATCATTGATGCTTTGCAACAAGAAGTGACCGATGACATGACGGTGACGGTGGATGTCGGCAGCCACTACATTTGGATGGCCCGTCATTTCCGCAGTTATGAGCCACGGCATCTGCTCTTTAGTAATGGCATGCAGACTTTAGGGGTCGCTTTGCCATGGGCGATCGCGGCAGCGCTCGTGCGACCAAATACTCAAGTGATCTCTGTATCTGGCGATGGTGGCTTCTTGTTTTCTGCCCAAGAGTTAGAAACAGCCGTCCGTTTGAAACAAAACATCATTCACTTGATTTGGAATGACGGTACCTACAATATGGTGAAATTCCAAGAAGAAATGAAATATGATCGTGCTTCTGGGGTTGATTTTGGACCAGTTGATTTCGTGAAATATGCCGAAGCGTTTGGTGCCAAAGGCTTACGGGCAACCACCAAACAAGAATTGATGGCAGCCATCGAAGAAGGCTTTGCAACGGATGGTCCAGTGATCATTGATATCCCTGTGGATTATTCAGACAATGCCGATCTTGGCAAAACGATCCTACCTGATCAATTTTATTAAGACCAAAGGAGCATCAAGATGAAAGTGAAAAACAAAAGTTATTTATATCAGCATGGCACCCTAGGTGGGTTGATGCAGGATTTAATGGATGGCACGGAGCAAATCGGAAAAATGCTTGAATATGGCAATTTTGGGATTGGTACTTTGGCTGGTTCCAATGGTGAAGTGATTATTTTAGATGGTGAAATCTACCATGTAGACGAGTCGGGCAAGGTACAAGTGCTCCAAGGAAATGAAGGAACCCCCTATGCGGCAGTCGTTGATTTTTCTGCGGCGAAGCACCTGCAGGTCAGCCAAGAAATGACCGATGAAGAAGTGAAAAACCACGTCCTGACAGAAGTCAGCCCGAATTTGTTTTCCGCTGTCAAGATTCATGGGGTATTTACCAAGATGCACGTCCGCGTTGCCCCAAAGCAAGAAAAACCGTACCCAAAATTCATTGAGATCATCCAGCATCAGCCGGAATTTCAAGCAGAAGATATCAGCGGCACGATCGTCGGGTTCTTTACCCCGTTGCTGTTCCACGGTGCTGCGGCCGCCGGTTTCCATTTGCATTTTATTAGTGATGATCGCACATTTGCTGGTCATGTCTTAGACTTTGAAGTGGCAGCTGGCGAAGTCGAATTGATGGAACTAGCCGAATTTCGTCAGCATTTTCCTATCGACAACCAAGACTATTTGCAGCGGGAGATCGATGTCGCAAAAATCGCCAAGGATATTGAAGCTGCCGAATAAGCAGCAGGCAGCAAAAAATAATTGATCGCCAGTAGAGTGGTCTCGGATCGAATTGAACGCAAAGCAGCAGTGAAGCCAACGCTTCACTGCTTTTTTGTGCTTCCTTCTATTCATGAGGCTTGCTGCAAAACCTGGATACTTCGATAGAAAAGTTGGGAAATGGTCAAAAATCTGAATTAATTCTTATTTTCGAGCAAATAAATTGATATATTTTAAGAATAATGATAATTTTTGTACTAATTAGAAGTATTTTGTTGAGAGTAATTGCACTTGACTGATTTTATAGAGAAAAGAGGAAAGATATGAAAAAAAAGTTGACGACTGCACAAGGAGCCAGTGTAGCGGATAACCAGAATTCTTTGACAGCGGGGCGCCGTGGCCCAGTGTTGATTCAAGATGTCCATTTGCTAGAAAAACTGGCACATTTTAATCGTGAGCGGATTCCCGAACGGGTCGTTCATGCGAAAGGTGCGGGGGCTCATGGGGTCTTCCGAGTAACAAACGACGTAACGATGTACACGAAAGCGGCGTTTCTTTCAGCCATCGGGAAAGAAACGGAGATGTTTATTCGCTTTTCAACGGTTGCCGGAGAACTAGGGTCTGCGGATACGTTGCGCGATCCTCGGGGGTTTGCGGTTAAATTTTACACGGAAGCGGGGAATTATGATCTCGTGGGCAATAATACCCCGATTTTCTTTATTCGTGATCCGTTGAAGTTTCCTGATTTTATCCATACCCAAAAAAGAGACCCGCGAACGCACTTGAAAAATCCAGAGGCGGTATGGGATTTTTGGTCTCATTCACCGGAATCCCTCCATCAAGTCAGCCTGTTGATGGGGGATCGGGGCTTACCGGCAACCTTTCGTCATATGCATGGGTATGGGAGCCATACATTCGCTTGGCTCAACGCAGAGGGAGAACGCTTTTGGGTGAAATATCATTTTCGGACGGATCAAGGCATTATGAACATGAGTGCGGCACTCGCAGCAGAACTTGCGGGAAGCAATCCTGATTATCATATTGAAGATCTATATAAAGCGATTGAGGCAAAGGAGTATCCTTCTTGGACACTCTATGTTCAAATCATTCCCTTTGAAGAAGGTTGGTCAGCTGCCGTCAATCTTTTTGATGTGACCAAAACAGTCTCACAAAAAGACTATCCGCTCATTGAAGTGGGACGAATGACTTTGAATCGCAATCCAGAGAACTATTTCAACGAAGTCGAGCAAGTCACTTTTTCACCGGGCAATATCGTTCCAGGGATTGATTTTTCTCCGGACAAACTATTGCAAGGTCGGCTGTTTGCTTACGGTGATGCGCATCGTTATCGAGTTGGACCCAATAGCAGCCAGTTGCCGATCAATGCGCCAAAAGCGCCCGTCCATAATCACCAACAGGATGGTTTCATGAATACCAAAACGAATTCTTCAGGGATCAATTATGAACCGAACAGTTTCGATGGCATCAAAGAAAACCCGCATGCCAAGGGCATCCACTATTCGTTAGAAGGAGAGATCGGTTCCTTTGATTACGATGAAGACTATTATAGCCAAGCAGGTGATTTTTATCGTTTGCTCTCAGAAGAAGAACGAACACGTTTAATTCAAACGATTGCGGGAAGTTTGGGACAGGTTCAAAATCAACAGATCAAAGAACGGCAGGTCTTGCATTTTTACCGTGCGGACCCAGAATACGGCAGACGAATCGCTGAAGCGATCGATGTGAACATTTAAGAAAGGAGGAAAAAGAATGTTACTTTTACATGTAGTTTTTGGTCTTTTATCTTTTGTCGGAGCAATGATGCTGGGGGTGGCCTTTAAAGGGCAGCTGCGAGAGCTTTCAAGGCTTCAGCAATGGGCAGTCGGTTTGAGTTATACGGGCACGCTGTTGACGGCGATTTTGGGGATCTTGTCTGCATCTTCTCATCCAATCATCGTACTCATGACCCTCGTAGGCGCACTGGCTTTTACGAAACGGACATTTTTAAGTGCAGATCAATCCAAAGAGCAATGATTGCTGATAGTAGCGGCGTAGAAGGAAAAAGCGTACTTGATTCATTGGAAAAGTCCCATATAAAGCTGCTTCCACTAAAAAAGAACAGCTTTATATGGGAGGATTAGTCAGGCGTTCGTTTAAAGGCGACAAGGAAATATCAATTCTCTTTCTTTGGAGAAGCGGCGTGAATGATTGGAATTACTACGTATTATCAAGAACGACCAACCGCAAAATTCTCGGATTGATTCGATTCAAAAGATAATTCCAATCGGCAGCGTCGGGTATTGATTTTAATAAGACACTTTCAACATCCAGTAAGTATTCAGTGGCGTATTCGGAGTAGTTAGTAATGAGAAAATTAATGTTTTTTTCTTTTAAATACTCGTGGGAGAGTTCGTTTGAATCAGGGTAGTACATTTCATGATAAACGCCAAGATATTTTCGGATAATACTTTCGGCGTACTCACAAACATACTCGTTACCTTCAAAAATAACAGCTATAGTTCTCCGTGTGCCCCAATTCTCTTCAATGATGGCTTCCATGTGGAAGGTGAGACTTGCACAAAAATCATCCAAATGGTCGAAAGAATAGAGTGTTTTCACAAGAGGATGTGAGAGCAAAAACTGGCGATTTCTTTTATATTCAGCCGCAAATTTTTCTTTGACGAAAGCATTCAAATCATCGATGTTGACGTTCATCGTTGGCGATAACAACTCACGAAGCTTGAAAATAGTGAAGAATGACTCTAACCAAAGCAAATCTTTTTGTTCATCAAAGCTGTTGCCGCGATTTTGGGCATAGAAATCAGCAGTGATTTGTTTGATCGCGGGCCAGTGGTTATAGTTAAGACAAAACACTTTGCTTGTTTCTAGATCGGTGTTGAGTTTGCGACGACAAATGATGCAAGTCAAAAGATAGATTGCTTCTTCTTGAGGAAACTCAAAGGTAAAATAACGCTGGATAATCTTTTTAAGGTCCTCATAATTTGAAAGTAAACCATTTTTTTTAACTAACTCGCTTAGTTCTGGAGAGGGGGCAGCAAGTAAACCGCGTTTGCTGCGCTCCACGCTAATATAAAGGATATACGCAAAATAAGAAAACGAAGAGCTCTGTAAGGCCTTCGTTTCCAAAAGGTCAGTGATTTCCATCACTGCATCTTGTACATGGATCGAGGGAAATAACGTGTGGACATTAATGTCAGACTCGTAGTAAAAAAGACAGAAAAATTTTCGTATATCGATCTCCGAACCTGCCAAAGAGACGGGATCCGTTTTGATTTTTAAACCGAAAGGGGATAAAAATGGCTGTATTTTCCGGAAGTAGCTGATCAGCGCTTGTTCAGAAATATTAAGCGTTAAGCTCCAATTAAAGAGGGTTTGCTGCTCATCATAAAAAATACTTTCTAAAATCTGGAAAATCGGTTCATCTTTTATCAATTCTTGCTTTTGCTTTCGATACCTATCATGATCGATTTCTTCAAAAAGATACCCGATTTTTGCTGTATGGATCGCCATAGCCCCTTTAAAATACTCTCGCAAGCTAGCAATGTCAGTAATCAACGTACGCGTACTGCTCTCGGTCACTTCAGCGAGTTCTCCCAGTGTACGGGAGGGACTTTTCTCAAATTCATTCAACAATTGCAGCCAGCGAATCAACGTACGATTTCGCATGAATTTTAATTGAAATGTTTTCATGTCAGCCTCCGAAAAATAAGTTTAAATAATTATAGCATAATCATTTACACAGAGAATGAAACGTTCAACTGTTAGGCGTTCTTGCCACAGTGCCTTGAAGACTCTGACTACCAGCAGAACATTTCCGGGAATATCAATCGTTCACGGTAAGTATAGCAAGGACCTGAGAAACCAATTGCCAAAAATCATACATAAACTTGAGAAAACGAAGCGCTAATAGAAAGGCTCCAAACGCTAGATAAAAAGCTAATGAAGCAAGAAAAGACGATAAAAACACAGTTTTTCAACTGGCAGTTGCCCATTTGAAAAACTGTGTTTTTTTCTGATGACGCCAGAGGATCTTAGGCAACAGAAAGAAAAAGCTGCAACCCAGACTCGATAACGAATTGGATGCAAAACGTGATCCTTTACCAGTAGACCCATTCTTCCAACAACTCGTTCTCTTTGACAAGCACGGGAGTCATTTGCTTGAGTCGAAAAAACGAAGCGTAGTATAATAAAAGAGAATTGATATTTATTTACTATTTGGATGACAACATGTTTTTTTGATAGAGGTTGTTAAGTGAAAAAAGGAGAGAAAGGAAATCGCCTATGAAGCATTCGCAAAAAGGGGTAGCGCTTCTTTTTGTTTGCGGACAACTTTTAGCTGGTGTGCCAGTTTCAGCTGCGGTTGTTGCATCGGAAGGTACGATCGTTGCCCAAACATCAGAAACAGCTGCACAAGAAAGTGACAGTAGCAGCACAGCAGGGACGGTTGAAGAAACTGCTCCAGCAGGGGAAGGACAAGTGTCCGATTCGGAGCAAGGATCGGCACCTGTAGAAAGTGTACCAGAAGGATCTGAGACAGCGCCGGAGGGAACAGAGCAAACCGAAGAACCAACCCCAGATCCCCAACCGACGCCAGAACCGAAACCAGAGCCGAAACCAGAGCCAGAACTACCGAGTAAGCCAGAGCCTTCTCAGCCAGAAGAACCAACCCCAGCACCGAAACCAGAAAAACCAACGAAGCCTGAAGCGCCCAAACCTGAGACGCAGCCAGAGAAGCCCCAACCGTCAGAACCTGTAGAAACGCAACCGACACCAGAAGCAAACAGTGATGCAAGTCAAGAAACACCGGCGGCTGTGTCTCCGATCATACCACCAAGTACCCAAGCACCAAGCGGGCCAAGTCAATCCGATCCTATAACGCAGCAAGGTAGCGAAACGAGCTGGACGGTCACACCAGTAAAAGAAGTGTGGGATTTTATCCAAGAAATCGGCGAAGATGCCCGAGATATTGGCTTGAAAAATGATTTGTACGCTTCTGTCATGATTGCACAGGCTATTTTAGAATCAGGTGGCGGTCAAAGCAGATTGAGTCAGGCGCCGTACTTTAATCTCTTTGGTATCAAAGGAACCTATCAAGGACAGGGTGTTGCTTTTCGGACACAAGAAGATGATGGTTCGGGAAATCACTACACAATCACGGCAACGTTCCGCCAATATACTGGGTACAAAGAGTCATTGATGGACTATGCTCGTTTGTTGAAAGAAGGGGTCGGACAGCAGTCTGATTTTTATAAAGGTGTATGGAAATCAGAAGCGGCTTCTTATCAAGAAGCTGCCCATTATTTGACTGGTCGGTATGCCACTGATACCGCGTATGATCAAAAGCTGACCGCATTGATCGAAGCCTATGCGTTGACCCGTTATGATCAGAAAAAACCTGATGTGACCGCAAGTGAGACGTATCTTTTTCCTGTTGAAAAAGCCGTTGTCACTTCTACTTTTGGCCCACGTTGGGGAAGCTTTCATCGGGGCGTTGACTTTGCCGCAGCGTTTGGGACACCCATCATGGCGAGTCAATCTGGAACGGTCATCCGTTCAGAGGTTCATCCTTCTTGGGGGAATTATGTAGCGATTCTCCATGAGGACGGGATGACGACACTCTATGCTCACAATCAACAGAACCTTGTGAAGGTTGGTCAACAAGTGGAACAAGGAGAAACGATTGCGCTCATGGGTAGTACGGGCAATAGCACAGGCGCACACCTGCACTTTGAAGTCAGTGCATCGCCTAGCTTGAGCCAAGCGAAATTGGTCGATCCAATCGCTTTTTTAACAAAATAAGGATTGCCGAAAAGAGAGTATCGTGGATACTTTCTTTTTTTGTCTTTTTCCAGCAATTTTTTGGGAGCAACGATTTTAATTTTTTTTTCATGAAAACCGAAAAAATGTTTAAAAAAATCGTGCATAGATTCTTTATAATTTTCACATAACCGTAACAGTTGCTAACCCATAAACTGGCGTGAACAGATCGGTCAGCCAGCAGCACAAATGGTAGGTTCGAATGCTATTGATGATGAGCGGAGAAGCAAAATCGTTACAGTTGTTACCCCTACGAATAAAAACTTGCTAACGAAGTAGGGGAGCGAATAATCAGGAAGTGCATCAATTATAAGTCTACTCCTTTTTTTCTAATCAGTATTGATCGTTGAAAAGAACTAACAAGAAATGATTAACCATAAAAAAGTAGAAGAGATAAATGAGCTGCTCTTTTTTTCTGTTAAACGAAAAGAATGTTTTACACAGTGATGCATAAAATAAAAAAAGAGGGGAACATTTTATGAGAATAAATAAAACGGATTTTGAGGCAGTGATGGCCAATAGCGAATTTTTAGACTATTACTGTCAATTATTTGAACAAAACGGTGAACGATCCGTCACAGATAAGCAATTAGAAAAATTACACTATTTGATTCAAAAGCAGGTGGCACTAACGATTCAAAAGAATGCGAGCTATTCCTTTTTTACACAAACATACAAGCTGCCGCAAACACTCGTAAAGGATTACCAACTGTTAGCGGAATGTACCGAGAGGCTTTCAAAAATAGAAATGGATCAGTTGATACCCAAACAATTTATTGAACAGGACTTTAACGTGCAGATGAAAAAAGTAAGTCAAGAAACGCAATATGAACAGCTTTTAAACATCATGACAGACACATTTAGACAAATAAAGAAAACATAGGTGATTTTCAACATAGCAGCTTTTTTTCAAAATGAAGCAAATGATACAAAGAATTTTCTTATTTCTTAAGCAGAATCTGATGAAAGCAAAAGCGAAATCCTTGCACTATTTTTAATAGCCGATAAAATAATTGTTATAAGACAGTAGTCTGGACACAACGCTTTTTTTCATCAGTCTATGAAAAAACCGATTTTTTATGTAGGATGAAAACCGATATAATGAGACTGCTTAGGCGCCTTTCATGCGTAAATTAGCCGCAAAAAAGAAATTCTTAGTAAGGAGCTTATGTTTGAAAAATTTTCAATTGAGTTTTGTCACAAGCAAATCGACCGTCCGATGGCTGCAGATTCTAAGTGAATTTGAAAAAAATGAAATTTGCAGTGCCAGCCATTTGGCTGAAGTAACAAGTAGTACTACAAGGACGATTGGCAAAGACATCAGTCAGATTAATGATTATTTCTGTGGGTTGATCCTGATCACTTCCACCAATCAAGGCTATTCGTTTGAACTATTTGATTATTCACAGTATGAAAAGAAAAAAGCCTCGCTTTTAGCGAATGAACCGCTCTTTATTTTATTGGAAAATATTTTTATTGGAGAGTTAAAGACGATCGATGAGTGGGCGGACTGCTTGTTTTTATCCAAGAGTACCTTATCAAAATACTTGCAGCGCATTCATGAACAACTGGCACGCTTTGATCTCCAACTAGCACTAGATCCCCTGAATATCGTTGGACAAGAAGCAGATATCCGCAATTTCTTCTGTACCTTTTTCTATGAAACGGATAGCACACCCCATACTGTCTTTCCGCCAGCTGCGGTCCAACAGGCAGTAACGGAAATCGGCAGGATGTTTGACAAAAATAGTTATCACACCGTTTCGTTTTCACAATATACGTATCTACTTTATATTTCGCTTGAGCGATTTATGCAAGGCAAAACTGTGCAAATCAACGACGAATTGTACCACGCCTTGCGACACAGTATTCAGCTGATGCACTTTCAGCGAATCAATGGCATTATTGAAAAGTACTTTCAATGTCGATTGACGAACGATGAACTTATCTTTTTGTTTGTTGGTATTATCACAAAGAAAAAACTGCAAAATGTGATCGTCGAACAAAAGTTTTGTCTTTCTTATAATCATTGGACCGAGATTCGCACGTTGACCAACGAGTTTTATCAGATGTTGAATGTATCGTCGAAAAAGCCTAAAGAAGATCAGATTCTGATCGAATCCTTTTTTACTTCTGCCAAATTGAAGGAGTGCTTATCCACTTCGGCCAATCGTAATATTTATGATGTGAATGCGTTTATTAAGAAAACTTTTTCTAAGGAGTTTGCTGCTTACCGAGAGTTTTTAGAAAGTAGTTGCGAGTACCACACTCTTTATTCTGTGGAGTATCTGACGGATTTTTGTGCAAACTTAGTGATTTTTATTGAATCTGTTCGAGAACGTCATTGGTTTCCCCGAAAAAATATCGCCTTTATCTTCGAAGGAAATAACAATATCGTTCAGTACATTGAGGGCTGGTCCAACCGCTATTTTAGCCGATCCCATCAAGTCTTTTATCCTGACTCAGGGGAAGTCAATGCTCAGTATTTAGAACAAAATACCATTGATCTGCTAGTGACGAACTATGCCGAGCATGCGACCGAATTTCGAGATATCGTTGAATGTATCGTCTTCAAAACGATCCCTTCTTCTTCTGACTGGAATCGGCTGCTTGAACGGATCAATCCTAACGTCACCCGCCAATTTGCCCTAAAAGACCTCTTCTAGTTTCCCATTCTGTTTTGACCTAAAGAGTTGCTAGAAAGGGCCTTTTACATGAAAAGAAAGCATTTTTCCTTCACTGCTTAGACAGTGAGAAGGAAAGATGCTTTCTTTTTTAATGGCTTGACTCTCCGCAGCTGTGCAGGAGTGTGGGAAGGGGAAGTGGGGAATGCATCAGGTACGGATGCAAGCCTTTGGAACCAGCGGTTTTCAATTCAATCGATCAATGTGGGCGAAATCATTGGGCTTCACTTAAGTAAATCAAACTCCAAGGCGCCTTTTGGTTTAGCTGAAGACCGGTCAATTCCCGATAGAAACAGGTTTTGTCTTTGACCGTCAGCTGAATGATCTCTTCTTCCGTATACTCGTTTAGAGAAGAAATTTTTAAAACATAAAGTTCTTTTAGTATTTGCAGCTGTGCGTCGATATCTAAGAGCAACGACATTTTTTCGAAAAAAGTACCCTCGTCTTGTTCATAGATCGCCAAGAATCGTTGGCGCAAAGAGAGATAAAAATTAAAGATTTTTGGGTGTGTATAAGAACAGGGAGAGTGGATAAATTCTACGTCAAAAAAGTTTACATATTCTTCGGCTGATTGGATCGTTTTTAAGTTCATATCAATACTCCTTATAAGTGTTAGGAAAAGGCGACAATACGTGTCATTATCAAAAAGAGTCACTGTTAAGCAATGTCTTACTGAGAAGGCCCTTTTGTTTTTTTTAATGATTGGGGGAAGGACTTTCGCTACATTCAGTGTACAGGATATTCCAAATTGGCTCAAACGCGTTTTTTCGTAACCATACGAAGATTTGTTTTTCGCTGGTATTAACGTCAAAAATGTTCAACTATTCTGATAATTGTTGTTATAAAAAGAATATTTTCGGAATGGACGAAATGACCGGGTTTCCTTTCTTTTCCAGCAGGTTGTTTTTTCATTCGCTGAAATCATGGTTGAGAAAAAACAGCATCAGTTGACCGGTAGGCTCATCCCCGTCATTTTTTCAAAGGTGTGATACTATAGAATTATCTAGAAAAACGATCCTTTGATTCAAGTGGCCAATGCCAAAATAGTGCGAAGACACGCAGTTGCAGTGAGACGCAACCGTCTGTTTCGGTGAAAAGAATTGGCTAAATAGGGACGTTTATTAAAGCAAACGAGGAGCGACTCAATGAATGAGAAAAAAACAGTTGTAGTGATCGGCGGCGGACTTGGTGGTCTATCAGCGGCGGTCTCATTAGCCCAAAATGGCTTTGATGTATCATTATATGAAAAAAATCACCATTTAGGTGGCAAATTGAACCGACTGGAAACAAACGGCTTCGGCTTTGACTTAGGTCCTTCGATTTTGACGATGCCGCAGATTTTTGAAAAATTATTTACTGGCAGCAATCGCGATATGGCGGATTATGTTGCGATTCGCCGATTGCCATTGGAATGGCGCTCCTTTTTCCCCGACGGCACCAAGATTGATCTCTATGGCGATCTTGCCCGCATGGCAAAGGAAAACCCCCACTTGTCGGAAAAAGACATGGCAGAGTACCAAGACTTTTTGGACTATGCGCAAAAGATTTATGATATCACGGAAAAAGGCTATTTCGAGAAAGGCTTAGATACCACGAAAGAAATCTTGAAGTATCACGGCGTGATCAAAGCGCTGAAAGGCTTTGATTATTTCTCTTCCATGCATGATGCCATTCAAAAACGTGTCAGCAATCCGCAGCTGCAAGACATGCTGAGCTATTTTATCAAGTATGTCGGCTCGTCTCCTTATGACGCCCCAGCCGTCTTGAACATGATGATCTACATGCAGCATGCCCAAGGTGTCTGGTACGTGCCAGGCGGGATGCATCGGTTAGCCGAAGGCATCGTTCGCTTAGCAAAAGAGATCGGTGTGACCTTCCATACGGGACATAAAGTGGAAAAATTGATCGTTGAACAAGAACAAATCCGTGCCGCTCGTTTGGATGATGGTACGTTGATCGAAGCGGACTATTTTGTTTCCAATATGGAAGTGATCCCGGCATATGAAGAGCTGTTAGAAGAAGCGCCGACCTTTACTCAAAAACTGGAAGAAAAATTTGAACCAGCAAGTTCTGGCTTTGTCTTGCACTTAGGGGTCAAAACCTCCTATCCGCAACTAGCGCACCACAACTTTTTCTTTTCAAATGCCTCAAAAGAAAACTTTGATCAAAATTTCCATCAGCATCAGCTGCCGGAAGACCCAACGATCTATTTGGTCAATGCCAACAAAACCGATCCTTCGCAAACAGTGGCAGGGCATGAGAACATCAAAATCTTGCCTCATATCCCTTATTTGCAGGATAAACCCTTTACGGAAGCGGAATACGATGCCTTTCGTGAACGGATCTTGATCAAGCTGGAAAACATGGGCTTAACGGATCTACGCAAGCACATCGTGTATGAAGACCGCTGGACACCCGAAGACATCCAAAAGAATTATTTGTCACATCGCGGCGCCATCTACGGCACAGTCTCTAATCGCAAGAAAAATCATGGCTTTAAACACCCGAAACACAGCGAACGCTACGAAAATCTATACTTCGTTGGCGGTACGGTCAATCCCGGTGCCGGCATGCCGATGGTGACCCTTAGTGGCCAGCAAGTCAGTGAGATGATCACCAAAAGAGAACACTAAGACAAGAAAGGATGATGACTGTGTACCTGCTGCTCGCTGGTATTTGCGCTGCTTGGCTGGCAGGCTGGCTGATTTTTTTTCGCCTGCCGACGATACCCACCCGCAAGGAGACAGCCGCATCCAAAGACTTGAAGGAGAGGGCAGAATTGTCGATCATCATCCCCGCCCGCAATGAAGCAGAAAATTTGCCGCAATTGTTGGCATCCTTGCAGCAGCAAACCCTTTATCCTGTGGAGATTTTGGTGGTTGATGACGGATCGGAAGACGAGACGATCGCCTGTGCCAATTGCTTCGGTGCGACGGTCTTGAAAACCGCTGCTAATTCTGCTGGGAAAGCGGCGGCTTGCTGGTTAGGCGCCTCACAAGCGGTGGGCAAGTATCTATTATTTTTGGATGCCGATACCTTCTTTCTAGCAGAAGATGGCTTAGAGCGCCTTTTCGCTGCGTATGAGGAGCGATCGGGACAAGGCCTGCTCTCGGTGCAGCCCTATCATCAAACGAAGCGCCTGTATGAACAACTATCTGCCGTCTTTAATGTCATCTTACCTGTCGGGTTGAACCGTTTCTCTATCGTAGGCGAAAAACTCTCAGCCGGCGGCGCCTTTGGTCCGTGTATCTTGTGCAGCAAAACAGCGTACCTTCAAGCCAATGGGCATCAGGACATGCCACAAGGAATCTTAGATGATCTAGCATTAGCGAGACGCTTTAAGAAAAAACGCTTGCCGATCACCTTGTATGGTGGAAAAGACCTGTTGGCCTTTCGGATGTATCCAGCTGGTGTTCGTCAACTTGTTCAAGGCTGGACGAAGGACTTTGCCACTGCTTCGCAATTCACTCACCCTTTGATCATGGCGGGTGTCATCTTGTGGATCAGCGGCGGCATTGGGGTACTGGCGGCACCATTTCTGATGGAACCGCTTTGGCTAGGACTGCTTTTTTATGCTGCTTATTTTGGACAAACTCTGTGCTTTGCCCGCCGTGTCGGCAACTTCAACCGAGTCTTGCTGCTTTTTTTCCCATGTTACTTTCTTTTTTTCCTAGGCTTATTTGGTTGGTCATGGATCCAAACCCATTTGTTGAAATCCGTGACCTGGAAAGGACGAAAAATCAATTTATAGGAGGCGATGCACATGCCGCTGATCACCTTATCTCCACTGCTCTTGCTCTTTACAGACAGCTTGGCTTGGCTGCTGTTTCATCTAGGCATCTCGTTTGGCTTGCGCAAAGTCAGTGATGCTTTTTTTGAACGTCATACCAACTGGTTCCATTCTTTTGCCTTTGAAAAAGGCGGTAGGATCTGGGCGGAGGTATTTCGTATTCGTCAGTGGAAAGACAAATTGCCCGACGGCACTGTGATTGCCAAAAAAGGCTTTGACAAATCTCGCTTGGATCAGCAACAAAAGGACTATCTGGAAAAATTCGTCATCGAAACACGCCGAGCAGAGCTGACCCATTGGCTGCTGATTGTTCCAGCACCGTTCTTTTTCCTCTGGAATCCTACGTGGGCGGGCTGGGTGATGATCGCCTATGCGTTATTGGCCAACTGCCCATTCATCATGATCCAACGCTATAATCGCCCCCGTTTGGAGCGAGTCTTGCGGAAAAAAAGTGCCCTGCAAGTCAAGCAGAAGGCGACGGTCTAGGTTCATGTAGGCGTTGCTTTTAAGATTCGCCGAAAAATAGGCAAACGGGAAATCAAAAGGATCGGAGGATAACTGCCTTCGATCCTTTTTAAAAAATTGGTGTTAATTTTTATGGGATGCGTCAAGACCATTCTTTGTACACTAAGGTCATTCAGAGGAAAGGGTGATCGTATGTCATCAGAAGGATATGGGCAAATTTTCGACCTGCCTTTGCAGGCTGCTGCATTGGTTGGTCGTGTGTTAGGACAGGTACAAAGTATTTTTGTAAGTGTAGAAAAGAAGGAGGGATGCGCAAGATGATTGAAGATAGCCGACAACGGGACCACTATTACGACATGCTGATTGAAAAAAATTCCCAATATGAAGGGATTTTTTACGTTGGGGTAAAAACCACCGGCGTCTTTTGCCGTCCCACCTGCCCAGCGAAAAAACCGCTCAAAAAAAATTGCGAGTTTTTTCAGACGGCACAAGAAGCGTTGCTGGCGGCGTATCGTCCCTGTAAACGATGTCGCCCGCTCAGCTCACCTAGCCACTTATCCCCTGACGTGAAAAGCCTGGTGGAAGCCGTGGAGAGTAACCCAGAGAAAAAGTGGACCGACAAAGATTTTGAAGCACTAGCGATCCATCCCAATACCGCACGCCGACAATTTAAAAAATATTTTGGCATGACCTTTATCGAATATTCCCGTGCACGCCGTTTAGGGTTAGCGTTTAAGCAGATTCGTGAAGGAGAACCGCTGATCCAAGCACAATTAGAAGCCGGCTTCGATTCTGGCAACGGCTTTCGAGATGCGTTTTCCCGGATTATGGGGGAATTGCCTTCCAACAGCCGCGAAAAAACGATTCTTTCTTCTGCTTGGCTTGAGACCAAGCTGGGATCGATGCTGGCAATCAGCGACCAGCAGCAGCTTTACTTGTTAGAATTCGTGGATCGCAGAGGGCTAGAAACGGAGATTGCTGTTTTGAGAAGCCGCTTGAATGCAGTGATCATTCCGCAGCAAACAGCAATCATTCAGCAACTCAAGCAAGAATTGACGGAATATTTTGCAGGGAATCGAACTGCCTTCACGGTACCCATCGCATTGATCGGCTCTGATTTTCAGAAAGCCGTCTGGCAGCAGCTGTTGGCGATGAAGATCGGAGAAACATACTCTTACAAACAATTGGCACAGCGAATCGGCAATGAAAAAGCCACCCGAGCTGTTGCCAACGCCAACGGAAAAAATCAATTGGCGTTGATCGTTCCATGCCACCGTGTCATCAATAGTGATGGTAGTATCGGCGGCTATGGCGGCGGTGTCGAACGCAAAAAGTGGTTGCTGGCTTTGGAAAAGCAGGTCCAGCCGACTGTAAAGATTTGAAAAAGAGATAACTATGCGTGGGAATCAGCGCTTCATCGATCAGTACATGGAATGGATCGAATCCTCTTCGGTAAAATATATATTTAGCGGAACTCATGGAACCTTTCATGAGTTCTGTTTTTTTCTGTCTTTTTTAATAGTACTAGATAAAGTGAATTTGCTTTATCAACGCTGCATGAGGACACCGATATACTATGTTTTATTAAGTCCTAACATTGCGAGTGCTTACTGTCTATTAGTACAATCAGATTTTTTTACAAAAGAAAGCAGTTTTTGTTGTGCTAGGCTTTTCTCTTGGCTTTTTACCATACAAAGATCGACTGACTGAGAGATTGCAGGAGAAAGCGGAATAACAGTGACTGTTTCTTTATAGCCTTCGGTAATATTTTTGTTCATCAATAAAGAAATTCCCAAGCCATTTGAAACAAAATCAATAATGTTCGATATCTTTGAATCTGTAAAAACGATTTTAGGAGAGAAGTTATTTTCTGTACATAGGTCAATGACAGTATTATAGGGTCGTGACCCTTCCGGAAGTAAGACAAAGTGTTCGTTTTGAAGCTCCTTGATGGTTATCTGTGCTTTATTAGCATATCTATGACTATTCGGTACGACCGCCATCAATTGATCTGTTGTAATCTGTTGTTTATTAAAGATTTGAGTGGGATCATACACATCGCGAATAAATGCTGCATCACAGCGACCTTCTTTTAGCGAAAGCTCAAGTTTTTCAGAGGGTTCGGTGATAACATGTACGTCAACCTTTGAGTGCAATATGAACTTAGTAATTAAATCTGTTAGATGATATTTTGCTAAAGACGGAATGGCACCAATGATTAAAGTATTTTGGTTTTTTGGTAACATCGAATGAAGTTCTTGGAGGCACTCATTTTCTAGGGAAAGCATTTTTTCTGCGTATGGTTTAAAAACTTCTCCGTATTCACTTAATTCAACACTTTTGGTTGTACGTTCAAAAAGTGGTACACCTAGCTGGTGTTCCAAGCGTTTTATTCGTTTGGATAAAGTAGATTGAGATATGTAGCATTCTTCTGCGGCAAGACTATAGTTTTTGTATTTAGTTAATGTGATAAAATCACGAATTATTTGGGTATCCATCAATGAGGGACTCCTTTTATTTATTCCGTTTCGTCATAAAAGTAGCCTAAATGGAATTGCTTGTCAATAGCAAAATCTTCATAATAACAAGTAGATAAGCGGTTACATAAAATGAGAAAGCAGGTAAAGAAATGATTATTGATGCAAATATGTACTGGCTTCCGCAAAAAATTTTTTCAGATAAAAAGATCCGAAATGAATTTCTTCGCTCTATACCCCAAAAATTCGGAACGAGCATTCACGTAGAAGAACAAGCTGAAAGAACGAGTATGATCGTTGAACGACCGATGGGCTATCCAAGCTTAAACTACACTGATACTGATTATCAGCTAGAGCAGCAATTATCTGATATGAGTCACCATGGAATTGATGTCGGACTGCTAAAATTACCTGGATGCCAAGAGTGGCTTCCGTTAGAATTATGTAAATTAATTAATGATGAAATGGCGGACCATATCAAACAAAGTCGTGGAAAACTAAGAGGATTGGCAGTGGTTCCTCCCTATGCCGATGAGGAAACAATTTTTGAGTTGGAACGAGCAATTGTAGAGCTAGGACTAACCGGTATTCAGCTATCTGCACATTATGGGAACTATTATTTAGACGATCAACAGTTCAGGCCTTTTTTTAAAAAAATAAATGAGATGAAAATTCCAGTCTATGTCCACCATACTCCGGTTCCAGTGGACTACCAGTCAATCTATCAATATGACAATTTAAGACGAACGCTAGGCCGCAATATTGATCAGCTGACTGCAATTGGTAGAGAAATATTCAGCGGGATGTTCGAGGAATTGCCTGAATTAACATTTATTCATTCAATGATGGGGGGACAGATCAGCAATTATTTAAATGCATTGTTTCCTCAAGATAGTGGCAATGGCCGTTTTGATGATCGAGCGACTCAGTTTAAGACTCGTTTCCGCAGACACATCTTTTTAGAAATGTCTCATGCTCAACCTTGGGGGAAAATACAGCTTGAGGCTGCTGTCAAAGAAATTGGTGCGGACAAAATTATTTATGGTTCTTCTTACCCCGTCAAGAGCAGCTGGTTTACAGAAGGTGTTTCTTTTATTGGTGGGTTGGAGATCACAGAAAAAGAGAAAAAAGAGTTGCTATTTGAAACTGCAAACAGCTTGTACAAACTAAATCTAACTGGAGGAAAATAACATGAAAAAGTTTACGGAACTACTAGAAAAATATTTACAACCATTATCTGGAAAAATATCTAGTCAAAAAGATTTGAGTGCCGTAGCTGCAGGACTAGCTCGGGTCACACCGCTGACAATTTTAGGATCTCTGTTTTTTCTATTGGCGAACTTTCCGATTGAATCCTATAAAGCGTTTCTGCAAGAAATAAACATTCAAAGTACGTTGATGATTCCTTATAATATCACTTTTGCTATTATTTCAATTTATACGACGTTCTTTATTGCATACAGTTATGCACAAAGCGAAAAACTAGATGGCGTTTCGGTGGGCGTTCTTTCGATGGTTTCTTTCTTCATTTTGACGCCATTGACTGAAACAGAAGGTGCTTTATCTTATGATTTTACTAACTTAGGCAGTCGAGGCTTGTTTGTAGCAATATTAGTGGCTATTTCTGTCACTCGACTTTATCGATTTATTGTTCGGAAAAATTGGATTATACGTATGCCTGATGGGGTGCCGCCGTTTGTTGAAAAAAGCTTCTCTAGCCTTATTCCTGCCATCTTGATTTCATTCATTATGTTGATCGTTGCTTTTGTATTTAGCCGTACTTCTTTTGGAGATGTCCATAGTTTGATTTATACGGCATTACAAAGACCTTTATTGGGATTGGGTGGCTCATTTGGTGCATTTTTGATTGCTTATGTACTGATTCAAATCCTTTGGTGGTTTGGAATTCATGGATTTAACGTTGTTGGCGCTATTATGCTACCGATTTGGTTAGGATTAGACGCTCAACGATTAGAGCAGATTGCTGCCGGGGAACAAGTGACGACATTTGTAGGTAGTGCATTTATGACTGCGATTGGTGGGCCTGCACTGGCAGTAACCTTGACGTTCTTACTATTTGCCAAATCTAAGCAATTGAAGGCTGTCTCAAAAATTGCTTTACCAGCGGCTATTTTCAACATTGCTGAGCCAGTGAATTATGGGATACCAACTGTTTTAAATGTGACATTGTTTTTGCCAGTTGCAGTAATTATTCCCTTGTTCAATGCCTGCATTCAATATTTTACGATGGTTGTTGGAATCGTTCCTGCTTTAACTGGCGTCCAAGTACCTCAACAAGTTCCTCGTGGTCTGTGGGGGATTCTACAAGGAAATTGGCAGATTGGTATCTTGCAAATTGTACTAGTTCTCATTAATATCGCGATTTTGTATCCATTTGCCAAAGTTTATGACAATCAATTGCTTCAAAAAGAAAAAGAATTAGAGGCAAAAGAAGCTACTGTGTCTGCTTAAATAGGGTAAATGACAGATATTCGTTTGTCAAAATTATAGTTGAAGAGAGGGAAGTCTATGAAAGTTGGACGTGGGCGTGTCTGTTTAAGCCCGTATAATAAGGAGTTTTATTTAATTGGTTATAAGACTCCTTTCCGTAATTCTCCAGCAGAAGGGATTCATGATGACATTTTTTGTAATGGTTTATTGATTGAAGTAGACGATAAGAAGATTTTTCTAGTCTCTCTTGATTTTCTGGAGCTAGAGGACGAGATGGTGGCGGATGCAAAGTCACGACTTTCAAAAGCATACGACATTGATCGTGATCTGATTATGATGAGTGCTACTCATAATCATTCATCAATTATGAGTTACCATAAGCACTGGCACTCAGGTATTTTTGAACCTGATTATTATGAGTTTGTTATGAATCAGTTGCTTCTAGTATGTCAGCAATGTTTTGAGTCTCTGCAACCAGCAACAGCGGCATATGGCAGTGATATTATTGTGGGTTATTATGGAAATCGTAATCATCCAGGAGCGCTAGCAGATAACGAAGTGACAGTTATTACATTTAATAATTCGGAGGGAAAAGCCGCCGGTGTTATCGTAAACATAGCGGTTCATTCGACTGTATTAAGTGCTAAAAATAATTTATTAACTAGTGAATTAGCAGGAAATATTTGTAGTCGCTTGGAAAAAGAGTGGGGAATTTATCCATTGATGCTAATTGGAGCAGCCGCGGATTCCAGCAATCGGCATCAACGACAAGGGGATGATTTTACAGAATTAGAACGAGTTGCAGAAGCTTTGGCTGATCGGATCAGTCAGATCAGGCAAGTTCATCCTTTATCCATTGATCGAATTGCTTATCAGACTCTTAGTCATACGATTTATAATGATATGGTAGATACTCATCAAGAAGTACAACACTTTTTAGACAGTGATTCGCCGCTCAAAAATCCTGGGTTAATCAATAAATGCCAAGAGATTTTACAGGTGGATCATTTTTACCAGCAACTTGAATTCGGTGTCTATCAATTAGGGGAGCTCCAAATATATAGTTTTCCTGGTGAGTTAGGTTCGGCTTTTGGCATTCAGCTAAAAAAAGCAAGTGCTGCTCACGGCTGCTTAGGAATCGTGGCTGGATATACCAATGGGTTTCATTACTATTTTTTACCCAAAGAAGAGTATGGTCTGTCATTTGAAACAATTGGTAATCCAGTACCGTTAGGTGAGCCAGAAAAAATTATTATAAAGATGATCCAAAGTGCGTTGTTACTTAACAGTCAAGTATTAGAGGAGCAAGGCAATGAGTGAGTCTTTGCATGGCGGAGCTGGGAAGGCACAAATTAAACTACGAACACAAGATTTTCCAATCAAAGAGTTTGTTTGCCAACATGATCCACTTTATATCCGAGCTCTTTTTTTACAAGCAAAAACAGAATTTTTGCTTCTTTCACTTGAACTTACCTCGTTGACTGAATCGATGGTTTATGACTTGAAAGCAAGCGTTTATGAAGAATTTAATATTCCAATAGAGAATATATGGATTACAGTCACGCACACTTTTTCGGCACCTCATCTTGATAAGTCATATCCTATCTTTATCAAAAAAGTAAAAGAAGCTGTACAATTGAGTGTTTCTAGAGCATTAGAAAGAGTTACAAAGCTTGCAATTAGTACGGATTCTGTTACGACGAGCCTGAACTGTTCCCGCAATATCGAGACACCTTTTGGCTGGTGGTTAGGAAGAAACGATCTCGAATATTCGAATCATGACATACGAATATTGAAAATTTATGAGATAAAAACCAATCATCTTCTTTGTGTTCTTTTCACTGGTGATTTGCCTCCTTCCGTAATGGCAGATTCCTATTTGGAGCAAGGGGGTAAGGCTGTCAGTTCGGATCTTATCGGTTATACTTGTCGAAAATTAGAGGAAACAGTGACTCAGACAGCAATTTTTATTTTGGGTGCTGCTGGAGATCAGCGGCCCTTAGAAAAATCTTGTGAGGATATTGTTTCTGAAGAATGTCTGAAGCGAAACGATCTGCATGAAGCTGGTTTTAAATTGGTTGAAACACAAGGGGATAGACTCTATGAAGAAATTTGCAGTTCATTAGTAAAACCCAATCCAATATTTCTTCCTATAAAGGCAATCTCTATTTACGAAAAAAAAGTTTTCTTGGAAGAAAAAGTAATGCCGATTCCCACAAAAGAACTTAAACCGACAAAGCACTTCGATTTTTCTAAAACAGGAAGACAACAAGAGTTGACAATAGCTGGCGTATCATTTGGTTCGATAGTTTTACTAGGCATTCAACCCGAGGTGAATAGCTTGTTTGGAGAGAAGCTGCGTGAGCTTGTAAATGTTCAAACAGTCTTTATTGCATCGATGGTAAACGGAGCGATAAAATACCTCCCTGAAGAAAAAGATTTTGAACGAGTCACCTATACGGCAATGAACACTCAGTTAGGTAGTGGTAGCAGCAAACAATTTTTGGAAGAAGTACACAGATTTTTAAAAGAGAGTGATCTTTCTGTTGATAAGCAAATAAACTAAAAAATCAAAATCGCCATTAACAAAATGATACATCATCTATTTTTCCTATAAAACGACGGTCTACTCCTAATCAAGGAGTGGCCGTTTTTTTGAGCATTCAAGCAGTTTGCAAGTTTTCAGAATGAATTCCTTGTTCATAGGAGGGATAACCAAAGCATATCTTTTTACAACTTACAAAAAGTAAGTTATGATTATCTCGAATTCGAAATAAAGAGGTGAGGAAAATGGCGCATCAAGAAGAAGCGCTCAAAGCGTACATCGGTTTACTGCGTACGGCGAGTCGTTTGGAACAAGTGGCAAAAAAAGATGTTCGTTGTTATGGCTTAAATATCACGGAGTTTTCTGTACTGGAATTGCTTTACCATAAAGGCACCCATACGACGCAAGCCATCAAGGAAAAAATTTTGATCGCCAGCAGCTCGACAACCTATGTAGTCGATCAATTAGTCAAAAAAGGCTGCGTGCGCCGGGAACCTAGCCAAGAAGATCAACGGGTAACTTACGTCAGGATTACGGAAGCAGGCAGGGCATTGATGGAGAAAATTTTTCCCAGTCATGCACAAAAGATTGCGGCGAGTTTTTCCGAACTCAGCAGTGAAGAATTGCAACAATTAAAAACAATTTTACGAAAAATAACTTATGATCAGAAATGAGGAAAAGAAAATGAGAAAACAAGATCAATTATTAGGGGTACACCATGTGACGGCCATGACAAGTGATGTGGAACGGAATTACCATTTCTTTACAGATGTGTTAGGGATGCGTTTAGTGAAAAAAACCGTCAATCAAGATGACATTTATACGTACCATACCTACTTTGCGGATGATTTAGGGTCACCGGGAACGACCATGACGTTCTTTGATTTTCCCAATACCGCTCGCGGCAGCAAAGGAACCAACTCGATCACCCGCACCAGTTTCCGAGTACCCAGTGATGCTGCCCTTGATTATTATGCCGCACGCTTTGATGAATTTGAGGTAAAACACGAAGCAATCACCACCGAATTTGGGAAAAAAGTGATGCGTTTTTGGGATTTTGATACGCAAGCTTATCAATTGATCTCTGACGAACACAATACTGGCGTGAAAGCTGGTACTCCTTGGAAAAAAGGACCGGTTCCTACTGAATTTGCGATTTATGGCTTAGGTCCTGTCGAAATGTCTGTTTCTTACTTGGCAGATTTCAAAGGGCTGCTGGAATCCGTTTTTGATTTCAAAACCATTGATCAAGTAGATAATCGCTATTTGCTAGAAGTTGGTGAAGGCGGCAATGGCGCTCAAGTCGTTTTAGTGGAAGATACCACGAGCCCGCAAGCGCAACAAGGCGATGGCGAAGTGCATCATGTCGCTTTTCGCTTAGCTCACCACGACTCATTAGCAGTTTGGCAAGAAATCTTTGATAACTTGGGATTGGCCAACTCCGGCTATGTGGATCGCTACTATTTTGAATCCTTGTATGTGCGCATCGGCCATATTCTTTTTGAACTAGCAACAGATGAACCAGGGTTCATGGGGGATGAGCCATACGAAACATTGGGTGAGTCCTTATCATTGGCACCATTTTTAGAAAATCGCCGTGAATACATCGAAGGAGTCATCAAACCCTTCAATACAAAACGCGCCTAAGGAGGCACACAGTATGCAACCCATTCAACAGATCCACCATATTTCAGCCATCGTAGGCGATCCGCAAACGAACGTTGCCTTTTACCGCGACGTGTTGGGGTTGCGCCTCGTCAAACAAACCGTCAATTTTGATGATCCGTACACGTATCATCTTTATTACAGCAATCAAGCATTAGAAAATGGGACCATCATCACCTTCTTTCCATGGGCAAATGCCCATCCTGGGCGAGTAGGAAGCGGACAAGTCGGCACGATCGCGTTTCGTATTCCTAAAGGCAGCAGTGCCTATTGGCAAGAACATCTGGCGAAACATCAAGTAACTGTCCAAGAAAGTACATTGTTTGCTCGGCCAACTTTAGAACTTCATGATCAGCATGACCTGTATTTGGCGTTAGTCGAAGCCGAAGAATCGGCAGAAACACCAGCGATATTAGGCTTTCATGGGGCCGTCTTGCTTTCGGCACAACCAGAAGCGACCATTCAAACGTTGGCAGATGATCTAGGTCTGGACATTTTTAATCAAACAAATAAAAGCACGCATCTCCATACCGCAGGTACCCTCGCTCATGAGATCGTCGTGCCCCATGAAGCAATGCCAGCAGGGCGCTGGGGTGTCGGCACCGTCCATCACATCGCGTGGTCCGTGCCAACGGAAGCAGTGCAAAAAGAGTGGCAAGAATATTTGTACGATCAAAGATACGGAGTCACTGAAATCAAAGACCGCAACTATTTCAAAGCCGTCTATTTCCAAGAGCGGGGCAACATCGTCTTTGAGATCGCAACAGAAACCCCAGGCTTTTTCGTTGATGAACCATTAGAAACGTTAGGACAGCAGTTGATGCTGCCAGCCCAATTTGAAAGCCGCCGTGTAGAGATCGAGGATCGCTTGCCAGACTTATCGGTTTAGAAAAAAGGAGACGCTGTATGCACTATTTAGATCCCAAGGATTTGACCCAACGAGAAAATTATAAGCTACTGATTGGCTCCATCATTCCACGGCCAGTGGCAGTGGTCAGTACGCAATCAGCCGATGGTATCGTCAACATCGCCCCATTCAGTTTTTTTAACATCGTCAGCTCAGAACCCGTGATCCTCTCGTTGGCTATCCAGCGCAAAGAGGGGGAACTGAAAGACACCGCCCGCAATCTGTTGGCGACGAAAGAAGCCGTCGTGCATATTTTGGATCAAACAAATGTCCAAGAGGCCAATAAAACCGCGGCATTATTGCCCGCAGACCAAAGCGAGTTGACGGTTTCTGGATTTACCACAACAACATCGAAAATGATTGCCGTTCCTGGCTTGAACGAAGCCAGTGTCCGCTTAGAAACGATTCTGCATCAGCACGTACCCATCAAAAAAGACCAGCAGACCACTGCCGATCTCTTATTGTTGGAAGTCGTCGGCTACCAGATTGCAGAGGATGTCTATCAAGACGGCAAGATCGATCCCCGTGCCTTACAAGCAGTCAGCCGGCTAGCGGGAAATTCTTACGCAACGATTGGGGAGATTTTCGATATCAAACGACCAAGTTAAAGGAGGAACTTCGATGAAAGCAATCTACCAACAAGGAGCAGCTGACGCACCAGTTTTGGTGCTGCTCCACGGCACCGGTGGCGACGAACAGTCGCTGCTAGAAGTAGGCAAAGCCCTTGATCCCCAAGCTTCACTATTAGGTATTCGCGGCAATGTCTTAGAAAACGGCATGCCCCGTTACTTCAAACGCCTAGCTGAAGGGGTGTATGATGAAGCCGACTTAGCACTTCGCGGCGACGAATTAGCCGATTTTATTCGGCAAGCCGCCAAAGAATACAACTTTTCGTTAGCGCAAGTGGTACTGGTGGGTTATTCCAATGGCGCCAACATTGCCATTCGCTTATTACTAAATGATAGTGACCACTTCAAAAAAGCGATCCTCTACCACGCCATGTATCCAGTCGAGAATGTACCGACGAATTCCTTGCCTGACACTCATGTGTTTATGAGTTTTGGCAGAAACGACCCGATCGTTTCCCTAGCTGACAGTGCTTACGTCCAAGAGATCTTTACCTCACGGGGTGCAGTCCTTTCAACCGTTTGGACCCCGAGTCATCAGTTAACGTATGAAGAAGTTGAACACTCGCGCACGTGGTTGACCGAACAATAAAGCAGTACCCATTTCCTAATCAAACAGCGATCCTGCTGGTTGGTTAGTTTTTTTTGTTTCACGTGAAAACAATTCGAAGGAGTGAAAGGAGATATATCACTAGGGACGCCTAGTTCAATAGCAGCCCACTAAGGATTTGCCAAATAATCCTTTTTCTGAAACAAATAGAGTCAAATCAGCATAATCAGTGAATCAAGACAACTTTTTTAAAATGATCCATAAAAAATCAATTTATTTCAAATGGTTCCAAAATGAAGTTTTAACAAAATAAATGCTTAAAAATCAATTTTTTGAAGTATTTCTTCTAATAAAAACAATGCTTCTTTATGAATTAATTTGAAATAATATGAAATAAAGTGGTTGTTAATGGAAAAATTTTGTGCTATTCTGAGTCTATAATAAATGGCTAAGGAGAATGAAGATGAAATTAGCAACGAGAATCAATTCATTTTTATCAATTTACGAAAATGATTTAGACAATGTATTTGGCGCATTCAAAGAATTGGGGCTTGATTACGTAGATTTAAATTATCCGGAGCACGTCGGTGGGACGACTGCCTCTGAAATGAAAGAGAGATTGGGACAAGCTGATTTGAAATTGAATGGTGTTGCATTGCGATTCAGAGAAGAGTTTATCAACGGTGAATTAGGCAATGCTGACCCACAGGTTGCGCAGCATGCCTTGACATTATGCAAAGAAGCTGCTGATTATTGTCGTGCAGCAGGTGGAGAAGTCGTAACCATTTGGCTCGGTTTTGATGGCTTTGACTATAGTTTTCAAATCAATTACCAAAAGGTTTGGAATCAGATCCGGGATGCCTTTATTGAAATTGCTGACTACGCACCAGATTTGAAAATCAGTATCGAGTATAAACCATTTCAACCAAGAGCCTATGCGTTCATTGATAGTATGGGTGTCACTGGAATGATGCTTAATGAGATCAACCGCAAAAATGTAGGTGTGACCCTTGATTATTGCCACATGCTAATGAAACACGAAAACCCTGCTTTTGCTGCGGATCTGTTCGCTGGAAAAGAGTTATTATACGGGGTGCATCTGAATGATGGGTATGGGTTAAACGACGATGGATTGATGATCGGTTCAGCAACACCCTTCAAAACATTAGAATTCTTGTATTATGTCAAAAAGCATAACTATGACGGTGTGATTTATTTTGATACGTTCCCTGTAATTGAACATGCCTCAAAAGAGTGCGAACAAAACATGAAAATGATCAAACAAATGGATCAAATGATCGATAACGTAGGCTTGGCTGCGATTCAAGCTGTGATCGATCAAAACGATGCAGTCGCAGCCAATCAGTTGCTGCTTGAATTTTTGTCACCAACAAATCAATCAAAATAAAAGGAGTGGGGAAGATGGATTACAAAGTGATGGCAAAAAATATTTTAGAAAAAATAGGCGGAGCGGATAATGTTCGCAATATGACACATTGTGCCACCCGGTTGCGTCTAACGTTACATGACACCGCAAAAGCGGATGATCAAGCCGTCGAGAATATCGACGGAGTGATCAATGTCATTAATAAGGCGGGCCAATACCAGCTTTTGATTGGGACAGAAGTCGGGAAGCTCTACGATGAGTTTGAGCCGTTAGTTAAAGGTAACGAAAGTGCTGGTAGCCCTACCACAGAAGAACAAGCTTCTGGCAGTATTATCAGCAATGTTTTTTCTGCCGTATCTGCTATTTTTGCGCCACTACTACCAGTTTTGGCGGGCTCAGGTATTTTAAGAGGACTACTGATTTTGTTTGTTCAGCTCGGGTTGATCAGTGAAGACAGCGGCACTTATTCGATTTTATTTGTTGCTTCTATGAGTGTATTTTATTTCTTGCCCGTATTGTTAGCGTTTACTTCAGCGCGGCGGTTTGGTGCCAGTCCGTATATCTCTGCATTGATCGGGGCTGCGTTAATCAATCCTGATTTTATTGCATTGATGGGAGGAGCAGGCAACGGTGCAACGACGGAGTTCTTTGGGATTCCAGTCGTTTTGATGAACTACAATTCAACTGTCGTACCAATCATCCTTTCGATTTGGGCTTTTTCATATCTCTACAAATTCTTAGACAAACACATACCGGAGACTTTAAAATTGGTGGTCGTTCCTTTAGTCTCACTAGCGATTATGGTTCCATTGACAGTGATCGTTATTGGACCAATCGGGGTCTATAGTGGCGAAGCAGTCGCTAATGTGGTGAATTGGTTGATCGAGCGTAGTAGTGTGCTAACTGGAATCTTAGTTGGTGGTGGTTGGAGTGTTCTCGTAAGTTTGGGCATTCACTGGGCAGTCAATCCAATCATGATTAATAACGTTTCAACCTATGGCTTTGATTACATCGTTCCTTTTACTTTTGCATGTAACTTCGCCGTGATAGGTACAACGATTGGCGTTTACTTTAAAGCGAAAGATAAAAAACTGCGAAGCTTTGCTTTAACTGGCTTAGTCACGATCGCATTATCAGCGATTATCGAAGCTACTTTGTTCGGCTTACTTGTAAAAAATAAAAAACTTTTCTTAGCGCAAATTATTGGTGGTGCTGCGGGTGGTGCCTATTTAGGGTTGATGCAAGTTGTAACGAATGCCTTTGTCTTTGGTAGTGTCACCACTTTTCCCGCCTTTGTAGGCTCAACTTCCTCGAATTTCATACAAGCGATGATCGGCTTACTGATTTCAATGGTGGTTTCAGCAGTCTTAGCATTTGTATTTACCAATCGAGACGAGACATTGGCGTAGAAAGCAGGGGGAATATGGGGTTATTTAAGAAGAAAAATGTTATTTATGCACCAGCTAATGGCGTGGTGAAAAGTATTGAACAAGTGAAGGACGAGATGTTTTCAACCAAACTATTAGGCGAAGGGTTTGCTGTGGTACCAACAGATGATCTTGTTACAGCACCGATTGAAGGAACAGTGGTCTCTGTGTTTCCTACAAAACATGCGATTTCGTTAAAAGCCAAAAATGGCTTAGAAGTTCTAGTCCATATTGGGATCGATACTGTGGAGCTAAATGGCGCAGGGTTCGATACCAGAGTTTCTGAAGGTGACAAAGTTACTGCCGAGAGTGTGCTGGCAAACGTTGATTTTCCGTTTCTGGCATCACAGGGCAAAGAAACGGATGTAATCGTTGTTTTCATTAATTACGCACAGCGAACCTTAGTGATTACAGAGAAGCAAGGGCGTTGTGGACAAGCGATTGGCGTTATTAATGAGTGAGAGCATTTGCTGACAGGAGGTAGTGTTTTGAAGAAAAAAATCTTGTGTCCATCTATGATGTGTGCTGATTTTTCAATGCTAAAGGACGAGGTTGCCGCTTTACAAGCGGCGAAAATCGATATTTTTCATCTTGATGTTATGGACGGACGATTTGTTCCAAATTTTGGTATGGGACTTCAAGATATCGAAGCTATTTGCAAATGGTCAGAAACCTTAGTTGATGTCCACTTGATGATTGAAGATCCGGGAGCGTATGTAGAGAAATTTGCGGATATAGGTGTAGATATCATTTATTTTCATCCGGAAGCAGATCGGCATCCCACAAGAACCATCAACAAAATCAAGCAAAAGGGGAAACAAGCCGGAATCGCCATCAATCCTGGAACAAGTGTAGCAATGGTTGAAGAACTGCTGCCGTTGGTCGATTACGTGATGGTAATGACTGTTGATCCCGGCTTTTCGGGTCAAGCATATTTGACACATGTGGAAGGAAAAATAAAGCAGCTTGCTGCAGTTAAGGAACGTTATTTCTACCAATTAATGGCAGATGGAGCGATTTCGCCTGCCGTAATGACTCGCTTAAGCGCCTTAGGTGTTGATGGGTTTGTTTTAGGGACCTCCGCTCTTTTTGGAAAAGAAGAATCGTATCAAGAACTGATCTCAATATATAAAGAGGAGGATCAAGCATGAAACTAGCAATCGGTTGTGATCATGTTGGGTTTGAATTAAAAACTGATATCATCACCTATTTGGAGTCGTTAGGGCACACGGTACAGGATTTTGGGACAGAAAGTGATAAACGCGTTGACTATCCCAATTATGCGGCGACTGTTGCAGAAGCGGTGGTAACCCAAAAGTGTGATTTGGGAATCTTGATTTGTGGCACAGGCGTTGGTATCTCAATTGCTGCCAACAAAATCAAGGGCATCCGAGCCGTGGTGTGCAGCGAACCCTATAGTGCTAAGCTCTCAAAAGAGCATAACAATACCAACGTATTGGCGTTTGGTTCGCGCGTCGTGGGCGTCGAACTAGCGAAAATGATTACTAAGGAATGGCTGGCTGCTGAGTTTGAAGGTGGTCGTCACCAAAAACGGGTAGCAATGATTGGTCAGTTAGAAGTAGAATGATCAAAGGTTAGAGGATTCGCATTAGCGAATCCTCGTCTTTTTTTGTTAACGAGAAATTTATCCCATAATCGAGATCAAATTGACGAACAATGAAAGTCCTTGCTCATACCGAGAGAAAAAGTATGGTATAATTTGAAAAAAAGTGAAATTGACCAATTAATGGAGGTTGCTATGATTCCATATGAAAGACAAGAAAAAATTTTAGAAGCTTTGGCTCAAGATGAACTGTTAAAAATAGAGCAATTGCAAAGCATTTTGCCTACTGTTTCTATCTCAACATTGAGGCGGGATTTAAAAGAATTAGAAAAATCAGGAAGAGTTGAATTGTTGGCTGGTGGCGCAGTGAAGATTTGTTCAACGGCTTCCGAAATGCCGATTGCAGCTAAGGCTGCTTTGTATTCCCAAGAGAAAGAAGCGATCGCTACTTTGGCTGCTGAGTTGGTTCACGATGGTGATGTGATCTACCTAGATTCTGGTTCGACTTGTACAGCGTTACTGCATAAAATCATTAATAAAAAAATCACGATTATTACTACCAATACGAGTGTCTTTACAATTCAACAAGAAACTCCTGCCGAGATTTTACTTCTTGGTGGCCGATACAATCCCGTTATTTCATCCTTGAATGGTCCATTGACGGATGCAAATTTACAAACGTTTAACTTTCAAACGGCTTTTTTAGGTGCTAATGGTATTGATGCTGAAAAAGGTGTAAGCACGCCCAACTTGGTAGAGGCGAACAAAAAGCGTGAAATTCTAAATAATGCCAAAACCGCCTATTTATTGTGTGACAGTTCGAAATATGGACAAGTCGCCGCGGTAAAAGCTTTTAGTACAGAAGACGTTGTCATTATTTCTGATGCTTATAACGATAAGATTGGAGAACTGACGCAAATCATCTATCCGAACTAAAAACAGGATGGCATCTGAGTGGTATTGGCAATGTTGGAGATACAATTTAATAAAACGCATAATGGAAAATGAGTTTGGTGATGATCAAAACCAGTTAGGGATTATACCTAGCTGGTTTTTTTATTATGGAAGCAGATTTGTTGAAAGTTCCTTTATTTAACAACGTTGATTGTTGTATCGATGAATGGCGGAGTGACTTGTGGTTCTTTAGATACCAAGACTCAAAAACCAGTGAACGTACTTGTTAAAAATAACATTAAGGTCGTTCCCTTGATGGATTTCAATACCTTTATCAATTGGGTTATTAATTGATAATCATTGTTTTGGCGCTATTTTTCGTATTTAAAGATAACAAAGACATTTTTATATAAAAACAAAAAATTGTTGACAGACAAAATGAAAGCGTTTATATTGGATATGTGGTTACTACCAGTTGAGAGTAAGGGGAGGACATAAGATGCTTGGTTTGGTTTTAACAGGTCATGGAGGATTTGCGCAAGGGATGGAAAATGCGCTTGCGATGATTGCAGGGCCGCAAGAACAGTTTCTAGCAGTGTCGTTTTTAGAGGAAAATCCGTTAGCTGACTTTGAAAAAGAGTTGCAAGGAGCAATCGATCAATTAAAGGAAACCTGTGATGGGGTCGTGATTTGTGCAGACCTTGTAGGCGGGACCCCTTTTAATGTTGCGATGACCGCTGCCAATGAGGACCCGCAAGTCGAGGTCATCGGCGGCATCAATCTACTGCTGCTAGTGGAAGGTTCGTTGACTAGATATACGGCAACTGATCCAGAGCGTTTTTGTCAAGAACTGGCAGAGATTGGCAAGAGCGGTATTTTTCACGGAAAGATCAAAGGCCATGAGGAAACCAATGAGGAAGAAGGGATTTAACGATGTGGGAAATGATCTTAGCAGCCTCAATCGTGGTGCTTGTTTTTCTCTTTCTCTTTTTGGCGGTCTCATCTTTCTTGAATGGGAAACATCTGAAAAAGCAAAAAGGCTATTTCGCTGAATTGCAGCAGTCCTTGAAAAAGGGGCAGAAAATCAAATTATACGGCGGCATTATTGGGGAGATTCAAGCACTTGGGAAAGAGACGGTCGATCTAAGGGTGAAATCGGGAACGGTGATCGAAGTAGAACGCAGTGCGGTTGCAGAAATCATGCAGTAAATAGAAGGAGGACATATTTATGGGAGAACCAAATATTTTGTTGACGCGAATCGACAATCGGTTGATTCATGGGCAAGTTGCCACCCAATGGAACGGTACGTTGGGGGCAAATCTAATTTTAGTGGCAAATGATAAGGTCGCCAAAGACAAAGTCAGACAAGGGTTGATGGATATGGCGGCGCCAGCTGGCGTCCAAACGAGGTATTTCTCGATTCAAAAAACCATCGAGATCATTCATAAAGCATCGCCAAAACAAAAGATTTTCATGGTGGTTGAAAATCCTCAAGATGCGTTGAAATTAGCTGAAGGTGGGGTGCCAATCAAGAAACTCAACATTGGGAATATGCATATGTCAGAAGGGAAAAGACAGGTTGCTACGACAGTTGCCGTCGATGAAGCAGATGTCGATGCCTTTAAAAAACTGAAGGAAATGGGGGTGCAATTAGTGATTCAGCGGGTTCCAACGACACCTGTTGAAGATGAAAAGAAATTATTTCAGTGATGCAGAGATAAGGAAGGAGAAAGAAAATGGATTACACGATTTTTCAAATCATTTTAGTCTTCATAGTTACATTCATTGCCGCAATCGATCAATTTAGTTTTTTAGAATCATTGTACCAGCCCATTGTTACCGGGATGGTTATCGGACTTATTCTTGGAGATCTTCAAACCGGCTTGATCGTTGGCGGAACCTATCAGTTAATGACGATCGGCAATATGCCGGTGGGCGGCGCGCAACCGCCAAATGCGGTGATTGGCGGAATTATGGCAGCAATCTTAGCGATCACGCTGCAGCTGGAACCGACAGTGGCCGTCGCTACGGCGATTCCGTTTTCTTTGCTGGGGCAATATGGGGTGACGATTATCTTCTCACTAATGTCGCCAGTGATGTCAAAAGCTGACAGCTACGCCCATGATGCCAATACGAAGGGCATTGACCGGATCAATTATTTAGCGATGGTGGGTCTTGGAACGATCTTCGGCTTGATTGTGGTCTTATTCTTTATCGGCGGTGCTGCCTTCGGGAATCAGGCGGTCGCAGCGATCCCTCAATGGTTGATGGGTGGGCTCGGCGCAGCTGGGGGCATGATGCGGTATGTCGGTTTTGCGATTTTACTAAAAGTGATGGTTTCCAAAGAAATGTGGGGCTTCTTCTTTATGGGGTTTGGTTTAGCCACGATCGTAATGGCGGCACCTTCCTTGCAAGGACCAGCCTTGATCATTCTAGCCTTTATCGGTTTTGCATTAGCCTTTTGGGATTATCAAATCCAGTCCAAATTTAAAGTAGCAACAGCCAATACCTATGATTTCGGAGGCGATGAAGATGGCATATAATATTCCCGATTCTTATAGCGAACAAGCGCCCGCAGAACAACTGGATAAAAAGACCTTGAACAATATGGTCTGGCGTTCCTTATTTCTACAAGCCTCTTTCAACTATGAGCGAATGCAAGCAGGAGGCTGGTTATTCAGTATTTTACCGGGATTGAAAAAGATCCACAAAAATGAAAAGGACTTGGCTGCTTCAATGAGCCATAACCTAGAGTTTTTCAATACTCATCCATTCCTCGTGAACTTTGTGATGGGGATCATTCTATCGATGGAACAAAACAAAGCCGATATTCCCATGATTCGGGCAGTGCGAGTCGCCGCGATGGGACCGCTAGGCGGGATCGGTGACGCGTTATTCTGGTTCACTCTGGTACCGATAACAGCTGGTATCACAGCCAATATGGCGATCAACGGCAACATCGCTGCACCGTTTATTTTCTTACTGGTATTCAATGCGGCCCAATTTGGTTTACGGTTCTTCTTGATGCATTGGTCCTATCGTTTAGGGACAGATGCGATTGGGATCTTAACGGAAAATGCCAAAGAGTTCACCCGAGCAGCGAGTATTTTAGGGATTTTTGTTGTCGGTTCCTTGACCTGCGTGTATGGGGCGACGTCTTTGGATATTCAGATCCCTAACGGTACTACCAATGAAGTGACACAAGCGACGACGATCGTGGATGATCAAGCAGCCATTGCCGCTTACGAAGACATGCTGTATACCACGGATGAGAATGGACAATTGACCGACACACTGCAAGAAAATGCGGCGGTCAACGAATTGGCTAACGGCAAATATGAATTGACGTTTAACAAAGTCAACGAAGTGCCCGTGACGATCGATATTCAAAAAATCCTCGATGGGATCTTGCCGCAAGTGATTCCATTGACCATCACACTGATGCTGTATTTCTTCTTATCAAAACGCGGCTGGACGCCGTTGAAATGTATCGCTTTGCTGCTAGTGATCGGCTTGATCGGTTCTGGCTTTGGTCTGTATCCATCCATTTGGCCGCAATAAGCAAGCTAGCAGAAGAAACGGCGCAAACCGTAGGAGGAGTTTTGCTAAGCAAGCAAAAGCTGACTTTTCAGCTTAGCTCGTGCTGGCAATTGGTTCATTTTCCTGCGTGAAGAGATGCAAGTTCAGGAAACAGAGCCCCTGTAGACGATTGTTTGACACGCCTATCGGGAAATAGTACACTCGTTATGTGGTAGTAACCAGTTTGGAGGGGCTTATGAATATCAATAAAAATCGACAACCATTATACGATCAATTGTTAAATTTACTGATTGAAAAAATCGAAAATGAAATGGAAGCAGACACGATGCTTCCCTCAGAAAGAGAACTGTCAAAGCGCTACGGGTTAAGTCGGACCACCGTTCGCTTGGCACTACAGGAGTTAGAAAAATTAGGCTATATTTATCGCCAACATGGTAAAGGAACCTTTGTCTCGGAGATCCGCAAGCAGGCAACCAATTTATCGGGTTCCTATAGTTTTACCGAACAGATGAAAGCACTGGGGAAACAACCGGAAACTAGAGTATTGGCATTCAAAAAAATGGAAGCGACAAAATATTTTGCCACTCAGTTGCAAGTTTCCATTGGCGAGCCGATCTACAAGTTAAAACGATTGCGTCTTGCTGATGGCCAACCGATGATGATCGAGCGTTCTTATCTGCCCGTCAAGCGCTTCATGAATTTAACGAGTGAGATGATCGAGCAAAAACCATTGTACGATATCTTCCATGAAGATTTTCATCAAGTGATCCGCCTAGCGGACGAAGAATTTTTTGCCAGCATTGCCAGTGCGAAAGATGCGGCATTGCTAAAAATCCACGAAGGTGCGCCGGTGTTGAACCTGGTACGCAGCACGTTCAATATTGAAAATGAAGTGATCGAATACACCTTGAGTGTTGCTCGAGCAGACCAATTTAGATACAAAGTCCGCCACTTGCGTAACGACGAGTAGCGCATTTCCTAGACAGTCTGAAATGATCCGCTCGAGCAAAGAAAAGGTGTGTATTCAAAACCAGTGAGGTCGAGGAAGTTTGCCCTTTGGGTGATCGCTAAGTATTCATCCAAGACAACGCTCCTCGTACCGTCACTGGGAATACATACTGGAAAACCAGCAGCTAGGAGGAAGAAAGATGTTTCAACTGTCAACAAAGGAATTAGCAGAATTAGGTGCGGAGATTACAACAAGAGAAATCAAACAACAGCCAGAACTGTGGCAAGAAACCTTGACGATCTATCAAGAAAAGCAAGAGGCGATCGCGGCTTTCTTACGTACTATCAAGCAAAAGACGGACAAGCGAATCCGCGTGGTCTTCACGGGAGCGGGGACATCGCAATATGTTGGAGATACGATCGTTCCTTACTTGAATAAGAACGGCGCAACGGTGGATTATCTTTTTGAAAGTATTGCTACGACGGATATTGTCGCTGCTCCAGAACAAGTTTTATTTGCGGATGAGCCAACACTGCTCGTTTCTTTTGCTAGAAGTGGCAATTCACCAGAAAGTTTAGCAGCGGTCAAAATCGTCGATCAATTCGTTGCCGACAGCTATCATTTGACGATCACTTGTGCAGCCGACGGATCTTTGGCACAACAAGCTGCCGCTGATGAAGCGAGTTATCTGTTATTGATGCCTGAGCGGTCAAATGATGCTGGATTTGCGATGACGGGAAGCTTTTCTTGCATGGCCCTTTCGGCACTGCTGATTTTTGACCAGACGTCTCTGGCGGAAAAAGGGCATTATGTTGAAACCCTTAGCCGGTTGGGGCAAGAAGTGATCGATAGAGAAACAGAACTCCAAGTACTGACGGACCGTTCCTTTAAGCGAATCGTTTACCTTGGTTCAGGCACGTTGTCGGGGTTGACCAGGGAAGCACAGCTAAAAGTATTGGAACTGACTGCGGGAAAAATCGCCACCGTGTTCGATTCTTCGATGGGCTTCCGTCATGGACCGAAATCATTCGTAGATGATCAAACCCTCGTCTTTGTCTTTGTCAGCAATACGCCCTACACGCGGCAATATGATCTTGATATGTTGGAAGAATTAAAGAGTGACGGCATCGCCGTCGCAGTGACCGCCATCGGACAGCCGGCAGCTGTGAATTTTTCAGGAACAAACTTTTTCTTTCCAGATGACACTTCACTGCCAGATGGCTATCTTGCCTTAGCAGACATTGTTTTTGCGCAAACGATCGCACTGTTGGCATCGATCAAAGTCGGGAATACACCCGACACCCCTTCGCCAACGCGTACCGTCAATCGGGTGGTCAAAGGCGTGACGATTCATCCGTATAACAACTAACGATGACTGAGAAAGCCCACCACGAGCACGTATCTTTTCTTGTACGAAGTCGATACGTGCGGTGGTCAATCAGTCGAACGGCTTCATCAATAGACATTTTTATACGTGCTGACAACCGTTTCGCCAACGCTGAAAAAAAGTGAAAGCGGTTGATTCTTTGGCATGGACAAAAAAGGAGGAATTTTAATGAAAGCAACCGTAACGAAAGCCAAAAAAGCAGCGATGGATCGCCTGTCAACGAAAGAAGGAGTGATCGCAGCTTTAGCGATCGACCAACGAGGTGCCTTGAAAAAAATGATGGCAGCACTTGGCGTGGAGGCTGATGCAGAAAAAATCAGCCAGTTTAAAAAGCTAGTCTCACAAGAATTGACCCCTTACGCGTCTTCCATTTTACTAGATCCAGAATATGGGTTGGCAGCTGCGCAAAGTCGTGATCCAGAGGCGGGGCTTTTGCTGGCGTATGAAAAAACCGGCTATGATGCGACTACGCCGGGACGTTTGCCTGATTTATTAGGGGAATGGTCAGTTGAGCGATTAAAAGCAGCAGGCGCCGATGCCATCAAATTTTTGCTTTATTATGATGTAGATGAAGATGCCCAGATCAATCAGTTGAAACACGTCTTTGTGGAACGACTCGGCAGCGAATGCCAAGCCGCTGATCTGCCCTTCTTTTTAGAAGTTCTTTCCTATGATGCTAAGTTGCCTGAAGTCGACTCAAAAGCATATGCGCAACGCAAACCAGAAAAAGTCATCGGATTGATGAAGGAATTTTCAAAACCACAGTACAAAGTCGATGTGTTAAAGGTGGAAGTACCAGTCAACATGAATTATGTGGCAGATTTTGCCAAGGAAGAAGCCGTGCATACCAAGGAAGAAGCCGCAGCGTATTTCAAAGCGCAAAGCGATGCGACGCATCTGCCGTTTATTTTTCTCAGTGCAGGCGTATCAGCCAGCTTATTCCAAGAAACACTGGTTTTTGCCAAAGAAGCCGGTTCAACCTTCAATGGCGTCTTGTGCGGCCGGGCAACGTGGAAAGACGGTGTTGATCCCTTTGTAAAACAAGGGACAGAAGCAGCCAAAGAATGGCTAGCAAGTACCGGAAAACAGCACATCGAAGACTTGAATGAAGTGATCCAAAAGACCGCTACTTCTTGGTGGGACAAAGTTACGGTCGAAGAATAGTTTTTTCGCTGTTTGACAAGAGAAATGGCCAATGATCAGACATCTTAAGGGCTTTTGAGAAGAAGTGCAGGCTTCTGACTTAAGGCTCTAGGGTGTCTTTTTTATACCTTGACAAGTTCGGTTATCATCGTAGGAATGAAACGTAAACAGGAAGAGGTTTAGAGAGTAATTTACAAGGGGAATTGAATAGGATAAACTAGCAGTAAAAGCCATCAAATCCACTTGCTTCACTTTTGGTCGAAATAAGGTTCAATAAACCTACAATAAAGGAGCATTCATGAACGTGTATACGTTTCATTCCGTCACGTCAGAAGACCAACAAGCTGCCTATAGTATTTATCAGAAAAACCAGGACTATTTTGCTTTAACGAAAGAGACACCTTCCATCGAACAACTCATGCGGGACATGACTGTTCTACCGCCATCTGTGGCTCAAGAGCAAAAGGTATTTTCTATTATTTATTATGATCAAAAACCTATTGCTATCATGGATTATCTTGTTGATTATCCGCAAGAGGGCACTGCGTATATTGGCTTGCTGCTGGTTGGCGAAAGACGTCAGGGGCACGGGCAAGCTATTTATCAGCAAGTAGAACAAGACTGGCGCATAAAGGGGATTTCTCTCGTATCTCTCGCTGTTATTGAAGAAAATACAGCAGGTAGATCTTTCTGGGAGAGTCAAGGATTTAAAGAAACACGAAAAGCCGTGACAACAGTCAATGATCAGAAGGTAAGTGTGGTCTGCTTTGAGAAAAAGATCAGAAATTCTTAAACAACAGGTGAAGCAAGAATGAAATAACAAATCATTCGGTTATGAAAATTTAAAAAACCTCCTTATTAAATTAGATTTTCTGGAAAACAATCCTAAATAAATGAGTAAACATTACGAAAAAGTAGCTATAAAAAATCGTTGGTTTTTATAACTAATACTGCGACTTGGTGCCCTTATCGATTTGTATAGTCATCGATTTTAAGAAAAATGTAAGGGTTGACATTTTCTTTTGTAGATAGTACGATGTTGTCAAAGATGCAGGAGTGTTACTGATAAACAAGTCAGGCACCACCAAGTCCAAAAGCAAAGTTATTCTTCGCGTAACAGCGTAGGAAGCTTCGTTTTAGGTTTGGTGTTTTTTTGTCTTTAAGGAGGTGGAAATGATGACTATAGTAAAAACACTGAATAACAATATTGTTTTGGTACGAGATGATCAAGGGACTGAGAAAGTTTTATTTGGGACAGGAATTGGGTTTAAAAAGAAACGTGGAGACATGGTTGATGAAGCATTGATCAGTAAAATTTTTACTCCCAATGAAGAGGAGAAGCATAGCCATAAGATAGAGAATTATACGCCGGAAGTATTAAGTATTGCAGCAAAAATTATTGATCTTGGGGAAGCAGAATTAAATCAAAAGTTTGGTACCGGATTGTTGTTTTCTTTAGCAGACCATTTAACTTTTTCGTTGAACAATTCGGTAGAAAATGAAAATCCCATCAAATGGGAGATTCCTCATCTATATTACAAAGAATATCAAATCGGTAAGCAAGCGTTGGCACTTATTCAACAAGAGTTAGCTGTGCAATTATTGCCAGAGGAAGCAGCATTTATTGCGCTTCATTTTGTGAATGGACAGATTGATCAGTCGAATATGGCAGATACATTGCAAATAACAGAAGTGATCAAAAAAATTGTTAAAATCGTCCAAATCCTTTATGGAACAGTCTTAGATAAAACAATAGCAGATTATTCACGATTTATTACTCATATTCGTTATTTCATTATGCGCCAAAAAAACAAAAAAACGTCGTTGAAGATGGACGAGCAAATACGTGAACTGATTCAGGAACGATATATGAAAAGTTATGCCTGTGGTCTGCTCATTAAAGATATGCTAGATAGAGAGTACCATTGGAAAATCTCTGAGGATGAATTGGTATATTTAGTCATTCATATTGAACGAATTACAACTAAATAAAGATAAGGTGTGTTATCTAGAAAAGAGCATAAGCCTAAGTGGAAGTTTTTTTCACTTGGGCTTTTTCTTTAGTAAAGGAGGAGCAACAATGGAAAATAAAGAATTAGCGAAAAAAATCATTGCCTTAGTTGGTGGAAAAAGTAACATATCCCAAAGCTGGCATTGCATTACCCGTTTACGATTTAATTTGATAGATGATTCGAAAGTAGAAAAGAATGAGATCAATGAATTAGCAGGAGTGATCGGCAGTCAATTTAGTGGGGGGCAATATCAAGTGATCATTGGTGCCAAGGTGGCTGAAGTCTACAAAGAAGTTGCCGATCAATTAGGGGAAGAGGTTACTAAGGAAGGGTCTTCGAATAAGAAAATGAACTTCTTAGATAAAATTTTCGATGTGATTAGTGGAATCTTCACGCCACTGATGCCTGCAATCATCGGGTCAGGTTTGATCAAAGGTCTCATGGCATTATTCGTTGTAGTTGGGTGGCTTTCACCAGAGAGCTCTGCCTATGAAGTATTGAATATCTTCTCAGATGCGGTATTTTACTTCTTGCCTTTCTTTGTTGCTATCACAGCAGCTAGAAAATTTCAGACGAAAGAGTCTCTGGCTGCTACGTTAGCAGCGATCCTCATGTATCCCACGCTGATCAATGGTGCGGCAGAAGGAGGAAGTGCATTATCGTTATTTGGTCTAGCCATTCCATTAAATAACTATTCTTCTACGGTATTACCGATTATTTTAGGTGTACTTCTTATGAGCTATATCAATAAATGGATGGATCGAGTAGTTCCTAAAACAGTTAACATCGTTTTTAGTCCAATGTTGACCTTACTAGTCACGGCACCGATTCTATTAGCGATCGTTGCACCACTAGGAAATTTTTTAGGTAAATATTTAGAAGAAATCTTTACCACGTTGTTCACCGTTGCAGGTCCTTTAGCGGGCTTGTTGATGGGAGGACTGATGCCGCTGATCGTCATAACAGGTATGCATTATGCTTTCTTTCCTGGAACATTTGCTAGTCTTCAAAAATTAGGCTACGATATTATGCTTTTGCCGATGAATTTGGTTGCGAATAGTGCACAGGCTGGAGCTGTTTTAGGGGTAGCTTTGAAGGCGAAAAAAGCGACCACGAAATCTTTGGCATTTTCTACTCTGATTCCTGCAATTTTCGGAATTACTGAACCAGCTATCTATGGCGTAACGTTGCGCTTGAAGAAACCTTTCTATGCCTCATTGGCAGGGGGCGCTGTAGGAGGAACGATTTTTGGCTTTTTTGCTGTCAAAGTGACCGCATTTTCTATTCCTGGTATTACTGCTTTACCAACATACATTATTCAGGATTCGAATAATTTTATTTATGCGCTGATCGGTTATATCGCTAGTTTTGTCGTTTCGTTTGTTCTAACAATGTTTTTGGGATTTGAAGAAGAAGCATCAGAAAAAGCATCAGAAAAAACGACCAATACAGCAGTTGAAACCAAATATCCAATTGAAGTTTATTCTCCTATGGAAGGCGAGGTCAGAGATTTAGCGACCGTTGCAGATGAGACATTTTCAACAGGGCTAATGGGAAAAGGGGTAGCAATTTTTCCAGAAGAAGGCGTAGTCTACGCACCATTTTCCGGGAAAATCACGATGATGACTCCGACGAAGCATGCGGTAGGAATACGTTCAGAAGAAGGTGTCGATCTTTTGATCCATGTTGGGATCGATACCGTCAAGCTGCAAGGCGAATCTTTTGATTATCTTGTTGCAGCAGACGAAACAGTCGAAAAAGGACAACCCATCATTAGGTTTGACTTAGAAAAAATAGCTAGAAGTGGGTATGATCTAACAACAATGATCATTGTGACCAATAGCTCAGAATTTTTAGACGTGGTCATTACTGGAGATAGGCAAGTGGAGTCAACGACATCGCGCTTGATGATGTGCATTCAATAATAGAAAAGGAGAGAAAATAATGAAAAAATTTACAGGATTTAAAGATGATTTTTTATGGGGAGGAGCTACCGCTGCTAACCAAATCGAAGGTGCTTATTTAGAAGGCGGAAAAGGATTATCAACTTCAGATTTTGCCGCATACAAAGACCCTTATGCTTCTGGAAAAGTAAATAATTTTACTTTTAACGTCACTTCAAAAGAGTTAGTTGAGTATGCGATGCATCCTGAACATTATCTTTTCCCAAAACGTTGTGGCATTGATTTTTACCATCGGTACAAAGAAGATATTGCTTTATTTGCAGAAATGGGATTTAAATGTTTTCGCTTATCAATTTCATGGGCGAGGATTTTCCCCACGGGACTTGAAGATGAGCCGAATGAAGTAGGTCTAGCTTTTTATGATGCTGTTTTCGATGAGTGTGCGAAATATGGCATTGAGCCTTTGGTAACGATGTCACATTATGAAATGCCGATCGAACTGACGAAGAAGTACAACGGATGGATCAGTCGTGAGCTAGTTCCATTGTTTGAGAAGTATGCCCGGGTTATTCTTGAACGCTATAAAAATAAGGTGAAGTATTGGATCACGTTCAATGAAATGAATATGAATCTTAATAGCTTATATACAGGGGCGGGGATCTTAGAAGATTTAGTGGATGATTCATTGCAAGCGGCATATCAAGCGTCTCACCATCAATTCTTGGCAAGCGCATTGGCTGTAAAAGCTGCGAAAGAAATTATTCCTGATGTAGAGATTGGGTGTATGATCAATCAAATAGAAGCATATGCACATACGACAAAGCCAGAAGATCAACTGCAAGCAGTGAAATCCAACCAGTTGAATATGTTTTATCCAGATGTTCAAGCACGGGGGTATTATCCTAGCTATATTTATAGCTACTTTTCAGAGAATGACTTGTCCATCGATATCCGACCAGAAGACGCGGATATCCTTCAAGAGGGGACAGTGGACTTTGTGGCCATTAGTTATTATATGTCTCATGTTGCGGAGGCGAGAGAAGATGCATCTAAATTAGCAGGTACTTTTGATAGCCCAATTAAAAATGAATATTTAGAGCTCTCTCAATGGGACTGGCCAATTGATCCAATTGGGTTAAGAATATCATTGATCAAATTATATGATCGTTTCCAAAAACCTTTATTTGTTTGTGAAAATGGATTAGGAGCGAAAGATGAGTTAGTCAATGGGGAAGTCCACGATGCGTATCGAATCGATTATTTAAAAAAACACATTGAACAAATGCGCGAAGCCGTTAAAGACGGTGTTGATCTCATGGGATACACGCCATGGGGCTGCATTGATCTGATCAGTTGCGGAACTTCTCAAATGTCAAAACGCTACGGCTTTATCTATGTGGATCAAGATGACCAAGGACAAGGAAGTTTGGCTCGTTATCGGAAAGACTCGTTTTATTGGTACAAGAAAGTGATTGCTTCTAATGGAGATGAATTATAAAAAAGGCTGTGAATGAGCAGGGGAGCAAAAAGATAGAAACAGAAAAACTCAGACAATCGTTGCAAGTAGGAGTGTGCCTCATGCTTGGCTTTTTAAAAGCATAAGACCCAAAGCGCGCGACAGCAGTTTCAACTGCTGTCGCGTATTTGTATTTCAATGGTGTTTGTATGTGTTGATTAGTAAATGAGTTTAAAACTTTTCTATGATTTTTTTAATAAATATTCCTATTGATTATCATATTTTCTTAATTTTACACCAGTTAACTTTCGCCATTTCTCCAATCACTTTCCCATAGCTTCAATTCCTCTTTTTTTGTTAACAGGTTAAGTCAAAAATCCCTCGAAATCTTTTCTCATTTTTCAGAAGTATTGCCAGTAGAAAATCGCTTGATAAAAAAGTCGTGGCTTGCTATTCTGTTCTGTAAATTGACAGAAGGAGATGGCGTATGAAGCAAATGGCAATCAAAGAGAATCCGTTTTTGACGCGTCTGGATTATCAGCGGGCAGTGGAAGACATGATCGCTCCTTTGCGAGAAGCGATCTTGGCAGATGACTATCCAGGATTGAATCTAGGTAGCAGTGGGGCCGTGTATGACCGAACACGGGCTGAGATGGAAGCGCTTGTGCGTCCTTTGTGGGGGCTGGCGCCTTATTGGAGGATTTGCTCAGATGATCCGTTACGAGCAGCTTATGTGGAAAAAGTGATCGCGGGGACAGATCCTGAACACGCATTTTACTGGGGAAGCATCACGGATTATGATCAATACATCGTGGAAGCAGCCGCATTGTCATTGACTCTTTTATTGCAAAAGGACGCTTTTTGGACAGCGTTGCCGCAGAAGAACCAGCGAAAGCTAGTGGCTTGGCTATCCCAAGCACTTGAGTGCAAGATTCCTAAGAACAACTGGACATTCTTCAAAGTGTTGATTCGCGTTGCCCTGTTTCACTGTGGGGAACCGTTGGCAAAAGAAGCATTGTCCCAAGAGTTGGCATTGATCGATTCCATGTACATTGGCGATGGTTGGTACGTAGATGGGAAAACGACGCAGCGAGATTACTATATTCCTTTTGCGTTTCATTATTATGGCTTGATTTACGCTACATTTATGCAAGACGAAGACCCAGAATGGGCACAGCGTTTTAAAGAACGAGCCACCCGATTTGCCCAAGATTTCATCTATTATTTTGATGAAGACGGCGAAGCCTTGCCCTATGGCCGCAGCCTGACCTATCGGTTTGCGCAAGGTGCTTTTTTCTCGGCGCTGGTTTTCGCAGATGTCGAAGCGATCCCATGGGGACAGGTGCGAGGACTACTGGCGAAACACTTGCGCAATTGGATGGCGCAGGAGATTTTCACTTTCGATGGTCGCTTGTCCATCGGATACCACTATGAAAATCAAGTGATGGCAGAAGGGTACAATGCACCAGGCTCGCCTTACTGGGGGCTTAAGACCTTTTTGCTTTTAGCGGTCGCAGAAACGCATCCTTTTTGGCGGGCTGAACCTGAGCCAATTAAGAGAGAGCCGCAAAAACGGATTGAAAAAGGCAATATGTTGCTGGTGCACAATGAAAAAAACCATCATTTGTTGGGGTATCCTGCAGGTTTGATGCTTGAACAGCAAGCGCATGCTCAAGCAAAATACAGCAAATTCGTCTATTCGAGCAAATTTGGCTTCAGTGTGCCGAAAGCCGGCGTCACGTATGCCGAAGGCGCCTTCGATAGCACATTAGCTATTGCTCGAGATGGCAGCTATTTTCGCACGAAGGGCGCAGTCATGGATTATCGAGTGACGGAAAAAGGCGTCTTTTTCCAATGGGCTCCCTTTGAGGAGGTAGTTATTGAAACTGAGATTTATCCATTTGGTCAGTGGCATGTGCGCGTGCACGAGTTGACGACGACGATTTCGTTGGACCTTCGTGAGGGCGGATTTAGTGTACCGCTGACTGGACGGTTGCCTCAGTCCCAAACAGGACCGATCTGGAGTCGAGTCAGTGAAGGGGGCTTTTGTTCTCAAATCATCAACATCGAAGGCTATCAACAAGCCAGTATTGTTCAGCCAGAAGCCAATACCTCCGTCTTTTTTCCAAGAACCAGTTTTCCATACTTAGCACAACATATTCCGCCCGGGAAGCACCGTTTGATTTGTTTAGTCGGTGGTATCGTAGAAAAAGAAAGGATCGATCCAAATGATTACGCTAGCAATAAAAAATAAGCAGGACCAGGTGATCGTCGGTCGCATCGACCATGAAAAAGAACCCGCGCCATTTCAAGTTTCTGATGATGATTTGGCCGTATTAGCCATTAAAAACTATCCCTATGAGGAAGGAGATAAGATCGTTATTGAGGTGACGGGGGAAAATCCGTATTATGTCCTTCAGCTTGATGAAACCTTAGCACCATCACTGATCTATCTTTCCCAATCCACTTGGGAGTATCAGATTCCTTGGACGGAATCCGCTCGAAAGTCCTCGGTGGAAACGGCCTTTACCTCGCAGCGCCATCACCTGATGGTGCGCAAAGCCCATGCGTTTGAGATCACGAATTATCAAAATTTATCCTTCAATGCCCATGATCAAAAGTCAGCGACAGGGGCGTATCCTCATGCTTCAGCGAATGTGGAAACGCGAGATGATTCCGTCTTTTTTGCTAAGAATGCGATTGATGGAAAATATGGCAACCGATCCCACGGGTCGTATCCGTTTGCTTCTTGGGGCATCAATCAGCAAGCCGATGCTGCGTTGACCATTGAGTTTGGTCGTCCCGTCTTGATTGATCGGGTTCGCTTCCTATTGCGGGCAGATTATCCCCATGATAGCTACTGGACCAAAGGGACCTTGGTCTTTGCTGATGGAGAAGAGCTGGTGGTGGAAACGACAAATACGGCGTCTTTTCAAGAAGTTCGTTTTCCGAAAAAAGAAACGACTAAGCTGACCTATAAAGAGCTGCAAAAAGCAGAGGATGATTCCCCCTTCCCAGCTCTTTCACAAATCGAAGTATTTGGTTGGAACTGTTAAAAAAAGAGGACGAGAGTATGACAGGTCTGCATTTGTGTGCAGTTGTCATGCTCTTTTTTTGGGAATCAACAAAGGGAGGTCGCTTTTTTTGTGCGTTTACGTTATAATGATTTCAGTTAATATGTTAACAAGTTAAGGAGAGGGTAAACATGCGTCTGCAAGAGAACAAACAACGCTTGATCCTGTTAGGAGAAAAAGTGACCGATGTGTGGGTAGCGGATAAAATCACCGCGTGCATCCAACAGATCGAAAAAAATAGTCAGCGCTTTGGCACACAATTTCCTTCAGCCTGTGCCACCAATGGCAAATATCGGCTGAAAGGCAACGATGATTGGACCAATGGCTTTTGGACCGGGATGTTGTGGCTCGCCTATGAGTGGACCAAGGAAAAGAACTTTCTTGATCGAGCTATGGCAAATATCGACAGTTTTCAAACGCGTTTAGACGACCATTTTGTATTAGATCATCATGATATTGGTTTTTTATATAGCTTATCTGCCGGTGCGGGCTACAAGATCACTGGCGATGAACACTGCAAGCAAGAAGTCATTCAAGCAGCAGATGTTTTGTTGGCACGGTTTCAAGAAAAGGGGGAATTTATTCAAGCTTGGGGCGCTTATGGCGACCCACAAGAATACCGCTTGATTATTGATTCGCTACTGAACTTGCCGCTTTTATTTGCAGCAACTCAATTGTCGGGAGAGCCTCGCTACGCAGAGGCTGCGAGTAAGCATTATCAGACAGTCCGAAAGACCGTCATTAAGAATGACGCCACCACCTTTCATACGTATTATTTCGATCCTGAGACGGGGCAGCCAAGTCACGGTGCGACGCATCAAGGAAACAGCGACCAATCGATTTGGGCACGAGGGCAAAGCTGGGCGATTTTAGGGCTTCCTTTGAATGAAAGCTACCTGCATAGTCAGCCTTTTCCAGAAAATTATCCGCAGATCGTGGAGGTGTTTTTGGCTCATTTGCCAGCAGATTTGGTACCGTATTGGGACTTTGATTTTAACGACCAACATCCTGCTAAAAAAGACAGCTCTGCTTTAGCGATTGCGGCTTGTGGCTTGTTGGAAGCAGAGAAAATGGGGGCATATCCCGATGCCCAAAAAATCGCTAAAGGAATGCTTTACCAATTAGGCGAGCAGTATGCAGCGAGCCAAGTGCCAGAAAATGAAGGCTTATTGCTGCATGGTGTGTATGCTCATGCGGAAGGCAAAGGCATCGATGAGCCCAATCTTTGGGGTGATTATTTCTATTTAGAAGGATTGATCCGATTGGCATTGCCTGATTGGCAAAGATACTGGTAAAGGGGAAGACGACATGCGAACGTTTGAGATAAAAGAAGATTTTTTGTTAGATGGAAAACCAATCAAATTGATCAGCGGAGCGATCCACTATTTCCGCATGACACCGGTGCAATGGACAGATAGCCTCTACAATCTAAAAGCACTGGGAGCCAACACAGTTGAGACCTACATTCCTTGGAATCTCCACGAACCTCGTGAAGGAGTCTACGACTTTGAGGGGATGAAAGACATCTGTGCTTTTGTAAAGCAAGCCCAAACGCTTGGCTTGATGGTCATTTTGCGACCTTCCGTCTACATTTGTGCTGAATGGGAATTTGGCGGGTTGCCAGCTTGGCTGTTAAATGAACCGATGCGGTTGCGCTCAACCGACCCACGCTTCATGGCAAAGGTGCGCAACTATTTCCAGGTCTTGTTGCCAAAGCTTGTGCCGTTGCAGATCACCCATGGGGGACCAGTGATCATGATGCAGGTGGAAAATGAGTACGGCTCTTATGGAATGGAAAAAGCGTATTTGCGCCAGACCAAGGAGTTGATGGAAGAATACGGCATCGATGTACCCTTGTTTACCTCAGATGGGGCATGGGAAGAAGTACTGGACGCTGGGACATTGATTGAAGACGACATCTTTGTCACAGGCAATTTCGGCAGTCGTTCCAAGGAAAATGCGGCTGTGATGAAAGAGTTTATGGCAAAACATGGCAAAAATTGGCCCATCATGTGCATGGAATATTGGGATGGCTGGTTCAACCGCTGGGGCGAGCCGATCATCAAGCGAGACGGTCAAGACTTAGCTAATGAAGTCAAAGAGATGTTAGCGGTCGGCTCCTTGAATCTCTACATGTTCCATGGAGGCACGAACTTTGGCTTTTACAATGGCTGTTCCGCTCGGGGAGCGCTGGATCTACCACAAGTGTCCAGCTATGATTACGATGCTTTACTGACAGAAGCAGGAGAACCTACCGACAAATACTATTATGTACAAAAAGCCATAAAAGAAGCCTGTCCCGAAGTGTGGCAAGCCAAACCACGGACCAAGCAATTAGCGGCATTAGGAACCTTTCCCATCGAAAACAGTGTCTCATTATTGGCTATCAAAGATCAGCTGATGGCACCACAAGAAAGCATGTATCCTCTAACAATGGAAGCTGCCAGCACAGGCTACGGCTATTTGCTCTATTCGGTTCAGTTAAAAAACTATCATCGAGAAAACAAATTAAAAGTGGTAGAAGCTAGCGATCGGTTGCATATTTTTACCGACGGCCAATTACAGGCGATCCAATACCAAGAAACGCTAGGTGAGGAGCTGTTGATCCAAGGGGCACCAGATAAAGAAACCATCGAGCTAGATGTCTTAGTAGAAAACTTAGGGCGCGTGAACTACGGGTTTAAATTGAATGGGCCTACACAAGCCAAAGGCATCCGTGGGGGCATCATGCAAGATATTCATTTCCATCAAGGCTATCGTCATTACCCACTGACGCTTTCCGCAGAGCAGCTACAAGCCATCGATTATCAAGCAGGAAAAAATCCGACACACCCCTCCTTTTATCAAACGACCTTCACGCTGACAGAGGTAGGAGATACGTTTATCGATTGCCGTGGGTATGGGAAAGGCGTCGTTATCGTCAATGGCATCAATCTTGGTCGCTATTGGCAACGTGGCCCCGTGCATTCCTTATACTGTCCGAAAGAATTTTTGAAAAAAGGCAGCAACGAAGTCGTGGTATTTGAAACCGATGGCGTTGAGATCAAGGAACTCGTTTTCTGTGATCAACCTGTCGTAGAATAAAAAAATAGAAGTAGAGACCCAAATTTACGCGGGCTCTACTTCTATTTTTGTTTTGAAATATTTCCAGTGCTTGTAGCTGACGATGTATTCAGCGACACTTCCATCTGCTAAATAGGAGTGCTTGACTTGTTTGACCGCAGGCTCTCGGAAGCTCAGTTGCAATAAGTTCAACAATTCAGCGTCATCAGGAAAGACGATTTCGTTGGTTTCAACAGAAGCCAATGAGAAAAGGTCGATCGCAAAGTCTTTTCGGACCCGCTCATAAACACTAGCATATTGGTTGAGGTTTTTGGCGATCGGTTCTTTCATCAGCTTCTTCGGCAAATGAGTGATGTGAACCAAGAAAGGAACGTCGCCAAAATAGCGGACTCGTTTGATTCGGTAGTAGGAAGCACTGGCAGCCAATCCTAATTCTTTCAAAATCTCTGGGTCATTTCCTTCTTCCACCGCAAGGACCTTGACCTTTTCTTGGTCCAGTGAATGCAGCTCAATGTCGGAAAACTTCACACTCTGAGATACTTTTGCTTTTGAAACAAAGGTCCCTTTGCCTTGGATGCGATACAGATAGCCAGCACTCGTCAATTCATTCAACGATTTGACTGCCGTGATCGAACTAACAGAATACATCCGCTTGATATCCGCCTCTGAATAAAACTTATCGCCGGGAATGAATTTATGGTCTTTGATTTCTTGTAAAAGATCTTGCTTGATCTGCTCATACTTTGGCAGCACAGTGGTTTCCCTCCATTCTATATGAATACATCAAGCATAACATGTTAAATCCTTTCCTGCCACTTAATTAGTGTAGAAAATTCGTTGTTTTCCAGTCTATACAGGCCTGAAAAATAAAATTCAATATGTTAAGATATTAGGTTTACGAATGGCTTTCCATGTGGTATAGTATGCTTACAAGGAACATAACATGTTAAGTGGGGCGACCTGCGGAGTAGGAGGGAAATTAGTGGAAAACATTGTATTGATCAGTCATGGCGGCATGGCAGAAGGGGTCAAAAGCAGTCTGGAGATGATCGTAGGCCAGCAAGCAAACGTTCACACCGTTTCATTACGACCAGATAGTGACAATCTACAATTTGAGAAAGAATTGAACGAGAAAATGAAAGCCCTTAACGGTTCAACATTGATTATTGCGGATTTATTAGGAGGAACCCCGTGCAACGTTGCAGTCAAGAATTATTTAGAGGATGACGAAGTGGCGATCTTAGCTGGAATGACATTGTCCGTAGTGATCGAGGCAGTCGTCAATCAACGAGCGACGATCAAAGAGCTGCTTTGCTTAGCCAAAGAAAACATCGTTGATGTCAAAGCAGGGATGAACCAAGCAGAACAAGAGATTTTAGAAGAAAAGCAAGAGGAATTAGGGGATTACAGTGCGTATGCTGGGCAAGAAAATATCGTCAATAGTCGAATCGATGAGCGCTTGATCCATGGACAAGTCGCCGGTATCTGGTCCACCAGTTTAAACACGCAACGGATCATCGTAGCCAATGATGAAGCCGCCGTAGACCCATTACAAAAATCTTCTTTACGAATGGCAGCGCCAACTTCGATGCGACTTTCCGTCCTTCCAGTGGCAACGGCAGCCAAAAATATTCGTGCCGGTCGTTATGGAAAACAACGGTTGTTTTTGCTTTTCAAAAATCCCCAAGATGTTTTGCGTTATATTGAAGCAGATGGACCGATCAAAGCGATCAACGTCGGCAACATGAGCTACAAAGATGGTGCACGGGAAGTGACCAAAAGTATTCAAGTGATGCCAGAAGAAGAACCGATCTTTGAAGCGATCGCCGCAAAAGGCATCACCGTCACGGCACAGCTTGTTCCCAATGAACCATCGATCGACTTTATGAAGAAATTACGAGGATAAACCAGGCAGAGATTGAATCGAGGAGAATATGTAGCGGAAGATTTGTCAAAAAACGAGTGTTTTTCACGATTTATCTGAGGCGACATAACGATCGATAACTAGCCAGTTAAGACTCGTTCATACAATTAGGAGGAAAATTCATGCATTTAGCAGCGTATCAAATCATTCTTATTACTGTTTATGCTTTTATTGCTATTAATGATTCACTTATTTCCAATACGTTGACCCAACCAGCGATCGCCGGAATGATTTCTGGAATGATCATGGGGGACTTAAAGACCGGTTTGATGGTCGGTGGGACCTTACAGTTGATGCGTTTGGGGATCGCCGCATTTGGTGGTGCATCCGTCCCGGATTATTTTACCGGCGCAGTACTGGGAACAGCGTTTGCCGTGATCTCAGGAAACGGCGCGGAATATGGCATCGGCTTAGCAGTTCCAGTGTCCTTGCTGATGCTGCAACTGGATGTCGTGGCTCGTTTTTGTAACGTATTTCTACTACACCGGATCGATAGAGCCATCGACAACATGCAAGTCAAACGAATCCCACGGTTAGTTTTATCGGGTTCTTTCTTATGGGGATTGTCACGGGCGATTCCGATTTTATTGATGCTTTTAGCTGGAGATGCAGTCGTTACGACGATTACCGATAACACGCCAGAATGGCTGATGACCGGACTAAAAACCGCTGGTGGCGTCTTGCCAGTCGTCGGGGTAGCGATCTTATTGCGCTACTTGCCAACAAAGCACTACATTCCTTATTTGTTATTAGGCTTCTTTTTAGCTGCGTATCTGCAAGTACCAATGCTCGGCGTTTCCATCATCGGACTTGTAGCAGCAATGTTAGTCTTTAAACGTGATAGCGAAAAAGGCACGGTTGCAACGGCAGCTGCCGGAGATTTTGAAGGAGGATATGATGGCGATGAGTGATCAAAAACTGACAAAAAAAGAGTTGAATACCATTAGCTGGCGTTATATTTTGGCAAGCCAATTAAACTGGAACTATGAGCGAATGATGAGTTCGGGCTACCTTTACGGCATCCTGCCCGTCTTGAAAAAATTCTATGGCCATGATGAAACCCAGCTGCAAGATATGCTGCGGACCCACAATCAATTTTTCAATACCAATGCGATCTTTGGGAACTTGATCATGGGGATCGATGTCGCTATCGAAGAACAAGACGGACACAAAGCCAAAGAAACGATCATCGCCTTGAAAACGGCCTTGATGGGTTCCTTGGCCGGTGTCGGTGACTCCTTGTTCCACGTGATTTGGGGAACGATCTTTGGCTCTGTTGCTGGCACATTAGCGCAAAATGGTTCCGTCGTTGGTTGTGTCATCTGGATCATCGCCAACATCGCGTTACTTTTCGGTCGGGCAGCGTTGCTTCCCTTAGGTTACAAACAAGGGGTCAAATTAGTGACGACCTTGAAAGACAAATTATCTGCCTTCACTAATGCCGCAACCGTTTTAGGGGTCACAGTGATTGGTGCTTTGATTCCCTCTGTCGTTAAAGCGACCGTTCCTTTCGTCTATAAAAAAGACGGCGTCGAATTAGTGATCCAAGACACGTTGGATGCCATCTTGCCATCCCTTGTACCTATCTTGCTCGTCTTGCTGACCTACTGGATGTTAGGCCAAAAGAAACTAAATTCCACTCGAGTGATTTGGATCATCTTGATCTTGTCGATCGTTTTGAGTGCGTTTGGTATTTTGGGTTAGGAAAGAATCATGGTGTAAAAGGAAATGGGCAGCTGCTGTGATTGTTTTGTAAATCGTATAAGCAGTTAGGGTAGTCAACCTGTTTTCTTTTAAGAATAGCTGAAATCAATGGAAAAGAGTGCGGAAATGAATTTCTTCACTCTTTTCCTATTCCACGAAATGATAGCGCTATCTTTTGCGCGGGGAAATAGGAGGAGTAAAGGATGGAAAAAGGGAAAAAATATCTGTTGATCATGGGGTGTTTCTTGTTGCTGTATTCGGTAGTTGGCGCCTCTCGTCTTTCTGGAAATGCCGAGGAACAAATACCCGAATTGCCGGAAGCAGAATCGATCTATCACTCGGATTTTTCTAACCAGAAAGGGTCTTGGCAAGATTTAGTCGGGAAAGCCGAAGTAGCACAAAATGCTACTGGTTTAATGATCAGTAATACGAAGCAAGGCACCAATCTGGAATCAGTAACGCTCAACAAAGATGCTCCCAAGCGGTCTTCAGGGGATTTTGAAACTACTTTCTTATATGAAGACCAAGCGAACATTGGGGTGGTCTTTCGCGCAGATGAACAAAAGACAGATCAGTGGCAATCGTTTGCTTATAATCGTGATGGGCAGTGGCAACTTGGTCAACCAGGTGGAAAATGGCTGACAGCTATTTCTGGACCTACTTTGATTGCGGGACAAAAATATAAACTCTTGCTTCAGTATGAGGGCTCGAGTTTTCGTGCCTTTTTAAATGATCAGCTATTTTATGAGAATCAAAAGGTAAACTATCCCAATGGTACGGCAATTGATGGGGACTGGTCCGGGTATGTGGGTATCCGTTTGTTTGGCAATTTATCTAAGCTGAAGGTATTATCGATGCGCAGCGGTCCTATCGGCAGCTTGCCCGTGGAAGATCATACAGCAGAATTTATGAAGCTGCAAGAAAAATGGCAAAATCAACTGGTTTCCGATCACTATGATCCAAATAATCCGACTATGGCTGATTACGTGCAGATGGTCACCTCAGAAGCTGAGGCGTTGTATCAAACCATAAATAAAGCATCTGATCGAACGAGCCTATGGCCCCTCGAACAAGGGAATACTGCTTCAGCGGATGTAACGACTCAATTTACAAAATTACAGAAAATGGCTTTAGCCTATGGCACGAAAGGTAGTTCTTTGTATCAAGATGATGCAGTGGCGACGACGATTATTGATGGGATAGATTTCATGGTCACTCGAAAAGGGTATGATGGGAAAAAGTACCATGGAAACTGGTGGGATTGGCAAATCGGTGTCCCGCAAAAACTGATCAGTACTTTAATGATTTTAGGCGCTGAGTTACCGTCCGAGAAATTACAGCAATACACTGCCATTATCAGCAGTTATGTACCAGATCCCTTCAAGCAATTGTATACGAAGACACAAGGCAGTTTTACTGAGCTTGCTTTTATTCCAAATTTTGTGACTTCTGGTGCTAATCGTACAGATCTCGCGCTTACTGTATTAGGCTTGGGCATTTTGCAAAGGGACGCTGGGAAAATCACCCAAGCTTCAGCAAGTATCGAAGAAGTATTTCAGTTAGTCACAAAAGGCGATGGTTTTTATAAAGATGGTTCCTTTATTCAGCATAATACGATCCCTTATACTGGTTCTTATGGAAATGTACTGATCAAGGGTGTGGGACAAATTCTAGCTATCACGCAAGGATCAAGTTTTGAGATGGACGCTGATCTCGTACAAACGTTTGTTAAAAATGTTGATCAAGCATTCTTGCCGTTGATCTATCAAGGAGAAATGCTGCCGTTGGTCAATGGTCGTTCGATTTCAAGAGCTCCAGCCAAAACCAAAGCCGGCTATGGCTCATCAACAGTCTATAATTTGTTGATCGTATCCCAATTCGCACCAACCCAATACCAGCAAAAATTCCGTGAAGCTGCCAAGTATTGGCTCAAAGAAAATCCAGACTATTATTTGACGAATGCAAGAGACTTCAATGATTTACAAATGACAATGAATCTCTTGGCAGACCCATCGATTACAGGGGATGCATTACCTTTTACGGGAACAAAACTGTACGCTTCAATGGATCGCTTTGTTCAACGAACAACTGATTATATGGTGGGTTTAGGACTATATTCCAGTCGTATTTCTTCCTTTGAAGCTGGCAACAAGGAAAACAAGCGTGGGTGGCATACAGCAGACGGGATGCTCTACCTCTATAATGATGATCAAGTTCAATTCAATTCTAGTTATTGGCCGACCGTCGATCCATATCGCTTGCCAGGAACAACCGTGGATACCATACAATTAGCGGATGAAAATTCAGCTTTTACAACGGTAACGTCTCCAGAAAAGTGGGTAGGCGGTGTGGCTTATGATGGTGCAGCTGCGGTGGGAATGGCATTAAACAAAACGGGTACAAAAAATAACGGGAATGTTTTACCTATGAACGTGCGGGCAAAAAAATCGTGGTTTATCATTGATGGGCAGATTGTCGCTTTAGGTGCGGGAATCACTGGTGATACGACAGCTTCTATTGAGACGGTCGTGGATAATCGCTTACTAAACGATGCGTATACTTATCAAATCCTTTCTGATCAAGGAAGTATTGATCAAACAAATGAAACAAGTAGCAAGCAGTGGTTGTTGTTAGACTCCGATCATTCCCAGGCCAATATCGGTTACTATTTTCCAGAAGAAACGACAGTAAACGTGGTAAGTGAAACACGAACAGGCAGCTATACAGAAATCAATGAGGCCTTTCCAAGTAATGCGGTTTATACCGGAGAATATCGAAAATTCTTGATCAATCATGGCAAAAATCCCATGGAGGATCATTATGCGTATGTCATGTTGCCAGGTATCAATGAAACAGAACTGACTGCCTATGCCCAAGAAGAACCGCTGGAGATTTTAGCCAATACCTCGGAAGTTCAAGCAGTAAAACTTGATCAAACTGACTATTTAGGTATCAATTTTTGGCAGAATGATGGAGGTAGTGTCGCCGATATTACTACTAACAAACCTCTTTCATTGATTAGAACAAGTAGAGAAGGCAAAACCATCTATGCCTTTTCTGATCCAACTCAAACAACGACTACCATGACCTTAAAATTGCCAAAAGACTACCAAAAAATCGTCTCTCAAAGTGATGGAATCAGCTATGATGCTTCGACGGATCTATTTACGGTAAACTTTGCGGAGCAAGATGGTGGAAATAAAGTGATTGTAGTCGAGTAAGGTGTTTCAATGCTATCTGTCTCATCATCAGCAGCTAGGGATCAATCTCTAGCTGTTTTTTGTCAGCTAGAAAATGAAACGATGAAAGGCTAAACATAGATTTTTCTTTGACTATTAATTCCTTTAACTACTTTTCAAGGGCCGAGGTTTTGTCAAAAAAATCCTCACAGAAAATGCTGAAAACTTGCGCATTAGCATGAAACGTTTGCTAATTTTCTTCTTACTTAAAAGGCGTATGTTTGCCACTAAAGAATGTATCTAAGATTGCAAGCACACTTTTCCAAGATTGCAGTGGCAACTTTTCAAGTAAGAATTGGTAGCGAATTTATCCGAAGGCGCGGCGATTAACAATATACTCTTCTCCATCAATTTCAAAAAGATAATAGTGTTGACCATAAATAGAAACAATATCTTCAGTAACTGAAACAGTTCTATTCATAAGATTATTACTCGAAATTGTTCCTACATATGGATCTCTTGGGGACAGAGACAGTTTATACAAATTATAGTTACCTGTTATTTCAACTGTTTGATCGATGAAAGTAACGCCAGAAATTTTTCCAGCAGGAGAATCTAAAAAGATTGAGGCAATTTGATTAGAACGATGATTATTCAAATAATAGATTTTATCCCTATTATTAAGGATACTTAGTATCGCATATTTGTTGAATAATGGGACAGCAGGAAGTATCCCCTTAGAAATTGAGTCCGCCGTTTTTTGCGCTGCATCCAGCATCTCTTGATTGTTGCTAACCTGGGCATCATATAAATCAGCCATCACTGATCCATTGTCATGTTGGAGACCTAAAGTATGCCCCATTTCATGTCGGATAGTTGAAACCAGCTGTACGTAGCCGGAGGTTCCTTTTCCAGATGATGCGTCATTTAAAGCAGCTTTATTCAAAAATATTCTGTTCGTACTATTCCCCCAACCAAATCCGGAGTACCCCATATCTGCATAGGAATCGCCATCCGTTGATTGCAAAACTAAATCAACTTGGTTATCTGCTGCATTTACACTTGATTTTTCGACAATTACCGATCTCCCAATCGACTGATTCCATGATTGCGCAGCTTCATTGACAGCCTCTTGGTAGGTTTCTCCTAGTGAGTTTGAGTCGTAAATGATGGTACCGTATTCGTTAACACAAGTAGCTGTACCATACAATATTCCAGGATAGTAATAATCAACAATAGGCGTCTTCGCTATGTCGGCTGACTTTGCATCTACAGAAATTGTTCCTATAGAGTAAATTAATGCAATTAAAAATAACGAACGAATTCTTGAAAATTTTTTTTTCATTGTTTTCCACTCCTTAAACTTGTTGACTTGATTTCATACAGATAATTCCAAAAATCTTTTTCCCATCTATCTTGTATGGAAAGATGCTCCCAGGGCATCGAATTTTTTTCAAATTCAACGAAATGTCGAATCTTTATATTTTTTCTAGCTTTTTCAATTTTCAAAAATTTGAGTGGATTCACATTTTTTGCCCAATCAAATAACCAATGATCATCTTTCTGGTAATTGTATTCATAAGGCAACAACTCAACACTTCTCTCACAAAGAATGTTTAAAATGGTTTGATCTAAATACAAGTATTCATTCTTATTTATCATACGTACTATGGCTTCTGGTCGTATCTGTTCATTGAACACAACTACATTAAATAAAATAACTCCAGAATTGAAGTAATTCTTCATAGTTTTTACGCCAAAATATTTAAAGCTGTCCTCTGTATCACTTATAACTGAGAAGTAGAAGTCTCTAACTGCAGCAATTGATTTTTGATCAGGGATCAAATCAAAGAAATTGGATACGTCATCGTATACAATAGTGTCATTATCTAAATAGAGAATGTAATCATAATTGCTAAAATATGAAGGTAGAAATAATCTCCACAGAGTGACTTCAGGAAAACGCGAATTACTATAATTCTTTATTTCGTTTATTATTTTAGGTGGATACCAAATAGTAATAATTACATTTTTTTCTCCATATAATCTAGAAATACTTTTCAATTTCAGTATTTCTTCGTTCCCTAGTTCATTTACAACTACTAATATATCTAAAGGTTCATTCCCTTCATAAGTATTTACTATTGACGCAATGGATACTGCAGCTAATTGAATATGTGACCCCGTAACACAATAAACGACAGCTTTCTTCTTCATAGTTCAGGTCCACCCTTTTTAGTGTTTTTTATTTTTTAATAAAAACCTTCTATAGAAACTTAGGCAATAAAAGCATTTAAGCTTATTTTATCGTATCTGATTTCCAATATGAGCGTTAGTCCCACTATTGGGATTAACATAGTTAACGAGAATCAACAATTTCTTATCGTATTTTCCCAAAAGGGTTGTCAGATTAAGCCTAAATCAAAAATCCCGTCAGAGAAATCTGACGGGATTTTGGTGGTGAACCTAGGTAAAACAGGTCATTGTTATCCATTCCAAGTGAACTAAAAAACTGTTAAATCAATATTTCGCAACCAAGTGAGGTTGCTACTTTATTCCCACTCCACAGTAGCAGGTGGTTTACTCGTAATATCATACACGATCCGATTAACGTGTGCGACTTCGTTGACGATGCGGACGCTGATTTTTTGTAGGACTTCCCATGGGATGCGGGCAAAGTCAGCGGTCATGCCATCGATTGAAGTGACTGCACGAATGCCGACGGTATAATCGTAGGTCCGGCCATCACCCATGACACCGACGGAGCGGATGCCTGGTAAGACGGTGAAGTATTGCCAAATGTCGCGATCTAAGCCGGCATTTGCGATTTCTTCCCGCAAGATTGCGTCCGAGTCGCGGACGATCGTTAGTTTTTCTTCTGTCAATTCGCCAAGGACACGAATACCTAGACCTGGTCCAGGGAATGGTTGGCGCCATACGATGCTGTCTGGCATGCCAAGTTGAGTCCCTAATTCACGGACTTCGTCTTTGAACAAGGTGTTCAATGGTTCGATCAATTTGAATTGCATGTCTTCAGGTAACCCACCCACATTGTGGTGTGATTTGATGGTTTGAGCAGTTTCGGTTCCTGATTCGATGACGTCGGTATAAAGGGTTCCTTGGGCAAGGAAAGAAACGCCTTCATCGCCAGCTAGTTTGGTTGCTTCATCATCGAAGACATACACGAATTCATTCCCGATGATCTTGCGTTTTTCTTCAGGATCAGAAACCCCAGCAAGTTTTGATAGGAAACGTTCTTTGGCATCAACTTTGATGATGTTCAAGCCGAATTTGCCGCCTAAGCTTTCCATTACTTGCTCGGCTTCCCCTTTACGCAAGAGGCCGTGGTCAACAAAAATACAAGTCAGTTGATCGCCAATCGCTTTTTGTAAAAGAACACCAACGACAGAAGAATCGACCCCGCCGGAAAGACCAAGCAAGACTTTTTTGTCGCCCACTTGGTCGCGAATTTTTGCGATTTCCATATCAATGAAGTTGTCCATTGTCCAATCACCTGTACATTGACAAACGTCAATGGCAAAGTGACGCAATAAGTCGTTGCCGTATTCTGAATGGCGAACTTCTGCGTGGAATTGGATACCGTACATTTTGCGTTCTGCATCTTGGATAGAAGCAATCGGGCAATCTTTGCTCGTCGCCACAACGTCAAAGCCTGCAGGTGCTTGAGTGACCAAATCCCCGTGGCTCATCCACACGGTTTGGGTTGCGGGCGTGTTTTGGAAAAGGGCCGCTGCATCAGAAGTGACTTCCAATTCTGCTTTGCCGTATTCACGGTTTTTGGCTGGTTCAACTGTTCCGCCTAATTTATAAGTAATCAACTGCATGCCGTAACAGATCCCTAAAACTGGGATGCCTAAATCAAAAATTTTCTCGTCGATGCCGAAAGAGTTCTCGTCGTAGACGCTGTTTGGTCCGCCAGATAAGATGATCCCTTTTGGATTCATCGCTTTTACTTCTTCAGCGGTAATGCGGTGGCTCAATAATTCTGAGAAAACACCGAACTCACGAATACGGCGTGTAATCAGCTGGTTGTACTGACTACCGTAATCAAGTACGATAATTTTTTCGACGTTTGGCAAAGTGTCAACGTTTGTCACAATAAATTACCTCAATTCTTTTAGTTTTTATTGAAAAAAGGCTGGGCCTTTTCAACAGCATAATTATAAAAATGAAGCGGTCAATACTTACGCAAGAACACTTCATCGATCAAATGGTGCTTTGTTTTATGAAGAATTATATCGGCTCTGCTGCGTGTAGGCAAGATATACTCGTGTAAATTCTTTAAATTCACATTTTTCCATACTTCTTTTGCCATTTTAATCGCTTCCTTGCGATCCCCGATCGCATATTGGTAATAATAATTGCTGGGATCTTGAAAGGCAGTGTCTAGTAATGATTCAAATCGTTCCAAATACCATTTTTCGATCAGTGCCGGTTGGGCATCCACGAAAATTGAAAAATCAAAAAAGTCACTGATATAGATTTGTTGGTTGGCAGGCAATTGCAGGGTATTGATGCCTTCCACAATCAAGATATCTGGTTGACTGATCGTTTCATACGTATCAGGAATAATATTGTAGACTTCATGGGAGTAGACGGGGATCTGAATGTCTGGTTCTCCTGATTTGACCGCATTCAAAAAGTTGATCAAGGCTTCCATATCATAACTTTCTGGAAATCCTTTGCGATTCAAGCTGCCGCGTTCCTCCAAGACTTCGTTCGGGTACAAAAAGCCGTCAGTGGTGATCAGTTGGACGGTTCTACGGGGAAACAAACGGGCCAACAAATTTTGGACGAGTCGTGCGGTGGTGCTTTTGCCGACGGCGACACTTCCAGCGATGCCGATGATAAAAGGCGGCATTTTAACATAGCGGTGTAAAAAGAGTCCCTTGCTGAGGGTCAATGATTCAAACTCTTTCATATAAAGATGGATCAGATGGCATAAAGGCACGTAAACATCTTCCACATCTTGGACCGAGATCCGGTCGTTCAAACTTTTGATATTATCCAATTCTTCTTGAGTGAAAGGCATCATGCCGTTCGTATAAAACCCTTGCCATTGCTCACGAGGAATTTGATAAAAATTCATGGTTTCTTGCATAGTAGGCTCCTTTTTTGCGGCATCATCGGTTTCTATTAGAAGCGATAGGCCACTGTTCGAAAGTATTTTACCATAGAAACCCGCAGAACTTGGAAAAAAGACATGATTTCCTTTGCAGAAACAACAAAAAACTGTTTTTTCGTTGTTTTTTTTGCTGGGCGTTTACTTCTGGCTGTTTTTCGGTATGATTAGAAAGAAACAGCAGACAAATCTTGCACGCCTTTTTACTGGTGTTTTCACTACGTTCATTCGTTCTAATAGAAGCAACAAGGAAAAAACCAGTAGAAGCCAGTAGAAAAAACAAGCGAAAAGGGAATAGAAGAAAGGAGCATAATCATGAGTAATCATTACTATACAGAAAATCCTGATATGGCCCATGATTTTGAACAGTGGTCGTTTGAATTAAGAGGAAAGAACTTTCATTTTGTGACAGATAGCGGGGTGTTTTCCCGAGACACGGTGGACTACGGCTCGCGGGTGCTGATCGATGCGTTTGAGTGGGCGGAGCTGCCAGAAGGAAGTCTGCTAGACGTTGGGTGTGGCTATGGTCCTGTTGGCTTAGCGTTGGCTTATGCAAGTCAGCGACCTGTCGAGATGATCGATATCAATCAACGGGCAGTGGATTTGGCAAAAGGCAATGCCCAGCGTAACGGCATTGAACAGGTAGATATCCATCAATCCAATATCTATGCCCAATTAAATCAACCTGCTTATGTGGCGATCCTCAGCAATCCACCGATTCGGGCAGGAAAAGAAGTCGTCCATGAGATTTTGACAGGGGCGTTTCCGCTACTAAAAACAGGGGGGACTTTAACGATCGTGATCCAAAAGAAACAAGGGGCGCCGAGTGCTCAAAAGAAAATGCAAGAGACCTTTGGCAATGCCGAAATCATCAAAAAAGACAAAGGCTATTACATCATTCAAAGCGTAAAAGAAGCGTAGCTGCTCTTTGATTCTCAGCAGATCAAAGGCATCGCCAAGGCAAGCGCTGGTTAGCAGCAACTGGACCAGTTGGTTTCTCAAAAAGCCTATTGCCAGCAGCCTTTCGGGCAATTGCAGCGTTGGTTAATCAGCTGTCTATATCATCGGGCTATTTTTGATCAACGAAAAAGAAAGTCGCACACTTGTTGAAAGTGTGCTATTTTTTTTGAGAAAAATTTGCTACACTTTAGGCAAGAGAGGAGAGAAGCAGATGAAATTGACGATTAAACAGATTGCTGAAATGGCTGGCGTCTCTGTCACGACCGTGTCGCAGATCCTAAACAATAAAGGCAGCCGTTTTAGTGAAGAAACCCGGAAGCGGGTCTTAGATATCGTAAATAAATATCACTATAAGCCGGATTTTTTTGCTTCGAATCTTATCAACCGCCATTCAAAAACGATCGGAATGATCGTGCCTGATGTGACGGATTTCTTTTTCTCTAAAGTCATTGAAGGGGCGGAAAGTTATTTCAATCCACTAGGTTACATGCTAGTGTTATGCAATTCGCGCCACAGCCAAGAAAAAGAGGTTCAATATTTGAATGAACTGTCTCATCGTTCGGTAGATGGTATCTTATTAGCGACGCCGCATTTACTGCCGGAGGATTATTCCTTGAAGAGCGGGTTCTTTGATGACCGACCAATTATTTTAGTCGATCGCGGGATCAATCAGCGGGACAATGGTCGTTTAATCGTGAAAGAATACGAAGGTGCCTACCAAGCCGTCAGTTATTTGATCAAAAACGGTCACCGCAACATTGCGATGCTCAAAGAAATCACCGGCTACTATCAATTAGAGGAACGGTTCAATGGCTATCGCCATGCCTTAAAGGACCATCAGATCCCTTTTAAAGGCCGATATGTAGAAAATGCTGAATTAACGGTTACCGGCGGGTACGAAGCAACGAAGGAATTATTGAAGTACAAAGAGATCACAGCGTTTTTCTGCGGCAACGACGCCATGGCGATCGGCTGTTATCAAGCGATTTATGAGGCTGGCAAAAAAGTACCAGAAGACTACTCGGTGATCGGCTTTGATGCCTTGAAATTATCGGAATATATCACACCACCGCTTACCACGGTCATGCAGCCGACCTTTGAAATCGGTTTTACCGCAGCGAAGTTTTTAGTGGACGCCATTGAGTTTCCGACACGGCGAATTCCAAATAAGATTTTTGATACAAAATTAATTATTCGTGAGAGCGTGAAGACATTGACAAGCGAGAAATAATGCGGTATATTTCTTCTTGTAAGTGTTTTCATAGTTTTGCGATATTTAGTAAACTGTTTTACTAAAGTGGTTTACCCTACGAAAAATTATTGTATAATGTTAAAGGAAGCGAGGGTCATTTCGATGCGAATGGTGGATTTAATTGAAAAGAAACGTGACGGCAAGTCATTGACGAAGGAAGAAATTGACTACATTGTAACTGCGTATACTGAAGGAAGTATTCCAGATTATCAAATGAGTGCCTTGTTGATGGCTATTTTTTATGTAGATATGACAGATGAAGAGATCACGAACTTAACGCTAGCAATGGCAAATTCTGGTGAAGTGATCGACCTATCCTCAATTGAAGGAATCAAAGTCGATAAGCATTCGACTGGTGGTGTTGGTGATACGACCACGTTGATCCTAGCGCCATTAGTGGCTAGTGTTGGCGTACCGGTTGCGAAAATGTCTGGCCGCGGCTTAGGCTATACCGGAGGGACGTTAGACAAGCTTGAAGCGATCCCTGGATTTAAAATCGAGCTTTCTGAAGCCGACTTTATCCGATTAGTCAACGAAAGTAAAGTGGCCGTGATCGGTCAATCAGGAGATTTAGCTCCTGCGGACAAAAAACTGTATGCCTTACGAGATGTGACGGCAACGGTTAGTTCGATCCCATTGATTGCCAGTTCGATCATGAGTAAAAAAATCGCGGCAGGTGCCGATGCGATCGTGTTAGATGTAACCACAGGCGATGGCGCCTTTATGAAAAACTTGGAGGATGCCAAACGCTTAGCCCAAACGATGGTCCGTATCGGAAAATTGGCAAATCGCCAAACGATGGCAGTCATTTCTGATATGTCACAACCTTTAGGGGAAGCGATCGGCAACAGTTTGGAAGTGGTGGAAGCCATTGAGACACTGCAAGGAAAAGGACCGAAAGACTTGGAAGAAATGTGCTATGCACTGGGCAGCCAAATGGTCGTTTTAGCGAAAAAAGCTGATTCATTGGAAGAAGCACGCCAACTGTTGGAAGAAGCCTTGCATTCAGGCAAAGCGTTAGAAAAATTCAGACAGATGATCACAGACCAAGGCGGAGACGCTTCAGTGATCGATGACCCGAGCAAGATTTTGACAGCGAAATATGAAGTGGAAGTCCCAGCGAAAACTAGCGGCGTGGTGACGAAATTAGTTGCCAATGAGCTAGGGATCGCGGCGATGATGTTAGGGGCAGGTCGTAAGACCAAAGACGAAGACATCGACCATGCCGTGGGCATCAAATTGCATAAGAAAGTTGGCGAATCCGTAAGCAAAGGGGAATCGCTATTGACGATCTATAGCAATACCGAAGCAATCGAGGATGTCAAAGCATTGATCGACCAAAATATTGAAATTGGGGAAGATGGCGCAGAACCGCCATTGATCCATGACATTATTACAGAATAAGGAGCGAATAAAAATGGAATTGAATCGCATGATCGACCACACGATTTTGAAAGCAGACGCAACGGAGGAAGATGTTTTACGAATCATCGAAGAGGCAAAAACCTATCACTTCTATTCTGTCTGCATCAATCCAACGTGGGTTTCATTAGCAGCAGAAAAATTACAAGGCGAACCAACGGCTGTTTGTACCGTGATCGGTTTTCCTTTAGGGGCAAACACATCTGAGGTCAAAGCTTATGAAACAACAGATGCGATCAAAAACGGCGCAGATGAAGTCGATATGGTAATCAACGTAGGTGCCTTGAAATCAAAACAATACAAAAAAGTTCAAGCAGACATCGAAGCAGTCGTTGAAGCAGCCAAAGACAAAGCGCTTGTCAAAGTAATCATTGAAACAGCGTTATTAGACAACGAAGAAATCGTCAAAGCCTGTGAATTAGCCAAAGCAGCTGGTGCAGATTTCGTGAAAACCTCAACTGGCTTTTCAACTGGTGGGGCAGTCGTTGAAGATGTTCGCTTGATGCGTGAAACAGTAGGACCAGAAATGGGTGTCAAAGCTTCTGGTGGTATCCACAACGAAGCAGAAGCTGCAGCTATGGTCGAAGCGGGGGCAAATCGCTTAGGAACAAGCGCAAGTGTTGCTATCGTGACTGGCTCAACAGGTGCTGGCTACTAAGCTTAGCATTATTAAGTAAAGTAGCAAAAAATAAAAACAAGAGCGGGGAAGACAATGACAACAGCGAAAAAAGAGTGGATCGACACCGCCGTTTCCGCCTTAGATAAAGCGTATGTGCCGTACTCTAAGTTTCCGGTCGGTGCTTGTCTCGTTGCCAAAAATGGTACGATATATCAAGGGATCAACATTGAAAATGCCTCATATGGTTTAACAAATTGCGCAGAACGAACCGCTTTTTTCAAAGCCGTTTCTGAAGGCGAAAAAGAGTTTCAACATTTGGTTGTGGCGGGTCATACGCCAGAACCGATCTCTCCTTGCGGTGCTTGCCGCCAGGTCATGGTGGAATTTTGTGCGCCAGATATGCCGGTGACCTTAGTCGGCGATGATGGTGTCATCAAAGAAACCACGGTAGAAGGCCTATTGCCTTATTACTTTACGAACAAAGATTTATAAACCATGTTCATTCAGTCGATGCGGCTGTTGAAAAAAACTATATTTTTAGGGGGCTTTACAGCAATGAAAAAAGCAAAATTATTTAGTTTAGGTATTGTTGCAGTAGCTGGGTTGACTTTACTTGGTGCTTGTGGCGGAGGAAATTCAGGTTCAACTGATTCAACTGGTGGCGGTTCTGCAGACGGTACGACTGATGCAGCGCATAGTGTCGCAATCGTTACCGATATCGGCGGGGTGGATGACCGTTCATTCAACCAATCCGCATGGGAAGGCTTAGAAGCATGGGGGGAAGAACACGGGATCGCTCGCGGTGCTGGTGGTTATGACTACGTGCAATCAAATGAAGCATCAGAATACACAACAAACGTAAATGGTGCCGTTCAAAATGGTTTCAAAACGATTTTCGGTGTGGGTTACTTATTGAAAGATTCAATCGCAGCAGCAGCTGACCAAAACCCTGATACACAATTCGGGATCATCGATGATGTGATCGAAGGCAAAGACAACGTTGTTTCAGCAACATTTAAAGATAACGAAGCAGCTTACTTAGCTGGTTTTGCCGCAGCGTATACAACCAAAACAAACAAAGTCGGCTTCATCGGTGGTGAAGAAGGCGTCGTTATCGACCGTTTCGAAGCTGGTTTCATGAAGGGCGTTCAAGACGCAGCTGAAAAATTAGGCAAAGAAATCACGGTTGATCCTCAATATGCAGCATCATTTGGTGATCCTGCTAAAGGGAAAGCATTGGCAGCTTCAATGTACCAAAGTGGCGTTGACGTAATCTTCCACGCATCTGGTGGTACTGGTGCAGGTGTCTTCCAAGAAGCAAAAGCAATCAATGAACAATTGAACGAAGCAGACCTAGAAGACAAAAAAGTTTGGGTCATCGGTGTAGATAGCGATCAACAAGACGAAGGAAAATACACAACTGCTGACGGCAAAGAAGATAACTTCACACTGGCTTCAACATTGAAAGGTGTTGGCGCAGCGGTACAAGATATCTCAACTCGTGCGTTAGAAGATAACTTCCCTGGCGGCGAACACATTGTTTACGGCTTGAAAGATGGCGGTGTAGACATTACTGAAGGGTTCCTTTCAGATGATGCCAAAGCAGCGATCGAAACAGCGAAACAAGACGTGATCGACGGCAAAGTAGAAGTACCAGAAACACCTGAAAAATAAAGTGGTTCTTTTCGGTTATCTTGCCCTAGCCTAGGGCAAGATGATCGTTGTTGGATTACTATGTTGATGAAAGCTACGGGTTTTCATGAGGATAGTAATCATCCTAAGCAATAGCAATTATTTTTTTGACATGACGAATGGTTTGTATAAGCGAATTAGAAAGTAAGGATGTGAGTAATTTGGCTGAGGAAAAATATGTTGTAGAAATGCGTCATATCACCAAAGAGTTTGGAACGTTCAAAGCCAATGACGATGTCAACTTGCAAGTAAGGCCAGGAGAAATCCACGCATTGCTTGGTGAAAATGGAGCGGGCAAGTCGACCTTGATGAATATGTTGTCAGGATTATTGGAACCAACATCTGGTGAAATCTGGATGAATGGTGAAAAAGTGAATATCACGAGTCCGACCGCAGCAAACAAATTGGGGATCGGTATGGTGCATCAGCATTTCATGCTGGTAGACGCCTTTACTGTAACAGAAAATATCATTTTGGGAAGCGAACCCCATCATCTCGGTGTGTTAGATCGCAAGAAAGCCCGCAAAGAAATCAAAAAAGTTTCTGAACAATATGGTTTATCGGTTGATCCAGATGCCTATGTGCGTGACATCTCTGTCGGGATGGAACAACGGGTAGAGATCTTGAAAACTCTTTACCGCGGCGCAGATGTACTGATTTTTGATGAACCAACGGCAGTTTTGACACCGCAAGAAATCGAAGAGCTGATCGAGATCATGCGCGGATTGGTGCGTGAAGGGAAATCGATCATCTTGATCACCCACAAACTGGATGAGATCAAAGCGGTGGCAGACCGCTGTACAGTTATCCGTCGGGGGCAAGGGATCGGCACTGTCAATGTCAAAGACGTCAGCTCCCAACAGTTGGCCGATATGATGGTTGGTCGTTCTGTGTCCTTCAAGACACCGAAGAAAGAGGCGTCACCAAAAGAAGTCGTGCTTTCTGTTGAAAACTTAGTCGTAAAAGAAAACCGCGGCTTAGAAGCAGTCAAAAACTTAAGCTTAGAAGTACGTGCAGGTGAAGTATTGGGGATTGCTGGTATCGATGGCAATGGGCAATCAGAGCTGTTACAAGCCATCACTGGTTTACGGAAAGTCGAAAGTGGCAAGGTCTTGCTGAATGGCGATGACATCACCAACTTCAAGCCTCGGAAAGTCACCGAAGCCGGCGTTGGTCATGTGCCAGAAGACCGCCATAAATACGGGCTTGTCTTGGATATGATGTTATCAGAAAACATCGCCTTACAAACCTACTACAAAAAACCTTTGAGTAATGCAGGTGTCTTGGACTATGGAGAGATCAACGAGTTTGCTCGTGACTTGATTCAAGAATTTGACGTACGAACAGTCAATGAGATCGTACCGGCACGGGCATTGTCCGGCGGGAATCAACAAAAAGCGATTATCGCACGAGAAATCAGCCGCGATCCTGATCTATTGATCGTTGCCAATCCGACCCGTGGGTTGGATGTCGGAGCAATCGAATTTATCCACAAACGCTTGATTGAACAACGGGATAAGTTCAAAGCGGTATTGTTAGTCAGCTTTGAATTAGATGAAATTTTGAATGTATCAGACCGCATTGCTGTTATTCATGCTGGTGAGATCGTTGGGGTCGTTGATCCGAAAGAAACATCAGAGAAAGAGCTTGGCTTGTTGATGGCAGGGTACTCCTTGGAGGAAGCAAGACGAGAGCTGCAAATGGAGGAAGTAGGTGGTTCGGTTGAATAACCGCAAAGAAAAGATCCGCAATATATTAGTGCCGATCATCGCTGTCTTGTTGGGATTCGTCCTTGGCGGAATCATCATGGCGGCCTTCGGCTACAGCCCGATCACAGGGTATACACAAATGTTCCGGACCGTTTTTATCAACGGACAAACAGGTGGGTTAAATGCCCGCAACATTGGTGAGATTTTTGTTACAGCAGGACCATTGATCTTTACCGCTCTTGGATTTGCCGTTGCAAACTCAGCGGGATTCTTCAATATCGGTCTTTCTGGTCAAGCGCTAGCAGGTTGGGTTGCCAGTATCTGGGTCGCACTAGCGATGCCGGATGCGCCTCGGTTGGTGGTCTTGCCATTAGCCGTGATCGTAGGGGCTTTATGCGGGGCGATCGCAGCTGCGATTCCTGGGTTCCTACGGGCATTCTTTGGTACGAGTGAAGTCATCGTGACGATCATGATGAACTATATCTTGCTTTATACGGGGAACCATTTAGTCAATAATGTGATGAGCGAATCCATGATCACGACAAAAGGGGTCACGAAAATGGTGGGGGAAAATGCCTCCATGCAGACCCCGTTTCTAGCAAGCATCACGAGCAACTCTCGCTTGAACTTGGGGATCTTCTTAGCCTTGATCTTCTTAGTTTTGGTTTGGTTCTTGATGAAAAAAACCACTCTTGGTTATGAGATCCGCGCGGTGGGCTTGAACCCAAGCGCTTCTGAATATGCTGGGATGAGTAGCAAACGGACGATCATTATCTCCATGATCATCTCTGGAACACTTGCCGGATTAGGTGGAGTCGTTCAAGGACTAGGAACGTTTGAAAACTTCTTCGTTCAAGGGTCATCATTAAGCATCGGGTTTGACGGTATGGCTGTATCCTTGTTAGGAAGCGGCTCATCGATCGGAATCTTGCTTTCAGCCCTCTTGTTCAGTATTTTGAAATTAGGTGGACAAGGCATGCAGTTTGCAGGTATTCCATCTGAATTAGTTGATGTTAATATCGCAATTATTATTTTCTTCGTAGCGATCAGTTTTGTGATTCGTTTCTTGTTGGCAAAAATCTTTGACGGCAAAAAAGAAGCGCTGGTCGTACAGGAGATTGAAGCCCAACCAAACGATCAAGATCAGGAAGGAGGAACCATCTAATGGATATTAGTTTAATTTCTTCGATCGTCACTCAAACATTGATTTATGCGTCTCCTCTGATTTTGACGGCGCTAGGTGGCGTGTTCTCAGAGCGAAGCGGGATCGTTAACGTGGGTCTTGAAGGAATCATGGTTATGGGTGCTTTTAGCTCGATTGTTTTCAATATTGAATTTGCGTCACAATTTGGTGCGTGGACACCGTGGTTAGGGATGCTCGTCGGCGGACTTGTCGGTGTGGTTTTCTCCTTGCTGCATGCGGTGGCAACCATCAACTTCCGTGCAGACCACATCATCAGTGGTACGGTGATGAACTTGATGGCACCAGCTTTGGCCGTGTTCTTAGTTAAAGCGATCTACAACAAAGGGCAAACCGATAACATCCAACGGACATTGGGGTATTTCAATTTCCCGATTCTTAAAGATATTCCTATCATTGGCCCGATTTTCTTTAATCAAACGTTCTTACCGGCGTACTTCGCCATTTTGATCTCAGTGATCGCGTGGTTCGTGATTTTCAAAACACGCTTTGGGTTGCGTCTTCGTTCTGTCGGTGAGCATCCTCAAGCAGCTGATACCTTAGGGATCAATGTTTACGTGATGCGTTACTCAGGCGTCTTGATCTCTGGATTCCTTGGTGGGATGGGCGGTGCCTTGTTTGCTCAATCGATCGCGGGTCGCTTTGCTGTGACAACGATCGCCGGTCAAGGGTTTATCTCGATGGCTGCGATGATCTTTGGTAAATGGAATCCACTTGGTGCGATGGGAGCAGCGATTTTCTTCGGTTTCGCGCAAAACATCAGTATCGTAGGTGGCCAGCTGCCAATCATCTCTTCCATTCCAGCGGTTTACTTACAAGCTGCGCCTTATGCCTTGACGATCATCGTGCTCGTTCTTTTCCTTGGAAAAGCTGCTGGTCCGAAAGCTAACGGGAAGAACTACATTAAATCTAAATAATTTTTTCAGTATGAAAGGGTGGGGCTATGGGACATGAATGTGTTGCTGTGTCCTGCCCTTTTTCTATCCTCTGGGTGAAAGGAAAGCGTCAAGAAATTTCCAAAGCAACCCAGCGCAATTTTTGCTTAAGTTTAGTATGATAGAGGTAGTAGATCCGCTTGTAAAAGCATAAAATAAAGAAAGTAGGGAATAGAATGTTTAAACGTGTACACTTGATCGTGATGGATTCAGTCGGAATTGGTGAAGCACCTGATGCGGCAGCTTTTGGTGATGTCGGTTCAGATACATTAGGCCATATTGCAAAAGAAGCAGGCTTAACGATCCCTCACTTGGAACAATTAGGCCTAGGTACGATTCGTCCTTTAGAAGGCGTAAAGGCGGTAGCTGACCATGATGGGTATGCAACCAAATTGGAAGAAGTTTCTGTTGGGAAAGATACGATGACGGGTCACTGGGAGATCATGGGCTTGAATATCCAAAAGCCTTTCCGCGTATTTCCAGATGGGTTTCCCGATGAATTATTGCAACAGATCGAAGCGTTCTCTGGACGCAAAATCGTCTGCAATGCGCCGTATTCTGGGACAGCAGTCATTGATGACTTTGGCGAACATCAAATGAAGACCGGGGATCTGATCGTTTACACTTCGGCTGACCCAGTGTTGCAGATCGCCGCTCATGAGGAAATCATTCCATTAGAAGAATTGTATCGTATTTGTCAGTACGTTCGGGATATCACGAAAGATGAGCCGTATATGATCGGCCGCATCATCGCGCGTCCTTATGTCGGTGAGCCTGGAAACTTTACTCGTACGAGCAATCGTCATGACTACGCACTCGATCCATTTGGCCATACAGTGTTAGATTCATTGAAAGAAGCTGGAAAAGACGTGATCGCCGTTGGGAAAATCAATGATATCTTCAACGGGCAAGGAATCACCGATTCTGTACGGACGAAGAGCAATATGGACGGTGTGGATCAATTACTGAAAGTGATGAAACAAGACTTTACGGGTCTAAGCTTTACGAACTTGGTTGACTTCGATGCGCTTTATGGTCACCGTCGCGATGTCGTAGGGTATGCCCACGCCATTGAAGATTTTGATTTGCGTATTCCAGAACTCTTAGAAGCAATGGGAGACGAGGATCTGCTGTTGATCACAGCTGACCACGGCAATGACCCAACCTTTACGGGAACGGATCACACGAGAGAATATGTGCCATTACTAGCGTACAGCAAGAAATTCCAAGGCCAAGGAAAATTGCCACAAGGCTACTATGCGGATATTTCCGCAACGATCGCTGAAAACTTTGGTGTTTCAGCTACAGAAAACGGAACTAGCTTTTTAAAACATTTAAACTAGAGGTGATGAAATGACAACGTTACATGAGAAATTACAAGAAACAACGGCATTTATCAAAGGAAGCGGCGTCGGTGAAGTGGAATTTGGCTTGATTTTAGGTTCTGGCTTAGGGGAATTAGCCGATGAGATCGAAAACCCAATCGTGTTGCCTTATAACGATATCCCGCATTTTCCTGTTTCGACAGTGGTCGGTCATGCTGGACAATTGGTCTATGGAATATTAGCTGGGAAAAAAGTCTTAGCGATGCAAGGACGATTCCATTATTATGAAGGCCATTCGATGCAGACGGTCACTTACCCCGTCCGTGTGATGGCGGCATTGAAAGCTCATTCCTTAGTCGTGACCAATGCCTGTGGCGGTGTGAACGAAAGCTTCCAGCCTGGAGACTTGATGTTGATCACCGATCAAATCAACTTTATGGGGGACAACCCACTGATTGATGAAAACGAAGAAGAAATGGGTCCACGTTTCCCAGATATGAGCCAAGCTTACCATTTGCCTTATCGGGAAGCGGCACAAAAAGTTGGCGCATCAAAAGGATTGCACTTAAAAGAAGGCGTCTATATGGGCTTCTCAGGTCCTACGTATGAAACGCCAGCAGAGATCCGCTTTGCTCGGACGATCGGTGCCGATGCTGTCGGTATGTCGACTGTCCCAGAAGTGATCGTTGCTGTTCACAGTGGCTTGAAAGTCTTAGGTGTTTCTTGCATCACAAACTTGGCTGCTGGTATGCAAGCGAGCTTGAATCACGAAGAAGTCGTGGAAACGACGGAACGGGTCAAGGCAGAATTTAAAGCGTTGATCAAAGAAACGTTAGCAGTACTATAAAAAGCAGACCAAAGGAGAAAAACGAATGAGCGTTCATATCGAAGCAAAAGCAGGCGAGATCGCAGACAAAATCTTGTTACCAGGTGATCCACTGCGGGCAAAATATATTGCTGAAACATTTTTAGAAGACCCGATCTGTTACAACAATGTTCGGGGAATGTTGGGCTATACAGGCGTTTATAAGGGCGAGCGGGTCTCTGTCCAAGGAACCGGCATGGGCATGCCTTCAGCGAGCATCTATGCCCATGAATTGATCAACTCTTACGGCGTGAAGAAATTGATTCGGGTCGGTACGTGTGGTGCCATCTCAAAAGATGTCCATGTGCGTGATCTTGTGATTGCCCAAGCGGCAGCAACAAGTTCCTCGATGGTGGCAAAAAACTTCCAAAGTTTCCATTTCCCACCAATCGCTGACTTTGCACTGCTGCGTAAAGCCTATGATACAGCGATTGAATCAGGATTTACGACCCACGTCGGCAACATCTTATCTGAAGATACCTTCTACAAAGATGACATGACGGAAACGTTACAGTTGGCAGACCTTGGAGTGATGGGTGTTGAGATGGAAGCCGCAGCCTTATACTATTTAGGGGCGAAATTCCACGTTCAAACCTTAGCGATCTGTACCGTCAGCGACCACATCATCACTGGAGAAGAAACAACGCCAGAAGAAAGACAAACGACATTTAACGACATGATCAAAGTTGGCTTAGAAACAGCGATCGCGTAAAAAAGATACCGCAGGATCGGTGCATGAACGATGCGAAGGCTGCTTGCTTTTGATAGAGCAAGCAGCCAAATCGTATTGGTTTGCATGCAACCGAGAATGTGTTATCTTTTTTTGTTGGCAAAAAGCCACGAAGAAGCGTTGCACTTTTGCCAGAAAATGGTTTAATGAAAAGAAAAGGTGTAAAAAGGAGACGAGACAATGAATAATTTTACGTTTCATGTAACGACGGACATTCGTTTTGGGAAAGACCGTCTGAACGAATTGCCAGAAGTACTGAATACATTTGGAAAAAACGTCTTGCTAGTCTATGGTGGCGGCAGTATCAAGAAAAACGGCTTGTACGATGCAGTCATGGCGCAATTGACTGCCAACGGCAATCAAGTCACTGAATTGACTGGTGTCGATCCAAATCCACGAATCGAAACCGTTCGTCAAGGAGCCGCTCTTTGTCGTTCAGAAAAGATCGACGTCATTTTAGCTGTTGGCGGCGGTTCTGTAATTGATTGCAGCAAAGTGATTGCTGGGGCGGCTTGCAGTGAGCAAGAGCCTTGGGACTTAGTACTTTCCAGAAGCTATCAAGGACCAGCAATTCCATTAGTAACGATCTTGACCCTTGCGGCTACCGGCAGTGAAATGAATCGCGGCGCAGTGATCTCTAATCTAGAAACGAAACAAAAACTTGGCGTTCACGGACCCGAATTTTTACCGAAAGTATCCTTTTTAGATCCAACAACGACCTTTAGTGTCAGTCGTTATCAAACGGCTGCCGGTTCAGCGGATATCATGAGCCATCTGATTGAAAATTATTTCAGTAAAACAGAAGGAACAGATGTCCAAGACGGTGTAGCAGAAGGATTGCTAAAAGCAGTCATTAAAAATCTGCCCATCGCATTAAAGGATCCCTCGGACTATGACGCACGGGCGAATTTGATGTGGGCGAGCACCTTAGCCTTAAATGGTTTGACTGGAAGCGGCAAGGGTGGTGCATGGTCTTGTCATGCGATGGAGCATGAGTTGAGTGCGTTTTATGACATTACCCATGGCATCGGCTTAGCGATCCTGACCCCACGCTGGATGCTTCATGTATTGAATGAAGAAACGGCGCCGAAATTTGCGCGTTTTGCCAGAGAAGTCTTTGGTGTCCAAGAAGCAGTGCCAGAATTAGCTGCCCGAATGGGGATTCAAAAACTGTATGACTTTTTTGCTTCTTGCGATATTCCGATGACTTTGCCAGAAGTGGGAATCGCCGATGACACTCATTTTGCTGAAATGGCGGCTCAAGCAGTTCAATTCAGCTCTATTGCAACAAATGCGTATGTACCGCTACAAGAAGAAGACGTGATCGCAATCTACCAAGATTCCTTGACTCCTTCAACCTATCTTTAATCATTAAAAAGACCGTTCCTGCGACTTGGTTGTCGCGGAGCGGTCTGTTTATTTACCCTTCAGAAGAAAAAGCCAAACGGGCCATTAGCTGATTCGCAATCAAGGCGTGTCCTGCAGGAGTAGGGTGCACACCGTCATCGCCTGTCAGTGCCTGTGGGGAGCTAGCGACGGATGCTTCGGCAAACAAGCCATCCAGCGGCAGCAGTTGACAATGAAAGGCGGCAGCTAAGCGACGAACGATTTGGATTTTCGGATCAAGATCGATCCGCCAGGTTTGGCGATCTTCAGGATATGGCAATACAAAAGGTTCCAGCAAGAAAATACGCGTGATCCCCTGTTGGGTCACTTGTTCCAGAATTTGACGGTAGGTTGCCTCAAAGGACGTTGCCGCAGCTTCTGAACCAAAATCGGGACCACCGGCATTGTGCCACGTGTCGTTGATCCCAATCATAAAGACCAAGACGTCAGGCGCTAATTGGAGGCAATCTTCTTGGAGACGGGCTAAGACATCGGCAGCTTTATTGCCGCCGATCCCGCGGTTATAAAAGGTAAAGTCCGCAGTGGGGAATTTCTCTGCCAGCTGATCGGCAACGAGACGGGCAAACCCATGTCCTAAATCGTGGGGGTCTTGGCGATCACGATCGCAATCTGTGATGCTGTCACCTAAAAATAAAACGGTATCATTTTTGACTAGTTTCATAATAAGCTCCTTTCGAGTATGCCCTCAATTATAAAAGAGGGGGGAGAAAATGCCAATAAAAAAACAGCCCTTTGGTTAAAAAGGGCAGCGATAAGCGAGGCTTATAAGTAGTATTTTTTCGCAACAGTCAAATCATCGTTCAATTCATAAACAAGTGGTTGACCAGTTGGGATCTCAAGATCCATGATATCTTCGTCAGAAATACCTTCGATATGTTTTGCTAATGCACGTAGAGAGTTTCCGTGAGCCGCAACTAAGACAGTTTTGTCGTCTTTTAATGCTGGGGCGATTTCATCTTGCCAGAAAGGCAATGCACGTTCTAAAGTAACTTTTAAGTTTTCTCCACCAGGTACGTCGCGAGGGTCAAGCATTGCATAACGACGGTCGTTTGCAGCAGAACCTTCATCTGAAGCTTCCATCAATGGAGGTAAAACATCGTAAGAACGACGCCAGATGTGTACTTGTTCGTCACCGTATTTTTCAGCAGTTTCTTTTTTATTTAAACCTTGTAATTTACCGTAATGACGTTCGTTTAAGCGCCATGATTTGATCGTTGGTACCCAAAGTTGATCAGAATATTCTAAAATGTAATTACAAGTTTTGATGGCACGAGTTAAAACAGATGTGTAAGCAACGTCAAATTCGATGCCTGCTTCTTTGATTTTACGTCCGCCTTCGATTGCTTCTTCGACACCTTCTGGCGCTAGATCAACATCAGCCCAACCGGTAAACTGGTTTAATTTGTTCCATTCGCTTAGTCCATGACGAGAAAATACTAATTTTGGCATGTAAAACTCTCCTTTAGATATTCGATATTTTTCTGAAATTTTCAATTCCGTATTTATTGTACACTCTTTCTCAAAGAATTTCCATGGTTTTGGAGGAAAAGCTGGGGGAAAACGCCATTCTTAAGGAAAAACAAAAGGGGATCATTAAAAAGAGGACCGCTTTTGTTTCATGCTGTTCTAGGGGGAGTCGACAACTATGAACGTAACTTGTTCCATTCTTCTTCGGATAATTTTATGTATTTATAGCATGTACCTACAGAAACACCGCATTTTTCAGAAATATATTGAATCGTTTCTTTTTTTTCGTAGTACAATTGACGGATTTTTTTGATCGTTTTTGGATCGATCTTTGGACGACCGCCAATTTTGCCTTTTTTGCGGGCTTTATTTAAGCCGACCAGCGTGCGCTCTTTGATGAGTGAGCGTTCCATGATCGCAAGTCCTTCCATCAAATTGAAGTAAACCTGTCCCATCGGACCGCGGGTATCGATTTGTTCTGCCAGTGAAACCAGATGAAGCTCTCGCTGTTTTAATAGATCCGTGAGATCGGTCAGCTGTCTGGTCGTCTTCCCTAAACGATGCAGTTCCGTAACGACTAAGGTGTCACCGGGCTGCATTTGTGCCACCACTGACTCCAATGAATGATTTTCTTCACTTTCTTCCACGCTAAATGTCTCATGGAAAAATTCATGACACCCAAATTCTTCGAGCTTGTTTAATTGTTCACTTGTTGAGTTATCGGTGATCGTTGAACGAGCATAGCCTATGATTTTCATAAACCCTCCTACCTTTCCCTTTTTATTGAATGTATCATAATTATTTCTTAAATGATAGGGTAATTTGCACAAAAAATAATAAAAATTAAGTCGATTGAAGAAAAATAACGAAAAAAAGAGAAGCATTTTTGCTTCTCCTTTTTTGTTTCCTTTATCTAACGTGCTTGGTACTCGGTCCTTCAGGCAATCCGACAATGATCGTATGAACCATATCCAAAAACAGACCGTGTTCAACCACGCCCACTGTAGCATCTAATTCCTGTGCCAACTCAGTAGGAGCGGTGATCGTTTCTAGATGAAGATCGATGATGTAATTGCTGCAATCGGTTTTTAAAGGTTCGCCTTCTTCATTCAGACGCAGTTTTGGATGGTAGTTTTTCTTCTCGAACAGACGCAACAGCTGTTGGCTGCCATAAGGGATCACTTCCACTGGCAACGGGAAGGCACCAAGTGTTTCGACCATTTTCGATTCATCAACGATCCACAAAACTTTTTTGGAGTTAGACGCCACGATTTTTTCGAATAAAAGGGCTGCACCGCCGCCTTTGATGCCATGATAATCCTTGCTGATCTCATCTGCACCGTCGATCGTTAGATCCACAGCGTCCACTTCATCGATGGTGCGAATCGGGATACCTAATCCTTCTGCTTGTTTTTTCGATGCCCAAGAAGTTGGGACACCCGTGATCGATAGACCTTCTTCTTTTACACGTCTACCCAGTTCTTCAATCATGTAGTAGGCTGTTGAGCCAGTGCCCAAGCCAACGACCATGCCATCTTTTACATAACTAGCCGCTTCAATGCCGACCATTTCTTTTAGGTTCATTTTCTTCCCGCCTTTTTTAAATAAATGCTTTGTCTCTATTATATAGGAAGAAGCGCAAAATTTGCGGATTTTTTCGTAACAGATTTCTTTTGAAAAAAGCTTGGGAGGATACTTGACAGGTAAGAATAAGCATGATATTCTATCAAAGGTGCTTTATCTACAGGTCTCTCGTTGGAGACGTGCTGACTGTCTATCAAAGCATAGTTGATATGAATGCAGAGAATGCATTATTTTTTATCGCAAAAAAAGAACCACCTGGATGTGTGGGACTATAAAGCGAATCAAGGAAGGAGGACAACTAGGGATGCCTACAATTAATCAATTAGTACGTAAACCTCGTAAATCCAAGGTTGAAAAATCAAATTCACCAGCATTGAACAAAGGATATAACAGTTTCAAGAAAGCTCAAACGAATGTTAACTCACCTCAAAAGCGTGGGGTAGCTACTCGTGTGGGAACTATGACACCGAAAAAACCGAACTCAGCTCTACGTAAATATGCGCGTGTTCGTTTGTCAAACTTGATTGAAGTGACAGCTTATATTCCAGGTATCGGACACAACTTACAAGAACACAGCGTGGTCTTGTTACGTGGTGGACGTGTAAAAGACTTACCAGGGGTACGTTACCATATCGTTCGTGGTGCATTGGATACTGCCGGTGTTAACGATCGTAAACAATCTCGTTCTAAATATGGTACAAAACGTCCTAAAGCTTAATCTTTAAGACAAACAGATCAAATGAATCTTATTTAAATCAGAACTGATATCTCGGAAGGAGGAGTTACGGATGCCTCGTAAAGGTCCTGTTGCAAAACGTGATGTTTTACCAGATCCTATTTATAACTCAAAATTAGTAACTCGTTTGATCAACCGTGTAATGGTTGATGGTAAACGCGGTGTTGCTGCAAATATTATCTACAATGCTTTTGGCATTATCAAAGAATCTACAGGAAATGATCCATTGGAAGTTTTCGAACAAGCAATGAAAAACATTATGCCTGTATTGGAAGTTAAAGCTCGCCGTGTCGGTGGTTCTAACTACCAAGTACCAGTAGAAGTACGTCCTGAACGTCGTACAACTCTAGGTCTTCGTTGGGTGGTAAACTACGCTCGTTTGCGTGGCGAACACACAATGGAAGAACGTCTTGCAAAAGAAATCATGGATGCAGCAAACAACACTGGTGCTTCTGTGAAAAAACGCGAAGACACACACAAAATGGCGGAAGCCAACCGCGCATTTGCTCACTATCGTTGGTAAGATCCTCACTGCTTTTTATTGGAAGGTACTGAGACAACCTTAGCTTAAGTTAAGTAAGAATGAGAGGGGAACAACCTAGAATGGCAAGAGAATTTTCGCTAGAAAAAACTCGTAATATCGGGATCATGGCCCACGTTGACGCTGGTAAAACAACGACAACTGAACGTATCCTTTATTACACAGGTAAAATCCATAAAATTGGTGAAACACATGAAGGTGCTTCTCAAATGGACTGGATGGAACAAGAACAAGAACGTGGGATCACAATCACTTCTGCTGCGACAACTGCGCAATGGAAAGAAAACCGCGTAAATATCATCGACACACCAGGACACGTGGACTTCACAATCGAAGTGCAACGCTCATTGCGTGTACTTGATGGTGCTGTAACTGTGTTGGACTCACAATCAGGTGTAGAACCTCAAACAGAAACAGTTTGGCGTCAAGCGACAGATTACCGCGTACCACGTGTTGTATTCTGTAACAAAATGGACAAAATTGGTGCAGACTTCTTATACTCTGTATCAACTTTACATGATCGTTTACAAGCAAATGCTCACCCAATCCAATTACCAATTGGTGCGGAAGATGACTTTACTGGTATTATCGACTTAGTAAAAATGAAAGCTGAAATCTACACAAATGACTTAGGAACTGAAATCCAAGAGACTGAAATTCCTGAAGAATACGTAGAATTAGCTGAAGAATGGCGCGAAAAATTAATCGAAGCTGTTGCTGATACTGATGAAGAACTAATGATGAAATTCTTGGAAGGTGAAGAAATCACTGAAGAAGAATTGAAAGCTGGTATTCGTCAAGCAACATTGACTGTTGACTTTTTCCCTGTTCTTTGTGGATCTGCCTTTAAAAACAAAGGGGTTCAATTGATGTTGGATGCAGTCATCGACTACTTGCCTTCACCACTTGATGTTCCTGCGATTAAAGGGATCAATCCTAAAACAGACGAAGAAACTGATCGTCCGGCTGACGATGAAGCACCATTTGCTTCATTAGCATTTAAAGTAATGACTGACCCATTCGTAGGTCGTTTGACATTCTTCCGTGTGTATTCAGGTATCTTGAACTCTGGATCATACGTATTGAATGCTTCAAAAGGCAAACGCGAACGTATCGGTCGTATCCTACAAATGCACGCCAACACACGTGCTGAAATCCAAACAGTATACTCAGGTGATATCGCCGCTGCTGTTGGTTTGAAAGACACAACAACTGGGGATACACTATGTGATGAAAAATCACCAGTAATCCTTGAATCAATCGAATTCCCAGAACCAGTTATCGAAGTCGCTGTTGAGCCTAAATCAAAAGCTGACCAAGATAAAATGGGGGTTGCTTTACAAAAACTTGCTGAAGAAGATCCATCATTCCGTGTGGAAACAAACGCTGAAACAGGCGAAACTGTTATCGCTGGTATGGGAGAACTTCACTTGGACGTCTTAGTTGACCGTATGCGTCGCGAATTTAAAGTTGAAGCAAACGTAGGTGCGCCTCAAGTTTCTTATCGTGAAACATTCCGTGCAGCAACACAAGCGGAAGGTAAATTTGTACGTCAGTCTGGTGGTAAAGGTCAATACGGTCACGTATGGGTCGAATTTACACCAAACGAAGAAGGTAAAGGCTTCGAATTCGAAAACGCGATTGTCGGTGGTGTGGTTCCTCGTGAATACATCCCAGCAGTTGAAAAAGGACTTGAAGACTCAATGGCGAACGGTGTCTTAGCCGGTTACCCATTAGTAGACATCAAAGCAAAACTTTATGATGGTTCATACCATGATGTCGATTCAAGTGAAACTGCCTTCCGTGTTGCAGCTTCTATGGCTTTACGTGCTGCAGCGAAGAAAGCAAATCCAGTAATTCTTGAACCGATGATGAAAGTAGTTATCACTGTACCAGAAGATTACTTAGGTGATGTTATGGGTCACGTAACTGCTCGTCGTGGACGCGTAGAAGGAATGGAAGCACACGGTAACTCACAAATCGTGAACGCAATCGTGCCATTAGCTGAAATGTTCGGTTACGCAACGACACTTCGTTCATCAACACAAGGTCGCGGTACGTTCATGATGACATTTGATCACTATGAAGATGTACCAAAATCTGTTCAAGAAGAAATCATCAAGAAAAACGGCGGCAAAGCTGAATAATTGATGGAAGTATAGGAAATTAAGTAAAAAGCTATATTTTTTTCTGAGTTTCGTGTACAATATTATCGATGATAAGGGATGGGGAGCTGCGGCTCCCTACCTATCAAATATAAAAAATAAACTGCATTTTTAGGAGGAACATTTTAAAATGGCAAAAGAAAAATTTGACCGTTCTAAACCCCACGTAAACATTGGTACGATCGGACACGTTGACCATGGTAAAACTACACTTACAGCTGCTATCACAACTGTATTATCTAAAAAAGGTTTGGCTCAAGCTTCAGCTTACGACCAAATCGATGGCGCTCCAGAAGAACGCGAACGCGGAATCACTATCTCAACTGCTCACGTTGAGTACGAAACTGAAGCACGTCACTATGCTCACGTTGACTGCCCAGGACACGCGGACTACGTTAAAAACATGATCACTGGTGCTGCTCAAATGGACGGCGCGATCTTAGTAGTATCTGCTGCTGATGGTCCTATGCCTCAAACGCGTGAACACATCTTGTTATCACGTAACGTTGGTGTACCATACATCGTTGTTTTCTTAAACAAAATGGATATGGTTGATGACGAAGAATTACTAGAATTAGTTGAAATGGAAGTTCGTGACTTATTGTCAGAATATGACTTCCCAGGCGACGATGTTCCTGTAATCGCTGGTTCTGCTTTGAAAGCTCTTGAAGGCGATGCTTCATACGAAGAAAAAATCATGGAATTAATGGCTGCAGTTGACGAATACGTTCCAACTCCAGAACGTGACACTGACAAACCATTCATGATGCCAGTCGAAGACGTATTCTCAATCACTGGACGTGGTACTGTTGCTACAGGCCGTGTTGAACGTGGACAAGTTCGCGTTGGTGACGAAGTTGAAATCGTTGGTATTGCTGAAGAAACTGCTAAAACAACTGTAACTGGTGTTGAAATGTTCCGTAAATTGTTAGACTATGCTGAAGCAGGGGATAACATTGGTGCATTGCTACGTGGGGTTGCTCGTGAAGACATCCAACGTGGACAAGTATTAGCTAAAGCTGGTACAATCACACCTCATACAAAATTTAAAGCTGAAGTTTACGTTTTAACAAAAGAAGAAGGTGGACGTCACACTCCATTCTTCACTAACTACCGTCCTCAGTTCTACTTCCGTACAACTGACGTAACTGGTGTTGTTGAATTACCAGAAGGAACTGAAATGGTTATGCCTGGTGATAACGTAACAATCGACGTTGAATTGATCCACCCAATCGCTATCGAAGACGGAACTCGTTTCTCAATTCGTGAAGGCGGACGTACTGTTGGTTCAGGCGTTGTAACTTCAATCCAAGCTTAATTTGATTGATCGAAGAGCAAAAGCGTACGCGCTTTTGCTCTTTTTTTTAACTCGTAGAACCAAAAAAGAGCCGCCATCTCTAGCGTTGACGAATCCACTGTGGTTCATCGAAGCTAAAGAGAGCGGTGCTTTTTATTTTATTAGTTTTTGCTTCTTCAAGAAGGCGTCAAATCCTTGGTCAGGGCGATTGCGGTAAAACCCAGCAAATTTTTCTGACCATGGTTTGGTCTCGCGAGCTTCTCCAAAATCAGTCATTGTTTGATCGTAGGCTTCGATCGACTCATAAGAATAGTCCTGATAGTGGTTGTAATGAATGACCGCTTCTTCTGGCAAGCGAGGCTTGACCTTCATTTCTACGATTGGTTTACCGATGCTCAAGCCAGCCACAGGGTAGACATATTCCGGTAAGTGCAACAATTCAGCGATTTTGGCGCTATCTTTGCGGACACTGCCGGAAATGACGGTACCTAAGCCCAGTGATTCAGCAGCGATCGCACCAGATTGTAAAGCAATGCTGGCATCAGTGGTGGCAATCAATAATGGCTGATAGCCCTCATCGATTGGATAAGGGGTCTGTTTTTCGTCAGAAATTTTTTTGGTTCGGTTTAAATCTGCGAGAAACAGCAGAAAGAGCGAACTTGCTGCGATATGAGGATTGCCGGGATTCCATTCGACCATTTGTTGGCGGATCTGCGGGTCGTCGATCACCAGGATCGAATAGGCTTGCCCATTCATCCAGCTTGGTGCTTGACGAGCGGCAGTCAAAATCGCGGTTACTTGTTCTTGGCTCAAGCGGTAGTCAGGGTCAAATTGTCGGTAAGTGCGATGATTGTGCAAAAGCTCAATGGTTTCGTTCATAGGTTTGCTCCTTTAACTGTTGGGTGATTTTTGTGAATCGTTCTTGAAATCGTGGTAAATCATCTTTGGCTAAGCGGGTATAGTTCAAACGCAAGCCATTCGTATCGTTACTGAAAAGAAACGCAGGTGCTACTAAGCAATCGTTCGCCAAAAAGCGCGACCAATCTTTGCGAGTCAATGTGCGGTGACGCCAAGTCAACCACAGGTAAAGACCGCCTTTCGTCGGCTGCCATTGCCAGTCCTCCTCAAATGCCTGCAAGAGTTGGAGTAGGTCTTGCTGGCGCTGGGCCATTTCTGTAAGCAGTGTCCGCTGCTGCTGGTGGTAATCAGAGGAGCGTAAGGCGATGTTGGCAAGGACTTGCGGGAAGATCGTGGTATCGATCGCCATCCGTTTTTTCGCTTGGGCAAATTGGTCGGCTAACGCTTCTGGCACCAAAAGCCAGCCGATTTTGATTGATGACCCAAGTAATTTTGAAAGCGAGCCTAAATAAATGACGGTTTCGGGAGCCATGGATTTTAGCTTGGGCGGTACTTCATCAAAAGCCAACTCGCTAAAAACATCATCCTCAATGATCGGTACTTGGTAGGTCTGGCAAAGGCGGATGATCGCTTGGCGCCGATGCTCGCTCATGGTGTGGCCAGTTGGGTTTTGGAAGGTGGGGTTCAGATAGACGAATTTGATCTTCTTTTCCTTCAACACTTTTTCCAATGCCGCAGGCCGCATCCCTTCACTATCCTGCTTTATCCCAATCAGCTGGACATTCATCGTGGAAAACAAGGGGAGAGAGAACAAGAAAGAAGGGTCCTCTGTCGCAATACAATCCCCCGCATGCAATAAGACTTGCATCAGCAAGGTGATTCCTTGCGTCGAACCGGCAGTAATTACTAGTTTTTGACCGCTGATGGGCAAATTGAAGGAATCAGCAAGGTGCTGCAATAAGATTTCTTGCAAAGGCTCATACCCAGTCGGTAATACTTTGGTGCTTTCTTTGCGGATCTCTTCCCATGTAAAGGCGGGAAACGTGAAGTCGGGAATCAGATCGGTAGGTAGATCACCTGTGTACAGATCCAGCACATCCTTCTCGGTGCGCAAGTGCTGAATCTGTTGAACGTAAGGGTCTTGCTGCAAGTAAGGGCTGCTTAAAGACGAGCGCAAATAAGAAAGCGGTGTTTGTCGGTTCCCCCAACGACCTTCCAATACGCGAGAGCCGCTGCCTTGTTTTCGTTCGATCCATCCTAAGCTTTTCAATTCATCTAACGCTTTGACGACGGTGGAACGGTTGACGTCAAAAGTCTGAGCAAGGCTGCGCTCTGGTGGTAAACGATCCCCAGGCCCATAGGTTCCCGCTTGGATCTCTTCGATAAAATGGGTCACGATCTGCTGGTAAATCGGTTGTTTCTTTTGTTTGTCGATACTTGATGAAGCCATCCTGCACCACCTTTTTCAATTGGATGGTTTAAAAATAAGCCAAATGGCTCTTTTCGTCAAGGGGAAGATTGACTATACTTAGCAAAAAGCACAAGGAGATGAGGAAGATGGAAAAAGTAATATCAATTGCCGGGTCTGATTCAACCGGAGGTGCCGGTATCGAAGCAGATTTAAAAACGTTTCAGGAGTATGGTGTCTTTGGTTTTGCCACGATTGCTTCGATCGTCACGATGGATCCACAAGCGGGTTGGAGCCATGAAGTAACAGCAATGGAACCAGCGCTTGTTGAAAAGCAATTGATCTCCGCCTTTGCAGGTGATCCGATGGATGCCCTTAAAACGGGGATGTTAGGCAATGAAGACAATATTGTGCAAGCAGCGAAGATGATTCAACAACAGCAAGTCAAAAATGTGGTGATCGATCCCGTCATTGCTTGCAAAGGGACCGCAGAAATCTTACAGCCAAAAAGTGTCGATGCCATCATCACGCATTTGTTGCCTTTAGCAGATGTTGTCACTCCTAATTTAGTAGAAGCGGGGATTCTTTCGGGTTTGGGGGATTTGACGAGTGTGGAAGCCATGAAGCAAGCTGCTGAAAAAATCCATCAATTAGGTGCTAAATACGTCGTGATCAAAGGTGGTCATCGCTTGCCAGGAGCAAAAGCCATTGACCTTGTTTATGATGGAGAATCCTTCCTCATGTTAGAAAGTGGCAAAATCGCTACTGATTTCAATCACGGAGCAGGCTGCACCTTTTCAGCGGCGATCGCTGCCGGTCTTGCAAAAGGCAAACCCGTCGTGGAAAGTGTTCGCTTAGCGAAAGCCTTTGTCACAGCAGCAATCAAAGAAGGCGTGGTCATCAATCCCTATGTGGGCCATGTGTGGCATGGCGCCTATACCCACGCCCAAGGACGTATGAATGAGGAAGCGCCGCAATAGCAGGTTTGCTTCTATATAAATAGGAATTGAAGAAGCGCTTAAAAGAAGCGGGCAACGCTTCTTTTTTTGTGTTTCGAAAACAAAAGAAAATTTTCTGAAAGAAATGCAAAAGAATCACGGTTTTTCCATAAAAAAAGCTTGCAATCAATGTTTATCCGTAATATAATCATAAAGGTGCTGTTTACGTAAATACGTAAGTCACACTGGCAGCAAAGAAATTTTCTGCCGGCTACGAAACGAGAGGTTGCGACACGCCCGGACGCTTTGCCATGGACGAGCGTGACGGAAAATTTTCGTGGAGCTATGTCTACTTTTCAAAATAGGCGAAGGAGGGAAAACAATGGCAAAACAAAAAATTCGTATCCGTTTAAAAGCGTATGAACATCGTATTTTAGATCAATCAGCGGATAAAATCGTAGAAACTGCAAAGAGAACTGGAGCTGGCGTATCTGGTCCAATTCCATTACCAACTGAACGCAGCTTGTACACGATCATCCGTGCGACGCACAAATACAAAGATTCACGCGAACAATTCGAAATGCGTACACACAAACGTCTAATCGACATTGTGAATCCAACACCAAAAACTGTTGATGCTTTAATGAAGCTAGACTTGCCAAGCGGTGTTAATATCGAAATCAAACTATAATAATTAAGATGGAGGTGTAATCATGACCAAAGGAATCTTAGGGAAAAAAGTGGGAATGACTCAAATCTTCACTGAATCTGGCGAATTGATTCCAGTAACTGTAGTAGAAGCTACACCAAACGTAGTGCTACAAGTGAAAACAATCGAAAATGACGGCTACGAAGCAATTCAAGTCGGCTACCAAGATATGCGTGAAGTTTTGTCTAACAAACCTGCGAAAGGTCATGTTGCAAAAGCAAACACGGCTCCTAAGCGCTTCATTCGCGAATTCAAGAATGTAGAGCTAGAGGGCTTAGAAGTAGGATCAGAAATCAAAGTTGATATTTTTGAAGCAGGAGACATCATCGATGTAACCGGCACTTCGAAAGGTAAAGGATTCCAAGGCGTTATCAAACGTCACGGACAAAGCCGCGGACCAATGGCTCACGGTTCTCGTTACCACCGTCGTCCTGGATCAATGGGTCCAGTTGCACCTAACCGTGTATTTAAAAACAAACGTCTTGCTGGACGTATGGGCGGAAATCGCATCACGATCCAAAACTTGGAAATCGTACGCGTAGACGCAGAACGCAACGTTATCTTGATCAAAGGTAATGTACCTGGCGCGAAAAAATCATTGATTACAATCAAATCAGCTGTGAAAGCTAAATAAGTAGATAGGAAGAAAGGAGGAACTAAGGAATGCCGAATGTAGCATTATTCAAACAAGATGGAAGCCAAAATGGCGAAATTACATTGAACGAAGAAATCTTCGGAATCGAACCAAATGAATCAGTTGTCTATGATGCAATCATCATGCAACGCGCTTCATTAAGACAAGGAACACACGCTGTGAAAAACCGCAGTGCCGTTCGTGGCGGTGGCCGTAAACCATGGCGCCAAAAAGGAACTGGACGTGCCCGTCAAGGTTCAATCCGTTCACCACAATGGCGTGGAGGTGGCGTAGTCTTCGGACCAACACCACGTTCATACAGCTACAAACTTCCTAAAAAAGTTCGTCGCTTAGCAATGAAATCTGTATTGTCAGAAAAAGTTGCTTCAAATAACTTGGTAGCAGTAGAAGGATTAAGCTTTGATGCTCCAAAAACAAAAGAATTTAAACAAGTTTTAGCTAACTTGACAATTGACTCTAAAGTATTGGTAGTTTTAGAATCTGAAAACGACTTTGCCGCTTTATCTGCGCGCAACTTGCCAAAAGTTTCTGTAGTTACTGCTGATAACATTAGTGTGCTAGACATCGTTTCTAACGATAAAATGTTAGTGACACAAACTGCTCTTACTCAGATCGAGGAGGTGCTTGCATAATGAACTTACTAGACGTTATTAAACGCCCAGTGATCACTGAAAAATCAATGCTTGCCATGGATGACAAGAAATACACTTTTGAAGTGGACACAAAAGCTAACAAAACTTTAGTAAAACAAGCTGTAGAAGCTGCCTTTGACGGAGTGAAAGTGGCAAACGTGAACATCATCAACGTTCGTCCGAAATTCAAACGCATGGGTAAATATGCAGGATATACAAAAAAACGTCGCAAAGCTGTTGTGACTTTAACTGAAGATTCTAAAGAAATCCAAATTTTCGAAGCTGCTGAATAAGCAACTCACGCATAAATTTTACATGGGAGGGAAAAAGACGTGGCGATTAAAAAGTACAAACCTACCACGAACGGCCGTCGTAATATGACAAGTTCTGATTTCGCTGAAATCACAACTTCAACACCAGAAAAAACATTGTTAGCTCCTTTGAAAAACAATGCTGGTCGTAACAACAACGGACGTATCACGGTTCGTCATCAAGGTGGCGGTCACAAACGTCAATACCGTTTGATCGATTTCAAACGTAACAAAGACAACGTCGTTGCTACGGTTAAAACGATTGAATATGATCCAAACCGTTCTGCTAACATTGCGTTAGTACATTACGAGGATGGAGTAAAAGCATACATCTTAGCACCTAAAGGATTAGAAGTTGGCATGACTGTCGTTTCTGGTCCAGATGCAGATATTAAAGTAGGGAATGCATTACCACTAGAAAACATTCCAGTCGGTACTGTTATCCACAACATCGAAATGAAACCTGGTAAAGGTGGACAATTGATTCGTTCAGCTGGAACAAGTGCTCAAGTACTTGGTAAAGAAGGCAAATACGTATTGATTCGCTTGAACTCTGGTGAAGTACGGATGATCTTAGCATCATGTCGTGCAACAATCGGTTCTGTTGGTAATGAACAACACGAATTGATCAACATCGGTAAAGCCGGTCGTTCTCGTTGGATGCGCAAACGCCCAACTGTACGTGGTAGCGTAATGAACCCTAATGATCACCCACACGGTGGTGGTGAAGGTAAAGCACCAATCGGACGTAAAGCACCAGTTTCTCCTTGGGGACAACCAGCACTTGGCTACAAAACACGTAACAAAAAAGCAAAATCAGACAAACTTATCGTTCGTCGTCGTAAAACTAAGTAATATACTTGACCGTGTGTCGCACATTTTGAGAGGAGGTACACCATGGGTCGTAGTTTGAAAAAAGGACCTTTTGTCGATGACCATTTGATGAAAAAGGTCGAAGCACAAGAAGGCGCTGAAAAGAAAAAAGTGATCAAAACTTGGTCACGTCGTTCTACAATTTTCCCTAATTTTATCGGATTTACAATTGCTGTGTATGATGGACGGAAACATGTACCAGTTTACATCCAAGAAGACATGGTAGGACACAAATTAGGTGAATTTGCACCAACAAGAACTTATCGCGGACATGCTGCCGATGATAAGAAAACAAGACGCTAATTTTGAGGGGAGGATATCCAAAAATGGCAGAACAAATCACATCAGCGAAAGCAACTGCTAAAACAGTCCGCGTTTCTCCTCGTAAATCTCGTCTAGTTATTGACTTAATCAGAGGGAAAAGCGTTGCTGAAGCAATCGCGATCTTAAAGTTCACACCAAATAAAGCAGCTGGAATCATCGAGAAAGTCTTGATGTCAGCTATTGCCAATGCAGAAAATAATTTTGACTTAGATGTTGAAAACTTGATTGTTTCTGAAGCATTCGTAAACGAAGGACCAACGATGAAACGTTTCCGTCCACGTGCGAAAGGTTCAGCTTCACCGATCAACAAACGTACAAGTCATATTACTGTAGTCGTATCAGAAAAATAAGGAGGGACAATCAGTGGGTCAAAAAGTACATCCAATTGGAATGCGTGTAGGCATCATCCGTGACTGGGATGCTAAATGGTATGCTGAAAAAGAGTATGCTGAATTTCTACATGAAGATTTGAAAATCCGTAAATTTATCGCATCTAAACTTGCTGATGCCGCTGTGTCTACAGTTGAGATCGAGCGTGCAGCAAACCGCGTGAATATTTCAATCCACACAGCTAAACCAGGTATGGTTATCGGTAAAGGCGGATCTGAAGTCGAAAACCTAAGAAAAGAATTAAATAGCCTAACTGGCAAACGAGTTCACATCAACATCGTTGAAATCAAAAAACCAGATTTAGATGCTAAATTAGTAGGCGAAGGAATCGCACGTCAATTAGAAAACCGTGTTGCTTTCCGTCGTGCTCAAAAACAAGCGATCCAACGCACAATGCGTTCTGGCGCTAAAGGAATCAAAACACAAGTTTCTGGCCGTCTAAATGGTGCGGATATCGCTCGTTCAGAAGGTTACTCAGAAGGAACAGTTCCACTTCATACATTACGTGCGGACATTGATTACGCATGGGAAGAAGCAGATACAACATACGGAAAACTAGGAGTTAAAGTGTGGATTTATCGTGGAGAAGTTCTTCCAACTAAAAAGAACACTGAGAAAGGAGGGAAATAAACATGTTAGTACCTAAACGTGTAAAACACCGTCGTGAGTTCCGCGGAAAAATGCGTGGCGAAGCGAAAGGCGGAAAAGAAGTAGCATTCGGTGAATACGGCTTACAAGCTGTTGAATCACACTGGATCACAAACCGTCAAATCGAAGCTGCCCGTATCGCAATGACTCGTTATATGAAACGTGGCGGGAAAGTATGGATCAAAATTTTCCCTCACAAATCTTATACTGCCAAAGCTATCGGGGTACGTATGGGTTCTGGTAAAGGGGCTCCTGAAGGATGGGTATCACCAGTTAAACGTGGTAAAATCATGTTTGAAATTGCCGGTGTACCTGAAGAAGTTGCGCGCGAAGCGCTACGTCTTGCTTCTCACAAATTACCAGTGAAAACGAAGATCGTAAAACGTGAGGAAATGGGTGGTGAATCGAATGAAGGTTAAAGAAATCAGAGAATTAACCACTGCCGAAATGCTAGATCAAGAAAAACAATTGAAAGAAGAATTGTTCAATCTTAGATTCCAATTAGCAACAGGTCAATTAGAAAACACTGCACGTATCAAAGAAGTACGTAAATCGATTGCACGCATTAAAACAGTATTGCGTGAACAAGTTAAGTAATAGTGGAAGGAGGCCATTTAGCGTATGACTGAAGAAAGAAATCAACGCAAAGTTTACCAAGGTCGCGTGGTATCAGACAAAATGGATAAAACTATCTCTGTTGTCGTTGAAACAAAGAAAAACCACCCTATCTACGGCAAACGTCTGAACTATTCTAAGAAATACAAAGCACACGATGAAAACAACGAAGCAAAAGTTGGCGATATCGTGAAAATTATGGAAACTCGTCCATTATCAGCTACGAAACGTTTCCGTCTAGTAGAGATTGTTGAAAAGGCAGTGATTATCTAATCACACGAGATTTTCCTATATAGATTGTGAATTGCAAAATCTGAAAGGAGGATACACATCGTGATCCAAGCAGAAAGCCGATTAAGAGTGGCGGACAACTCAGGTGCCCGTGAAATTCTAACGATCAAAGTCCTTGGCGGATCTGGTCGTAAAACTGCCAATATTGGTGACGTGATTGTTGCTACGGTTAAACAAGCAACGCCAGGTGGGGTTGTCAAAAAAGGTGACGTCGTTAAAGCCGTTATCGTTCGTACTAAATCAGGAGCTCGTCGTACAGACGGTTCATACATCAAATTCGATGAAAATGCTGCGGTTATTATCCGTGACGATAAGAGCCCTCGTGGAACTCGTATCTTTGGCCCAGTTGCCCGCGAATTGCGTGAAGGCAACTTTATGAAGATCGTTTCCCTAGCACCAGAAGTATTGTAATAGTGATTCTTATCTAAAGGAGGTGCGAAACAAACATGTTTGTTAAAAAAGGCGATAAAGTTAAAGTTATCACTGGTAAAGACAAAAACAAAGAAGGCGTTGTGCTAGCAGCGTTTCCTAAAAATGACAAAGTCGTTGTTGAAGGTGTCAATGTTGTCAAAAAACACCAAAAACCTTCTCAAACTGCTCCTCAAGGCGGAATCGTTGAAATGGAAGCACCAATTCATGTTTCTAACGTGATGGTGGTTGATCCATCGAACGGTGAAGCTACGCGTGTCGGTTACAAAGAAGTTGACGGCAAAAAAGTCCGCGTTTCTAAGAAAACCGGAGAAGTTCTTGATAAATAATCTGATGAAGGAAGGAGGGGCTAACAGATGAACCGCCTTAAAGAAAAATATTCAAAAGAAGTTGTCCCATCATTAATGGACAAATTTAACTACAGCTCAATCATGGAAGCACCAAAAGTTGATAAAATCGTTATCAACATGGGTGTCGGTGACGCTGTTTCTAATGCTAAAAACTTAGACAAAGCTGTTGAAGAATTACAATTGATCTCAGGTCAAAAACCATTGATCACAAAAGCGAAAAAATCTATCGCAGGATTCCGTTTACGTGAAGGAATGCCAATCGGTGCGAAAGTAACTCTACGCGGCGAAAGAATGTATGAATTCTTAGATAAACTAGTAAGTGTGTCATTGCCACGTGTCCGTGACTTCCACGGTGTGAGCAAAAAAGCGTTCGACGGACGCGGAAACTACACTTTAGGTATCAAAGAACAATTGATTTTCCCTGAAGTAGATTATGATTTGATCGACAAAGTACGTGGTATGGATATCGTGATTGTAACAACAGCAAACACAGATGAAGAATCTCGTGAATTGTTGACACAATTAGGCATGCCATTCCAAAAATAAAAAAAGGAGGCGAACTACGTGGCTAAAAAATCAATGATTGCTAAAAACAAACGCCCTGCTAAATTCTCAACGCAAGAATATACTCGTTGTGAACGTTGCGGACGTCCACATTCAGTTTATCGTAAATTTCATCTTTGCCGTATTTGCTTCCGCGAACTTGCCTATAAAGGACAAATTCCCGGCGTGAAGAAAGCTAGCTGGTAAACTATACTCGCATAAAGGAGGTAAATTATCCCATGGTCATGACAGATCCAATTGCAGATTTTCTAACGCGCGTGCGTAACGCAAACATGGTTAAACACGAAAGCCTAGAAGTACCTGCTTCAAAAATCAAACGTGATATCGCTGAAATCTTGAAACGTGAAGGTTTCGTCCGCGATGTTGAATACATTGAAGATGACAAACAAGGCGTGATCCGCGTATTTCTTAAATACGGTAAAAACGGTGAACGTGTTATCACAAACTTAAAACGTATCTCTAAACCAGGCTTGCGTGCTTATGTCAAAGCTGACGAAGTACCAAAAGTATTGAATGGTCTAGGAATCGCGATTATCTCAACTTCTGACGGTGTAATCACTGACAAAGAAGCTAGAGCAAAAAATGTTGGCGGCGAAGTAGTCGCTTATGTATGGTAATTTAAAATATTCCACAAGGAGGTGCCTCTAAGTGAGTCGTATCGGTAATAAGATCGTCGTTCTTCCTGCTGGTGTTGAAATCAAGCAAAACGGAAACGACATTACAGTTAAAGGACCTAAAGGTGAATTAACACGTACTTTCTCTTCTGATATCACAATGAATATCGAAGGAAACGAAGTAACATTCACTCGTCCAAATGATAGTAAAGAAATGAAAACTATCCACGGAACTACCCGTGCAAACTTCAACAACATGGTTGTTGGTGTTTCTGAAGGTTTCCAAAAAGCGTTAGAATTAATCGGGGTTGGGTACCGTGCTCAATTACAAGGAAAAAAACTTGTATTGAACGTTGGTTACTCTCATCCAGTTGAAATCGAAGCGCCAGCTGGAATCGAAATCGAAGTTCCTTCAAACACTTCTGTGATCGTTAAAGGATCAGATAAAGAAGTCGTTGGCGAATTGGCTGCCAATATCCGTGGCGTTCGTCCTCCAGAACCTTACAAAGGCAAAGGAATTCGTTATGTTGGCGAATTTGTACGCCGTAAAGAAGGTAAAACTGGTAAATAGTCGTAATTCTTTACGACTAGCAGCTTAGGCTAGCAAAATTAAAAGAGGTGACAAATTGTGATTACAAAACCAGATAAAAACAAGACACGTCAGAAAAGACATCGTCGTGTACGTAACAAAATCTCTGGTACTGCTGAGTGCCCACGCTTAAACGTGTTCCGTTCGAACAAAAACATCTACGCACAAGTAATTGATGACGTAGCGGGTGTGACGCTAGCAAGTGCCTCTGCCTTAGACAAAGAAGTTTCAGGTGCAACAAAAACTGAACAAGCACAAGCTGTCGGTAAATTAGTCGCAGAACGTGCAGCAGCAAAAGGTATTAAAGTAGTAGTCTTTGACCGTGGTGGATACCTTTACCATGGCCGTGTAGCAGCTTTAGCTGAAGCAGCTCGCGAAAATGGACTGGAATTTTAAGAGAAGGAGGAACACCATTCATGGTTTATATTGATCCAAAACATTTGGAATTAGAAGACCGCGTTGTTGCGATCAACCGTGTAACTAAAGTTGTTAAAGGTGGACGTCGTCTACGTTTTGCTGCATTAGTTGTTGTCGGTGACAAAAACGGACACGTAGGTTTCGGTACTGGTAAAGCGCAAGAAGTACCAGAAGCAATCCGTAAAGCAATCGAAGACGCGAAGAAAAACTTGGTGGAAGTACCAATGGTTGGTTCTACAATCCCTCACGAAGTTATCGGTGTATTCGGCGGCGGACGCATCCTTATGAAACCTGCTGTAGAAGGTTCTGGGGTAGCTGCTGGTGGACCAGTTCGTGCCGTATTGGAATTAGCTGGGGTAGCTGATATCACATCTAAATCTTTAGGTTCTAACACACCAATCAACGTTGTTCGCGCAACAGTTGAAGGTTTAAAACAATTAAAACGCGCTGAAGAAGTGGCAGCACTTCGCGGCAAATCAGTAGAAGAATTAATCGGTTAAGGAGGACACTATAATGGCTGAATTGAAAATTACTTTAAAACGCAGTATTATCGGACGTCCCCAAAACCAACGTGATACTGTAAAAGCGTTAGGTCTTACAAAGTTGAATTCAACAGTTGTAAAACCTGCTAATGATGCAATCAAAGGCATGGTTAACACTGTTTCTCACTTAGTGGACGTTGAAGAGGTCTAAGGATCAGCAGATCTAGTTTGATTAAGGAGGTGCCAAACCTATGAAACTTCATGAATTAAAACCATCAGAAGGCTCACGCCAAGTACGTAACCGTGTCGGACGAGGAACTTCATCTGGTAACGGTAAAACAGCTGGACGTGGACAAAAAGGTCAAAAAGCTCGTTCAGGCGGCGGAGTACGTCTAGGATTCGAAGGTGGACAAACACCATTGTTCCGTCGTTTACCAAAACGTGGCTTTACAAATGTGAACCGCAAAGAATATGCAGTCATCAATCTTGATGTCTTGAACCGCTTTGAAGACGGTGCTGAAGTAACACCTGTTGCTTTACACGAAGCTGGAATCGTCAAAGACGAAAAAGCTGGAATCAAAGTATTAGCTAACGGAGAATTAACGAAGAAATTGACTGTGAAAGCAGCTAAATTCTCAAAAGCAGCTGAAGAAGCAATCGTTGCTGCTGGTGGATCAATCGAGGTGATCTAATGATCAGACTATTGAAGGATGCCTTTAAGGTTAAGGATATTAGATCCAGAATATTGTTCACCGTCTTAATCTTGTTTGTCTTTCGTCTGGGAACACATATTACTGTGCCAGGCGTAGACGCAAGTCGCCTAAATACCATCGCGGATCTACCATTTTTAAACATGTTAAACTTGGTAAGTGGTGGCGCCATGCAACAATTTTCGATTTTCTCGATGGGGGTTTCGCCTTACATCACTGCCTCAATTGTCATTCAGTTGTTGCAGATGGATATCGTCCCTAAATTTGTTGAATGGTCGAAACAAGGTGAAGTGGGTCGTAAGAAATTAAATCAGGCAACACGTTACTTGACGTTGGTATTAGGCTTTGTCCAATCCATGACATTAACGGCTGGATTTAACTATTACACTCAACTCGGGTTTGTAAACAATCCTAATATGGCAACCTATATCGTGATCGGACTGATTTTAACAGCCGGAACGATGTTAGTCACTTGGTTAGGAGAACAGATCACCGAGCGTGGTATCGGAAACGGTGTGTCAATGATCATCTTTGCGGGGATCATTTCACGCTTACCAGCAAGCATCAAAGAATTGATTGAAGATTACTTCATTAACGTGGATCAATCGGATATCTGGCTAAATGCTATCTTTATGGCGCTGCTTGTGATCGCTGTGTTGATCGTCATTACTTTAGTAACGTATGTTCAACAGGCAGAACGCAAGATTCCGATCCAATATACAAAACGGGTAGCAGGAGCGCCTACCAGCAGTTACCTTCCTTTGAAAGTAAATGCTGCCGGGGTTATCCCAGTTATCTTTGCCAGTTCTTTTATTACAACACCAAATGCGATCATTCAAGCATTAGGTAGTTCATATAGAGGAGAAACTTGGTACGAAGTGGTGCAAACGATCTTTAGTTACAACACTGTACCGGGTGCGATCATCTACACTGTCTTGATTGTTGCGTTTACCTTCTTCTACGCATTTGTTCAAGTGAACCCTGAGAAATTAGCGGAAAACTTGCAAAAACAAGGAAGTTACATTCCGAGTGTGCGTCCTGGTAAAGGAACAGAAGAATATGTATCGCGTTTGTTGATGCGATTAAGCACGGTTGGATCGATCTTTTTAGGATTGGTTGCTTTACTTCCAATCATCGCTCAGATGGCTTGGAATTTACCGCAATCGATCGGACTAGGTGGAACGAGTCTATTGATCATTATCGGTGTGGCACTTGATACTGCCAAGCAGTTAGAAGGGCTTATGCTGAAACGGAAATATACTGGTTTCATCAATTAAAGTTATTGAAGTGTTGAGGATTTCCTCAACACTATTCAAAAACTTACAGGAGGAATTAGAATGAACTTCATTTTAATGGGATTACCTGGTGCTGGAAAAGGTACTCAGGCAGAACGTATCGTTGCTGAATACGGTCTTCCTCATATTTCAACAGGCGATATGTTTCGGGCTGCGATGGCGAACGAAACAGAACTAGGCCTTAAAGCAAAATCATACATGGATCAAGGCGCATTAGTTCCTGATGAGGTTACAAATGGGATCGTTAAAGAACGTTTAGCTGAACCTGATACCGAGAAAGGTTTCTTATTAGATGGTTTTCCTCGTACTTTGGATCAAGCAAAAGCGTTAGATGAGATGCTAGCTGACCTTAACAAAAAACTTGATGCCGTTATTGATATTCATGTTCCTGAAGAAGTTCTTGTAGAACGTTTAGCCGGCCGCTTCATGTGCCGCAATTGTGGGGCAACTTATCATAAATTGTTCAATCCTCCCAAAGAGGAAGGAACATGTGATCGTTGTGGAAGTCATGACTTCTACCAGCGTGAAGATGATAAGCCTGAGACGGTCAAAAATCGTCTAGCTGTCAATATCAAAAGCAGTGAACCAATTTTGACTTATTACAAAGACAAAGGGTTATTGCAATCGATTGATGGGGATCGCGACATCGACGCTGTATTCGAAGATGTTCAAAAGATCATTGACTAATCATAGATTGCCCGAGTCCAACTTGCAGCTTAAAACTTTCTCTTGAAATCTTTGACAGGATATGATAGAATATGTCAGTCCGACTTCTACTTTTTATTAAGTAGGAGCATAGTTTGAGAATATCAGGTGGGAACCGAGTTTCCGCCATTTTATCGTGTGAAAATCACAAGTACAAGGAGGTACTGTGCGTGGCAAAAGAAGATATGATTGAAGTCGAAGGTACAGTCGTCGAAACTTTGCCGAATGCAATGTTTAAAGTAGAATTGGAAAACGGACACCAAGTTCTAGCGACCGTTTCTGGTAAGATCCGGATGCACTACATTCGTATTTTACCTGGAGACAAAGTAACGGTGGAATTATCCCCGTATGATCTGAACCGTGGCCGCATTACTTATCGCTTTAAATAATTGTACTCCGTAAAACCACAGGAGGTATTATCATGAAAGTAAGACCATCAGTAAAACCAATGTGCGAACATTGTAAAGTAATTCGTCGTAAAGGACGCGTTATGGTGATTTGCCCAGCAAATCCAAAACATAAACAACGTCAAGGATAATCGGAGGTGTAACAAATATGGCTCGTATTGCAGGAGTAGATATTCCTCGTGATAAACGTGTGGTCGTTTCACTTACTTATATCTATGGTATTGGTAACACGACTGCAAAACAAATTTTAGCTGACGCTGGCGTGTCTGAAGAAGTTCGTGTTCGTGATTTAACGAATGAACAAACAGATGCTATCCGTGCAGAAGTTGATAAATTAAAAGTTGAAGGTGACCTTCGTCGTGAAGTGAACTTAAACATCAAACGATTGATGGAAATCGGTTCTTACCGTGGGATCCGTCATCGCCGTGGATTGCCAGTTCGTGGACAAAACACGAAAAACAATGCACGTACTCGTAAAGGCCCGTCTAAAACAGTCGCAGGCAAGAAAAAATAATTCCTAAGTGAAGGAGGTTAAAACTTCATGGCAGCAAAAAAAGTGAGTCGTAAACGCCGTGTGAAAAAGAATATTGAAGCGGGTATTGCACATATTCACTCAACATTCAATAATACAATCGTAATGATCACTGATACTCATGGTAATGCATTAGCATGGTCATCAGCTGGTTCATTAGGTTTCAAAGGAAGCAAAAAATCTACTCCTTTTGCCGCTCAAATGGCAGCAGAAACAGCTACCAAAGCAGCAATGGAACACGGATTAAGAACTGTTGAAGTAACAGTTAAAGGACCTGGTTCTGGACGTGAAGCAGCAATTCGTTCATTACAAGCAGCAGGTTTGGAAGTGAGTGCGATCCGTGACGTGACTCCAGTCCCTCATAATGGATGCCGCCCTCCAAAACGCCGTCGTGTTTAATGAGTGCTGCTCATTTTGAGTGTAACAAATACGTCATTGAACAAGACACTTTTCGTTTTGAAAGGGGTAATAGATAAGAATGATTGAATTCGAAAAACCAAGAATCGCAAAGATTGATGAAGACAAAGATTATGGCAAGTTCATCGTGGAACCTCTTGAAAGAGGCTACGGAACTACACTAGGAAATTCCCTACGTCGTATTTTATTATCTTCTTTACCTGGTGCGGCAATCACCAATATTCAAATCGATGGAGTTTTACACGAATTCTCAACTGTTAAGGGTGTTCGGGAAGACGTTGCTCAAATCATCTTGAATATTAAAGGTCTTGCATTGAAAATGTACGGGGATGAAGAAAAGACCCTTGAAATTGATATTTCAGGACCTGCTACAGTAACTGCTGGCGATATCATCGTTGATAGTGATGTAGAAATCCTTAACAAAGATATGTATATCTGTACCGTTTCTGAAGGTGCTACGTTCCATGCTCGCTTAACAGTGAAACCTGGCCGCGGCTACGTTCAAGCGGACGAAAACAAAAAAGAAGACATGCCAATCGGCGTTCTTCCAGTCGATTCAATCTATACACCAGTACGTCGTGTCAACTACCAAGTAGAAAACACACGTGTCGGTCGTCGGGATGATTTCGACAAATTAACGATGGAAATATGGACTGATGGCTCAATCGAACCATTGGAAGCAATGAGTTTGTCTGCGAAAATCATGACTGAACATTTAGACATCTTTGTTAACCTAACTGATGAAGCGAAAAACGCTGAAATCATGGTTGAAAAAGAAGAAACACAAAAAGAAAAAATGTTGGAAATGACGATCGAAGAATTAGACTTATCTGTTCGTTCATACAACTGTCTAAAACGTGCAGGAATCAATACTGTACAAGAATTGACAAACAAATCTGAACCAGAAATGATCAAAGTAAGAAACTTAGGCCGTAAATCTCTTGAAGAGGTCAAAGTGAAATTACATGATTTAGGTTTAGGACTACGTAAAGACGATTAAACCGTTTTCGATTACGTTAGTTCGGTTCGTCTGACCGATACAACATTCGAAAGTGAAGGAGGGAAACCACGTGAGTTATCGTAAACTAGGACGCACATCTAGCCAACGTAAAGCGATGTTGCGTGATTTGACAACTGATTTATTCATTAACGAACGTATCGTTACGACTGAAGCTCGTGCGAAAGAAGTTCGTTCAACTGCAGAAAAAATGATCACTTTAGGTAAACGTGGTGATTTGCATGCACGTCGTCAAGCAGCAGCATTCGTTCGTAATGAAGTTGCAAGTGTACGTGAAGAAAACGAAGAAGTAGTTATTGAATCAGCATTACAAAAATTATTCAATGATATCGCTCCTCGTTACACAGATCGCCAAGGTGGATATACTCGTATCTTGAAAACAGAACCAAGACGCGGAGATGCTGCACCAATGGTTATCCTAGAACTTGTTTAAAATCACACTTATCATCACTTTATAGATGTTTACTAAGAGTGTTATGATGTTGGAAGAAACTTTCCGAGTCTAGCTCAGCGCCTACACCTCGATGTATTTCGAGGTGTACGCACTCATCATAAAGTGCTTTTTTTTTACTTTCGATTACCTGTCAAGACAGGTGATGGCAAGTGAAAAAAAGATCTGGAGACAAATCGTGCGCGAATCATTGAAAAACGTGCGCTTTTTTGGTAGTGTTAGAAAGAATTAATCGCAAATGAAGGAGTCTATCATGAAGCCAATCATTGAATTGAATGCTATTACTGTGCGTTATAGCGAAGAAGAGCGTGCCGCGTTAAATAACGTATCCTTTTCCATCAACAAAGGGGAATGGGTGGCGTTGATCGGCCATAACGGCTCTGGAAAATCAACTTTAGCAAAAACCATCAATGGCTTGATCTTGCCGCAAGAAGGCAGTGTTTCTGTCGGCGAATTGCCTTTGAATGAAGAAAATATCTGGAATATTCGAAAAATGGTCGGTATGGTCTTTCAAAACCCTGACAATCAATTCGTTGGTTCGACGGTGGAAGATGATGTGGCTTTCGGTTTAGAAAATCAAGGAATCCCGCGAGAAGAAATGCTGGTTCGTGTCAAAGACGCTCTGGAACAAGTACGGATGAGCGAGTTTGCGACGCGGGAACCCGCGCGCCTTTCTGGTGGTCAAAAACAACGGGTAGCCATTGCCGGTGTCGTTGCACTGCGCCCGGATATCATCATTCTTGATGAAGCCACTAGTATGCTAGATCCAGAAGGCCGTGAAGAAGTGATCGCAACGATCAAAAAAATCAAAGAGAAAAACAATTTGACCGTGCTATCGATCACCCATGATATTGATGAAGCAGCTAACGCCAATCGGGTGCTGGTGATGCGTCAAGGAGAGCTCGTCCGCGAAGGGACACCAGCAGAGATTTTTTCTGCAGGTCCGGAACTGATTGAGCTAGGCTTAGATCTGCCGTTTCCTGAAAAATTAAAGGCGGCACTAAAACAGCGGGGCGTCACGGTACCGCAAGCGTACTTAACTGAAGAAGGGATGGTGGATTGGCTATGGACATCCGTTTTGAACAAGTAGGATTCACCTACCAACCGCATTCTCCGTTTGAACAACGGGTTTTGTTCGATATCGATTTAGAGATCAAAGAAGGCTCTTATACCGCCTTAGTCGGTCATACGGGTAGCGGAAAATCTACGTTGCTGCAGCACTTGAATGCATTATTAAAACCAACGACTGGAACGGTCACGATCGGTGAGCGAGTCATCAAACCCGAGTCAGACAACAAAAATCTAAAACCGTTACGTAAAAAAGTCGGGATCGTTTTTCAATTTCCTGAATCCCAATTATTTGAAGAAACCGTTGCGAGAGATATCGCTTTTGGACCGAAAAACTTTGGCATCTCCGAAGAAGAAGCCAAAGGTTTAGCCCAAGAATACATTCAATTGGTAGGTTTAGATGAAAGTTTTCTTGAACGTTCACCATTTGACCTTTCAGGGGGCCAAATGCGCCGTGTAGCGATTGCTGGAGTCTTAGCTATGGAACCAGAAGTTTTGGTCTTAGATGAGCCGACAGCTGGCTTAGATCCACAAGGACGCAAAGAGATGATGGAAATGTTTGATCGCCTGCATCGGGAAAAGAACATGACGATCATTTTAGTGACCCACTTGATGGATGATGTGGCGAACTATGCTGATTATGTCTATGTGTTAGAAAAGGGACGTCTCGTCAAAGCCGGCACGCCGTCCGTTGTGTTTCAAGACACTGCTTGGCTGCAAGAAAAGCAGTTGGGGGTACCGACAGCAACCGCATTTGCGGAGCAACTACAAGCCAGAGGATTGGCATTTGAGCAGTTGCCGCTAACGGCTGATGAACTGGCAGATGTTTTAGTAGCAAAGGGGGCGACTGCCCATGATGAATAAACTGATTTTCGGTCGTTTTATTCCCGGGGACTCCTTGATCCACCGTTTAGATCCACGGGTCAAATTGATTGCTAGTTTTTATTTTATCGCGATTATCTTTTTGGCGAATAATTGGCAAAGCTATTTATTAGCGGGGGCTTTTACGCTTTTTTGTATCTCTTTTTCAAAAATTGATTTTGGCTTCTTTATTCGCGGCGTACGTCCTTTGATTTGGCTGATTTTGTTTACCGTGGCGTTACAGATTTTATTTACTACCGGCGGTGACGTCTATTGGTCTTGGTGGATCTTTAATATCACAGAATTTGGTGTCCAAAATGGGATCTTTATTTTTTGTCGTTTTGTTTTGATCATTTTCATGTCGACTCTGTTGACGTTAACGACGCCCCCATTAGAGCTTTCAGATGCGATCGAATACATTTTGCGTCCTTTAAAAGCGATCCGTTTCCCTGTCCATGAAATCTCACTGATGCTGTCGATTGCGTTGCGCTTTGTACCAACCTTGATGGATGAAACAGAAAAAATTATGAATGCTCAGCGTGCCCGCGGGGTCGATTTCGGCGAAGGGGGACTGTTGCAGAAGATGAAGGCGATCGTTCCTTTATTGATTCCTTTATTTGTCAGCAGCTTTAACCGTGCGGAAGATCTAGCTACCGCTATGGAAGCCAGAGGCTATCAAGGCGGCGAAGGGCGTACCAAGTATCGTATTTTGCACTGGCATCAACGGGACACATTGGTTGTCATCGTTTTTGCGCTCTTTACAGTAGCATTAGTGTTCTTAAGAGGATAAACGAAGACCTATGATTGAAGTCAACCCACGAAAGGTTCTTAACGAAGCAACGAGACTGCTGGCAATCCCAGCGGCTGGTTCGAAAAGGCCTGTCGATCGATCAGACTTTTCTCATAGGCCTTTTTTTGAAAAAAATAGAAAGAAACAGGTGATTCAATGGTCCGCTATAAAGCGACGATCGCTTATGATGGTACGAATTTTCAAGGATTTCAGCGTCAACCCAATGGACGAACGGTTCAAGAAGAGATTGAAAAGACATTAACGAAGATGAACAATGGGCAACCGATCCAGATTCATGGCTCTGGCCGCACCGATGCGGGGGTCCATGCGCAAGGGCAAGTGATCCACTTCGATTTCCCTCAAAAGCGTCCACTGGAAAAAATGCGCTTTGGATTAGATACCCAAACGCCAGAAGATGTTGCGGTAAAATCGGTGGAGATCGTTGACGATACCTTCCATGCCCGCTACTTAGTCATTGAAAAAACCTACCAGTTTCGGGTAGACATTGGGAAACCCCGCAGTCCTTTCCGCCGCCATTATGCCAGCTATTATCCGTATCCGCTAGATTTGGAAAAAATCCAACGAGCGTTGCCAGATTTTTTAGGCACCCATGACTTTACCAGTTTTTGTGCGACGGGCAGTTCAGTCGATGACAAGACGCGGACGATCCATGAGGCGTCCATGGCGGTCAATGACGCTGGAGATGAGTTGATTTTTACCTTTCGCGGCGATGGATTTTTGTACAAGATGATCCGGATCATGGTGGGCACATTGCTGAAAATCGGCAATGGACGGATCGCACCTGACAGCATTCCTGCAATCATTGCGCAAAAAGACCGAAATGCGGCAGGTCCCACGGCTCATCCAGAAGGATTGTATTTGGTTCATGTTGCTTATGAATAAGGAAAAACACAAGCTTCGCTGCTCTTACACAACAAGAGATAGCGAAAGCTTGTGTTTTTATTTTTTCTCAGGCAAAACAGAGGTGGTTTCTTGCCAATCTTCAGTCCTTTCCGTCGCGTTTTTAGGCGCAGCAGTGGTGGGTGTTTTTTCCAAGGTACCGGCAGCGACTAAGGCGGCGATGGCTACCAAAAATGCGAAAAGCAAGTAAAGCAGCCAGCTCCAAGCAACGTGATAGCGATTGCCGATGCCTAAAAAGACCATTTGTCCGACAGGTCCCCCTAGCATCACAATGGTGGAAAAGATCCCGCTGCTGATGGCGAGATGTTCTTCATCAATCTCACGAATCAGATGTGCCGAAAAACGAGGATTGATTTTTCCAATCAGATAGCCTTCAGCAAAGAGCAGCGCAATCATGAGCCAACGGTTATGCAGGAAGAGAAAATTCAAGGTCAACAGACATAAAACGAAAGAGGTATACGCAATCAAGCGAACCAGACCGGTATTCTTGAACCAGTCGGCAGCAAACAAGGCGCCAGCGACCATACCGATCGAAGTAGCGATGCCTGCCATCGCAACGGTGTTGCCATAAGTGGCAAACCAAAGCGCAAGGTCATCCAACAGCTGGAGATTTAGTAGACCGCTCGTACTAGCAGCTAAGGTATTGATCAGTAAGGCAAAGAGGATCATCTTTTTAAGAAAAGCCGTACCAGTCAATAATTTAAAAGTATCCGAGAAATTCTGAAAGAGTGGTGTTGCTGCTTGATTGATTTTCCCTGGCACCGCATAGAAGAGCGAGCGGTTCAGGAAGATCACGATCGCGGCTAAGAAAAACGTCACGGCATTGATCAAACCAAAAGCCGCAAAGTTATTATTCAGTAAAATGATCCCCCAAGCACCGATGCCTTGAAAGACGATTTGAACGGTGGTTTGACACGCCATTTGAAAGCCCATGGCACTGTCTAAGGTATCAGCAGGCACAAGACGGCGAACATAGGGCAGCTGTAACCCAGAACAATAAGCGCCCAAACAATCAGATACAATGTTGATGCCTAGCAAAAGGAAGAAAGACCATAAACTAGGCGGCAGTTGGATCAAAAAAGCGAGTGCCACAAAAAGGACTCCTTGTAATAGTCGACTGCTGATCATCCATTGCACTTTGTTTTTGGTACGATCGGCTAGATAGCCGGTCAGGATCCGTAAGAGATCAGGGATCAGCAGTGCCATGGAGGCTAAGGAAACAGCAAGGGCATTAAAGGGTAAAGTACTGGCATAAACTACAAAGACGATATTAAATAAACTCATGCCGATACCGCTGAGTAAGGCGGCGTTGACTAAGGCACGATAGCCGTTGTTTTGTTGATATTCTTTCATCGAAATCATCCTTTCACGTTCTACGTTGTAAAATCAGTATAGGATACTTTATACTAAGAGAAGAAAATAATCCACTATAGTGGAATTTAAATGTACCAGGAGCATACCAGAGGTTACTGTCATGAGTGATTAGCAGTTAAAAGAGTGGCATGTAAATAAGGTGCCGCAGATTTTGCTCCTCAACATTTTATAGGTTTGAATCTAAACTTGAATCTAGAACAGGAAAATTTAATTGCGGAGCTTCATTCGTGAAGTGGGATTGGTTTGGCGTTTGTAGACCGATCGTTGTGAGGAGGATGGTTATGGAAGAAGGAAAACTGTACCGACAATTGCGCAAAGAGCGCGGCTATACGATCGCTCAAGTGGCGGATGAACAAAACAGTCGCTCGTTTATCAGTAAATTTGAGCAAGGTGCTTCAAGTATCAGTATTCATCGATTGGAACGCTTATTAGAAAATATCCATGTCACAGTGGAGGAGTTTTATTATTTGCGTGCGCAGCAAAAGGGCGTAAAAGGGCACGACAACCTGATGAGCTTTCCCAGCTATATGACGAGCGAATTTATGGATTTACTGGATCGAATTTTAGGGATCAACAAAGAAGCTTATTTGAGTAACGCCCACGCCCAGAGAAGCAAAGAAGGGCTGGAGGAAATGCGTAGCGAACTGATCGCCGCTTCCAAACAGCATTCTTTTGTTTTTCTGTACCTTGAGATCACAAAGGAGATACATGAAATCAATCTCTCAGGTCCTAAACTCAATCACTCTTCTGGTGACTATATGGAAAAGCTACGCACCAAAACTCGCCCCGTCATTTCCTACCTTACGAAAGTAGACAACTGGGGCGTTTATGAGATTTTGCTTTTTCGTTATTTTCAATTCTTATTTCCTGTCGAAACCTCCTATCACTTACTGCAGATCGCTATCTCTCGCACAAAAAAAGAACTAGGTTTGTCCTTGATGCGAGAAATTCAAATGGATTTGATTTTTAGTTGTTTTACGACGTTTGTCAATTTTCGCCGCCTGGAGTGGGCAAAAGAGGTGTTGACCATTGCAGAGGAATTATTGGCAGATCGCGGAGACATGCTAAACAGTACGCATCTTCTTTGCTATCAAGGATGGTACTGGTATATTTATGGCGATCAAGAAAAAGGACTGTTGAAAATCGATCAAGGGCTTTCGATCTTTCGCGTCTTAAAACAAACCAAAATGGTTAAATTATGGGAGCGATCGTTGCACTCCATCAAGAAAAATGCGGAAGAACCCAACAGTTATCTTATGTTTCGCTAAACGCTCTAAGGGCTAACGGGCTAGGCATTGCTCCCCGAATCGAAGGGGATCTAGCGGGTAATGGATGCTAAGACCACTAGAGCGAACAACTGCGGAACCTGAGCACAAAAAAGAACCAAACTCACCGATCATTGAGAGACACCCATAAGTCAGCTTTTGCTCTAACTTAAGGGGATCGCCTCAAAAAGACGAGTTGGTTCTTTTTCGATTAGGTTTCTGGTGGTTGATCCATGAGTTGGCGTTGGTTGTCCAAGACTTGCTTTTTGGCTACTTGTTTCTGGTAAAACCAAGCAAACAAGATAAACAATGCGATGCAGCCAAAGAACAAGCAAACACCGATAACAAAGCCTTGCGGTAAGAAGGAGAGTTCCAAGTGATGGGTGCCACTTGGGATCGTCACACTGATAAAGCCATCTTGAAAGGCCGTGATTGGGACTTCTTTGCCGTCAAGCGTAGCAGTCCAGCCCTTGTCATAAGGGATGGTTGTTACAAGCTGCTGCTCTTTTTCAGTCGTGATGTCGGCTTTGGCACTGCGTTTGCCGACAGTCATAGCGACCCCTCGTTCTTGGATCGCATCAATTGCTTGTTGGTAGGCGTTGGTATCCAAGGTCACGACTTGCGGGTTTTGGAATGAGATTTCAGGCGTTCCGTAGAAGCTGACGGTGAATTGAACCGTCGTATCGGTCTCATAATGTCCTAAGTCGTAGTATTGACCGTTGATACTGATTTGCGTTTCTCGCTGCTGACCGTTGACTGTCACGGTGGCAGATGAGCTTTCCAATTCTCCGAAGTTGGCAGGGAAGAGACTCAAGTACGCTTGCGAGTTCGCCGGAACCTCCACTTGCCAAGTCACTTCTTTTGCGACATTGCTTTCTTGCTCAGTAAATTTCATATACATGCCGTCATTGGTGATATTTGTATTTTTACTATGGATCACCGTGATCGGCTGAAAGGCAAAATACTCTAAATTTAAATCGGCCAAGCCATTGAAAAGATTTTTCTGGCTCGTCAAGTTGTCGTTTTGCGGCTGTTCAATCGATTCGATGGTCGGTTCAGCCAAGAAACCTAGCGGTAACGCATTTTGATTTTCATAGAGCTTGTATTCACCAGATTCTCCGACTCGTTGAAAGCCGTATTTGGTGAGATTTGGCTTGGAGATATTGTATTTGATTCCTGTAAAAGCATCCATCAGCAAGGTATTATTCGGATAGCGGATATTTAAATTGGTGCCGCGAGACCGAAAGCCCAGCTTATCCAAGTAGCTTGAGGAATTGCGGTTACGAATTGAAGAAAACATGCTGACCCCGCTGTAACCATAATTGATACTATCGTTGGAAGAAACAGGATCAAGGTTTTCTAATCGAAAAAAGGTATCATTGTCTTCGTTGGCTTGAGTGACTAGTTTTTTGATGTCCGGATAAGGTTCTGTATACAAACTACGAGAAGCATAGTTCCAATCATTCAAAATTCCGCGAACCATGCCGCTGGTATTGACGGCCATTTCTCCGCAGACGAAGATCAGCATCAAGATCGTCACTCGTTTTTGTGTTAAAAGACCTAATTGCCCGAACCCAATACATAACAAGTAAAGAACAAAGAATACGATCGTTAGCGCAAAAGAAGTAGCGGAAACATATTCATAGGTTCCGGCTCCTTTCAATGCGTAGGAGAGGGCAAATACCACGATCGTAGAAAGACCAATAATGAGAAACAATCCGCGATCTTTTTGCTGCAGCTGCTCCCATCCGTATCCCGCCAGCATGATCACTAAGAAGGAGAACAAATAGGCATAACGGAAAAGGAACATATTTGGGGCATGCATCCCGTGCCAAAAAAGATTCATCGGCACGATATAAAAACTGGCGATCAAAACAGCAAACATGCCAGCGTATAAGAATTTATCTTTCAAGCGGATTTTCTTCGAAACAAAATATAAAATACACAACAGCAACGGCAATAAGCCGATATAGATGAAGGGAATGGAGCCGTATTTTGTCGTATCGTAAACACCGATCATGTTTTTCATCACGAGATCAAAGACATCGGTGGCTTCGGTTTTAAAGGAAGAAATCGTCGTCAATTCTTCCCCGTTCGACCGCAAATCTAATAAGGCAGGTAAGATGATCACCATTGAGGCGCCGCCAGCTAGCAAAGAGGTGATGCCGTAAGGAATGATCGCCCCGCGAGCTTGCTTCCAGTTGCGACCCAATTGAACCAAGAAATACATCACGGAAAAGAGACCGATCATAAAGCCCATGTAAAAACTGGATAAAAATAACAGCAGATAACTGATAAATAACACGACTGGTTTTTTCTTTTTCACTAACCGGTCAATACCTAAAATCACTAGCGGTAGATAGATCATGGCATCAAGCCACATGATCAGTTCCGAATGGGCGGTGATGAAGGACATCAAGGCATAGCAGACGGCTAAGGTCACATGCTGCCAACGTTGGATCTTAAAGGTTTGGCTGGCATAGAACCAAAACGCCAATCCTGCACTGCCGATTTTGATCAAGGTTAAAAAATACAGCGCATCTGGCATCAGCTGATTTGGGAAAAATAAGACGAGGGGAGTGAAGATTCCCCCTAAATAATAGGAGATCAATGCCAGATAATTTAAGCCTAAAGAGGCGTTCCATGTATAAAAGATACTTTGTTTGCCTAAGAGCATATTGCGAAAGCTGGCATGAAAGTTTGAGAATTGCGAAAAGGCATCACTGGCTAAGACACTGCGGCTGCTGCCGGGGTAGATGCCGATGGTCAAATAGATCACTGCCATGATAAGAAACGGCAAGAAGAAACTAGCAAGCATATAAGGCCAATGTTGTTTGGCAAATGTTTTTATTTTCGTCACAAGAAGTCACCTGTTCTTTATCAATTTTTTCTTAGTTTACCACAGGTGAATCGATTAAAAAAACAAAGACCTATTTTCTTTAATGAAAACCTAAGTGAAAGCGCACCAAAGAAAAAAGGGTACAAAAAAAGCCGTTCAAAACGAACGGCCGAAAAGGTCTAATTATACGCGCTCAACTTTTCCAGATTTCAAAGCACGAGTTGACACCCAAACTTTTTTAGGTTTTCCGTCAATCATAACGCGAACTTTTTGCAAGTTAGGTTTCACAGTACGTTTTGTCGCATTCATTGCGTGAGAACGATTGTTTCCACTTGCAGTTTTACGTCCAGTAAAGTAACAAACTTTAGCCATGTGGTTATTTCCTCCTTTGCCTTGATGTTGGAGCGCTATTTCAGCTCATACCATCTGAATTTATCACAGAAAGGTGAAAAAAGCAAGAGTAATTTTCAAGAAACATTGACTTTTCCCAGTAAACATTGTAAATTAAACAAGGTCGAAATGCAAGACGTTTGGTCAGAAAGCCCCTTTTCATATGTCTCATCCTTTTATTTGCGGTACAGCTATGATAAAATATGTAAGAAGAAAGATGGGTCATGCCCATTGAAGGAGGCTATAAAATGGCTGTAAAAATTCAAACCTCATCAGGTATTATTGAAATCAGCAATGAAGTCATTGCAACAGTGGTCGGAGGCGCAGCAACAGATGTGTTCGGCATTGTTGGTATGGCTAGCAAGAAACAAATCAAAGATAACATCAATGAAATTTTACGAAAAGAAAATTATTCTCGCGGTGTCGTTGTCCGCCAAGAAGAAAACGGCATTGCAGTGGATGTATACACGATTGTTAGCTATGGAACAAAAATTTCCGAAGTTTCCCGCAACGTGCAGGAAAAAGTGAAATACAACTTAGAAACGATGCTAGGTGTATCTGCGAACTCGGTAAATGTATTTGTTCAAGGCGTACGTGTACTGCCAGATTAGGCAAGGGATCCGTTCATGGCGGATGATTTTAAGGAGGACTATCTAAGTGAAGGTAACGAATATCAGCGCAAGTCAGTTTCAAGAAATGGTGCAGGCAGGCGCGGCTCGTCTACAAGTTAATGCAGAGTTTGTCAACTCATTGAATGTGTTTCCTGTTCCAGATGGAGACACCGGGACAAACATGAATCTATCCATGACCAGTGGAGCAAAAGCTGTCGCAGATGCGACTTCAGAAAACGTCGGCGATCTTGCCGCTACACTTTCAAAAGGACTATTGATGGGCGCACGTGGGAATTCCGGCGTCATTTTGTCTCAATTATTCCGCGGTTTTTCTAAAGCTATCCCGACCGCAGAAACACTCACTGCACCAGAATTGGCTCAAGCCTTTACTCATGGAGTAGAAACCGCCTATAAAGCAGTCATGAAACCTGTGGAAGGAACCATCTTGACTGTGGCACGCATCTCAGCTGAATATGGCGAGAAAAAAGCACAAACTACCGATGATTGTATCGAAGTGATGAAAGCCGTGGTTCACGGCGCAAAACGTTCATTGGCGAAAACCCCTGATCTATTGCCCGTCTTAAAAGAAGTCGGCGTGGTAGATAGCGGCGGTCAAGGATTGTTGTTTATCTATGAAGGCTTCTTAAATGCATTGACTGGGGAATACCCAGCCGATGAAATCTTCGAACCTTCCCCAGCGGCTATGGACGAAATGGTCAATGCCGAACATCATCGCAGCGTTCAAGGGCACTTAGCGACAGAAGACATCACCTTTGGTTACTGTACAGAAATCATGGTGAAGATCGGTGAAGGTCCGACTGTAGATAGTGAATTTGATTATGAAACATTCCGTAATTACTTAAACGAGTTAGGGGATTCCTTATTAGTGGTCAATGACGATGAGATCATCAAAGTCCATGTCCATACGGAACATCCCGGCGAAGTTATGAATTATGGTCAAAAATTCGGTTCGTTGGTGAAAATCAAAGTCGATAACATGCGTCTTCAGCATGAAACGATCTTGGAACACGATCAGCAAGAAGCAAAAACTGCACCAGTAAAACGTCCGCGGACACCATTTGCGATCATCGCGATCGCGGCTGGCGAAGGCTTGAAAGAATTGTTTACTAGCCTAGGCGCTTCTTATGTCATCAGTGGTGGCCAAACGATGAACCCAAGTACAGAAGACATTTTGGTGGCAATCAATGAAGTCAATGCTGATCAAGTGATCGTATTACCGAACAACAAAAATATCTTTATGGCTGCGCAGCAAGCAGCGGAAGTTTCCGAGATTCCAGTAGCGGTTGTTGAAACACGGACGATCTCTCAAGGGATGACGGCGATGCTAGCCTTCCACGAGCAATCCACACTAGCTGAAAACCAGCAAGCGATGACTGATGTCTTAGCAAGTGTTGTCAGTGGCTCAGTGACCCATGCGATCCGTAATACATCAATTGATGGCATCGAAATCACAGAAGGCGACTTCTTAGGAATGGTGGACGGCAAAATCGTTGTTTCTGTTCCTGATCGTTTCTCTGCTTCTATGACTACCTTAGAAAAAATGATCACAGAAGATACTGAGATCGTCACCATCATTATCGGTGAAGAAGGCAAAGCCAAAGAAGCAGCGAAAATCGAAGAAGCGATCGTTGAACTGCATCCTGAGATCGAAGTAGAGATCCATCAAGGAGATCAGCCGGTTTATCCATATCTTTTCTCAGCAGAATAAACAAATTAGGCGGCGGGGGCAAAAATCGTAGATGATTTTTGGCTCCGTCTTTTTCTATGAATGCAGGAACCCCTGCAATGAATCAAAATCACTTTTGGAAAAGGAGGGTACCTATGCTGAATCAGCCACTTACGGTATTAAAGGGTGTCGGAGAAAAACGCGCCCAAGACTTGGCGAGTTTAGGAATCGAAACCATCGAAGACCTGCTAAAGTATTACCCGTTTCGTTATGAAGACATTCAAGAACGGCAATTAGCGGAGATTCAAGACCAAGAAAAAGTAACGATCAAGGGGATCGTCGTTTCCCCACCGGTCGTCAATCGCTTTGGTTACAAGAAAAGTCGGTTGCAATTTCGCATGATGCAAGACCACGATGTCTTTAATGTCTCCTTTTTCAATCAGCCTTATTTGAAGGATAAAGTAGAGGTCTCAGAAGAGATCGCCGTCTATGGCAAATGGGACGCCAAACGTAAAGGACTGACGGGAATGAAAATTCTCGGCAGCAAGAGCGCAGAAGACTTTGCCCCAATTTATCATGTCAATAAAGCCGTGCGTCAAAGTGTGTTGATCGAACTGATCAAACAGGCATTCCTTGATTTTGGTGATCAGATCACGGAGATCTTGCCTTTGTCATTGATCGAAAAATATCGGTTGTTGGATCGAAAATCCGCGATGTTTGCAATGCATTTTCCCAAAGATCCCCAAGAGAGCCATCAAGCGAAGCGTCGGGTGATTTTTGAAGAGTTCTTTTTGTTCCAAATGCAGATCCAAGGACTGAAGAAAAGCGAAAAAGCCGAGAAAAACGGCTTGGCGATCGATTATGATGTGCAACGCTTGAAAGAATTTACTCGTAAACTGCCCTTTGAATTGACGAATGCGCAAAAGCGCGTGACCAATGAAATCTGCCATGACCTGAAAAGTCCGCAGCACATGCAGCGGCTCTTGCAAGGAGATGTAGGGAGCGGGAAAACAGTCGTTGCGGCGATCGCCCTCTATGCTACGATGACGGCTGGCTTTCAGGGGGCGCTGATGGTGCCGACTGAGATTTTGGCCCAACAGCACCTAGAGAGCTTGAATCAACTCTTTGACCCCTTAGAAGTGACCACCGCTCTTTTAACAGGCTCGACCAAACCAAAAGAACGGCGGGTCATCTTAGAACAATTAGCAGCTGGGGAGATCGACATCATCGTTGGGACCCATGCACTGATCCAAGAAGGGGTAGACTTTGCACATCTTGGCTTAGTCATCACCGATGAACAACACCGTTTCGGGGTCAATCAGCGAAAAGTCTTAAGGGAAAAAGGCTATCTGCCTGATGTACTCTTTATGACCGCCACGCCGATCCCTCGTACGCTAGCGATCACGGCTTATGGCGAAATGGATGTTTCGGTGATCGATGAGATGCCGGCAGGACGGATTCCTGTAGAGACTCGCTGGGTCCGGCCACCGCAGTTTGAATCGATCTTAGAGTGGGCGCAAAAAGAATTGGCCCAAGGGCATCAGATGTATGTCATCTGTCCTTTGATCGAAGAATCCGAAATGCTGGATGTCAAGAATGCCACGGAGATTTATGAGCAGCTACAAAGTTATTTTTCCCCAACCTATCAAGTAGGGATGCTGCACGGGAAAATGAAGAATCAAGAAAAAGACACTATTATGGAAGCATTCAAAGAAAATCAACTGCAGATCTTGGTTTCCACGACGGTCATCGAAGTAGGGGTCAATGTTCCCAATGCGACAGTGATGCTGATCATCGATGCTGATCGTTTCGGATTAGCCCAGCTCCACCAATTACGTGGACGGGTAGGACGCGGCGCCGATGCTTCTTACTGTATTTTGATCGCGAACCCGAAAAATGAGACGGGGGTCGAACGAATGAAAATCATGACAGAAACCACCAACGGCTTTGTAGTCAGCGAAAAAGACTTGCAGTTGCGGGGGCCAGGAGAAGTCTTCGGCAATCGACAATCTGGCTTGCCAGAGTTTGCGGCTGCCGATTTGGTCGCGGATGCCCATATTCTAGAAGTGGCACAAGTCGAAGCTACCCAGCTTTGGCAAAAAAACGGCTGGCAGCTGTTGCCAGAATTTTCGGCATTGGCGAACTATTTGGCAGCAAAAAAAGCAGACAAACAATTTTTTGATTAAAGAATATGCTATACTGATTGGGAAAATGAAGGGAGTGGCAGCGAGATGCGGATTGCTGTTGATGCAATGGGCGGAGACAACGCCCCAAAAGCGATCGTAGAAGGAGTCATGCTGGCGAAAAAAGACTTTCCAGAGATTGAATTCCTCCTTTACGGAAAAGAAAATGAAATCAAAAAATACATGACGGATGATAAAAATGTCACTATCATCCACACAGATGAAAAAATCAATAGTGATGACGAACCCGTCAAAGCAATCAGACGGAAAAAAACCGCTTCAATGGTCTTAGCGGCACAAGCAGTGAAAAATGGCGAAGCAGATGCGATTTTTTCAGCTGGAAATACCGGTGCCTTGTTAGCGGCTGGTTTGTTTATCGTCGGTCGGATCAAAGGAATCGATCGTCCAGGATTGATGTCCACAATGCCAGTGATCGGCAAAGATGCTGGCTTTGATATGCTGGATCTAGGTGCCAATGCCGACAATAAACCAGAACATTTGGCAAACTATGCCGTCTTAGGATCCTTTTACGCCCAAAAAGTTCGTGGGATCAATCGACCACGGGTCGGCTTGTTAAATAACGGAACGGAAGAAACCAAAGGTAGTGAATTAACGAAAAAAGCCTTTGAACTGCTGTCAGCGGATCCTACGATCCACTTTATCGGCAATGTCGAAGCCCGGGAATTACTGGATGGTGCAGCTGACGTCGTCGTGACAGATGGCTTTACTGGGAACGCTGTTTTGAAATCGATCGAAGGAACCGCCTTGAACTTGATGGCGTTGTTGAAACAATCGATTCTTGATTCAGGTACCAAAGGAAAATTAGGCGCATTGTTACTGAAAGATGCATTGCGGAAAGTGAAAAATGAAATGGATTATGCGAAACATGGTGGGGCCGTATTGTTTGGTTTGAAAGCACCAGTCATCAAAACCCATGGTGCGACAGGACCAGAAGCGGTAGCGTACACCATCAAGCAGATCCATACGATGCTAGCAACAGATGTCGTGGCACAATTGGTCGCCCACTTTGAAGAAATGCCGGCTGCAAAAGACGAAACGCAATCATAATGCAATCATTGTAATGAAATTGCAAAAAAATCTAGACAAAAAGCATAGAAAGCAGTACAATGTTTGTTAGCCATTCTATGTTTTGTGCAAACGCGTGGAGGTGAAGCCAGTTGACACGAGATGAAGTATTCAAGAAAGTTGCGGTCGTGATCGCCAATCATTTTGAAATTGACGCAGAGAACGTAACGGATACGATGAGCATTAAAGACGACTTGAACGCTGATTCGATCAGTGTGATGGAATTCGTCCTTGAACTAGAAGATGAATTTGGTACCGAGATTTCTGATGAAGATGCCGAGCAGATCGAAACAGTCGGTGGAGCGGTTGATTATATTTCAAGCCATCTTGCTTAAGACAGACATAAGAGCTAAGTCCTAGATGACTTAGCTCTTTCTTTCTCATAATTGATCCGCTGTGATTTGGGCGGCTTTTCTTTAGAATCGAAATCAAAAAAACGATCGTTAAACCTGACATGACGGCGTTGGAAGCGTAATGTAAATTTTCTGAAAATTCAGTGTATTAAGTTTTCTGGGACTTGCATTATTGTTAGCATTTCTATATAATTATTAAGAATATATTATACAATGTTAAGAAAGCTTTTGGAAATGAAATGCATGTTCCTTCTTTTTTACATTAAAACGCAAGACATCTTAGAAAGTAGAGAGGGGTATTCGATTGTCCAGAGATAATCAATTACTAGATGTTCAAAACCTTCACACAGGTTTTCGTATCAAAGACGATTACTATGACGCAGTAGATGGTATTTCTTTTACACTGGATCGTAATGAGATCTTAGCAATCGTAGGAGAATCTGGTTGCGGAAAAAGTACGTTGGCTACAACGATCATGGGGCTACATGACCCAAACAACACGAAAATCACTGGGGAAATCTTATATAAAGATTTAAACTTGTCAAACTTAAATGAAACGTTATACAACAAAATTCGCGGAAATGATATTGGGATGATTTTCCAAGATCCGTTGTCTGCACTGAATCCGTTGATGCGGATCGAAGACCAAATCAAAGAAGGTTTGTCTTATCATACAGATATGAATGCCGAACAGCGCCAGGCACGAGCATTAGAATTATTAGAACAAGTTGGGATTCCAAATCCGCCACGTGTAGGACGTCAATACCCTCATGAATTGTCTGGTGGGATGCGTCAGCGGGTCATCATCGCGATCGCGATTGCTTGTAAACCGCCAATCATCATTGCGGATGAGCCAACGACAGCGTTGGACGTGACGATCCAAGCACAGATCCTTGATCTACTAAAAGATTTGCAAGAAGAAACGCAAACGGGGATCATTTTGATCACCCACGATTTAGGTGTCGTAGCAGAGATGGCCGACCGAGTAGCCGTAATGTATGGGGGACAGTTTGTGGAAGTCGCAACAGCCGAAGAGTTGTTTGCCAATCCGAAACATCCATACACCCGCTCATTGCTTAACTCGATCCCTCAAGAAAATTCTCAAGACAGTGAACTGCATGTGATCGAAGGGGTGGTTCCTTCCTTGAAAAATATGCCTCGGACTGGTTGTCGGTTTGCTGCACGGATTCCTTGGATCCCTGAAAGCGACCACGAAGCAAACCCAGTCTTGCATGAAGTAGCACCTGATCATTTGGTCCGTTGCACATGCTACAAGCATTTTCATTTTAGAGACGAAGAAGGAGAAGTGTAGATGACAGAATTAATTACAATCAAAGATCTGAAAGTCCACTATCCTATTCGCAGCGGATTCTTCAACCGCGTCACGGATCACGTGTACGCCGTTGATGGTGTGGACTTCGTCATTGAAAAAGGAAAAACCTACGGATTGGTTGGTGAGTCTGGTTCTGGTAAATCCACAACTGGGAAAGCTATCGTTGGGTTAGAAAAAATCACTAGCGGCGAAATCATTTATGATGGGCAAGACGTGACTAAACGTTCTGTCCGCAAGAAAATGAACTACAACAAAGATGTCCAAATGATTTTCCAAGATTCAATGTCTAGCTTGAATCCTAAAAAACGTGTGGTGGACATTATCGCAGAACCATTGCGCAACTTTGAACGCTTAAGCGATCAAGAAGAGAAAACACGTGTGAAAAGTTTGTTGGATATCGTTGGGATGCCAGAAGATGCCCTATACAAATATCCTCATGAATTCTCTGGCGGACAACGTCAACGGTTAGGGGTTGCCCGTGCGGTAGCTTCCAATCCAAAACTGATCGTCGCCGATGAGCCTGTTTCAGCTCTTGACTTATCCGTGCAAGCACAGGTACTGAACTTTATGAAACGGATTCAGCAAGAATTCGGCTTAAGTTTCTTATTTATCTCTCATGACTTAGGGGTCGTAAAACATATGTGCGACAATATCGCCATCATGTACAAAGGCCGCTTCGTTGAGATCGGGACTCGGGAAGATATCTACCAAGACCCGCGTCACATCTATACAAAACGTTTATTATCAGCGATTCCTCAAATCGACGTAAAAAATCGCGATGCTCACAAAGAAAACCGCCGCAAGGTCGAGTTGGAATATGTGACCCATCAAAAAGATTACTACGACGAATCTGGCAGAGTGTATGACTTGCGTAAAATCACCGAGTCGCACCAAGTCGCATTGAAAAACGGGGGTGCTGAATAATGTGGAAAACAATTCTACGTCGTTTGTTGTTGATGATCCCACAAGTCATTATTTTGAGTATCTTGATTTTCTTGATCGCACAAGCAATGCCTGGGGATCCATTTACTGGTTTGATCAATCCAAACCAAGATCCAGCTGTTATTGAGCGGATGCGTGAAGCCGCTGGTTTGAATGACCCATGGTATATCCAGTATTTCCGTTGGATCGGAAATGCCTTAAAAGGGGACTTTGGACAAAGCTTCATCTTTAAATTGCCTGTTTCAACATTATTAGCAGGACGTATCAGCAATACATTGTGGTTATCTTTATTGACGGTCATTTTGACTTACGTGATTGCCATTCCTTTAGGGATGTGGGCAGGACGTTACCAAAATTCATTGCTTGATAAAGTCGTCGTTGTTTACAACTTCTTCAGTTTCGCCGTACCGTTGTTTATCTTTGCGTTGATCGCATTGTTCATCTTCGGTTACCGATTGGCTTGGTTCCCAACGGGTGGTTCCGTTGCACCGGGGGTCAGCGGCATGGCTGAGTTTTGGAGTCGCTTGTATCACCTACTATTACCGGCAATCACTTCTGCATTATTAGGAACAGCAGTGACGATCCAATACTTGCGAAGTGAAGTCATTGATTCGAAATCATTGGATTTCGTTCGTACCGCTCGTTCAAAAGGGGTACCAACGAACAAAGTCTTCTCACGTCACGTTTTCCGGAATGCATCGTTGCCGATCGCATCACAAATGGGCTATGAGATCACGTCATTGATCGCAGGTTCTGTGGTCATTGAGAAAATCTTCGCCTACCCAGGTGTCGGAAAACTGTTTATCGATAGTATCGTCCAACGGGACTATGCCGTGATCACTTCACTGACATTGATCTTAGGACTAGCGACCTTGATCGGTACGCTGCTGTCAGATATCATCATGAGTATTGTCGATCCAAGAATCAGAATCCAGTAATAGGAGGGGATAAATGTGTCTGAAAAGAAAGAAAAAGTACTAAAACAAGAGAGCATCCCGCCTATGGGATTGAAAATGATTTTTCGCGAATTCTTAAAAGATAAAATGGCGATCTTTTCATTAGTTTTGTTAGTCGCAGTTTTATTATTCGTGTTTATCGGCTCGGCAGTTATCGATCAATCACAAGTGATGCGTGTCAGCATCCTTGATAAATACGCTGTACCTGGCGCGATTTCGCCAAACGGCGGCACCTACCTTTTAGGGGCGGATGAAGGTGGCCGTGATGTTTGGGGACAATTGATCATCGGTGCGCGTAACTCAATCTTGATTGGTTTTTCAATCACGATCATTACGTCGATCGTTGGGGTCGGACTAGGGATCATCTCAGGTTACTACGGCGGCATCATTGATAACATTTTGATGCGTATTGTTGACTTCGTTATGATTTTGCCGATCATGTTGATCATTATCGTTATCGTATCGATCGTACCTCGTTATAACGTTTGGACCTTTATATGGGTCATGAGTGCCTTTTACTGGGTCGGAAAAGCAAGGCTCTTCCGAAGTAAGACCCTTTCAGAAGGCCGTCGCGACTATGTTAGTGCATCGAAAACCCTCGGAACCAATGACTTTGTCATCATGTTCCGCGAAATCATGCCGAACCTTAGCTCATTGATCATCACCAACTTAACAATGAACTTTGCAGCGAATATCGGTATTGAAACGACACTAACATTCTTAGGTTTTGGTCTGCCGACCAATGTTCCAAGTTTGGGAACACTGATCGGATATGCCAGCAGCGGTGATGTGCTGGTCAACAGACAGTGGATCTGGTTACCCGCATCAATTCTAATTTTAGTCTTGATGTTGAGTATCAATTACGTTGGTCAAGCATTTAAGCGTTCAGCGGATGCGCGTCAACGACTAGGATAAACAAGGAGGATACAGGATGAAGAAAAATATTTTTGGTATGGTCACTCTTTTGTCAGTGTTAGCATTGGCAGCTTGTGGCAGCAACGGCGGCGGAACCGATTCTTCTGGTGGCGGCAATGCAGCAAACGATACGGAAGATGTAAGCAACTTCCCAATCGAAGTTAGCAATGATGCAGAGGCAATCGAAGGTGGTACTTTGGATGTTGCAGTAGTGATGGATACGCAATTCCAAGGGTTGTTCCAAACAGAATTTTATCAAGATAACTATGATGCACAATTTATGTTGCCAAGTAATGAAAGTTTATTCGTCAATGACGCTGATTTCAAAATTGTTGACGGCGGGGCTGCAAACCTTGAGCTAGATGAAGACAACAACACAGCAACAATTACTTTACGCGACAACCTGAAATGGTCTGATGGCGAAGATGTTACGGCAGATGATATCATCTTCACTTACGAAGTAATTGGTAACAAAGATTATACTGGTATTCGTTATGATAGTAATTTTACTAACATTGTTGGTATGGAAGATTACCATGATGGCAAAGCTGATACTATTTCTGGTATCACCAAAGAAAGTGACAAAGTCGTTAAAATCGAATACAAAGAAGTTCACCCTGGTATGATGCAAGCAGGTGGTGGTATTTGGGCTTCTGCATTACCAAAACACGCCTTTGAAGGAATCGAAGTCAAAGATATGGAATCAAGCGATCAAGTTCGTAAAAATCCAATCGTCTTCGGACCATATGTAATGTCAAATATCGTAGCTGGTGAATCCGTAGAGTACGTTCCAAACGAATACTATTATGGAGATAAGCCAAAACTAGATAAATTATCATTTAAAGCAGTTCCAACTTCATCTATTGTTGAAGCGATGAACGCAAAACAATATGATATGGCTTTATCAATGCCGACAGATACGTATCCTACTTATAAAGATACTGATGGTTATCAAATCTTAGGCCGAACAGATACTGCTTACACCTATTTAGGTTTCAAATTAGGTAAATGGAATGCTGATGAAGGAAAAGTAGAATATAATCCTGATTCAAAAATGGCTGACAAATCATTGCGTCAAGCAATGGGGTATGCATTAGATAATGATGCTGTCGGAAGCCGTTTCTACAATGGCTTGCGCACAAATGCAACGACATTGATCCCACCAGTATTTGGCTCATTACACAATACAGATGTTGAAGGTTATACTTTAAACATCGACAAAGCAAATCAATTACTTGATGATGCTGGCTACAAAGATGTCGATGGCGACGGTATGCGTGAAGACAAAAATGGTGAGAAATTGACCATCAACTTTGCTTCAATGTCCGGTGGCGAAACAGCACAACCGTTAGCAGATTACTACATCCAACAATGGAATGAAATCGGACTTGATGTACAATACACAACAGGTCGCTTGATCGACTTCCAAGCATTCTATGACAAATTGGAAAATGATGATCCTGAGATTGATGTTTACCAAGGTGCATGGAATACTGGCTATGACCCATCACCAATGGGCTTGTATGGACCTAACTCTGCGTTCAACTACACTCGTTTTGAATCAGAAGAAAATACGAAATTGCTAGAAGCAATCGATTCAAAAGATTCGTTTGACGAAGCAAAACGTAAAGAAGCGTTTGATGCATGGCAAGAATATGCTGCTGATGAAGCATTTGTTATCCCAACACTTTACCGTAGTGCGGTGTTACCTGTATCAAATCGTGTCAAAGACTTCACATGGGCCTATGATGTGAATTACAATCCTTGGGCAACAATTTCAGTTACAGCTGAATCTCGTTAATCAATGATCGATGAAAAGACGTCCTTTCTGGGACGTCTTTTTTTCCTGTTTTTTTGCGGGTATCTGAGGAAAACAGGCTTTTTTATACAGGAGAAGATTAAGTAGATAAATTTTTATTACAGTCTTTCCAAGAATTTGGAGGAAACATTTCATAATTCGGCAAAAACCAGTATAATAGGGAAGTGTCGATAAACTAATGAAGGAATGTGACAAATGAATACACAATTAACGAAAGAACTAAAAGAAAAGTTTGATATTGTGTTCCATGATGTAGATCTGCTTGAACAAGCGTTTACGCATTCATCTTATGTGAATGAGCACCGCAACTTGCACTTGTCAGATAACGAACGTTTAGAGTTTTTGGGCGATGCTGTCTTAGAGTTGATCGTTTCACGGTATTTGTATCGTGAATTGCCAGATCTGCCCGAAGGTAAGCTGACGAAGCTACGGGCGGCAATCGTTCGCGAAGACAGTTTATCCATGTTTGCCAAAGATTGCCGATTCGATGAATACATTCGTCTAGGCAAAGGGGAAGAAAACTCTGGCGGTCGTAAACGACCTTCTTTGCTTTGTGATCTATTTGAAGCCTTTTTAGGTGCGTTATACTTGGATCAAGGACTGGAAAGTGTCAGCGGCTTTTTGACGAAAGTTGTTTTTCCAAAAGTAAAAGCAGGTGCTTTTTCCCATGAGATGGATCATAAGACCCGCTTGCAAGAAGTCTTGCAGCGTGGTGGCGATGTTTCCATCAATTATCGTTTGATCAAAGAAGCAGGCCCCGCCCATGAACGGATTTTTTGGACGGAAGTCTATTGCGATGATACCTTGATCGGAAAAGGACAAGGAAAATCGAAGAAATTATCAGAACAGGACGCCGCGGCGAATGCCTTGGCGGATCTTGAACAGTAAGAGAGGACTGGCGGAGTGTATTTAAAACGAATAGAGATTGCCGGCTTTAAATCCTTTGCCGACCGAACAGTCATTGATTTCGAACATCGTGTGACTGCAGTCGTCGGACCAAATGGCAGCGGCAAGAGCAATATTACCGAAGCGATTCGTTGGGTTTTAGGAGAACAATCTGCCAAAAATCTACGTGGTGGCAAAATGCCTGATGTTATTTTTGCAGGTTCTGACACCCGCAGAGCGCTAAATATAGCGGAAGTGACGATCGTTTTAGACAATAGCGATCATTACTTGCCGATGGATTACAGTGAGATCAGCGTGACTCGCCGCTTGAGAAGAACCGGCGAAAGCGACTTTTTCTTAAATAAACAAGCTTGCCGCTTAAAGGACATCCAAGAGTTATTTATGGACTCTGGGCTGGGGAAAGAATCATTTTCGATCATTTCCCAAGGCAAGGTAGAAGCAATTTTCAGCAGCAAACCAGAAGACCGTCGTGGGATTTTTGAAGAAGCGGCGGGGGTATTGAAGTACAAACAGCGGAAAAAGAAAGCCGAGCAAAAGTTGTTTGAAACGGAAGACAATTTAAGCCGTCTACAAGATATCATTTATGAACTAGAAGATCAGTTGGTGCCTTTGGCAGCCCAAAGTGACGCAGCCAATCGCTTTTTAGCGTTAAAAGAAAAATTGACGACGGTTGATGTGGCCTATGCGGTCTTAGAGATTACGAAAGCAAAAGAAGCGTGGGAGACAGCCAAAGCTCAACTGAGTACCTTTAACCAAGAATTGGCGCAGATTTCCGAAAAGATCAACCAAGGGGAACTGTCGCTACATTCTTTGCGGCAACAACGTACCGCCTTTGATGAAACGTTGGAGCGTTTGAATCAGCAGCTTTTAGAGGTCACCGAAGGACTGAAGCAAGCCGAAGGGCAAAAAGAAGTCTTAGATGAGCGATCAAAACATACGCAAAAAAGCTCCGCGGAATACCAAGAAACCCTAGAGGAAGTTACGGAACGGGTCACGCTTTTAAATGAAGAAAAAGCGGAACTGATCGGCTTGCTTTCACAAAAGAATCGGAGTGTGCAGGAAGTTGAAGCAGCGATGCTGGCGTGTCAGCAAGAGCAGGAAAAGTACCAACGTTCAGCAAAAGAAATCATTGAAGAATTGCGTAGCCAATATGTCGAAGCCATGCAAGAGCAGGCAACGATCGGAAACGAATTGAAATACTTGGAGCGTCAATACCAGCAAGAAGCCGCGAAAAATCAAACGGCGTTGAGCAAGCAGACGCAAATGAATACGTCGTTGAAAGAAAAGACGACGGAAGCACAAATCGTGGAAGAACAGCTAACGCAGGCTAAGGCGATTTTAGAAGAACAACGCAAGCAATATATCCATCTTCAAGAAAAAGCTCAAACCAACAAAAAACGCTTTGATGAAGAACAAAAGAAAATGTATCAGTTAATGAGTCAAGTGCAGCAAGTACGTGCGAAACAGCGCAGTCTGCAAGATATTCAAGAAAATTATAGCGGTTTTTATCAAGGCGTTCGCTTGATTTTGAAAAACAAACAACAGATCAGCGGCATCGTTGGCGCAGTAGCGGAGTTGATCGATGTGCCACAAGACTATACCGTGGCGATCGAGACCGCACTAGGCGCCGCTGCACAGCATGTCGTCGTTGAAAATGAACGAGATGCACGGGCAGCCATCACGTATTTGAAAGAAAATCGCGGCGGTCGTGCCACTTTCTTACCGTTGACGACCATCAAAGCCCGTCATTTGCCAGATTATGCCCGCAATCAAGCTAAGCAAGTGTCTGGCTTTATCGGTGTTGCCAGCGAATTGGTCCAGTCGCCTGAACACATCCAAACCATTACGGATAACTTGTTAGGCAGTATCTTGATTGCCGAAGACTTGCAAAGTGCCAATGCGTTAGCACGGGCATTGAACTATAGCTATCGGGTCGTTTCTTTAGAAGGGGATGTCATGAATGCTGGCGGTTCCATGACGGGTGGCGCAACGAAGAAAAATGCCGGTAGTTTGTTTAGCCAAAGCAATGAGCTGCAACAATTGACGGCACAAGCGGCGCAACTGGATGAGCGGCTTTTAAAAACGGAAAAGCAAGTCCAGCATTTTGAAGCAGCGACCAAAGAAGCACAAGCAGCACTAGAAGAATTGCGGACGCAAGGGGAACAGGCTCGCATGACGGAGCATGAGCTGCAAAGCCGCTTACAAAATCTTGAGAATGACCTGAGCCGCTTGAAGCAAGAGCAGCAAGTGTTTGATTTTGAACATCGCGAAGTGCAAGCCTTCTTTGAAGAATATGATGAGAAGAAGACGAGTTTGGAAGAACAGCAAAAGAATATTGCGGCGCAATTGGCGAAAATCGATCAAGATATTCATCAAATGAATGCCGAAGAAGACTTGATCGAGGAAAAACGCCAAACCTTAGCACAAGAAAGTGCGCGCTTGCAGGCAGCTTTCGCCGTTCAAAAAGAACAAGTGGCGCATTTGCAGCAAAAAATTGCCGCTACGAATCAAGCATTGGAAGAAAACGAAGCGCGTCAGCACTCCTTAGAACGGCAGTTAGCTGCCTTGACAAGCAACGTCAGCGATCATGAGTTTTCAGAAGAAAACATTCTTCAGCGAATTGAAGTATTCACAACAACCAAGCAGCAGGTAACAGCGGAATTGACGGTGATTCGTGAACAACGGCAAGTGGTTCAACAAGAAATCGGCGCATTAGACGAAGCCCTGAGTGCTGAAAACTTAACGCAAAAAGAAAAGCTGTCAGAAAAAACTGAAGTTGAGATCGAAAAAAATCGCGCAGAATTGGTGATGGACAATCGCTTGTTGTATTTGCAAGAAGAATACAATCTTACCTTTGAAAAGGCCGCGCAAGATTTTTCTGAAATCGAGGATGCAGATCAAGCCAAAGTCGACATTCAGGAACTAAAACAAGCGATCGAACAAATTGGTCCAGTCAATTTAAATGCGATCGAACAATATGAACAAGTCAATCAACGGCATTTGTTCTTGACGAGCCAGCGAGATGATCTGCTGTCGGCCAAAGCACAGCTGTTTGATACGATGTCTGAAATGGATGAAGAAGTCAAAACCCGTTTCGGCGAAGTCTTCGATGCGATCCGTCTGCAATTCAAACAAGTATTTCCTAATATGTTTGGCGGCGGTCATGCGGAATTAGTCTTAACAGATCCGAAAGATTTATTGAACACTGGGATAGAGATTGAAGCCCAACCACCGGGCAAGAAATTGCAAAACCTCAGCTTGCTATCAGGGGGCGAACGGGCGCTGACTGCGATTGCGTTATTGTTTTCCATTATTCAAGTTCGTCCAGTACCATTTTGTGTGCTTGACGAAGTGGAAGCAGCATTGGATGAGGCCAATGTCTCTCGTTTCGGTCATTACTTGAGTGCTTTCCAAAATGATACGCAGTTTATCGTCGTGACCCACCGCAAAGGAACGATGGAAGCCGCAGATGTGTTGTATGGTGTGACCATGCAAGAGTCCGGAGTGTCGAAGACAGTGTCCGTGCGCTTAGAAGAAGTGCGTGAAGGCGGTAGTTTTGCAGCAGATCAAGCATAGAGGAGGAATGATATGATTAAACTGATTGCGATCGATTTAGACGGAACGTTATTGAATGACAAAAAAGAAGTGACTCCTCGCAACAAAGAGGTACTTGCTCGTGCCAAAGCACAAGGCGTAAAAATCGTCATTTGTACGGGACGTCCATTACGGGCGATCCGTCCCTATTTAGAAGAATTATCGCTGAAAGAACCCGGCGACTATAGCATCACCTTTAACGGCGGTTTGGTTCAAAAAAATGAGACTGGCGAGATCATTGAAAAAGCAGCGATGCAGCTGGCAGATATCCATGAATTGGTTTCAGTGGCGGAAGACTTAAATTTGCCTCTAGACGTGGTATCAGAAGAGATCGTCTTGAGTTTGCCGACTTCAGCAGCGCATCCATCGATTTATGGCTCCTTGAATCCTTTATTGGATTGTCGTCCTTTTGCCGTAGCTGATCTGGATGAATCGATGCTCTATAATAAAGCGGTGATCGCCTACCATCAGGAAGTTTTGGATCCTAAGATCCCTGAGATTTCCTCAGAGATCCGCGAGAAATATGAAATCATCAAAAGCCGGAATAACCTGTTGGAATTTATGCCTAAAGGAATCACCAAAGCCTATGGTATCAGCCTATTGGCGCAAGATTTAGGGATCAAGCAAGAAGAAGTGATGGCGATCGGTGATGAAGAAAATGACTTGCCGATGATTCGCTATGCAGGGATTGGCGTAGCGATGGCCAATGCCGTTCCAATCATTAAAGAAGCGGCTGACGTTGTCACCCTTTCAAACCAAGAAGACGGTGTGGCAGCAGTGATTGAAGAATATGTCTTAAAAGGAGGTGCGTAAGATGGGATTTTTTGACAAAATCAAAAAAGCGCTGATTGGAGAAACCAAAGAAGCAGAGCAAGAAACCGACAAACCGTTAGTCGATGCTGACTCACCAGAGGCACAGCGTTCAGAAGAAAGCCAGCCAGCACAAACTCCTGCTGAACAAGGCGCTTCAGAACCAGTGGCACCTGCAGAAGCCGCCGACTCCAGTGATTTGGAGGCAGAGCAAGAAACTGCGGAAGTGTCCCCGCAGCAAGAAGCAACAACAGCGAATAAAGGAGAAGAGGCACCAAGTATTCCAGAAGAAGTGGCTAAGGATACACCATCAGAGGAAGTACCAGCTTCTGAACCAATCCTTCAAGCAGCGCCAGAGACGGAAAGTGTGCAGGACAAATACACCAAAGGATTGACGAAATCACGGAAAACCTTTGGGCAACGGATGAACGAATTGTTTGCCAACTTCCGTACGGTGGACGAAGACTTCTTCGAAGAAGTAGAAGAAACGCTGATCGGCGCAGACGTCGGCTTTGATGCGGCGATGAAGATCGCGGATTCATTGAGACAAGAAGTCAAATTGCGTAATGTGAAGAAAACGGCAGATGTCCAAAATGTCATCATCGAAAAACTGGTTGACCTATATGGGGAAGCGGGTGTCGGTGAAGTCAACGAGTTGAACATGCAACCGGGGTTGACCGTCATTTTATTTGTTGGCGTGAACGGTGTTGGGAAAACCACCAGCATCGGGAAATTAGCCCATCAATTCAAAGCCGAAGGCAAGAAAGTCTTATTGGCTGCAGCGGATACTTTCCGTGCCGGTGCCATCGATCAATTAGTGGTCTGGGGTGAACGGGCTGGGGTTGAAGTCGTTCGTGGCAATGCAGGAGGCGATCCAGCAGCGGTTGTGTTTGATGCGATGGAGCGCGCAAAACGAGAAAATGCTGACGTTTTATTAGTAGATACAGCTGGCCGTTTGCAAAACAAAGTCAATTTGATGAACGAATTAGAAAAAATCAAACGGATCATTCAGCGAGTGGACCCAACGGCCCCTCATGAAGTCTTGCTCGTGTTGGATGCAACAACGGGGCAAAATGCCATGAATCAAGCAAAACAGTTTAAAGAGACGACGGATGTTTCTGGCCTCGTCTTAACCAAACTTGATGGCACAGCTAAAGGAGGGATCGTCTTGGCGATCCGTAACGAGCTGCGGCTGCCAGTCAAATTAGTGGGACTTGGAGAAGGCATCAACGATTTAGAACCATTTGATCCAAATGAATTTGTCGTCGGCTTATTCAAAGGCTTGATCAAAGAATAAAAAAAGAAGAGCCCTGTGTCAGGTCAAATACCTGCACATGGCTCTCCTTTATTGTTGCTTTTGTGAGATCAAAGGGAAGAGAAAACGGGTCGTCGTCTCTTTCCATGAGCTTGACTTGTGACGGAAAGCTGAGAACACTTGGCGTGGCAAATGTGGGTACAGCGATGCACGACTTTGCCAAAAATCAGGAAAAGCAGTTTGAACGATTCGTTTTCTTCTGCGCTGTCTAAAAACTTTGGGAAGTATCAGGCAGAATACAACGAGTTGAACGAGGGGGAAAGATTATTTCTTAAGTTCCCCTTGGCGCTCAGTGATCATTTTTTCCAAGTTGTTCAACGTATCGATATCTTTATTGGTTTCGATAAAGTTCGTAATCAAATTCAATAAAGATTGATCAGACAATTCTGCTGCTAAGAAGTCTTCTTGGGTCACATTCGGAGAATACAACCGAGTCAAAACAGTACCGCTGTAGCCGATATCTGCTACTTTCAATAAGTCGTGGTTTTTTAGTTTACGTACGACTGCTTGAATGGTATTCTTGCTTAGATCTTGCTGTTGGACAGCAATGTCATTTGCAGAAAGAGGTTTGTCTGAATTCCAAAAGATATTCATGATTTGACGTTCGCGTTTGGTAAGATTAAGTGGCTTCATTCACTATTCTTCCTTTCAAAAAGAGTAATATGGACATAATAATTTACTGTTCTATAAGCAGTATACTTTATTTTGAAGGTAAATATCAAATTTATTCAAGTATTTTATAAATTCTTGGTAATTTTAGTAAGAGATATTACAAGTGAAGAGCAAATTTCTGCATTTTTCACCATTTTTCACTATAATAGATGGAAAGAAGCAGAATTTAAGAAAAAAATAGTAGAAGAACATAGAGGGCATTCGCATGAAAATAAAAACATTGTTATCACATAAAGAGCTTTTTCCTTATTTATTGAAAGGGCGTTACGGGATTGAGCGAGAAGCACAGCGGGTACGATTAGACGGAACCTTTGCTGGAACGAATCATCCTGAAAAGCTAGGCAATCGGCGCTTCCATCCCTATATCCAAACGGATTTTGCGGAAAATCAACTGGAACTGATCACGCCGGTCGCGGATTCAGTGGATGAATTGTTCCGTTTCTTAGGGGCCATCCACGATGTGGCATATCGTTCAATGGCAGCAGAAGAAATGCTCTGGCCTTTGAGCATGCCACCGGCTTTACCAGAAAAAGAAGAAGACATCGTCATTGCTAAATTAGACCAATTTGAAGATGTGCTCTACCGCCGCTATTTGGCCAAAACTTATGGTCGCCGCAAACAAATGGTCAGTGGGATACATTTCAATTTTGAATTTGCGGAAGACTTTTTACAGCAGCTGTATGCTTTGTCTAAAACGAAGGAAAGCTTCCAGACATTTAAAACGGCGCTTTATTTGAAAGTAACTCGCAATTATTTGCATTATCGCTGGTTTTTGACGTATTTCTTTGGGGCGACCCCTGCATCAGAAGCCAATTATTTTACGACAGAAAACGGACCGCAAGAACCAGTCCGCAGTATTCGCAATAGCCGTTATGGCTACACGAATCACGAAGACGTCAAGGTATCTTATGCTTCGTTAGAGACCTATCTTGCGGATATTGCCAAATTAGTGGAGACAGGAAAGCTTTCAGAAGAAAAAGAATTTTATGCGCCAGTGCGTTTACGTGGGGGAAAACGGGTCGCAGATCTAGCCTCAGCTGGTATCCGTTATATTGAGTTAAGAAATATCGATATCGATCCCTTTGCCCGCTATGGCATTTCCAAAGAGCAAGTCGCGTTCTTACATTTCTTCTTATTGTTTTTAAGTACAAAAGAAGAAGGCAGCGATGCCGATGCGTGGATCGAAGAGGGCAATCAGAAAAATGATCAGGTCGCATTAGAACACCCACTTGCACCATTGACTTATCAGCAAGAAGCGCAAGCACTGATTGCTGAAATGATGGACTTTGCCCAAGCCCTTGAGCTGCCGCATCCGCCATTTTTGGATCAGCTTTCTGTGATGCTGGCTGAACCAGAAAGAACCTTCGCCGGACGTCTTTTCTCAGCGAGTCAAGCAACTAGCCAAGCGCAGACAGCAACATTGCTGGGACAAAAGTATCATCAAGCTGCTTGGGAAAAACCGTATCAATTAGCTGGCTTTCGAGCAATGGAATTGTCGACCCAGATTCTCTTGTTCGATGCGATCCAAAAAGGAATCGAAGTGACGGTACTGGATGAAACGGATCAGTTCTTGAAATTAGCCGTGAAAGACCACATCGAATATGTTAAAAATGCCAATATGACTAGTAAGGATCAGTACATCGTCCCATTGATCATGGCGAATAAAACGGTCACCAAAAAAATCTTAGCCGAAAATGGCTTTCATGTACCAGGTGGTGCTGAATTCGCTTCGACAGAAGAAGCGATCGCGTTTTATCCGCAAATCGCCCACAGCGGGTTTGTGGTAAAACCGAAAACCACCAACTATGGGATCGGTATCTCGATTTTCAAAGAAGGCGCCTCTTTAGCGGATTATCAAGCGGCGGTCGCCATTGCCTTTGCGGAAGATGATTCGATCCTCGTTGAGACCTTTTTATCAGGGACGGAATATCGGTTCTTCGTGATCGATGGGCGAGTCGATGCGATTTTATTACGTATCCCAGCCAATGTCGTGGGTGACGGCAAGCGTACGATCACGGAACTCGTCGCAGAGAAAAATCTCGATCCATTGCGCGGCACCCATCATCGGACTCCATTAGAGTTGATTCAATTAGGGGAACTGGAACAACTGATGTTAAAAGAGCAAGGGTATCAAGTGGATTCAGTGCCGGAAGAAGGGCAGATCGTTTATCTGCGAGAAAACTCGAATATCAGTACTGGCGGTGATTCTATCGATGTAACGGATGACTTCAACGATGACTACAAACAAGTAGCAGTCGATGCGGTCGCCGCATTACAAGCGTCTATCAGTGGAATCGATCTGATTATTCCAGATAAAACCAAGCCAGCCAATGAACCGGGGGCTTATGGAATCATTGAAGCCAATTTCAACCCAGCGATGCATATGCACGTTTATCCATACAGCGGGAAAGGCCGACGCTTAACTATGTCTGTTTTACGCCTGTTGTTCCCTGAAGTCTTCGAAAGCTGATGGAAGCTTAGAGAGCAAAGAACTGCACACTCTGGAAGGTGATTCCCTTCGAAAGTGTGCAGTCTTTTTTATTAGGATTCAAAAGCAGCGATCTCAATCGTTTGTTTTGTTTCTTCCACCTTGAGACCCGTTCGGGCTTCCCACCATTGTTTCATTTCTTTTTCATACGTGGTAGGAAAACGTTGGATCAAGGTCAATAACGGTACGCCTTGAATCGAGGCATAGGGAAAGTTTAAAACGAGATTGTACTTCAGTTCCGACAGGAGGCTATAATATTGAAACATCATAAAGTTCATTTCATTCTGATCCTCCAGTAGGAGTACTTTCGGAGCGCGATCCAGCATAAAACCCAAGCTGCGCATCATGAACAATACGCCATCCAGATGGCTCGATTCGATCGTAGGGGCCGTTTTCAACAAATCGATATGCAAATCCAAAGCATCAAGCAGTTCTTTCTTTAATGAAAGGTAGGGCGGTGTTGATTGTTCCATGATAGTTCCTCCTTTTAATGGAAAAGACGTTTCCAAAATGACGTTTTCTCTGGTTGTTCGTGCTCTTTATCTGATGGAGCGGCAGCTGCAGGGTATTTTTTTTCGATATCGATGACGTCTTGATTGACGGCTTCTTTCCCGGCAATCAGCAAGCCAATACTGTCTGGATCGGCATCTTGGGCATCGGAGACGATCCGAAATTCCATCTGTTGTTTGGTCAGTAAAGTGATGTAATCGGTCTGGATCGATTCTGGCAATTTTCCGTTGAGCAGCACGAGTGCTCCTTGATAATCTGGTAAGGCGTTTAAGAGCGTTTTCTGGTTGTCCTTCTTCTTCATTTCTGTTACTGTCATACTAAGATAACACCGTTCACGAAACGTGCCTAAATACTTGCGCTGTTCATCTGGGTTGACGCGAGGCGTCCCATACATTCCTGTATCAAGGCGTTTTTCTAATTCGTCTGACATTGAAGTATCCTCCTCAAAGCGTTTACTTATGCTTATTATAGCATATCCAACAAATAGCAAAAGAGGGGTGCGATCGTGAGAGAGTTCTGATAGAAAGTAGGGATCCTATGACAACAAAAGAACGACATTTGCTATTATTAGCAGAAAATCAGCGGTTGGAGACACCGAGGCTGCTCTTGCGCCCCGTTTCCTTGGCGGATGCAGCAGACATGTTTGCCTATGCAAATGATGAAGAAACGACGACCTTCGTCTTTGCTAGACATGGGTCGGTTGACGAAACAAAACTGCGCATTGCCGAGTATTTTGTTGCTGCACCCTTAGGGAAATATGCGATCGAAGAAAAAGACTCAGGCAAAATGATCGGGACCATCGATTTACGGGTGGAATCTGAAAAAGAGATCGCTGAGCTTGGTTATACATTAAGTCGCGATTACTGGGGGCAAGGGATCATGCCAGAAGCGGCAATGACACTGCTGCATTTTGGTTTTGAAACACTCGAATTGATTCGGATTTTTGCTCGACATGATGCTCGAAATCCCAAGTCTGGACGGGTCATGGAGAAAATTGGGATGAAATTGGAAGCAACGATCCCAGCTGCCCGCAAATCGGGTGAAGAAATCATCGATGAAGTCACGCGCGGCATCACGCTGGAGGAATGGAAAAAACGTATTATGTAAAGGAGGGCTCTCGTCATGGAACTGAACATTGAGCCAGCAGCAATTGAAAAAATAACCTCTTATGTACAGCCAGATGATCGTCTCTATTTGGATTTTGAAGACGGCGTCGGTCCGTTTCCTGCAACGGAGATCACCTGCCGTTTGGACATCCATTTTCGCCTGATCATCGTGCCACAGAGCTATCCAGAAGAAGGATTGGCGATCTACGACACCCCTTTAACGACACCCTTAGGCACGATTTGGTTGAAGCAAGGGGCTCAGGTGTATTTAGAAGAACAGACTCGGATGCAGGTGGAACCGACCTATCAACGGTTGCAATTGGTGGGAAATAGCGGGATCTTAGCTAATGATGTCCAATTGTTACGGATCGAAAAGCAGACGGCAGGCCGCTGATATGGGCACGCTGGCGGTTATTAGCGACTTGCACGTCGATATCAACCAATTATTCGACCCCCATCTGCAGCTGATCGCTGATTATTTGCAGCAAAATCAGGTGACCCATCTGCATCTGGCAGGAGATGTGGCGAATAAAAAGCAAAGGCTATTAGACGTGGTCGCATTTTTTCAAAGTCGACAGGTGCCAACGACCTTTCACTGGGGCAATCATGAAATGGTGGACTTGACGGAACAAGAGATCGAGGCTTTCGATGATCCCGCCTTTCTTAATTTTCAGACGTATCGCTTATCAGAAAAAACACTGCTGTTGGGAATCAATGGCTGGTATGACTACCAATATTCTGATCTGACCAGTGAATCTGAGATCTTGCGGCTGAAAAATTTGTTTTGGTATGACCGCATGATTCAGCGAAAGGGATCGGATAAGGAAATCAGCCAAGCCATCAATGAGCGTTTAGCGGAAACATTGGCCCGTTTGCCGCAAGACCAAGAAATTCTTCTTTCTACCCATTTTGTGCCCCAAGAAGCGTTTATTGTTCGTCAGACCGGCAAGTATGCCCGCTGGAACCACCTAAATGCGTTTTTAGGGTCGCCCGATTTTGGCGCAGTGATCGACCGCTACGCCAATGTTCGGGCAGTTGTCTTTGGGCATACCCATCGACGCTTTGAGAAAAAAGAACTTGCGGGAACCAGCTACTATTGCCGCCCCTTCGGCTACTATTATGAATGGCAGTTGACCCGCCGGTTCGTTATGGAAAATCACTTAGCAGAAGCATATTCGCCAACGAAAGTTCGGACGCTGCTGCGAAACCATCATGAGGCATTTGAGGACTATAAAACGACGCATCTTTTAGAAGAATTGGCGCAAGCGATCACACTACTGCCGTATTAGCGCAGCAACCGAGTCCTGCTTGTTTTCGTAATTGAATTTCCAAGCAATTTAAACCATTAGAAGAAAAACCCAAAGGAGAAAAATCATGACATTTGAAGAAATCTTACCAGAATTAAAAGCCGGCAAAAAAATCATCCGTGAAGGTTGGGGCGGTTTTGAACTTTATGTGACATTCGTTGAAGGGGAAGTGTACGACAATGCCCCAGTCACCCCTTACTTTTTGATCAAAACAGCAGATGAGGGATTCTCGAGTTTCGCACCGACTGTTTGCGACATTCTTGCGGAAGATTGGAAAATCGTGGAATGACAGCATCGTGGATCGATGACAAAACGATTGTGTTTGTCACAGGAGCTGCTTCAGGCATCGGCAGAGCGCAAGCAGAGGCGTTTCTTGCAGAAGGCGCTCAAGTATTTGGGGTTGACTGCCAATCGTTTCCTGATACGCTTTTAGCCCAGCCCCGCTTTTTCGGCACGTGTTGCGATTTAGCGGTGGAAGAAAATTGTCTTGCAGCGGTCCAAGCTTGTGTTACACACTTTGGTGGCATGACGATCTTGTTGAATACAGCCGGGAAACTAGATGGCTATCATACGATCGCTGAGACGACATCAATGGAGTGGGAGGAGATATTTCAAACCAATGTCTCCAGCATGTTTTATTTAACGAAAGAAATTTTGCCGCTGATGCAAGCCAATGGTGGCGGAACGATCATTAATATGGCGTCGATCGCTGGAATGGTCGCAGGTGGAGGTGGGATCGCTTATACAACCGCAAAACACGCGATCGTCGGGTTTACCAAACAGTTGGCATTGGATGTTGCAGATCAAGGGATCTCGGTGAAGGGCATCGCGCCAGGTGCGATTCAAACGCCGATGAATGCGGCTGATTTTGCCGGTGACGGAAAAATGGCGCAATGGGTGGCAGAGGAGACGCCGGTCAAGCGTTGGGCGCAACCAGAAGAAGTTGCAGCGCTGACCCTTTTTCTTGCCAGCCCGCAAGCTAGTTACTTGCAGGGGGCGATCGTGCCCATCGACGGTGGTTGGACCTTGAAATAACTAGCCTGAGCCCATTAGAGGAGGACGCCAATGAAGGAACAAGCGATCCAGAACTTGTTTGCAAAAAATCGTGAATGTCGACAACTGCTTACGATCATTGAAGCGTTACAGCTTCCGGATTGCTGGCTGTGTGCCGGGTACCTGCGGAATTATTTATGGGGTTTTCTCAGCGGAAAAATAGCGGAGGTGCCGATAACCGATATTGATGTCGTGTTTTATGATCCGACTGTAAGCGTAGAAGAAACAGCAGCGATCGAAGCGCAACTGCGCCGTTCGTTTCCCGAATTTCCTTGGGAGGTTCGAAATCAAGCATTGATGCACCAGCACAACTTTGCCGAGGAACCGCCTTATACAAGTACCTTCGATGCTTTAACGAAATTTCCAGAGCGTTGTACAGCGGTGGCGGCACGAATGAATCAAGGCAAGCTTGAATTGATGGCGCCTTTTGGTTGGCAGGATGTTTGCAGTTTTCGGGTGCGGCCAACACCGCATTTCGCCCAAAATGAACAGTACCTTGCGGTTTACCGACAACGCCAAGCGATGAAGCAGTGGCAGAAAATTTGGCCGCAGTTGTCGATTGAAGAGATCGACAACTAAAAAAGAACACTCGCGTGATGCGGCGATTTCCAAAAGTTAGACGAAAAAGCTAACTGATGGGAATCGCTGCATATGACGCGAGTGTTTTTTTATTAACGCAAAGCCAATCGTTGCGCCAAGCGGTTTCTTAAAAAGATACCTAGATAAGCTGCGGCAACGGCTTTGATGATCCCGGGGATAATAAACAAAACAAAACCACCGTTAAAAGCAGCCGGCCATGCCATGTCCGTGCTCCATTTCAGCCATAATGTACCAAACAACAAAGTTGCCAGCGCACCGACAATATTGCCAATCACTGCTCCTGTGTAGCGAAACGCCGTTTTTTCTACGACCAATCCAGTAAGCAATCCGTTAAAGAGGAAGCCGACTAAATAGCCGCCAGTTGGTCCTAACAAAACACCGATACCGCTGGAAAAACCAGCGAAAACGGGCAGACCGATCAATCCTAACAGCAAGTAGATGATGATCGCCATCGTTCCTGTTCGCGTGCCGAGGAAAGTCACCGCCAGTCCAATCGCAAAGGTTTGTCCTGTCAATGGGATCAAACCTAACGGAATCGTCAATTGGGAAAGACCAGCAATAATGATCGCAAATAATGCGGCATGGATTTGTTCACGTAATGATAATTTCATCGAATCCTTCTCTCTAGTAATAATTTCGTTAACCTAAAAAAGATTTATTTGGTTAACGAAATTATAAACGGTGGTTTACCAAAAGTAAAGAAGAATCTTGTTTTTTTAGTGTCCTTTTTTTAATAGGACAAGTAAGTTCTTTGAGGAGAGGAAAGGGGCGATTTCTTCCAATTCATCTGTTGAGAAGGGCAGTGCTTGAACGAGACGGCAGATCGTTGCTTCTGTCAGAAACGGCAGCAGTTCTTCGATTTCATCATAAGACAAGCGTTCTGATGCGGTAACGTTTGGCTGTTCCAGGGCCGTCAGCAGGAGTTCATCCAGATACGGTGCAGGTAAAAAGGGAAGCAGTTCTTCAATCTCAGAAAAGCGAAAGTCAGGGGTTTCAAGCCAACCTTTGATTTCTCCCGCCAAAAAGTTGGGGGTTAAAAAGGGCGCCGCCTCTTCCCAAAAAGCCATGGAATAGTGGTTGCCTTTAAGGAGCTCTTCTATTTGGGGCTTTTTCAAAAACGGCAAGAGTTCTTCCATGACATCTTCTGGGATATTTTCGGCGCCATTAAGCAAGTGCTGCAAGTCAGCACTATTCAAATGAGGAGCTAGTCTAGGCAATAAGTCTAGGTCTAAAGAAGATTCTTGAAACGGTTCTTCTTGAATCAGTGCCGATAGTTCTTGCGGTTTGATCAGCGGAGCGAGTTCGGCGATTTCTTTTGGCTGCGCGGTTCCTGCTTGATAATGTTGCACCGCAGCTGCTGGCTTCCCTAACAGCTCATCGATCGATAGGCCTAAAATCGCCGCTAGCTGCGGCAATTTTTCTATGTCCGGCAGTGAGTTGCCCCGCTCCCAATTACTGACCGCCTGATAGCTGACAAGTAATTGGTCTGCCAAGTTGCTTTGGGTCAGATTTTTTTCTTTGCGTTTGGTAGCGATCTGCTGACCAATTTTTCTCATGTTGAATTCACTCATAAATGAATTCCCCCTTTCATGCTCTAAGTATAGTTTCTCAGAAGGTGGAAACGCAATCAAGCTGCGGTTGAGCAGGCAAATGCCGACTCAATCACAGCTTGAGTTTACGAATGGATCAGCTGAAGGAGGTGTTCACCAAACGCTTGTGTCGTTAAACAGACCGCTTCGGGCATCAACTGTGCGAAGTCGGCAGTGACGTGTTGATTTTGCAAGGCTTGTTCAATGGCTTGCGTCAGTATTGCAGCAGCTTCCGGCCAGTTCAAATGTTCTAATAGCATGCACGCCGATAGCAGCAGTGAACAGGGATTGGCTTTGCCAAGTCCTGCGATATCCGGTGCCGTTCCGTGGGTAGCTTCAAAGATGGCTGCCCCAGTATCGTAGTTGATATTGGCGCCGGGGGCGATCCCGATGCCGCCAACTTGTGCAGCGAGTGCATCAGAAATGTAGTCGCCGTTCAAATTACAAGTGGCAATGACATCGAATTTTTCTGGATACAAAAGGATCTGCTGTAAAAAGTTGTCGGCGATCACATCGTTAACAACGATCTTTCCAGCCGCTTTGGCCGAGGCAAGGGCGGCTTCGGCTGCCTTTGAACCATTTTCTGCTTTGATTTTGTTGTATTGATTCATTGTAAAACACTGGTCGGCGTACGTGGTTTCTGCAAGCTGATAGCCCCAGTTTTTAAAGCCGCCTTCTGTAAATTTCATGATATTGCCTTTATGCACCAGTGTCACCGTGGGCCGCTTTTGAGTAATCGCATACTCAATGGCAGCAGCGATCAAGCGCTGACTGCCTTCTAAAGAGATCGGCTTGATGCCAATAGCGGAAGTTTTAGGAAAACGAATCGCCTTGACGGCAAAGTCTGCTTGCAGTGTCTGGATCAAACGCTGTGTTGCGTCGTCGTCTTTGGCAAATTCGATGCCAGCATAAACATCTTCAGTATTTTCGCGAAAGATCACCATATCGGTTTTTTCTGGCTGTTTTAAAGGCGAAGGGACCCCTGTAAAATAGCGAACAGGTCTGACACAGGCATAAAGATCCAGCGTCTGCCGTAAGGTGACATTCAAGGAGCGAAAGCCCTCGCCAATCGGGGTAGTCAACGGTCCTTTCAAGGCGTATTGCTGGGCCTTGATCGTATCGATGGTTGCTTGCGGCAGCCATTCCCCTGTCTGTTCAAAGGCGGCTTCTCCAGCGAAAACTTCCAGCCACTCGATGTGGCGCTGATTGTCATAAGCTTTATTCACAGCTGCATCAATCACAGGTTGCGCAGCCTGCCAAATCTCGGCACCGATGCCGTCTCCTGCAATGTAAGGAATGGTGATCGTCGTTGCTTCATGGGTTGTTTGGTTAGACATGGGCAGCTCCTCCTAATTCCGCTTTTTTTCGAATGACCATTGGCAAAATTCCTTGATGCTTCCAATAGCGAATATCTGCCGGGGCATCAAAGCGTAGACGGGTCATAAAGGAGACAGTCCCTCCGTCGGTCCGTTGAGCGGTGACTTCGACCAGCTGCTTGACCGCTGGCTCTTCTGGCAAAGCGATCGAGAATGTTTCGCTGCCATCTAAAGCAAAAGAGGTGGCACTTTCACCAGCCAGATATTCAAGAGGAATGATCCCCATCATGACCAAGTTGCTGCGATGGATCCGTTCGAAGCTTTCTGCTAAGACGACTTTAACGCCTAACAATTGTGTCCCTTTGGCGGCCCAGTCGCGAGAAGAACCCATGCCATAATCTTTACCAGCTAAAATGATACAGCTTTGGCCGGCTTTTTGGTAATTCATAGCGGCGTCAAATATCGACAAGGTTTCCCCAGTTGGAAAATAATGCGTGACACTGCCAGTACTGCCAGGAACCAGCTGGTTTTGCAGACGGATGTTGCCGAAAGTCCCCCGCATCATAATCTGATGATTGCCGCGCCGCGAACCAAAGGAATTGAATTCACGATACGGAACTTCTTTTTCTTGTAAAAATTTTCCAGCTGCAGAATCCATACTGATGCTGCCGGCAGGAGAAATATGGTCAGTGGTGACGGAATCACCCAATTTTGCCAAGACTTTCAGATCGGCTAAGACATCTGGTTTAGGCAATTCTTTGGTCAATGTTTCAAAGTAGGGTGGATGAGCAATGTAAGTAGATTGTTCCTCCCATTCATAACATGCGCTCGTGGTGGTTTCGATCGCATTCCAGCGTTCATTGGCATCAAAAAGATGCTCATAGGCAGCGCGAAATGCTTCTGGTCCGACGTATTCTTGAACGTAAGTATTGACTTCTTCATTGCTAGGCCAAATATCAGACAAATACACCGGCTCGTCATTGACGATAGCTAATGGTTCTTTTGTAAGATCTTTGCGAGTGCTGCCAGCGATCGCATAGGCAACAACTAACGGCGGCGAAGCCAAATAATTGGCTTTGATCTGTGGATGGATTCTTCCTTCAAAATTCCGATTGCCTGACAGAACCGACGCCACCAGTAGATTTTCCGCCTCAATTGCTTCAGCGACCGGCGCTTCTAAAGGACCGGAATTTCCGATACAGGTGGTACAACCGTAGCCCACTAAATAAAAGCCGAGTTGCTCTAAATACGGCAGCAAACCACTGTTTTGCAAATAGGTGGTCACGATCTGGGAGCCAGGTGCAAGGGAGGTTTTGACTGTACGAGGGACGGTCAAACCTTTTTCAATGGCTTTTTTGGCCAATAAGCCTGCAGAGAGCATGACGAAAGGATTGCTAGTATTCGTACAGCTAGTGATCGCCGCCAAAACGATATCGCCGGTCTCTAATTTGTCTGCTGCAGCATCTGGCCAAGTAACGCTGGCTTCTTTTTGCCATTCATCCTCCGAAAGTCCAAAGCCCTTGGGACCAACGGCTGCCGTGACTGATTGTTCGAAATCCTGACGGACTGCTGGAAGCAAAATCCGATCTTGCGGGCGTTTGGGGCCCGCTAATGCCGTCTGAACTTCTGCTAGATCAATGGTGATCGTCTTAGTATAGGTCGGCACGGTCGTTTCATCATAAAAGAAATGGTTGGCTTTGGCGTAAGCGGTAACGAGTTCGATCAGCTCGCTGGAGCGCCCGGTCGTTGCCAAGTAGTTCAAGGTCTCTTGATCAATCGGACAAAAACCGCAAGTGGCACCATATTCAGGGGCCATGTTCGCTAATGTCGCCCGATCGGCTAAGCTCAAATGACCATAGCCCGGGCCAAAGTATTCGACAAATTTTCCAACCACTTTTTCGATCCGCAGCACTTCGGTTACTTTTAGTGCTAAATCGGTAGCTGTGGTACCTGCAGGCATCTCGTTGATAAATTTCACCCCGATGACTTCAGGTGTAGGAAAGAAAGAAGGTTCGCCAAGAATCGCAGCTTCCGCTTCAATACCGCCAACCCCCCAACCGAGGACCCCCAAACCGTTGATCATCGTGGTGTGAGAATCGGTTCCTTGCAATGTATCAGGAAACAGCAGACGTTGGTCTTCGTGTGTTTTTTGCAAGATCACATCAGACAATGATTCGATGTTGACTTGATGAATGATCCCTGTTTCAGGCGGAACGACTTCGAAATTGTCGAAAGAACCTTGTGCCCATTTCAAGAATTGATAGCGTTCTGCGTTGCGTTCAAATTCCCGCTCCGTATTAAAAGCGATCGCCCCAGGCGTACCGGCTTGATCGACTTGCAAAGAGTGGTCGACGACGAGTGTGACGGGGATCTCAGGATTGATGTCTTCTGCGGCACCGCCTAAAGCGACCATCGCATCCCGCATGGCAGCCAGATCAACAACTGCAGGCACCCCAGTAAAGTCTTGCAAGACGACCCGCTCTGGTTTGAATGGCACGACACCGGTAGGGCTTTCTGCCTGCCAATTCGCTAAAAATGGTAAATAATCCTCTGTAATTTCCTCGTCTTGATGACGAGCAACACTTTCCAATAAAACTCGAATGGAGTAGGGCAAGCGAGATAAATCAGCCCCTAAGTCTTGGGTGATTTTCGCTAAGTCAATATACGTGTATTGGGTGTCATTGACGGTGAGTTGAGTTTGCCACTTCATAAGAATCCTCCTTTTTACGAAGATAATCGTACTTATTAGGAATAATTATACGTTGATAATTTAAAAAATCAATTAAATTTATGAAAAATATTTCATTTTCTAAACATCGTGCTATAATGTGTGAAAGTTTGTTAAAAAGCAACGATTTTATAGGATGACTATTTTAACGATGTTTGTATACGGTTAAATAACATTGTAGTCGATAGTTTGTAGAAAGATTGGAGGTAACATCACCGTGGAAAGATTAGAAAAGAAAGAGAAATTGTCCTATCTTGCATCGCAATGTCAGAAATACAATTTGATAGATATGAATCTTTATTCAGAATATGATGTAAAGCGTGGACTGAGGGATTTAAATGGCACGGGGGTCTTAGCAGGTCTTACGACGATCTCCACCATTTATCCAGAAAAAATCATTGCCGGCAAGCCAGTTGAAGCTTGTGGCGAGCTGCGTTATCGCGGAATTGACATCAATGAGTTAGTATCAGGGTTCGTCAATGAAAAACGTTTTGGCTTTGAAGAAATTGCATATTTATTACTTTTCGGCGAACTGCCAAACAAAACAGAACTTGCGGCATTTCATTGCCTATTAGCAGAAAAACGTACTTTGCCGACCAATTTTGTGCGTGACGTCATTATGAAAGCACCTTCTTCTGATATCATGAATAGTTTATCTCGCAGTATCTTGACACTGGCAAGTTATGATCCGCAAGCAGATGACATCAGCATTGAAAATGTATTGGAACAAAGTCTGATGCTGATCAGTGTCTTTCCGCTCTTGGCAATCTACGGCTATCATGCCTACAATCATTACAATCAAGGGGAGAGCATGTACATCCACCGCCCGACCGAAGAGTTGAGTACAGCTGAAACGATTTTGACTATGCTGCGTCCAACGAAAGAATATAGCTTCCAAGAAGCCCAAACATTGGATATGGCACTTGTTTTGCATATGGAACATGGCGGCGGGAATAATTCGACCTTTACGACACGAGTCGTTACCTCCAGTGGGACGGATACCTATTCAACGATTGCTGCAGCGCTAGGTTCTTTGAAAGGACCTAAACACGGTGGCGCCAATATCAAAGTGACGGAAATGATGGGAGATTTGAAGCGCAACGTTGCTGATATTACCGATGAACAGGCCATCCGCACTTATTTGGAAGCAGTCCTAGATAAAGAAGTATTTGACCGTAAAGGATTGATTTATGGCATGGGCCACGCGGTTTACAGCGACAACGACCCCCGTGCGGCGATCTTTAAAAATTATGTAGCCAAACTGGCACAAGAAAAAGGATCAGAAGCTTGGCAAGAATATCAATTGTATACGATGGTCGAACGCATTGCTCCTCAAGTCATCAATGAAAAGCGCAAAATCTACAAAGGAGTCAGTGCCAATATCGACTTTTTCAGCGGGTTTGTTTATAACATGTTGGATCTACCAGAAGAACTGTATACACCAATGTTTGCTATTGCACGGATCGTTGGTTGGTCCGCCCATCGGATCGAAGAGCTGGTCAACGCACAAAAAATCATGCGCCCCGCCTATAAAGAAGTGTCAAATGATCGCGAATATATCGATATAGAGTCAAGATAGATCAAAACAGCAGGGAGGACGCTCGCTGCTGTTTTTGTTTTGGACATTTGAAAAGATGGTATTGAGCTGTTTTTGCGTATTTTTACTAGAGAGCAAATGAATGGCTTGGATCATTCATTCGTTAGAAAAATCAAGTATTTCTCCTTTTTCATATAGGAATGCAAAAATTGATTACAAAGTTTCTTGCATTTTTTGTATGATAGAGGGAGGAATAAAGGAGGAAAGTTCACGAATGAAAATAAAGAAATGGATGGCAATTGCCATTATTACCAGTCAATTTTCAACATTGCTGCCAGTATCAGCGGCGGCGGCTGTTTTAACGAGCGAGTCTACTGCTGGTCAAAATACAGCTGAGTCAACGGTTCCGGGAGTGGACGGGCCAACAATGGGCTTGGTCCCTGAAGATGCCGCAACGGTACCAGGAGAAAACGGCGAAGTAGTTCCAGGAGAGTCAACACCTGTTCCTGAACAGCCAACACCAGAACCATTGCCAGAACCGGAACCAACCCCGACGCCAGAACCAACACCAGAAGAACCGGCACCAAATCCTGATCCAGAGCCGAATCCAGAGCCGAATCCAGAGCCAGAACCAACACCTGAGCCGGCGCCAGAACCAGAAGAACCAGCACCAAACCCAGAACCAGAGACAACACCAAATCCAGAGCCAGAATCAACACCAAGCCAGCCTTCGCCTGACATCAAAGAAGTACCTAACGTACCAGAGTTGACGGTAACGCCGCCGCAAGAAGATGAGCCAGCAAAATTTGAAGTCACGCCAGTCAAAGAAACGTGGGACTTTATTATGGAGATTGGAGAAGATGCTCGTAAAGTTGGACAAGAAGAAAATCTTTACGCATCGGTCATGATTGCACAAGCGATTTTAGAGTCTGGTAGCGGAAGAAGTCGTCTGAGCCAGGAGCCTTTTTATAACCTATTTGGTATTAAGGGACTTTATGAAGGGAATGGGATTTCCTTCCAAACGCAAGAAGACGATGGTTCCGGTAATTTATACACAGTTCATGCCACGTTTCGCCAATATGACAGTATCGAATCTTCTTTGAAAGATTATGCGAAATTGTTGAAAGAAGGATTGGACCACAATCCGAATTTTTATAAAGGTGTTTGGAAATCAGAAACGGAGTCTTATGAAGATGCCACGGAATATCTGACCGGGCGTTATGCATCAGATACACAATACAATGAGAAGCTAAATGCGCTGATCGAAGCATATGCTCTGACGAGTTATGACAAAGAGAAACCAGAATTACCGACAGGCAGCGAACAGATGATCTATCCTGTCAGCAATCCAGTTGTCTCTTCTGTCTTTGGTCCACGAGGCAATGGGTTTCATCGTGGAGTGGACTTCGCCGCCCCGCAAGGAACGCCGATCATGGCTAGTCTTTCAGGAACGGTGATCCGCTCAGAGTATCATTCTTCATGGGGGAATTATGTTGCTATCGAGCACAAAGATGGGCTGACGACATTGTATGCGCACAATCATCGCAATTTAGTGGAAGTCGGTCAAACGGTCGAACAAGGCGAAGTGATTGCTTCCATGGGAAGTACGGGGAACAGTACAGGTCCTCACTTGCATTTTGAAGTTAGTCTTTCACCTAGTTTAGCCCGGCATCAACTGATTGATCCATTAGATGCCTTGTCAAAATAACAAAGAATAAAAGAGAGCAGTGTAGCTGCTTTCTTTTTTTTGTCAAGAAAAACGAATCATTTCAGGGAAATTATGCTTTGAGATTTTTTTAGCGCATTTATTTTATTTTGCACGATAAATTTATTCCGAAAACAAGTGTTTTTCTTTGTAAAAAAAACAAAAAGAATTTATGCTAGAAAGGTAGGGAAAAAAATTCCCAAGAGGAATGTCCACTTTAGACAAGGTCGTGTATGCGACTTTGCGATGTCTCTAGTATCCTTTCTTATTTAACCAAGGAGTGTGAAAAATGACTGACGATCAGCAAACAACGAATGTGTCTAATGAAGCAGCGCAAGCAAGTCCACTGTCCTTTGAAGAGAAAGTCATTGAAACAATTGTTGGTGTCGCTTTGCAGTCAATTGATGGCTTGATTAGTGTAAATGGCAGATTTCTTTCAGATATGACCGAAAACCTTGAAGAACAGCCGCAAGTCGCTTCTGGCATTGATGTGGAAGTTGGCAAAGAAGAGGTTGCAGTTGATTTGGAAGTAATCGTGGCTTACGGCAAAGATATCCCCAAACTCTTTGCGCAAGTCCAAGAAGTGGTCTTAGAAGAAATTAGCCGCTTGACTTCTTTGAAAGTCAAAGAGATCAATATTCGAATCGCCGATATCGTCAAACAGGAAACGATCAATCAAATCGAAGGCTGAGCACCAGACAAAAAATCGAAGTACATCAAAGAGAAAGGAAGAATGAACAAATGATATCACTATATACAACACCCAGCTGTACGTCATGTCGTAAAGCCCGTGCATGGTTGACCGAAAATGAACTACCATTTAAAGAGAGAAACATTTTTAGCGATCCATTAAATAGTGATGAACTAATGGAGATTCTTTCTTTAACGAAAAATGGAACGGAAGACATTATATCTACTCGTTCGAAAGTGTACCAAAAGCTAGACATTGATTTAGAAGAGTTGAAGCTAGAAGAGCTGCTTTCATTGATCGAAAAATACCCGAACTTATTGAAACGACCAATTATCTTAGATGAGAACAAGCTCCAAGTGGGGTACAATGAAGAAGACATTCGTAAATTTGTGCCACGAAACTTACGAAAGATCATTTTCAAACGACGCCAAACAGAGCTGCTCATGTTTAATTATCGCCAAAAGCAAGAAGAAGGCGAATCTGTTGCGAACTTTATCTAAAATAGGAACAAAACCGGCAAATGAATACAGCGATGTATCATTGTCGGTTTTTTTGGTATTTTTTTAAGGGTCTTCTTAAAGGGTCCGTAAATCCGTTGAGTCCACAAAAAAACACGATTCCCAAAAGGAATCGTGTCGTTTGAAATCTTAAAGTTTTTGGTTGTAGAATTCAACGACTAGTGCTTCGTCAACTTCTGCAGACAATTCATCACGCTCAGGTAAACGAGTTAATGAACCTTCTAATTTTTCGCTGTCAAAGCTTACAAATGACGCGCGGCCAGCTGTTGCTTCAACTGCTTCTTTGATTGTTGAGATGTTTTGTGATTTTTCACGAACGCTGATGACTTGTCCAACTTCAACGTGGTATGAAGGGATATCAACGCGTTTGCCATCAACTAAAACGTGACCGTGGTTTACTAATTGACGTGCTTGACGACGAGTAGTTGCTAAACCTAGACGGTAAACAACGTTATCTAAGCGTTGTTCTAGCAAGATCATGAAGTTAACACCGTGTTTACCTTCTTTGATTTTGCTTGCTTTGATAAACAATGTACGGAATTGACGTTCGTTCATGCCATACATATGACGCAATTTTTGTTTTTCAGTTAATTGCATGCCGTATTCTGATTTTTTGCCACGGCTGTTTGGTCCGTGTTGACCTGGAGCGTATGGGCGACGTGCCAATTCTTTTCCAGTTTCTGATAAAGAAATTCCTAAACGACGAGAAATTTTCCATGATGGTCCTGTATAACGAGACATAATTTAGTTCCTCCAATAAAATAGTTTGGAGTAAAATAATCCGTTGAAAAACTCACATTCGTGCAGTTCGTTCTTCAATCTTCACCTTTGCAGCCGCGGTTACGCAATTGCACCCGAGGGGCAACGAACTGGTGACGAGCTGTTATTTTCCTGCTGCATTATTTTACACAAGGAATAGTATACGACAAACTAGGGGCAAAAGTCAAGATGGAGCTGGCTTTGGATTTGATGAAAACAAAGCTTGAAATTTTTCATTAATTACTTATATTTTCAAATATCTCTTTACAAATCAGCATTTCGTCATTAGAATATGGAAGTATTGTGCAAATTATAACGAAGTAAAATTTTTCATAAAAGGAGTAGAAAAATGAATCCAGTATCCCCATTATTTGAGAAGATCGATTCATCCATAGAAAAGAAAATCGATTTGATCAAGAGTAGTTATTTGCGTTACGCTGTACGTGCGATGATGGCTTGTTTATTCTTGACCCTCGGAACAGCTATTGCTTTTGCGATCGCTATGAAAGGTGAATCAATGGTTCACGGGTTAGGAAAAATTTTGTATGCATTTATGTTTAGCTGGTCTTTAGTCATGATTCTTTATATGAACGCAGAATTAGGAACATCGAATATGTTGTATATGACTGTTGGGGTTTACCGTAAACGTCTAAGTATTCCTTTGGCATTGAAAATTTTGCTTACGTGTGTCTTGTTCAACTTGATCGGCGGGGTGATCTTCGGCTCGATCGTTGCGCTAACGGGACCTTTTCAAGGGCTGACCGCAGACAACTTTATGCTGACCTCGATCACTGCAAAATTAGAAAAATCCACTATTCAAATTTTAGTGGAAGCGATGTTCGCTAATATCGTGGTAAACACAGCCGTGTTGGTAAGCATGCGGATGAAAGACGATGCTGGAAAAGTCGCAGCAATCATTTTCATCATCTTCATCTTTGCTTTCTTAGGCTTCGAACACGTCATCGCTAACTTCCCAGCGTTTACCTTAGCTTTCTGGGCTTCAGGCGGACACTTGGCAGGCATGACTGTCGGCAGTGTGATCCATAATTTAGTTTTTGCCTTTATCGGTAACTATATCGGCGGTGGCTTGGTCATGGGACTTGGCTATGCATGGTTGAACAACTCAAAATCGACCTATGTCGACTAATCAGAACCTACAAAAAGAAGCAGCGATGCTTCTTTTTTTCTTTTCTCTAAGATTTCTCCAGGAAGAAGCTATCATCCCTTAACGGAGCGTTGAAATCAGCGGTCATTTGTGTTAAGAATAAGTATGTACGGTTTTTCTTGCTGTTTTTTGTAAAAATGACCGCAACCAAGACCAAAATCTTAGTTACTTCTTAATAGAAAGCGAGCCTTAACCTTTTATGAATCGGAAATTCTTTGCCTTTGATATTGATGGAACCTTGCTTGACTCGAACAAACAGCCACTAGACAGTACGCTAAAAGCCCTTGATCTTCTGCGAGATGCTGGCCATTTCGTGACCGTTGCCACTGGGCGCAGTCGTTTTCACGCCCAAGACATTATTCGTTCGTTGTCCTTTGATAATTACATTTTATGTAATGGGGCAGCCGCCTTTCTTTCGCATCAGCAGGTGTATAAAAATTTGCTCGATGAAACGCAATTGGCTGCTTTCGTGGCAGAAGCCCAAGAGCTTGGGATCGACACGGCCTTTGTCGGGATGGATACAGCGAAACGAGCGTCTTCGTTGGATATTGCTAAAATGGAAGCAGCGATGCATTCCTTTGGTGCCCAACTTCCTGAGTTGGACATGGACTTTCCTGAAGAAAAAGAAGTCTATCAAGCATTGGCTTTTTACGGAAAAGAGTATGAGCATTTCTTTGACGAGAAATACAGCAAACTGCGTTTTGTACGTTGGCATGAAAACAGTGTGGATGTCGTTCCAAAAGAAGGCTCCAAAGCAGCAACGATCCTGTGTGTCGCAGAACAATTAGGGATAGCGCAAGAAGATGTGATCTGTTTTGGTGATGGCCAAAACGATCGTGAAATGCTGACTGCCGCAGGTGTCGGTGTGGCAATGGGCAATGCGGTCCCGGAGATCCAACAAGTCGCAGATATGGTGACCGCTAGCAATGATGAAGATGGCATCTGGTTAGCCTTGAAAGAATTACAACTGATTTAAAAAGGAATCCTTTAGACATAGCACAGTCGATTTGCGGCATCTGTGCTATGTTTTTTTGTTTTTTCTCGGTCGCAAAGAAAATAAATTGGTACAATAGAAAAAAGGGGGAATGCAGCAAATGAAAATCGCATTGATTGCTCATGATCGAAAAAAGGATGTAATGGTAAAATTAGTGACTGCCTATCGAGAAATTTTAGCGCAGCATGAACTTTTCGCAACAGGAACTACGGGGAAGAGGATCGAAGAAGCAACCCAATTGCCTGTCCACCGCTACAAATCAGGGCCGCTGGGAGGAGACCAGCAAATTGGCGCCATGATTTCGCAAGATGACTTGGACATGGTGATCTTTTTGCGCGATCCTTTAGCCGCACAACCCCATGAACCAGATGTAACGGCATTGATTCGCTTGTCAGACGTGTACGAGATTCCTTTAGCCACCAATATGGGAACGGCAGAGATCTTGCTGCGCGGGTTAGCAGCTGGCTTTGCTGATTTTCGACAAGTGATCCACGAAACGGACAATCGTCCCCTGTCGTTATAAAGATAGTAGAAGAATTGAAGAAAAAGGATGTGCAGAATTGAAAGCAATCTTAAAGGATTTTTTGACCTATGCAAAAATGAATACTCGCTCGGATGCCACGAGTCAGACCATCCCAACGACGCAGGGACAAGTTGAGTTGGCTCTTTTATTGAAAGATCAGTTGATCGAGATGGGATTAGCGGATGTTGCTTACTATGAAAAGAATAGTTTTGTGATCGGACGTCTACCTGGTAATCCTGAAAAAACGGCGATTGGCTTTATTGCCCATGTAGATACGGCAGATTTCGAAGCTGAAAATATTCAACCGCAGATCCATGAAAATTACGATGGCAAGGATGTTTGTTTAAATAAAGAAAAAGCCATTTATATGACAACTGCTGAATTTCCTAATCTCAAAGACTATGTCGGCGAAACGTTGATCACAACGGATGGAACGACCCTGCTGGGTGCAGATGATAAAGCTGGTATCGCAGAGATCATTGATGCGCTGCGGATCTTACAAACGATGGATGCGCATAAGCGTGGCGATGTCTGGGTCGCTTTTGGTCCTGACGAAGAGATCGGGACTGGCGCTGATCGCTTTGATGCGGCGGATTTTCCAGTAGCATTTGCTTACACGATGGACAGTGGTCGCGTGGGCCATATGGAGTATGAAACCTTTAATGCGGCTCGTATCGATATAACGATCGACGGTACGAGTGTGCATCCTGGGACTGCCTATGGTCGTTTGGTCAACGCCTTGAAAATCGCGCATCAAATCGATGATGCCTTACCAGCAGAGGAAGTTCCTGAACGCACCCGCGGGTATGAAGGCTTCTACCTGCTGCACAATTTGACGGGACATATTGGTCGAGCAGAAGTTTCTTATATCATTCGTGATCACGATCATACGCTTTTTGAACAGCGAAAAGCTAACATCGTGGGGATCATTGATGAACTGAACACAGCCTATGGGCAAGAACGTATCACCTATACGCTGTATGACCAATATTACAATATGGGGGATTTGATCAAGAAAGATCCCCGCAGTATCGAAGCTGCCCGAGCAGGGATGCAAGCGATTGGCGTGACGCCGATCGAAGCACCGTTTCGTGGCGGGACCGACGGCTCGAAAATCACCTATAAAGGGATCCCAACACCGAACTTATTTGTCGGCGGTGAAAACTTCCATGGCCAGTATGAATTTATTACCGTGGAAGCGATGGAAAAAGCCCGTGATTTGATCGTGGCGATCGTAGAACACGTAGGACAAGAGGACACCACTGTTTCCTAAGAGAATTAAGCGACACGCTAGACTGATGCGAAAGAGTCTAGCGTGTTTTTTTGTCCTGCTGCAGGGAAGAACCGCAAGTGAAAGAACCTTTTTTTTCTGGACCAAAACCCTTATAATAGAAAAGAAGCTAAAAGAGAAGAGGAAAAATGTGTGCGGGTATTATTCATTGGAGATGTAGTTGGTTCATTAGGAAGAGAAACGATCACGGAGTACCTTCCAAAATTAAAAAAGGCGTATCGGCCACAGGTGACGATCGCAAACGGCGAGAATGCGGCGGCGGGTCGTGGGATCACTGGTAAAATCTATAAGAAATTTTTGCAAGATGGTGTCGATGTCGTGACACTAGGCAATCATACATGGGACAACCGTGACATTTTTGAATTTATTGGCGATGCGAAGAAAATGATTCGTCCAGCCAATTTTCCAGAGGGAACACCGGGCGTCGGCATGGTATTTGTGAAAGTCAACACCATTGAATTAGCGGTAATCAACATGCAAGCTCGCTCGTTCATGGTAGACCTTGATGATCCGTTTCGCAAAATGGATGAACTGGTTGCGATTGCCCGCAAACGTACACCGTTTATCTTTGTGGATTTTCATGGGGAGACCACCAGCGAAAAACAAGCGATGGGCTGGTATTTGGATGGCCGTGTTTCGGCAGTCGTCGGCACGCATACCCACGTCCAGACCAATGATGCGCGGATTTTGCCCCAAGGAACAGCTTATTTGTCAGATGTCGGCATGACTGGTCCTTATGATGGGATCTTGGGGATGAAACGCGAACCAGTCATTGAAAAATTTTTGACGGCGTTGCCGCAACGGTTTGAAGTGATTGAAAAAGGCCGCAGTATTTTGTCGGCTTGCTTGCTTGAGATTGATGAAGCCACTGGTAAAGCAAAATCGATCCGTCCGATCCAAATCAGTGAAGATCGCCCGTTTACAGAATAGGAGAAGCATGGAAGAGCAATTAGCCAAGGAACCACACGTTGCCCAAGAGCTGGCTGCTTTGCAAAGGCTCTTGTCTGATCATCCGATCGTTCAAGAATTTCAAGAAATTCAAGCACGAGCCTTGCAAAACCAAGGGCTATTGGAGCTGGAAGAAGCGCTGAAGCAAGCGCAAAAAGAAATCGTTCAATTTGAGCATTATGAGAAACCCGAAGCAAAAAAAGCTGCCGAGCAGCGTTATGCGTCATTGACAAACGAATACGAGCAGCATCCTTTAGTGGTTGCTTATCGCCAAGCGTTACTGCAAGCAGATGAATTGCTGCAATATGTCACGACGGAGATCCAAAAGAAAATGAATAAAGCCATCGAGGAGGATGAAACCAATGCCTCAAAAAACTAAAAATACCCCGATGATGGAACAGTATTTAAGCATCAAGGCTCAGTACCAAGATGCTTTTTTATTCTATCGTTTAGGGGATTTCTATGAATTATTTAATGAGGATGCTGTCAAGGCAGCACAAATTTTAGAACTGACGTTAACCAGCCGCAACAAAAATGCGGAGGAACCGATCCCTATGTGTGGGGTGCCTTACCACGCTGCCAGCAATTACATCGACACCTTGATCGAGCAAGGCTACAAAGTAGCGATTTGTGAGCAAGTGGAAGATCCAAAAACCACCAAAGGAATGGTCAAACGCGAAGTCGTTCAACTGATCACGCCGGGAACGGTGATGGACAGCAAAGGCCTATCCGCCAAAGAAAACAACTTTTTGACAGCTGTTTTGCAGCAAGGGGAGCGTTTTGGCTTTGCCTATGTCGATCTAAGTACCGGTGAATTAAAAGCAGCGCAATTGGAAGATGAAGAAGCTGTCGTCAATGAGGCCGCCGCTCTGCAAACGAAAGAAGTCGTTTTGTGCAGCGAGATCCCTGAGTCATTGCAAACAACACTGACCAATCGCTTGAATGTCGTGTTTTCTAAGCAAGAAACGTTGGAAGAAAATGCCGAATTTCAATTTTTAACAGAACCTCTCTCCCAAGAGTTAGAAAAAGTAGTCACAGGGAAGTTGCTAAGTTATTTGGCGATCACCCAAAAACGCAGTTTAGCGCATATTCAACAAGCCGTGGAATATCAGCCCGATCATGCCTTGAAAATGGATCATTATTCCAAATTCAACTTAGAATTGACGCAGTCGATTCGAACTGGCAAAAAACAAGGGACTCTTTTGTGGTTGTTGGACGAGACAAAAACCGCAATGGGTGGCCGTTTGTTAAAGCAATGGTTAGACCGTCCCTTGATCCAGCCAAAGAAAATCACTGCCCGCCAAGAAATGGTCCAATCGTTACTGGACAGTTTCTTTGAGCGAGCAGATCTGCAAGAAGCGTTGACGAAAGTCTATGACATGGAACGCTTAGTCGGACGGGTCGCCTTCGGAAATGTCAATGGCCGCGATTTGCTGCAGTTGAAATCTTCTTTGGAGCAAGTGCCTTTGATCGCGCAATTGCTGCAAGGCATCAACCGTGGCGAGTGGAATGACTTGCTGCTGGAATTAACGCCCCTAGATGATTTGGTTGCACTGATCGAAGCTGCGATCGATGAAGATGCCCCGTTACAGATCACGGAAGGCAACATTATAAAAGACGGGTTCCATCAACAATTAGATGAATACCGTACAGCGATGCGTAACGGCAAGCAATGGCTGGCGGAATTAGAAGCCAACGAACGCCAAGCGACGGGAGTCAAAAACCTGAAAGTTGGGTTCAACCGCGTCTTTGGCTATTACATTGAGATCACGAAAGCCAATCTAGTGAATTTAGATACCTCTCGCTACGAGCGCAAGCAAACGTTAGCCAATGCGGAACGGTTTATTTCCCCCGAGTTGAAAAAACTGGAGACTTTGATTTTAGAAGCCGAAGAGAAATCAGTGGATTTGGAATACCGCCTGTTTCTTGACGTCCGTGAAGAAGTGAAAAAGAGTATCACCCGTCTACAAAAGCTAGCCAAAGCCGTCAGTGCGGTCGATGTCTTACAAAGTTTCGCCACGGTTTCGGAACGCTACCAATACGTGCGGCCGACAGTAGCGAAAAAACGAGCGGTATCGATCATCGACGGCCGTCATCCTGTAGTGGAAAAAGTCCTTGGTCACCAAGAGTACATTCCGAATAGTATCGTGATGGATGAAGAAACAGAGATCTTGTTGATCACAGGCCCAAATATGTCTGGGAAAAGTACGTACATGCGGCAGTTTGCCCTGCTAGTCATTATGGCGCAGATCGGCTGTTTCGTCCCCGCACAATCTGCAGAGATGCCGATTTTTGATCGGATCTTTACTCGCATCGGTGCCAGCGATGACCTGATCGCCGGTCAAAGCACGTTTATGGTGGAGATGATGGAAGCCAACCAAGCGCTGCGTCATGCAACGCCTAACAGCTTGATTTTGTTTGATGAGTTAGGGCGTGGGACTGCGACCTATGATGGGATGGCATTGGCACAAGCCATCATTGAATATATCCACAAAGAAGTTCATGCCAAAACACTTTTCTCCACCCATTATCATGAGCTGACGGTTTTAGATGAGGAATTGGCGCACTTGCGCAATGTCCATGTTGGTGCCGTTGAAAAAGAAGGCGAAGTCGTCTTCTTGCATAAGATGATGGAAGGGCCCGCAGATAAAAGCTATGGGATCCATGTAGCCAAAATCGCTGGACTGCCAAGTGCACTCTTACAGCGCGCAGCCACGATCTTAAAAGCGCTGGAAGAACATGAACCGACGGTACAGCCAAAACCCGTCGTCGAAGAAAGTCAGCAGTTGTCGTTGTTTAGTGAAGTATCTACGGAAGAAATCGGCGTCATCGATCAATTGAAGAAATTGAATCTGTTGGAAATGACCCCGATGGATGCTCTGAATACATTGTACGAGCTGCAAAAACGAATTTAGAAAGAAGGTCAGCAGATGGGAAAGATCCAAGAGTTATCCGAACGTCTGGCGAACCAAATCGCGGCAGGAGAAGTCGTTGAGCGACCGGCTTCTGTCGTCAAAGAATTAGTTGAAAACGCCGTGGATGCCGGCAGTACCCAAATCGATATTTTTATTGAAGAAGCGGGCTTGCGTAAAATCCAAGTCATCGATAATGGCGAAGGAATTGCAGAAGAGGATGTCTTGACTGCCTTTAAACGCCACGCCACCAGTAAAATCCACAATCGGGATGACTTGTTTCGAATACGTACCCTCGGGTTTCGCGGGGAAGCTTTGCCTAGTATCGCTTCGGTTTCAATCCTCTCGATTGAAACGGCAGTCAAAGGCGCCCAACAAGGCTCCTTTGTGCGCTTAAAAGGCGGCGCTGTTGAAGAGCATCTGCCTGCCAACTTGCGGCAAGGAACCAAGATCACTGTGGAAAACCTCTTTTACAATACACCGGCACGTTTGAAATATGTCAAGACGCTGCAAACGGAACTAGCGAACATCGGCGATATCGTCAATCGGATCGCCCTGAGCCACCCAGAAGTGGCTTTTCGTCTCGTTCATGAAGGCAATAAGATGTTGAGCACCACTGGAAGTGGGCAGTTAAAACAAACCATCGCAGGGATCTACGGGGTGGAAACCGCCAAAAAAATGATCGCGATCGATACTGAGGACCTCGACTTTAAAGTCACTGGCTTTGTGTCACTGCCAGAAGTCACCCGAGCCAGCCGCAACTATTTATCCACGATCATCAATGGTCGTTATATTCGCAACTTCGCTTTGAATAAAGCGATCGTTGCTGGTTACGGATCAAAATTGATGGTCGGTCGTTTTCCATTAGCTGTCCTTGAAATCAAAATGGACCCCTTATTAGTCGATGTCAACGTTCATCCGACTAAGCAAGAAGTTCGTTTGTCAAAAGAAGAAGAATTGACCAAGCTAATCAGTAAAGCCATCAATGAGGCGCTGCGGGAAATCAATTTGATTCCTAACGCGGCTGACAATCTGCGTTTTAAGAAAAAAGTTGCCGATCAGCCAAAAGCCCAGCAGCTTGGCTTGGAACTGGAGTCAGCAGAAAATTCGACTTCTGGGTTGTCTTATAATCGCGAAACAGGGAAATTTGAAGTGCAGGGCAACACTTATCAACAGACTGTGGATAACTCTGTGGAAAAACCTGTGGAGGAAGGTGGAAAACTTCCAGAAATGCCACAGGAATCTAGCGACAACCTGTTGGAAGAAACCGAGGAAACCTTTCGCAGTTTGGAAGAGACGCTGCCAAATAAGCCTGTCCGAAAACCATTTGTGGAAGGCCAGACGGAAACAAAAGCGTCGCTGCCAGAAGCGCCAGTCTTTCTTCCAGATGAGACGCCAGAGCTTACGGCGCAGGATCTGCAAAGTCAAGCGACTCTGCATCCTGAAATGCATGGGGATGACCGCAACTACCTAAAAACGGTCGAACGGTTGCTGGAAGAAGAACCAGCGAAGGAGCGTTTTCCCCAATTGGATTATTTTGGGCAGATGCATGGGACCTATTTGTTTGCCCAAAGCGAGGCGGGGCTATATATCGTCGACCAGCATGCGGCGCAAGAACGAATCAAATACGAGTATTACCGCGAAAAAATCGGCGAAGTGACCAATGACCTGCAAGAATTGTTGGTGCCGATCGTTTTGGATTATCCCAACAGCGATGCACTGCAATTACAAGAACAAAGCGACAAGCTGGCAGAAGTCGGGATCCATCTGGAATCTTTTGGGACCAATAGTTTCATCGTCCGAGCGCACCCGACGTGGTACCCTAGCGGTGAAGAAGAAGCGATCATCCGCGAAATGATCGATATGTTATTGACGACAGGAAGTGTCAGTGTCAAAAAGTTTCGTGAAGCAACCGCGATCATGATGAGCTGCAAACGATCCATCAAAGCCAATCACTATTTGAATGAAGCACAAGCTAGGATCTTGTTGCAAGATTTAGCGAAATGCGAGAATCCCTTCAACTGTCCCCATGGTCGTCCGGTGCTGATCCATTTCACCAACAGCGACATGGAGCGGATGTTCAAACGGATTCAAGATCCTCATCGAGCAAGGAGTGGCATGGAATGATTATTTTGGCTTCACAGTCGCCGCGGCGCAAAGAATTATTAGCAGAGTTAGTCTCGGAATTTGCGGTCATACCAGCAGATATCGACGAGTCGGTCCGACCAAACGAAGCTGCGATCCCTTATGTCCAACGGATGGCAGCAGAAAAAGCGGCGGCTATTGCACAAACCAATCCTGAAGATCTGGTGATCGCGAGCGATACGACGGTCGTGGTGGATGAAGAAATCTTAGGAAAGCCAGTCGACCGTAAAGATGCTCGGTCGATGTTGCGAAAAATGAGCGGACGTACCCATTGGGTGCATACCGCCGTCGTTTTGCAAAAAGGCAAACAGCAACGCCAAGCAGTGGTTTCGACGGAAGTTGTGTTTCGTCCTTTGACGGATCAAGAGATCGACAAGTATCTTGCCTTAGATGAGTACCAAGACAAAGCGGGCGCCTATGGGATCCAAGGGGCAGCCAAAATATTTGTCTCATCGATAAACGGCGATTTTTATACGATCGTAGGATTTCCTGTCGCTACGGTCTATCAGTTGTTGCAAGAGTTTACGGAGGAGGAATAAGGATGGATGTTTCTGGTAGTTGTCTTTGCGGCAAAGTCACGATCAACTTGACGGGAGTTGCGAAAGAAATCACGGTTTGTCATTGTAGTCTCTGCCAGAAATTTCATGGCGGACCGATGTTTGCTCTTGCGCCATGCGCTGAGGACCAGATGACTCTTCAAGGAGCGAAGTGGCTGCGACGTTACGATTCTTCTGAGTTGGCACAGCGAGGATTTTGCAGTCAATGCGGCTCGAGCCTGTTCTTTTACCTCAAAGAAGCACACACCTATTTTTTTGCGGCTGGATTATTTGGTAACATGCCAGAAGCTGTCTTAACCGAAGAAATCTATACAAAAGACCAACCGCAGTTTTACCATTTTGCGGAACCAACGACTCGTTGGCAAAAGCTGCAAAACCCTTAAACAATTTGAGCAAGTCATTTTACATTCGCTAAGAAAAAAGGCATGATAGAGCATACAGGATGAGTCTAGAGGAAAAGCAGGTGAAAAAATGACAGATAAAAAAGAATTAAAAGAAAAATTGTCATCGATCGAATATGCGGTGACCCAAGAAAATGCAACCGAACGCCCCTTTACTGGCGAGTATGATGATTTTTATGAAAAAGGGATCTATGTTGATATCGTCAACGGAGAACCATTGTTTGCTTCTACTGATAAATATGACGCCGGTTGTGGCTGGCCTTCCTTTTCGAAGCCGATCAGTCGCCAAGATATTCAAGAAAAAGCCGATTTTTCTCACGGTATGCATCGGGTAGAAGTCCGCAGCAAAGAAGCTGACTCTCATTTAGGACATGTTTTTTCAGACGGTCCTCAAGACAAAGGCGGTTTGCGCTATTGTATCAACTCGGCAGCATTGAAGTTCATCCCTTTAGCAGAAATGGATGAAAAAGGCTATGGCGAATTCAAATCACTCGTTGAGTAAGTATTAGGAACTGTGTGCGAAAAAAAAGACGCAGCAGCATGTCTCGTTTGAAAAAATGCGACTGAAACAACGGTTTTTCCTCCGTTTGTTTCCTGCTAAACCTTTTCCTTCGTTCACAGTCCTTTTTTTGCCCTCTCGTCTGTGCTACAATAAAGGGAACATATGTACAGAAAGGAAAGCACATGTACGAATATATCATAGGGAAAGTAACGGATATCTTTCCGGCGTATATCGTCGTTGAGACCCATGGCATCGGCTATCAGATCGCTTTTGGCAATCCGTATTCATTTAGCGGCAAGTTAAACCAAGAAGTAAAAATCTATCTGCACCAAGTGATTCGTGAAGATGCTCATAGTCTCTACGGCTTTGCCACGATCGAAGGCAAGCAGTTGTTTTTAAAATTGATCAGTGTCTCAGGTATTGGACCAAAGAGTGCGTTAGCAATCATGGCCAATGAAGACCATACAGGGTTGATCACGGCAGTCGAAAATGGGGACGTCAACTATTTGACTAAGTTCCCAGGTGTCGGTAAAAAGACGGCGCAGCAAATGATCCTAGACTTGAAAGGCAAAGTGGCTGAACTGGTTGGAGAAGAAGCGATCGTTCCTCTAAGCGTGGCAACGACTGCTTTAGATGAAGCGATGGAAGCCTTGAAAGCATTGGGTTATAGCGAAAAAGAAGTCAAGAAAGCCGAAAAACAATTAGCGGCGAATACGACAAAATCGACGGATGAGTACTTGCGGGAAGCTCTCCGATTGATGATGAAAAAGTAAGGAGCAAGTAGACGATGGATGAACGAATTGTTTCGCCAGAAAGTACTGAACAAGAAGAGATCATCGAAAAATCCTTGCGTCCGCAAACCCTTGCCCAATATATCGGACAAGACAAAGTCAAGCAGGAGCTTTCGATTTATATCCAAGCGGCGAAAAATCGAGAAGAAGCGTTGGATCATGTCCTCTTATATGGTCCGCCAGGCTTAGGGAAAACGACGATGGCAATGGTGATCGCCAACGAGATGCAGGTGCAAATCAAGACGACCAGCGGTCCTGCGGTCGAAAAACCGGGGGACTTGATTGCAATCTTGAATGAGCTGCAGCCGGGGGATGTTCTGTTTATCGATGAGATCCATCGCTTGCCTCGTGTCGCCGAAGAAATGCTTTATTCGGCAATGGAAGATTTTTATGTGGATATCATGGTGGGGCAAGGAACAACGGCTCATCCGGTTCATTTTCCGCTTCCGCCATTTACCTTAGTCGGCGCAACGACGCGGGCGGGGATGCTCTCGGCGCCACTACGGGATCGCTTCGGAATCATTTCTCATATGCAATATTATGAAGACCATGATTTAAAAGAGATCGTGCAGCGGACTGCGTCGATTTTTGAAACGGATATCGTGGAAGAAGGGGCGATCGAAATCGCCCGCCGATCTCGAGGCACTCCACGGATCGCCAACCGTTTGCTTAAACGAGTTCGCGATTATGCGCAAGTGCAAGCAGATGGATTGATCGATCGCACCGTTGCTGACCAGGCATTGGCGCTTTTGGCAGTCGATCATGCTGGCTTGGATTATATCGATCAGAAATTGATCCGCACGATGATCGAATTGTATCAAGGCGGCCCGGTGGGATTAAGTACGATCGCTGTCAATATCGGGGAAGAAACCGAAACAGTGGAAGATATGTACGAACCGTTTTTGATCCAAAAAGGATTTTTGAAACGCACCTCGCGTGGGCGGATCGCAACACCGTTAGCCTATGACCATTTTGGCTATCCCCAAAGAAGTGAATAGAAGGAAGCAGCGATCAGCGATGATTGCTGCTTTTTTGTGCTTTTGGTGAAACGTTTCTTTTTATTTTTTAATAATTTCTGAGAATCAATAGATGTTGAAAAAATACATTATTTGTGAAATTTGATTAAACGGAAGTGTTTGGAAAAATGATTTCTTATGAAAATGTTGATATAATAGCTTTTGTGTTTGTGAGGAACTCAACGAAATTTGTGAAAAAAGAAAACCTGAAAAAAATAATTGGAAAGGCTTGCATTTTCGAATGGCAGCGGATATAATCTTTTTGTAGAAACGTTTCACCAAAATGTGGAGATATACGTAGTGTTGCGAGGATAGAAAGAAGGAGATTTTGTGTATGAGTAAACTGCAAAAGTTTTATAGTCAACGGCAGCTTCACTGGATGGTTTTTCCCGGCGTGGCATTTATGATCGTATTTAATTATATTCCGATCTACGGAATTATAATCGCTTTCAAAAACTATACGGTGATTGACACGATTTCATCAGCACCATGGGTTGGGTTAGAGAATTTCCGTATCATTATGAATGACAGTTTTTTCTGGGAAGCAGTTAGAAATACGTTAGCCATCAGCTTATTGAAATTAGGATTAGGTTTTGCGATCCCGATTGTGTTAGCCATTATGATTTTTGAAATGCAAGATGGCCGCTTGAAGAAATTTATTCAAACGGTTTCATACATTCCCCATTTTTTCTCATGGATCGTGCTAGGTGGGATGATGATCTCTTGGCTGTCAACGAACGGCTTTATCAACCAAGTGTTGATGTCCGTAGGATTGATGGACAAAGGGGTCAATCATCTATTGGATCCAAGCAAATATTGGTGGATCGCGGTCCTTTCGGATCTATGGAAAGAAGTCGGCTGGGGAACGATTCTTTACTTGGCAGGTATGTCGCGGATCGATCCAACGTTTTATGAAGCCGCACGAATCGATGGTGCCAGCAAGCTAAGACAGATTCGTTCGATCACATTGCCATTACTGACACCGATCATCTCCTTAAACTTGATTCTGAATGTGAGCGGTATCTTAGGGTCAAACCTAGATCAAACATTAGTTTTGATGAATTCACAGAACCAAAACCGTTCAGAAGTTATCAACTCCTTTGTTTATAAAATGGGGTTGACGCAAGGTGATTTCTCTTATGCAACTGCTGTCGGCTTGGGGATCGCGGTCATTTCCGTCATCTTATTGGTGATCACGGATCGAGTGACCCGCAAGTTGAACAACGGCAATTCAGTTATCTTATAGGAGGAAAAAACATGATCAAAAGAAAAGCAAAAGAAAACACGTGGTTTTACTTCTTCAATACCGTGATCTTGATTTTATTCTCGTTAATGATCATTGTACCGATTTGGAATATCTTGGTTTCCTCCGTGTCTTCTAGTTCTGGATTAGCGGGCAACGGCCTCGTGTTATGGCCCAAAGGCTTTACCTGGGAAAACTATCGGAAAGTTTTTTCCGACGCAAGTATCCCCCGTGCCTTCTTGATCTCAGTGTTAAAAACGGTTCTTGGGGCTGCAACCCATACCTTGTTTTGTGCGATCGTGGCTTACGGATTGAGTAAATCACGCTTGGTTGGCCGCAACATTTATACAACGATGGGGGTCATCACCATGTACTTCAGTGGTGGGATGATTCCAACGTACTTGCTGATTCGCTCGCTAGGATTACTGGATTCTTTCTGGGTCTACATTATTCCAGCTTTGTTCAGCTATTATGATGTCGTGATTTTAATGAACTTTTTCCGTGAGATTCCGCCTTCACTCGAAGAATCGGCGAAGATCGACGGTGCAAGTGAATTCCAAATCTTTTATAAAATCTTCTTACCATTAACGAAACCGGCATTGGCAACCATCATCTTGTTCAACGGGGTTGGCCAATGGAACGATTTTATGACAACAAAACTGTATATCACAAAAGAGTATCTTTATCCGCTGCAAATGAAGATTTATGAAATCATCGTCCAATCCAACTTGAGTACGATGACTGAAAGCGGTAGTACCGACTTTATCGTCCAAGCAACGACCCGTGGGGTTCAGTTGGCTACGATCGTCATCACGACAGTGCCAATTTTAATTATATATCCATTGCTTCAAAAACACTTTATCGGCGGTATGATGGCCGGTGCAGTAAAAGAATAGAAAGAGGGATAGACATGAAAAAAGTAGTAGGCGGTTTATTGGCAGCATCAGCATTACTTAGCTTAGCAGCATGTGGCGGCAGCTCAGACAATGCCAGCAGTTCGGATTTTTCTATCAAAGATCGGTATGAGTTAGATGAAAAGACACCAGCATGGAAACTCGATACCAAAGAAGAACCAACCAAGATCACATGGTACATCAATTCAGACTGGACAGCTTTGCCATTTGGTGAAGATGTGACGACAGCCCAAATCAAAAAAGATTTGAACATTGATATTGAATTTATTTCAGGTGATGATTCGAAATTAAATGCTTTGATTTCAAGTGGTGATATGCCTGATATCGTGACGTTGATGGATAAAACCAGTCAAGCAGCCACAAAAGCTGATAGCTGGGCATACTCATTAAACGATTTAGCGGAACAATACGATCCGTATTTGATGAATATCGTGACCGAAGATACCTTCAAATGGTTTGCTTTAGATGATGGCAAAACTTATGGCTATCCAAACTATTCCAACACAGCAGCGGACTACGAAAGCGGCAATATTCCCGTCAACGATAACTTTGTGATCCGTGAAGATGTCTATGAAGCATTGGGCAAACCAGATGTTTCGACTCCAGAAAACTATGTGAAAGTCATGAAAGAAATCAGCGAGAAATTCCCTGATTTGACACCAATGGGCTTCACAACGATCGGCGAAACAGCAGGACCATTCTTAGATAAATTGCAAGACTTCTTAGGTGTTCCGTTAGAAGATGAAGATGGTGCTTTCTACGATCGTAACTTAGATGAAGAATATATCTCATGGTTGAAAACCTTTAATCAAGTGTATCGTGACGGCAACATCAGTGATGACAGCTTTACCGATGACGGTCCAACCTATGATGAAAAAGTAAAACAAGGGGACTATGCAACGATCTTAGTCGCAGGAACGAGCGGACAAGGTGGGAACTTCACTGAATTCATGAAAAACTCTGACACGCGGTACATCGCAATCGACGGACCTGCCAGCACTTCTGGTCGTGAAGCAACCTTGAACCAAACAGGAATCTCTGGCTGGTTGATCAACTACATCACAAAAGATGCGGCGGATCCAGCAAAAGTAACCCAACTCTTCACGTACTTGATCGATGAACCAGGACAAATTTTGACAAAATTCGGTGTTGAAGGCGTGACGTATGAATACAACGATGAAGGCAAAATCGATTACTTGCCAGAAATCAAAGAAATGGAACAAACCGACAACGAAGGCTACAACAAAAAATATGGTATCAGCCGCTTCAACTACTTTAACAATGACCGTGTCAATGCACTGAAAGTCAAAACCGAAAATGCGTTGACTCAAATGCAAGAGTGGGGCGAAGGCAAATTGTATCCACACTTTGTGATCGAAAATACGGATCCAGATGCTGGAACTGCTGAAGCACGTTCAAACACAGCCATCAAAACCAAAATCAACAGCACGATCATCTCACTGATCCGTTCAAAAGATGAAGGAACATTTGACAGCACACTAACCGACTTTGAAAGCTTCTTAGATTCAAACAACTGGGATGCAATCAAAGACATTAAAACTGAAAAAATGGCCGAAAACCGCGAACGACTAAAATAACCCCCATAGGAGAGGAAAGGAAGCCAAAAAAAAGACCTTTCCTCTCCTTTGCTTTGAAACACAGGTTTTGCGCGCACTTTGCGTAAAATCTGATGTTTCAAAGTACTAGGCGACTGTAAGGAGCGTAGTGACCAACCAAAGAAACACAGGATTTGCGCGCACTTTGCGCAAAATCTGATGTTTCAAAGTACTAGGCGACCGCAGGGAGCGTAGTGTCCATACAAAGAATCACTGCGATTGGCTCACGTAGTGAGACATGCAAGCTGCACTTAGTGTGTTTTACTTAGTGCAACTGTAGGCGAAGCGAAAGCGGAGACGAGCAGATGATGAAAAGTACTAGGCGACTGCAGGGAGCGTAGTGTCCGTACAAAGAATCACTGCGACTGGCTCACGCAGTGAGACCTGCAAACAAGAAAACCGTACGTTGAGAAACGACCCAAAATCACAAGAAGGCAAGAAACAGGTTTACGCAGCACCCGCAGCACAAATCAGCAAGTTTTGATTGGAGGATCATAATGAATCGACTATTTTCTTATGAAGGATGGTACTATCGGGTCTTTGCTTTTCTAGCAGATATGATCATTGTTAGTTTTCTCTTTATGATTCCAGCAATGACGCTGATTCTCGCAGGGCCAGCATTGATCGCGCTGTATCGGACGATCGATCAATTGTACAAGGAACGAGATGTCCCGATTTGGCAACGATACAAGCAAGCATTCTTAAGCAACCTCAAACGTGGTCTCTTCTTAGAAGGTCTTGTTATTGCGTATGTCGCAGTCTTTGCCGGTTTGATCTATTCCTTGATGATGCTTACACCTTACTTTGGCGTTTTAGCCGTGATCCTCGTCAGCTTGGCTGCGCTGTATCTCGTCGTGTTCGTTCTCTTGTACAGTTTGTTTGCGCAATCATTGCAAGAAACAGCGAAAGAAACGGCATATGCGGTTCTTAGCAGTACGGCGAATGCGATCATTTTACTGGTGATCCCAATCATTGTTTTTGTATTGTGCAGCAAAGTAAACCTATTCTTATTTGTTTGTTTAGGCATTTCAGGATCAGCCTTTGTACAGGTGTTGTTTTTCAATAAAGTATTAGCGAAGGGGGAAGAGACAAATGACTGAATCGACCGCAATTGATCGATCCTGCTTTTGGGCTTCGGTCCAACAAGAACTTGACGCCCTTCCGCTAGCCTTTGAAAGAACCAAACAAACGCCTTTGCTAAAAGGGATCGATTGTTTTACGATTTCTTTTCAAAGTCTTGGTAATGAAACGATCTATGGGCATCTGCTGCTGCCAGAACAAGCGGCAGATTGTCCAATCGTGATTGATTTTTTAGGCTATATGAATCATGTGCAAGAACCGTTCCAATTCGCTCATTGGTTACTGATCGGCTGCGGCTGTCTTGTCATCGACAATCGCGGACAAGGGGGACGCACGCAAGATCAGGTTCCCTATGAAACCACGCAGCATGAAGCACCTTTTGGACGCGGCATCTTGAAAAAAGAAGATTTTTATATGAAGCGATTGGTCGCAGATAGTTTGCGCACACTAGAAGTCATTCAACAGATACCGGAAATCGATCCGCAGCGCATTATTTTAAGAGGCGGCTCACAAGGCGGCGGCATCGCCTTATTGGTCAACGCATTAACGAACGTCCCAATTTTTGCGACGTTTGCCGATGTGCCAAGCCACTCCAATCTTGTCCATCGGATCGAACAAAAAACAGGAAGTTACCATGTGATTCAAGAGTATATCGAACAATTTCCAGAAATGCGGGAAACGATCTATCAAGTCATGAGTTATTTTGATTTGAAGTATTTTGCTCATCAGATAACTGGTCCTGTTTATACATCGGTCGGCAGTGCTGATCCAATCTGTCCCATGGAAGATTTCTTCGTTTCCTATAAAAAGATTCCTGGACCGAAAGAATTGCGTATTTACTTAAATAAAGGGCATGGCGGCGGCGAAGCGAAACAAATCCGTCGTGAAATGCAGCAAATCAAAAAATTACTCAAAGGAAATGAATGAAGATGAAAGTAGCAACCTACAATCTACGAGTCGATACCGACTATGACCAAGAATGGCAATGGCACTATCGATCGGAGGCGGTTTGCTCCTTGATCGATTACTACGACTGGGATGTTCTGGCGATCCAAGAAGCTCGTCCCAGCCAATTTGCAGATTTAGCAAAGTTAGCGCAGTATGCTTCCGTCACTGCTGAACGAGATGGTGATGGCTTAGGCGAAGGCATTGGACTGTATTATCAAAAAGAGGCTTTCGAGTTATTAGCTTCAGGTTCGTTTTGGTTGTCATTGACACCGACTGAACCAAGTATTCATCCAGAAGCTGCGTATTCACGCTTATGTGTTTGGGCAGTCTTACAGGAAAAAAAGAATCCGCCGTTTCTTGTCATCACGACCCATTTAGATAATATTTCAGAAATGGCTCGTTTTGAAGGGATGAAAGTGATCTTTGAGCAGCTGGCAGATCAAATCGAACGCTATCCTGTATTGCTGATGGGCGACTTGAATGCGGAGCCAACCGAGCGGGTGCATCGGTACTTAGAGCAACATTTTCAAAATGCCAAAGAACATGGACAGAAGCCCCATCACGGGCCAAAAGGCTCCTATCAAAATTTTATTTATACGTTACCATGGCAAGAACTAGAAGAAATTGATTATATCTATACGAAAGGCTTCACGGTGGTCAAAACCGCCTGTCTAACGGATTCTTGTGATCGTCGTTTTCCCTCCGATCATTTTCCTTTAGAAGCAGAAGTCCAATTTGAAGAAAGCAAAGGATGAATAAAAATGGAACAGCAGAAATTAACCGAACTACTTTCAGAAATGACCTTAGATGAAAAAATCGATCAGTTGCTGCAACTGGCAGCGGCTTTTTATTCAGATAAAGCAGAAGAGAAAACCGGCCCAATGGGCGACTTAGGACTGACACAAGAGAACATCAACAATGCGGGAACAACGCTAGGTGTTTCTGGTGCAAAAGAAGCGATCCGCGTCCAAAAAGAGTATATCGAAAATAACCGCTTGAATATCCCAACGATATTGATGGCGGACATCATTCACGGCTTTCGGACGATTTTTCCGATTTCATTAGGATTAGGTAGTTCATGGGATTTGGCAGCAGCGGAGAAGATGGCGGAAGTATCTGCCAAAGAAGCAGCTGTTTCTGGCTTGCATGTGACCTTTTCACCGATGGTGGACTTAGTAAGAGACCCACGTTGGGGCCGTGTCATGGAATCGACGGGGGAAGATCCTTACTTGAACAGTCGCTTCGCTGAAGCCTTTGTCAAAGGCTATCAAGGGGATGATCTGCGAACAGATTTCAACCGCGTGGCTGCGTGTGTCAAACATTTTGCGGCTTACGGTGCGGCTATCGGCGGTCGCGATTACAACACGGTCAATATGTCAGAACGCCAACTGCGAGAAAGTTATTTACCGGGCTATAAAGCGGCCCTTGATGCCGGTGCCAAACTGGTGATGACCTCCTTCAATACGGTGGACGGTATTCCAGCAACAGCCAATCGCTGGCTTTTCCGCGATGTTTTGCGAGAAGAATTCGGGTTTGAAGGCGTTGTGATCTCTGACTGGGCAGCAATCAAAGAAGTGATCGCCCATGGCGCAGCGGAAGATGAAAAACACGCCGCTGAATTAGCCATCAAAGCTGGGGTCGATATCGAGATGATGACGACTTGCTACACTGATAACTTGAAAGAGCTGATCGCAGAAGGCACTGTTGAGGAAGCCTTAGTCGATGAAGCCGTGCTAAGAATCTTGACCTTGAAAAATGAACTAGGTCTATTTGAAAATCCATACCGCGGTGCTGATGAAGCCGCTGAAGCAGCCACTGTTCTGTCTCAAGAACACCGAGAGATCGCCAGAGATATCGCAAAGAAATCAATGGTGTTGTTGAAAAATGAAGGTGTCCTGCCGTTGCAGAAAACCGAAAAAGTGGCGATTGTGGGCCCGGGTGCTCACTCCCGTGATCTATTAGGTGCTTGGTCTTGGCAAGGGAAACAAGAAGAAGTGGTGACGTTAGTGGCGGGGGCTCAATCCTTGGGTGCGGATCTGTTGATCGGTCAAGAGCCCTTTGATTATTTTGCGCCGTCTGAAGCAGCGATCCAAGAAGCGATCGAATTAGTGAAAGAAGCGGATAAAGTTGTCTTAGCGCTAGGAGAGCAAGAATGGATGAGCGGTGAAGCTGCCAGTCGCAGCGACATTCGCTTGCCGCAAGCCCAATTGTCCTTGGTTGAAACCTTGAAAGAATACAACGAGCAATTGATCGTAACCCTTTATAACGGTCGTCCTCTTGACTTGCAAGGGGTTGATGCAGCCAAAGCGATCGTCGAGGCTTGGTTCCCTGGAACCGAAGGCGGAAACGCACTTGCTCAGATCTTGTGGGGAGAATACAATCCAAGCGGCCGCTTGAGTATGTCATTCCCGGAAACCGTTGGACAAGTCCCTGTGTATTACAACGTTGACAATACCGGTCGTCCATATGAAAGTGCACCGGATGAAAAATATGTCTCAAAATATTTGGATGTCTCCAATTATGCCAAATATCCATTTGGCTTCGGCTTGAGCTATAGCCCAGTTGCGTATTCTACGGTGACGTTGGATCAGCCGACCATGACCAAAGATCAAACAGTCACGGCATCCATCACTGTTACGAACCAAGGAACAGCAGCGGTCTGGGAAACGGTCCAATGCTACATTCGCGATTTAGTCGGTGAAGTGGTTCGCCCAGTGAAAGAACTGAAAGGCTTTAAGAAAATTTGGCTAGAAGCTGGCGAATCAACAACCGTTCAATTTGAGATCACGGAAGAACTGCTGCGCTATGTCCACAGCAACCAACAAGCAAGCAGTGATCCTGGGAAATTCCACATCATGATTGGTGGGAACAGCCGAGACACCCAACAAACAACCCTGCAATTAGTTAGGTAAGATAGGAAGGTTTCTATGACGAAAAAAATAGTGATGAATAATGCAAATACGACCGTGACGTTTTTACCAAACGGTGATTTATATGAGATCCAAAGTCACGATGTGATGATCAATCAATTGAATGGGAATGCGCTAGATGGCAGTTTGAATCAAATCTATCTACGACTGCGTGAAGCGGGGGAATGGCACTTCATTCCCTTGATCGGCTCAAATGCTGACAGTGCCTTTGCTTACTCAGACAAACAGCTGACTTGGACTGGAACGTACCAGTCTATCAGTTACCAAGTAGATTTCCAATTGGCACAAGATTGCTGGTTCTGGCGAGTTCAATTGAGTGGTTCTGGGGAAGCGGAATTGGTTTACGGACAAGATCTTGGTAACGCAGCCAAAGGGGCTGTTCAATCCAATGAAGCCTATGTTTCGCAATATATCGACCATCATGTTAGCCATGATAAGGATCGAATCGTGCTATCTTCTCGCCAAAATCAACCACAAAATGGTCAATTTCCATTGGTGGAACAGGGCAGCTTCCAAGCCTTAAAAGGCTTCTCGACGGATGGCTATCAATTTTTCGGTCGCAGCTACAAAGAAACGAATCAACCAGCTGCACTCAGCCAAGAGACATTAGCCAATGAAGTGTATCAATACGAATTTGCCTATACGGCACTGCAAACGCAATGGTTGACAATAAGTGAGACACCTACGGAAATCGTTTTTTACGCAGCGGTCAAAGCCAATCAAGCGACGGCAGTCAATGAACCGCAGTTTGCACTTGAAACGTTGAAAGAAACGTATCAAGCCTTGTCCTTTGACTCGTTGCAGGCAACGGCGCAGGCTCGAAAAAACTTCGGTCGACCGCTCACAGGGCTGACATTTACCACAGAAGAAATCAACGAGCGATTTCCTCAGCAAGAAGCAGTGGAAATCGTTGACCAACAGCTTTATTCCTTTTTTACCCCTGATTATCACCATGTCGTGTTGAAGGAAAAGGAAGGGCAGATGGAACGCTCCCATGGGCATATTTTGATGAGCGGACAAGAGTTGATCGTCGATCAACCCATTTTGAGCACGACTGTTTACATGACGGGGATGTTTAACTCCCAAATCGTATTAGGCAATACGAACATGAACAAATTGTTGAGTAATAGCCGCAACTCATTGAATCTTTTCAAACGTTCCGGTCAGCGGATCTATCTGAAAGACGGCGATCAATGGCGGATTTTAACGATGCCATCTGCCTTTGAAATGGGCTTAAATTCGGCGACGTGGTACTACAAAACAGCGGATGATGTCATTCAAGTAACGACCTTCACGAAAGCAAATGGACGCACGATTGCAACCACCATCACTAGTGAACAAGGTCGTGCTTACACCTGGGCCATCACTAATCAATTTGTGATGGGGATCGATGAAGCGGTACCGACTGTTACCATTACGCAAGACCAGCAATTGCTCACCATCAAAGGAACAGCGGATTCACCGATTGCGGAAACTTATCCAGAATTGACGTATTATCTCCATGCAGCACAACCTTTTGAACTAACCGATGAAACGATTTTCAATGTGGCAGCCGACGATAGCACGACCGTATTGACCTTTGCAGAACAGGCGACGGTTTCCTTCGTGATCCAAGGCACACTGACTGGTGAACCCTTTGTTTCCGAAACGTTAGATCGCCAGCAAGAAGACACTGCCTATACGGCCTTTGTCGATGATTTGTTGAATCAGTTTGAATTGAAACATTCGCAGGCAGATGTCGCATCCTTCAATCACTTGGCACGTTGGTACACCCACAATATGCTTGTTCATTACTTGTCTCCTCATGGCCTTGAACAGTACGGTGGTGCTGCTTGGGGGACTCGAGACGTTTCCCAAGGACCGACTGAGTATTTCTTAGCCCTCAATCGTCCTGAGATGGTGGCGTCCATCATCGAGCATTTGTTTGAAAATCAATTTGCAGATGACGGCAACTGGCCACAATGGTTTATGTTTGATCGCTATGAGAAACAAAAAGCCGATGAGAGCCACGGAGATGTGATCGTTTGGCCAATGAAAGTCGTTAGTGACTATCTCGAAAAAACCAAAGATTTTGCGATTTTGGAAAAAGAACTGCCTTATACGGATCGCACAACCTTCTTGAAAACCAGAACCAATGCTTCTTTGTTTGATCATTTGAAAAAAGAAGTGGCGTATATCGAAGCGAACTTTTTGGAAGGAACGTACCTGTCTTGTTATGGTGATGGCGATTGGGATGACACCTTGCAGCCAAATAACAGTAAGTTGAAGAAACAAATGGCCAGCAGCTGGACCGTTGCCTTGACCTATGAAGTATTGAAAAAATTAGCCAACCAGTTGCAGTCAGTTGACCCAGAGTATGCCAAACATTTAACGGAACTGTCTGCGGGAATCAAACATGACTTTGAAAAATACATGTTAGCTGATGGGACTTTGCCAGGATTTGTCTATATGGAAGATAGCGAGCACGTGGAACTGATGGTCCATCCGACTGACAAGAAAACCGGTATCCAATACCGCTTGCTGCCGATGCAGCAAAGCATGATCGGCGAGCTGTTATCTCCCGAACAAGCCGATCATCATGTGGCGATCATCAAGGAGCATTTGCAATTTCCAGATGGGGTGCGCTTGATGAATCGTCCAGCGACTTATGCGGGTGGTGTCAGCACCAACTTCAAGCGGGCAGAACAAGCAGCCAATTTTGGACGAGAAATCGGTTTACAGTACGTTCACGCCCACATCCGCTTTACAGAGGCCATGGCGAAATTAGGTCGAGAAGAAGAGACTTGGCAAGCACTTGGGGTCATTAATCCGATCCAAATCGCTCAACGGGTCGAAAATGCGGAAATCCGTCAAGCAAATGCGTATTTCAGTAGTTCTGATGGCGATTTCAAAACAAGGGTTGAAGCCCAAGAAAATTTTGGTAAACTTAAGGAGGCAACAGTCGGCGTCAAAGGCGGCTGGCGCATCTATTCTAGTGGACCGGGGATCTATATGAATCAGTTGATCAGCAATGTGTTAGGCATTCGGACCTTTGTTGATCACGTTGAACTTGATCCCGTCTTGCCAGCGGAATTAGCAGGATTGACACTGACGTATCGACTCTATGATCGGCCGGTCGAAATCGTCTATCATTCGTCAAGTACGCCGAAAATATTGATCAACGGCGAAGAAATGTCCACTGAGTTTGCGGAAAATCGCTACCGCCAAGGTGCGTTTGTCCTGAAGAAAGCAGCGCTTTGCGCCAAATTAAGCGAAAACCAAACCAATACGATCGATATTTATCGTTAAGAAAGGAGAAGCCATGGTAGGAATCAAAGATATTGCCCAAAAAGCGGGTGTCTCCATATCCACCGTTTCGTATGCATTGAATGGCAGTCCAAAAGTGACCGAGGAAACCCGTGCGCGGATTCAAGCGATCGCAAACGAATTGAACTATGTTCCGAACATGGCTGCTCGCACACTGAAACGCAGACAAACCAACATCATCGGTGTTTATCTCGCCGATTATGCCGGAAGTTTTTATGGGGAATTGCTAGATGGCATCAAGAAAGGGTTGGAACTTTTCGGCTATGAAATGATCGTCTGCAGCGGCAAGAAATCACACTTGTTTATTCCTGAGCGGATGGTGGACGGTGCCATCATTTTGGATTGGACGTTTCCAGCAAAGGAAATCGAGCAATACGCCCAACGAGGACATCAAATCGTCGTGTTAGACCGTGTCTTGTCTCATGAAAATATCCATCAAGTCTTGTTAGACAATAAAGGAGGGGCGGCGCTGGCGATCGATCGCTTGATCGCTGGACAAAGCCAAAAAGTCTTCCTCTTAGCAGGGCCAGAAAAAGGCTACGACAGTCGGGAGCGCTTGGAAGCCAGTACGAAAGAATTGACGCGCTTTGGTATTCCTTATGAAGTCATTCCTGGTGACTTCACGGAACCTTCTGGTTATCGAGCGGCAAAACAGCTCTTAGCAAATGATCCCCAGTTTCCCATTGATATCTTTGCCTTCAATGATGAAATGGCGATCGGTGTCTACAAATATGTCCGCGAGACCGACTATCGCATCGGAAAAGAGATCCGCATCATCGGGTTTGATAACACGGAATTAGGCGCTTTTGTGCAGCCGCGCTTAGCGACGATCTCCTATTCGAAACATCGATGGGGGATGGTTGCAGCTGAGAAAATCGTACAATCGATCCAAGGGGAACCAGTGGCGGACGAGCATATTTATACCACTTTTGTGGATGGTGGATCATTTATTTAATTGATCCATTAAAGGAAAAATAGTTGAAAAAGGAATGGTGAAATGGGGAGGATTTTATCTTACAGAACATACCAAAGCAATTGATGGAGAAAGAACTATTGAAAGAAGTAAACCAATTCAAAAGTTCCAGATGGATGTTAATGAGATCGCCGAAACTTTAAATCAGGCAACACTCAAGAACAAATCAGTAGCTATCTAAATTGAAGCGCATGATCGAGATGGAAATTACTTTCCTAATATAGTTGGCCATATTTAAGGGGCATGATGAACTAGAAATATATGTTGGTGGTAATAAGGTTGGCTATGATAAAATTAGGAATATTAAAATAGCTAACATAACCAAGTGGTCGGGCAAAAGTAACCTCTTATAAAAAGTACTCACAAATTATTAAATTATATTAGCGATAATTATTTAAAGTTAGCTTTCTGATATAATAGTTTGCAAAGGAGTGCTAAGATGATTAACTTTTTAAAAGGTTTAAAAATAAGAATCCTATATATATATTCAATGATTTCGCTACTTATAGGTGTCTATTTAAGTGTAAATTGGATTCCTGTAAGCGTTGAAGGACTAAGCAAATCCCAAAAACAGGAGCTTTTAAGAGAAGGATCAATCAACTGGGAACTTGGTGTAGTTTTTAAGGTATTAGCCCTGATACTTTTCTTGGGTGCACTAGTAAAATCCATTATATATATCTTAAACAAAAAGAGATAAGCGTAGAGCTCATCTCTTTTTATACTATCTAGAAACTTCGTGGATCACTTCGATTTTATAAGGAATGATAAAGCCTGCTCTTTGCATTGCATAACAATAATTGTTTCCAAATCCCACCTCGAAGTTGCCATCATAACCATTTAGCTCCCATTTGAAATCAAATATATCCGTAACCTTTACTTGAGTCCAATAATTTCCATTGGCTTGTTTCTTATAAGTTACTGTGTAACTAACTCCACGTAATGCTGTGTGAAGTTGGCCGCTTAGAAATGTATAACTTCCTGAGAAAGAACCAGATTTTTTACCTGTAGAAAATGCTTCTTTTTTAAGTCTAGAATAATAAGCGGTCATTAACTCCTCGCCGTCTACAGTCTTTGCCCAGCTATCGTTTTTATTAACATATGTCGAAGGCTTCCATGTTGGATTCCAATAGTAATTCTCAGCAGAAATAATGGCGTGCTTCATATAAGCAGCAGTCTGATTGTGACCTTTTTTCTTAACCATTGATATACCTTTATTGTATGCAGCAATTGCAGCCGCATAAACTGGATTTGCAGGAGTTACCGATGATCTAGCACCTATCTTAGACTTTGGTTCAACATAAAAAGGATCAACTGATTCGGCAACGTCCGCTTTATACTCTTCCAACAATGCATCTTGTTCGGCATCATAGGAATTTAAAACTGTTAAACTCTCATTTAAAGATGCGTTGAACTCGTCAGCACTATCAGAATCTTCAAACATTCTAATTACACCATCAATATAATCTCTATTGGACTCTTCATTGGATATTGCCTCATTAATTAATGATTGATTAGTTTCATCTATCTCAAAACCATTCTCATCTGCATAACCATTTATTTGACCAAAACTTAAAACTGATATACCAAACACTACACTAATTAAAAACTTCTTCATTGTTTTAATCTCCTTTTTAATTATTATTTTACTAACAAACTTAATATACCATACTATAATATATAAAAATCATTTTAATTTATATTTATATCCTAAAAATTTTGTAATACGTAGGAAAGGATGTAAAATTGAACAAAGTTGAATACGATAATATGCAAGTAAATCTTCGTTCTTTGGGGCACAAACTTGATTTTCAATGCATAATATTCGTTATACTGTATTATTAAAAAAGGAACATAATAGGGGGTTTATGAAAAAAGTATAAAAATATTAGGGTTTATCTTGTTGGTTATAATTGGATTTGTAGGGGGCTATTTTCTATCTGTAGATCCAGCTAAAGACTTCTATGGTGATTGGTATGGTGTTGCTAACGAGGGGAAGGAGAGTTTTCTTTTAGAATAGATAAAGAAAAAAATAATCGATTATGGAAATGATGATTATAATTCACCTGGTTTTCCTTACACAGTGAAAAAGTCTGGAAATGGATTTTATATTGAAGTGTCTGATGATGAGCTAAAAAATATTTTTCCCGAATTAATAAAATTTAAGTATAAAAACAATATGACATTTTTCCTGAATGATGATGAAGAATCAATTGAGTACTTTGTAGCTATAGATGGTTTTTTGAATAATGTAAAACTACATAAAACATCCTTTGAAGATTCGTATAACAAAACCGAAGAGTCAACCTCACAAAGTCTAATAGCAAGTGAAACAGAAACTTCTTGCAGTTCTTTGCTTAATGAAACTCATTCATCAGAAACGACATCATCAATTGATTCTCCAAAAGTATCAGATCTAAGTGAAAAAATTGATTCATTTATTGCGAATTATACGTCAATTCCACCAGATTAGATTATGGAAAAGGAACTTGATGGAATTACAATAAGAGCAACAAACTTTACTGCAACAAATGAAGCCGAGGCATCATATATTCAGTATCATTTGCTAATGGAGAGGCAACATCTTGCAACGATGTATACGCACAAGTCATTGGAGAATAATAGCTATTTTCAATAGAGGCTAATATACAAAAAGATAAATCTGAGCAGGATGAAACTCATTCTAGCTCAGATTTTTTTTAATATTACTTTCCTTGTTTTGTATTCATATTTGATAGAATCATTCATACCACTTATCGTCCTCTTAGTTTGTTTATTTTGTCGTGATTTAATCATATTAGAGAACGATATGTTTTTTAATACCGAAAATGAAAATGAGGCTGAAGAATCAATTTTGACTCATCAGTCCCATAAATTATAGAGCCTTTCTTGCGGCGTTCTTTTATGGGCTTTTGTCACAGTCTCTTTTTTGCGTTATTTCAAAAATAACTTTACTTATTTTATCAAAAACAGTGATTTATAAAAAAAATAATAATTTTTATTTTGTTATTTTATGTGTGCTGAAATTTTTAAATAACGTTTTTTATTCATTTTTTGATTATAACATTATCATTAACTACGGAGAGAAGACGGGAAGCGTTCTTTTAACTTACTATTTTTGGCTTATATAAAAGACCTTTGGAACATTAGTTTTTGTCAAATATTTTAACTTTCTATTTATTTTTCTCATCTTAATTTAATTTATAGTGTTGATTTATCCCTCGTTTTTTGTATGATTTATGAAAGAGAAAAGCATTTTTTTGAAAAGAGTCGATGATTCATCTTGATAATTTGAGCTTTTTTTAATTGATGAGTAGTTAATAGCTGTAAGATGTGGAAGTTACAAAAATTGGAATTATGAAAAAACAATTATAATCATAATTTTGAATGGAAGAAAAAAAGAATTATAATTCTCTTTCGTCAACTCGCTAAACTAAGAGTTGTAACACAGGGCGTGCACTGCGCGATACGTTTATTATTTTAAGATAGGAGGGATAAAGTGAAACGGTTTTTAACAACTTTACTTGTTTTTCTACTAACATCAGGTCCGTGTTTTTCATATGCAATGGTAGTGGCACAAGCCGAAAGTGTTACAAAAACAAGTGAAGAACAAAGTATGTCTTCTTCTGACCCTGTCGTTTCATCGATCGACAGTCTGGAAGAGACGAACGAAACTGACGTGCAAGCATCTAGCGAACTTGCTTCGACAGATTCGTCTACAGGAGCCACTGACACAGCTTCAGCTGAAACAGAAGCTTCATCGGAAGCTGCAGAAGAAGTACAGGTGACCTTTCTGACAGACAAGGAGCATGTATTTGCTACCGGGGAAACCCGCACTCAGATCAGCAAAAACAAAGGGGAAGCACTAAAAGAAAGTGATTTACCAGTTTTTGAAGATGATACTGCTTTTGAAGGTTGGTCGTTAGATGGCACGGTCTATACAAGTCAAGCGCTGACCGAATTGATTCTCACGGAGAATCAAACCTTGACTGCTGTTTTTAAACCGACTGTTAAGGCAAGAGCGGCGGACATCTCGTTGGCAGAACAATCGATCAAAGAGATCATTGCAGAAGCCGATAAAACGAAAGTGATCGCTGTACCAAGTCCAGCTGGAGATGATTCAGCATATGCAGAATACACCAATAGTGCTGAAGGGATTCGTCAAGCGTTGTTCGATATGTATCAAAACGGCAATGGCCAAGAATTTGCTTTGTATGTTGGCTCTGGCTCAGCTTTACCGTCTTTGCCAACAAATCTGACTTCAAAAACGATTCCAGATACAGTGGATAATACAAATATGACTTTTTATGCACTACAAGGAAAAATCAGCCGCTTGATCATCACAGGGCATAGTGATGATCCCATCACAGATGCAACAACGTTGACTTCGGGTAGTCGAACCGTTCCTTTTGGTACGGACATCTACTTCGGTTCTGATGTAGTGATTCGAAACCTCAACTATACGGGGACGAGAATGTACATGAATGGGCATAGTCTTTCCTTGAACGGTGGTTCCACCGGCAATGGCCTTTCTATTTATGGAGGAAGCAACAATGGCGACCTTACTGGAAATCCGACGATCACTGTAAATGCGACAGGCTCTGGAACTTGGAACATCTATGGTGGGAATCAAAGCGGTGGTACATTGACTGGGAATACAGCGGTTGTCGTAAATAATACGGTGGGCGGCATCAGTACGATTGCAGGAGGTGCCAATATCGGTACGATTGATGGGAATACCAGTGTCACGATCAATCGACTAAATGGCACACTGACCAATTATTATGGGGGCGGTGTCGGAACCACTACTTCAAATACAGCCAATGTTACCGGTAATGTCGCAACAGTCTTTCAAACAACGAACACCAATTTCCGTTTAGGAACCTATTATGGCGGTGTTCAATACGGGAACATTGGTGGAACAGTCCACAATACTCTCACAGGAGTGGGTGGTTGGACCGGTACAGGATTGAATTATTATGGTGGTTCCAGAGAAGGAAATATTGGACAGACACGAGAGCAAACAGCGATTACGAACCAAGTAGACACTAGCGCCTATTCTACAGGAGCAGCCTATTTTATTGGTGCCAATCGAACCAATGGAACGATTACTGGGAGTATTGAAAATACGATTAAAGCAGGTGACTACAATCAAGGGTCGTTCAATCGTGTCGATGGCGGAGCAGGAATGGACGTAAGTGTTACCAGTCTGCAAACTGGATCTGATAGTGTGTATGACGCGATGACACCAACTGATCGCCGGGCTTACGCTGAAACCACTGCTCGCTTTAAAGTATACGGTGATATTACGACGAAAATCCTAGAAGGCTGTGTCAGCTATGGAGGAGACAACTTATCGTATACGCGGGCAGCTGGGTATGGTGGCTTTATTGACGGCAGCACAACTGTCGAAGTCGGCGTATTAAATGATTCTCGCACGGTCGGCGGACCTGGATTCGTCTACAGTTATGGGGGACGATCTTATAAAGATGGTATCGCCTATTCAAATAGCTTGAATTCACGAGCAAATGGTGTCGGAACGTTTGATATCGTAGGCGGAGGCGGTACCAATGGTGTGCAAGCAACCAACCTTTATATTTATGGGGATACAAAAACAGTCTTAAACAATGTAGTCGCTCGTTGGACCTATGGTGGTGGTTTTTCAGGAATCATCGAGGGAAACACGGCAAACATCTTGAATGGCGGGATCGTTGATACTTTGGAAGGTGCAGGATATACCGGTAAACGTGTATTCGGTAATTCACATGCTGAAGTAAATTACGGTCAAGTCGACTGGTTTCTTAGTGGCGGCGGTTGGGGGGATGCCAAAATTACAGGGGACGTTTCAGTCACTGTTCATGATGGTATTATCAATGCCTCAATGGGTGCATCATATGGATATTTTTCGGGACACACGATCAATGGAAATTCTGATAATCGAATTTACGGCGGAGATTTTTCTGGAACACCTCGGACAGGTCCAAGTGCTTTTTCTGGGGGAATCACGAATGCAGGTTCGCTGCTAGGGGATGCACAATTAACAATCGACCTAAGGGATTATGAAGGGGAATTTAAGCTTCCTTCAGGAACGAATATCTCAGGTGGAAATCCGTTTAACAGTACCAACATCGTTGGGACTGATAGTACCAATACGATTACATTGAACATATACACAAAGCCGGGGTCAGATGCACTGAATGGTGCAACGATCTATGGCGATGGTGGTTCAACGGCCGCCAACACAAGAAGCGGTAAAATCAATATTAATATACAAGCTGAAGGATCAAGTATCGGTAACTTGTATACAACAAATTATTCAAACATTTCTTCAAATCGAATTTTAAGAGATGTCGAAATGCGGGTTCAAGGAGCCAAAAGTATCAATGGGATTTCAGGCGGAAATGCGTCAGACAACTTTACGAACACGATCGTAGCCAACAGCAGCAATCAAGTGAAGATGAGCTTTGGTGAAAATGTCGATGGGACAGCTTCTTATCAAACTGATCCAATCGCTGTGACGGGTCTGGGAATCGTCAACTTTACCGAATTGAATGTGACAAACGGCATCAAGCTAATGGCCAATGGGGGAGACATCAAAAATGGCCGTTCAGCCACTGCTGTCAATCACGCAACGACCTATCATCAGTTCGGTGACATCCATCTTTCCAAGGATGCCGGTATCGGTATTTCTTCTGCAACGAATTTGATTTCAGGCGCGAAGTTAACGGTGGAAGACAAAGGGACGATTGAGTCACCGCCGGGAACGGGGCGAATCAATCTTTCAGATTTCGCAACACCAGATACGGACAAAGATCATTTAACGTGGCTGAAAACGACGACCAATGATGCAGGTTCTCGAGTCAACAGTCAAGGGACGTGGTTTGGAGCGGTTAGTGCCTATCAAGTACTGACTATAAATCCAACTGCTGCTAATGCTGCAGCGATCACGCCAATCAACTTCAGCGGGATCGAAAAAGCGACTGGGAAAACCTTCATCGGGGACAACGATGTGACCAATGCAGCCAACGGGTACGGTATTGCGATACCAGGTTCGATCATTAACTACGAAGTCGAAACACCGGGAGTCGCTAACGGGATTGGCGCCATTAGTCACAATGTAACGGCAGTCAAAGAGAACAATACGCCGCTGACCTTGCAAGCATGGGGAACTGAGCAGGCGGGGACACAGGTGCAAAAAGGGCGTTTATTGATTCCCTACACGGTAACGGAATTGCCAACATTGACGTTTACACCAGAAACCCAAACGTCCGGTTCATGGGTCTATGCGGGGCAAATCAAATCCAGCAAGCTGGATAGCACGGATCAGCAGTTGACGGAACAACCAGATTCAGAGCCAGTTGACTGGACGAGTCCTGATGGGGAGTATAGTTACGATATTAGTGTCCGCTACTCAAATAAGGCGGAAGTCCAAGCCCGCAATGTGATCCTTACAGAGCAAGAGGCACAATCGCTGACCAAAGAACAAGCCGTGACTTATCTCGAAGCCAGCGGGCGTCCTTTCTTTAAGGATACGCTGACAGATGAGGTCTTAGCTGCGATTCAAGAACCGTTAGAAACAGCGGTCTACCGCAAACAAGCGATCACTTTTTCAGTAGGGGAAAACGATCAGAATCAGGAAGAAACTACCGTGAATCTGGTGGTGGTCAAAAATGAAAGTGTCATTTCTGCTGATCGGCAATTTGCCGTCTATGCAAAAGATGTCCGTTTGACCTTACCAGAAGCAACGGCGCTGACAGATGAAGCCGCTTTGGCAGACTATACCCAAGCAACCACGATTTTTGCAGATAATCGGGCAAATATACCACCGACTGTCGATCCGCAAGCTTTTGCCGCGATCCAGCAAGCAACGGAAGATGAGCTGTTGAAAAATGTATCAACGGCTTACCATTATGAAGCAGGCAGTCAACGGGCAGAAAAAGTCGTCAATGTCGCAGTTGCCGGCGAGCTTATTTTAAGCAGTGTGCCAACAGACTTTGATTTTGGGCAGCAGAAAGTTGCCACAGAAACACAAGATTATTGGCCAACGATCACAGGTGAGCTAGCGGTGAAAGATACGAGAGGGTCCGAACGGAGTCCATGGCGCTTGACGGTCAAAGAGCAACAGCCATTAACGGATGGGACAGATCAATTAACCGATGTCTTCCGCTTTGTGACAAACGGTCAAGAACAGATGATAACCAGTGGGGAAATGATCATCGAGGAAACGGAATTGACAGAAAATGGCACATACGTCGTGAATCAGCACTGGGGCGAAAGTCAGAATGAAGGAATCAAGCTTACCGTTCCAGTCGAACAGCAAAAAGTTGGGGACTATCAAGGAACCTTGAGCTGGCAACTGGTTTCGGCACCTGGCAACCCATAAAGGCAGGAAAACAAATGAAAAAAATCATGATCGGTATTATTGCTGGCTGTCTATTAATATTTCCTCAGCTCGTTTCAGCAGCCGAAGCAGGTGCTTATGACAGCAATGGCATTACTTCCTTTTTCGGCGTCTATGAAGAACCAGTTGAGGAGCCAGAAGAGCCCGTAAAAGAACAGCCAGGGAATAAACAAGTTAATCAAAAAGGCAACAATATTCTGCCGGCAACAGGATCAGATCACTTCAATAGCTATCAAAGCAGTGGTCTTGTCGTTTTGTTGGCAGCAGGAATCATTTTAATCAAAAGGAGAACAAAAAATGAAAAAACTTTTCTTGACGGCAGGCATTCTATTGATGAGCACTGCTCTGTTACCAACAACCGTTAATGCCGCTGAATACACTTCAAATGGAGCAATCACTTTTGAAGCGGACCCGAATCCAACCAATCCAGTTGATCCGACCGATCCAGAAAAACCAGTGGATCCCGTCGATCCAACCGATCCAGATGGACCAAATCCTGGAACAGCTGGACCATTATCGATTGATTTTGCTTCAAGTTTTCAATTTGGCAACCAACTGATTACTTCTGAAACAAAAGATTATTACGCACAGCTGCAAGAGTTCACAGCTGGCGCTGCTGGACCAAATTATGTGCAAGTAACAGATAAACGAGGAACGCAAGAAGGTTGGTCATTGAGTGTTGTGCAAAACGGACAATTCAAAACGGCTGATGACGAAGAGCTAGTCGGCGCTTCATTATCGATCGCCTCAGGTGCAGCAACTTCAGTCACCGATATGCAGTATGCACCAACAGTTACTGCAAGTCATACCTTTGTACCCGATAGTGAAATCACCTTGGTCAACGCACCTGTCGGAAAAGGAATGGGCACTTGGATCTACAAGTTTGGGAACGATGCAACGGAAGGGTCAACGGCAGTAAAATTAAACGTACCAGGCAGTTCCGTAAAATTAGCCAAAGAGTATCGGACGACATTGACTTGGAATTTAAAGAATGTCCCTGAAAGCAATTAAAATCACTGATTTTCAGTAAAACAGATAAAGGAGTGTCAAATAGAAATGAAAAAAACAGCATGGGTCTTTTTAAGTCTTGCCGTATTGGCAGCAGCGAGTGCAGCAACCGAGGTTTCAGCAGCCGAAGCGGCTTCTTACACCTCAAATGGGGCGGTTGATTTTATTCCGAATACTGATCCGACGAACCCAGTCAATCCAGAAAATCCAGATCCAGAAAACCCGGTCAATCCTGTGGATCCAACCGATCCCGATGGACCAAATCCTGGAACAAATGGCCCATTATCGATCGATTATGCCTCTAGCTTAGATTTTGGTGTCAATAAAATCTCTAATAAAAACGAAGTCTATTATGCACGAGCACAAGGGTACTTGAACGATGATGGCACAGCTTCTACATTAAAAACTGCCAATTATGTCCAAGTAACTGATAATCGCGGTAGTAATGCCGGTTGGCGGTTGTCTGTGAAGCAAAATGGTCAATTTAAAAATGAGACGACCTTGAATAAAGAATTGACAGGTTCTGTCATCACCCTAACAAGTCCTGACGTTAAATCAAATGCGGTTGGCGTCACAGCTCCCGTGGCAGAAGCGACAATCACGTTGGATGCAGCAGGTGCTGAATCATTGGTGATGACCGCAGCAAATCAAACAGGTGCTGGGACATGGGTCAATGCTTGGGGAAGCGTTGAGTCGATCACTGAAATAGACAAAGATGATCAAGAAGTACAAGCCGATATTACCAAAGCAGTCGCACTTTCTGTACCAGGCAGCACCCCAAAAGATGCCGTTAGCTACACAACCACATTGACTTGGGTATTATCAGATACACCAGGAACGGAAGGATAAGGAGTATAGACATGAAAAAAACATTAGCATTTCTCTCAGTATTAGGCTTAAGCCTAGCAGCACCAGTGCTGGCACAAGCAGCGGACAGTGCAGATTACAACTCAAATGGACAAATCACCTTTGAACCAAATACAGATCCAACCAATCCAATCAGCCCAACAGATCCAGATCCAGAAAATCCGATCAAACCAGTGGATCCAACGGACCCAGATGGACCAAATCCAGGAACGAACGGACCGCTATCGATTGATTTTGCTTCAAGCCTTTACTTTGGCACACAAAAAATCACCTCAAAAACAGAGATCTACCATGCGGAAACTCAAAAATATGTGGATTCAGTTGGTGATAATCAAGAAGGACCGAATTTTGTCCAAGTGACAGACAATCGGGGAACAGAGAGCGGTTGGACATTGAATGTTCGCCAAAATGGTCAGTTCAAAACAGCGGAAGATCAAGAATTGACTGCTGCGCAAATTCGTTTGACGAAGGGAACTGTAGTAACTCCTTCATTGTCACCAAAACCATCAAATGTGAGCGCAACGATCACATTGAATCCAAACGGTGCCCAATCCTTAGTGATGAGTGCCCAAGATGGCGAAGGGGCAGGGACCTATTTAATGAGCTGGGGCGATAGTTTAGCTGCAGCCATGGATAGCATTGAGTTGGAAGTTCCAGGCTCAACGACGAAATATGCCAGCCAATACAACACCACGTTTACTTGGTTACTAACAGACACACCAACCAACCCATAAGTACCAGCTTTCTCCTTGAACCCTTTCGAGGTTCAAGGAGAATACATAGAAAGAAGGGACATCCATCATGAAAAAAATCAAACAGCTTTTGGCGCTCCTATTCGCAAGTATTTTCTTTTTTGTACCAACCATAGGAACCGCTTCTGAATTTAACTTTGCCGTCAATCCAGTGATTCCAGAGAATCAAATCGATAAAGAAAAGACTTATTTTGACTTGAAAATGGAGCCGGGAGCGGTTCAAACTGTAGAAGTCCAATTGCGCAATGACACCGATCAAGAGGTCGTCATCGCGCCAGTGATCGCTTCAGCTACCACGAATCTAAACGGGGTCGTGGAATATGGCGAAAACGACATCGAAGCGGACGAAACCTTGCCTTATGATATGGCTGATTTGATTGAAGTGGAGGAAGAGATCACGATCCCGAAACAATCCCAAATCACCTTGCCATTAAAGATCAGTATGCCCTCAGAACCGTTTGAAGGGGTTATTGCCGGTGGTTTGACCTTGAAAGAAACGACAGAGGAAACCGATACTGCTGACAGTGAAGAAGACCAAGGGTTAGCCATCAAGAATGAGTATGCCTATGTCGTTGCGATTTTACTCCGTCAAAATACAACAGAAGTCACGCCGGATCTAAAACTGCTGGATGTTGGACCGGGACAAGTCAACGCCCGCAATACCATCAATGTTACGTTGCAAAATCCTGAAGCAGCTTACTTAAATTCCTTGCGGTTGATCAATGAAGTGAGGAAGAAAGGTGATAGTGACGTCTTGTATGCTTCAGATACCTCACGAATGCAAATGGCACCTAATTCAAACTTCTCGTACCCAATTTCCTTGGAAGGACAACGTTTAGAAGCAGGGACCTATGTGTTGACTTCCGTGGCCTACGGTGGGAAAAGCGATGAAGGACAATACAAAGTGGAGAATGAAGAAGGCGAGGAAGAAAGCTATCTCTATAAATGGAGCTTCGAAAAAGAATTCACAGTGACGGGAGATGTCGCTCGTGATCTTAATAAGAAAGATGTGACGATCGAAACAGATTACACGTGGCTTTACTTCTTGATCGGCGGTCTGTTGCTGCTGCTCGCCTTACTGCTGCTTTTATGGTACCGACGAAAGAAAAAAAATGAAACGGATGAAGCGTGAGCACCTTGAGAAATACTTGATCGATGGCTTGATCATCGCAGGTATCCTCTTGTTGGCACTTCCTTTTTTAAAAGAAAGCATCGTCAGTTGGCAATTACGCACAAGCGAATTGACGATAGCGACCCAGCTGCCGACAACGATTCCAGAAGAAGAAACGATTCAAATGCCGGCTCTAGGGGATGTATTGGCTCCGCAGTCGGCAACGATCACCGGGTACGGCTTTGTTGCAATTGAAGCGATCGAGTTCCAGCAGCCACTATTGGTGGGGATAACCAATCAGCAGCTGCTGAAAGGCGGTGTCGTGATGTTTCCGGAACGTTTGTTAAAAAATAACAATTTTGTCGTTTTAGGGCATCATCTCGGTAGACAAAGTTTGTTATTTGGTCAATTGCTAGAAGCACAGGTGGGGATGGAAGTGTCCGTAACCTACCTCGAGGAACGCCAGCAGTATATTATTATCGATAAAAAAGTCGTAGATGAATCCGACTTGTCGGTTCTAACAGATGACCAGACACCAAAGTTGACATTGATTACTTGTCCCACACCTACTCGAACAGAAGAACGCTACGTGCTGACAGCGATTCCTGTTGAGCAAGCAACTGCCGGACAATCGCAAAACACAGCGACCATGGGCAGTACGTCACAAGGCGCGAGAGTGATGGCTAAAAAACAAGAAATGTTATGGAGACAACAATCTAAAAAAAATTGGTTTCTTTTATTTGTTATTTTATTTATAATTAGTGGATGTCTGCTTGGCGTTCACAAACTGTTGAAACGTTCAGCGCCGTAGAAAGAGCATCAAAAAGAAGCTCTGTTGATAAGGAGGGTGAAGAAATGAAACGCAGATTTGGTTTTGTCATTGGTGCCTGCATGATTATTGGAATGATCGATCTTGTCACAGAACAAGTTGTTTTTGCGACTATCTATAATCCGCTAGACCCCTCAGAAGAAATCGTCCCAAAGGATCCGCCAGAAGAAAGTACGGAGAAAGCAGATGAACCGCCTGCAGAAAAGGAAGAATCCAAAGAATCACCGGCTCCTGAACCGGAACCTGTTCCGAAAAAAGAACAGGAACAATCCGCATTTCCAGAAAGCAGTTTTTTGGAAAAACAGAAGCACTTAGCACAACGAGTCATGTTGGAAGATGTTTTTGCGTCGGATCGTTTGGCTGTCGATTTAGCACTGCCGGGAAATAATACGGATGGTGACGGGGATGACAAACCTTCGTATCTTGCCAGCTTATGCTATTTATTTTCAGGAAACGTTCTTTATGGCCAAAAAAATAACGGAGGCTTGAAAACGCATGTTTGTGACATTTTTGAATAAGGCGGACAAACGAAAATTGATGATGCTACAATATTTGGAAAACGCAGTCGCTCTTTCTGAAACGAAGGAAACATTGATGGACCAATTGACCATGTCGGAATTTCTGATCAACAAAACCGTTCAAGAATTGAATCTTGATTTTTATGAACTAGGATTGAATGAGGAATTTGAGATCGTGACCGATGGGACGGTCATTAAATTGAATGCCTCCGGGCTGGCAACTTCTGACACACTACTGACCTATTATCTAGATCAAGCGTTAAAATTTTCTATGTTGAAAGAATGCTTTTTTGAGCAATTGTCTTCTTTATACGAATTTGCTACCAATCACTATCTAAGTCATAATCCCGTCTATAAAGAATTTAAACAATTCAAACTGATCTTGAAAGAATACGACATTGAAGTGACGAAAGAGTTTCAGCTGGTTGGTGAAGAAAGTGAGATTCGGGAGTTTATTTTTCTCTTTTTTATGAAGGAATATTATTTGAACCATTCCCCTTTCCCAAAAGGTATCTTGGACAAAGAAAAGACGTTTGATCGATTCAATGAAAGTACTTGGCTGAATCCAGAACAGTCTGCCCGCATGCGGATTCGCAAGAAACATTATCTAGGCATTGTTTTGGCGCGGATGTCTAAAGGACATTACATGCAAAACAATGTGGAAAATGATTTAGTCTTACCCAAACATTTAGTGATTATTGAAGAATTGAAGCGCTGGTTACAAGAGATCTTGACGATCACCGATCAAGAAGTCCTAGAACGTGAGGCACGAGATATTTTGCGCTTCTTGATCGTTGAAGGCTGGTTGATCGACAACAATAGCTACATCGACCAAGAACAAACCTATATCCAACAATTAAACGAGCAGTTTATTCAGGCAGTCCAACAGCAGTTTTCGCTAACCACTGACACGTTGGCGCTGCTTCATGTCGAAACGACTACGATTCATTACCAGCTCTTGTCGTTTTCTTTTAGTTCTCGTTATGAATACCAATACATGGATGTCACATATTTTCTTGAGACGTATCCTGAATATGCTGCGTTTTGCCGCAACTATCTGGAAGAAAGTCGTAATCGACCGATCTTATGGAACAATAAAGAGTTTTTGTTTTTTAGATACCTAATTTTATTAGTTTCTACGATTCCACTAAAAGAGATTTTGGTTCCTTTATATGTCTGTGTTGATTTTTCGTTTGGTGATTCCTACAACCAGATGATCAAAAAGAATATTGAAAAAATTCTCGATTTGAATGTGCAATTCCAGAGTTACCCAGATGATCATACGCACCTGATTCTTTCAAACCTGCCATTTTATGGTGCGTTGGGGATCGACCATATTTTATGGCTCGCACCACCTAGACCCATCGATTGGGCCAATTTTACTGAAAAAATCAGCGTGATTCGCAGAGAACAATTTCAAACCAAAACGGCACAGTGAGCATCTTGCCGTTTAACTATCGAAAGCAGCGTCTGCCTCAAATGAAGGCAGGCGTTTTTTGCAGAAATCTACCATATGCAAAAAGCACACAGGGATCTATTGCCCTGATGAAGTGTTCGGATAAGGTCTGTGAAAAAGGACCATTTGATAGGATTTTTTTTTAGTAGAAAATTTGGTATGATAGAAAGAGAAGAAAAAGAGGTGCCCTATGATGGATGGGAAACAAACGAAGGCTGTGATTGGCCAGACATTGATCACCCTTTGTGAGACCAAAGAAGTGAATAAAATCAGCGTACAGGAGATCGCCGAAAAGGCGCAAGTCAATCGGCAGACGTTTTACTACCATTTTCCTGATAAAAAAGCTTTGATCCAATGGATCTATCGGCAAGATGCCCTGATTTTTTTGACGACAGAAGATGTCTCCCTTGATAACTGGGAAGAAGCCGCCTTGCGCATGCTGAAAGCAATGAAACAAGCGCCGGCCTTTTACCGCAAATCACTGGCTTATGACCGCGAGATCTTAATGAACGGTTTTTTACAGATCACAGAACCGCTTTTTCAGCGCTTGTTCTTGGAGGTCGATCAAGAGCAGCAATTGACGAAACAAGACATTCTATTTTATAGCCGATTCTTTTCCTACGGCTGCGGAGGCATTTTGGAAAATTGGATTCACAACGACTTTCCAGAGACCCCATTAGAGATTGCGACGCAATTGTTTCGTTTGGCGAAGGATGTGGAATTTTTTGGCCACCAAATCTATGAAAAAGAGGAGCAGTAAGCGATGACGAAAGTTTTATTTGTTTGTTTAGGTAATATTTGCCGTTCCCCCATGGCAGAAGCTATTTATAAAGCAGAAATAGCAAAACACAAGTTGGATTGGCAGATCGATTCGGCAGCGACCAGCTCATGGGAAGTCGGACATTCTGCTCATCCCGGAACCAAAAAAAGACTGCGTCAAGCAGGGATCTCTAGTGACGGTCTTATTTCAAGGCAGATCACTGAAGCGGATTTTGCCACATTTGATTGGATCATCGGCATGGATGCGAACAATGTTGAAACACTTCAAGCGCTAGCACCTGCCGATACGACCGCAAAGATCCGTTCGTATTTGAGTGTTGTTCCTGGCAAAGAGGCTGAGGAAGTACCAGATCCTTATTATACAGGAGATTTCGAAGAGACCTATCAACTGCTGCAAGAGGGGATTCCTTATTGGCTAGAGGTTATTTCTTCTGAAAAATAAGGCGTGTTCGCTTGTATTTTATCAAAAATTTGCTAAAATAGAACCATGGAAATGCGAACGTATGTGTGGTTTTAGAAACTGCTGCAACGCGCAGAAAGGAATGTCCAATGGAAAAGAAACCATCGCCCATCAAACAATTGGGAAAACTCATTGTGATGACATCCACAACGTTGCTGGATACCTTTTTCAGTGATGATGCTGACAAGAAGAATCAGTCTGAGAAAGTCAAAGAAATCCGGCGAACGCTGCAAGAGGCAGCCGCTGCCAAGCATCTGGTCGTGCTGCAAGTAAAAACAGAGAAATTGGGTGGTTTTGAAACCGTTACCGGCTGGATCGTCGGCAAAACGGTAGCAAAAGAACAAGTTGTCTTGAAATTACAAAGCGACCGTCAGCAGCTGCGGATTATTCCCCTGCATCATGTGCTGAAAGTTAGCACCTTGAATACAAAACCCGGCTTGTAAACAAGCCTGTGCATAGCAAAAAAACCGCTGCGTCATTAGACATAGCGGTTTTTTAATTGCTAGTTACGCGTGCTTGTTTTTGACTTCTGCGAGTCGCCAAGCGGTCATCACAGCGATCAGTTCGTAAGGGATCGGCTGTGCAAAAGAAAACTGGACCGCCCCTTTACTGGTCTTGTATGGTTGTAAGTCCTCTTGGAAGGCCGTGATCGCAGAAGGCGTGGGATAAAAGCCTAGATGCTGTTTGGCGCAGGCAAAATGTACGATATTTTCTCCCTGATGATAAGTAGGCATTTGATAACTGATCTTTTCAACCGCTTCAGGTAAAACGGCTTTGATGGTTTGACGGACCTTTCTTAAAATCGCTTGTCGTTCTGCTGGAGCTGCTGCAATGTATTGGTCAACTGTCGTAATGGCTGTTGTCATAGGCCACCTCCTGCCTTTAGTATACGGCAAACCCCGTAAGAAAAAAAGGAGCCTGTCAGTGGGTAGCTGACAGGCAAGGAGTAAAAATGAAAAGTGTTAGTTAGGGTTGTTTGTTGGGTTATGTACACTATACTGTCCAAATATGAATTTTTTGTGGAGAAAAGATTGGAAAGTGTTTAAGTTTGCTGGCTGCGAAAATAAGTAAAAAAAGACCCGTCGGTGGGTGGCCGACGGGAAGGAGTTAAAAATGAAAAAGTGTTAGTTAGGGTTGTTTGTTGGTATACATAGAGTATACGAGATAAATATGAATATTCTGTGACAAATCTTTTCGGAAGTTCTTAAGAAACCGTAACGGTTTGGTTACAGAGAAAGGTTCTTTTCATCAAAACGGTTTTTCAACGTACGATACAAATCAATGTATTGCCGATCGTCTGCCGCATAATCCCAAATATAACTCATTTTTTCTGGTTTGAGTTTTTTCATCAACTGATTGGAACTAACGATGACATCATAATTTTCTTGCTGGTTTAGATCATAAGGTTCTGCTGCTACGAAGGTCAAGTCATGTAGGAATTGATTCAATCCTTGAACGACTAAGAAATTATCTTCTAACGCAACCCCTACCCGTAAACGATTCGAATAACGGATTTGATCATAAAACGGCAGCAGGGCGTGGGTATACATCGTTGCCATCTGCTCTTGGTTTTCATCATTGATATAGTCCACCGCTGATTCTTCGCGATAGTTCGTTAAGAATTCATCGATTTTTTGCTGCAGCTGCTCTTCAGCAGACCCGCGATTGATCGAGGGTGTCAGCAAGCGATAGATATTTGGAAACGGCTGACGGAAAACGTAGTTGCCGAAAGTCACATTGATTAAATTACCCACGACCAATGGCTCGTCTAACAGGCCAGGTTGTGAAGCAAAGAAGGTTGCTTTCATCTCTGCTAACAAGTCTGCGACTAACGGATAAACTGGGTTTTGTTTGCTTGAAAAGAATTGCAAGGTTTGTTGCAAAGCTTCTTCTTCAGGACTCAAGTAGAATGGGAAGATTTGCGCCATCAAATAAATAAACCCTGATTCGCCTTTTAATTGTTTGTCTGTCATTGAAACTTCAGGATCAACGACTTGTGTCAAACGCTCAAAATCGAAATATGGATTATTTTTCATCAGGAAATTGTACCGCTTGTCGTATTTGGCAAAATTCCCTTTTTTGATTCGTAAAAGAATCAAGGCGGCGAAATACTTCAACTCTAATCGGCCAAGATAAGAATGAGTCATTGGGAAATACTCCGTGAATCGATCCACCATTTTTTCTGTCTCACTCTCAGCGATCGCAAATGGCCATTCTATTCCACGAGTACCTAACCAAATGATATTGAATAGGGAGAGCCGCACAAGACGCTCATCGCCCACTAAGTTTGATTCAGTGTACGTAAAGCGAAGCTGAAATTGCTTCAAATGTTTTTTTAGATGTTCAAATTTGCGAGACACCGTTGAACGACTGACATCGTATTTTGCACAAAAATCCGTGATCGTAGGATTGTCTTCATTCAGCATGTAAAGAACATATAAGAACGGAACGCTTTTATTCAATAAATAGAAGCGGTATTCATCGATCGTTACCGCGATATTCTGAGGCTGTAATTTACCGCCACGACCGAGTATCGACATATGATCCGGAGTTAACTCAGTTAGATCTTGGTCGATCTCAGTCAACTCTATAAAAGCTTGTTGGTAGCTTAACTCCATTTCCTTTGCCAATTGTGCGATTGGGTGGCTAGGGTTTTGCAGAGTCAGCATACGCCGGAATATTTTAAATTTAATTAATGTTTGCGGGTCCATCATAAGTTCTTCATAAAACATAGGTATCCTCCTTTGTGGCTCTATTGTATCTTTTTTTTACGAAACTGTCAGTCTTTTTAATCAAAAAAATAGCCTACCCTTTAAAAAAAGGTAGGTTATTTTCATCTTTTTAACTAATTTAGGCTGAAACAGGGTCTTTTTTGAACCACGACCATAGCAAACCGATCAAAAATCCGATCGCAGCTGGTACGACCCACCCCATCCCGATTTGGAAAAAGGGCAGATAATCTGACGCAAAAGACAAGATTCCTTGCACGAAAGCGTTGTTGGTAATCACTGCAGGACTCGCATTTAAGCCGTCGATGATTGCAGCGATCAACGTGAAGTATGTCGTCATTCGATAGACACTGGCACGATGGTTAAATAATGGACTGATGATCGCCAACAAAATCAAAGTGATCGCCAGTGGATAGATAAACATCAAGACTGGAATAGAAAACTCGATGATATTGGTCAAGCCGACATTAGCGAAGATCGCTGGTAAGATACTTGTCAAAGCGATAAAGAATCCGTAGCTTTGCTTTGGAAACAATCCAGCAAAGGTTTCGGAAAAGGCCGTGATCAAACCAATGGCGGTTTTTAAACAGGCAGAGATGACGATCAACGCCAATAGCAGACTGCCGACAGTGCCAAGGTAATGGTTGGCGATTTGTGCCAAAGCGATCCCACCGTTTTCGCTGATGGGAAACTGGCCTAAACTTTTGGTTCCCATATAAGAAAGTAAGGTATAGATGATCCCCATCAACACGATGCTGACAGAGCCGGAAAGGATCGTGTCTTTTGCGACCGTCGCAGGTTTCTCAACCCCCATATTGCGAATCGTTGAGACGATGATGATCCCGAAGGCTAAAGATGCCAGCGCATCGAGAGTATTGTAGCCGTTGGTGAAACCAGTAAAGAAAGCATCGCTTTGATAGCTAGGATAGATCGGCGCATCGCTGATGGTTCCTAGTGGTTGCCAAAAGGCAAAAAAGAGCAAAACTCCTAGTAAGACCAGAAACAAGGGATTTAGAAACTTCCCTACATAATCTAAGATTTTGCTAGGTTTGCGTGAAAACCACCAGGCAGCTCCAAAAAATAGGGCAGAGAACAACGCCAATAACCAAGTTTGCATGTCTGATGAAACATGGGGAGCGATCCCGATCTCATAAGAAGTAGTAGCCAAACGAGGCAGAGCAAAGAATGGCCCAATCACTAAATAAAGCAAAATCGTAAATATCATTGCATAGCGGCGATTGATCCGAGAAGCTAATTCAAAAACACCGCTGCTTTGGGAAACGCCAATAGCAATGACCCCTAAAAATGGCAAGCCGATCCCTGTAACTAAAAAGCCAAGGTTGGCTAAGCCGACATTCGCGCCAGCTTCTTGTCCCATGTGAACGGGGAAAATCAGATTTCCGGCACCAAAGAAAAGACCGAAAAGCATTGATCCAACATACATGTAATCCTTAAACTGTAACTTTTTTTCCATAAATGAAAGCTCCTATAATTCCTTAGTTTTAAAAAAAATAACAAAGTTTCTAACAAATAGCAATGGTTTTTTGTGATTTTTTGATAAATTCTGACAATTCCTCCTCCTGCAATAAAAAAACACTTAGCATTGAATTCTTCCAAGCTTACTGAAAAAGGACGAAAAAGCTCGGAAGAAGACCGCTAAGTGTTTCAAGACAGAAAATTAATTCAACACACGGGAAAGGAATTCTTTGGTGCGTTGCTCTTTTGGATGAATAAAGATATCTTCAGGCGTCCCTTGTTCGGCAATGACACCTTGATCCATAAAGATGACCCGATCAGACACTTCTTTGGCAAAGCCCATTTCGTGGGTAACGATCACCATCGTCAAGCCAGTATGAGCTAACGTATTCATGGTCTTCAACACTTCACCGACCATTTCTGGATCTAGCGCAGAAGTCGGCTCATCAAACAACATGACATCTGGATTCATCGATAAGGCACGGGCAATGGCTACCCGTTGTTTTTGTCCACCTGAAAGCTGGGAAGGCTTGGCATTGGCATATTGAGCCATACCGACTTGCTCCAGATTTTCTTTGGCAGTCGCTTCTGCTTCTTTGCGATCACGTTTCAAAACAGTGACTTGGCCCGTCACGCAGTTTTCTAATACATTCATATTGTTGAATAGGTTAAAGGATTGGAAAACCATTCCTAGATGCGTACGGTATTTCGGCAAGTCATAGCCTTTTTCCAGCACATTTTCACCTAAGTAGATGATTTGCCCACTGGTTGGTTTTTCTAATAAGTTGATGCAGCGAAGAAGTGTAGATTTTCCTGAACCAGAAGAACCGATGATCGTGACAACTTCTCCTTTATTAACAGACAAACTGATGTCTTTTAAGACTTCGTTGTCGCCAAAACTCTTTTTTAAATGGTCAATTTCAATGATTGCTGACATGTTCTTCCTCCTTATTCGTTCGGGTTGATGTCTTCTAATTTGACATACGCACTGGGACCATCCATTTTGCGTTCAACAAAGCGCAAGATCTGGGTGGCACTGATGGTCAAGACTAAGTAGATCACACCGATGATCGCAAATGTTTGGAAGTATTGGAAGTTCGTTCCAGCGGCTGATGTACCTTGGAAGAAGAGGTCTGCAACACTGATGACACTTAAGACGGCAGTATCTTTGATATTGATAATGATCTCATTTCCGGTAGCTGGTAAAATATTGCGCATTACTTGCGGCAACACGACTTTGATCATGGTTTGCCAATGAGTCATTCCGATCGCTTGAGCTGCTTCAAATTGGCCGTCATCTACAGCAAAAATCCCCCCACGAACGATTTCAGACATGTAGGCACCCGTATTGATAGAAACGATCAGCACGGCTGCCAGCGTGCGATTCATGGAGACACCAAAGGCTAGAGCAGTTCCGTAGAAAATAACCATTGCTTGAACCATCATTGGGGTGCCGCGGAAAACTTCTATATAGATGGTCAGTAAACCATTGACGATGCGTTGGAAGAAACGTCCTACTGGATTTTCTGAAAGCGGCAATGTCCGGAAGATACCGACTAAAAGACCGATAATCAATCCGATGATCGTTGAAAGGATCGCGATGAATAAGGTCAAGCCAGCGCCTCGTAAAAAGAGCATGCCGTAATCATCAATGATTTTTTTAAAATCAGCGATCAGACCTTGATCTGCCGTTTCTCCGCTGGCATCTGCAGGTTGATCTAAGACTGCTTGATCCATCAGGGAAACCCGTTCTTCTTCAGAAATTCCTGCAAGAATCTCATTGACTTTTTCAACATCGGGATCGCCTTTGCGCATTCCGACTGCTACTTGGACGTCTTCTGGATTGGTTTCAAAACCGGCGCCTTCATCGAACTCGACCATCTTCAAATCAGGATTTGCCCCGACGGCAGTGACGCCTTCTGGACGTTCGCTGACGTAGCCGTCAATGATACCCGAAGCTAAAGCAACGCGCATGGAGGAGAAGTCCCGCATGGCTTGTTCTTTTTGGACCTCAGGGATTTGATCTATGACCGTATAATGGAAAGTATTCAGCTGGGCAGTGATTTTTGCCCCCGAAAGATCAGCGAGGCTTTTGGCATCGGCGAACTCGCCATCTTTACGAACCACTACCACCAAATCTGATTCATAGTAAGGATCGGTAAAATCAATTTGCTCGCGACGTTCGGCAGTTGGTGACATACCAGCGATCACAGCATCGATAGTCCCCGCTTGTAAAGCTGGCGGCAGACCGTCCCATTGGGTTTTGACGATCACTAATTCTTTGCCTAAGCCTTCAGCGATTCGTTTGGCGATCTGGACATCGTAACCGCCGGCAAACGCCGAGCCTTCTTCCCCAGAAATCGGCACGGCACCATTGGCGTCCGTCGTTTGCGTCCAGTTAAATGGGGCATAGCCTGCCTCCATACCGACACGGAATTGTTCCGCAGGCGTTTGGTCATCCGCTTGCACGGTTAGGGGCAGCTGAATGAGGGTTAGACAGAGGGCGAAGACTGCCCAGATCCAATTATTTTTTTTCATTTTTTCTCTTTCCTTTCACGAGTTGGACAAGCAGGTAAGGATGAAAAAGCAAAAAAACAGCCGTACTCCATGATTGGAAAACGGCTGTTGACAGGTCATCGTCGACAAACCTTTCACAAAACATAGCGCAACTTAGACAAGCTAAGACAGTCCGCAAATTGTTCATTTGCGGCCCAACAAAATCGATGCAAGCAAAACCGACCTTGTTTCGGCGATGTTCCCTAGCTCTGCTGTAAACGTGTTGCTTCACTCAGCAGGATTAATGAACCTCGCGACCTCTACCTAAATGTTAAAGGGTACTCGTATTTAATTTGATTCTTCTCAGAGTTTAGAAGAAAAGCACCCAAATGTCAATTCTTTTTAACAAAAAAACGACCATTTCCCTATTTTTATCAAAGAGAAAGCGGATCGTTTTTACGAGTGTCTATTGGAACCCTTAAGCGACTTTCGCTTTTGGTTCACGGCCTAAAACAGCTTGGATGACTGTCAAAGCAAGCAATAAGCCAAGTGCTAGATAGATGAGGCTTGAGTATTGTGTAACGCCCCAATCTTGTCCGAAGGTACGGTAAACCACAAGGACGATGGCTTGAATGATTGCTGTGATGACATTTAAAAAGCCGAATGCCCATAAATTGCCATTTTCTTTACGTGCTAAATAGAAGATAGAGAAATATAAGCTGACTGCCAACCAACCGAAACTGATAATGATCATTGCCCAATAAATAATAGCTGCTACCAATGTATTTCACCTCACTTTGATTCGTGACTAGTTTACCACGTTTTTTGTTCCTTGTCATGAAGGAATCTCTTTCTTTGTGAGGCAAAAAACAAAGAGCAAAAGCAGTAATGAAAAGATCATCTGCTATTGGTTGGTTTGCTGAAAAGGGACGGTTTTTCTAGATCGGTTCATTTTCAGCTGTGTATAATAGAAATAAACTATTTTTTGCAGAAAACTACGAGTTAAGAATCAATTAATAATTAGTTAATAGCTGATTTAGATCTGCTTGCTAGAATGAGCACAGAAGCAAGCAAGGAGGAAGTAAAAATGGAAAATGTTCTTAAAATCAAAGGATTAAACAAACGTTACGGCAAACAGCAGGCGCTACATGATGTCGATCTAACGATCGCTAAGGGAGATATTTATGGATTGGTGGGGAGAAATGGTGCTGGGAAGACGACCCTATTAAAAGCGATCGTTCAGTTGATCCAACCAACTAGTGGCAGTCTGCAGTTGTTTGATGTTGATGGCGGCAAAGCGTACACTCAGATGCTGAAACGGGTCGGTAATGTGATTGAGACCCCAGTCGCTTACGACCAATTGACCGCTGAACAAAATTTGAACTATTATTGCAAAATCAGCGGGGTGGTGGAACCTGAGGCGGTCAGTAAAGCATTGGCGTTTGTCGGATTGACCAATGTTGGCCACAAGAAATACCGTGATTTTTCTTTGGGTATGAAACAAAAGCTAGGCTTAGCCATCGCTTTATTGAACCAACCGGATTTTCTAATACTAGATGAGCCGATCAATGGCCTGGATCCTGTAGCGATCGTTGAGTTTCGGGAGCTGCTTTTACGATTGAATCAAGAACGCGGCATGACGATTTTGATTTCCAGTCATATTTTAGAAGAGCTGTACCTAGTGGCTACACGTTTTGGGGTCATTAGTGAGGGGCGTCTGATCAAAGAGATGACCAAACACGAATTCGATCTGATGGCGAAACGGTTTATTCAATTAGAAGTGGATGATGTAGCCACAGCTAGCCGCTTGCTAGAGAGTCAGCTGATTTCCGAATATAAAGTCGTCAGTGACCACAAAATTCATATTTATCAAGAGAATGTGTTGATTCGTGACCTGGTCCGTCAGCTGGTTTATGAAGGGATCGCTATCGACCGGATTTCTTTTGAAGGGGAAAATCTAGAGTCGTATTTCAAAGAGTTAGTAACAAGTGAAGGGGGAAATTAAGATGTTGAATTTTATTCGAGCCGATTTGTATCGTTTATCAAGAAGTAAAAGTTTTTGGATCACAGAAGGAATTATTTTATTGTTGGTGATTTTATCCGTTGTTTCCAATGGTAGTGTAGGGGTCACTCTTGGGGATAGTACGCAAACAGCAGGCAGACTTACGGAAATGACTGGCTTTCTGGCGATCCAGACCAGTTTGTCTTCCATGTTGCTGTATTACTCCTTGCCATTGGTGATGCAGGTCTTAGGCAGTGAGTACACGAAAGGGACGATGAAGAATATCATTACCGTTGGTGTCTCCAAACCCGCTTATCTTTTTGGGAAATTCTTGGTTTATACTTTGGTGCTGGTCTTACAGATCGTCGCGATTTGTTTGGTGAGCTTTGTAGCGGGAACGGTTATTGGGGGGATTGGTTATAATGACCTTTCACAGATAGAAAACTTGTTGTATTATTTCGTTAGTTTTGTACTGATTTTATTAGCGACTTCCTCTTTTGCAGTGCTAGTTTTGTATTTGACCAAAAATACAGCGGTCAGCGTGTTGGCGACGATTTTTATTCCGATGGCCTTTGCGATTGCCCGAATCTCTTTACCCAACTGGAAGTTTTTAGAATACTTGGACTTTCAAGGCGGGTTAGAGATGGTGACCATGACTACTTTCCAAACATGGGAAACAGTCCAACCCATTTTTCTTGGGAGCCTGATCAGTTTATTGCTTTGCCTCTTGGCTGCGCATCTGGTGTTTAAGAGACAAGAATTGTAAGAGCAGAAAAACGCCCAACCGTATCGACTAGTGAAGGTCGAGCGATTGGGTGTTTTTTGTGTATAGCCATGAGTTAGTGGGGTTCAACGGACTGCTGCCAAAAAAGGGTCAAACGAAACGTCTCTTCGGTTGTATCCAATTGGATCTTGCCGTCTAATGCATTAGTCAATGCCGCGATGATATACAGACCAAGTCCGGCTTGCTGTTTATGCCGTGAAAGGTCTTCGGTATAAAAGCGGTGGGTCAATTTTTCTGGGTGCTGGATCGGTGATCTCAGCTGATTTTCCTGTTGGAAAACGATGCGATTTCCTTGCTGATTCAAGCGGATCGTCCCCGTTTCACTGCCATGTTCCAGCAGGTTACCAAGGACATTTTGGAAAATTCGTTGCCAGCTTTTTTTATCTGAAATGATCATGATGTTGGGTTGGATCGCAACCGTCAGTGATAAATGGTTTTCCTCAAAAGAAGGATAAAGCTGGAGCAGTTCTTCTTCCAATAAACGAGAAAGATTGAATTCTTCCAAAGTCAAAGCGAGCTGATTGTCTTTGAGACGCTGATAGGTCAACAACTGTTCCAGATGATTTTCGACTTTTTCTAGGTTGCTGCTGACTTTATCCAGCAGCTGTAGCTGTTGCGGGGTGAGGGTCGCATCGGCTTGCAGCAGTTGTGTGTAACCGCTGGCGACCGTCAAAGGTGTGCGTAAGTCGTGAGAGATATTTTGAATGGCTTGTTCCAACTGCTGGTTTTCTTGCAGCATTTGATAGTGTTGCTGCTTATTTATTCTAAGTATCTGATTGTTTAACAAGGCGATCGCTTTTAAAGCGGGGACGCGGGTCTGCAAATGGATCTCTTGATTTGTTTCGATTTCGCTGATTCTTGTTAATTGCTGGTGGTACTTTTTTAGATCATAAAGTAAGAAAAACCAATAGCCCAACAATAATACAACGATCAGAGCGGCGAAAAACTGAAGTATATGCATGAGGTTCCTCCTTTTTAAGCTAGCTTGACGCCGATGCCCCAGACAGTATCGATATACGCTTCATCTGGATCGAGTGTTTTGATTTTGCTGCGTAAATGGCTGATATGGACATTGATCGTGTTTTCTTCACCGTAGTAAGGTTCTTGCCAAACAGCTTCATAGAGCATTTCTTTGGTATAAACTTTTTTGGGGTTCGCTAAGAGCAGGGAAAAAATCTCAAACTCCTTTTTCTTTAACTGAACCGTTGCCTCTCCTCGTTGCAGCTGAAACGAGTCAGGCAACAGTTGAATGTTTTTATACGAGTGGCTGCTGGCAACTGGAGGGGGTTGTTTATTTGTTCGCAATTGAACAATGATACGTGCCTTTAATTCTTCGACATTGAAGGGTTTGGTCAAGTAATCATTGGCCCCCGCCAGCAAAAGGGTGGAAACATCAGCTGGTTCATCTAAGGCAGTCAAGATAATGACGGGGACCGTGGAGATTTGGCGAATCTCTTGCAAGACTTGTGTCCCATCTTTACCGGGGAGCATTCGATCTAGCAAAATCAAGTCGAAAGCATCTTGCTGAAAAAGCAGCAGACCTTCCGTGCCTGAATAGGCTTGCTGGACGGTATAGTCAGCTGCTAAAATAGTAGCCAACATTTCGCTGATCTCATTGTTGTCTTCGATAATCAAAATTTTCATTTGGTTTTCCCATTCTTCTTGTATTTATTGCATTTATTATAAGCAATTCCGCAAGAAAAAGCATTAGTTGCTTTTAAAAAAGAAAATGGCTGATTTTTCGCAAAAACGGTTCTTTTTCGGTTAGAATAAGAGAAAAGCCATAAAGGAAGTTAGAACGATGAAGGTATCTATTGAGCAAGCAATCGCAACGGTCACCGCCGCATCATCCGTGACCTTTTTGACGGGTGCCGGTGTTTCAACCCCATCGGGCATTCCTGATTACCGTTCCTTAAAAGGGGTCTATCAAGGACTGGCCCAGCCAGAGTATTTGTTAAGCCATGACTGTTTAGAAAACGAACCGGAAACATTTTATCAGTTCGTCAAGCACCTCTACCATCCTCAGGCCCAGCCGAACATCATTCATCAAAAAATGGCTGCGCTGCAAACGAAAAAAACAGTTTGGGTCGTTTCACAAAACATCGATGGACTGCATGAAAAAGCGGGGAGTCACCAAAGAATCGATTTTCACGGCTCCTTGTACAACTGTTATTGCCGAAAATGCGGTAATCCGGTACCTTGGCAAGCGTATTTGCAGGATTGGCACCATGCAGGATGTGACGGTCAGATTCGGCCGGCGATCGTGCTTTATGGGGAAGGATTTACGGATGAAACCATTGAAGGAGCCATTCAGGCCGTTGCTCAAGCCGACCTGACGGTGGTCGTGGGGACTTCGCTGCAAGTCTATCCTTTTGCAGGGCTAGTCGATTACAGCAAGCAGGTGTTGGTCATCAATAAGGAACCATTGGCGATCCCGAATGAATATGGCATGTTGACAGCAGCAGCCGAAACGTTTTTCCAGAAAATTGAATGAAGGAGTTTATGATATGACACAACGTACCGAAAAAGAGAAAATGATTGCTGGCGAATTGTATTTTTCCCCAGATCCAGAATTGGTGGCAGACCGGAAATATGCCCGTGAACAAATGAACCTGATCAACCAAGAAACTGATGCAAAAATCAAAGAGCAGTTACTAAAAGAAACTTTCGGCTCTGTGACTGGTCGAATCTATATCGAACCGAATGTCCGCTTTGATTATGGCTACAATATTTCTGTCGGCAAAAACTTCTATGCTAACTACGACTGTGTATTATTAGACGTTTGTCCAATTACCTTTGGCGACAATTGTATGCTGGCACCCAATGTTCGGTTGTTTACGGCGACTCATCCATTACATCCGGTCAAACGAAACAGCGGCTTAGAATTAGGGGCGCCGATCGTGATTGGCGATAACGCGTGGATCGGTGGCGCGGCCACGATTTTGCCGGGGGTGCGCTTAGGTAACAATGTCGTGGTGGGGGCTGGCAGTGTCGTTACCAAATCATTCCCAGACAATGTTGTGCTGGCGGGAAATCCGGCACGGGTCATCAAGACGATCGACTTGGAAGAAGAAAACAACCAGCAAGATCCTTTGGCTGTTCAGCGAGCGGCGATCGATGACATTGATTGGCAGCTCACGCATCTTTTAGAAAAACGCATGAGTACAGTTAATGAAATCGTGCAATTGAAGAAAAGTAGTCAGTTGCCGGTTTTAGATGAAAATCGTGAAGAGAAAGTGCTGGAAAATATTCGGCAGGCGATTTCAAATCAAGCCTATGAGGAAACGATTTTAGCCATGTTTCAATCAATTATGAAACACTCAAAAACCTATCAAGAGAATCAATTGGAGGAATGAGTATGGATGGAGCAACACGTCGAGAAACGATTTTAGCGGCATTGAAGCAAGCGGACAAAGCGATCAGTGCCAGCAAACTGGCAGAATCACTAGGAGTCAGTCGCCAAATCATCGTTGGGGACATTGCCTTGCTGCGAGCAGCCGGTGAAGCGATCGCGGCCACTGCTCGCGGCTATCGACTGCAAGCACTGTTGAATGAGGCGGGGCATGTCAGCAAGCTAGCGGTGCAGCATCGGCCTGAACAAACCGAAGAAGAATTGCGGATTTTTGTCGCTTGTGGCGTGGAAGTGGTCGATGTCATCGTTGAACATGAAATCTATGGAGAGATCACTGGCAATTTGCAGATTCAAACAGACCAAGACGTGACTGATTTCATCAACAAAACCAAACATGCAGAAGCCCGCTTGCTCTCAGATTTAACCAATGGGGTACACTTGCATACGTTGCGTTACACCGATCCTGCGGCTCTGGAAAAAGCCAAACAACAGTTAGCAGAAAAAGGCATGCTCTATCAAAATTGAGGCGTAAACCATTCTGGCAAGGACGCTATCGGCAGTCTTGGGGAACACTTAGATGAAAAAATTGTGATTTTTTGTTGACAAGGCGTTCATTTTCCAGTAAAGTACAACTCAACAAGAATAATGAATCTGTTGAGAAGGAAAGTAACCGCGGATACTTTAAAGAGAGACTCTGGTTGGTGGAAAGAGTCAAGTCAGAAGCGATGAAAAATGGCCTTGGAGGATTGATTGTCGATAAGTAGGCAATCACGGATGCGCACTACCGTTACAAAGTGCACCAATCTCTAGCACGGCTAGACGTTGGGTTGAGGGAAGGGAAACCTTCTAAACAAAAGGTGGTAACACGAGTATTCGTCCTTTTACTAGCAAACGCTGGTAAAAGGACTTTTTTTATACACAAAAATCAAATAGCACCACACACGAAGAATTGGTAAGTACAAAAGCACGTTTTTTCAACAGAGAGCTTCGGTAGCTGAAAAGAAGCATCAAACGACTTTTAGAAAATGGCCAAGGAGTGATTCGTTCCGAGCAGTAGTTTGCAAGGCGACGACGGTAGCGACCGTTATCTGGCTAGAGTATGATCGTACTCGAAAAGGAGCTGTATGCGAGTACAGCTTAAACTGAGGTGGTAACACGCAAAAAGGCGTCCTCAAACAAGTCACAGGTGACTTGTTTGAGGATGCCTTTTTTTATTGAAAAAGACAAGAACTAGGGGGAAGACGATGATTTCATTAAAAGATATATCAGTAACATTCAATCAATCAAAGAAACCCGCGATCCAAGCGGTCAAAAACGTATCGATCGAGATCGACAAAGGGGACGTGTACGGCATCGTGGGTTACTCAGGCGCCGGGAAAAGTACACTCGTCCGTGTGATCAACTTATTGCAGCGCCCAAGCAGCGGCAGCGTCGTCGTCAACGGCACGGAGCTGACCACACTTTCTGCGAAAGACCTGCGAGAAAAACGGAAAACGATCGGAATGATCTTTCAGCACTTCAACTTGATGGACAGCCGCAATGTTTTTGATAACGTGGATTTTTCCTTGAAATATGGGGGACGGTCCAAACAGGAACGTCATCAAAAAGTAACCGAGCTGCTGGCGCTTGTTGGATTGGAAGAAAAAGCCCAAGCGTTTCCTAGCCAACTATCTGGAGGACAAAAACAGCGGGTCGCCATTGCCAGAGCTTTGGCAAATGATCCAGAGATCTTGCTGTGTGATGAGGCAACTAGCGCCCTTGATCCGAAAACGACCTTACAGATATTGGCTTTGTTGAAAAAATTAAATCGGACTCTCGGTTTGACCATCGTGATCATTACCCATGAAATGCAAGTTGTCAAAGAAATCTGCAACAAAGTGGCAGTGATGGAAGACGGTGAAGTTATTGAGCAAGGTTCGAGCGTTCAGATTTTTAGCCAACCAGAAAAACCATTGACCAAAGATTTCATCCGAACGGCGACGCACATCGACCAAGCCTTAGAAACGATCCTCGGCAGTTCGAAGTTTTCTTCCTTGGCACCGAATGAATGGCTGGTGGAGCTGTCCTACGTGGGGGATCAAACCAATGAACCACTGATCGCCCAATTGTACAGTCGCTACAAAGTGACCACCAATATTCTTTACGGCAACGTGGAGATCTTGCAAGAAGTGCCGATCGGCAGCTTGGTCGTTAGCTTATCCGGAGAGTACCAACAGCGCAAACATGCCTTAGAATATTTGAAGTCTCAAGGAGTGTACACCAATATTTTAAAAGAAAATCATGCAGAACCATTAAACAATGTGATTAAAGGAGGATTTTAGATGGCTGCCTTATTAGAAAGATATTTTCCCAATGTTGTTGCGATCCAAGATGAATTTGTCGCAGCAACGATCCAAACCTTGTATATGGTTTTTTGGACCTCCTTGATCGCGGGCATCTTAGGCATCTTGTTAGGGATCGTCCTGGTAGTGACTCGACCGAGTGGAATTTTAGAAAATCGACCACTCTTTGAATTTCTCGATAAGGTCATCAATGTGGTCCGCTCGATCCCTTTTATTATCTTATTGACGTTGCTAGGAACCTTTACCCGATTTCTTGTGGGAACGACGATCGGCGAAACAGCAGCATTGGTTCCTCTGATTGCTGGGATCATTCCTTTCTTTGCTCGGCAGATCGAGATTGCCTTGCTAGAAGTTGACCCCGGTGTCGTGGAAGCAGCCGAAGCGATGGGCACCAGTCCTTTCGGCATCATTTTTCGGGTCTATTTGCCAGAAGGCGTGGCGGGAATCATTCGGGTCTCTGCATTGACCGTGATCAATGTGATCGGATTGACCGCCATGGCAGGAGCAGTTGGCGCTGGCGGTTTAGGTAACTTAGCCATCACCCGCGGGTACAACCGATTCCAGACCGATGTCACGATCATGGCGACCTTGATCATCTTAGTATTCGTTTTTATCAGTCAATTTGTCAGCAACCTACTCATTAAACGAGTATCACACTGACCACCACTTACGTACAAATAAAAAAACAAGCAAGTCTATGGAGGAAGAAAAAATGAAAAAAATCGTACAATCAATCGTCTTAGGGGCAGCATTATTATTTATTACCGGATGCGGAAACAATGGCAGTGCCGCAGCCACTGACCAAGAAGAAGTCACTGTGAAATTAGGAGTGATTGGCGCGGACACCGATGTCTGGGATGATGTCAAAGATCGTTTGAAAGACGAAGGCATCAATTTAGAATATGTCCAATTCTCTGATTACAATCAACCCAACGCAGCCTTAGCTGATGGTTCCATTGACCTCAATTCATTCCAACACCAATTTTTCTTGGACAATTATAATAAAGAATTTGGTACCGATCTCGTATCGATCGGCAATACAGTCAACGCGCCATTAGGCATTTATTCCGACAAAGTGACGGATGTCAACGACTTGGCTGAAGGAGCTAAAGTTGCGATCCCGAATGATGTGACCAATGGTGGTCGGGCATTGCTCTTGTTACAATCAGCTGGATTGATCAAAGTGGATGAAGCAGCCGGACAAACACCAACGGTCGCGGATATTACTGAAAACCGTTTGAATTTAGAAATTTCGGAACTTGATGCAGCGCAAACAGCCCGGGCACTTTCCGATGTCGATGTTTCTGTTATCAATAGCGGCATGGCGGTAGATGCAGGATTTGTGCCTACCGAAGATGCAATCTTTTTAGAGCCTGTTGATGAAACGGCCCGTCCTTACGTCAACATCATTGCCGCCCGTAAAGAAGATGAAGACAATGAAGTTTACCAAAAAGTGGTTGCTGCTTACCAAACAGAGGATACGAAAAAAGTCATCGAGGAAACGTCAAAAGGATCAAGTGTTCCTGCTTGGGAAACCTTTGGAGCAAAATAAGTGCTATGTAATTTGATAAAAACACTGAAAAAAACCATGTAAGAAAAAGGAGAGATTTGATTATGACAACAGCAACTATTACAAAAGCAACGATTAAACCATTTATCCAAGAGCGTTTAGCCGCTTATCAAGCCTTGGCATTAGATATCCATAATCACCCAGAAGTCAGCAACTATGAGTTTTACTCAGCCGATGCCCTGATCGCCCAATTAGAAAAAGAAGGCTTTGCTGTTAAAAAGGATGTCGCAGGACATCGCACCGGCTTTGATGCCCGCTATGTCAGTGGAAAACCGGGCCCAACGATTGCCTTTTTAGCTGAGTACGATGCGTTACCAGGGATCGGTCATGCTTGTGGGCACAATCTCTTCGGGACTTATTCCGTCTTAGCAGCCAGTGCCCTGCAACCTTTCATCGATGAGCTAGGCGGGGAGATTCGAGTCTATGGGACGCCAGGAGAAGAAGGTGGGGAAAATGGTTCCGCTAAAGGCAGTTTTGTCCGTGAAGGGTTCTTCAATGATGTCGATGCCGCTCTTTGTGTCCATCCAGCCCATCGCTATGGCAAAACGACAGCGTCATTAGCCAATGATCCAGTGGATATCAAGTTCTATGGTCGAGCTTCCCATGCGGCAGCTGCACCAGAAAAAGGCATCAACGCGTTAGAAGCATTGCTGCAAGTCTTTAACGGGATCAATGGATTGCGTCTGCACTTACCAAAAGACGTCAATATTCATGGTGTGATCACCGATGGTGGCGTGGCAGCCAATGTCGTGCCAGAATATGCAGCCGGTCGTTTTTATTTACGAGCAGCCAATCGAGCGACCTTGAACGATGTCTACGAGAAAGTCGAAAACATCGTCAAAGGAGCCGCTTTAGCCACGGGAGCGACCTATGAATTCGGCTTGTTCCAAAACTCCGTCGATGATGTGATCGTGACACCAAGTTTTGATGAGATTTTCTTTGCGCATGCCCAAGAAGCGGGCGTACCTGCCGATGAGATCGATACGGAAGCCAAAACAAGTCTTGGTTCTTCTGATGTCGGCAATGTCAGTCAAGTGATCCCGACGATCCAACCCACCGTTTCGATTTCAGATGACTACATTGCGGGTCATTCGGAAGAATTCAAAGCCGCTGCCAAGAGTGAAAAAGGCTTGCAATCGATCGCTATCGCGGCTGAACTTTTAGCGCTGACCGCGTTAGATCTTTTTGAACAACCGGCGTTATTAGAAAAAATCAAAGCCGATCATCAAGAAAGCCTAGCAAAAGGCAATTAACGCCAAAACCTTGAAGGAAGATATCCAGAGGATACTCAATAATATAGAAGAAAAAAAAGTCTCTGCCGCAAAATGTCGGTAGAGACTTTTTAGTTAGTCGATGACTAAAATGCCTTCTTTCAATGAAAAAGGATTTTGTTGATTGATATGATCGTAGAACATGACCCCGTTCAAATGATCGATCTCATGCTGAACGACGATCGCAGGATAGTTCTTTAAACGAACTTTTTTCTTTTTGCCGTTGATGTCGTAATAGCTGATCGTGATCCGGGCATGGCGTACCACGTAGCCAGGGACTTCACGGTCCACGGACAGGCAGCCCTCGCCTTCACCCAAACAAGCTTCTTGCACGGAATGACTTAGAATTTTAGGATTGTAAAGAACATCTTTAAAATCAGGTTCTGCTTTTTCTGGGTCGCTGCTAGGGACGAGGACCGCTGTGATTCGTTTTGAAATATCTAATTGAGGAGCTGCTAGACCAACACCACCTCTTAATTCGAGTTCTTCTGCCTTGACTGGGTCTTGGCTGTTTTCTAAAAAGGTCATCATTTCTTTTCCTAGTGCGATATCTTCTTCGCTCAAAGGAAATGGTACTTCTTTTGCTACTTCACGCAAGGTTGGATTGCCTTCGCGAATAATATCATCCATTGTAATCATTGATGATGTGATTCCTCCTACTATGTAAAAATGACGAAAGCAAGTTTCGTTCCTAATAAAGTGTACCACAAGTGCAGAAAGAAGGGCATAAGAAAGTTTAAACGGTAAAGCTTTCTTATTAAATGAAACGATATTTCTATATTGATGATTTAATTATGAAATATAGTTGCGAACAGGAAGGGAATCAGTTATAATGCTTTTATAGAAAACGGTATCACGATAGTGACTCACCAAGGAGGCAAAGAGATGTTCGGCTTTTCTGTATTTATGAACGAAGACTTGACGGCAGCAGAACTTGAGCAGATGACTGCGATGGCATCAGGCTTTAAAGGGATTTTCACCTCCATGCACATACCAGAAGACGATCGCAGTACCTATCGGCAGCGTCTGACGGACTTGGGAGGTTTCGCAAAAGACCATCAGCTGTCTTTAATGGTAGATATTTCTGGAAACGCCTTAGCAGAAGCGGGCTTTTCCATCGACAATCTGGCGGAACTAAGGGAGATCGGTGTCACTGGTTTACGAATGGACTATGCCATCGACAATCAACAAATCGCTGCTTTTTCAAAAGAAATGACCATTAGTTTGAATGCCAGTACATTAACGGAAAAAGACATTCGAGAGCTGCAGACGTATGGAGCTGATTTTACTCGTTTGGAAGCTTGGCACAATTATTACCCCCGACCAGAAACAGGACTGGATGCTGACTGGTTTCAGGAGAAGAACCGCTGGTTGAAAGCACAAGGCTTTTTCGTCCAAGCCTTTGTTCCAGGAGATGCCAAGAAACGCGGACCGTTATTTCAAGGATTACCCACACTGGAAAGACACCGCAACTGGTCGCCTTTTGCCGCAGCAATCGACTTGTTGGCTACTGGCTCAGTTGATGCTGTTTACATTGGCGATGGGATGGTTTCTGCAAAAAGTGCGCAGCAGTTTGCGACGTATCTGCAAGAAGCGCGGATCGTTTTGCGGGTCAAAGATCTTGGTTCTACTTACTTTGAACACGTACTAGGGGATCACCAGAATCGTTACGATGAAGCTCGAGATGTCTTGCGTAGCGCCGATGCCCGTTTCAATGCCATTCCAGAAGTCAAACCTGAACTTAGTCAAGAGCGGCCAATGGGTGCTGTGACGATCGATAACCAAGAGTACTTGCGTTATATGGGAGAGATTCAAGTGTGCAAACGACCATTGCCTGCAGACCCCAAAGTCAACCTCGCCGCTCAGGTGATACCAGCCGATCTGCCTTTGATCCAACAAATCAAAGCAGGGATGCGATTTAAATTAGAAAGAGATGATTCCAATGAATAAAATCAATTTAGACAAATTAACGACTGAGCGACGCAATAGCGAAACGAGCAATTTAGATGAAATGACGATTTTAGAAGCGTGCCAAAAAATGAACCAAGAAGATCAAAAAGTTGCCTATGCAGTGGAAAAAGAAATTCCTAGTATTGAAAAAGTGATTGAACAAACTATCGCTGCTTTTAAAAAAGGCGGACGCTTGATTTATCTTGGCGCTGGGACAAGTGGTCGATTAGGCGTCTTGGATGCGGCCGAATGTGTCCCAACCTTTGGGGTATCACCAGAGATGGTGGTTGGTCTGATCGCCGGTGGTGAAGAAGCGATGACGGTCGCTGTCGAAGGAGCAGAAGACTCCTTAACGCTAGGGAAACAAGACCTTGTCGATCTGAAGTTGAACCCAAATGACATGGTGATCGGGATCGCTGCCAGTGGTAGAACGCCTTACGTGATTGGGGCTCTTGATTACGCCAATGAGCTTGGTGCCACAACGGCTACGATCGCTTGTAACAAAGATGCGGAGATCTCTCAACATGCCAGCTTTCCAATTGAAGTCGATTGTGGCCCAGAGTTTCTGACGGGTTCGACTCGTTTGAAATCAGGAACTGCCCAAAAATTGATTTTGAATATGATCTCGACGTTATCGATGGTAGGGATCGGTAAAGTCTACAATAATTTGATGGTCGACGTGAAAGCGACCAACGAAAAATTGGTGGAACGCTCAAAACGGATCATCATGCAGGCAACTGAAGCTGATTATGAAACAGCCGCTGCAGCATTTGAAGAAGCAGATCAGAATGTCAAATTGGCGATCGTGATGCTGTTGACGGATAGCACGAAAGACGAAGCACAAGCAAAACTTGCCACGGCACAAGGGTTTGTCAAAACGGCGTTAGGAGGAGAAAAGTAATGGCAAAAGAAACACTGACGGTAGAAGAGTTAGCGGAGAAGATTTTTCAAGAAGCCGGCGGAATGGACAACGTAGAAACAGTCAATCACTGTATGACTCGCGTACGAATGACCGTCCGCGACCACGACAAGGTCGATCAACAAGGGTTAAAAGAGATTCCCGGCGTGATGGGTGTCGTCAATGACGAGCAGCTGCAAGTCATTATCGGACCAGGGAAAGTCAACAAAGTAGCCAACGCAATGGTGGCAAAAGCCGGTGTTGATTTAGGGCAAGAGATCCCGCAGCAAAAATCAGGCAAAGAGGCGTTATCAGAAAAAACGGCAGAGATGAAAGCAGCCCAAAAAGCCAAACAAAAATCATCACCATTGAAGTCGCTGCTGAAAGACATTTCAAATATCTTTGTTCCAATGATTCCAGCCTTCGTTGGTGCAGGACTCGTTGCAGGGATCGCCTCCGTTCTGACCAACATGATCACTGCTGGAAATTTAGATGGAGACACTTGGAATTATTATGTCATGATTTTAAACGTCCTAAGAAATGGGATGTTCACCTATTTAGCAATCTTTACTGGGGTCAATGCTGCGCAGGTCTTTAAAGCCAATCCAACCCTTGGTGGAGTGATCGGTTCGATCATCTTGCTGACCGGTATGAACCCAGAAGCCCCGATCCAAAACTTGTTCACCGGCGAAGCTTTAGCTGCCAACCAAGGAGGGATCATCGGTGTGATCTTCGCTGTATGGCTTTTGGCGAAATTAGAGGCAGTGCTGCATCGAGTGATTCCTGAAGCGATCGATATTATCGTGACTCCGACGTTGTGTTTGTTGATCATCGGTTTGACGGAGATTTTCTTGATCATGCCATTGGCAGGTCTGATCTCTGACAGCTTAGTCGGTTCAATCACTTGGGTCTTGAATGTGGGCGGTGCGTTTTCTGGGTTTGTCTTAGGGGCGGCCTTCCTACCAATGGTCATGTTTGGTTTGCATCAAATTTTGACCCCGATCCACATCCAAATGATCGAAGCAACAGGCAGCACGCAATTATTACCGATTTTAGCCATGGCTGGTGCCGGTCAAGTCGGAGCAGCTTTCGCCTTATGGGTACGACTACGTAAAGACAAAGAGCTTTCTGAAATGATCAAAGGTGCATTGCCAGTTGGGATCTTAGGTATCGGCGAACCATTGATCTACGGAGTGACATTGCCATTAGGTCGACCATTTATCACTGCTTGTATTGGTGGTGGGATCGGTGGTGCGGTCATTGGCGCTTTGACAAATATCGGCGCAACGGCGATTGGACCATCAGGGCTAGCTTTGATTCCATTGATTGCCAACGGCCGTTGGATGGGCTATATTTTCGGCTTGTTAGCAGGCTATGCTGGCGGCTTCGTTGCCACCTACTTCTTTGGGATTCCTAAAGATCGCTTAGAAGCAGTCAAAGGGATTGAGGCAGAGGAGGCAAAACCAGCTGCAACCGTCACTGTGCAACCGCAACCAAAAGAAACGAGTGAAACGGCTGCAAAGGAAACGGCAGCAAATTCATCAGCAACAACGATCGATACACCCTTATACGCAGTAGCAACAGGTACGACAAAATCGATCAGCGCGTCAAGTGATCCGGTATTTTCGCAAAAAATGATGGGCGACGGGTATTTCGTCTTGCCAGACAATGGGGCGATCTTTGCACCAGCAGCAGGAACGATCACGACGATTTTCCCAACGAAACATGCATTGGGGATCAAGACTGCCAGCGGACTAGAGATTCTGCTACACATGGGTGTCGACACCGTGGAATTGCAAGGAGCACCTTTTGAAATCCTGGTGGAGGAAGGCCAAGCCGTGACACCAGCCACCCAAGTTGCCCAAGTCGATTTGGCGCAGTTGACGGCTAAAGGCAAAGCTTCTGAGATGCTTGTCATTATCACCAATATGGACCAAGCAGCCAACGTTGAACTGTTACCGATCGCGGAAACAAACGCAGGTCAAGCAGTGATGCACGTGGCAACGATAAAATAATGATAAAACCTCTATCTGATAAAGATGGAGGTTTTTTTTAAGAAGTTACTAAATTGATTGCGGAAACGAGGCCTTTATGTTACAGTTTCGTTACAAAGGGAGAAATCCCATACGAGGAGGCAATGACGATGAAAAAAATAATTTGGCTCGGACTAATGACGTTGGCATTTTCACCATTGATGGTTCATGCAGATGAAACGGCTACGAGTGGAAGTGACAATCCGGCTGCCGTTAGCGAGACACTTTCATCAGAAGGGCAAACAGACAGTGAGCAGATCCAAAATTCTGCCCAAGAAAGTACAGATGAAAACCAAGAAACGGATCAATCCGCTACTTCAGAAACTACAGCTGACGAGAATCAAGAGCCGGTCGATTCCGAAGCCGTTATTGCCTCGATCCAAGCAGAGACAGGAACGCAAAACGTCAATGAAATCAATACATTAGCCGATGAACCTAGTTCGTTGCGTAGTGCGTTAACCCAAGGGATTACTGAAGGCAGTGTGACCGCATTTACCCAAGAACAGTTGGACCAGTTGACAGATGAAGAATTGACCAATGGCAATCGCCTAGCGCTACGTTATTCTAGTGATGCGATGGGCTTTGATATTGCTTACTTGGCAAAAATCATCGGTGCCTTGTTTGTCGATCAGACGTTATCCTGGGAAGCCATTGAGCCGCAACTGGCTTTTGATGCGAATAGCTACGCCAGTTTTGCTGACTTGATTCCTGTCGTGGATCAGTTGCAGGAATATTTACAGGTCGTCTATCCAGCAGACGGAGTCTTTTTACATTTGAATCAAGCCGTTTCCAACGAATGGATGATCTCAATTTTGACCAATTTGAATCAGATGGAACAAGAGATGCAAGTTGATCCAGGTGCCTTTGTCCCCGGACGGATCTCTTATATCATTCAAGCGGCAAATGATTCCATGTATCTGCCTACAGGCACGCAAACGAGTACGACTGAAGAAGCGACGGCAACTTCGACGACAGCCCAAGAAACAGCGACAACGACTTCTTCGAAAGAGGCAGACGCAACTGCCGATGGCGAAAAAACATTACCTAAAACCAATGAAGCGCCAAGTTATACCTTATTGATCGCAGGTGTTATCCTGCTGCTGATCGTTTTCTTGATTTTATGGCGCCGAAAGAAAAAATGACCGTTATTTATAATCGGCGGAATGAAAAAATAGCAACCTTCGTTTTCCATCAGGGAAACGAAGGTTTTTTTTTTTTCAGAAATTTCACTCGTGATTTCTTTTCAAATAACGCCTTTTATAAAAAGACCAGAATCGATTCCTTCATAAAAAAGTCAAATTTAAATTCTTGCATTCTCTGGTGAGGGGTGTATAATGACACAGTGTCATATGACATCGTGTCATATTGAGGGCTGTGATTTATTTTAAATTAGAAAGGAGTTGCTTGTGATGCCGACCGATACATTTTTTCACTTGCCGCCGGAAAAACAAAAGCGCATCTTAAATGCGGCGAAAAAAGAATTTTCAAGGCTGCCGTTGAAAGACGCCTCGATCGCCAATATCATCAAAGATGCCGAGATTCCTCGTGGGAGTTTTTATCAATACTTCGAAAACAAAGAAGATCTTTATTACTATTATTTCCATACGTTGAAAAAAAATAGTCAGCGAGATCTGCTGAAATCGATCCAACATGAAAACGGGGATCTGTTTGCGGGGTTCGAATGGTACTTTTCACGGATGATCGCCGAGGTTTTCAAAGGCAAAAACGCAAACTTTTACCGCAATTTATTTATGAGTATGGATTATCGTTCCTTCCATAAAGTCGTTCCAGAGATGCAGCACAAGATGCATCAAGAACACAAAGCCGATCGGCAGAAGCAACAAGCCATCTTTTTGTCAGAGGTCGACAAAGATTTATTGAAAGTCAAAGACGACCATGAGTTGAAAATGCTGATCCAGCTGCTGATGCATACCGTCTTTTCGACGATTGCCGAAGCCTATCGCCAATCAGCATTCGATCCAGACTATGATCCTGCCGAAGCGATCGCTGATTTCAACAGTAAAGTCCGCTGGTTAAGAGAGGGCGCAAAAAAAGAAAGAGGGGAAACCTATGATTAAGCTGATAAAACGCGTATCCGTCATTTCCATAATCATGGCAGTGGTGTTTATGGTGATCCAAGTCGTTTCTGATTTGTATCTACCGACATTGACTTCCAATATTATCAACAATGGGGTGGCGACAGGGGACATTGATTACATTTGGAAAACCGGCTTTTACATGATCGGCTTTTCATTGATCAGTATCATCGCCGCTTTAGGAAATACGTATTTCGCAACAAGAGAATCACAAAAATTAGGACAAAAACTACGTTCGGACATTTACCAAAAAGTTGAGAATTTTTCTTCTCGTTCTTTCGATAAATTTGGGACCGCATCATTGATCACACGAACCACTAACGACGTCAACCAAATTCAAATGGTGACGCAAATGTTTTTACGTATGATGATCAATGCACCGATCACACTGATTGGGGCGAGCTTCTTGGCCTATCAAAAAGATGCCCAGTTAACACGAATCTTTTTAGTCGTTATTCCTATCATGCTAGTATTAGTTGGCGGTATTATGTATTTTGCCGTTCCTTTATTCAAAAGTATGCAAAAGAAAACTGACCGTTTGAACTTAGTCTTTCGTGAAGGCTTGACGGGGGTCCGCGTTATTCGGGCATTTGACAAGACGGATTATGAAGCGAATCGCTTTGATCAAGCCAACAAAGATTACACCCACACCGCGATCAAAGTAAATACCATCGTGGCCTTGATGATGCCTTTGATGACGTTGATCATGAGTGGAACGAACATTGCCATCACATGGTTTGGTGGTCATTATATTGCCGAAATGACCTTAGAAGTCGGGAACCTGATTGCGTTTATGACTTATGCGATGCAAATTTTGATCAGCTTTATGATGCTGTCCATGATCTTCGTGATGGTGCCAAGAGCCCAAGCATCAGCTGACCGGATCAACGAAGTCTTAAATGAAGAAGATGAAATTCTCGATCCAAAAACACCAGCGACATTGAGCTTACAAGGGGATCAAGCAACCTTGACTTTTGACCATGTGGCGTATCGCTACCAAGGCGCTGAGAAATTGGCGTTGGAAGATATCGACTTCCAAGCAAAATCTGGTGATTTTGTTGCCATCATCGGTGGGACGGGCTCAGGGAAAACGACACTAGTCAATCTCTTGCCTCGTTTGTACGATGTGGAGTCTGGTGCAATCAAAATCAATGGGGTCAATATTGCAGAAATCACCCAGCACAATCTACGAGAAGTCGTGGGCTTTGTTCCGCAAAAAGCGGTACTGTTTTCCGGTACCATTCGTGAAAATATGAAATACGGAAAACCTGATGCGACAGACGAAGAAATCTGGCAAGCATTAGAGATCGCCCAAGCCAAAGATTTTGTCTCCGAACTGGCAGATGGCTTAGATAGCCGTGTAGAACAAGGCGGCGGCAACTTCTCTGGTGGACAACGTCAACGTTTAGCGATTGCTCGTGCGTTAGTGAAACAAGCAGATGTCTATGTCTTTGATGATTCCTTCTCCGCATTGGACTTCAAAACCGATGCAAACTTACGAGCAGCGCTGAAACGCGACATGCAAGACAGCATCATGGTCGTGGTTGCCCAACGGGTCAGCACAGTCATGGATGCCGATACGATCTTAGTATTAGATGAAGGACAACTCGTAGGGAAAGGGACCCATGAATCATTAATGGCAGACAATGAAACCTATCAAGAAATCGTTTCTTCACAATTGAGAGAGGAGGATCTTGCATGAGTGAAAAGAAAACAACAACACAACACCGTGGCGGACCAATGGGTGGCGGCCCGGGCCGTAACATCGGTGCCAAAGGACCAAAACCAAAAAACTTTTGGGGGACGGTCAAACGGCTTTTCGGGTACATGTCGAAACGCTCCATCGCTATCATTGCCGTCTTCGTTTTAGCGATCGCAGCCGTGATCTTCCAAATCCAAACACCGAAAATTTTAGGGGAAGCGACCACTGAAATTTTTAAAGGGGTCATGATCGGTACACAGCAGATGCAAGCCGGCCAACAGGTGACAGAATTTCCTATCGATTTTGAGAAAGTTGGTCAAATCATTTTGATCGCGATCGGCATGTATGTGATTTCAGCCGTCTTCAACTTTCTACAACAGTTTATTATGACCCGTGTCTCTCAACGAACGGTTTATGAGCTGCGTCGAGACTTAGATGAAAAAATGAACCGCTTGCCGATCTCTTACTATGATACTCACTCAAATGGGGATATCATGTCACGGGCAATCAATGATATGGATAATATCGCAAGTACCCTGCAACAAAACTTGACCCAATTTATTACGAGTGTCGTGACCTTTATCGGGGTTTTGTGGATGATGCTGACGATCAGTTGGCAACTGACTTTGATTGCTTTAGCAACGGTTCCTTTAAGCTTGATCGTCGTGATGATCGTCGCACCAAAATCGCAAAAATTCTTTGCGGCCCAACAAAAAAGTTTAGGATTGCTCAATGACCAAGTCGAAGAAACTTACGGCGGTCATACAGTAGTCAAAACCTTCAACCATGAAGCTGCCGATCAAGTCGTTTTTGAAGAAGAAAATGACCGTCTGTATTCCGCTGGTTGGAAAGCCCAATTTATTTCAGCGATCATTATGCCCTTGATGAACTTCATTAAAAACTTAGGCTATGTCTTCGTGGCTGTCCTTGGTGGGATCAAAGTGGCGAATGGGAACATGACGTTAGGGGATGTGCAAGCATTCTTGCAATACACCAATCAATTCTCTCAACCAATCACTCAAATCGCTAGCTTACTAAACACCATCCAATCAACCGTTGCATCTGCCGAACGGGTCTTTGAAGTCTTGGATGAAGAAGAAATGACTGATGAGCCTTCTGGATTGCCAGTGGAAGACAGTGAATACAAAGTTCGTTTCGATCATGTTCAATTTGGTTATGCGCCAGACAAATTATTGATGACCGATTTTAATTTGGATGTCAAAGCTGGTGAGATGGTGGCTATCGTAGGACCAACCGGCGCTGGGAAAACCACGCTGATCAATCTCTTGGAACGTTTTTATGATGTTTCTGGCGGTAGCATTCGTTATGATGGCAGAGATACCCGAGACTTGACTCGTGATGAATTGCGTAGTAATATCTCGATGGTGCTGCAAGATACGTGGTTGTTTACCGGCTCCATCTATGACAACATTCATTATGGAAATGAAAAAGCGACCAAAGAACAAGTGATTGCTGCGGCGAAGGCTGCCCATGTGGATGATTTTGTTCGCAAATTGCCAGAAGGCTATGATACGGTCTTGAATGAAGAAGCCAGCAACATCTCCCAAGGTCAACGTCAGCTGATCACGATCGCCCGCGCCTTCTTAGCGGATCCAGACGTCTTGATTTTGGATGAAGCAACTTCTAGTGTCGATACGCGGACTGAGATCTTGATCCAGAAAGCAATGGGGCGTTTGTTAGAAAATCGGACCAGCTTTGTGGTTGCTCACCGTCTCTCTACGATTCGTGATGCTGACAATATCATCGTGATGAATCACGGATCTATTGTTGAAACTGGAAACCATGAGGAATTGATGGCGCAAAACGGTTTCTATGCAGACCTTTATAACAGTCAATTTTCAGAAGAAGTGGCGTGATCCACTGTTTGTAATGAAAGAAATTCTTCCCCAAATGATAATAAACAGACCGCCAAAGGTTGACTGAAAGAAAGCAGTGATTGTCACTGCTTTCTTTTTTTTATGAATTTATATGGCTTTATTTTAAATATTTATTGCAATTATCTAGATAAAAATGTATATTAATACATAATTTCGAATGATCCAAGACAAGGAGTGAAATCAATGAGCCATCTTTTTCCTAATTACAGTCGTTTGCCCATCGATATCCAGCAAGGCAACGGAAGCTATGTGGTAGATTCACAAGGGAACCAATATTTAGATTTAACAAGCGGCATCGGGGTCGTTAATCTCGGTTATGGGCATCCCAAAGTGCAAGCCGCGTTGATGACCCAAGCAGAGCAAATTTGGCATGTGCCGAATTTGTATGACAGCCAGCTGCAAGAAGAAGTTGCCCAAAAGCTGACCCAAAATCAAACGAGCGCCTCAGACGAGCCGTATCTGGCTTATTTTTGCAATAGTGGCGCTGAGGCGAACGAAGCTGCTTTAAAGCTGGCTCGCAAAGCGACTGGCCGTAGCAAAGTCATCAGTTTTGAACAATCTTTCCACGGTCGGACCTTTGGCGCGATGTCTTTGACTGGGCAAAGCAGTATTCACGATGGGTTTGGTCCGCTGGTACCAGAGATGGTTTATGTACCGTTTAATGACCTTGAGGCATTGCAAGCCGTTTTAGATGAGCAGACGGCAGCCGTGTTTTTAGAATTGATCCAAGGCGAAGGCGGCGTGATCCCTGCCGAGGTGGCGTGGGTCCAAGGGGTGGCAGCCCTTTGTCAGGAGCAGGGAGCACTGCTGGTGGTGGATGAGATCCAAACCGGGATGGGACGGACAGGAACACTGTTTGCTTTTGAAGGATATGGCATTGAACCTGATCTTTTTACCGTAGCAAAAGGGCTTGGTAACGGGATCCCTGTCGGAGCAATGCTAGGCAAAAGTCATTTGCAAACGGCTTTTGGACCCGGTAGTCACGGTTCGACCTTTGGTGGCAATAAATTAGCGATGGCCGCTGCTAGTGCCGTCTGCAGTGTGTTGCAAGAAGAGGACATTCAAGTCAATGTTCAATTGCGTCAGCAGCAGTTTTTCGACGGATTGCAAGGACTATCTAAGGTGCAGGCGATTCGTGGGAAAGGATTGATGATTGGTATCGAATTAGCAGATTCGGAAAGCTTGCAATCCGTGTTGACTCAACTGCGGAACCAAGGCCTCCTCGCATTAAAGGCGGGTACCAAGGTTTTGCGCTTGCTGCCACCCTTAACGATCTCGCAAGAGGAAACGAAAGCAGCCTTGGCGATTTTACAAGCGATCTTAGCATAATTGTATAAAAATAGATTTTTTGGGCATTTTTTCTTATAAAAACCGAATAACAGCGAATTTATTTTGAATAGTTTTATAAATAATCATTGACAGAGCAATGGGAGTTTCTTATAATCTTAAGTAAATTCTTTTGAGGAGTGACGTGTTTGAAGGCAGCAATCGTTGGTGTAACAGGGTATACCGGAATTGAATTGATTCGTTTGATCCAGCAACATCCCCAATTGGAGGTGGGCACCTTGCATAGTCATTCTATGCATGAAAATTCATCAGTTTTGTATCCTCATCTAGTTGGGCTGACAGAGCAGCTGATCGAACCTTTTGATGCAGAAAAAATCCAAAAGGAAAATCAACTCGTGTTTTTTGCGACTCCTGCTGGAATCAGCAAAGAACTCGCAGCGACTTTTGTCGCAAATGACTTTCCAGTGATTGACCTTTCTGGTGATCTGCGATTGAAGGATCGGGATAGCTATCAAAAATGGTATCACCAAGAAGCTGCCCCTGCCGAGTTGTTGGCACACGCGACCTATTCGCTGCCTGAGTTTGCAACGACTCCTGGCAATTTGATCGCCAATCCAGGCTGTTATGCGACTGCTGCCATTTTAGCTGCTGCGCCGTTGGTTCAGCAAAAACTATTCAGCGGTACGTTGATTTTTGATGGCAAGTCGGGTTTGTCGGGTGCTGGTAAGAAATTGACGGACAGCAGTCACTTTGCAACCGCTGCGGATAACATGAAGATGTATAAGCCAAATCAGCATCAGCATATTCCTGAGATCATGCAGCAGTTTCAGCAATGGGATCAGGCAATGCCGCCGATCCAATTTTCTACCAGCTTACTGCCTGTCAAAAGAGGGATCTTTATGACGCTTTATGCGCCTATCAAAGACGCGATTTCGCAAGAGGACATCTATGAGCTGTACGTAAAAACGTATCAAGACCATCCGTTTGTCCGAGTGCAACCGTTAGGAAAGCTGCCCGAGCTGCGGCAAGTGACGGGAACGAATTTTTGTGACATTGGCATATGTTTCAATCCGCTGACCCAAGTGTTGACCGTTGTCGCAGTGATCGATAATTTAGGCAAAGGGGCTGCTGGCCAAGCGATCCAAAACTTCAATCGATGGGCAAAGATACCAGAAACGACTGGTCTTATGCAAGCACCGTTATATCCATAAAATAGCCAACAGACGCGTGAGGATACTCGTGTCAGCCAGTGGACAATCCGCAAAAAGGTGGCAGTAGGAGGAAAGAAAATGAAAGAAATCGAAGGAACGATCGCAACCCCCAAAGGTTTTTTTGCCGACGGTCTGCATTGCGGTCTGAAGAAAGAGAAAGTCGATCTTGGTTGGATCGTCTCTGAAGTGCCAGCCAGTGCTGCGGCAGTCTTTACCACCAATCAAGTACAAGCGGCACCCATTCTCGTTACAAAGGAAAAAATGCAAGCAGGCACCTTGCAAGGCGTGATCGTCAATGCGGGCAATGCCAATGCTTGTACCGGGGAGCAAGGTTTAAAAGATGCACAAGAGATGGCAGAATTGGCAGCAGCCCAGCTGCATACGAGTCCCGAAGCCTTTGCGGTAGCCTCCACCGGGATCATTGGTAAGAGCTTACCGATGGAAAAAATCACGGCAGGGATTCAGCAACTAAACAGGCAAGGGGATGCCCACCGATTTCAAAGAGCAATTTTGACGACGGATCTGACTGAAAAAAGCAGTGTCATCCAATCAACGATCGCTGACAAAACGGTGACTGTTGCGGGCTGTGCCAAAGGGTCTGGTATGATCCATCCTAATATGGCCACGATGCTGGCCTTTGTTACGACGGATGCAGCGATCTCGTCAGCACTCTTGCAAACACTGCTGAAAGAGTTGACCGATGTCACCTTTAATCAAATCACGGTCGATGGTGATACATCTACCAATGATATGGTGTTAGTTTTAGCCAACGGGTTAGCCAAAAATCCAACGATCGAAGCCGATACGCCAGCTTATCATGAGTTTAAAGGGATGCTTAAAGCAGTTCTGACCGCCTTAGCCAAAGCAATTGCGAAGGACGGAGAAGGCGCCAGCAAATTGATCGAAGCTCACACGAGTGGAGCTGTGACCGATGAAGCAGCCCGCATGATCAGCAAAACCATCGTCGGTTCGCCGCTGGTCAAAACAGCCCTCTTTGGCAAAGACCCAAACTGGGGGCGTATCTTATGTGCAGTGGGTTATAGTGGGCAACCCATCGATCCAGCAACGGTATCGATCGCATTAGCCGACATTCCCGTCTTTGTCCAAGGGACGCCGGTAGCTTTTGACGAAACCATCATGCAAGAACAGTTGGCGGAAAATGAAGTCAAAGTCGCTGTTGAGCTGAAAGAAGGGGCAGGTGTTGGCACCGCTTGGGGCTGTGATCTGACGTATGACTATGTGAAAATCAACGCACTATATCATACCTGAAACAAATCAGGTACTAGACAAAAAGGAGCGAGTAGATGGAAACGATCGTAGTAAAAATCGGCGGTGTCGCCTCAGAAAATTTAACCCCGTCATTCTTTGAGACGATAGCAGATTGGCAAGCTGCGGGCAAAAAAGTGGTCATCGTCCATGGCGGTGGTCACTACATCTCAGAAATGATGGAGAAAATGGCGTTGACAGTCAAAATCAAAGACGGCTTGCGGGTGACCGATCCCCAGACGCTTGAAGTGACTAGAATGGTCCTTTTGGGACAAGTTCAACCGCTGATTACGACTGCTTTCCAGCAAGCTGGCTTCCATGCCGTGGGACTGAATGCTGGCTGTGATCAGCTGATCCAAGGAGAAGTTATCGATGAGGAGAAATTAGGGCAAGTAGGGAAAGTTCAGCGAATCAACGCCGCCTTCTTGCAGCTCTTGACAGAGAAAAAACATGTCCCGATCTTGGCCCCACTAGGAATTACGCCAGAGGGGCAATGGTTGAACATCAACGCGGATGAAGTGGCTTGTCAGGTCGCAGCCAGCTTACAAGCCGAAAAACTGTATTTGTTGACGGATGTCCCTGGGATCAAGCAAGAAAGCAAGTGGTTGTCGGCTGTTTCTTTTGAGGAGATCCCCCAACTGATCGCCGAAGAAGTAGTCACGGGCGGCATGCTGCCAAAACTAAAAAGTGCTCAGAAAGCCTTAAAAGCAGGGGTAGCTGCCGTTTGTATCACCGATCGGATCGATCGTTTAGGAACCCAGATCCTCGCGGCAAGTCCAGCAGCAGCTGGCTGTAGTTGAAGCCATTAGCGACACCCAAGCGCCTCCTCTCTACTCATAAAAATGCAAAATTCTGACTTTTCTGTGCGTTTCTTCTTATTTTCTCTAAAAAAAGAATAAAAGAGATAGGGATTTCATTTGCTAGAATTTCGTTTTATCAGTACAATGAGTACATATGTAAGTAGGGGGAGAAACAATGACAGATTTCTTATTGGGGAGCAGTACGAAGTTGCTGACTGTTGCAATTCGGGTAAAAGACCGCGATCAAGCGATTGCCTTTTATCGCGATGTACTTGGCTTTGAGCTGAAAAGAGAAGAAAATGAGTTGGCCATCTTTGGTCTAAAAGGATTAGATAGAGAAGTTTTATGGTTGGAAGAAAGCCCGCGTGCCAACGACCATTTCGGTGAGATCAAAAAGATGCAGCGCATCGTTTTAGCCGTATCCTCGCTAGAAGAAGCGGCAACTATCGCGAGCAATGCCCAACAAAAAGCGATTGCTTTCGAAGAAGCTCGTTATGAAGCGAATCAATTTGGCTTCCTGATAGCTGATCCAGAAGGAAACAAAATCGAAGTCTTATTTACAGCACCCGCAGGAACTGTGGTACCAAAAGACGAAGCAGAATTGATCAAAGCGGCACCTGCAAAAGCGGCTGGCTTATCAAAAGAAGCTCATTTTGGCAAGCTGTATTTAAACGTCAGTAATCTAGCCAAAGAGCAGCTTTTCTTAGAAGAAAGCTTAGGGTTGAAAACAAAAGAAGCCGAAACGAAGGAATTTATCCTCAATGATGGTGACTTCCAAGTTGGCTTGACGGAAGCACAAGGTGGTACGATCGATTTACCGACCCATGAGGTGCTTGGCTTAGACTTCTTGAAAATCTCCATCAGTCAAGAAGATATCGATACATTAGAAAAACACTTGTCTGAGAAGAAGCAAGAGTTTTTCATCGACAAAAAACGGCAATTGTTGACGACCTACGATGCGATCGGTATCGAATGGTGGTTTATCGTTAAAAAATAAAGTGTTTTGAAAGAAAAAGCAGAGAGGACTATTCTCTGCTTTTTCTTTTTTTTGTCAAAAAAAGAAACTTTTGTTTTTATTTCGCACGAAAGAGTGCAAAAACCTGTTACATCGATTCGAAGACCAATCATTGAAAAAACGGTAGTTTATCTGCATTAGTAGAACAGGTCCAATCTATTTTGAATTTCTTATTTAGTTATTTAATATTTGAAACGCTTGTCTTAAAACTTAATATAATAGCCATTATGATTCAAAAATCGCAAACATTATATTGAATTGTGGTTATTTTTAATTTATAATAAAAAAGAATCGAGATTCGATGGCTCTGGACGCAGAGGTTATTTGTTGTTATTAATGTATGCGGTTTCTTATGGTGTTGAGCAGTAACGGGAAGACAAGGAGTAGATGTGATGGAAAAAAAGTGGATACACCGATATTTTGCTCAGTGGGATCTGCAGATGATGGTACTGCCGGCGATCTTACTGGTAGGCATTTTTAGCTATATCCCAATGTACGGGATTTTGATGGCATTTCAACAGTACAATATTTTTGAAGGTATGACAGGCAGTCCATGGATCGGCTTTGATAATTTTCGGCGCTTTTTTAGTGAACCACGTTTTTGGGAAATTTTACGGAATACCATTATGATCAGTGTGCTAAAGATTGCTATTTGTTTTCCAGCACCGATTTTGCTGGCGTTGATGCTTAACGAGGTCAAGAACGTTGCATTCAAACGTGTGGTGCAGACGATTACTTATCTCCCACACTTTTTATCATGGGTGATCGTGGCGGGGTTTACGATGTCGATTTTATCGATGGATAACGGTAGCTTAAATATTGCTTTGGAGAGTTTAAACCTGATCGATGAACCAATCAACTTTTTATCGATCCCTCGCTATTTCTGGACGATCATCGTTACGACAAATCTTTGGAAATCGATTGGCTTTGGCTCGATCGTCTATATGGCAGCCATTGCTGGGATCGATCCGCAACTGTACGAAGCAGCATCACTAGATGGCGCAACGAAATTTCAGCAAGTCTTTTTGATCACTCTGCCTTCGATCGTTCCAATCATTACGATTTTTCTCATTTTGGAGATCGGCAACTTATTGAATGCGGGCTTTGAAGATTTGCTTTTACTTGGGAGCAATCCAGCTCTTAGAAATGTGGCGGATGTCATTGATACCTATGTGTATCGGGTAGGGATCAGCAACTCTCAATATTCATACGCAACAGCTGTTGGTTTGTTCAAAGCAGTCATTAGTGTCACTCTTTTGAGCGGAGCAAACTTTTTCGCACGCAAAGTGGGTCACAGCTTATGGTGATCAGCAGAGGAGGAAATGAACAATGAAGAAAAATTGGGGCGACCAAGCGATGATGATTTTTATCTACCTTTTCTTGATAACGCTTGCATTCTTGACATTTTATCCCTTCTGGAATTCACTGGTGATTTCCTTTAATTCTGGACGTGACACGGTGACCGGTGGGATCACGTTTTGGTCAAGAGAATTTACGTTGGAAAACTATCAGATCGTCTTTCAAGATCAGCGCTTGATGAATGCCTTTTTCATCAGTGTCTTACGGACAGTGATCGGGACGTTTTCATCGATCATGCTGACAGCGATGGCAGCATATGGAATGTCAAAAAGAGAACTGATAGGGCGAAAATTTATTACGATTTTTTTCATCCTCACGATGTTCTTCAGCGGCGGCTTGATTCCAACTTTTTTAGTGGTACGTTCACTTGGACTGATGGATTCTTTTTGGGTAATGATCATTCCTGGTCTGATCAGTGTTTGGAATATGATCATCTTCCGTACGTTCTTTCAGCAACTGCCGAAAGGATTGGAAGATTCAGCGAAAATTGATGGTTGTGGGTATTGGGGCACGTTTTTCCGAATCATTTTGCCGTTATCAGGTCCAGTCATTGCCACTTTGTCGCTATTTACCGCCGTTGGGCATTGGAATGATTGGTTTATGCCAAGCATCTACATTACTTCAGATCATCTGATTCCCTTGCAGACCTTTTTGCAACGAGTCTTGAATTCGAACACGGTGAGTTCGCAAATGAGTCAAATCGATTCTGGCTCAGCAGCACGTTTGGCGGAAATGACTGGTGTCACAGGAAAATCCTTGTCGATGGCGATCATGATGGTGGCGACTTTGCCGATCGTAATGGTTTATCCGTTTGTCCAAAAGTATTTTGTAAAAGGTGTATTGATTGGTTCGTTGAAAGATTAGCAGAGCAGGAGGAACTCTCTTGATTAGAGGAGAGAAGGAACGAAACGTTGAAAGGGGATAAAAGAATGAAAGCAAAGGTATTAAAAGGCGTGCTGTCAGTGACTGCGATGAGTCTCTTACTGGCTGCTTGCGGCAGTGAGTCAGGGACAAAAGAAAGTGATGGGGCGGCAGCGAATGACCGTGACAGTTCGGAGGTCTTTGAATTAGGTAGTGAACCGTTGGAGATCACGATGTTTGGTAATTATGATTGGTACACGATGGATCGTTGGGGAGATGATCCAGCAACTGCTGCTATCAAAGAACTGACCAAGGTAGATATTCGCGCAATCGATGGTGGCGGGAATGCAGCACAGCGGCTAAGCACAATGATCGCTGGCGATGATCTACCTGATTTTATTTGGCTTGATCGAGGGTCGGATGTGGAACGGCTGCGAGAAGCGGGTGCCCTAGTGCCATTTGATGATTACTTGGATAAGTATCCAAACTTGAAAGAATGGGCGGGAGAAGACATCCTGAACATGCTTCGTTCAGAAGACGGCAAACTTTATCAGTTTCCCAACTGGTATAGCTCGGAGCCTTTCGGGAATGCCGGTTATGTCGTCAATAAAGAGATCCATGATGCTTTAGGTGCGCCAGAATTGAAAACAACAGAGGATCTTTATGAGTATTTGAAAGAAGTTCAAACAGAGTTTCCTGATGTCATTCCATTTGAAACAGATGTCAGCGGACAAGGGATCAATGTCTTGTACTCAGCATTTGCAGAAGGGCGTTCACCAGCAGATATCCGCATTCGCGCTGTTCCTGAAGGCGACGTATTGACCTCGATCTTTGCCAATGAAAACTACGTAGAATCGATTGAATATGCGTCAAGACTGTACCGTGAGCGCTTGATGACCCAAGATACCTTGACCCAAGATGCAGATATGGTGGCAGAAAAAGTAACCAGTGGTCGTGTAGCTGTCTATGCGGCTGCCAGCCCGTCCAACCATGCTCGCGATGCCCATTACATCTTGCAAGAACAAAATCCAGATGCGGGGTATTTCTATATCGAGCCGATTGCAAAACCAGGACTAGATCCTGACAATATTTTCCCAGGTTCCTATGAAATGCTAGGGTGGAATGTCAGTGTCATTACTAGAAATGCAGAAGACCCAGAAAAAGTCTTTGCCTTCTTAGACTGGTTGACAGGACCGTTGGGCCAATCGATCTTGATGTTTGGTCCAGAAGGCCAGTATTGGGATGGCTTTGACGAAGAAGGCTATACGCAATTTACGGATGCCTATGCAGAAGACAGTGCAGGCGTTTCGGAGATTGAGCAAGCAACTTCAAGTTTCCAATGGAACGGCAACTCCGCCTTCTTAGACAATACCAAAACAAAATTTGAACTGAATCTTCCAGAAGATCAAATGAACTGGGCAACGAAATGGCAGCATGCTATTACTTGGGACACGCAAAAAGACGACACGGAATTTGCGGCGATCAACCCGATGCCAGACTCACCAGAAGGAATCATTCAGCAACGGATCAACGATATTTTTGAAGAAGCCAATGCTTCAGCGATCTTTGCTGACAGCGATGAAGAAGTGCGTGCCATCTTTGCTGAGGCGGAAGCCCAAGCACAAGCAGCGGGCTATCAAGAGTTGCTGGATTATCAAACAGAGAAATGGCAGCAAAATCTACAAAACTTAGCCCGCTAGAGGGTAAATCAGCTGATTAGAGAAAGGAGGCGGACTGATGGGAAATGAACGATGGTATCGTTGGTATGGTGCCAGTCAAGCGATAGCTAGTATGTTGCTTTTGAATGGCTACTGGTTACTGTTCAATCTGCCTGTTCTATTGCTAGCTTTGGGGCTGATTTTCCCCAGCTCTCCTCGTCAGTTTCTTTTCTCTTTGGTTGGTTTGATCATTAGTTTTCCTAGCATTCTTTTGCCAGCGACCTTTGCTTTATTTGGGGTCATGCGGCGCTGGTTGTACTATCAAGAACCACGACAGGCCATCGGAGGGACCTTTTGGCGGCTCTATCGGGAAAATTATCGGCGCAGTTTTGCCGCAGGCCTCTTTTTCGGTAGTCTCGCTTTGCTGCTGTTAGGCTCTTATCGCCAAATCGATTCCTTTCAGCTGCCCGTATTGGCTGTCGGCTATTTGTTTTTAAGTATCATTTTACTCGTGTGGTTGCTGTATTTTATCTGCGACAGTGTGCATTTGGCGGCACCCATGCGGCTCGCCTTGATCAAAAGCTTTTTCATCATCTTTTGGGCACCGTTGCAGACACTGATGTTGCTAGGGCTGTTGAGTGGCCTCGCTTTACTGCTCGTCTTGATCAATCCCTTACTCGCGGGATTGATCGTAGGGGGACTAGGTAGCCAATGTGCGTGTTACAGTTATTTGAGAATCTTCCAAAAGGCGCAAGCAAAAGCTGCACCAGCCGATGAGTAATCTATGTAACACTGATTAGAAAAAAATCTGAAAACTATCCTTAATGGGTAGTTTTTTTCATTGGCGAAAAGTGCTAAAGTTAGAAGCAAGACAAGCCTGAAAGGAGCGAGTATGGAACGATGACAATGTACCCAAAAACAGTACAGCTCATTCAAGAAAAAATGCCGACCGTTTTCCCAGGAGCGGTGCTGCGTTTTATCGCTGGTGAAACCCAAGAGACCCAGGTATTCGGACAGGCAGCGCTTCTTCCGAAAACCGAACCTATGACGAAAGATCATTTGTTTGATTTAGCCTCATTGACGAAAGTCGTTTGTACAACGAGTGTTCTGTTAAAATTGTGGGATCAAGGAAAAATCGAGATGGAGGCGCCGCTTACTCGTTGGTTGCCAGCGTTTAAAGACGATCGGGTAACGATCAAGCACTTGCTGACGCATACGGCAGCCATCAACACGTGGATTCCTCATCGAGACCAGTTGGATGCTGCTGCCTTGCGCAAGGCGTATTTGCAGCTTGAAAGCAGTGATACGATCGGTCAAACGGTCAACTATACGGATACTGGGACGATTTTGCTGGGCTTTTTATTGGAGGAGCTGTATCAAAAACCAGTGACCGAGATTTTTCAAGAAGAAGTCTTGACGCCTTTAGGCATGAAGAACAGCGGCTTTCCGCCTTTTCCTCCTTCCCAGCTGCCATTGATCGTGCCTACCCAGCAGCTGCCAGACGGCAGTATCCTTAGAGGAATCACCCATGACCCAAAAGCACGAGTGCTGGGAAACCATGCCGGCAACGCCGGGTTGTTTTCTACCGTGGATGATTTGACGCTGTTCGTTCAACTGTTACTGGCAAATGGTCAGCAGCAAGGGGCGCCGTTTTTCTCAGAAAAAGTCATGCAGGCGCTGGCTCAGAGACAGACGCCTGAAAGCACAAAGCCCCGCACCTATGGCTGGGACTTATTGGGTGCGCCGTACCAATTATTTCATACAGGCTATACAGGCACGTTTCTCGCAGTAGATATCCCTAACAAAAAAGCGTTTATTTTCTTATCGAATCGGGTCCATCCAGTGGATCATCGAGAAAGCTACTTGGGTCATCGTGACGAAATCCTGCAATGTTACTTAAAAGAATCTGCCGAATAAGCGGATTCATGCTATAATATGCACGAACAACTAGAGAGGGGAACAATTATGGAACCATTGTTTATGAAACCTGTTTTTCAAGAAAAAATTTGGGGCGGCAGTCGCCTGCATTCTGTTTTTGGTTTTGATTTACCGAGTGACAAGATCGGTGAAGATTGGGCGATCAGTGCGCATCCTCATGGGGTGAGCGTCATTGAAAATGGTCCGTTTAAAGGCAAAACATTGGCGGATCTTTGGCAAGACCATCAAGAACTGTTTGGACATTCAGACGAACCAGTCTTTCCATTATTAATTAAAATTCTAGACGCGGAAGATGATCTATCCGTTCAGGTCCATCCTGATGACACGTATGGGCTAGCCCATGAAGGGGAATTAGGGAAAACGGAATGCTGGTACATTATTGATGCCGAACCAGGTGCGGAAATCATTTATGGCCACCACGCACAAACCAAAGAAGAACTTGCGGAAATGATCGAAGCGGGTCGTTGGGATGATTTGTTAACAAAAGTCCCTGTGAAAAAAGGCGATTTCTTCTACGTGCCAAGTGGAACGATCCATGCCATTGGGAAAGGGATCATGATCTTAGAAACCCAACAAAGCTCGGATACGACTTATCGGGTGTACGACTATGATCGTACTGATGATCAAGGACAAACACGGGAGCTGCATATCCAACAATCAATCGATGTGACGACGATTCCTGCACGGACGCCAGAATTATCGATCCGTGAAGTCAAACAAGGACAATCAGCAGTCGTTACCTATCTTGAAACGCCATTTTTCAATGTGTATGAATGGGAAGTACGTGGGAAATTATCTTTGGCACAAAAGGCCGATTATACCTTGATGACCGTGATTGATGGGTATGGGCATTTGATGATCGACGGTCATTCCTATGAACTAAAAATGGGCACGAGCTGCATTTTGCCAAACCCGATCAAGAAATGGGAATTGGTTGGTGAATTGACTGTCATTGCCTCTGAACCTGGAAAAAAATAAAACGATCAGTAAGTGACGTGATTCGCACAAGCAAAACAGCACACGTTCCTGATTTTTCGTAAGGCTGAACTCGTTCAGCTGCCTGTCATCATTGGCGATTTTTCCGCTTTTGACTGACAGGTTTTTTCGTATGGACACTCACGATAGACGTCTGAGGAAGATTTGTTATAATGGCAGTAATGAAGGATAGGTGAAAAGAATGGTTTACTTAGATCATGCAGCAACGACACCGCTGCACCCAGAAGTGATCAAAGTGATGAGTGAGACGATGCAGACATTTTTTGGCAATCCATCAAGCATTCATCATTATGGTCGAGATGCCCACACCCAATTAGAATTGGCTCGTCAAGCGATCGCTCAGCAGCTAGGGGTCAAGGAACATGAGATCATTTTTAACAGTGGAGGTACCGAAAGTGATAATACAGCGGTCATCGGTACAGCCCTTAGCAAACAAGCACAAGGCAAACATATCATTACGACCCAGATCGAACATCCGGCGGTCATTGAGAGTATGCGCTATTTAGAAGGCTTAGGCTTTGAGGTGACCTATTTGCCCGTAGATCAAAAGGGGCAATTGGCCGTCAGTGAAGTTGAGGCTGCCTTACGTCCCGATACGATTTTAGTATCCATAATGACGGCAAACAATGAAACGGGCAATTTGTTGCCGATTGCAGAAATTGGCGCCCTTTTACGGGAGCATCCCGCCGTTTTTCATACCGATGCCGTGCAAGCTTATGGCAAAATCCCGCTTGAAATCAATGAAAATAGCATTGATCTCCTAAGCATTTCGGCTCACAAAATCAACGGACCAAAAGGGATCGGCTTTTTGTATAAACGAGATGGCTTGTCGCTACCTTCGCTACTCCACGGTGGCGAACAAGAAGAAAAACGGCGAGCAGGGACGGAAAACTTAGCAGCCATCATGGGAATGGCCAAAGCAGCTTCTTTGCATACCCCCGAAGCGCAGCAAGCAGCGGCGGAACAATATCAAACGTTTGCCGATGTACTGATGGAGACCTTAGCAGCACAAGGCATCGATGTTCAGTTGAATGGTGACCCAGCACACAAATTGCCGCATATTTTGAATCTGCGTTTCCCAGGGGTCAGCAGTGACTTGTTACTGATGAAATTGGACTTAAAAGGGGCCGCCATCTCGACAGGCAGCGCTTGTACGGCGGGCAATGTGGAACCCTCCCATGTGCTAGAAGCGATGGTGGGCAAAGAGCATCCAGCTATCCGGGAATCGGTCAGAGTCAGCTTTGGCTATGGCAACACATTGGCGGAAATCGAAGCATTTGCTCAGCTATTAGCAGAAACTGTCTTAGCAACGAAAAAGTAGGAGAACAGCTAGCAATCTCGCTGAAAACTATTTATAATGAAAGAAATGATGTTAAAGAGGTGAAGAACATGGCATTTGAAACAACAGCAACCGTTTTAGGCGCAGCAACCCAATACCGCATTGCTCCTGAAGCAAAAAAATATACGTTGCGGGACAATGGCTTTACAGAAACGAACGGCGGCAACTTCCAATTGATTCGTGGCCTTGAAGCAACACCCCAAAGCAAAGAAGGCTTTAAATTAAAAATCACTGTTGCAAAAGATCTGCAAACCTTCAAGATGTCGATCACGACAGCCAATGGATTAAAAGCAGTCAATATTTTCAAAGATGAACAGCACAAAATGCTGCAAGAAAAATTTTACTTTTTAATGGATGGTTTTATCAGCCGCGGGTTGTTTGTCAAAGCGTAAGCTTTTGTCAAAAGCAGCTATACCGTTCAAAGGGCAAGAAGTGTGTCACTCCGCCAAACAGGCAAGGGATTGATACACTTCTTTTGTATCTTTGCCGGTTTCTTTTTATACTAAAGAAAACAAACCTAAGCCGTTCTCAGAAAGTGGATACGTTGAGACGAGAAAGAAGGAATCCAGATGAAACGAACCTTAAACAAGCAATCCGTGTTAGCCGTTGGAATGGGGACTTGGCATATGGGGGATGACCCTGCTAAGGAAAAAGCCGAGATCGATGCGCTGCAAGCGGGCATCAAAGCCGGAGCGGCTGTCATCGATACCGCAGAAGTGTACGGCGAGGGAAACGCAGAAACGCTAGTTGGCAAGGCGATCCAGCCCTTTACACGAGGGGATCTTTATTTGATTTCAAAAGTTTATCCCTGGAATGCCTCCGCAGATGAATTGCCGAAAGCTTTAGACCGTAGCTTAGCGCGTTTAGGCACCGACTATCTTGATCTGTATCTGCTCCACTGGCGAGGAGATGTGCCGTTAGCAGAAACAGTTGACGCACTAGAAGCTGCCAAAGCCTCTGGAAAGATTCGTGCATGGGGCGTCTCTAATTTTGACGTGGCAGATATGGAGGAGCTGTTGCGGTTAGAAAACGGCGATCAATGTGCCGCCAACCAAGTACTCTATAATTTAGGTGCCCGGGGGATCGAATACGATCTTTTGCCTTGGCAGGCAGAGGCTGAGATTCCGGTGATTGCCTACTCACCAATTGCTCAAGGCGATCGGCTAGGGCACCACTTCAAAAATGATGAAGTGTTGAAAGAGCTGGCAGAAGCCAAAGGCTGCACGATTTTTCAGCTGCTTTTGGCATGGACCCTTCGACAACCCCACGTCTTAGCGATCCCCCAAACCAGTGACTCGCTGCATATGCTGCAGAACATTGAAGCTGCCAAAATCGTTTTTTCCAAAAGCGAATTGGCGACAATCGATGCACGTTTTCCGGAGCCAACGAAAAAGCAGCCGCTAGCGATGATTTGAAGACCCTAATCACAGAAAAAAGCAGTAAAGTAAGGAGCGACTATGAAATTTTTTACGTCTGATACCCATTATTTTCATGCAGCCTTGCTCGGGGACAATGACTTTGCCCCACGCCCCTTTGAGACAGTGACGCAAATGCATGAAACGATGATCGCTAGCTGGAATGAGGTCGTTGCGGATAAAGATGTCGTTTATCATTTAGGGGATGTCGCGATGCACCCTGCTTATGAAGCAGGTTTTCCAGAAATTGCGGCGCTGTTAGCACAGCTGCAGGGCAAAATCGTTTTTATCAAAGGCAATCATGATACCCGGGCTTTCTTTGCGTACTTGCGCAAGCATGATCCTGGTTGTTTGGGAGCCCAAAAGTATGCGTTTGAAGATGTTGGTGTTTTGCTGAAGTTTGCTCATCAGCAATTTTTACTAACCCATTATCCTATGCTGCTGGGGATCACCAAAAACAGCCGCAATCTGCATGGGCATATCCATCATCATAGTGTACCAATCGCTGAGAATCTCAACGTAGGAGTCGATGCACCGGAATTGGCGTTTCTGCCGCAGCCGCGTCCCTTCGGTCGACCAGTTTCCGAAAATGAACTGGCGGTGCTACATCATGCAAAGCAACAAGAACTTGCCAAGCTAGCTCGTTAACAGATAACAAGAAAAGCAAGCATCCAAACAGATTCGGGTGGCTTGCTTTTTTTGTGATGACTTTGACAGCAAGCTTTGATTAAGGAAATTTTTTTGATAAAAATAAACTTTATATGTAAAAAATAATCGATTCCAAGAGTTATTATTTGATGGATATTTAAGAAATGTGTATGCTTTAAGTAGAAAGCAGTAAAGGAGGTTGCCAATGCGTAAGATTTCTAAAGTGATTTTTATCATCGGATTGCTTTTACTCTTACTTGTCTTTTATTTTGGGATCATCGCCAATCAGCAAGCGGCTTCATTGCCTGTTTACTTGATTCCTTTGGATGAATATCCTTGGGTCGGATCTTCCATGAGTATGCTGCTCTTTTGGTTATCTGTTGGCTTTGCTATTTTTACAGTGATCGCACTCTTTGTCGTTTTGTTTTATCCAAAACGCTCAGACCGCTTGATCATTCCCCATAAGACAGGCGATTTAGTGATTCAGAAGAAGGCGTTAGAGCATTTTGTGCTCGAGCGGGTGAAACAAGCAGATTTCATCCATCAGCCATCGGTAAAAATCAAAATCGTCAAGAATAAAGTAGCGGTAAAAATCGATGGAGAAATGAAACAAACAGCAGCCATCCCGCAAAAACAAGAAGCTTTGGTTGGTGAGATCAGCAGCAGTCTGCAGCAACTTTTCGGTATCGAAAGCAATATCCAAACGGAAGTTGTTTTAAAAGATACGCAAGAAACGCCAGCAGCCCATGACCAACCGCGTGTAGTTTAGGAGGAACAGGTATGAGTGAATGGTTCTACCACTATAAGATCCCGCTTATCTTTGCAGGTTTCGGTTTGATCCTAGCGATCCTGTTTCTAACGATCGGCTTTTTGAAAACCATACTGCTGGTGCTATTTACGGCACTAGGTACGTATCTGGGATTTTATCTCAAAGAAGTCGGATTCTTTGAACAATTTCAAAGACCGCGCCGTTAACTTTGGTAACATTATTAGTTTAATTTATATCAAGATTATAGTAGGAGGAATGTACGATGGAAAACCAAACAAAACCAACAACAGGTGTTAAAGGAGAATTAACTTACGAAGATAAAGTGATTCAAAAAATCGTAGGCATTGCATTAGAATCTGTAGACGGACTCTTAACAGTCGATGGCGGTTTCTTCTCAAATATTGCAGGTAAATTAGTCAACACCGATGATGTGACTTCAGGGATCAATGTTGAAGTTGGGAAAAAACAAGTGGCAGTCGATCTTGATATCGTTGCAGAATATGGCAGCGATATGACCACGATCTACGACCAAATCAAAGAGGTTGTTTCAACACAAGTCAACAAAATGACGAATTTAGAAGTCATCGAAGTAAACGTGAATGTAGCAGATGTCAAAACACGTGAACAATTCGAAAAAGACTCTGAAACAGTTCAAGACAAAGTAAGCAGTGCGGCAGAAACAACTGGCGACTTTGCGTCAAAACAAACACGTAAAGCCAAAGGTGCCTTCAACCGGACAACGACGCGTATTCAAGAAAACAACGAACCACGCGTTCAATAATAGCAAGATAAGCAAAAGACTAGCTGCGGCTAGTCTTTTTTTGTCCCACAAAAGGTGTATTTTTGCAGCTTCAGCCGATCAGAACATCAAAGCCAAAAGCTCCAATAATGGATTCCTTCTGCTTGAAAGACATCGTTAGGATAGCTTTTCTCATAATGGGCTTTTTCGGGGGAATCATTAGGATCGAATACTTGAATCGTTCCTTCTTTGTTCAAAGCCGATACCATAATATGTCCGGATGTCGTAAAGGTTCCTGCTTGAACCGAGACCACAACGGGGATGCCTTGTGTCATTTTCTCATAGGCAGCCTCAAATGAATCCCCTAAATCGGCAAATTGGTAACCAAAAGCTTCGGCAAACTGAGGAAAGATTTGCCAACTCGTTCCTTGTTTGGGAAGATAAAATTGATCGCCAGCCCACTCCAATAGTTTGTCAGGATTCGGCGGACGATCCGTCCAAAAAGAATCGATCATGGCTAAAGAAGCAATAGCGCACCCGTTTGCCGCAAACGTATTTTGCTCTTCTCCATATCCATACGTGTTATTGCCCCAGCGTTGATCGGTTTGTACAATCAACGGCAGTTGCTGCGTATCTGCCATCGCTTGTTGAATCGCTTGATTGGCTTGGCGAGTGAACTGTTTTGAGACAAGCGCTGTCTGATCAAACGCAGCATCCCTGACCTGATCAATCACGTAATGAATGACAAAAACACCACCGATGAGAAAAAGCAGCAGTGCAAGGCTCTTTTCTTTCTTCCCATCGTTTCTCCTCGTTTTCGATATCCTTGTGTGCGATCGCATGAAATGCCCCTCCTCGTAAAGTAGTATCTAAGAGAAGTATAGTCTTTTTCTAATAAGAGCATTTCTGCATTTCCTGAAGAATTTCATACGATTTTATGACAACCACCATTTGAAAAGTAAGTTGTTACTGTTTGGACAGCTGTCGATGACAGACACAAAAGCAGCGCTTCCTCTATTTGGCTGAGTGGGTGGAATAACGAACAGCAACTTCTCTCCAGATGTCTTTTCTAAAAAAGGAATTTTTAAGAAAAGACAGCAAACAGTGAAGTTTTTTGTGTTTTGTTGTATAATGCAAATTACTGAAAAGTTGCGACCTTCAAATCGTAGATGATTTCAGAATCTATAATTGAAATGATGGTGAAACGATCATGTCTAACGAAAACACCCGTGTGGTGGTTGGAATGAGTGGCGGGGTAGACTCGTCAGTAACAGCACTTTTGCTGAAAGAACAAGGGTATGATGTTGTCGGGATCTTTATGAAAAATTGGGATGATACCGATGAAAACGGTGTTTGTACCGCAACAGAAGACTACAAAGACGTAGCCAAAGTGGCTGCGCAAATCGGGATTCCTTATTATTCAGTGAATTTCGAAAAAGAATATTGGGACCGTGTATTTGAATATTTTCTTGCAGAATACCGTGCCGGACGGACGCCAAATCCAGATGTCATGTGTAACAAGGAAATCAAGTTCAAAGCCTTTTTGGATTATGCGATGGATCTTGGTGCCGACTATGTAGCAACTGGCCATTATGCGCAAGTGACTGTTGATGAAAACGGCGTGACTCATATGTTGCGAGGCGTGGATAACAACAAAGATCAAACGTATTTCTTAAGCCAATTGTCACAAGAACAATTGAGCAAAACCATGTTCCCACTAGGCGGCATGGAAAAATCAGAAGTACGAGCGATCGCTGAACGGGCAGGTCTAGCAACAGCCAAGAAAAAAGATTCCACGGGAGTCTGCTTTATCGGAGAAAAGAATTTTAAACAATTTTTGAGTAATTACTTGCCAGCGAAAAAAGGCAATATGGTTACATTAGATGGCGAAGTCAAAGGACAACACGATGGCTTGATGTACTACACCATCGGACAACGTCAAGGCTTAGGCATTGGCGGCGGCGGTGCCACTCAAGAACCATGGTTTGTCGTAGGCAAAGACTTGGCGACCAACACTTTGTATGTGGGGCAAGGATTCCATCACCCCGCATTGTATGCAGATCGCTTGGAAGCAAGCCAAATCCACTTTACTACAGAACAAGACCGCGGCACGGAATTTTCATGCACAGCAAAATTCCGCTACCGTCAACAAGATGTACCGGTAACGGTGCGTCTATTAGATGGAGATCGAGCAGAAGTGATTTTTGACGAACCAGTACGCGCCATCACTCCTGGACAAGCAGTCGTTTTTTATGACGGGATGGAATGCTTGGGCGGCGGTTTGATCGATGCAGCCTACAAAGAAGCCAAAGAATTACAATATGTTTAACCACTAACACAATCTGCCCTAGCTAAGAACACTGAACCAATCAGTTGCACTTAGCTAGGGCTTTTTATAAATCAATTCGAAAAACCGATTAGAGCGAGCGCTTTCTATTTTAAAAAAATAGTCAAATTATGCTATAATTTAGATAGAAAATGAATGTTTTTGATGCATTGGCATTTTAAAAAAAAAGCAGGAGCATGAATCGTACCAAAGCCAATCTCATGAAATGGGGGTTTGTCGTTAGTGTCGTAGGGGTGGTGATGCTTCATCAGACTCAGGTCATTTCAAGCCAAATCAACCATCTTGCCTTAGCCGTACTATGGGGTTTAGCAGGGTATTTGCTTGTTTTTAAAAAGTTCTACTTTTTGTCCGCTCAGATTGCGGAGCATTCCGATCAGTATAACCAAGCAGAAGTCAAGTAAGGCAAAATTGCGGGAGTTGTCGCCTTCTATATTGCTCTGATCAATTTGATTTTGGTCTTTGTGTGAGTGTAGCGGAAAAAAATGCCAAAAGAAATCTTTGACGGAAAATGGTTTGCTTTTCATGATCGATCATCAAATTCGGCTTGGTGTGCTTGAAAAAAGCGGTAATACTGCTGGACACTAGCTAACTGGGTCCACTTCCGAACATCGACGGGCGTTTGATCCAAATCATAGATTTTGGCTTCCTTTAAAGATAAAACGAAAGGACTATGGGTAGCAATAATGAATTGGCACTGTTCATAGCGGACAAAATCTTCCAGTAACTGCACTAGTTCCAGCTGACGATCAGCAGAAAGGGAATTTTCTGGTTCATCTAATAAGTAAAGACTGTTGGGACGAATTTTTTCTTGAAAGAAGCGAAAGGCACTTTCACCATTGGAATATTCTCGGACGTTGTCGATCAAGTGCTTGCGAGTGAATTTGGACTGTGTGTTGGATCGTGCGAGATTGATTTTCTTCAATTCATGGTAATCTTCAAAACCTGTGAAACGAAAGTCCGCATGCTTTGCTTGGTAGTATTCTTGGAACACTTCTTCTCGGCGATGATCGATCCCTTGATTTAAGTTTCGGATATCAAGCATGAAGTCAAAGACGTCATCGCTGGTCAATAGCACTTTTTCTTGCGGTTCGTCGTTGCTACGAGCAGAACAGTAGGATAGATAGTCCTCGAAAAAATTCGACCGATTATACGCAGCAAAGCGCTGCGCGTGGATCTTTTCGGCAATCACGTTCAATGCAGTGGTTTTGCCAGAACCATTGCCGCCATATAAAATCGTGATTGGTTCAAAATCGATCTGCTGAAAACGGCGGGCACTGAGAATCTGAAAAGGGTAGTAAGAATCATAGACAGTCCGTTGGATAGAAAGGAAAAAATCAAACTCGGTTTCTTGATCGGGAAAAGTGATTTGTTCGAGATACATGGGGCACCTCCTAGCAGTTTCGTGGTTGCCATTATTGTAGCATATCCATCACAGATAAAATTTTTTTGCGAGGTTAAAATAAATCTTGTTTGATATTTTTTTAATCTTTTCCTGTTATATTCACAACAGGAAACTTCTGTGCTAGACTATAAGGGCATAGAAATGATGTAATCTTAAGCAACCGATAAAACGTACAAAAAAACGAAGGTTTAATGAATTCTTTAAGCGATGTTTAAATGCTGAAACTTATTCCTTGCAAGTTTAAGTAAAAGTGACTAATATGGGGAAGGAATCGTGAAAGGAGCAATGGAATGTATCAAGTAGTAGTCATGTATGGGGACAATGAACCGTGGTGGTTTTTTGAGGGATGGCAGTCAGATATTCAAGAGGCGTTCACATTTGCAACTTTCAGCGAGGCGCAGTCATTTTATGAACAAAAATGGCAAGAAATCAGAGAAGAGTATTCGTACATAAATGCAAAATCAAACTTTATGACGGCTTTTTGGAATGAAGAAGACGAACGCTGGTGCGAAGAATGCGACGATTACCTCCAACAATATATTGGACTGGCATTGCTTAAAGAATATCAGCAAGTCGTCGATGAAAGCAGGAAAGATTTTTATGAAACAACTAATTCTAGCGGAAAAGCCAAGCGTTGCCAAAGACCTCAGCAAAGTTTTGGGCTGTGAGCAAAAACATAAAAATTATTACGAAGGACCCAAGGCGATTGTTACTTGGGCCCTTGGTCATTTATTGGGCTTGAAAATGCCTGAAGATTTAAACAAAGAGTGGGCATCATGGCAGATGGAAACATTACCGATGATCCCTAAGTCCATCGGGATCAAGCCGTTGCCAAAAACCGGTCATCAACTAAAAGCCATCAAACAATTGGCTCAAAGAAAAGATGTCGGGGAAGTCGTGATTGCCACCGATGCGGGAAGAGAAGGGGAGCTAGTCGCTCGCTGGATTTTGGAGTGGGTTCGTTTTGACAAACCAGTCAAACGTTTGTGGATTTCTTCGCAAACCCCTAAAGCCATCAAAGAAGGCTTTGCAAAATTGCAGTCAGCCAAGCACTACGACAATCTTTACTACTCCGCCCTTGCGCGGGCAAAAGCCGACTGGCTGGTAGGATTGAATGTCACGCGGGCATTGACGGTCAAATATCAAGACAATCTTAGTGCGGGTCGGGTCCAAACCCCTACCTTAGCTTTGGTGCGCAGTCAGGAAATGCAGATCGAGAGTTTCCGTCCGCAAACCTATCATGTGATTACCCTAAACGTAGGCGATGCCAAGGCCCGCCTGCAACAAAAAAATCCTTATCAACTAAAAGAACGCAGTGACGCCGAAGCATTGGTCAAACAAGTGAGTCAACAGAATGGTCGCGTGACAGCGATCGAAGAAAAGGTCAAAACAGAAAGTGCACCACTGCCCTACGATTTGACCGAGATCCAACGAGAAGCCAATCAGCGTTATGGGTTTTCAGCCAAGAAGACCTTGTCGCTTGTTCAAAGCTTGTATGAAACCCACAAAATCGTCACTTACCCAAGGACGGATTCCAAGTATTTGACCAATGATATGAAGGCAACCATGAAGGAACGCCTGCAGGCAGTTGCGGATTTTGCCCCAGAAGTCAAAGGATACTTGAAAAATGGTGGACAAGTGGTGCAGCAAGCTGTCTTCAATGATAAAAAAGTTACCGATCACCATGCCCTATTGCCAACGGAACAGCGGGCACGTTATGAAAAATTAACTACCGATGAACAACGGATCTATCAAATGATCGTTAGTCGTTTCTTAATGCTCTTTGCGAAACCCCATAAAAAGCAGCAGCAGAAAGTGACCGTGACCTTTGGTTCAGAAACCTTTGTATTCAACCGCAATACCGTGTTAGAAGCGGGATGGAAAACGACTTCTGAAGAAGAAACCAGTGACATAGCTTGGCAAAAAGGCAGTACCGTCAAGCCTGAGTTCACCATCCAGAAAGAGTTGACCACACCACCGAAACCGTTGAATGAAGGAACTCTTTTAGGTAAAATGGAAAAACATAGTCTCGGTACGCCGGCAACCCGTGCGGAGATCATTGAAAAGCTGATCAAATCTGAGCTGATGGAGCGGACCCCAAGCGGCTTGCAAGTATCGCCAAAAGGCAAGCAGTTGTTAGTCTTAGTCAATCCTTCCTTGGTGACACCAGAGTTGACGGAAAAATGGGAGAAGGAACTGGAAGCCATCGCGAAAGGCACCTACTCTGCCCAAACCTTCCTCGCGCAAATCGAAGCAGACACTAAACAATTGGTTAAAGAAATCAAGCAAAGTGAGAGCAAGTACCAAGATTTCTCATTGACCCAAAAACGGTGTCCAGAATGCGGCGAACCATTGCGGGAGAAAAATACCCGTGATGGCAAGATCTATGTTTGTTCCAGTGGCACCTGCAAGTACCGTCGTCGGAAAGACCCGAAAGTTTCAAACCGACGTTGCCCGCAATGTCACCGAAAGATGGAGATCATTGAGGGCAAAAATGGCGCCTATTTCCGCTGTAAATTCGATGGGACCACCGAAAAAATGGCGGATAAAAAAGAGCGCAGCAAAAAGCTGTCGAAACACGAAGAACGCCGCTTGATGAATAAAATCAATCAAGAAGAACCGCAAGAAAGCCCATTAGCAGCTGCTTTAAAAGCTGCTATGGAGAAGAAATAACTGAATGAGGTAGAAAATAAAAAAGAGTGAGGACGATTTTGCTGTCTCTCACTCTTTTTTTGTATCCATTCATTCAACTAGGCATTTTTTTGACGGTATTCTTTCGGTGAGATACTTTCTTTCTTCTTGAACAAAAAGGAAAAATAATTTGGGTCATTATAGCCAACATCAAAGGCGATCTCAGATAGCCGTAGATTGGTCGTTAACAGCAGTTCCTTAGCTAAGGTCAATCGTTGCTCGGTCAAGTATTCGATAAACGTAGAATCAGTGGCTTGCGAGAAGATGGTGCTGAAGTGTGCCGGACTCAAATGAACTTTTTCAGCAACTACATTTAAGGAAATATTGGGATCAGAAAAGTGCTCACTGATAAAGGCTTTGGCTTGATTGATGATGCTTTGATATTTCGCCATTGCAGGATTGATGGGTTGTTTGGTCAATAGCGGCAACAGTTCTGCCAGAGTCGTTTGATAGTTCTCTGGCTCATGGGTCAATGCCGCTAGATAGTCTAAGTCATGGGCGTGCTGAACGATCTGGGGCAGCGAATGACTGTCTTTTTTCTTCAATAATGCCAGCAATTCGACCAAGACGAACAAACGGTACATTTGCGTTCGCTCAACGGTCCCTTGAGGCGCCATCAATTCATCGGTCAGCTCAGGGATCGTCTGTTTCCCAGCATTTGCCAGTCTTGAAGCAAGATCGGTTTTGAAAGGATTGGTGGGGGACAGTTCCCCTTCCCGAATGTCATCTTCATAGCTGATGATTTTTTCCTTGCGGATGCTGCCATAGGTTTTTAGCATGTCACGAGCTTTCTGATAAGAAAGAGGAATGCCCGAGAAACGATCTGCTATAGGTCCGATCGCCACTGCCACTTCTTCCCCAGAACCATGAACGAGGCTTTGAGCGATCTGATAGGCTTTTTCTAAAACTTGTTCTCGGTCATGGTCAAAAAGTAAAAACTTGATGAAGCGGCTAGAGACACTGGAGAACAAGACGGCATCATCTTGCTCATAGGCTTTGGTCAGCTGCTGGCTAAAGCGAGTGTAGTCAGAAAAGCTTTGATTGAAGGGGGTTTTTGCTAACAGCACACAAAACTGTTTGCCTGAAAAGCGCCGTCCCAGTTCTTCTGCTTGCAAAAAGGCTTCTGAGATCGTGATCTTTTGTTTAAAGAGATGATTTAGAAAGTGATTTTTTTTGATTTCCATTTCGAATAAATCGTCTTCTTTGGATAATTGCTGATGGGTGGTTTGTTGTTCATCTAAGTGTTGAACGACGGTTTTGATGGCTTGTTCTAATTCTTCGTTTTTGATGGGCTTGAGTAAGTAATCGTCTGCTTGCAGCTGCAGTGCCGTTTTTGCATAGTCAAAATCATCAAAGCCGCTAACAAAAATAATGCGAACTTGCGGCAATAATTTTTTGGCTTCTTTCGCAAAGACCAAGCCATCCATAAACGGCATTTTGATATCGCTGATAATAATATCCGGACGCAGATCAAGGATCGAAGCTAGCGCCAATTCGCCATCGGCGGCTTCATCGCTATAAACGATCGGGTATTGTTTGGCGAGAGTCATGATTTGGTGACGCAAACTATCGCGAATCAGATGTTCATCTTCAACTATGAACACTTTGTACATGGTTGGGTTCCTCCCTTTTTGGTACTGTGACGTTAATCGTGGTGCCTTCTTGGTATTGACTGTGGATCGTCAGTTGCGCTTCGCTGCCGTAGTTCAGCTGGAGACGGCGATAGACGTTATATAGGCCATAGCCGCTCTCAGAGGCGGGATCAGTGGTTTCTTTAAGGTTACGACGAATCTCCTCCAAACGCTCAGGGTCGATCCCAATGCCGTTGTCACTGATGGTCATTTGAATCTGGTGAGGCAATTCTGACACTGTAATTCGAATCATGCCGACGCGACGGACAAACTTGGTGCCATGATAAACGGCGTTTTCAACTAGGGGCTGCAGGACCATTTTCAAAACCTGCAGTTCTGGACTGACGGTTTGATCTTCGATGGTGTAAGACAGCATCCTACCATAGCGAATCTGCAAAATCTTCAAGTAATCGCCCACATGCCGCAATTCTTTTTCCAAAGGAATCCAGTCTTGCCCTTTGCTTAAGGAGATACGGAAAAAATCCGACAACGCATAGGTCATTTCCGTTGCTTGCTCGTAACGGGCAGCTTCAATCAAAGAAACGATCGCATCTAAACTATTATAGATGAAATGTGGGGTAATCTGGGCTTGTAAGACCCGCACCTCACTTTGGGCTAAGTGATACTGCTTCAAGGCATTTTCTTCCAAGAGCCGGGTCAAGTCATCTGCCATTCGATTCAAGCTACTCGTCAAGGTCCGCAGTTCTGGGGTTTCTGGCAGTTCTGCTCGGTAGCTCAAATGTCCTTGGGATAGTTCGTTGGAAAGATCTAATAACCGATCCAGCGGGTCTTGCAGGTTGTCACGAACAAAGCGGCGGTTTTTATTGATGATCGCAAAGATGATCAAAAGCAACACGACTTGAAAAAGGATCAGTAACAATACCGATTGGACTAGTTCGTGATTGGTTTGGCTGGCTAAGCTGATCTCTACCCCGACGAATTGCTGCAAAATATCGGATAGCAAATCGATCACCGAATCCACTTGGATCATGACGTATTGGTTTTTTTCCACTGGCTCATCCTTGAGAATATTGTCGATCAACTGTTGCTGATAGGTTTCTAAAGAATCGAGCGTCCGAAAGGCGACCGCTAAAATATTGAGCTCTTTCGCAGTGCTGGTATTTTCTTGGATGTGTTGCAGGTCGCTCCTCAATTCCTCAATTACATTGGTTTCTTGGACTTGTGCGACGGTTTTTTGGCCGAAGACTAAGTCCCACATTTCTTCCAAGACAATGGCATCGACTTTTTCCGATAGTTGATTGGCTTCTTCAATATTGTTGATGGTATTTTGGTAAATGAAAATCTGCCGTGAGTAAAACACACTACTTAGTACGAGGGGAATAAAGGCGACGAGGATCATCAGTTTATTCGTCTGTTGAAAGATGCCCTTGATACTTTTTGTTTTCATCTTCATCTCCTCAATAATTTCTCGGTGGAATCTGATCGAAATCCATGTCACTGGAAAAAACTGTTTCATGGACATAGATTTCACGAGGGATGGCATCGGCGCCGCGAGCCAAGTAGCGAGAGATGGCATTTTTGACGAACACCCCGGCATCTGGGTTGCACTCAACGACACAATTGACCACTCCTTGCTTCAATTTATCGATCATTTCTTTTTGAGCATCGATCGATACGATCACTAAATCCTTCCCCGGCTCAATATCGGTTTTTTCTAAGGCTTCTAGGGCACCCAACGTCATCTCATCATTGTGGCTGAACAAGACATCAATCTGTTCCATTTTGCCTGCTTCGATGTATTGTTCGATGACTTCTTTGCCTTTACGGCGGATGAAATCGCCGTTTAATTCGTCTACGACTTGGATCGTCACATTGTTATGGGCATAATCACGCTTGATGGTTTCTCGGAACCCTTCTGAGCGCAAATACGTCGGGGACGTAGCATCCAGTCCCGTCAATTCTAAAACATTGACTGTTTCGTTCTCATGCTCTTTATAATAATTACTAACGTAGAGACCTGCACGATTGCCCTCGGCTTTGAAGCTTGGCCCGATATGGGTCAAAAATAAAGAGGGATCGCTGACATTGACATGTCGATCTACCACGAAAACGGGAATCCCAGCTTGGGCCGCTTCTTCCAAAATCGGTTCCCAATTGTTTTCCTGAATGGGGGTAAAGACGATGGCATCGACTTGATACACGATAAAATTGCGGATATCTTGGATCTGTCGCTCTTGATTCATATAACCGTTACGATAAAGGACTTCATAGCCTTCCTTCTCTAACTCAGTGCGGATCGATTCCGTATGTCGTTTACGCCAGCTGCTTTCCGTTCCCGACTGGGAAAAACCGATCACGATACTTTCTTCCGCTGTTTCAGCGGTCGTTTCTTTGATTGCTTGGCAACCAGCCAAGAAAGACAGATACAAACAAAGGAGTAACCCAATTTTTCTATTCCTCATTTTTTTCACCTCTATGGTCTATTCTACTAAAAAATACGGAAGCGCTTTACACAAAATATCAAATCAAATAAAAACCAAGGGAATCTTAAAAAATCCAAGATTACGAAAAGAAAAAGCGGCAACTGGGCCGACCTTTCTCAAGAAATCCAAGAAATCTCGAAAAAATCTAAATGTAAGCGATTCCTTAACTGGCTATACTGAGTATGTAAGAAAAAGACATGGAGGGATCACAATGAAAGGTACTTTTGGTAAATTGGTCGTCCTAGCATCCACCTTATTGGTTGGCGGATTGTTAGCAGCTTGTGGGAATGGATCAGACAGCGGGGCAAACGGTGATGGAGACAAAGGATTTGTTGGGATCGCGATGCCGACCAAATCGGCAGAACGATGGATCGCAGATGGCGACAATATGGTAGAGGAATTAGAGAAGCTTGGCTATAAAACTGACCTGCAATATGGAGAAGACAAAGTAGAAAACCAAGTGGCACAAATTGAGAACATGATCACCAAAGGCGTTGATACCTTAGTGATCGCCTCGATCGATGGTTCGGCACTGACGGACGTGTTGGAAAAAGCCCATAACGAAGACATCACAGTCATCGCCTATGACCGTTTACTGATGAACTCGGAATACGTCGATTATTATGCCACCTTTGATAATTTTGGGGTCGGCGTGCTGCAAGCGTCTTATATTGAAGACAAATTAGGCCTCAAAGATGGTGAAGGACCATTTAACATTGAATTATTCGGCGGTTCTCCAGATGATAACAATGCACTGATCAATTATAATGGGGTCCTTTCGGTTTTCCAACAATACTTTGACAGCGGACAGCTAGTCGTTCCTTCCGGTCAAACCAACTTCAACCAAATCGCTACCTTGCGTTGGGATGGTTCAACCGCGCAAGCTCGGATGGACAATTTGTTGAGTGCCAACTATACGGATCAAACATTGGATGCTGTTCTTTCACCTTATGATCCAATCAGCCTAGGAATCATCTCATCGCTTAAAGGTGTGGGCTATGGTTCCTCTGATAAACCACTGCCTGTGATCACCGGTCAAGATGCGACGGTGGCAGGAGTGAAATCAATCATCGCGGGCGAACAAACCCAAACGATTTTTAAAGATACACGGGTGTTAGCGAAAAACACGATCGAAATGATCGAAGCCATCACCAATGGCGAGGAAGTGCCAGTCAACGATACTGAAACCTATGACAATGGCGTCAAAGTCGTACCAACCTACTTGTCAAATCCTGTTTCTGTGGATAGCGACAACTACAAAGAAGAATTGATCGATACCGATTACTATACAGAAGAAGAGCTGGGCATTTAAGCAAGGAGTGCAGATCCAGCGAGAAAAGATGCTAGTTTCCCCTAAAGCAGCAGGGAAGAACGAATCATCCCCAGTATTCGTTCTTTCCGCTTTTCTTACAAAGGGAGCGCATCACTTTTACATAAAAAGGAAAAGGGTGAAAGAACATGGCAGATAATATTTTGATGATGAAAGGCATCGTCAAAGAGTTTTCAGGGGTTCGCGCCCTTGATAACGTCAACCTCTCGATCGAGCGAGGAGAGATCCACGCACTGTGTGGAGAAAATGGCGCTGGCAAGTCCACGCTGATGAATGTCTTAAGCGGACTCTATCCTTACGGCAGCTATGATGGAGAGATCTATTATGAAGGGGAGTTATGCAAGTTCAAAGATTTGCGGGACAGTGAGGACAAAGGAATTGTTATTATTCATCAAGAGTTAGCCTTAAGTCCTTACCTGTCGATCAAAGAAAATATCTTTCTAGGAAATGAACAAGCCAAACACGGCATTATTGATTGGGATCTGACCGAAAAGAAAACAGATAACCTCTTAAAGATCGTTGGCTTGAAATTAGACCCGAATACGCTGGTTTCACAAATCGGTGTCGGGCATCAACAGCTGGTGGAAATTGCCAAAGCATTTTCAAAATCCGTCCGATTGTTGATTTTAGATGAACCAACCGCGGCGTTGAATGAAGAAGAAAGTGCCAATCTGTTAGAGCTGATCAAAGAGTTTCGCAACCAAGGGATCACCTCGATCATTATCTCCCACAAGCTGAATGAAATCGTCAATGTGGCGGATCGCATCACGATTTTACGAGACGGGCAAACGATCGAGACGCTGAGCGGGGCCGAAATCTCTGAAGAGCGTATCATTCGCGGTATGGTTGGGCGAGATTTGACCAATCGTTACCCAGAGCGGAAACCCGCTATTGGTGAACCGTTTTTTGAAGTCAAAAATTGGACGGTCCATCATCCAATCGACCATACCCGTGTGGTGAATGAAAATTTGAACTTGATGATCCGCAAAGGAGAGATCATCGGCATCGCCGGTTTGATGGGTGCGGGACGGACAGAGTTTGCCATGAGTGTCTTCGGTCATTCCTATGGCAGTTCGATTTCGGGGGAAGTCTATAAAGACGGCCAACCGATTTCTGTCAAAGACGTGCCAACCGCCATCAAAAATGGGTTAGCCTATGTGTCGGAAGACAGAAAAGCGTTGGGCTTGAATCTGCTGATGGATATTCGCGAGAACACCACCATCGCTAGTCTTGCCAAAATCAGCCGCCAAGGGGTCATCGATAAAGAAAAAGAAGTCACGATGGCAGAAGAATTTCGCAAAAAAATGCGGACGAAAACCAATTCAATCTATCAAAACGTTGGCAGTTTGAGTGGTGGGAATCAGCAAAAAGTCGTTTTGGCAAAGTGGCTGATGACCACACCAGATATCTTATTTTTAGATGAACCGACCCGCGGGATCGATGTCGGGGCGAAGTACGAAATCTATACGATCATCGAAGAGATGGCAGCAGCTGGCAAAGCCATCTGTATCATCTCCTCGGAGTTACCAGAACTATTAGGCATGTGCGACCGGATCTACACGATGAACGAAGGCCGCTTCACGGGCGAAGTGTTACGGGAAGAGGCAGACCAAGAACGATTGATGAATCTAATGACACTAGAAGAGAGTGGGGTTTGAGATGGAAACAACCAATAAATTAAAAAAAGAACGCAGCCATTCGCTGAAAGAAAAGGCACTGGAAATCTTTAGCAAATACAGTATGATCATTATCTTAGCAGTATTATTGGTGGCCTTTCAGCTCATGACCGACGGAATTTTCTGGCGGCCGCTGAATATCACCAACCTCGTGTTGCAAAACAGTCATATTCTCGTTTTAGCAGCCGGTATGCTTTTGGTCGTCTTGTTAGGACATGTCGATCTATCCGTAGGCTCCGTGATGGCGTTTGTCGGTGCGATTGCAGGCGTCTTGATGGTCAATAACGGCATCAGTCCTTGGTTGGCAGTGCCTCTTTGCTTACTGATGGGCGCAGTGATCGGTGCCTGGCAAGGCTTCTGGGTCGCGTATGTCGGTATCCCAGCATTTATCGTGACCTTGTCTGGTTTACTAATGTTTCGAGGATTGACCCAAGTCGTCTTAGGCGGTCAATCATTGGCACCGTTTCCCAAGGCATTCCAACAAATTTCCACCGGCTATTTGCCAGATATTGCAGGCGGTCAGATCCATTTACTTTCCATGATTTTAGGTGTAGTGATCACGGGCATCCTGATTTTAGGCCAATGGCGGACCCGTGAGCGCCGAAAAAAAAATCTTTTTGAAGTGGAATCAATGGCAGCCTTTGCCTTTAAAGCCGTCTTTACTGCGGTTGTTTTTCTCGGTGCTACCTACATCTTTGCCTCTTATCAAGGGTATCCGATCATTTTGATCGTCTTAGGGGTGATCGTGGCTGCCTATGGCTTTTTGACTAACAAAACCGTCGCTGGTCGGCAAATCTATGCAACCGGCGGCAACAAAAAAGCAGCCGAACTTTCGGGAATCAAGACGAAGAAAATCACCTTCTGGGTCTTCGTGAACATGGGGATGATGGCAGCTTTGGCGGGCTTGGTTTTAGCGGCTCGGTTGAATGCAGCCACACCGCAAGCGGGAACGTCAATGGAATTAGATGCAATGGCCGCAGTGTATTTCGGCGGTGCTTCTACCTCAGGCGGTATTGGTACTGTGATGGGGGCGATCGTTGGTGGTCTCGTGATGGGTGTCTTAAACAATGGGATGTCGATCTTAGGGGTCGGTGTCGATTGGCAGCAAGCCATCAAAGGGTTGATTTTGCTGCTGGCTGTCGTGCTGGATATCTACAATAAGAAAAAGAAAATTTCGTAGGAGGGCCTGTTTATGGAGGACCAAGCACAAAAGACGATTTTATTGATTTGTACCGCCGGCATCACTACGGGTCTCTTAGTGAAAAACATGCAGCGGGCCGCAGATGAAAAAGGGCTAGCTGTGCATATCTATTCGGCACCAGCCATCATTGCTGAACAGATCCTGCAGCAACAAACAGTCGATGCCTTGCTGATCGGTCCGCAGTCGAAGTACGAAGTCAATCGATTAAAAGACTTTCTCATGGTCAAAGCGGTGCCATATAAATTAATCAAAGAAACAGATTACGAGCTGTTAGATGGCGAAGCTGTCCTTACAGACAGCCTGACCCTCTTACAAAACGATCACTAGGCTCGCGTAAAAAGATGTGTCTTTTAGCGTTTGAATATGTTGTTTAGAGTAGTGCCTTGCGAATCCCCCAAGCAAGCACTACTCTTTTTATCGTAAAGTAGTTTGATCACCTGATAGGGAAGACCCGTCGATTGAATGGTGCTTCAGTCAGTTCCTGTACTTCGTTTGCCAGTGAGCGTACAGATGACGGAAGTACAGTAAAGGCGTTGGATCTTTTCCAATGAGGAAACAGTCAAGAATCGATCTTGTATCTGTTTCCTTAAAGCAGCAAACAACTCATAGAATGGAGGAACAGATTATCGAACCAGCAGAACTTACCCAGATTCGCCCCAGTAAACGACAACTACAGTGGCAGCAGTTGGAATTTTATGGCTTTATCCACTTTGGTCTCAATACGATGACCAATCGTGAATGGGGGCTCGGCAATGAGTCGCCAACGGTATTTGACCCGCAAAAGCTAGACTGTCATCAATGGGTTTCCACAATGAAGCAAAGCGGTATGCAGGGAATCATTTTGACCTGCAAACATCATGACGGCTTTTGCTTATGGCCAAGCCAGCACACTGCTTTCACAGTCGCTTCAACGCCCTGGCGCAATGGTCAAGGTGATTTAGTGAAAGAACTTTCTGATGCTTGCCGTCAAGCAGACCTGAAATTCGGCATTTATTTATCGCCTTGGGATCAGCATGAAGCTTGTTATGGAATGGGGCAAGTCTATGATGATTTTTATACGGCGCAGTTGACAGAACTTTTAACCAATTATGGTGATATATTCGAAATATGGTTAGATGGGGCCAATGGTGAAGGACCCAATGGAAAACGCCAAAACTATGATTGGGAACGGTATTATCAAGTGATTCGTGAGCTGCAACCCAATGCAGTGATTGCGGTTTGCGGACCGGATGTCCGTTGGGTAGGAAACGAAGCGGGGCAAACCAGACTTCAAGAATGGAGTGTGGTGCCAGCAGCATTAAAGGATGCTGAAAAAACAGCGAGTCATTCGCAAAAAGCCGATAGCACAGCGTTTCGGCAATCGATTTCCAGTATGGAAATCGATTTAGGAAGCCGACAAGCGCTGAAAAAGTACGGCATTAAAGAAGCTGCCGAATTGGCTTGGTACCCTGCTGAGGTCAACTTATCGATTCGCCCCGGCTGGTTTTATCATCCATCAGAAGACCAACAAGTAAAAAGCGGCGCTGAGCTCTGGTCTTTTTACAAGCAGATCGTTGGGGGCAATAGTTCTTTTCTACTTAATGTGTCGCCGATGCCGGATGGTATGATCCATCCAACGGATCAAAAGGCATTGCAGCAATTAGGTCACTCGATTAAACAATTGAAAGAGGTGACGACTGAAAGGAACGGCACGTTTGCGAGCTCTTCAACCAGTGTGTCCAGCAGAATGGATAAGCTCCAACTATCTCAAGCGTTTGGCCAGTATTGGAAACCGGACTTGGAAGACAAACGGCCATGGCTGACCCTACATTTTGCAGAACCGGTCGTCATCAATTCACTTGTATTGAAGGAAGCGATTCAATATGGGCAACGGGTAGAAAAAGCAAAAATTTTTCTGCAAACTGTAGCAGGACCACAGTTACTGACCGAAATAGTGACGATCGGCTATCAAAAAATCATCAGCTTTGAAGCGGTCGGCGTGTCTGCTGTCAAAATCGTTTTTACTCAAGTTCGGCAAACACCGATCATTCAAACCATGGCCGCGCGCTATGTGCCTCAGGAAGAATAAAGTAACCCAAAAACAGACAGTCGGCTGACTGTCTGTTTTTGAGGGATACAAATAAGGAATAAAAGTGGATATTAGTTAAATGCGACTGCCTAGGGGGCAAATCCGAGAACAGTGCATGGTAACTACAAATTAAGGAAGTGTGATGACATTTTCTGAATCTTTGTCGAAGAAATGCGCTTTGTTGATGTTGAAAGCTAAATCAACTGTTTCACCTGGACGGTGGAAGTCGCGGGCATCAACTTTCGAGATAAATTCAGTCGCACCTACACGTGTATAAAGCATTGTTTCTGCACCTAATAGTTCAGATACGACCACTTCGGCACGTACAGTTGCTTCAGGAGAAGCTTCCAATGCGATTTGTTCACTGTGGATATCTTCTGGACGAATACCAAAGACTAATTGTTTGCCTTCGTAGCCTTTTTCAACAAGAATCTTATTCTTGCCTTCAGGAATACGTAAATTCAAACTTTGACCATCAGAGATCATACCGTTATTCAACGTAACATTGAAGAAGTTCATTGCTGGTGAACCGATAAAGCCGGCAACGAAAATGTTTTTCGGTGTGTTGTAGACTTCTTTTGGTGAACCGATTTGTTGAATGAAACCATCTTTCATGATAACGATCCGGTCAGCCATGGTCATCGCTTCTGTTTGGTCATGGGTTACATAGATCGTCGTTGTTTCTAAACGTTGGTGTAATTTTGCGATTTCCGCACGCATGGCAACCCGCAATTTCGCATCTAAGTTTGACAACGGCTCATCCATTAAGAAGACTTTGGCATCACGAACGATGGCACGGCCTAAGGCAACCCGTTGACGCTGACCACCTGAAAGGGCAGCAGGTTTACGATCTAAGTATTCTGTCAAACCTAAGATCTCAGCGGCATTTTCTACGCGTTTTTTGATTTCTTCTTTGTCGTATTTACGCAATTTCAAACCAAATGCCATGTTGTTAAAAACAGTCATATGGGGATACAATGCGTAGTTCTGGAAAACCATCGCGATGTCGCGGTCTTTTGGTGCTACATCGTTCATTACTTTTCCACCGATGCTCAATTCGCCTTCAGAAATATCTTCTAAACCAGCGATCATTCGAAGGGTTGTTGATTTTCCGCAACCAGAAGGTCCAACGAAAACGATAAATTCGCGATCCGCGATATCTAAATTAAAATCAGTTACCGAATACGCATCATTATTGTCATATTTTTTGTGGATATTTTTTAAGGCCATTTCTACCATTGGGATTACCTCTTTCCATTTAGTTTACATGAATAGCATAAATGAAAACGCTTCGAATGCGCAACGGAAACCTGCACAAGAAAAAAACGTTTTCTTGTGCAGGTTGTTTAATTGCTCTGATGGGTGAACTGATCGATCAATAAATAGCAAAGCAGCAGATCATCCATATTTTTTAAATTTAAGCGCGTCAGTGTTTGAAACTTATCGATCTTATATAGGAGAGAATTCCGATGCATGAACAGTTCTTTGGCTGTGGAGCTTGCATTGCCTTGATTGCGCCACAGGGATTGAATGATCGTTTCGGTCTCTTCTTCAAACCAATCTAGATATAAGGTACGAAACAAGGAAATATACTCGGAAAAGCCATTGCGAAAAAGAGAAAAGACCACTTTGGGCAGATCCATACTTTTACTGGTGGTTTTCGTTTTTAACTCATTTTTGAACAGGGTAGACTCACTTGCCCATAAGGTAGTGAAATCGTGGCGCGGATGATGGAAGGGACCGACGAACAGCTGAGAATAGCAGTCGAAATCCATATCCAAAGCCACGAATAAGCCGTCGAGATCTTCGATGGGTAAATTAGTGTCGTCTTGTTTTTCTACGATCACCGCATGGTGTTCGGTGAGGAAAAAAAGATCCACCACGCTAGGGAGCATTTGCTGGATCTCTGCGAGCCATTCGGATTGCAAGGAGTCAATGGTTCGGGTGAAATGAACTTGCAGCATTCGGACCCACGTTTGGTCTTGAACGGGCTGATGTTCAAATAAAATCGGATACCATGGATGGTTTCGGTTATCGATTTCTGGTTGCAAAGAGCCGTTTCCCAGTTGGATCAGCAGTTTTTCACTGTCACTTAATTGGTCAGTTGGCAGCCAAATATATTTTTTGCCGAAAGCGATGGATTCGATGTCCTTCGTTGTGGATACTTTGTCATGCAGCGTTGCCTGGGGGAAACGCGCTTTGATGTCATTAAAAGAAAAAATGAGAAAGACCTCCTTTGAGATACTCTACGTATTCTTCATTTAGTATAGCATGTTCTAAAAAAACCGTTCAAAATTTTCCCAGAAAAAAGCACAGCCCTTCACCGAAATCTCTGCCTTTGCATGGCAGGAGGACTGCTTTTTTCCCGAAGCGATGGCTTCTATAATCCTAACAGTTGTTTTTTCTTTAAGGCAAATTCTTCTTCAGTCAAAATTCCTTCATCGACCAACATTTTCAGTTCGCGAAGATCAGCAATGACCTGTTCCGTCGGGGTTACAGTTGGTCGCGGGGGCAGTATCGCATGCTTACGGGGGAAGTTAGTGAGATAGCGCTGTATGATCCGAGCAATCAGCAGGTCTTTTTCGGCAAAGCAAAGGGAGTGGTTTGGTTCCGTCCTTCTGCGAGAATGGGTTTCTCTGATTGCCCCACCGCCAATATACAGTTCCAAGAAGCCATTGCCTTTCCAAAGACCAGATTCGGCAACTTCTTTCAGACTGACACTGGTGATCTGGGGAATCTGCAAAACCTGCTTTTCTTTCTTTTTGTAGTCGATGATCGTGAGGGTATCTTCTGCGATGATCCAAGCATCACGATAATGATAAGACAGTAATTTGATTTTACCAGCCTCTTCATCCACGTAACTTTTGGCTGATTGTCCGCCAAGTGCTGCCAAATGATCCGTTAAAAATTCATAGGCTTTTTGGGCATCGATTCGATTGGTGAAATAAAGCAGATGAGAATTACCTGGTACCTGCAGTCGGAGGTAGTCCACTTAGAGACCTTTGCCTATATGTAATTCCACATCGGCAATTTTTGCCATGGGAATCTTTTCATCTGGGATTTTTGGATGGGTATGGTTTATCAAAACACCTTTACTGGTAATAAACCAGCGACAACTAGCCTCGTGTTTGCGATTCTCTCGATATTTTTTTGAATAAAGAATGATTGGCGCCTCACGATTTTCATTCATATTTCTCGTCAAAGTGTTTGCCTCCTTCATAGAAATAACTAACTATTTATTCAATTATACAACAAATATAATCTTATTTATTTTTATTATGAGTAAAATCTAGGTGAATGATCGTTTGGAATTTTTTCTCTATTACTTTTTCAGAAAAATTAGTATAGCAGCAATTGACAAGGAAGCGGTTTCTTGGTATCTTAGATGTACGGACAACTTTTGAAAGATGGGATGAAAATGGCGAATAAGTACGAACAACTAGCGGATATCTTAAGAGAAAAGATCCGCTTAGGCACCTATCAAGAAGGCGATGCGATCCCTTCAGAAGCAACCTTACAGGAAGAATTTCATTATAGCCGCCACACGGTGCGCCAAGCGATCGCTGTTTTGGTCAATGAAGGTTATTTAAGAAAAGAACGGGGCTCAGGTACCTACGTTTCAAAACCTGAGACTGTCAATCATAAAAACCGCAAAACGATTGGGATCATCATGACCTATTTGTCTGATTATATTTTCCCATCGATCATGCGTGGCGTGGAGCAGACATTGCGGGAGCAAGGCTACTCACTGCTTTTAGGCTCAACCAACAATGACCATGAGCAAGAAAGAGCGTGCTTGCAGCAAATGATGGATCAAGGGGTAGACGGGTTGATCGTTGAACCAACTAAGAGCAGCCAGTACAACCCGAATCTTGCCTATTATGTCGCCCTCCAAGAAGCTGGGATTCCTCTCGTCATGATCAATGCCTATTACGAAGAACTAGACTTGCCGCATATTTGTGTCAACGATACACGTTCTGGTTTTTTAGCAACCAATTATCTATTAGAACAACAGCATCAGCAGTTGATGATGATCACGAAAATCGATGACTTACAAGGGAAATATCGGATGAAAGGGTTTGTCAAAGCGTTGACCCAAGCCAAGCGGACGTTTGCAGCAGAAGACGTCTTGACGTATACGACGGAGACGAAAGAAGCCGTTATTGAACAAGCGATCCAGCGCTTGACGGCTGCCGATAATCAAGTCACAGGCATCGTTTGTTACAACGATGAGATCGCGCATCGTTTGATTCAAGCATTGACGGCTGCTGGGAAGAACGTTCCTACTGATTTTTCGATCGTAGGAAACGATGACTCGCCCCTTAGCACCTTGTCCACACCGACGATCACCACACTGACTCACCCGAAAGAAGCGATGGGGGAATTGGCAGCACAATGGATCACTACAGGTAAGGCAACAGAAGCACAACACTTTTATTTTGAACCAGAGCTGATCGTTCGCGGTTCAGTCAATAACCAAAAAGGAGAGTAAGAAGATGACGCAACAAGTAAGGCAAGCAATTATTGACGGGCGCACGTCTCTTGGGATCGAGCTAGGCTCGACACGGATCAAAGCTGTCTTGATCGATGAGCGGTTTCAGACGATCGCTTCTGGCAGCTTTGAATGGGAAAATCAATTGGAGCAAGGGATTTGGACCTACTCGCTAGAAGCGATTTGGCAAGGACTGCAAGCCAGCTACCAAGAGTTGGCGCACAATATCCAGCAGCAATTCGAGGTACCTTTGACGACGATCGGCAGTATCGGTTTTTCTGCAATGATGCACGGCTATATGGCCTTTGATCAGCAAGGCACGCTGTTGGTCCCTTTTCGGACATGGCGCAATGCAATCACGGAAGAAGCAGAAAAAGCTTTGACGGCATTGTTCCAATACAACATCCCGCAGCGTTGGAGTATCGCGCACTTGTATCAAGCGATTTTGAATCAAGAAGCTCACGTACCAGAGGTCGCTTTTTTCACTACCTTAGCCGGCTATGTCCATTGGCAGCTGACAGGGGAAAAAGTTATCGGAATCGGTGATGCATCTGGGATGTTCCCAATCGATAGTACGACAAAAAACTATGATGCGAATATGCTGCAGCAATTTGATGCGCAAATCAGCAGTCAGGGGTATCCTTGGCAGATCAAAGACCTTTTGCCACAAGTGTTGACAGCAGGCGAACCAGCCGGCACATTGACGGCAGAAGGCGCAAAAAAACTCGACCCAACCGGTACCTTGCAAGCCGGCATCCCGTTATGTCCGCCAGAAGGCGATGCGGGCACTGGCATGGTTGCCACGAATAGTGTGGCACAGCGAAGCGGGAATGTTTCAGCCGGGACGTCGGCTTTTGCCATGATCGTCTTAGAAGAACCCTTAACGCAAGTGTATCCAGAGATCGATTTGGTCACGACGCCTTCTGGTGATTTGGTGGGGATGGTCCATACGAATAACTGTACCTCGGAGATCAATGCCTGGGTCAAACTTTTCCGCGAATTTGCCGACGCAGCTGGAATGAAACTTTCCACGGAAGAATTGTTTGCGACCTTGTTCAACGAAGCATTGAAAGGGGATTCAGAATGTGGCGGGATGCTTTCTTATGGCTATTATTCTGGTGAAAATATCACTAAGATCCCTGAAGGACGGCCGCTTTTCGTCCGATCGCCAGAGAGTTCTTTTACTTTAGCAAATTTCATGCGCTTACATCTGTTTAGTGCCTTTGGTGCGATGAAGATCGGGATGAAGATTCTGGAAGCCGAAGACGTCGCCATTGATCGAATCGTTGGTCACGGGGGGATCTTCAAGACGCCAGAAGTTGCCCAACGTGTCTTGGCAGCTGTCATGGAAGCCCCAGTCACGGTCATGGAAACGGCTGGTGAAGGCGGCGCCTGGGGGATCGCCCTTTTAGCAGCATACCTTCGCCGTCACACGCCAGAACAATCCTTGGCCGCATTTTTAGCAGATCAAGTATTTAAAAATGACCACGGCGTGACGTTAGCCCCGACAGAAGCCGACATTCAGGGGTTCACCGTCTTTACTCAACGTTACCAAGCAGGGTTGCCGATCGAGCAAGCGGCAATCGATGCGTTGATTTAAAAAGAAAGAAGGGAATTTTGTGTTAGAAGGATTAAAAGAAGAAGTCTTTCAGGCCAATTTGGCATTGCCGAAGCAAGGATTGATCAAATACACCTGGGGCAATGTGTCAGCAGTGGATCGCCAACAGCAGTTGTTTGTCATCAAACCTAGCGGTGTTGACTATGAAACCATGCAAGCCAGTGATATGGTGGTTTGTGATTTTGAGGGCAACGTAGTGGAAGGAGCGAAAAATCCTTCCTCCGATACGCCAACGCATGCCGTTTTATACAAAGCATTTCCAGAAATTGGTGGGATCGTCCATACCCATTCTACTTGGGCGACGAGCTGGGCTCAGGCAGGACTCGATCTGCCAGCGATGGGCACGACCCATGCCGATACGTTTTATGGAGCAGTCCCCTGTGCCCGCTTTTTGACGCAAGCCGAGATCGATGAAGGCTATGAAGCACAAACAGGACAGGTGATCGTCGAAACCTTTAAGGAACGCGGCATCACGCCAGAAGAAATTCCTGGTGTCTTGCTTCACGGTCATGGACCGTTTACCTGGGGCAAAACGGCGGATGCGGCGGTGATGAACGCAGTTGTCTTAGAAGAAGTCGCTAAGATGAATTTTATCACGCGCCAGCTCAACAGTTACGCACCCGAATTGCCGCAGCGGGTCTTAGACAAACATTATTTACGCAAACATGGAGAAAATGCCTATTACGGGCAAAAATAACGAAAAAGGAGCAAGTAGAATGTTAGAAATCGGGAAAAAAGAATTTTGGTTCGTCGTAGGATCACAGCACTTATATGGAGAAGAAGCATTACAAGAAGTACGGGATCATGCAGAAGAAATGGTCAAAAGCTTAAATGACAGCTCAAAGCTGCCTTATCCAGTTGTTTTACAAGAACTCGCTGTTACTGCCGATACGATTACGAAAATCATGAAAGAAGTCAACTATCGGGATGAAGTCGCTGGGGTGATCACCTGGATGCACACCTTCTCACCAGCAAAAATGTGGATTCGCGGCACGAAATTATTACAAAAACCATTGCTGCACCTTGCCACTCAATACAATGAACAAATTCCATGGGAAACCATCGATATGGACTTCATGAACTTGAACCAAGCGGCTCATGGTGACCGAGAATATGGATTTATCAATGCCCGTTTGAAAAAGCAAAACAAAATCGTTGTCGGCTATTGGAAAAATGAAGCCATCCAAAAAGAAATCGCTGCTTGGATGGACGTGGCAGTCGGCTACAATGAAAGCTTCCAAATCAAAGTCGCTCGTTTTGGCGACAACATGCGTAACGTTGGGGTGACCGAAGGCGATAAAGTCGAAGCACAGATCCAATTTGGCTGGACCGTTGATTATTTTGGGATCGGCGATTTGGTTCAAGTCGTCGATGCGGTGACTGACGAAGAAGTCGATGCACTCTTTGAAGAATACAGCCAGCTGTATGATTTCGATTATGGCGATTACGACAAAGAAGAATGGGCACGTCATGTCAAAGCCCAAGCCAAACAAGAAATCGGTCTGCGCCGCTTCCTTGAAGCAGGCGGCTATACGGCATTTACCACGAACTTTGAAGACCTATATGGTATGCAGCAGTTGCCTGGTTTAGCTGTACAACGTTTGATGGCAGAAGGCTATGGGTTTGCTGGTGAAGGGGACTGGAAAACCGCCGCTATTGACCGCTTGATGAAAATCATGGCCCACAATAAAGCGACTGGCTTTATGGAAGACTATACCTATGAGCTGACACCAGGAAAAGAAGCCATCTTGCAATCCCACATGATGGAAGTCGATCCAGTATTAGCAGTCAACAAACCAAAAATCGTGGTTTCGCCATTGTCGATGGGGGATCGTGAAGACCCAGCCCGACTCGTCTTTGACGGCCAAGGCGGCGAAGGTGTCGTGGTTTCGATGGCAGACTTTGGCACCCACTACAAATTATTGATCAATGAAGTCGATGCCTTTGAGCCAACTGAAGAAGCACCAAAACTACCGGTTGCACGAGTAATGTGGACACCAAAACCAAACTTCCACGATGGGGTCAAACAGTGGATCGAAACAGGCGGTGGCCATCACACCGTTGTCTCACTTGTCCTAAATTCTGATCAGATCGAAACATGGGCGAAGCTTGTGGGATTAGAATACGTAACGATCAAATAAGTACCCAATCACAAAAGAAACCGTTGGCGATGGTCGGCGGTTTCTTTGCGTTTTTCTTAAACTTTCTTGCCTTCTAGCTGCAAAGTGCGGATAAGCAGACCCCTGAAAGCACCAGCAATCAGCAAAATTGACTTTTAAATATAGGGGGCATAGACTTTTATGTAAGAGTGGAACAATGGACTAAAAGGAGGAGCACAATGAAGACAACCTACGATACACCAGAGTATTATCAGAAAATGAACGCTTGGTGGCGAGCAGCCAACTACCTTTCCGTTGGTCAGATTTATTTGAAAGACAATCCCTTATTGCGCCGCCCCATCGAAGAAAAAGATTTGAAAGTGAATCCGATTGGTCACTGGGGAACGATCGCAGGGCAAAATTTTATTTACACCCATCTCAATCGCGTCATCAATAAGTACGACTTAAACATGTTTTATATCGAAGGACCAGGCCATGGCGGACAAGTCATGGTTGCGAATGCTTATTTAGACGGCAGCTACAGCGAGATCTATCCAAAAGCCACCAAAGACGAAGCAGGGATGAAACATCTATTCAAAACCTTCTCTTTCCCAGGTGGGATCGCTTCTCATGCGGCACCTGAAACGCCAGGTTCGATCCATGAAGGCGGCGAGCTAGGCTATTCCATCGCCCACGCTACCGGAGCTATTTTAGACAATCCCGATGTCATTGCAGCAGTAGTGGTCGGTGATGGCGAAGCCGAAACTGGACCATTAGCGGGCAGCTGGTTTTCAAATACCTTTATCAATCCAGTCAATGATGGCGCAATTTTGCCTATCTTGCATTTGAATGGCGCCAAGATTGCCAATCCAACGATTTTGGCTCGTAAAAGTGACCAAGATCTCACGAAATATTTTGAAGGCATGGGTTGGACCCCTTATTTCGTAGAAGGGGACGATCCAGAAGCCGTTCATCCGCAATTGGCACAGAAAATGGATCAAGCCATCGAACAGATCCACGCGATCCAAGCAGAAGCCCGCAAAGGTTCTGCGGAAGAAGCCGCTATGCCTCATTGGCCTGTTTTGATCGTTCGCACACCGAAAGGGTGGACTGGACCGAAAGTCTGGGATGGCGAGCCGATTGAAGGGGGCTTCCGTGCCCACCAAGTACCGATCCCTGTCAATGCGAAACATATGGAACACGTGGATGCTTTGACGGATTGGCTGCAGTCATATCGTCCAGAAGAGCTTTTTGACGAAAACGGCCGCATCAAAGCTGAGATTCAAGAATTGGCACCAAAAGGAGAGCAGCGGATGGCGGTCAACCCAATCACCAATGGGGGGATCGATCCGCAACCGCTACGCTTGCCAGATTGGCAAGCACATGCCATTGCGATCGAGACACCAGGGGAAACGACTGCCCAAGATATGATGGTCTTTGGGAAATTTGCCCGTGACATCATCAAAGAAAATCCCGATAACTTCCGCATCTTTGGCCCAGATGAAGCCAAATCCAATCGGTTGAACCATGTGTTTGAAGTCACGGACCGCCAATGGTTGGAGCCAAAACATCCTGATTATGATGAATGGCTGTCTTCAGTGGGCCGTGTGATTGATTCACAATTATCAGAACATCAAGCAGAAGGCTTCTTGGAAGGCTATGTGCTGACGGGTCGTCATGGCTTCTTTGCCAGCTACGAGTCATTCTTAAGAGTCGTTGATTCTATGATCACGCAACACTTCAAATGGTTACGAAAAGCCCATGATCTTGACTGGCGCAACCCGTATCCCTCATTGAATTTGATTGCTTCATCAACGGTCTTCCAACAAGACCATAATGGGTACACCCACCAAGATCCAGGGATCATGACCCATATTGCAGAGAAAAAAGCCGACTTTGTGCGGGTCTACTTGCCAGCCGATGCCAATAGCTTGATGGCTGTCATGGCAGAAACACTCGCTTCTGAAGAAAAGATCAATCTAGTGGTCTCTTCAAAACACCCACGCCCGCAGTTTTACTCGGCGGATGAAGCGAAAGTGCTTGTCAAAGATGGCTTGAAAGTCATCGACTGGGCATCGACAGATGAAGGACAAGAACCCGATATTGTGATCGCAGCTGCTGGGACGGAACCGAATTTGGAAGCTTTAGCCGCTGTTTCCTTGCTGATTGAAGCCTTCCCAGAGTTGAAAGTCCGCTTCATCAATGTGGTCGATCTATTGAAATTGCGTCGTCCAGAAGTCGATCCTCGTGGGTTGAGCGATGAAGCATTCGAAGCCTACTTTACGAAAGACAAACCGATCGTGTTTGCTTTCCACGGATATGAAGGACTGATTCGCGACATTTTCTTTGGCCGTCGCAACCAACAGCTTCATATTCATGGGTACCGAGAAAATGGCGACATCACGACACCGTTTGATATGCGGATCCTTTCTGAATTGGATCGCTTCCACTTAGCCAAAGACGCCGCCGAATGGGTCTATGGAGAAAAAGCAACGGACTTTGCCCAAAAAATGGCAGACACCGTTGCGTATCACCATGACTTTATTCGAGAAAACGGCTATGATATCGCCGAAGTCGAAGAGTGGGAATGGAAACCATTGCGTTGATTTATTCTCCACAACACCAACGTAAGACAATTTAAGAATAAAAAAAGCACAAAAGAAACAAAACGATCCGCAACAGGGTCGGGACACCTTACTAAGGAAGCCCGACCGACTGTCTGCGGATCGTTTTTTTTAAAAGACGTCGAAACCGTAATTTTTGATATGCTGCTTCAACAAGGCGAGATAGTCCAAAGCCATCTCACTCAGTTCCATTTTCTTGTGTTTGAGGTAACCTAGGGTCATCGCATCATCGACCTCCAAAGGGATCGCAACGATTTTTTCATCATTCAGCTCACTGCTGATGATCCCAGAGCTGATGGTATAGCCGTTGAGACCCACCATCAAATTGAAGATCGTGGCACGATCGCTGATGCGGATGTGTTTTTTGCGCTGTAAAGTGCTTAAGATCTCTTCAGAAAAGTAGAAGGAATTGGTTTCCCCTTGTTCGTACGACAAATAGGTATATGGTTCCAAATCAGCTAATGTGATGCTTTTTTTCTGAGTCAGGGGATTTTCTCGGCCGATGAAGACGTGGGGTTTGGCTTCAAACAAAGGAATGAATTGCAGGTCTTTTTCGTGGATCAAACGGGTGAGGACCGTCGTGTTGAAATCATTTAGATAAATGACCCCCAATTCGCTCTTAAACGTCTGGATATCATCCAGTACATTTTGTGTCTGGGTCTCTCGCAAGGTGAATTGAAATTCATCCTCCCCTAACTGTTTGACCAGCTCCACGAAGGCGTGGACGACGAAGGCATAGTGTTGTGCGGAAACACTGAAAACATGCTTGCGATGGCTGTCTTTGCGAAAGCGTTCGTCCAAGAGATTGACTTGGTCTAAAACATTTCGAGCATAGTTGAGAAAGGAACGGCCATCATCGGTCAAGGTCACCCCTAATTTACTGCGGTAAAACAGCTGCAGATCATACTCTTTTTCCAACTCTTTCATGGCTTGAGAGAGGGAGGGCTGACTGATGAAAAGCTGTTTAGCGGCTTCATTGAAAGAGCCAGTTTCTACGATTTTTTCCAAATATTCAAGCTGCTGGATACGCATGGGATGCAACCTCCTTTTTGTGTTATAGGTATTGCCTATGGAATATATAAGTTTATAAGTATTATCTATAGTATAAGATGTTTGCTAGAATAAATCTAACAATTTTGAAAACTTTGTATAGGAGGTATGGATATGGCAACAGACAAATTTCAGCTTGTGGGGTCATTGTTACGACCACAAGATTTATTGGACTACAAAAATCAAATCGAGCATCGGGAGGACATCCGCTACCCGTTTTATGATGCGTTTCCTGGCTACCAAGAAACGGAAGCAAAAGCGATCGCTGACATCATTGAAGCGCAAAAAGAACACGGCATTACAGTCATCACAGATGGCGAACATGGCCGCTCGATGTGGCACCTGGATTTTCTCTGGGGATTAAAAGGCGTTGAGCGCTATATCTCCGATCATGGGTATGCCTTTGAAGATTTGGACGGTGGACATTTTGAAACGCGTAAAGACATCGGCATCCGGATCACAGAACCATTATCTGGCAAAAACCATCATTACTTGACATTGTTTAAAGAAACCAAACGCCAAGCTGGCGACCTGCCAGTCAAAATCACCGTCTGGGGGGCTGCCCACGCGTTTACCGAGCTGACTGTCTTTAACGACCTCGTTGGTGAAGGTCAGGTGTATCCAACGAAAGAAGCCTTGCGGGAAGGGCTGCTTAACGCCTACAAGGAATTCTTGCAGGAATACCGAGAAGCCGGTGGTGAGATCGTTCAGTTCGATGATTGTTTATGGGAACTATTTGCTGAAGACAATGACAAGAGCTTCTTCACCCAAGGCAATGACGGCTTAGAAGCGTTAGCCGATGAATTCGTGGCGATCAACAACGAAGTCGCTGATTACGCCCACGAATTAGGATTAAAAGTCTGGACCCACAATTGTCGCGGCAATTACCAAAGCCGCGCGGCAGCCAGTGGTACCTACAAAGCGATCGCCGAAAAATTCTTACGTGATCAGCATTATGACCGCTTTTTCCTGGAGTGGGACGATGACCGTGCCGGTGATATCTCGGCTTTAGAAGCGCTGAAAGATCGTTCAGAAGTGGAAGTTGTCTTAGGCTTATTATCCAGCAAAACCGCCACATTAGACGATGAAGAGCGAGTGATCGCCTTATTAGACAAAGCCAGCCAAATCATTCCTAAGGAGCGGCTTTATCTTTCTCATCAATGCGGCTTTGCCTCTTGTGACTGCGGCAATGAGCTTTCGACTGAGCAGCAATGGGCAAAAATCAAGCAAGGGCAAGCCTTAGCTGAAGCATACTTCGGTTAAGCAGTTGCGTCTTCTTTTCCCTGAATCTTCCTCTCGAAATCGATGTATTAGACAAAGTTTCGAAAATTTCAGAAAAAATGTTTGACATTTTCTTTAAGAGCGAGTAAAGTAAGACACAACTTAATGAAACAGACATCGAAAAGAAGAGTAGCAAGGCTTGCTGTTTGAAGAGAGTCTCTGGTTGGTGCAAAGAGATAACGCATGGTTGTGAAACACATCTTGGAGTCGTTTTTCCGAAAGAAAAGTAGGAGAGACCGGGTTTGCCCGTTACAGCAGCAGTCATTGATTGATGACTTTCTGAGTTCAGTTGCTGTGAAGCACTGATAAACAAAGGTGGAACCGCGTTGATAACGTCCTTTAGCTGTAATGGCTAGGGGACGTTTTTTTTTCTCTTTTTTTGCGGCTCACCGAAAACCGAAAGTGGAAGGATCACAAAGACTGCACGAGGCCTTTTCCTGTGAAGGAAAGGCAAATTGAGGTGGAACCACGTATCTAGCGTCCTCTGGCAAATGCCAGTGTGCGCTTTTTTTGTTTTTCTTTTTTAGAAAAATGAAACTTGCCAGTTGCCCTCACCAGCCAACGCACAGCGCCACATAAGCGTCGGAGTAAGCCGTCGCTAAGCTGTTTTTCTGCCAAGCGAAATTGAAACCTATCAAGGAGGAAGTCACCATGTTTGAGTATTTAGTCAATGTTATGCCCCAACTAATTTCAGGAACCGGAATCACCGTTAAATTGTTCGCACTGACCTTAATCGGGTCCATTCCCTTAGGCATCTTGTTTGCCTTTGTTTTAGCCAGTCGCCTGCGTATTTTGAAATTGATCGTGCAAGTCTACGTTTGGTTGATGCGAGGAACGCCTTTATTGCTGCAGTTGATCTTTGTTTTCTACGGTCTGCCGATTTTAGGGATCGTCTTTGATCGCTTTGAAGCAGCCTTGATCGCCTTTATCATCAATTACGCTGCGTATTTTGCTGAGATTTTCCGTGGGGGGATCCAATCGATTCCAGCCGGACAATACGAAGCTGCGAAAGTCTTGCGTTTATCCCCAATCCAAACGATCCAAAAAATCATCATCCCACAAGTTGTCAAGATCACCCTGCCATCTGTCGGCAATGAAGTCATCAATCTTGTCAAAGACACATCCCTCGTCTACATCTTGGGCTTGTCAGACGTGATGCGAATCGGAAAAATCGCCATGGAGCGAGACAGTACCTTGCTTCCGTTAGTTGGGGTCGGCTTGATCTACTTGGTGATGACGGGCGTCTTCACGTTATTGTTAAAACAAATCGAGACCAAACTGGACTATTACCGTTAGGAGGAACCACATATGTTAGAACTAAAACAAGTATCAAAATCATTTGGCGCCAAAAAAGTCATCGATCAGCTAGACCTGACGATCGAAGACGGCAGTATCTTAGCGGTGGTCGGTCCTTCCGGTGGCGGGAAAACCACCTTGCTTCGGACACTGGCTGGGTTAGAAACGATCGATTCTGGAAGCTTTTTACTGGATGGCAAAGCCTTTGATCCCACCGACACAAAAGAACAAGAACAAGTCGTCGGTGTCGTCTTCCAAGACTTCCAATTGTTTCCCCACTTGTCGGTTTTTGAAAACATCACTTTGGCACCAAAAATGGTGCTAAAACAAGACAAAGCCGCGTATACAGCAAAAGCCGAACAGTTGGCAGAAAAACTAGGGTTAAGTGACCTATTAGCCCAATACCCCTTCCAGTTGTCCGGGGGGCAGCGGCAACGGGTGGCTATTGCACGAGCGATGGCGATGAATCCCAAAGTGTTGGCCTATGACGAGCCTACCAGCGCCTTAGATCCAGGCTTGAGACAGCAAGTCGAACAGCTGATCTTGGATCTGAAAAAAGAAGGAGTGACCCAGATCGTGGTGACCCATGATTTGGTTTTTGCCGAAAATATCGGCGATCAATTATTAAAAGTAGCAGGAGAATAAGGGGGAGAACAAAATGAAAAAATTACTATTAACGGGAATCGCAGCAGCAAGTGTATTTTTATTAGGGGCGTGCGGCAGTAGCAATGACACCACAACCAGTGCCGCTGACAAAGAAGAAGTGATCGTCGGCCTAGACGATACCTTCGTACCGATGGGCTTTAAAGACGACCAAGGCAACATCGTTGGGTTTGATGTGGATTTAGCCACAGCGATTTTGGATCTAACAGGAACCAAAGTCAAATTTCAACCAATCGATTGGTCCATGAAAGAAACCGAACTAAGCAATGGCACCATCGATATGATCTGGAACGGGTATACCAAAACCGCAGCTCGTGAAGAAAAAGTATTGTTTACAGATACTTATATGGAAAATAAACAAGTCTTGGTCACAGCGAAATCAAGCGGCATTACTAGCTTCGATGATATGGCGGGCAAAGTCTTAGGTGCCCAAGAAGGTTCTTCTGGTTATGAGACCTTCAATAACCAACCGGAAGTTTTGAAGGATCTTGTAGACGGCAATGACGCAACCTTGTATGCCAGTTTTAATGAAGCCTTTATCGATCTAGAAAACGGTCGGATCGACGGTCTTTTGATCGACCGCGTCTACGCAGAATATTATTTGACTCAAACAGGCAAAACCGATGACTTCAACGAAATCGAAAGCCCTTTTGAAGCAGAAGATTTTGCTGTAGGTGTGCGTAAAGACGATCAAGCCATGGCAGATAAAATCAACGATGGTTTGAAAGAATTGCAAGACAATGGTACCTTTGCTGAAATCTCTGAAAAGTGGTTTGGCGAAGACGTCACACCAAACTAAAAACAAGTCAACAAGAGGCACTGGCTGCTTAGCAGCTGGTGTTTTTTTCATCATTTAAGAAATTTTCGCTTAAATTCCAACAGCTAACCAAAATTTCTCACAGGAAAACTTTTGTTCGCCTTCTTTTTTCGTTATAATAGGGAAAGATGAAAAGAGGGATAGAAATGGCGCAAAAAAAACGCGCAAAGAAACGCAAAACAAAAAAACAACAAAAACAGCAAGAGAAATTAATGCTGGTCGGCGTCGGCCTGCTCTTTGTCTTGTTTTCGATATTTGGCTTTTTCCATTTAGGTTTTTTAGGAACCTTGATTGCCAACGGGTTTCGGATCGTTGGCGGAAACACGTACCAATTTTTGAGTGTTGCCCTAGCTGCTTATGGTGTCTGGTTAGCGATCAAAACGACCGATGCTCGGTTTAAGAGCATTCGGCGAGTGATCGGCTGTGTATTGGTGTATTTTGGTTTACTGATCATCCTCCATGCGCAAATCTTTAGTAATGTGGTGGGAGAACAAGCCAATATCTTCCAAACGACGTGGATGACGCTGTTAGGCGATATCCGGCGCAGCCAAGTGACCCAAAATGTCGGGGGCGGAATGATTGGCGCCATGCTTTATGGGGCGACCTATTTTCTTGTTTCCCAGATCGGCAGCTACATCATCGCTGTTTTACTCATGCTGATCGGGGCGTTCTTGTTCAGCCAAATGAGCAGCCACGAGTTAGTGGAGCACCTGCAAGTAGCTGGTGACAAGCTGCAGCGGTTGTTAGAAGGCTCTCCAGAAAAGCAAGCCGAACGAGAAGCCCGCAAAGCGGAACGAGCAGCAGAGAAACAAGCGGCGAAAGAAGCCAAAAAAGAAGCCGAGCGAGCAGCAGTCATGGCGGAGATCAAAGAAAAGAATCAAGTCCGACCAATGACAGAAGACGAAAAATCAGCAAAAGAACAGCAGATGCAAGCGCCAGCTGATTTTGAACCAGAGCAGCTGAGCTTTGTACCCATCGACCACTTCCAAGAATTGCCGCAAGCGGCGGCACCAGAGGCCGCTCAAGCACCGCATCCAGCAGGAAACAAACCGGGACCAAGCAAAAAGGTCAACGAAGACGGGGAGATCCTCGATGACGATGGTGAAGTATTGGAATTTGAGATTTCGGAAGAAGCTGAAAATCGTGATTATGAATTGCCTTCAGCGCAATTACTCGATTCGATCCCTTCAACGGATCAAAGCAGCGAGTACAAAAAGATCGAACAAAATATTGGTGTGTTAGAAACCACCTTCCAAAGCTTCGGCGTTGACGCAAAAGTCGTCAAAGCTAGCTTAGGACCAGCAGTAACCAAATTCGAAGTTCAACCAGCAGTAGGGGTCAAAGTCAGCAAAATCGTCGGGTTGACCGATGATATCGCCTTAGCCTTGGCCGCCAAAGATGTGCGGATGGAAGCGCCGATCCCAGGGAAATCATTGATTGGGATCGAAGTTCCAAACAGCGCAGTCAGCATGGTTTCATTCCGAGAAGTGATCGAAGCCCAACCAGATCATCCAGATAAACTATTAGAAGTACCTTTAGGACGCGATATTTCTGGCCGTGTCCAAACGGCAGACTTAACGAAAATGCCCCATCTCTTGATTGCCGGATCGACCGGGAGCGGGAAGTCCGTAGCCATCAACGGCATCATCACCAGTATTTTGATGCGGGCAAAACCCCATGAAGTCAAACTGATGATGATCGACCCGAAAATGGTTGAATTAAATGTTTACAATGGGATTCCCCATCTCTTGACACCCGTTGTGACCAATCCTCGCAAAGCGGCGCAAGCGTTGCAAAAAGTGGTCAAGGAAATGGAAGAACGCTACGAAAAATTTGCGGCAACTGGGGTCCGAAATATTACTGGCTACAACGATTTAGTAATCAATAAGAATTTAGAAGATGGCGAAAATCGTCCGATCTTGCCATTCATTGTGGTGATCGTTGATGAGTTAGCTGACTTGATGATGGTTGCTAGCAACGAAGTCGAAGATGCCATCATTCGTTTGGCACAAATGGCGCGGGCAGCTGGTATCCATATGATCTTAGCAACGCAACGACCAAGTGTGGATGTCATTACAGGGATCATCAAAGCCAATGTTCCATCACGGATGGCGTTTGCTGTTTCCAGCGGTGTCGATTCTCGGACCATCATTGATGGGAACGGGGCCGAAAAACTGCTGGGCCGCGGCGACATGCTGTATCTGCCGATGGGTGAGAACAAACCGATTCGGGTCCAAGGGGCCTTTATTTCCGACCAAGAAGTCGAACGAGTGGTTGAATTCGTGACAGATCAGCAAGAAGCCAATTATGAAGAAAAAATGATGGTCACTGAGGAAGAAACGAGTGCCGGCAGCAGCGGACAACCGCAAGATGAGCTGTTCGAAGATGCCAAAGCCCTTGTGGTGGAAATGCAGACCGCCAGCGTTTCTCTCTTGCAGCGACGTTTTCGCATCGGCTATAACCGAGCGGCTCGGTTAGTGGATGAATTAGAAGATCAAGGCGTCGTTGGCCCTTCTGAAGGCAGCAAGCCACGGAAAGTCTTGATCGAGCCGCAACCAGAAGACATTCCTACCTTTGATGAATAAGGAGAACACCAGACCAATCCAATGAGAGAAAGGCGAGATAGCAATGAAACGCAAACACATTCTTTACCGTGATGTTGCCGATAAGCTCAAAGAAGACATCATGTCGGGTCGCTACCCGATTGGTTCATTTTTACCGACGGAAACAGAATTGGAAGCTACCTTCAATGTCAGCAAGATCACTGTCCGCAAAGCCATCGAATTGTTAGCGGCAGATGAGTATGTGGAAAAACGCAGCGGACGTGGGACGACGGTTTTAAGCAATCGCCCCTACAACAAGCTGTCAAAAGGCACGACGTTTAGCCAATTGCTTGAAAAGACCGGCAAGGAATACACAAAGAAAAACCTCAGCTATGAATTAGTCGAACTTGCGCCTGAACACCCTGCGTATTCTTTGATGGGCAAAGAAGTCATGCGTTTACGTCGCATGTACTATTTTGACCACCAACCTTTTATTTACTATGAGTACCATTTGCCAAAGCAACTAAAGGGAACCTCCATCGAGGTCTTTGAAGAAAAATCATTGTATCGCCTATTGGATGAACATCGAATGATCATCGATCGCTTTCAAGATGCGTTTGTGGCAACGACGTTGACTGAAGAGCAACAGAAGTTTATGATCACGCCGGAGGTCGCTGCCTTGAAACGAACCCGTTATTCGTATGATCTACAAGGAGAAGTGGTAGAATATACAGAAGGGATCTATAACACTGCCTTGCATCCGTATATGATCGAATTTGAAGCCTAGTCATTGATTAGGCTTTTTTAGCAAAAAGTGGTACCAAAATCAGAAGTGGAGCGTGAAATACATGAGAAAAATCGCCTTTTTAGGAGCCGGTAACATGGCAAAAGCTATCATTAATGGCTTGATTGCAGCAAAGCTGTATGAACCAGCAGAGATCTTGGTTTATAACCATCGCTACGAGCCGACTTTGGCACAATTAGAAAAAGAAACCGGAATCACTGGGACAACTAAGCTGGCGGATGTCACAGAAAAAGCAGAGATCTTCGTCTTAGCAGTCAAACCTTTTGTCTTTCCCCGCTTGCTTGCTGATTTAAAAGCAGGATTGACTGAGGAACACTTGCTAGTATCCATTGCCGCGGGTGTGACGATCGCGCAAATGGAAGAAATCATCGGTGCGCACAAAATCGTGCGGGTCATGCCAAATACCCCCGCACTTGTCGGCGAAGGGATGTCTTCTATCAGCCCCAACGGTCAAGTAACGGAAGCCGAAGCCAACGAAGTCAAACAACTTTTTGAAAGCCTTGGGAAAGCCGAGCAAGTACCAGAAAGCATGATCGATGCAGTCATTGGTGTCAGTGGTTCTTCGCCAGCCTACACGTATTTATTCATTGAAGCTTTGGCAGATGGAGCAGTGGCAGAAGGTATGCCGCGGCCGATGGCGTATGAATTTGCTGCTCAAGCGGTATTAGGCGCAGCGAAGATGGTACTAGAGACGAAGGAACACCCAGGTGTTTTAAAGGATCGTGTCAGCTCGCCTGGGGGCACAACGATCCAAGCAGTCAAAACCTTAGAGGAAAATGGCTTTCGTGCGGCTGTCATCAAAGCAGTGCAAGCAGCTGCTGACAAAAGTCGGGAAATGTCTTGATACCCAGTGAGTGAGGGAAAAATCTTAGCAAAACGAAGGAGCGTTTATGAAAGAACTTTTGATTTTTGATTTTGATGGATTGTTAGTCGATACTGAAAAAGTCTATTTTGATGGGTGGTTGGCTCTATTTAAAAAGTATCAGCTTCCGATTACAGCCGCTGATATTTTTGGTTGGCGTGGTCAAAGTTGGCAACAGACGGCTAGTAAATTAGCCGACCTCGTAGGCGGTCAGCAGCGGGTGCAGGAATTACGAGCAGAACGGGAAGTCTATATTGCCCAGCAAATAACTGATGGCACCTTCAAAACTAAACCCTATGCGAAAGAAACCATCGCATTGGCTAGGGAGAAAGGCTTCCAAACGGCACTAGCCACCTCGACGATGAAAAAAAGAGCCTCTGAATTGTTGGCGCATTTCGATTTGTTGCAGGCCTTTGACTATCAGACCTTTGGCGATGATGTCTCCGCCCATAAACCTGATCCCGCACCTTACTTGCTGACTTTAGAAAAAGCGCAAGTCGCAGCAGAAAAAGCATTAGTCATGGAAGATTCTCTTGTGGGAGCAACAGCTGCGACACGTGCGGAGATCGATGTCGTGTTGATTCCCGATCAAAGTTTTGATCAAGTCTACTCCCCAGAAGAGAAGGCCGGACTTCAGTTATATGGCGAAGCCACCTCACTGAAATATGTGTATGATTTATTGACAAAGGATCAACTGAAATAACACCTAAAAAAGCTTCCTTTTCGTTGCAGAAAAAGGAAGCTTTTTTTGTGAAGAAAAGACCGGTAAAAAAACAGTTCAAAGGATATGAGTGGTTTGTTTTTCGCCATCATGGTAAAGTTAAAGAAAGTTTAACAATAAGCGAAAAAAAACAAAAAGTAAAGGGGTTTCATTTTGACAAAAACGTCCATTTGTCAAAAGGACTTTTCTTGGTCGATCGTAGCCTTTGGCGGCGGGGGAAAAACATGGTAAATTATCCTTCGACGAAGAACTAGTGGGGGAAGAAAAAAATGAATAAACTAAAGAATGTTTTCTATTTATATAAACTGGACTGGAAACGAATTTTCAGCAATCCAATCTCTGCATTTTTGATCATTGCCTTAATGATCTTACCCTCGCTTTATGCGTGGTTCAATATCAAAGCACTTTGGGATCCATATGGCAACACCAGTGAATTGCCAATCGCCGTGTATAGTGCGGATAAAGGGGCAGAATTTCAAGGCAAGCATATCGATATCGGTGATGAAGTCATCGACACCCTCCATGACAACAAACAGTTAGGCTGGCGTTTCGTGGATTCAAAAGAGGACTTGGTAGAAGGAGTCAAATCAGGAAAGTATTACGCTGGTATTTATCTGCCAGCTGATTTTTCAGATGATCTGATCAGCTTTACCAGCGGGACAATTGAAAAACCGACCATTGAGTATTACAGCAACCAAAAAATCAACGCCATCGCACCAAAAATCACCGAGAAAGGAGCCAGTAGTCTTCAAGAAGAGATCTCACAGAACTTTATTGAAACCGCCAGCTCTACGTTAATAAAAGTCTTCAATGAAATCGGCTATGACATTGATTCCAACTTAGTCAGCATCAACAAAGTCAAATCCATGATCTTAGATACCGATGACAATTTGGCTACGATCGACGGTTATACGAAAGAGATCGTCACCTTGCACGATAAGTTTCCAGAAATCAAGGAAAAGATCGCAAAAGCCGAAGAATTTACCGATTATATCCCGCAAGTGGATGCTATGGGGGAAAAACTGATTGGCCTAAACGATAAGCTGCCGACATTGAAGAAAGAAGCCAGCATCATTTTGACCTTGCAAGAGAAGATCCCAGAGATCCAAAATGCCGGCAAACAATTGAAGATGATCGATGATGATTTTGATGACATTGCCAGCACCATGACGGACGGCATCGATACCGCCAAACAAGGACTGCAAGTCATCGAACAAGTTCAAGCAGCGTTACCACAGATCGAACAACTAGGCGACCAAGCCGCCAGCTTCGCCACAGCGACCAAAGATGGGGCGCAACAGTTCAAAGATGCCTTGCCAAGTATCTCTAGCAGTGCGCAAGTGACGATTGATTCAGTTAAACAAGTTGCTTCGACAACTGCTAAATGGTCGAAGGCTCTGAATGATTCAATCGATCAGGATCAGTTGGACCAAGATCGAGAATCAATTTTACAAACGATTGATGGGTTGCAGCAAAGTATTCAGCAACAACAAAGTATGCTAGATGCCTTAATTGCATTTTTAGGAAATATTGAAGGCTCAGCTGAAAATGCCCAAATTCAAGGTGTGATTGGGCAGTTAAACGATGTAAAAGGGCATTTGACAAATGTATCCCAGCAATTAGCAGGCGCTAAAGAAGCTGTTCAAAAGGGCAACGTCAGTGAAGTGAAGAGATATCTTAGTGATATAACTACCGCAGCTGAAGAAATAGAAAGCTTGTTGGGACAAATAAATGTACCATCTATAACTAAAACCATCAACGACATCCTAACCAAACTAATCGAAACCATCACCACAGCCGAAGATGTCTTGAAAAAAGCCCAAGAAATCGATTTTGACTCGTTGCTGTCTTCCACCAAATCAGTGGTCAGCAATGCCGTGACGATTTTGGAAAAATACCAAAAAGAATTGCCTGCCATCAAGCAAGAATTGCACGATGCCAATACGATGCTGAATGGTCATATGGATGAAATCGTCAATGCCATCAACAAAGGAGCCGACCTGTACAACAACGAATTGCCAGTTGTCGAAGAAAAATTAGGGCTGGCCGTAGACTTCTTGCAAAACGATTGGCCAACCATCAAATCAGAAATCAGTTCTACGATGGCGATGGTGGATGAAAAACTGCCAGAAGTTGAAAAAGCCTTGGATGCGGCTGTTGATTTAATCAATAACGATTGGCCAAGTATCAAAGCAGGCATCCACAAAGCCGCTGATGCGATCCGAGCAGGAGAAAATGAAGTCGATCTCGGGGAAGTCATCAAATTATTGAAACTTGATGCCACGGATGAAGCCGACTTCTTCAAACAACCAGTGGAATTAAAAAGCAATGAAATCTACCCAATCGCCAACAATGGTTCAGCTAGCACACCATTTTATACCGCATTGTGTTTGTGGGTAGGGGCATTATTGTTGTCAAGTGTCGCTACAACGGAGTATCATTTAGAGAAGAAAGACAAAAAACGCTTTACACAACGTGAAACCTTTGTGGCACGGATGCTGACGTTCTTGACGATGGCAGTCGCCCAAAGTTTGATCGTGACCCTAGGAAATATGTTTTTATTAGGCGTCGATGTCCACAACCCTGTGTACAGTGTCTTCTTCGCATTACTCGTCGGACTCGCCTTTATGATGATCGTCTATGTACTGGCGGGACTGTTCGGCAACCTCGGGAAAGGGATCGCCATCATTATTTTGGTTCTCTCCATTTCAGGTGGGGGAGGAAACTACCCAATCCAAGTCTCTGGGAAGTTCTTCCAATTCATTAATCCGCTACTGCCGTTTACTCATGCGGTCAATCTGTTAAGAGAATCAGCCGGTGGGATCTATTGGCCAAATGCTATCCCGCAGTTGATCATTTTAACGATTTTGTTCCTAGTCTTTGGGATCGTCGGTACGTACGCGTATCCTTATCTAGTCAACTCTACGAAAAAACTAAGTGACATTTCCAAAGAGAGTCATTTCTTCCACTAAAATCTTAAAGCAGAAAGAGCATTTGTTCTTTCTGCTTTTGTGCCATCACGTGAAATTTCTAATAATCAAAAGAGGGAAAAAGGGTCGTTTTTTCATCTGATTTTCATTGACTTTTCGCGGTTACAAGAGTAGCATACAGTCTTGATAATTCAATATTTGTGAGGATATCGTTACAAGTTTAACGAAGGATTTTTTCATGAAAAGGAGTGTAGAAAAAGTGGAGTATTTGAAACGTTTGTTGGTCGGACGTCCATTGAAATCCGCAGAGAATGATGAACAAAAACTGAGCCGGACGGCGGCCCTTGCGTTGCTATCTTCTGATGCTTTGTCTTCGATTGCTTATGGGACAGAGCAGATCGTTGTCGTATTAGTGGCACTTTCCGCTGCTGCTATCTGGTATTCATTGCCGATCGCTGCTTTTGTTATTATTCTTTTGATTTCATTGACCTTGTCTTACCGCCAGATCATTCATGCTTACCCTCACGGCGGTGGGGCATATGTAGTAAGTAGTGAAAATTTAGGGAAAAATGCGGGCCTGATTGCCGGCGGCTCTCTATTGATCGATTATATGCTGACAGTGGCAGTATCCGTCTCAGCAGGGGCAGAAGCTATCACTTCAGCTGTGCCGGCGTTGTTCGGTCATCAAGTGGCCATTTCTGTCGTGATCGTAATCTTGATCATGATGATGAATCTGCGAGGGTTGCGAGAATCAGCTAGCTTCTTGATGATTCCTGTCTACACCTTTATCGCAGTGATCACAGTCTTGATCGTGGTCGGTTTGTACAATATCGTAACGGGTGCGCAACCGTTAAATGCAACCGCACTACCGGGAGCGGTCGTACCTGGCGTATCCGTGGCCTTGATTTTACGGGCTTTCTCATCAGGTTCCTCTTCTTTGACAGGGGTCGAAGCGATCAGTAACGCGGTGCCGTTTTTCAAAAAACCACGGGCGAAAAATGCAGCTGCGACCTTGACAATCATGGCGTCGATTTTAGGATTCTTCTTTGTCGGCATCACTTTTATCAACTATTGGTATGGTATCGTACCAGAAACAGAAGTGACCGTCCTATCTCAAATCGGTTCTGCCGTTTTTGGTCATGGGTTTATGTACTACGTTTTGCAATTTGCTACGGCACTGATTTTAGCAGTTGCCGCAAATACCGGATTTTCAGCTTTCCCCGTGTTGGCGTATAACCTAGCGAAAGACAAATATATGCCGCATATGTATCAAGACCGTGGGGACCGTCTTGGCTATTCGAACGGAATCATCACCTTGGCTGCTGGTTCCATCGTATTATTGTTTATCTTCCAAGGATCGACCGAGCGTTTGATTCCTTTGTATTCCATTGGGGTATTTATTCCTTTTGCCTTGTCCCAAAGCGGAATGGTGATCAAATGGAGAAAAGAAGGCAAAGGCTGGTTCTTTAAATCGATCGCCAACATCGTTGGGGCTTTGATTTCCTTTGCGATCATTGCCATCTTGTTCGTGTATCGCTTAGGCGATATTTGGCCATTCTTTATTATCATGCCGATCCTCTTGTATATCTTTTACAAGATCCATGATCATTATAAGAAAGTCGCAGAACAGCTGCGGTTGGAAAAACAAGAAGCACTACATGTTTATGAAGGAAATACCGTGATCGTTCTCGTCGGAAATGTTACCCGAGTAAATATCGGCGCATTGAACTATGCCCAATCGATTGGTGATTATGTCGTAGCGATGCACGTATCGTTGGATGAAGATGTGAAGAAAGAAAAAGAAATCGAACAAGAATTTAAGCAAAAATTCCCAGACGTGCGTTTCTCCGTCGTTCATTCTTCGTATCGTTCGATTGAAAATCCCATCTTGCGTTATGTGGATCTAGTCAGCCGCAATGCAGCCAAACACAATTACACAACGACCGTCATCATTCCACAGTTTGTCCCAAGACGTCGCTGGCAAAATATTTTGCACAACCAAACAAGCCTGCGCTTGCGTTTCAGACTCTCTTGGCGTGAAAACATCATTGTAAGTACGTACAGTTACCATTTGAAAAAATAACAAAAACGCTAGTTTAGCGACCTGATTCCCAAAAGAAATGTTTAGGTCAGCCGCTAAGACTAGCGTTTTTTTTAGCTATAAAACATTTTTAGTTTGATATCTTGATCGTAATTCCCAAACCCCTTGCCAAAGAGGGTACAACCGCCGACATGCTCGGCATCTTCTTTGACTTCCACTTTTAAATGCCACGTATCTTCGTAGGCAGGTATATCCTTGATCGTAATGTCGGAAAGAGGAACACCTTCCATGTAGGTTCCATGATCCATGATGCGGATCGTCTTCAATAACCCGTACTGATTAAGATTGTCTGGATACCAATCCGGTGTATACTTTCCACGAATGTCTGCAAAATCCCCTGGGCTAGTCCATGTACCAAGCTCCACACCATTTAAGCTGAAGGTGATGTCTGAAGGCCAGTTGTTATTGGAAAAAGGAAATTCAGACGAAACTTCCATTGAAATCTCCATCATTTCGAGTTTTTCTTCTTTTGCTAAGAAGTTTGGCGATTGGTATTCGACAAATCCTTTCGTAAACCACAAGATGCGGGCATCCATTCGTCGGGGATCCATGAAAAACTTCGGTTCATCTACCATTCCCACAAAATCAGCTGAAGTAGCAAGCCCACACGTTGGTTCTACCGAATAATTTGTATAATGACCGATCGGTATCGCCGTTTCTTTCGTATCAAAGGCATTAAAGATTTTCTCAGGAAAGTTGATATCGATATGGTCCACTCTCAAACTGGAAATCTTTTTTTGCCCCACACGCTCTGTTTTGATGATTTTGGCTTCTTCTAATTTTTTGATATGCATCGTAATGATAGCGCTGCTTAAGCCTAACTCTTGTGCCAACTCTTTGACATTCATCTTGTTTTTAGCCAGCAATTGAATGATTTTGATTCGCACGTTACTGGCAAGTGCCTCATAGACAGGCAATGCTTCTTGATTGATTTCTAATTGCATCGTGTCACCTCCGCTTAAACTGTTTGATTTACTTGAATGTTAACATATTTGCTAATTTGTGTAAATAGCGTTGTTTATTTCGCTAGTTATTAATATATTTATTAATTAACATAGATATTATCCTTGATAAATTAATCAAAATATTGTTGACAGCGATTACAAATCAAGTTATGATTTATTTGTAAATTGAAAGTGTTTGCAAACATCAATTTCTATGTTTTGTTTTTGTGAATTGTTTATAGGCTTCTTTATAGGAAATATCTTAGGTGTTAGGAATTATTATGAGCAGTTAGTAAGGTCTTTTTTTAGAGAGGTCAATGAACAAATGTGATAACGTACCTGCAAATATCTATAAAACTTGAGAGGATGGAAAAGATGAACATCAAAAAGGTTATTTTTTCGGGAGCAGTTCTAGGTTTAAGTAGTTTGGTATTAGGGGCCTGCGGAAACAGTAATAATAGTTCAGGTGATGATAGCGGAAGTAAAGAAATTACGTTTATGTTTCGAGGCGGCGAGGACGAGAAGAAAGCCTATGAAACAGCAATTAAACAATTTGAGGAAGAAAATGATGTAAGCGTTAAGATTATCGCCACAGATGCTGATCAATATGCAACAAAGCTGCAAGCGGCAATCTCAGGCGGTAATATGCCCGATGTTTTCTATGTAGAACAAAGCAATCTAATGGCTTACGTTGATAATGGTGTTTTGCTAGATATTACGGATGAAATTGAGAATTCAGATTTTGATCTTTCAAACATTTGGGAATATGGAGTAAACAGTTATCGGTATGATGGTGAAAAAGTTGGTAGCGGTGCTTTGTATGGATTACCAAAAGATGTTGGACCATTTGCTTTAGGATATAACAAAGACATGTTTAAAGAAGCTGGTATTGATTTGCCAGATACAGATACGCCTTATACATGGGATGAATTCGTTGAAGTATCTAAACAGTTGACGAAGGATTCTGATGGAGATGGAAATCTTGACCAATGGGCAACAGGATTTAACGTAAACTGGAGTTTACAAGCTTTTGTTTGGAGTAACGGAGCAGATTGGATCAACGAAGCCAAAGATACCGTTACAGTCGATACACCAGAATTTGCGGAAGCATTGCAATGGTTTGCGGATCTGCAAAATGTGCATGAACTCACCCCTTCAATTTCTGATGCACAAACATTGGATACGTATCAAAGATGGATGAATGGGGAGATTGCTTTCTTCCCTGTAGGACCTTGGGATATGAGTACGTATGCAGGATTAGATTTTGAGTATGACTTGATGCCTTGGCCAGCAGGCTCTACAGGCGAATCTGCAACGTATATTGGTTCTTTAGGAATTGGTGTTGCCAGCAAAACCAAACATCCAGAAGAAGCAGTGAAATTAGTTGAGTATTTAAGTGCATCTGAAGAAGGACAACAACAATTAGTAGATGCACAGATTCAAATTCCTAACCTGATTGATATGGCTGAAGAATGGGCTTCTGATACGGACAGTGTACCTAATAATAAACAAGAATTTATTGACATCGTCCAAGATTATGGTCGCGCTTTGCCAGTAGCAACAACCTACAATGCAGAATGGTACGATGAATTCTTTATCAATATCCAACCTGTGTTAGATGGAGATCAAACGGCAGCGGATTATTTAAAAGAAGTTCAACCTAAGATGCAAGAAAAACTAGACTCAGCGATTCGCCAACAAGAAACAGCAAGATAGACTCACTGGGGTCACATATCTATGTGACCCCAAAGATTTTTATGGAGGGACGCGTAATGGAACAAGTGGAAATAAAAAAAACAAAAAATAAAAATAGTCTTTATGCAAAAGAGCACAAAGTTGCTTTCTTGTTCGTTCTACTTCCAGTTTTAGGATTTATTTTGTTTTCATTGATACCTTTGGGCTATTCGGTTTATGCTGCCTTTACAGATTGGAACGGTCTAGGGCAAATGAATTTTATCGGTCTTGAGAACTTTCAGAAGCTTTTTAGAGATGAGTACTTCTATAAGACGATGTTTAATACCGTCTTTTTGATGTTAGGGATTCCAATCGGTTTGATTTTGTCATTTATGCTAGCATCAGCACTGAGCAGAGGAATTAAAGGAACGACGATTTTTCGAACAATCTATTATATTCCAGTCATCTCATCATTAGCAGCCATTTCGATTTTGTGGCAATGGGCTTACAATGGTGATTTTGGTTTAGTCAATCAGGTCTTGGATATCTTCGGTATCAGCGGCCCTAACTGGTTGCAAAACCCATCAACAGTCAAACCGGCAATTATTATTATGTCTGTTTGGAAGGGCTTGGGCTATTCTATGCTCTTGTACTTGGCAGCGATTCAAAGTGTACCAAAAACCTTTTATGAAGCAGCAGAATTAGATGGTGCTTCTTCTTTTCAAAAGTTTCGCAATATCACTTGGCCGATGGTTAGACCAGTCACTTTCTTTTTAGTCGTTACGAATATTATCGGCGGCTCACAAATCTTTACGGAAATAAACATTATGACACCAACTGGCGGACCACAATATAGCAGTGCTACGGTCGTTTGGTATATCTGGCAAAAAGCTTTCAGAAATTGGCAAATGGGTTATGCAAGCAGTATGGCGTTGATTCTAGCAGTATTGGTTTTTGTGATAACAGCATTCCAATTCTATATGAACAATCGTTCAAGCTATAAATTAGATTAGGAGGGAAAAGAATGAAAAAACTGAAAATAAGCAACGTACTCATTATTTTAATTCTCTCCCTTGGAGCAGTTATTATGGTGGGGCCGTTACTTTGGATGATCTCAACATCGCTAAAAGACCGAGCTGGCGTCTTCCAGCTGCCACCTCAATGGATTCCAGACCCAGTACAATTTGATGCGTACAAACGTTTATCTGAGCTGGACACTTTGTTCTCAGGGATTAAAAATACAGTGATCGTTTCACTTTCTGTGACTGTTGTAGGTACTCTGACATCCAGTTTAGCTGCCTTCTCATTTGCCAAATTACGGATGCCGCATAAAGATGCGCTATTTCTAATCCTTTTAGCCGCTTTGATGATTCCTTATCCAGCGGTGATGATCCCGCAATTTATGATGTTTTCCCAAATTGGCTGGGTTGATACGTTATTACCATTGATCATCCCAGGAATGTTTGGAAATATCACGATGATTTTCTTTTTACGACAATATTTATCTAATATTCCTGATTCGATCGTTGAGGCGGCGAAAATTGATGGTGCGGGCTATTTACAAACCTTTATCCAATTGATTTTTCCGTTGATTCGTCCAGCGGTTGCTGCTCAATTTATTTTATGGTTTATGGGCGCTTGGAATGACTACTTAGCACCCTTGATCTACTTGAATAGTCCAGAAAAACAAACATTGCAAGTAGTGATCGCAAACTTAAATGCCGCCTATGCAATTCAAACGGATTATCCGTTGATTATGGCAGCTTCCGTTGTTTCATTACTTCCGGTTTTGATCGTATTTATTATTTTCCAAAAGCAAATTATTGAATCAGTTGCACTTTCTGGAATGAAAGGGTGAGTAGATGTTTCTAAAAGCAATGAACTGGCTAAATGCATTGGTACTTCTGATAGAACTAAATATTTTGTGGCTTCTAGGTATTTTAGCTGGTTTTTTTGTGGTCGGCTTTGTTCCCAGTACTGTTGCTGTCTTAACGATTCTAAATAAAGAGGATCTATTTACAGGCTATTACTCTTATATAGAAGTATTGACTTTATTTTGGAAAAACTATGTGTCAGCCATTCGCTTATACAAATGGCGGGTCTTTATATTTCCACTTATTCTAGGCATTCTCTATTTGGAATTGCTGATTGTGCAGCAAAGTGATCTAATGAGAGCATTTTTCCAATGGCCACTTTTGTTTTTGTTCAGTTATGTGATTTTAGTATTGATCAATTTATCCTTAGTCACTCGATTGAGTAAAGATAAGTGGCGGAAAAAAGCCGTTTTTTCATTGACGAGTCCATTCTTGTTACCAAAAGAATCGCTTCTTTGTCTTTTGATGGTTCTCACATTTTCAATTGTTAGCATGGCGTATCATTGGTTCTTTTTTGTCGCAATTTCAATCTTTTTGTACAGTGCCAGCAAGTGCTTGTTGTCAGGCTATAGCAAGAAAGGATTGTTAAAATCATGATCAAAAAATTTCTTTTCTCGTGTGTTCCTCTAATGGTTCTTTTATCTGGCTGTACTGCTTCTGCAGTTGAAGAAGTCTTGTCCCCTCCTGAGTTTGCCGATGTTAGTGTCCATGACCCATCGGTGATCAAAGCGGATGATACGTTTTATATTATTGGATCACATATGCAATTTGCCAAGTCTCAGGATTTGATGAAGTGGGAGCAGATATCTAATTCAGTATCTGAAGATACACTATTTGAGAATATTCGAGAAGAATTGGCAGAAGAGTTTGAGTACGCACAGACAGATACTTTATGGGCTAGTGATATCCAACAGTTTAAGAATGGAAAATACTATTTGTACTATTGTTTGTGTCAAGGAACTTCACCGCTCTCCGTAATGGGAGTGGCGGTATCTGACTCTATTGAAGGTCCTTATGAAAAAGTCGAATCTTTTCTTTATTCAGGAACCTCTCCGCAGTTTGGTGAAGCGTACAATGCAGCGATTCATCCAAATGCGATCGATCCTCATGTTTTTTATGACAATGAAGGAAAATTATGGATGGTCTATGGATCATACTCAGGTGGGATTTTTATCCTAGAAATGGATGATGAAACGGGTTTGCCTAAAGATCGCAATTCATACGGAACACATTTGATGGGCGGAAATCACAGTCGCATCGAAGCACCATACATTCAGTATAATCAAGAAAATGGCTACTATTACTTGTTCACTTCATTTGGTGGGTTAGATGCAGACGGTGGATACAACCTTCGAGTCGCGCGGTCAAAGAATCCCGATGGTCCTTATGAAGACAGCCAAGGAAATCCAATGGCTGAGGTCAAAGGGAAATTTGGAACAGTTTTTGATGACGCAAGTATTCAAGACTTCGGAACTAAAATTATGGGGAACTTCCTATATACCGAAAATACGAGCAATGAAGGGGTTGGCTATGTTTCGCCAGGTCACAACTCGACCTATTATGATGAAGAAACCAATCAATATTACTTGATTTTCCATACACGTTTTCCAAATAGCGGAGAATACCATTCTGTGAGAGTCCATCAAATGTTTTTCACAGAAGCAGGCTGGCCGGTTGTTTCTCCATTGAGATACAGCGAAGAAACGATTGCTGACTATACAAAGAATCAAGTTACGGGTGCCTATACGCTGATTTCCTTTGACAAGTTTTTAACGGATGATTTGAAAGAACCACAGGAAATTACAGTTGAAAAAAATGGCACGATCAAAGGTGATCGCACTGGAACATGGGAACTAGCAGAAAAGAATAGTCAAGAAGATTCAAGTGTGGTTATCGATGACACTGTTTATAAAGGGAAGTTTCTTTCCGGCTGGGATGAAAATCAGCAAAAGCAAGTAATGACATTTACAGGTACCTCAGAAGCAGGAGTACCATTATTTATTGTTAGGAATGAGGAGTAAGGTATGGCAAAAGCAAATGCAGAGACAATACAAAATCCAATCGTGTATGAACGAGCAGACCCTTGGGTATATTTACATTCCGATGGTTACTATTATTTTACAGGTTCAGTTCCTGGATATCAGTCGATTGAACTTAGACGAGCGAAAAGCCTCAATGAACTGGAAGATGCAGAGAGAAAGACGGTTTGGCAGGCACATGAATCGGGACCAATGAGTGAATTGATTTGGGCACCAGAAATTCATTTTATCGCTGATAAGTGGTATATCTATTTTGCCGCGAGTGATAATGAAGAGATCAGAAATGAAAATCATCATCATCGAATGTTCGTGATCGAAAATAATTCAAGTGACCCTTTTGAAGGGGAATGGGAAGAAAAAGGACAAGTCATCACGCAATTTGAAAGTTTTAGTTTGGATGCAACTGTGTTTGAACATCAGGAGAAACTTTATTATGTTTGGGCGCAACAAGATCCAAGAATTCCAGGAAACTCTAATCTTTATCTATCAGAAATGGAAAATCCATGGACACTAAAAGGGAAGCAGCTTTTACTATCGATCCCTGAATACCCTTGGGAACAGATTGGTTTCATGGTGAATGAGGGACCGGCCGTGCTTAAGCGAAATGGTAAGATTTTTATCACTTATTCTGGCAGTGCTACAGATGAAAATTACGCTATGGGATTATTGTGGACAGACGAAAATAGTGATTTATTGAATGGATTTTCTTGGCACAAATCCCAAGAGCCAGTCTTTCAAACGTCAGAACGGAATTCTCAATATGGACCCGGGCATAACTCTTTTACAAAAGGGGCAGATGGTGAGGACATTTTAGTTTATCATGCAAGACCAGAAAAAAATCAGGCAGGCGATCCTCTGGCAAACCCGAATCGACATGCAGTTGCACAACCATTCACTTGGGATGAAAAAGGATTCCCAGTTTTTGGCGAGCCGGTCGCAAACAATAAATTAGAGATGAAGGTGAACTGATTGACGATCAACATTCAAAACACAAAATCAGGAACAACGATCAGCAAATATATCTACGGTCATTTTGCAGAGCATCTAGGCCGTTGTATCTATGAAGGATTATACGTTGGAGAAGATTCGCAGATCCCAAATAAAAATGGGATGCGGATCGATGTGGTTGAAGCACTGAAAAACATTCAAATCCCTGTGCTGCGTTGGCCAGGCGGCTGCTTCGCCGATGAATACCATTGGAAAGACGGAATTGGACCTAAAGAAAACCGCAAAACGATGGTCAACACTCACTGGGGCGGCGTGACTGAAAACAATCATTTCGGGACCCATGAATTTTTTGAATTGATCAAGCAGCTGGAATGTGACGCGTATGTCAACGGCAATGTCGGCAGCGGAACGGTGCAAGAAATGTCGGAATGGGTGGAATACATCACGATGGATGGCATTTCTCCGATGGCTGATCTTCGCAGAGAAAATGGCCATGAAGAAGCGTGGGAAATGAAATTTTTTGGCGTAGGAAACGAAAACTGGGGCTGCGGCGGCAATATGCGGCCAGAGTATTATGCGGATCTGTATCGCCGCTATCAAACCTATGTCCGCCAATACGGCGACAAAAAAATCTACAAAGTCGCCGGCGGAGCGAATGTCGCAGACTATCATTGGACAGAAACGCTGATGAAAAACGCCCATTGGTTGATGGACGGCCTAAGCTTGCACTACTACGTTCATCCGCAAGGCTGGGAAGAAAAAGGTAGCGCCTTGGAATTTGATGAGGCAGAGTGGCAAGTGACCTGTGAAAAAGCAGCCTACATGGATGAATTATTGACCCGCCACAGCGCGATTATGGACCAGTATGACCCAGAACAGCGTGTGGGAATCATTGTTGATGAATGGGGCACTTGGTTCTCAGCAGAACCTGGTACGAATCCAGGCTTCTTATACCAACAAAATACGATCCGTGATGCCATGGTCGCAGCGATCACCTTGAATATTTTCCATAAACATGCCAAGCGAGTGCATATGGCAAATATCGCACAAACCGTCAACGTCCTGCAGGCGATGATTTTGACAGATGGCGAACAAATGGTGAAAACCCCAAGCTATCATGTCTTTGATTTGTACAAAGTCCATCAAGATGCTGAAACCATTGATAGCCATGGAACCAGCAGCGATACCATTACGTATACGATTTCGAAAAAAGAAGATACGATCCATCTATCGGTTTGTAATTTTGCTACCCAAGGCACGGAAGAATTATCCTTCTCCCTTGAAACAGCGATCAATGAAGTGAAAGAAGCTCGTTATATCGTGGGAAATAAAATGAACGCACACAATGATTTTGATCATCCTGAAGATGTGGTGATCCAAGACTTCACCGCTTACAATGTTGAAGAGAACAAAGTCAGCTTGCGGGTGCCAGCAATGAGTGTTCTAACGATCTCATTGACAGTCTGATCCCATGACTTGTAAAGGATGCGAAGTGAAAGATGCTGCGGCAGCAGCACAGGAAGACATTGAATCCTTGATTGCAGAACAACTTTCTTTAGAAAGCGACTTGGCTTCGCCGGAGATCGTCAGTAGGAGAATCGTTGTTTGTGAGACTTGTCCATTGCGATTGAATCATACCTGTACCAAATGCGGCTGCTTTTATCGGTTTCGCGCAAATTTAGCTAAGAAAAACTGTCCTGCAGGAATGTGGGAACAAACAGGGCAGCTCGTCAAGTAGCTGTCCTGTTTTTATAAAATAGAATAAATCAATTAGGAGATGAGGGAAGACATGACAGCGATCAATGGGGTTCATGATCCTACGATTATTGAACATGAAGGCACCTTTTATTTATATTCAACGGACACACAACAGCCCAAAACGGCTGGTGTACCAATTCGTCGTTCAAAAGATTTGATCCATTGGCAATTTGAGAAACAGGCATTGTCAGAAATGCCTGAACCAGCAGTAAAATGGAGCAAAGCTCAAGGACTATGGGCACCGGAAGTTATCCGCTACAAGGACGAATTCCGTATGTATTATTCTGCTTCGACATTCGGCAGTACCACTTCTTTTATTGGCTTAGCTACAGCATCAGATCCTTTGGGCCCTTGGGAAGATCAAGGAGAGGTTATTAAAACCAATGCTACTCTTGCACAGCATAACGCGATCGATGCCAATATTGCTTTTGACCGCTCAGGTGAGCAGTGGTTTGTCTATGGTTCTTTTTTTGGCGGAATCTATATTGCTCCATTGAACAAAGAAACTGGAAAACTTCAAGAAAAGAGCTATGGTCAACGGATTGCTTTTCGTCCGAAAACAGTTGATACTGCTATTGAAGGCCCATTTGTCTATTATCATCCTGAAACCGATTATTATTATTTGTTTGTTTCTTTCGACTCCCTTAACGATTCGTATAATATCCGTGTCGCACGAGCAAAAGAAATTACAGGGCCATATCTGGACTGGCATGGTACGGCCATGACGGATCAAGAGAAGACGCCAACCGAAGTAGGAACCAAACTGTTGGGCAGTTATCAGTTCTCAGAAGAACCAGTTGTATACGCTCCTGGTCATAATTCGATCTTTACGCAATCCAATAAAGAAAGCTTCGTTGTGCATCATGCACGGAGAAAACCCTTCAGTGACCAATTCTATTTACAAATACGTAAACTCTATTGGCTAGAATCAGGTTGGCCAGTAATCTCTGCTTCAATCTATCAGGGAAGTGTTTCACGAATGCCAGAGCAGGAAACTCTGTTAGGAAAGTGGGAAATCATCCAATTTGATCACGAGTCTCAAGTTATATCTTCTCAACAGCAAGAAATAACAGCATTAAAAAAAGAAGGACGAAGTTACTTGTGGGGAGAAAATGAATTTGTCCCATATTATGAGTACATCGACCAAAAAGAAAGGTTGTTTTTATCTGGAATCAATGATCAAGGCGTTGCGTTTCTTGGTCGAAAAGTGTACGAAGAATAAAAAATAAGCAGCACAATGGGCAGGTTGCATTGTGCTGCTTATAAACTTATACTGCTGCCGGTTTTACTAAATACTGCCTTTGAATAATCGGACACCATGAGTAGGAACCTCAGCATTGGCAATTGTTTGTTCTTTTTGTTGCCATAACTCAGTGCCGTTTTTAAGTGGTAGTAAATCAGTGATCGATTTTGGGATGGTTTGCGTTTGATCAGAAACATTGAAAATGGCATAGTAGACTGCTGTGTCGCTCAACGCCTCCCAAATGATCCACTCTTGATCACGATAGAACTCTTTTTTCGTATAAATTCTTCGATACATTTCTAAGACTTCAGTATTCGTCAATAAACGTAAGGTAAAGAGATCGATGTCTGGTAAAGTACCACCAAACATCAATGGAGATTGGAAGATCGTCCATAAACTCATCAATAAGTATTGCTCGTCTTCCGTAAAACGTGTCCAGCTGTCACCACCGCCACCATCAACTGCCCGAATGCCGATATGACCCAACGGCAACATATCACAGTCAGGCCAGTTACCTGGACGGACGAAAGGTGCCCACTCTGCTGCCCGGTCAAACATGGCGTAAAGGGCATCCCAATGATCCCAAAAGTCATCCGTCAAGCGCCACATATTGGCATGATTTTGAAAGAAACTACCATTTTTGAGGGCAGCGGGTCCGGGAGACAAAGAAAGGACGATCTCTCGACCGGATCGATCGATCGCACGGCGAATCGCTTTGATTTCTGCTTTATGGGCATCACCGTAAATTTTCGAATCGCCGATATCATCCACCTTTATAAAGTCAACACCCCAAGAAGCATATAATTCGAGCAAAGAATCATAATAAAGCTGTCCTTCAGGCAATGAAACATCGACCCCATACATATCGGAATTCCAAGGGCAGATTGAATTCATAGCAATGTCCCGTGCCCGTTTATCCGTTCCTTTGATCGGCGTATTTTGGTGAACTGCTTGTCGTGGAATGCCGCGCATGATATGGATACCAAATTTCAGCCCTTTTTGATGCAGATAGTCACCAAGTTTTTTGAAACCAGCACCATCTTTTGCTGAAGGGAAACGATTTTCAGCAGGAATCAAGCGAGAATAGTCGTCCATACACAATGGATGAAAATCATTGTACCTTGTAGACTTTGCTTCTGGTTCGCTCCATTGAATATCCACGACGACATACTCCCAACCATAAGCTTTCAAATGCTCTGCCATAAAATCAGCATGGGCGATCACTTCTGCTTCGGTCACAGAAGCGCCATAGCAGTCCCAAGAATTCCATCCCATTGGGGGTGTTTGTGCAAAATGTAAAAAAGACATCGATTTCCTCCTAGTACGTTTTTCTTATAGTATAGTAAGCAATAAAAAAGAGAGGGAAAGTTTTGTCTACTAGAAATAAAAAAGAAAGAAATCGTCAACGAATGAAAAAGGAGTTGTTCAATGGTGTTTCCACAAGAAACAAATTATGCGAAGATTACAGCATACTATAGTGTTGCCCTTGAGCGTTTTTCCATGGATCCACATCAACACCCAGCGTGTGAAATCATGTTTGTGACCAAAGGAAAGTGTAAGATAAAGGTGCAAGATCAAGTGATTGTTCTGGAAAGAAATGATTTCGTTTTCATAAATGCGTTTGTGGAACACGCCTTATTCGTTGAAGGAGATTCCTGCACATTACTGAATATTGAATTTCTTCTGAGTGAGACGCCGTCCGCTCTTTGTGTTCGTGATGTTTTTGCATACATCAAAGGAAATTTACAATGGAATGAGCCTTACGCGAAAAGTCGCGATGTCCGCCAATTTGGACAAGCGATCAAGTCATTGCTGCAGCTGCTAATGATCGATGATACTCAGGAGCAACCGTCTGCTGAACGGCAATTTACGATCGAGCTCTTGTTTAAGCGGATGCTGATGGAATTAGCCTTTTCATTACGTACGAAAGAAACCAAACGGGGCAATTGCTATGTGAACGCTGCGATCGACTATATTCAACAGCATTTTGATGAAGATATTCAAGTCCCCCAAATCGCAGCGGCTGTGGGGATTACGAAAGCCTACTTGCATAAACTCTTTCATGAGCAACTGGGAGTGACGGTCAACCATTTTCTCACCAGTGAGCGTCTGAAGCAGGCAGCATTTTTACTAAGCAATAGTCAGCTGCCAATCGTCGAAATTGCCGCTCAAGCAGGATTCAACAGCAGGCAGCACTTTACCAATACCTTTAAACAGAAAAAAGGCATGAGTCCTAAAGCCTACCAGCTCTTATATAAGCAAACGATCAAAGAAGAGGCAGGGCAACATATCACAGGAGATGATCCGGCCTTTTTATTAATGAAGTAAATATGAAACAAATGAACAAACATAAAAATAAAAGAACAGGAGAACGTAATGAAAGAATTCGCATTAAACAAGATCCAGCTCACGGACGAGTTTTGGCAAGGATACCAAGAGCTTGTTCGCAAAGAAACGATTCCTTACCAATACCAAGTCTTAAATGATGAAATCGATGTAGATGTTCAAGCAGAACGGGAAGATCCCAATTTGCCTGCTGGGAAAAGCCATGCATTGGCGAATTTTCGCATCGCCGCAAGGCAAATGGAAGGGGAACATTTTGGCTGGTTTTTCCAAGATAGCGATGTCTACAAATGGATCGAGTCGGCTGGGTATAGCTTGTTGAATACTAGCGATCCGCAATTGGAAAAGACAGTAGATGAAGTGATTGACTTAGTTGCTGCTGCGCAAGAAGCGGATGGCTACTTAAATACCTTCTTTCAATTGACCCGACCGAAGTTAAAATACCGTCAGCTGTATTTCAGTCATGAACTTTATTGTGCCGGGCATCTAGTCGAAGCGGCTATCGCTTATGATCAAGCAACAGGCAAGGATAAATTACTGACCGTGGCAGAGAAAAATATCGCCAATATTTGCACGTATTTTGGGCGGGAGCCTGGAAAAATTCAAGGTGCTGATGGCCATCAAGAGATCGAATTGGCTCTGGTGCGTTTGTATGAATACACTGGTAAACAAACCTATTTGACATTATCTGATTTCTTTCTTGAGGTACGTGGGGAAGATCCTGCCTTTTACGAAAAAGAAATCTTGAAAAACCAAGCGGATGGCTTATCAGATGAAACAACAAGGGTAGACCTCACCTATTTACAAGCCTATGATCAACCTAAAAAGCAGCATGAAGCCAAAGGTCATGCGGTACGAATGCTGTATATGGCAAGCGGGATGGCAAAAGTCGCCCAGCATACCCAAGATCAAGCATTAATCGACGCTTGTGAAGCGATTTGGGAAGACATCGCCTGTAAGAAAATGTATGTGACCGGTGGCGTCGGCTCAACCGTTCACGGGGAAGCCTTTGTCGGTCCCTATGATTTGCCAAATGATACGATGTATTGTGAAACCTGTGCAGCCATTGCATTGGTCCAATTTTCTTTTGAGCTGTTCAAACTAACCAATGAACCAAAATATTTAGCGACGATGGAACGAGCGTTGTATAATAGCGTCCTTTCTGGTGCGGCAATTGACGGCAAACACTTTTTCTACGTGAATCCTTTGGAGGTCAATCCCCAACGAGATCAAGAAAATCCTGGCAAAGGTCACGTCAAAGCCCAACGACCCGATTGGCTCGGTTGTGCGTGTTGTCCGCCCAATTTTGCACGGATGGTCGCATCGCTGCAGCGCTTGGTTTACACTTGCGATCAAGAGAAGCTTTACGTGAATTTATTTGTAGCAAGCCGTTTAGAAGAACCTGATCAATTTACGTTTGAACAAACGGGCGGGTTTCCTTTTACAGAGGACCTCACGATTCGCTATCAAGGCATTCCAAAGACGCTCATCATCCACAAACCTAACGGACTAAGTAAGTTTCAAATCGATAGTGAACACGAATGGCAGGAGACGAACGAGGCAATCATCTTTGAGGCAGTCGAAAACGTGACGGCCAATATCCGTTTTGAACAACCATTGCAAATCTTGCGTGCGAATCCTCAAGTTATTCAAGACATCAATCAAGTCGCATTGCAACGTGGCCCCTTCGTGTATTGCATAGAAGAAGCCGACAATGGTCAAGCACTCTGGCGTTGCCGCATCGACCCACAGGCGCTGGAGGCGACCTTTTCGAAAGAGGATACGTTGTTGCCAACTACTTTACGTTTGGCGATCAAAGGCTACCAAAGCGAAGAATGGTCGGGAACAACCCTTTACGAAGAACGAGCGGAAACGGTCATACCTCGTACGTGGCAACTGATCCCATACCATTTATGGGGCAATCGGGGCATAGGCGAAATGCGCGTTTGGCTGCCGCTCGTTGGAAAGGAGTAAGAAGTAAGCAGGGCCAAAGAGCTTCCCAAAAAGGAGGCTCTTTTTTTTCTAAACTCAACCTTCTTGGATTTGTTGCATGATTTCTTTAATTTGTTCCTATATTCCGGTCTTTGAAAGCGTTATCGTTTTAGTGTAGGAATGTTGGCGGGTTTATGTAAAACAAGGAGGAAGAAGTGTGACAAGGAAAATCAGTAAAGTTGGTGTATCTTTGTTGTTATTGGCAGCGGCAACGGCAATCGGCGGCTGCACCCAAAGTGAGGCGAAGACAACTGGAAAAGTCGTTTACCAAGAAACAGCCAAAAGTACGTTGGAAAAAGCGATGGACAATCAACCGGAGTCGTCTTATTGGTTCCCAGAGGATTTGTTGGCATGGTCTTTTGAAAAAGATCCAGATGCGAAATACAATACCAGCGTTGTTCCATTAGCGCAGCGGGCAGCTAAAGAGACGTTGCCGAAGATGAATGACACGCAAACGGCAGAAACCAAAGTCGTGGCGCTTTCGATCATGAATAGCAGTACGAGCGGCAATGCACCACGTGGGATCAATACCTTTGATGCCAATGTCTTTTCTTATTGGCAATACATTGATCAATTGGTTTATTGGGGCGGCTCTTCTGGCGAAGGGATCATCGTACCGCCAAGTCCTGATGTAACGGATGCTGCTCATAGGAATGGCGTGCCGGTTTTAGGAACGATCTTCTTTCCGCAAACTGCCCATGGTGGGAAGCTGGAATGGCTAGATACGTTTTTAGCTAAGGATGAGGACGGCAATTTTCCGATCGTAGAAAAAATGATCGAAGTTGCCAATACGTATGGCTTTGATGGCTGGTTCATCAACCAAGAAACCGATACGGCGGTCACTAGTTTTGATGATGCAGCGGAAGGTGTTGAACAATCGGGGAATGATGGTAAAGGACTAAATGAAAGCCACGCCAAAGCGATGCAAGAACTGATCGCCCAATTCAAAGAACAAGCCGACGAGCATTTAGAGATCATGTGGTATGATTCCATGACGAGTGATGGGAAAATGGATTGGCAAAACGCTTTGACGGATAAGAACAAAGCCTATTTAGTGGATGCAGAGATGAACCCATTGGCAGATAGTATGTTCTTGAATTTCTGGTGGACCACTGACAAATTGGCGGACAAAGAGCTGTTGAAGGCCTCCAATGAAAAAGCCCGTGAAATCGGTGTCGATCCTTACGATCTTTTTGCTGGGATCGATGTGCAAGAAAATGGCTATTCAACGCCTGTGCGCTGGGATCTGTTTACGGATGAAAAAGGCGTTCCTTATACCTCATTGGGCCTGTATGTACCTAGCTGGACCTATTCTTCTGCTAGTACGCCGGATGATTTCCAAAGCAAAGAGAATGCTTTTTGGGTCAATAACACGGGTGATCCTCGGGAAAGCCAGCTGCCAGAAGCGACAGAGTGGCCTGGGATCTCCACCTATGCCCTAGAACAGACCGCTATCACAGAGCTGCCTTTTGTGACGAATTTTAGTCTGGGGAATGGCTACAACTATTTTATCGAGGGAGAAAAAGTGTCCAGCCGCAATTGGAACAACCGAAGTTTGCAAGCTGTTTTGCCGACCTATCGTTGGGTCTTTGACCATGGAAAAGACAATGATTTGGCTGTATCAATCAATTATGCGGATGCCTATAATGGCGGAAATGCACTGAAACTACGTGGACAGATGACAAAAGGCAGTACCAGTCACATGGCATTGTATCAGACAGCATTTCCTGTGACGAAAAAGACGAAGCTGACGACGACTGTCAAAGCAACGGTACCGACAACTCTTGATTTGGTCGTGACCTTAGCCGATGGTTCGACACAAACAATCAAAGGAGACAAAGAGGTCGCAACAGACTGGACGACGATCACCTACTCATTGAAAGACATCAAAGGAGAAGTGACAGCGATCGGTTATGACATAACCACGAAAGAAACCAGTGATGTCTATGAATTGAATTTAGGGCAATTAACGATCGGAGATCAGAAAGCGGAGAAATTCGCTGCCGAAGCATTGACGGTTGAGGATGTGCTTTTTGATGAAGAAGAGGGCAACTATGCGGGTGTCCGTTTAACGTGGGAAGCTGCCAAGGACACGACAGCTGCAGTTTATGAGGTCTACCAATTGAACGATGACGGCTCACGCTCTTTCTTAGCAGCTACGCCAGCAACCAACCACTATTTGAATGCCGTTGAACGTCCAAAAGGAACGAAAACCAAGTTCGCGGTGGTGGCAGTGGATCGCTATGGCAATCGTGGCAAGTTATCCGATACGGTGGAGATCACTTGGCCGAACAATCAGTTGCCAAAAGCAGCCTTTACAGCCTCTAAAACCTTGGCGGCACCGGGTGAAACGATCACCTTCACGAATACCTCATCTGCGAATGCTGAAGCATTCGAATGGACGTTTGAAGGCGGCGATATCACGAGCAGTACAGAAGAAAATCCCCAAGTGACCTATTCGGAACCAGGTACCTACAAAGTCACGCTTGTTGCCAAAAATGAAGCAGGAGAGACCCCTCTGGAAATGGCGGGATTGATCACGATTTCTGCTGATGCGCCGAAAGAGTTGCTGCTGCTTTCAAAAGATGCCGAAGCAACTGCTTCATCGTTTGTCAATGATGCCGAAGCACCAGCTTTTGCCCTCGATGGTGATTTGAGTACGAAGTGGTGTGCGACAGGCAATGCGCCTCATGAGTTGATGATCGATCTCGGTCGACCACAAACGGTCAGTGAAGTACGCCTCGCTCATGCGGAGGCTGGTGGAGAAGGTCCAGACATGAATACGCGGGCGTATACGGTGCTCGTCAGTGAAGATGGCAAAGACTATGAGCCAGTTTCACGAACGTTGAAAAATGAAGCCGGCAATAGCACCAATACGTTTGGCGTCCAGAAGGTGCAATATGTAAAAATCAGTATCGATAAACCAACACAAGGAGCAGATTCGGCAGCCCGAATCTATGAAGTCGAAGTATACGGAATGGATAAATAGCGAAAAAGAGCAGGGCGTTAACCCTAAGAAGGGAAGCGGCTGAAGCATGCTTTTCTGAAAAATGACCGAACCCAAAAAGCCGTTGCGACCAATAAATGGTCACAACGGCTTTTGCTTTTTGCAAATAAGTTTAGCGTGAAGTACGGCTGGCTGGATCTAAGCGGCGTTCAATAAAGCTCAACCCAAGATCCGTAATGATCGCCATCAAGGCAGTCGGTAAAGCACCGGCTAAGATGATCGATGCACCATCCGTCGCATTGGTTCCACGGATGATGATGTCCCCCAGTCCACCAGCACCAACGAAGGCGCCAATAGCGGTGATACCGATCGCCACGACTAAGGCGTTTCGAATCCCTGCCATGATCACCGAAACAGACAATGGCAATTCGATCATATACAATCGCTGCCAGCTAGTCATCCCCATCCCTTTGCCGACATCTAACGTATTGCGGTCGACTTGGCGCATGCCGGTATAGGTATTTTTGATGATCGGTAACAAAGAATAAAGGAAAATCGTTAAAATCACGACATTCACACCTAAGCCCATGCCGATCATTAAAATCGAGATCATCGCTAAAGATGGAATCGTCTGGATGATATTGGCGAAACGAATCACCCAATCTGCCAAACGCATTTTTTTAGAAATCAAGATCCCGATTGGAATCCCGACGATTGAGGCAAAAAGTACCCCGTAGATTGAAATCAAGAAGTGACGAATGAACTGGGCAAAAACATAGCCGCCATTTTCTTGAAAATAGAAAAGAAATTGTTGGAATAAATTCATGTCTGCCATTTCGTCACTCTCCTTCGAAGTAATTATTTTCTTCTAAGAAACGTTCGGCAACTACCGTTGGTTCTAGAAGGTCATTATCCACTTGGTAATTCAATTCTTGCATTTTTTCGGTATCAATTTTGCCTGCTAATTTGTTCAGAGCATCGCCGATTTCAGGTGTTTCTTCCAATAATTTGTCATCGACGATCGGTGCGGCATCATAAGGCGGGAAGAAGTTTAGATCATCTTCTAGCATCACGAGATCGTAACTGCCGATCCGGCCGTCGGTTGAGTACCCTAAAACGATATCCATTTTTCCGTTATCAACAGCATCATAGACGAGACCGATCTGCATCGGTAGGATATTTTGGAAAGAGAATCCATAGGCTTCCTGGAAGCCATCGTACCCATCGCCGACCCGTGTGATCCACGCGGTATCGACCCCTGCGACCAATTGATCTGCGACATCTTTCAAGTCACTGACTTTTTCCAATCCGTATTTTTCAGCAGTGTCTTTCCTGACAAGAAAGACATATGTGTTATCAAAGCCGTAAGATGGGAACCAAGTCTGTTGGTATCGTTTCTCAAATTCTGATTTGACTTTGTCAAAGGCGGCTTGCGGATCAGATTCTGGTTCCAACCCTAACGTAGTGGTCAAGTCAGTTCCTGTGTAGCGGGCAGCTGAGATCGACGCATCGCCATTCATCATCGCTTGGTGATTGATGGTCGTTGTTGCTAAGTTGTTAATGACGGTTGTGTTTTTATCCGTATAGTGTTCGACCATACCGGCAACCACCGCGCCAAGAATTTGGGCTTCGGAAGTGATCCCACCTGTGATCGCCACGGTATTCTCATCAGAAGTCGATGCTAAACCGGGAAAGGAACAGCCGGACAGTAAAGCGACACTTAAGGAAAACAACAGCGCTAATTTTGAAGTTTTTTTCATTACGCATCCCCCCTTAAGGCAGCTGGTGTCAGTTTGTTTTCTAACAAACCCAGTAACCAGTCAGCTAATAAAGCAAAGATCGTCACTGGAATCGTCCCAGCAAAAATCAAAGGCGGTTGGTAGTTGTTTAGTCCGCTAAAGATCAAATCACCAAGTCCACCGGCACCGATGTAAGAAGCCAAGGTAGCCCAGGCTAAAACATACACGGCCGATAAGCGGATCCCTGCCATGATCGTTGGGATCGCTAGAGGTAATTCCACACTGATGATCGACTGCAAGTTGGTCATCCCCATCCCTTTGGCAACATCGCGGTAATTCCAATCGACTTTTTTCATTCCAATGTAGGTATTTCGCAAAATCGGCAACAAGGAATAAATGAAAAGAGCGACGATAGCAGGGACTTTTCCGACACCTAAAATCGGGATCATCAATGCCAATAGTGCCAAAGAAGGCACGGTTTGCAGCGCACTGGTGATGCCGATCACGATCGTTGCTGCTTTGGGGAAACGGGTCAAGATCACACCGATCGGTACGGCAACAAGAATCCCTAAGAGCAAAGCCGCAAAGGAGATATACAAATGTTCAAGACTTTTGGTGACCAATTGGCCGCCATATTCATTAAAGAAGCTTTGCATGCGCTAGACCTCCTCAGTTTCTTCAGGTTTCACCGACTCAATGGCTTCCATGATCGATGGCTCATCGCCCCAAATCACGTCATAAACGATATCAACTAGGGAAGCACGGGTCAAAATCCCAACTAAATGTTTGTCGGCATCTACTACCGGCACATATTTTAAGCCGCGTTTTAAGATACGTTGCAAGGTATCCCGCAACAAGGCGGTTTCGCGAACGAAAAAGACATCTTTGTTCAAGATATCGCCGACACTAGTAACTTTGCCACGGTTGCGGTCGATGGATTCGACATCGATGTAGCCTTTTAGCACGTTGCTATTGTCGGTAACAAGCAAGGTATCGACCCGTTTTTCCCGCATCAAGTGAATCGCTTCTTGTAAGGATTTTTCTGGTGTGATAGCGATCGGGGTATTTAACATTACGTCTTTGACTGGCGTCGTGTCAGGTTTTGCTTGTAACAAGCGGTCTTCACCGATCAACTCTTCCACAAACGGTGTTGCTGGGTGTTGCAGAATATTTTCTGGTGTATCAAATTGAATGACTTTTCCTTCACTCATGATCACGATACGGCTAGCAAGCTTCAATGCTTCGTCCATATCATGGGTAACGAAGACGACGGTTTTTCCAAGCCGTTCTTGCAAGTCTTTAACCAAATCTTGTAAGGAGTCACGAGTGATTGGGTCTAGTGCGCCAAAAGGCTCATCCATTAAAATGACATCTTGGTCAGCTGCCAAGGCACGGACAACACCGATCCGTTGCTGTTGCCCCCCAGACAATTCGTTGGGGTAACGGTCGAGCATTTCTCGCGGCAATTCCACCAAGTCGATCATGCGCTCGGCAGTTTTATTGCGTTCTTCTTGGCTGACTTTTAACAATTTTTGAACCAATGTGATGTTTTCCCGAATCGTCATGTGAGGCATCAAACCGATGCTTTGGATCACATAGCCGATTTGACGGCGTAATTCCACGGGGTTGATCTCTGTAACGCTTTTTCCATTGATCAAGATTTTTCCTTTAGAAGGATCCGTCATACGGTTGATCATCCGCATACAAGTCGTCTTTCCACTACCACTTGTCCCGATGAAGCAAATGAATTCGCCTTTTTCAAAGGAAAGATTCACATCTTCAACAGCGACTTTACCACCTTTGTAAATTTTGGATACCTGCTGAAACTCAATCATGATGTCACCTCTATTTTTATTTAAGCAATCTGAATAATGGCTTAGAATCTGTACTAAGTATGCCGAAAAGTCACGTGTTATTCAAATAATCTGCCCATTTTTTTCATAATTGTATAGACAAAACTGAAAATAGCGCCATAAGCAAGTCCAAATTAAGGAGCGATGCATAGAGAAAAGAAGCAGCGGAAATATGTCGTTATTTTTCATTGGGAAAAAGGAGACTTTTTTGCTGAAGGCCTTAGCAGCAGTCTCTTTATTTTTTTCTAAGAAAGGGCAGAATTAAAAGCTGTTTTTTCAATTTTTATAAAAACATGCTAGAATAGAGAAGAATTTAGGGAAAGAGAGGAACAACATGCTTACAACTGAAGATTTTGATTTTGACTTACCGGAAGAACTGATCGCTCAAACGCCATTAAGTGATCGCTCAAGTTCCCGTTTATTAGTGGTTGACCGCGAGACTGGCAAATTTGAGGACAAGCACTTCTATAACATCATTGATGAATTGGAACCAGGGGATGCCTTGGTGATGAATGATACGCGGGTATTACCAGCTCGTATCTATGGCGAAAAACAAGAAACAGGTGCCCATCTGGAAATCCTTTTACTGAACAATATTGAAGGGGATACGTGGGAAACCTTGATCAAGCCAGCCAAAAGAGCCAAAGTCGGCACGAAGATCACCTTCGGCGACGGACGATTAGAGGCAGTGGTGGAAGAAGAGCTCGATCACGGCGGCCGGATCATTCGTTTTCAATACAAAGGAATCTTTTTAGAGATTCTGGAATCACTTGGCGAAATGCCGTTACCGCCTTACATCAAAGAACGGCTAGAAGACCCAGACCGCTATCAAACGGTTTATGCCAAAGAAAACGGCTCAGCGGCCGCACCAACTGCCGGCTTGCATTTTACCCCAGAATTGCTAGAGCAGATTGCAGCGAAAGGCGTCAAGCTGGTTTATCTGACTTTGCACGTTGGTTTAGGAACGTTTCGTCCAGTCAGTGTCGATAATATCGCTGATCATGAGATGCACAGCGAATTTTACCGTTTGACAGAAGAAGCTGCCGCACAATTGAACGAGGTTCGGGCAAATGGTGGCAAGATCGTTGCAGTCGGAACGACTTCGATCCGTACATTAGAAACCATTGGGACCAAGTTTGATGGGCAAATCAAAGCCGATAGTGGGTGGACGAGTATTTTTATCACGCCAGGCTATCAGTTTAAAATCGTGGAAGCTTTTTCTACCAACTTCCACCTACCAAAATCAACCTTAGTGATGTTAGTCAGTGCCTTTGCAGGACGCGACCTAACACTTTCTGCCTACCAGCATGCCATCGATGAGCGGTATCGCTTCTTTAGCTTTGGCGATGCGATGTTCTTAAAATAAACAAAAAAACTGAGCGACGTAAGCGGCTCTTTAAGTTGAATCAATTTCTCAACTTTTAGAACTGCTTTTTTGTCGCCCAGCTTACTACTAGAGGAAGGTATAAGTGGTGGTCGCTTTTTGTGGTCCATGCAAAGCAATGTTTCTCGAAAATTTGTTTTCATTTACAAACTTACACATGTTTCGTGTATTCCGATACAAAATGAGACGTATCATTTTTCGATATGGAAATGTTCGATCCTTGTTACGTTTTTCTTCTTGTTACTTTACACGTTTGGTACTAGGTGAAACTTGTACGTTCAACAACTTTTAGTAGATTGAGTTTGCGATATTTACGAAAACCACCAACAGAGTTGCTACCTTCCTTACACGTATACTATAACACGAAACGGAAGCGTTTGCAAAAGAAAACGATTCTTTTCTTCAAAAAAAAAGACCGGCGAACCGATCTTTTAAGCAAGTGCTCGTTTAGGCAGATTGTCATAGAATGCTGCTTTGGTTGCACTGATGTATGGCGTCAACCATAAGTAGCCGATTCCTGCTGTCATGATGGCCAAAATGTGCCAGCCAATGAAGCTCAAATCTAGGATGAACAATTGTCCTTTGTAGCCTTTCATTAAATGACGACTCCCCGTGATACAGCTGAGAAAATCTGGCCGCATACCGGTTTCTTCGTAGGTATCATAAAAGACAAAATATGCTTGAGAATAAGAATAAGCTTTGATGATCCCAGGAATGATAAACAGGAACGTCCACAACGTCGTGAAAATAGTCGACAAAATATAGATGACGATGATCCCTAACACGAAAGCACCACTGAAGCCACGAAAGACATCAGAAAAGGGCTGGATCGATTGCTTCTTACCGCGTAAAATGTCAAGGAAAGTCCAAGAGATCCCCGCACCGAATAAGGCAGAAAATAGACCGCTGATCAAACCGCCGCCACCACTGCCACCGCTTCCGCCAGCGGAATTGACTGCATCGGTAGAACCAAGATCATTGAACATACCGCTTTGATACAATGGAATAACAGCAAGAACGATAATGACGAGTGCGATAGCGATCGAGATCAAAGTCGGTACAATACACATCAAAACACTGTCTTTCCAGCGTCCTCGCAGGATTGCTTTTGCTTCTGCTTTTAGTTCTCTATTTGATTTCATTTCAAAAAACCTCCCTTCAATATAAATAACATGATAGCAAACTTTCGCTAAATCTTCAAAAAAAAGTAATAGATGTTTCGCATAACTAGGAGAAAATACTCTTAGTTTCTTTAAACTTCCTTGCAAAATGTAAGGGCAACCCTTATCATAGATAGGGTTGCACAGTTAATCGAGTTTAGAGAGAAAGTAGGGAAATGAATGACGGAACCAGCCATTCGTTATCGTCTGATAAAGAAAGAAAAGCATACCGGTGCCCGTTTAGGCGAACTGATCACGCCTCACGGAACCTTTCCAACGCCAATGTTCATGCCAGTCGGCACATTAGCAACGGTCAAAACCCTTGCCCCTGAAGAGTTGAAAGAGATGGGTGCAGGCGTCATTTTAAGCAATACCTATCACTTGTGGTTGCGTCCAGGAGAAGACATTGTTGCAGAAGCAGGCGGCTTACATAAATTTATGAATTGGGATCAACCGATCTTAACAGATTCAGGTGGTTTCCAAGTCTTTTCATTAGCCGAAATGCGCAACATCGTCGAAGAAGGTGTCCATTTCAAAAACCATTTGAATGGGTCGAAAATGTTTTTATCTCCTGAAAAAGCGATTGATATCCAAAACAAATTAGGATCAGACATCATGATGAGTTTTGATGAGTGTCCGCCATTTGATGAAAGCTATGACTATGTCAAAAAATCGGTGGAACGGACGTCTCGCTGGGCAGAACGTGGCTTGAAAGCTCATGCCAATCCAGATCGTCAAGGCTTGTTTGGGATCATTCAAGGTGCAGGCTTTGAAGATTTGCGCAAGCAAAGTGCCCAAGACTTGATTAGTATGGACTTCCCAGGTTATTCCATCGGCGGCCTGTCAGTTGGCGAACCAAAAGCGGAAATGAATCGCGTGTTGGAATTTACGACCCCTTGGATTCCAGAAAACAAACCACGTTACCTGATGGGCGTTGGGGCAGCGGACTCCTTGATCGATGGCGTGATTCGCGGTGTCGATATGTTCGACTGCGTTTTACCAACACGGATCGCAAGAAACGGTACCTGTATGACTTCAAAAGGTCGTTTAGTCGTGAAAAATGCGCAATATGCCCGTGACTTTCGACCAATCGACGAGAAGTGTGATTGCTATACATGTAAAAACTATTCTCGTGCGTATATTCGTCACTTGATCAAATGTGACGAAACCTTTGGTATGCGTTTGACGTCTTACCACAATGTCTACTTCTTATTGAATCTGATGAAAAACGTCCGTCAAGCCATCATGGATGACAACTTGTTGGAGTTCCGTGAGCATTTTATTGAAGAGTATGGGTTCAACAAGGAAAATGCGAGGAATTTCTAACATTCTCTACTAAAATGGTGGGAATAATAGAGGAATTCTGATAAAGTATCTTATAGGAAAGAAAATAAATCGAGGTGAAAAAAATGGCACAATCTTTACCAATGCTCTTTATGCTGGTTGCTTTAGTGGCAATGTGGTTCTTTATGAGTCGTTCACAAAAGAAACAACAGCAAGAGCGTAAAAATCTTTTAGAAAATATGAAAGCTGGCGATGAAGTCGTAACCATCGGCGGACTCCACGGTGTTCTTTCTGAAGTCAACACAGAAAAAAGCACCGTGATCATCGACTGTGAAGGAATTTTCTTAGAGTTTGATCGTTCAGCGATCCGCACAGTGAAACCTGGAACTGTTGCATCCGTTGAGACACAAATCGAACCAGCTGATGTCGAAGACGCAACGAGCATCCAAGACGAAACCAAAGAATAAGCACAAACGCACCGTCGCTTTCTCAGAAGCGATGGTGCGTTTTTTTAGTAGTCGGACAGTTTCTAAAATAAAACAAGCACCGCAGCAAAACAGAGATCGCTCGTTTTGCTGCAGTGTTTTGATTGCCTTCGCTACTCGATCGGAATCAGTTTCTTTGACGCTTGTTTGCCTTGATCTTTTGGCAACGTCAATTTCAAAATTCCTTCAGCGTAAGAGGCCTTGATTTCATCCTCTTTGACGTTTTCTAACAGGTATTGCCGTCGAACGCTTGTCAAGCTGCGCTCGCTGCGAACCAGACGTCCTTTTTCATCTTCGGTCGCATGATCCGTCTGGTGTTGTCCCGTAATCGTTAAAACCCCATTCTCATAGGTTACTTGAATATTTTCCTTAGGGATGCCAGGCAGTTCTGCTTCAACGAGAAATTCATTGTCATTCTCGTGAATATCGGTTTTGATCAGGTTCGATGGAAACCCATCAAAAAAACTGCGGCCAAAATCTTCAAAGAAATCAAAAGGTGTCATACTGTATGAATCTGAGCGGCGTGGCACAATCTCATGTGTCATAAGAATCATCCTTTCTTTGTTCTTTTGTTTTTACACTTTTTATTTTATTCATTTTTCAGAGAATCTCAAGTGATTTACTCACTTTAAAAAAATCTTTAAAAACCTTTGATACCAACATTTTACTCCTTAATTTTAGCGTGTTTTTACATTGCTTCGTTTCCGTTCCCCCCCTCATTTCGCCTGCTTTTTTCGCGTGACAGTATATACTTAATGATATATACTAAAAGTGAAGTGGAGGAGGAAAAACATGGCACGTTATAGAAAACGAATGCTTGTTGCTTTGATCTATGCATTGTTGTCGTCGATTGCCTTAAATCTCTTTTGGCTGCCGGGAAATATTTATGCGAGTGGGATCACTGGTTTGTCGCAATTGTTGTCGCAGCTTTTAGACGAGCAGTTGAATCTGCAGCTTTCGATCCCGCTTTTGGTGCTTTTTTTTAATGCGCCATTGTTAGCGGTTGCTTGGGTCAAAATCGATCGAGAATTTACCATCATGACGGTTTGTACCGTCGTCCTGTCTTCTGTTATGATGAAGGTGGTACCGGTCATTGCTTTAACGACCGATCCGGTGATCTGTGCCGTGTTCGGCGGATTGCTGCACGGGGTGTCGGTGGGCTTGACATTGAACGACGATTTTTCAACGGGTGGGCTTGATATTTTAGGGATTTTAGTGAAAAAAGCCACTGGTAGAAGTATCGGTAGTTTCTTTATCGGCTTCAATGTTAGTTTGCAGCTAGCAGCCGGGCTGATCTTTGGCTGGCCCTATGCTTTTTATAGTGCTATTTCCTTCTTCATCAGTGGACGGATGGTCGACTACGTCAACCTGAAGCAGCGGCGTGTGCAGCTGCTGGTCGTTACAGAAAAAGCAGAACCCGTCATTACGACGTTGCAATGTGCCTTGCAGCGAGGCATCACGGTCATCAACGATGTCGAAGGTGGATTTGATCATCAACAGAAAAAACTATTATTACTGGTCATTTCCCATAGAGAACTCAAGACTGTCGAAGGCATGATCCAAGGAATCGATGAACAAGCATTTGTCAGTGTTTCTTCTGGCGTCAGTGCCAATCGATCGTTTTATGAATGGTAGCAAAGTGAAAGAAAGTAGGAGAGACGTTGAAAAAACAAGCAGTATTTCAAGAAGTTGCCCAGCAGATTGCGCAACGGGTTCATGAAGGTACGTACGTGACGAGTCAAAAGCTTCCTTCCGATTATGATTTAGCAGAGGAATTTCAGTGCAGCCGTTTAACGGTGCGCAAAGCCATCGATCTATTGATTGGCCAGAATTTGTTAGTGAAAGAAAAAGGCAAAGGAACCTATGTCATGAAACAGCCCAAGATCCAAAGCGGCTCCGGCGGCCTTCAAAGTTTTACTGAAACTGCAAAGGTCCAAGGGAAAAAGACCCGTACGGAAGTTCTGCATATCGAAACCGTCAAAGAGCTCCCGATAGAGATTGGTCAGTTGTTTGGTGATTACGCCAAGGAACCGATCGTTTATTTGGTGCGCTTGCGTTACTTTGATGATGAGCCGATGACGGTGGAAAATCTTTACGTACTGAAACGCTATCTGCAAGAAGACACCGCAGAACTCACGAAAGCTCAATTGGAGTCGTCTTTGTATCAAGTCATTGAAGCCAACATCGAGATTGGTTATTCCCATCAAGAGGTGGAAGCTGTAAAAAGTCCAGCCGATATTGCGAAACTTTTACAGGTGCCTCAAGAGGAACCGATGCTTTTAGTCCATTCGATGACCTATTCCGCATCAGCCAAACCGATCTTATACGATACATCCTATTACCGAGCAGACAAATACACCTTCAAAAATACATTAGTGCGTCAAAAATAAAATCAATCCTTTAGAGGTGAAGACAATGGATCCACTCACAGCAAGTATTGAAGCCAATTGGCCAGAATTTCTCACGCTTTTGGACGAAGTGATGCAGATCGCAAGCGTCAAAGGTGAGCCGGGGCCCCATGCGCCTTATGGCAAGGGACCACGAGAAGTGTTAGCATACATCATGGAAAAAAGCGCAGCATACGGGTTTCAAACAACGGTCATTGATGATGCGATCGGCTATGCCCATTGGGGACCAACGGATACCGACTATATCGGTGTGTTAGGACACTTGGATGTCGTCCCGGCAGGTTCTGGCTGGAGCTACCCACCGTTTGCACTAACTGAAAAGGACGGCAACTTTTATGGCCGAGGGATCTTAGACAACAAAGGCCCGATCATCAGCTGTTTGTTTGCCATGAAATTGTTGAAAGACCTTGGGCATCAACCGCAATTACCGCTGCGGATCATTTTCGGTACAGATGAAGAAAGCGGCATGTCGGATATCCCACATTATCTAGCGGTTGAGCAGCCACCGCGTTTTGGTTTTACGCCAGACTGCAAGTATCCAGTAGTTTACGGCGAACGAGGTGTCGTCAATGTGCAACTTGATTTTCCATTGCCCGCCCAAGAACAGCAGCTGTTAGCGGCGTTTTCTGGCGATCAATTCCGCGATCATGTGCCAGACCACCTATCGGTAACCATAGGCAGCCAGTCCTTTGAAGCACTAGGCAAACGCTCCCCTAGCAATGCCCCTGAGCTAGGGGACAACGCCATTACAAAACTTGCGCAGCAAGCAGCACCGCAACTAGCGGCGACACCGTCCGTGCAAGCAGCTTTGCAGTGGATCGCCCAAAGTTTTCACCAGCAGCACTATGGCGAAGGCATTGATTTGGTACTAGAAGATGCCGACTCAGGAAAATTGATCTTGACACCTGTGGTTCTCCAAAAATCCGCCAGTGGACTAGTGTTAGAAGTGGCCTTTCGCTATCCTGTATCGGTAACGGAGGAACAAGTGCTCGCTGGGGTGCAAAAGGCATTGCCAGAAGGGGCAAGCCTTACGATCCTTCGCAGCATTCCGGGGTTCTGCCGATCAAAAGATGCCCCCGAAATCCAAACGCTATCGACGATCTATCACCAAGTAACGGGCAATGATCCAACTCCCGTGACCACCACAGGAGCAACCTACGCCCGCAAAATGCCAAACATCCTTGCTTTTGGTCCGTCTTTTCCAGGGCAAAAAGGGATCGCTCATAACCAAGATGAGTACATGGCGGTTGCCGATCTGCGGATGAATCTTGAAATTTATTTGCGCAGTTTACAAGCACTGACAAAATAAGCGAAGACACGAACGAAGAAGAGTTTTTCCATTTTTTTTGAGAAACTCTTTTTTTAGTATAGACATAGTAGTATATACCTTATAGAATATACTTGAAAGCGCTATGAAAAATGGAGGGATATTTATGTGGGGAATGATTGCTACATGGCGGATGGCACACGATGGCGTGCTCGCTGCTAAAGCACTATTAGAGCAACAAGGCTCCTGCCAAGATGCAGTAGAAACAGCCATTAAAGCAGTGGAAGATTATCCATTTTATAAATCGGTGGGGTATGGCGGGCTGCCCAACGAAGAAGGCGTGTTGGAAATGGACGCTGCCTTCATGGATGGTGATACCTTCAAAATTGGTGCCGTCGCTGGGATCGTCGATGTGGAAAATCCTATTTCCGTGGCACGCCGCCTAAGTGAGGAAAAATTCAATAGTTTTCGAATCGGCCAAGGAGCGGTCGCTTATGCGCTTGCCGAAGGATTCCAGCCCAAAGAGATGCTGACACCGCGAGCCAAAACCATTTGGGAAAAGCGCAAAGCAGAGATCGCTGCCAACAACCTCGATCCCTATGACGGCCACGATACAGTGGGAGTAGTTGCGCTGGATGAACACCAAAGCATGGCAGCAGGAACCTCTAGTTCTGGTTTATTTATGAAAAAAAGCGGTCGTGTTGGCGATTCACCTTTGTCTGGATCTGGTTTTTATGTGGATAGTGAAATCGGCGGTGCCGCTGCCACAGGGTTAGGGGAAGACTTGATGAAAGGCTGCCTTTCCTACGAAATCGTTCGTTTGATGGGAGAAGGGCTAGCACCGCAAGAAGCATGTGATCAAGCCGTTTACGACTTTGAAGCGCGATTGAAGAAGCGCTACGGCAAAGCCGGCGCCTTCTCGCTGATCGCCTTAGATAAACAGGGTCGCTGGGGGGTGGCAACCAATGTAGAATTTACCTTTAGTGTCGCAACCACCAAACAAGCGCCAGCTATTTTTATGGCAACGCCAGGACCTGAGCAGACAACCATGATCGAGCCTATTACGAAAGAATGGTTGGAAGCGTATGAAGAACGAATCAAAGCGCCGGTCTAACAACCGCGATTGAGAAAAACAAACATTGGAGGAATGGATATGGCAACGAAAAAAATCTATTTGTTTTGTGAAGCTGGAATGTCAACGAGTATCATGGTCAATAAAATGATGGAAGTCGTCAAAAAGCACAACATGCCTTTGACGATCGAAGCATTCCCTGCAATCCATGCAGAAGAAAAAGTCGAACAAGAAAAACCAGTTGCTATTTTGTTAGGTCCACAAGTACGACACTTAGATAGCAAAATGAAAGCAACTTTCGAGCCAATGGGGATTCCAGTCGGCACGATCGCGGCAGAAGCATACGGCATGATGGATGGCGAACGAGCATTGAAAGATGCCTTAAGCTTGATCAAAAAAGCCAAAGCAAAGTAATAAAAGTGTTGGAGTAACAGGGGACTACGTGTTATCTGCCAGATAGCACGCAGATGGGAGGAAGAAAAATGCAGAAATTTTTAAACTGGTTAGAAAAAGTGTTAACACCGATGGCAAAGACGATCGGTGAAAACAAATACTTGATTGCGATTCGTGATGGTTTCTTATTATCCACACCGTTGTTGATCGTGGGGTCACTCTTTTTAGTCTTGACCAATTTTCCGATTCCAAATTGGAACGAGATGATGAGCAGTTTGCTGGGAGACAACTGGGCAACGATGTTGAATATGCCAGCAACAGCCAGCTTTGACATTATGACGATTTTAGCCGTTGGTGGGATCGGGTATAGTTTGGCAAAACAGTTTAAAGTTGATGCCATGCAAGCAGCCATTATTTCACTCGTTTCTTTTTTTATCGTGACACCATTTACGACCGTTTTCACACCAGAAGGCTCTACGGAAGTGTATGAAGTTGGCAGCCTGCCATTACGGTGGATGGGTTCCAGCGGTTTGTTCTTAGGGATGGTCGTTGCCTTGATTTCCACCAGAATGTTCGTTGCGTTATTACGCAAAGGGTGGACGATCAAAATGCCTGACGGTGTTCCCCCAACCGTGGTGAAATCCTTTGAGGCATTGATTCCTAGTTTTGTGATCGTGACGGTTTTTATGATCGCCAACTGGTTAGCCAACTTGACGTCTTATGGCAATCTCCAAGAGATCCTCTTTAAGTTCTTACAGACACCGTTGTTAAGTTTAGGAAATACTTTAGGTGCCATGATCATAGCTTACCTATTTTTGCATTTTTTCTGGTTCTTTGGGATCAATGGTTCCAGTGTGGTCGGTGCCGTCTTCAACCCTATCTTACGGGCATTATCTATTGAAAACTTAGATGCTTTCAAGAATGGCGCAGAAATTCCTAACATCATCACCGGTCAATTTCAAGACATGTTCGCGACCTTTGGCGGGGGCGGTTCGACATTATCTTTGATTTTAGTCATGATCTTAGTCTGTAAAAGCCAAAGGGTCAAAAAACTATCACAGTTATCGTTGATTCCAGGTATTTTCGGGATCAATGAACCAATCATCTTTGGGTTACCAATCGTCTTGAATCCAGTTCTGCTGATTCCTTTTGCTTTAGTGCCAACGATCAATATTATTATCTCTTACTTCTGTATGGATCTTGGGTTAGTCAACTATACCAATGGAATTCAGCTGCCATGGACCACGCCACCGATTATTTCTGGTTTCTTAGTCAGTGGTTGGCAAGCGGCCGTGTTACAAGTCTTGTTGATCCTCTTAGGAATGGCTATTTATTACCCGTTTATCAAAGTCTTAGATAATCAATATCTAAAAGAAGAAGCGGATGCCGTTGAACAAGAAGAAGAGGAAATCAATTTTGATGATTTCGATTTTGATGATCTGTAAGAAAAGAGGCACCGCTCATGAAAAAAATAATTTTGATTCTTAATCATGTCACTGCAGGGATGGGAAGTGATGAAAATGCTCAGTTGCCGCCAAGCGGCAAAAAAGCTGCCCTTGGTCCAGGTCGAACCTTGAATCCACTTTTTCAAGAGCAAGACGCACAAATCGTTGCAACGCTTTATTGTGGTGACCAATATTATCACGAGCATCAAGAAGAAGTGAATAAAAAATTTGTGGGGTTTGCCAAAAAAATTGAAGCAGATGCCGTTCTTTGCGGACCTGCGATGCATTATCCTAATTTTGGCGAAATGGCAGCAGGATTGACGAAAGTATTCAATGCGCAAGGAATTCCAGGGGCTGCAGCGATGTCAGAGGAAAACCCAGCAGTGGCAATCTATGCCAAAGACATCTATATTTTGAAGATGCCGAAAAAAGGTGGGATTGGATTGAATGATTCCTACAAAAAGATGGCGCACGTTGTTTCCCAGCTTGCCCACGGGAAGCCTCTAACAGAAGTAGACCAAGAGGATTTGTTTTAAAGAGAAAGACGATCAGCGATGGCTGGTCGTTTTTTTGTCCTCAATAGACACTAATAGCCATTGAAAGAAGGGCAGAATACTAGAGGGAGTATACGGCAATCTTAGATAAAATAGTAGAAGGAAGAGTGATTTTTTTCAAAAGTGAACAAAAATTTTTTAAACCTATTGTTCAACTGAGCACATGACATTTTTCTTAATAAAAACCGAAACTTTTGTCCACTTCTTTTCCTTAAAAGCTCTTGAAAACGCTTAATTTAAAGGGAGTTTAATAAAACTGTGAAAAAAATCACAAAAACTATTTACAAACAAAAAAAGATGTTGTATGATTTGTATGTGAAGTAGTTAACAAACAAAACATGTTTAAAAACTAGGAGGACAAACAATGGCTAAGACATTGGAAAAAGAAGTGACGATCGACGTACAAGCAATGATCGACGATTTAGCAACGAAGGCAAATGTGGCGTTAAAAGAAATGGAAAGCTTTGATCAAGAAAAAGTGGACCACATTGTTCATGAAATGGCAATGGCAGCATTAGACAAACACATGCCTTTAGCTAAAATGGCAGTAGAAGAAACTGGCCGTGGTATCTATGAAGATAAAGCGATCAAAAACATGTACGCTTCAGAATATATTTGGAACAGTATCAAACATGACAAAACAGTCGGCGTGATCAATGAAGACAAACAAAAAGGCTTGATCGAAATCGCTGAACCAGTTGGTGTCGTTTGTGGGGTAACACCAACAACCAACCCAACATCTACAACGATCTTTAAAGCAATGATCGCTTTGAAAACACGTAACCCAATCGTTTTTGCTTTCCACCCATCTGCACAAAAATGTTCAGCAGAAGCTGCACGTATCGTTCGTGATGCAGCCATCGCTGCTGGGGCACCTGAAAACTGTGTGCAATGGATCGAGCATCCATCAATCGAAGCGACTGGCTTATTGATGAACCACCCAGGAATTGCGATTGTATTAGCAACTGGTGGGGCTGGCATGGTCAAAGCAGCATACTCAACTGGTAAACCTGCATTAGGTGTTGGACCAGGGAACGTACCTGCGTATATCGAAAAAACAGCGAAAGTGAAACGAGCAGTCAATGACTTGATCGTATCAAAAACCTTTGATAACGGAATGATCTGTGCCTCTGAACAAGCAGTGATCGTTGATAAAGAAGTCTATGCCTCTGTGAAAGCAGAATTTGAAGCACATCAAGTATACGTTGTAAAAGCAAAAGAATTACAAAAACTTGAAGATGCCGTGATGAACGAAGGAAAATATGCCGTAAATCCAGCAATCGTTGGTCATTCAGCAATGGAAATCGCGAAATTAGCAGGCATCAACGTACCAGAAGGAACAAAATTATTGATCGCTGAACTTGACGGTGTCGGTGCTGATTACCCACTATCAAGAGAAAAACTTTCTCCAGTCTTAGCAATGATCAAAGCAAACAACACAGAAGACGCGTTCGAAAAATGTGAAGCAATGCTTGATTTAGGCGGATTAGGCCATACAGCGGTGATCCACACTGAAAACGAAGACTTGCAATTAGCATTCGGCCTACGCATGAAAGCTTGCCGTATCTTAGTTAATACACCATCTGCAGAAGGTGGTATCGGAAATATCTACAACGAAATGATTCCATCATTGACACTTGGTTGTGGTTCATACGGGAAAAACTCTGTATCACGAAATGTTTCTGCCGTGAACTTGATCAACGTGAAAACTGTAGCGAAACGGAGAAATAATATGCAATGGTTTAAATTGCCACCAAAAATCTTCTTTGAAAAGAACTCTCTAATGTACTTGGAGAAAATGGAAAACGTTGAACGTGTCATGATCGTTTGTGACCCTGGTATGGTTCAATTCGGCTATTGCGATACGGTTCGTGAAGTACTTGCTCGTCGTAAAAATGACGTGAAAATCGAAGTCTTCTCTGACGTAGAACCAAACCCATCAACAAACACCGTTTACGCTGGAACAAAAATGATGGTTGATTTCAAACCAGATACAGTGATCGCCCTTGGTGGTGGATCAGCAATGGATGCTGCCAAAGGCATGTGGATGTTCTATGAGCACCCAGATACTTCATTCTTCGGCGCGAAACAAAAATTCTTAGATATCCGTAAACGGACATACAAGATCGACAAACCAGAAAAAACCCAATTCGTTTGTATCCCAACAACGTCTGGTACTGGTTCTGAAGTAACCCCATTTGCGGTTATCACTGATAGTGAAACACACGTGAAGTACCCATTAGCTGATTACGCATTGACACCAGATGTTGCAATCGTTGACCCTCAATTCGTAATGTCAGTACCTGCTTCTGTTACAGCAGACACTGGAATGGACGTCTTGACTCATGCGATCGAATCTTATGTGTCCGTAATGGCCTCTGATTACACTCGTGGATTGAGCTTACAAGCAATCAAGCTAGTCTTTGACTACTTAGAAAAATCAGTGAAAACACCTGATATGGAATCTCGCGAAAAAATGCATAATGCCTCAACAATGGCAGGTATGGCCTTCGCCAATGCATTCCTAGGTATTTGTCACTCAGTAGCCCACAAAATCGGTGGTGAATATGGTATTCCTCACGGACGTACAAATGCGATTCTTTTACCGCACATTATCCGTTACAATGCCAAAGACCCACAAAAACATGCAATGTTCCCTAAATATGACTTCTTCCGTGCCGATACAGATTACGCAGACATTGCGAAATTCTTAGGCCTTAAAGGCAAAACAACGGCTGAATTGGTTGAAGCATTGGCAACAGCTGTTTACGAATTAGGACAATCTGTTGGAATCGACATGAGCTTGAAAGCGCAAGGCGTCACTCAACAAACACTAGATACAACAGTTGATCGTATGGCTGAATTGGCTTACGAAGACCAATGTACAACAGCAAATCCAAAAGAACCACTAATCTCTGAATTGAAACAAATCATCGTTGATGCCTATAACGGCTAAACAATGAATCAAGAACACCCTGCGGTATCTTAGCTGCCGCAGGGTGTTCTTTTGTCGTCTCATTTTTTTGAGAAAGTAAGCTGGCAGTTGCCGCCTTCTTGCCCAGATCAGTTAAGAATGCGAAAAATAGCAATTGAACAGGGCGGTGGATCGTAAAAAAGGAGTGGATGTCTCCACTCCGTAAAAGTCTCATTTTTTCAGGATGTCACCAAGGCTGCTGCTTTTTTGCTCAAACAGATAGGCTCGTTACTTGCTGCCGTTTTTCTTCAAGCGTAGCATCTGGAAGCTTTGTTTTTCCAAGACGACACGCAAAATGCCGTCATTCAATTCCGCTGTTTTTCCATTGACGGGCACAACGTTGTTCGGGGTTGCTTCGGTATTGACGGCATGCAAGTCTGGGTGGTGCAACACTTGATGGGTAGCGATTTGCAATGAATCATATTGACGCAAGTCGCAAGTGAATTCGTTGGCATCCTGCAAATCCTTATTTACCAAGAAAAAGGTCAAATAGTCATCTTCGTTTTCGATCGTAATGGCATCCACATAAGAAGCTTTTCCGTGGCTGCTATCGAAATCAGCTCCTCGAAGGATGCTATGCAACACGTGACCGCGACCATAGTTGCTGATCATTTCATAGGGATAAAAAATCGTTTGTTTCCAAGCGGCAGTATCGGAAGTCATGATCGGTGCGATCACGTTGACCAGCTGTGCCATGCAGGCGATTTTGACGCGATCTGCGTGCTGAAGCATCGTGATCATCATGCTTGCGACGAGTAACGCATCTTCAAAGTGATAGACGTCTTCTAATTGTGGTGGGTGTTGACTCCAAGGTTCAATTTTTTGATCCTGTTCATTTGAGTGATACCAGACGTTCCATTCGTCGAAGGAAATATTGATGGTCTTCTTGCTTCGGCGTTTGGCTTTCACCGCATCACAGATCGCTGCGACTTGGCTGATGAACTGATCCATTGCGACATTGCTTGCTAGATAATCTTGGCTATCGCCGTTACGGTTGCCATAATATTGGTGCATGGAAATGTAGTCGACTTGATCGTAACAATGACTTAATACTGTATCTTCCCACATGCCAAAGGTCGGCATCGTGAGAGAAGAACTACCACAAGCGACGGTTTCGATCGTTGGGTCCACCAGACGCATCACTTTGCCAGCTTCTTCTGCGAGACGGCCATATTCATCGGCTGTTTTATGTCCTTCTTGCCAAGGACCGTCCATTTCATTGCCTAGACACCAAAGTTTGATGTCATGAGGATCGGCCACCCCATGGGCACGACGGAGGTCACTATAATAGCTGCCGCCTTTTAAATTGGTGTATTCAATCAAGTTTTTCGCTGCTTCGATTCCTCGTGTCCCAAGATTGATCGCCATCATCGGTGCCGTATTGACTTGTTTGGTCCAATCCATAAATTCGTTTAAGCCAAACTGATTGCTTTCGATTACCCGCCAGGCCAAATCGATTTTTGCTGGCCGTTGCTCTTTAGGGCCGACACTATCTTCCCATTTATACCCAGAGACGAAATTGCCTCCTGGGTAACGGACGATCGGCACATTCAACTGCTTGATCAAGGCAGCGACATCTTGACGAAAGCCTTGCTCATCGGCAAAAGGACTTTCTGGTTGATAGATCCCTTCGTACACACAGCGCCCTAAGTGCTCCACAAAAGAGCCATAGATCCTTTCGTCGACTGGTGCCAAAATAAAGTGTTTGTCTAAATACATCGTAGTTTTCTTCAATTTTGCAACCCCTTTCTTTTCTTTCATTGTAGCGATAGTCCTTGAAAATAAACACTACATTCTGTCTTATTCTATTGACGTTTTGTCCGTTTTCTTTATACTAAAGGCAAGTAGGAAGGAGTGAGAAGTTGAACGTAACCTATTCAGGATTTCAAATGCACAATGCTGTTTCCGATCATATTTATCGACCCTCTGGCTTAAAGCATTATCTTTTCGTGTTGACGTTGTCTCCAATGGTTTTCACTTTTGAAGATGGTCATCAAGAAACTAGTGAAAAAGGTAGCTGCATTCTTTTTCCTCCAACCGTCTATCAAGATTATCGTGGCAAAGAAGATTTTTTTAATAGCTTTGTTGAGTTTCAAACGGATCAGGTGATCGAAAAAACCTATGCGATCCCTTGCAACCAACTGTTCCAGCCGAAAAACATTCAACAAATCAACAAATTGATCCAAAAGATCAATCATGAATCCTTGTTGCCACAACGGCACACGCAAGAATTGATTGCGGCGTATATGACAAATCTATTGGTCTTACTTGAACGCAATTTTGAAGAAAGCATTCCGCAACCACAACACGAACACTATCAACTGTTTCAAGCGATGCGGTTGAAAATGTTAGTCAATTGCGAACAGCAATGGGATTTTTACCAGTTTAGCCGAGAGCTTTCCATCGGTAAAAGCCAGTTCTACAAGCTCTATCAACAGTTTTTTCATACCACGCCCAAAGAAGATTTATTGCAAGCTCGGTTTCAAAAGTTTTTTTATCTACGCAGCAACGAAACACTAACGATTCGAGAGGCGGCGTTTCAATCTGGGTTCCAAAACATCAACCATTTTAATCGGCTCTTTGCGAAGCGCTATGGCTGTGCACCCACAAAGTACCAACAGGAGCAATAGTCAGGGGTGATTGGTAAAAACGCAGAAAAAAGTCCGACGAATTCTTGACGGATGAAAGAGAAAACGGGACAATGTCATTAGGAGGTGGCATATGGATATAGAAATGATCGTAAGCGAACTTTCTAAACGTTCAAGTGAATTGGAAGCGCTACAAAGAAAATTGAGTCAAAGCCAATTAATGAATAATGAAGCGGCACAAACGTTCATTTTTGACTTAAAGGATTATTTAGATAGCTTAAAGCTCATAACAGATTTAGTACCGTCAGCGGCAACTACAACAGTGGAAGTTGACCAGTTGTCGTACGTCTTAGGTGAACAAAATCAAAGCATCCAGCAGCTGCTGGTTATTTTGGAAGAAGCCGAAGCAAATGACGACCAGCGCTTTTTCGGTAAAAGTGCGGGAGAAGTGCGGCGGATGATTGGCAGTCTGTCTGGGATCCTGGAACTAAACGGTCTGTTGCTGCAAGACAATCGTGGCTTTCAGCAAGTCGTGAAGGAAACTGGACCGCTTCAGGTGACTGAAACAAAGGAAGTCTCTGAGAAAAAAGGATTTCTCCAAAAGCTTTTCGGGAAATAAGCACTGATCGTCAATCAAAACATGAATCACTTGTACCAAAAAAACGGCGCTTCACAATGTGTGAAGAACCGTTTTGTGGTACAAGTATTTTTTTGCTCTTTGCCAATAGAAACGGAGGGGGCAGAAGGTACCGACGCTGAAACGTTAGACTGAAAGCGAACTTCTGGGGGGACATTCTTCAATCCAGTAAATTAGAAAGGTGTTTTCGGTAGCTTTTCTACTAGCATTTGCCAGTAATTTTTTGCTAGTAGTTAAGCTGAATAGTTTTTCTCTGATCCCCTTGGCTCATTGTTATTTTGTCCGCTGTGATAGTGACATCAAAGGGTGGGATCTGATCAGAAAAGGCATTGCCTAAACACGCAACGAGCCATTCCTGTTGTCCGGCGAGAACGGTTTTGCTTACTTGAGGGATGACTGTTCGACTATAAAGTAGATTCGTGTTGGGTTCTGGCATCAGGAGGGTACCCTCTTGATGCGTCGCGAAGGTTTTGATACCAACACAGCCAACCGAGCTTTGATAAAAGGTGCCTTCTTTGCTAGAAAACGCAGTACCATCAGCCGGTGCTGCAAAGCTGCCATTGACCAGTTGCAACCTTCGATCCGTTTGAATCCGATGGTAACGCAGATGCCAAGGATACATCGGAATCACAAAGGTTTCGATGATGACCTGTTCGTAGGGACGCCAGCGACTATAGACGTAGTCATCTTCAATCGCAAAGGCTTCATAACCAAAAGCCGTTTTAAAATCCGTCTGCCCTTCTGAGATCGCCAATGTATTATCATAAGCACCTTGTTTCAATAAAACGGTTGCTTTCGGTACGCTAAACCCAAACGTTGTCGAATACACAAACTTTTCGTATTTGGCATTGCCGTGAGCATGTTCGTGGGAATGCTGCCCCGCCGTGAAAGCTTGCAATTCTGTCCCTTCTTGGTTATGCACCAAGAGCATCCGACTATGCGGATTGCGCACCTGTGGGGCAAAGGTTGACACCTGCTCCTCAAGCGTCCAAAATTCAGCATCCGCTGGGATTGCCAATACACAGAAATTTTTGAAAGCCCAATAAGGCGATCCTGGTGCGTTATAGCCTTCAGCCATATTTAGGTTGGGGTAGGCATAGCCAATACTTAAAAAGCCTTCTTGCGTAAAGATTGGTTGGCGAAACCAGTAACGCATATTTTGTAACAGTAAATATTTTCCTTCATTTTTTGTGAAGCCTTCATATTCTATATCGGCGAAAGCACCGACGGCAAAGAAACTTGATTGCGCAAACCGATACGTTAGACTACGACCAAAAGGCAATGCCGCACCGGTTTTCGTGAACCACTGCTTAAAGGATTGCGCAAACGTAGCGGCTCTTTGACGGTAGCTAAACTGATACGGGCATTGGGAACGACAAGTAAGAACACTGTAAAGGAGTCCGTAGTATTGCATCCCAAAAGGAATATAATAGTCGATTTGGTTTTCATAGCCATCAAAATACCAGCCGTCTGCTAAGTAATACCTCTCGATCTCTTCTTGATCAGCCAAAAGGGTGGTTTCTACAAAAGGCAATGCTGCCATTTCAAAGAAGGTATTGACTAAAATCCGAAAGAAGAGCCAATTGGTTTTAGGGATCGTGTGCTGATTGATCTGGTTGAGCCAATCAAAGAGATTCGTTTGCTCTCTTGGTGTGAGGCGATCCCAAAAGATCGGTTTAGTAAAAATCAAATAGCTAGCAAGGGCACCCATCTCCACAAACAATTGGTCGTAGTCATGCAGTTTTCCCCAGTATTCCTGAGAGGTCGGGGTGGTGCCTGCAACGATCCCGGCATTGGCTTGTTGAAAAAGTTTTGGGTAACGAAGACACGCTTCTTCTTGGCTGAACAATGGGCCCAATCCCCAGAGTGTCCGTAAAAAGCCTTCGATGTCACTCTTTTCCTGAGTGTACACCGCTCCTGAATTTCCTAGGTGGACCCTCCCGGGAGTTCCTTGTTGTGCCATACATTCGTATATGGGAGTGACCAGATCAACGAGGGCCTCTTCTAGATCGGTTTTGGTTCGAAGAGGGTTCTTACTTAATGCTTCTTGGAAGTTTCTCATGCAAACAGCTCCTTTTAGTTGTTATTTTACTTTATTTAGTAAAATAAAGAAATGGAAACTGTTACATTTCGTGATTTTAAGTAAAAAAATAGTAAAAAATCACTGAAAACAGTTACATTTTTTGTCGACATCGCTATAATGGAGAAAATACGAGAGGAGCTACATGCAATGACCCAGATTTCCTTAACGATTTATGACCAAAAGCATCAAGTAAAAAAAGGCAAACGAACACCTGAAAGTGAACCTACCCTTCTTCAAGCGACGGCGGAAGACTTTGTCACGTTGGCATCCCAAGAGTATTGTTACGAGGACGGAGATAAAATCGTTGTCTCGCTCTCACGCAGTGGACAATTTGTGTGGGTCACACTCGATGAAACGCTGGCGACTACTTTGGTGTACATCAAAGGCAACGAGTGGATCTACCCCGTACATCTTAGTGAAAATGCCAAAGAAGCCGCGCCAGAAGGCCGTTTTGCTGGGAAAAGCCATTATTTGAGTGTGCGGGTAGCAACAAAAGAAGAACTAGCGGCTTACCGCAATGTCGCCTTAAACCCTCATGATCAAAAAGAATTCTTGGGTGCCTATCCGCATGCCCATGCCAATGTTGAAACAAGAGATGATGCGACGTTTTTCGCTTGTAACGCTATTGATGGCATTTTTGCCAATACGTCTCATGGCAATTATCCCTATGGCTCATGGGGGATCAATCAACAAGCAGATGCCGCTTTGACGATCGACTTTGGTCATGAGGTCCGCATCGACCAATGTGCGCTTACGTTACGGGCGGATTTTCCCCATGATAGCTATTGGCAACAAGTCACGTTGGCGTTTTCCGACGGGAGTCAAGAAATCTTGCAGACGGTCAAAAGCAGCCAGCCTCAACGGTTTTCTTTCCAGCCGCGAACGGTCACTTGGGTGAAATTGCATGAGCTGATCCAAAATGACGATCCCTCACCATTTCCAGCGTTGACCCAAATCGAAGTCTTCGGACGCTCCATTCAGGAGGAAAACGCATGAATCCAGCAGATGTAAAAGAAGAAATTTTACAGGCAGCACAGGCGTACCTTGACACTGGTGAGGTTCCCTATTTGCCTTATCAAGGCTATCAAGAGTATCTCGAATCGGGGAATCGTGTTGTCTTCGAATCCCATTATTTTGCCCGCCGACGGATGTTGGTGGTTTTAGGACTTGCTTATGAAATGGAGCGTAAGGCAGCGATCAAAGTGCTGCTGGAGCAAGTGATTTGGGAAATCTGCAATGAATATACATGGTGTCTGCCAGCGCATCTGCCGATTATCGATGGCCAGTTTTCTTCGCAAGCGCGCCACACAGTCGATCTTTTTGCAGCTGAAACTGGGCAATCCTTAGCAGAGTTGTTTATGTTGGTTGGGGGAGACCTTTCACCAGTCATCACAGAACGAGTGTTGTATGAGATCGATCAACGGCTTTTTTTACCCTTCGAGGAGCAAACCTGGGAGTGGGAGACAAAAGAGAATAATTGGTCCGCAGTTATTGGTGGCTGTCTTGGAATGACGGCGCTCTATGTATTGCCGAAAAAAAGCGAGCGACAATTGGGGATGATCAAACGATTGGATACTGCAATGCAAAGCTATCTCAACAGCTTTGGCGAAGATGGGGCTTGTGTGGAAGGTGTCGGATACTGGGCGTATGGGTTTGGTTATTTTCTGTATTATGCGCAATTGTTGGCAGAAGTATTGCAAGAAGATACCTACCTAAAGCAGCCTAAAACCAGAAAAATTGCTGCTTTTCCTTACTACACGATGATTTCTCCAGGGCATTACATTCCTTTTTCTGATTATTCGGCGATCGAACTGCCTAGTGGCTTGGTCAGTTATTGCTACGAGCATTTGGGCGTGGCGGTTCCCCAGTTATCGGGGGTCAGTCCGTTAGATATTGATCCTTGCTACCGGTTTGCCCACAGCTATCGAAATTTGTATTGGCATAACGAAGCGATCACACGTGAAACGAATGCCTCGTTTCATCACTATTTTGAACAAGCGCAGTGGTTCATGGCAAAAGATGTGCAGCAGAATCTTTTTTTTGCTGCCAAAGGGGGGAGCAATCAAGAAAGCCACAATCATCTAGATGTCGGTCATTTTGTATTAGGAACGACAGAGGAGTTGTTTCTGACGGACCTTGGTGCAGGGGAGTACACCAAAGAGTATTTTGACGAGAACACGCGCTATGACTACTTTCCCGCAGCCGCAATCAGTCATTCGCTGCCAATCATCAACCAGCACACCCAATGCCCAACAGCCGAGGAAGCAACGGTGCTACAGGTTAATGAACAGCAATTTGACTTAGACCTCAGTGCGTTCTATCCGAAAGCAGCGGTCACTGAATACCAGCGGCGCTTCGTGGTCTCGCAGCAACAAGTAACGATCGAAGACCATTTTGTCTTTGACGAGCACCAACCAAAGAATCTGGTGGTGGAAAACTTTATTACGAACATACCACCAATGGTGCAAGATAAGACCGTTCAACTAATGACAAAAAAAGCACGCTGTGTTCTTGGTTTTACCAGTGATAAGATCCAAATACAGCCAGTCACTTATCAAGACCACCATGGTGTACAGGCACAAGCGTATTTGATCCAAGCCGAATACGCGCTTGAGCAGACAGGGGAAATCAAAACGACCATTAAAATAAAAAAAGGGTGAGAAGGATGCGGTGCTTCCTTGCAATGACGTTGATCAATGCAAGAAGACACCGCAGCTTCTCAGCCTTCTTTTGGTTTTGCGGTAGATTGACGAATCACCAGCTGTGTACTTAAAAAGATGCGTCTGGCGATCCCAGGATTTTCGATGCGGTTATAGAGTAGCTCTAACCCCGTTTCACCCATCTCTTCAGTAAATGCTTGGACTGAAGAAAGGGGTGGAGAGACATAGCGGGACACCGAAATATCGTTGATGCCCATAACACTGATGTCTTCAGGAATCTTGATTCCATGAGCCGTTAGCGTATGAATGACCCCGATTGCAAAGGCATCATTGGCTGCCAAAATCGCAGTCGGCAAGCGGTCTTGCCACAAAGCCAAAGCCTGCTCCGTTAATTCTTCCCCCGTTTGGACATCCAACCGACTATTTTCTTTCACGATGAAATAATCCTCATCAAACAGCTGATAATGCTGCATCATATCGACATAGGTGTTGACCGTTGGCGTTTTGTACCGCCGATACCCATACATATTTTGACTTTCCTCGGCGCCGATAAAGGCGATTTTTTGATGACCAAGTCCCATCAAGTGAGAAAGAGCCAACTCCGTTGCTTGCGTAAAATCGGTATTGACAGAATCGTAGTCATCCAGCGGAAAGTTACTGCCAATCACACAGAGGTTGGGGTGTAGCTCATGGAGCTTCTTGACCCGCTCTTCTGTAAACTTGCCGATTGCCAGTAAGCCGTCGACGGACTGGATCACTGACTCGTCAAGGTTGGAGATTTTTAACAGATCGCAACCCAGTTCGGCGGCGCGTTTTTCCACACCTAAACGAATCGACATATAGTAAATGTCTTCCAATTCTTCATCATCCATCCGCCACTGAACGATCCCGATCGATTTGTTGTGTTTTTTTGGTACATCCACTGGTAGTTCACGCTGCTTTTGCTTGTTTTTGTATTTCGTATAATTTAGTTTTTCAGCTGCCTCGAAAATCTTTCGTTTGGTTTCTTCGGTCACTGAAAGACTAGGATCGTAGTTCAGAACCCGTGATACGGTTGATATTGATACCTCAGCTATGGTCGCTATGTCGGTAATCGTAGCCATAGAATCCCTCCTCCAATGCTTCTCCTCTTCAGTATATTTCTTTTTAGTAAAAAAACCAAGAGAGAAATTGCCCTCAAGTAAAAATTTTACTTTTTTTAGGAAAAACTATTGATTATTTTCCTAAAAAAAAGTATGATTTGAAATGAAGAAAGCGTTTTAAAAATGAGGGTGGCATGAATGAAGTGGATTAATTCGTTATTTATCCTGGGTCTACTTATGGGGTTGACTGCTTGTTCTCCAAATGAAGCAACGCAGACGCAAGCATTTTCCCAAAGCAGCGAAAAGCAATTAAAAGAACGAGCGCTTTGTTATTCTGACGAAGATTTTTCGCAAGGTGTCGTCCCGTTGCATGAATTCGTGAAGCTATCTGGCACCATCGTAAAGAGTGATGCGAAAACAGCAGACATTGAGAAAGGGGATCGATTTATTCTAGAAACAGCGGCTGGACAGTACCAAGTATTCAATGAACAAAGTCAACAACTGAAACTGCAAGATGTGGTGACGGTCTACGGAGAATATTATGGTTTTATTAAAGCGACATTGATTGAAAGGAAGGATGCGGATGCAATCACAGAAGCTGCAGCAATTGAAAAAGAATAAATTTGAAAGTTATGAAGATGTAGTAGCCGGCTTCAAAACGATCATGGATCAACTCAAACCCGCTTTTGCAAGCAGTCGTCCCGGTCATTTGGCTTTAGGTAGCCATGGGACTGTCTATGAGAAAGAGGTACAGGAACTTGAAGCGTTCTTGCGACCGCTTTGGGGACTCGCGCCTTATCTAACCCAGCAAGAAGATTCATTCATGGAAACCTATCTCTCAGGAATTATTGCGGGTACAGATCCAGAGAGTCCCGATTATTGGGGTGTTGTGGAAGACTTCGACCAACGAATCGTGGAAATGGCTTCGCTAAGTACCTTTTTACTATTAAACAAGGAAAAAACGTGGGATGTTTTATCCCAACGCCAAAAAGATAATCTCCATGCGTGGCTGATCCAAGTCAATCAACGAGAAATTCCCGCAAACAATTGGCATTTCTTTCGGGTTCTCGTCAATGTAGCCATGAAGCGTTGTGGCAGCAGATTTTCCCAAGAAAAAATCGATGCTGACTTGGCATTGATCGAGACCTTTTATTTAGGGGAAGGATGGTACTGTGACGGAGTAGCCACTCAAATCGATTATTATGTATCTTTTGCGATCCACTACTATAGTCTTCTGTACTGTCGATTTGTCCCTGAAGATCTTGAAAGGACAACGAAGTTCAAACAACGAGCCACCGATTTTGCTGGAACCTTCAAGCATTGGTTTGCAGCAGGTGGTGCCGCCGTTCCTTTTGGTCGAAGTTTGACGTATCGCTTTGCGCAAGTTTCTTTCTTCAGCGCATTGGTTTTTGCGGATGTTGAAGCATTGCCATGGGGAGAGATCAAGGGGTTGATCAGTCGTCACCTGCATCAGTGGATGCAGCAAGACATTTTTACTTCCGAAGGGATACTGACGGTCGGCTATTCGTACCAGAATCTGATCTTTGCCGAAGGTTACAATGCACCAGGTTCGCCTTATTGGGCGTTAAAAACCTTTCTTTTGTTAGCGGTACCAAAGGAGCATCCCTATTGGCAAGCTACTCCCACGCCATTAGCGATCGCTGAAAGAACACTGGCTCATCCCATCAGTAAGAACTTTTATCAACACAATCAAGACTTGACGCATGTCTTGATGTTTCCTGCAGGACAATTTATCAACTATCAAAGTCATGCCAGCAGCAAATATAGCAAATTTGTCTACTCAACGACGTTTGGCAATAGCGTGCCCAAGAGCAATTATTGGTTTTATGAAGGAAATTATGACAACACATTGGCTTTGTCAGAAGATGACCATTACTTTCGCACCAAAGGATTGGATCGCCAGTATCAGCTTTTACCTGATCGGATCATTCATGAATGGGATCCGTGGGAAGACGTGAAGATAAAAACAACGATCATTCCACTGATAGGCAGTCACCTTCGCATTCACGAGATCAATTCTCAGCGCGCCCTTTCTTTCTATGAAGGTGGATTTTCATCACCGAAAGAGCCTACTGCCATCACTGAAAAAACCGCAAGCAGCGCTGCGGTACGAACATCGATCGGCTATTCGAAAATCGAGGCGATCGCTGGCTATGAAACGAGCGATGTCCTACGAACGGAGCCAAATACGAACCTCTTGTATCCTGCAACGTGGCTGCCGTATCTAACTGCTCAACGACAAGCGGGAAAGCACCTGTTCGTTTCCCTCGTCACCGGCTTGCTTCCACAAGAACAAGAACAAGCAGTGACCGTCGAAGTGACAACAAACAACATTACGATCAATCAATCCGGACATATGATCCAGGTTGAGCGAATAGGAGGAAAAAATGGAAACCAGCTATGACGTACAGCTATCACAATGGGTAGCCGAGCAAATCGACTTCACCGTTAATCAAGTAAGAAAGAATACTAAGACCTTTGACACGTTGGTCCCACCTGCAGCAAGTGAACAGCTTGTCTATCGACCAGAAGCCAACCATGACTGGACGGCGAGTTTTTGGACTGGCATGTTGTTTTTGAGTAAAGAACTGACGGGATCAACAGAACTTGATGAAACCATCGAAAAACAGCTGCACTCTTTCCAAGAACGATTGAACCAAAGAATTGGATTAGAAACCCATGATATCGGGTTTTTGTATAGTTTGACTGCGATTGCCGACTATCGAGTGAACGGACGGGAATCTTCGAAAAAACTCGCGATTGCCGCTGCCGATCTATTGATGGCCCGTTACTCACCCAAAGCCCAGATCATTCAAGCGTGGGGCAATCTCGATGATCCGCAACAACGGGGGCGCATCATTATTGATTGCTTGATGAATTTGCCGCTATTGTATTTTGCTTCCCAAATGACGGGGGATGAATCCTACAAACAAGCAGCCTATGCTCATGCCAAGCAGACCCAGAAATACATCGTGCGAGACAACGCCACGACGTACCACACCTATTACTTCGACGTTGAAACTGGAGCGGCGATCGGCGGCAATACCCAACAAGGCTATGCCGATGATTCCTGCTGGGCGAGAGGGCAAGCGTGGGGAATCTACGGATTTACGCTGAGTTACCTTTACACCGGTGATACCAGTTTCTTGAAGACTGCTCAAGACCTTGCGGATTACTTTATTGCTGAATTACCGGCGGACAAGGTCAGTTATTGGGATTTAGTGTTTAACGATGGTAGTCAGGAAGAAAGGGATAGTTCGGCCGCCGCCATCGCAGTCTGTGGATTGCTAGAACTGGCGAAACATTTACCGATCACGCAGCCAAACCAAGCCACCTATCAGGAAAACGCCTTGGCGATCTTGGCGTCGTTAGCCCAAAACTATACAACGATCGACCATCCCGAATCAAACGGACTTTTGATGCATGGGGTTTATGACAAGAATTCCCTCAAAGGGGTCGATGAATGCATGATCTGGGGCGATTATTATTATATGGAAGCGCTGATGCGGGTGTCACAAAGTTGGTATTCCTATTGGTAGTTTTAGGGGCGACCCTTTAAAAAAATGTTTAATGGAGGAATGAACATGCACTTTTTGAAAAAAGGTTTATTAGCAGCAACGATGTTTGGGACGATCGCAGCCTTGGCAGCGTGTGGAGGCGGAGCGACAGATGATTCCGCTGCTTCTGAAGATGGCGACATCAAATTGACCGTAACCACTTGGAATTACGATACGACACCTGAATTCGAAAAACTATTCCGTGCCTTTGAAGAAGCGAATCCAGGCATTACCGTTGAACCTGTCGATATTGCTTCAGATGATTATGATACCAAGCTGACGACGATGCTCTCTTCAGGAGATACGACAGATATTTTGACCATGAAAAATTTACTTTCTTACTCTAATTATGCGTTGCGGGACCAATTGGTGGATCTCACCGACCATATCGGATCATTGGATATTGCCCCAGCGCAAGAAAGCTATGACATGTATGACGTAGAAGGCAAAACCTATGCACAACCGTATCGGACGGATTTTTGGGTCTTGTATTATAACAAAAAAATGTTCGATGAAGCAGGCTTAGACTACCCATCAAACATCACCTGGGACGAATATGAGGAGCTTGCCAAGCAGCTAACAAAACCAGACGAACAAATTTATGGTGCGTATCAACACACGTGGCGTTCCACTACCCAAGCGATCGCAGCTGCCCAAAATGGCGCCAACTTGATCGATCCTCAATACGACTACTTGGAAGCGTACTATGATCGTGCATTGCGGATGCAAGACGAAAAAGCGCAAATGGACTTTGGGACAGCAAAATCAACGAAAGTTACGTATCAATCACAATTTGAAAATGAAAAAGCAGCCATGATGTACATGGGAACTTGGTATATGGGAGCGTTGATGACCAATATCGACGATGGCAAGACAGATGTCGAGTGGGGCATTGCGGAAATGCCGCAAAATGAAAAAGGGGAAGTAACGACATTTGGTTCTCCGACTGCTTTTGCCATCAATAAAAATTCAAAACATCAAGAAGCTGCACAAAAATTCTTAGACTTTTGTTCTGGTGAAGAAGGCGCCAAAGTATTAGCAGAAGTCGGTGTCGTTCCTTCGTATAAGACTGACGCCATTGATGAACTTTACTTCTCCCGTGAAGGCATGCCCGCCGATGAAGTATCGAAAAAAGCCTTCAATCCAGAAACCGTCGCGATCGAGTTTCCTGTCGATGAAAATGGACCAGCGATCGACAAAATCTTGCAAGAAGAACATGACTTGATTCTTGTAGGGGATGAAACACCAAAAGAAGGCATTGCGAATATGGAAAAAAGGGTGAAATCTGAAACCGAATAGTCCTAACGAGAGAAGGGACTTGGGCAAAAAAGTTCCTTCTCTTTATTAATGAAAGGGGGCCTGCTGGCAAGCAGCAGGAGACAAATATGGAAATAACCTCAAAATCAAAAGCAGCCAATAAGTTGAAACGCAAAAATACGCTAACCGCGCTGTCTTTTATTGCACCGAACTTTATCGGCTTTTTCTTATTTACCTTAGTGCCAGTTGTGTTCTCATTGATTCTGGCTTTCATGGAATGGGATTCCTTTAGTTCGCCTGAATTTGTGGGAATGAAAAATTTCAGCAAAATGCTAGGGGACGACACCTTTTGGATCTCGTTAAAGAACACCTTTCTCTATACGATTGGCGTCGTTCCATTAACGTTAGTATGTTCCTTAGGCTTAGCGATTTTATTGAATAAAAAAGTACGTGGAATGAAGTTTTTCCGTACTGCCTTCTTCTTTCCTTATGTCACCTCGTTAGTTGCGATCGCTGTCGTGTGGAACATGTTGTTTCACCCAACGATGGGACCAATCAATCAGTTTTTGAAATTTTTTATTGAAAATCCTCCTGGTTGGACCTCCAGCTCTGATTGGGCTTTGACGGCGATCATCATAGTCAGCGTCTGGCGTGGCATGGGGTATTACATGATCTTATACTTGGCAGGGCTACAAAGTGTGCCAAAGGAATTGTATGAAGCGGCTTCGATCGATGGGGCCAACAAGTGGCAGCAGTTTCGCAACGTGACGTTGCCGTCCTTACGACCAACGACCTTCTTTGTTTCGATCATGCTGGTCATAAACTGTTTCAAGATCTTCGATTTGGTCCAAGTCATGACTGCCGGCGGACCCGGTCGAGCCACCAATGTCTTGGTGTATCAAATTTACAACGAAGCGTTTGTGAAATTTAATTTTGGTTACGCGTCTGCGATCGCCATGGTCTTGTTTGTGATCGTTTTGGGCATCACGGTGATCCAGTTTAAGTGGAACCAAAGACAAGAACGGGTGTAAGGAGGGAGTACCGATGGAAAATACACTGAGTAAAAAGAATGTTCAAGCCAAACCAAAACAAAAAGCCAAGCTGTCGATCGGCAGTGTCTCCTTGATTCTCTTATTAACATTTCTCGCGTTAGTGACACTGATCCCGTTTCTTTGGATGATCTCTGCTTCTTTTAAGACCAATAACGATGTTTTTAGCGTACCGATCCAATGGATTCCAAAAAGTTGGCACCCAGAAAACTATACGGTGATCTGGGATCGCATACCTTTGCTAACTTTTTTCAAGAACACAGCATTTTTGAGCATTATCATTACCTTGGTCCAATTGTTTACCTCTAGCTTTGCGGCCTATGGGTTTTCAAAGATGCATTTCAAAGGACGCGACCTGTTGTTTCTGACATACATCGGTACGATTGCGATTCCTTGGCAATCCTATATGATTCCTCAGTTCATCATGATGCGCCAGTTTGGGCTGACAGACACGCTTTGGTCTTTGGTCCTCTTACAAGCTTTCAGTGCCTTTGGCGTCTTTTTGTTGAAACAATACTATAGTAGTATTCCTGATTCACTGTGTGAAAGTGCGCGGATCGATGGCTTGAGTGAGTGGGGGATCTATCGAAAAATCATTCTACCACTGACGAAGCCCGCTTTAGCGAGTCTGACCATCATCACCTTCGTCAATACATGGAACGATTATATGGGACCATTTATCTACCTCTCCTCAACCGAAAACAAAACCATTCAGTTAGGGTTGAAAATGTTTGTCGGCTTATATGATGCCGAGTACGCCCTGATCATGGCAGCATCTGTGGTCTCCATTTTGCCAGTAGCGATCGTCTTTTTAGCAATGCAAAAATACTTCGTAGAAGGAATCGCTACTTCGGGAATGAAAAATTGAGGTGATCAATCATGTTTACCAAACCTACCTTTGAAAACAATCTTTACATGCGGATCTTCCGCTGGCTATATATTGGCTTTGCCCTGAATATCAGTTTTTGGGTCGTGAATACACCCTACACCCTCACGGCAATGTTCTTGGCAGTCGATCCTAGAAACCTCCTTTGGTTTGCATTGGCACTCTTGCTGATTGGGCCAAGCATGATCAGCCTCCTGGCTGCGATCGATCGCTTTGCAGAACACAAAGACATCGATCCAGTAAAAGATTTCTGCTGCTTTTTACGAACCTTTGCCGTGCGCGGGTTTCTCTATTGGCTCATCGGCTGGTTGGGAAGTGTCATTGCGATCGTGGATATTCTGTTTGCGGTTCAATTTGAAAGTGGCAAATGGCTCGTTCCTTTCTTTCTTTTGTTAGGAATGCTTTCCATAGCTCTTAGTATCAACGCGTGGTACTTCCAAGTGCGTAATCCAAAAGCCGCTAAGAAAGATGTCCTGCGTACCGCACTTTTTTTCACTTTGAAAAAATGGCCTTCTAGTTTGTTAGCAACCTGTTTGTTTGTTGCCGTTTTTGTCGCCTTGATTTTGAAGCCGCAATTTGGCTTTACTCTTTTTCCAGTCCTTTTTTTCGGACTCCTTTATTTAAATTTACGGAAATTTCAGATAAAATAGAAAGAAAGTCGTCTACGAATAAAGGAGACGACTTTTTTTAGGAGAAAGGGGGGGCTTGAAGATGGCAGAAACAGTCACACTTCAACCGATTATGGAAGAAATGATTGCTGAACTTTGGTCGATCAGCTATGGACCAAAGGCAGATTTAGAATGGAAAAAATGGGACGGACCGTATTTCCAAGACCCCGTGTTGACGTGGGAAGAATTTCGAACGGGGTTTGGCGCTAGCTGTATCGACAACCCGTTACGTAAAGCGATAAGCTATCAAGGAAGAATCGTAGGGATCGCTACCGCTTATTGGGAAGACAATACCTTGCAGCAGTGGTTGGAATTCGGGATAGCCATCTATGATGCTTCCCTTTGGAATCAAGGCATTGGCAGCCAAGCAATTCGCCAGTGGATCAATGATTTATTTGAATCACAGCTTCATATCCAGCGAGTCGGGTACACCACGTGGTCCGGTAATCACCGCATGATGAAACTAGGAGAAAAGCTAGGGATGACAAAAGAAGCCCAGATCCGCAAAGTCCGTTTCTGGGAAGGCACCTATTATGATTCCATCAAGTATGGCATCTTGCGAGAAGAATGGGCACAGCAGAAGTGAAGGTAGGGGATACGAAATTTTTTCGTGTCCTCTTTCGTTGTTGATGATTGATCAGATGCATTTTGCGTATAGTAAAGTACCTAGTAAAAAAAGGGCTGCTCTCCTAGCTGTATTTTGTAATTACAGTAATTACGTGGTAAAATAGACTATATATGTTATGAAGGAAAGGTGATTGTTTTGGATACAGTGAAAACAAGAAAGCAAGGAAATGCGGTAATGGTCACGCTAGCAAGTAAGTTTGAGATTCCTGCTGGTAAGACCTACTTTATCAGCAAAGAAGACGATGGTACGATTTCCTTGATTCCTAAGATCGATGATTATTTTTTAGCTGCTAAAGAGAAAGAATTTGTTGATGAAGAAGATATGCTAGCTGCTGATTTTATTGTTGAAGGCAAGCAGCTTGATGAATAGGATCGAACAAGGGACTCTTGTATTTATTGATTTTGATCCCTCGAAAGGGAGTGAAACCAAAAGGCGCAGGCCTGCTTTAGTCATCAGCAGGGATGAGTACATTTACACCTCAAATTTGATCATTGTTTGTCCAATAACGAGTACAGATAGGAAGCGTCCTTACTTTGTCGATATTCAACACGATAAATTGAAACCTGGGAGTAAAGTAAATACAAAGCAAGTTTATACGCTAGATTATTCCGAGCGTGGCAGTAGAAAGATTGAAATTTTAGGGAAACTATCAAAAAAAGAAATGATTAACGTTGCACAGCATTTTATGATGAACTTTAATTTTCCATTATAGTTAAAAAAACAGCAGGATGGAAAAAGTGAAGGACCCTCACAAAAAACGAGTGAGGGTCCTTCACTTTGATTTCCTAAGAATACAAGGTTTCAACAATAGAGAAAAGAAGATAGTGGAAAGATAAAAGTAAAATTTCAAAAATAGTCGACTTTCTGAACAATAACCATGTACTATCTCTATGTAATACTTTATAATAATTCCAATGTACAGATTAGAAATATTTTAAAAAAGTCGGGAATAGCGTTTGAAGTTCATTCTCAATTAGTCTAAAATAGTGAGAAAGAAAAGATACTGGAGGGAAAGAAATGTCAGTTTTAGAAATCAAAAATCTACACGTCCAAATCGAAGATAAAAAGATCTTAAAAGGCGTTGACTTAGTGTTAAAAACTGGAGAGATCCATGCCATCATGGGACCAAACGGTACAGGGAAATCAACCTTGTCCGCTGCCATCATGGGTAACCCGAATTATGAAGTGACAGAAGGGGAAATTTTGTTCGACGGCGAAAATGTCTTGGAAATGGAAGTGGATGAGCGGGCTCGTTTAGGTCTGTTCTTGGCGATGCAATACCCAAGTGAAATTCCAGGCATCACCAATGCGGAATTTATGCGGGCAGCGATCAATGCCAAACGTGACGAAGACGACAAAATCTCTGTCATGGATTTCTTGAAAAAATTAGATGAAAAAATGGATTTATTGAATATGCCAGAAGAAATGGCGGAACGCTATTTGAATGAAGGCTTCTCTGGTGGAGAAAAGAAACGAAATGAAATCTTACAATTGTTGATGCTAGATCCAACCTTTGCGATTTTGGATGAGATCGACTCTGGTCTAGATATCGATGCCTTGAAAGTCGTAGCAAAAGGCGTCAATGAAATGCGCGGTGAAGGCTTTGGCGCTTTGATCATCACCCATTACCAACGTCTGTTAAACTACATCACACCAGACGTGGTTCATATCATGATGGAAGGCCGTGTCGTGATGACCGGTTCGGCAGATTTAGCTAAACGCCTAGAAGCAGAAGGCTATGCTGGGATCAGTAAAGAGTTAGGGATCGACTACAAAGAAGAAGAAGCGTAAGGAGGCAAGGTAAATGGCAAAATTACAGGATTATCTTGAACAAGTCAACGTTTTTTCAGCGTTAAAAGAAGAGCCTGAATGGATGTTGGAATTACGCCAAGCAGCCCTTGCGAAAGTGGATGAACTTGCGTTTCCAAAAATCGAGCGGGTGCGTTACGAGCGTTGGCCATTGTTCAATATCGACGAACAAGCACTTGCTGGTGAGTACGCTTTGCCAGAAGAAGAAGTGGCAGGCGCAGTTCCCGCCTTTGACGCGATGGATAACCATCCGACTCTCGTTCAGTTTGATGACACCACCATCTTTGAGCAATTACCGCAAGAGCTGATTGACAAAGGCGTGATCTTCACCGACTTGTTTACAGCAATGAAAGAAGTACCAGAGTTGGTTAATCAATACTATATGACCAAAGCAGTGCCAATGGACGAAGACAAAATGACCGCAGCACATGCGGCGTTTATGAATAGCGGCATGTTCTTGTATGTACCAAAAAACGTGGTGATCGAAGAACCCCTTGAAGCGATTTTCTATCACAATGGCAATAGTCAAGCGCATTTCTTCAAACACATTTTGATCGTTGCTGATGAGCACAGTGAGTTCAGCTATTTGGAACGTTTCCAAACCAAAGGCGACCAAGCGAAAAAACTGTCAGGCAATATCGTAGTGGAAGTAATTGCCAAAGCAGGCGCGAAGGTCAAATTCTCTGCGATTGATCAGTTAGGTGTCAACATTACTACGTATATGAATCGTCGCGGCTACGTATTACGAGATGCGATGGTAGATTGGGCGATCGGAGTCATGAATGACGGCGACGTCGTGGCAGACTTTGATTCTGATCTTGTAGGCGAAGGCGCGCATTCGGAAGTCAAAGCGGTCGCAATCAGTGCTGGACGCCAAACACAAGGGATCGATACCCGCGTCACCAATAAAGCACCGCATTCCATTGGTCATATCCTGCAACACGGCGTTATCAGAGAACGCGGCGTCTTAACCTTTAACGGTATCGGACACATTTTAAAAGGAGCCAAAGGAGCGGACGCGCAACAAGAAAGCCGTGTCCTAATGCTTTCAGACCAAGCCCGTGGCGATGCTAACCCAATCCTTTTGATCGATGAGCACGAAGTAACAGCCGGACACGCAGCCAGTGTGGGACGGGTCGATCCAGAAGAAATGTACTACTTGATGAGTCGTGGGTTGCGCAAAGAAGAAGCGGAACGTTTGGTGATTCGTGGTTTCTTAGGATCCGTCTTGACCGCGATCCCAGTCAAAGAAGTGCAACAAGAATTGGTTGCCGTTATCGAAGGGAAGTTGCTCGCATGATCGATGCCCAAAAAGTGAAACAAGCGTTTCCCATCTTGGATCAGCTCGTAAATGACGAACCATTGATCTACCTCGACAATGCCGCCACTACGCAAAAACCAGAGGCGGTGCTGCAGGCGATCACCGATTATTACCATCAAGACAATGCCAACGTTCATCGTGGGGTCCATACCCTCGCAGAACGGGCGACCCATTCCTATGAAGGCGCACGGGAAAAAGTGCGCAGCTTTATCCATGCGAACGAAACGGCGGAAGTGCTGTTTACTCGAGGGACGACCACTGGTTTAAATTGGGTCTCCCGCAGCTACGGCGACCGTTTTGTCAATGAAGGCGATGAAATCGTGATTTCCTATATGGAACATCATTCCAATATCATCCCTTGGCAACAATTAGCAGCCCGAAAAAAAGCTACCTTGAAATATATCCAGCTGACGCCAGAAGGCACCTTGGACATGGAAGATGCCAAGAAACAGATCACAGAAAAAACCGCTATCGTTTCGATCGCTCATGTTTCCAATGTTTTAGGCGTGATCAATCCGATTGCGGAGCTAACCAAATTGGCGCATCAGCACCAAGCCGTCATGGTGGTGGATGGTGCTCAGGCTGTTCCACATATGGCAGTTGATGTCCAAGCACTGGATTGTGATTTCTATGCCTTTTCTGGCCATAAAATGTGCGGACCAACTGGCATCGGTGTCTTGTACGGCAAGCGGCAATGGCTGGATCAGATGGAGCCCGTCGAATTTGGCGGTGAAATGATCGATTTTGTCCATCTGCAAGAAAGCACGTGGAAAGAACTGCCGTGGAAATTTGAAGCTGGTACACCAAATATTGCCGGTGCGATCGGTTTAGGTGCAGCGGTGGATTACTTAACAGAAATCGGCTTAGAAAACATCCACGCCCATGAAGCAGACTTAGCTGCTTACGTTTTGCCAAAACTGCAAGCCATTGAAGGCTTGACCATCTATGGCCCCCAAGAAGCAGCAAAACGCACGGGAGTGATCGCCTTTAATCTAGCAGGCATCCATCCTCATGATGTTGCCACCGCTTTAGACATGGAAGGCATCGCGGTACGGGCAGGTCATCATTGTGCCCAACCCCTCTTGAGCTATTTGCAAGTCCCAGCGACTGCACGGGCCAGCTTTTACCTGTATAATACAAGAGAGGACGCCGATCGACTGGTTGACGCCATCAAGCTGACGAAGGAGTTTTTCCAACATGGCACTAACGAAATTAGATAATTTGTATCGACAAGTCATTCTGGATCATTCCAGCCACCCACATCATCGAGGCACCTTGGATGATTCAACGTACAAAGTCGAATTGAATAACCCTACCTGTGGCGATGTGATCCACTTGGAGCTCGCTGTCGAAGGAGACACCATCAAAGATATCGCGTTTACTGGCGAAGGCTGTTCCATCAGTACCGCCAGTGCATCCATGATGGGGGATGCGATTATCGGTAAGACACTAGCAGAAGCTGGTGAACTATCAGGCTTGTTTTCTGAGCTCGTCCAAGGAAACGACATTCCCCAAAGCGATCGCTTAGGCGATGCTTCCATGCTTGGAGGTGTGGCGAAGTTTCCTGCACGCATCAAGTGTGCGACTTTAGCTTGGAAAGCATTAGAAAAAGCCATTGCTGCTGACAGTACACAAGCATCTGTCAGTCACAGCCACGCCAATGAATCTGACACTGAAGAAACCAGCGAATAGACAACCGCACTACAAAAGGAGTGAGAACCATGGGTGTACCCGAATTAGAAGAATATAAATTTGGCTTCCACGATGACGTGCAGCCTGTTTTTAGTACCGGCGAAGGATTGACCGAAGACATCGTCCGTGAAATCTCACGGGTCAAGCAAGAGCCAGAATGGATGCTTGAGTTCCGCTTGAAGTCTCTTGAAGCCTTCAACAAGATGCCCATGCAAAACTGGGGCCCAGACCTGTCTGACATCGATTTTGATGCCATCAAATATTACCAAAAACCAAGTGATCGTCCTGCCCGTGATTGGGATGACGTACCAGAAAAAATCAAAGAGACCTTTGAGCGCATTGGTATTCCAGAAGCCGAGCGGGCATACCTGGCTGGCGCTTCTGCCCAGTACGAATCAGAAGTCGTTTACCACAACATGAAAGAAGAGTTTGAAAAACTTGGCATCGTCTTTACCGATACCGATTCAGCCTTGAAGGAATACCCTGAGCTGTTCAAACAATACTTCTCAAAATTAGTCCCACCAACCGATAACAAGCTTGCTGCTTTAAACTCAGCCGTTTGGTCAGGTGGTACCTTTATCTATGTACCAAAAGGCGTTCGTGTCGATGTGCCATTACAAACCTATTTCCGAATCAATGCCGAAAATACTGGTCAGTTCGAACGCACATTGATCATCGTTGACGAAGGCGCCAGCGTCCATTATGTTGAAGGCTGTACCGCCCCAACCTATTCAAGCAATAGTTTGCACGCAGCCATCGTTGAAATTTTTACCCTAAAAGACGCTTACTGCCGCTACACCACCATTCAAAACTGGTCAGACAACGTTTACAACCTAGTAACCAAACGGGCCAAAGCCTTAGAAGGTGCTACCGTTGAATGGATCGATGGCAACCTAGGTGCCAAAACAACCATGAAATACCCAAGTGTGTATCTTGATGGCAAAGGCGCACGGGGCACGATGCTTTCCATTGCCTTTGCAGGTGCCAACCAAATCCAAGATACTGGTGCAAAAATGATCCATAACGCACCAAATACCTCCAGCTCCATCGTCTCAAAATCAATTTCTAAAGACGGCGGTGCAGTAAACTACCGTGGACAAGTCACCTTCGGCAAGAAGAGCGCAGGCTCTATCTCCCATATCGAGTGTGACACTATCATCATGGATGACCTATCGAAATCCGATACCATCCCATTCAATGAGATCCACAACAGCCAGGTGTCCCTAGAACACGAAGCCAAAGTCTCCAAAATCTCAGAAGAACAACTGTACTACCTAATGAGCCGCGGTCTCTCCGAAAGCGAAGCAACCGAAATGATCGTCATGGGATTCGTCGAACCATTCACCAAAGAATTACCGATGGAATACGCAGTCGAATTGAACCGGTTGATTAGTTATGAGATGGAAGGCTCGGTTGGATAGCCTTTGAACACAAGCTCTAAGTATTGATATATCAGTACTTAGAGCTTTTTTTGTGCTGTCAAAAATCAATTGAATGCCATTTTGAATGCCATGTTAAAAATTAACATATGATGCGAATCTTTCGCCAGTTTCTTTTACTTTTTCAGGAGAAACATGAGCGTAAATATTCATCGTTGTTTTAACATCTTTGTGTCCCAAACGTTCTTGTACTTCCTTGATACTTGCTCCTGACTCAAATAACAAACTAGCGTGAGTATGACGAAAACCATGTAATGTAATTTTAGGTAAGTCATATTTTTCAAGAATATTGTACAACCAATCATTTGGAGCTTGAGGATAGTATAATTCGTTAAATTTATTCGTGAAAAGAAATTGGTCTTCTTTTGAAGTATTGTAACCAGCTTTTAAATACCATTCTTTTTGGTTTAAGCGCCATTGTTGAAGAATTAAAATTGTATTACGATCCAACATGTTAACTCGCTGAGAGCTTTTAGTTTTAGGTTCTTGAATAATGATTTTGCCATCTTCATCCAAGGCAAGAGTTTTTCCTATAGTCAATTTTTGATTGAATAAATCAATATCTCTCCATTGAAGAGACAAAGCTTCAGATTTTCTCATTCCTGTAAAAGCTAATAACCTGAAGAAAGCAAGAAGTTTAGTACTTGTTCGACCAGAAGACTCAATATGATCTTCTAAACAGGTGAAAAAAGTTTCTAATTGAGCTTTTGTGTAAAAATTTGGAAATTGTTCTACTTCTATTTTTCGAGGAAGCTGAGTCTTTCGCATTGGGTTACTGTCAATTATTTCCATTTGAATACCGAATTGAAGAACTTGACCCACAACTTTTCTAAAGTAATGGTACTGTTTATATTTGGAATGCCATAAATTAACAATTTTTTGACAATAAGAAACAGTAATTTTATTGAGTTTTAGTTTTCCAAAATGTTGTAAGCAATAATCCTCAATAAACCGTCGAGAAGTTGCTACTGTTGATGGTTTCACTTTTAATCGATATTGCTCTAACCATAAATCATATAGTTCTTTGAACGTAATTGAATTATTGGTTGTCAATTGTTGATTGTTTTTTTCAAAGTCTACTTGCAAACGGGATAGGGCAAGTTGGGCTTCTTTTTTTGTCTTAAATCCTCGTCTAGTAGTTTTAATACGTTCATTTGTAACAGGATGAGTACCTAAATATGCCTGAAATTGCCAAGCATTCTTGCCGTTCTTTTTTTGATATTGTATAAATTTAGCCATTTTTTTCTCCTTTATGTGTGGGGCACATAGGAAAGAAAATTAAAGTAAATCTTGGTTGGCTTTAATATAATCAATTTTTTTGACTAAGGAATCAATTTCATCAAATGGAATGGATTCAAAGAAAGAAGGTTTTAAAACAGTATTCCCTTTTTCGTTTAGTACAAGCTTACCCTCTTCATCGTAAAGTGGTTGTTCCGAGAACATTTGGTAAATGTATTCCGTTTTTTTGAATGCTTCATCAATTTCTTCGAGATAGTGTTCATCAAATACTTTCGCAAAACGCATCATTGTTTGAACGCGATCATCATAATCATCAATCCGATCCATCACGCTCTCAGTATCAGAAATAGCTACCTCTTGTGTTGTTCCAAAAAGTTGAGTGGCATTTGCCTTGAGAACTGTCGCAATTTTTTCCAAGCTTTCAAAAGTTGGGTACCGAACACCACGCTCGATATTTGAAATCGTTTGTTTGTTCAATCCAATTTTTGTTGCTAATTGTTCTTGAGAATACCCACGCTCTTTTCTTAGTCGTGCAACATTCCCACCAAAATTTTCAATCATGTTTATCACCTCTTGGTTACAGTGTAAACTATGTAGTCAAAAAAAGCAATAAAAATAGTCATAAAAGTTTACACTTTAAAATTTAAAATTTTAGTTGACATCTTATTAATATAGGTGTATTTTGTATATACAAAGAATTTAAAGTTTTATTAGTAAAACTAAATAACCTTCTTTGTAAACTCGTTTGGAAAGTGAGGTGAGAAAATTGACAATAGAAGAGACCCTTTTAGATTGGCAGAAGGAAAACTATCATCATGCCTATGCGATGATGAAAGAGGCATTGAACAGTGCGAAGGAAGAGCGAGATATTCTCAAACAAAAATACTGCGCGGAACATTTCGATGTGAGCGTAAATACCTTAAAGGATTGGGTCATACATGGCTGTCCTGAAATACGGTTAGAGTCTGGTATGGTGCTTTACAGTAAGAAGGCGGTAAGAGAATGGTTATTAGCGTATCAGCAATAAATTGGGGCACATAGGTGTGAAGTAACCATTGAATGGTCAGAATCGGGTTGGCGGATTGCCGTAGTCGTTCAGGCTCTCGCTTGGCAGTAGCCAATGAGCGAGAGGGTGGATACGAATACGTGCAACCCTCTGGTTTTGAGGGACGCCAGATTCTGGATTGGCAGAAGGTGTCTTTCTAACAGCACCTTCTATCCTTAAAAAAAATACCAAATGAATGAGCAATCAATAGTGAAAATGACTGATTTAATAAGGTTTATGGCTTGTTTTAAAAATTGAAAAGAAAAACAAATTTTGAAGGAGGTGAAAAAAGAGATGAAAGATGCAACGATGACAGAAAATGTACTTGGAAAAATTGATTGGTTACAGATTGTTTGCCAAAACATTTATTGGGAAGACCTATTTTCACAGTTGCTTCAAATTAGCCTAGATTGCGTTTCTGAGCAACTTGCTTATTTAAAGCATGAAGAATACGATGTGGTCTATAGCTGTGGCACAATCAAATATTATACGTATCACGATGCAGAACAATCGTATCAACGTGGAACGCTCATTATGAGTGGACAAGCTTGTACGATGTATGAGTGGGCATTATTAGCTTCTGACACTTCAGTGCTTGCCTTTCAAACACTTGCCTGGCGATTCCACCAGCAATCTCTAAATACAGATTTTACATTTGAAGTAAAACGGATGGATTTAGCTTTAGATGACTATAATCAAACTCCTTTTTTTAGTTTAGATTTGATTGTAGGGAAGGTGAAACGAAAGCAGTTTTTATCAAAAGGAAGAACCACAAAGCTCGTTGACAGTGAATTTGATAAGCAAACGCGTGCCAAAACGCAACAAATTGGAGCCGGTGGGTCTGAATGCTTGTTTCGTTTCTATGAGAAAGCAAAAGAATTAACAAAAGGATTGAGTGGAGAAGAAGCTGAAAAATTGTTTGAACAAGCACCAACTGTCCGGTTAGAAGCAGAAACGCGTCACAATACGGCCAATCAATTATTTGGGACACTTGCCTATTTGACAAAGGAACAAGAACTAACCAACTTGATACGAGGGTTTATTCAAACAGAACTAACTTTTTATAGTGATACTTCGTATAAAAAAGTGTGTCGCTGGTGGCAAGATTATTTAAAACCAACGATCATCCCTGTCATTCATCGACGGGTTGAAGAGTCATCATTTGACTCTACCTTAAATTGGTATCAATATCAGGGCGGATTTGCGGTGACACAAGCCATTTACTTTTTGGTTAATCATGGATTACCCATCCAACCAAAGCTTATAGGTAAAAAAGAACATTACGTTTGGTCTCCAGAATTGGCTGAGAAGTTGATTGATTTTGTCACACAACATCAACGAATGGACTTAATTCCATTGATTCAGAACAAAACAAAAAATCGCTCCATCAAAAAGATGGAACGATCACCAAAATAAACTAAACTAATTATAGCAAATATGAAGGGAAATGACGACACATGGCAAAAATGTTGAATATGAGAGATTTTGATTTTACAGCAATTGGAACTATTTTTGAATTAGATGAGGTGACACCAAAGTTTGCGACAGAAGAACGAACAAATGACCAAGGAAAAACGATTATGGGACAAGATGGTCAACCAAGAAAATTCAATACGGATGAAATCGTTGGGTATAAATATTCGGTGACGATCACAGAAGGTAATTACAGAAAAAAAGCGACTCAAGTGACAGTGAATAGTTTAGACAATCCGATTACGAATAAAGAAATTTTGAAACGAGAGAGTGTCAAATGTAAATTTATGAACTTGGAGCCCTCTATGATTGGGAATCCGATGTATTTTAAAGCAGATAAAATTCAGTTGATTGATGTTCAGAAGTAGTAATATGAGTATAAGCTAATTAAGATAGAGCTATTTACACCATATCGATGGTTTAAATAGCTTTTTATTGATAATGAATCTTTTATTTTTATGTAATAGTAATCGTTATTGTGTTTTTGTTAACGCTGACAATAACAAAATAATAAAAAAGAAATATTTATGATAAAATTAAAATGTAATAGAAAGAGTCATGTTTTTTTGCTAATTATTTATGAAAAAACAGAAAAATAAAACTACAATATTTATCAGTCAGTTATACATAATGATAATAGAAAAGTGAAATATTCAAAGAAATTACTCTTTACCAAAAGAATGGATAATAAAAATAATATACCTTTAGAACTAAAAATAAATTTAGGAGAGATTAGAATGTATACAATTGGTGTGTTATCTTTAATCGACTTAAAAGAAAATAGTCATTTCAAATTTTTAACGGAGAAAGGTTGGGCTACAAAAGAAATAATGAAGAAAGGAGTCTTTAACGTAGATTCACAAATTAGAGCTATAGTAATTGAAGAAAGTTCAATGCCGAAAACATGTTGTCAACTAATTGAACTAAAAAAAAGTACTATAAATAGAGATATTCCGATGTATATATTATCTAAAAAAAATTCTGAATACAATAAAGTTTATCTACAATTAGGTGTGGAAGCATGTTTCTCTATCGAAATAGATCCTGATGAGTTTTGTTCTACTTTAACTAATTTATTAAATCGTTGTTATTCAGTTACTTCTCAAATTACTAAAGAGAAATTTGAAAATAAGAGTTATTTGTCAAATAACATAGAGCTGATATTAGAAAATCGCAGCGTACTAATTGGTGGACAAAAAGAAGTGGGTTTAACCAATATAGAATTTAAAATTTTATATGTATTAAATGATAATGCCAACAAAACTGTGTGTTATGCTGATTTAATAGAGAAGGTATGGACCATTGAACAAAATAAGAACGAGCTAAAATATAAAGTTGCTAATGTGGTTTTCCACTTAAGGAATAAAATTGAAAAAAATCCAAAGTCTCCTGTTTTTATTAAAACTGTACGCTCTAGAGGGTACATGTTATGTCTTAATTAATCAAATATTTTAACAAACTACGATTCAACATGTTCAGTAATAATTGCTAAGTTTGGTTGAAAAGAAAATGATTCTAAAAATTATCTACTGACTATGAAGTAAAAAGGCTATATCTTCAAAAGTATTTGATGTTAATTAACATTCAAATACTTACAGTTTTTAAAAAAATTATTTTATCCTATAGAGTTGGTTCTTTTATAAATAAAAGTAAAAAAAGGGATTAGTCATATTCCTAAAACATCTATAAGTGTTTTGCATATGACTGATTTTAATAAAAGGAGGTGCCACAGTTGTAAAATAATTGAGAAAGAGGGTGACAATTATTTTAAAATCCTAGTTTGCATGTTTGCTTCAAAATTTCTTATTTTTACAAGTTTTAATAAAGAAAATGTTTTATTTTATATACAGCATAAAGCTACTATCTTTATTGGCTAGAAAAATTTGAAAAAATATAGTGATTGGAGAGATATTCATGAAACCAAAAGTAAAAATCATTATGAGTACATTAATTTTACTTTCTTCTATTACAAGTCTATTTTTAGGTTCTATAGTTTATGCTGAGAGCAATGAACCAATTCCAAACAACTATGTTATATCTTCAAAAAAAATAACCCCTTATGTTATTGAAATAAAAACCGTTTCTAATTTAGAGTTGTATAAAAATAATAATTCAGAAGAAGTTTCAGTATTAACCATGGATTTTACTGATGCTAAATTTTTTGATGAATATGGTAAATTAGTTGATAAAAATAAAGTTATGGAAACAATGAAGCCAATCTCTCAAACTTTTGGAGCAGGTAGTTCGGGTGGCAGTTGGCAAACAGGATCCGGGTATGCAGTATGTAAAGGAATGAGAGTATCAGGCAATTCTGGAATGATTGGATTACAAGTTAGTTACAAAGTAGATTTTCAAAATCTTCAAAGAAATTATGATCGCTTAGACAGAGTATACGGTGCTACGGTCGATGGTTCTGGAACATGGACATGGATAAATAATGGAGTTTTTCGATCTCAAGAACAAGCTGGTTATTCAGCTTATGGAGGAATAAAGGGACAATGGACAGTTAATTGGCCAGGACTTCCAGGGGGAACTTCTACAAAATATTTGTATTTTAGAGTTGGTAATGACACTTATTGGTTAGATCATAATTTATAATCGATTAGAGTTGAGATAATATGTAGTTAATTGAATATTTCTCAACTCTATTTATATTTGAGAAAGGAGTCATTTTTCTATGAGTGCTGAACTATCACTATATCTAGGTATTTTTTTCTATTTATTTTTAACAGTTTTTATTTTTTTAAGCTTGTTTAGTTTATACAAAATTATTCGACTATTGGAAAGTATAAAATCAAGTATCAAAAAAAATGAGAGATATAAATAGAAACCTACTTTTTACAGGGATGTTGTGCTTATTTTAGTATAATTTCCCCTTTTTTATTTTTGAAATTTGCTGTTTATTTTGGATTTATGAAGAAAAAAATATGAGGCATATGTGAACTTAGAGCCCTTTAAGAAGTAAGTGTTTATTTTAAATTAACAAACAGAGAAAACAAATCAGATGGATATATTGGATTAAGTTCAATCTTTGAAGTTCTTTACAATATTTTTTCACATGATTTGAAGATTGATAACTAAGAACGATACATTTGATTATTCTTTTGATATGTGATGACTATGATATAATTGTTTTGACAGCGTATTAACGGTTGATTATGAAATAAAGAGGAGGATGTTATATGTATATTAATAAAGTAGAGATTAAAAACTTTAGAAACTTTAAACTAGCAGAAGTTGAATTAGAGAAGCAAATGGTAATTGTTGGTGAAAATAAAATTGGAAAATCTAATTTCTTGCATGCATTACGGCTAATCTTAGACCCAAAGTTACCTGATTCAAATCGGATATTACAAGAATCCGATTTTTGGGATGGCTTACCAAGACCTTTAAAAGATGAAGAAATAGTGATAAATATTGAACTTACAGATTTTGAAGATAATGATAAGCTAGTTTCAATTCTTTCAGATTTTTTAGTAAAGGAAAAACCATTAACTGCAGGTTTAACTTACAGATTTTTTCCTGAAGAAGATGATGATAATATAACGTATAATTTTAAAGTATTCGGAACAAATACAGAAAATAACTTTAATTACGAGCAAAGGAAATGGTTGCCGTTTGAAGTGTTATCAGCTTTAAGAGATACAGAAAATGATTTAACCAATTGGAAAAAATCGCCTTTAAGACCACTAATAGAAAAAGCAATCAAGGAAACGGAAGAAGAAGAACTTGAAAAAGTTGCTGAGGAGATTACGCAATCAACTAATTCTTTAAAAGAATTAGAAGAGATTGAAGTTTTAACGAAAAAAATCAATTCAAAATTGGAAAATATAGTGGGAGATAATCATGCAATTGAAACAAGTTTAGGTTTCACACCAGCAGATGCATCCAAATTGTACAGAGCTATAAAAATGTTTATAGATGGTGGAGACAGAGGAATTAATGAGGCCAGTTTGGGTTCATCAAATTTGTTATATTTAGTTTTAAAACTTCTATCTTTAGAACAGTATGTAGATGAAAATCAGCGCGCTCATACATTTTTTGCAGTTGAGGAACCAGAAGCACATTTACATCCACATTTACAAAGACTGCTATATAAATATTTATTGAATCATGATGAGGTTATTTCAAAAGATGGTCAGAAACACCAGCTTCATAGTATTTCAAATGTGTTAACGACACATTCACCACACATTGCAAGTGTTGCTCCTTTGAAATCAATTGTCCTGTTAAGAAAATCTAGCGATGAAGAATCTACTGAGATAGTTTCTACAGCAATTATTGAGTTAGATGACAAAGATATTAAAGATTTAGAACGATATATTAATGTCACTAGAGGAGAAATTTTGTTTTCAAAAGGAGTTATTCTAGTTGAAGGAGATGCTGAAGAATTTTTACTTCCTTCACTAGCTAAAGTGATAGGGATAGATTTGGATAAATATGGAATTACTATTTGCTCAGTATCAGGAACTAACTTCTTACCATATGTGAAACTTTTAGGCAAAAAAGGTTTAAACATTCCAATTTCGATTCTTACGGATTATGATCCAAAACTAGGTGGAAAAAAGCCTCTTATTCATAATAGACTAATTAAATTATTAAACTTTATAGATGAGGACTATGATCACGATGATTGTGAGATTAATGATCTTATAGGATATGGAGAAGAAGAGGGAATATTTTCGAATACCCATACTTTAGAAGTGGATCTTTTTAATACCATGTCCGATGAGATTACAAATACACTTTTAGAATTATCTCCTTCTAAAAATGCCGCTAGTAGAGCTCAAGTATGGAAAGATAATGATAACATTGAAGGTTATGAAGAAAAGTATTTATCTGATATAGAGAAAATTGGTAAAGGAAGATTTGCGCAAAGATTGTCAACTAATCTTACAGATGAAACCAAAATACCTGAGTACGTAGAGGAGGCAATTGAATATGTCGTCTCCCAACTTCAATAAATTTCTCTATAAAGAAGCAGCAAGAGATTTAGAAAATAATGAAGAACAAAAAATAGTTTACAATTCTACTGGGAATTGTGTTGTTCTTGCAGGTCCAGGAAGTGGTAAGTCGAAAGTACTTACTTTAAAATTGGCAAAAATGATAAATGAAGATGTTGAGCCGCCTCAAGGAGTGGCATGTCTAACATACAATAAAGAGTGTGCGAGAGAATTAAAGGAAAAACTAAATAAGATAGGAATTTATGAGTCTTCTTCAATTTTTATTGGTACAGTCCATTCATTTTGTTTGAATCATGTAATCAAACCTTTCAGACATTTAGTGAAGACAAATTTACCAAACAAAATTAAGGTAGCAACATCTCAAGAAATATATTCTGCTAAGTTGAATTCTTTCAATATGACAATAGGTAAACGTGAAAGGATAAATAGCGGGTTCCTTATAGCTTTTGATGTATACAGACGAACTTTTGTAGAAAGAACTTCATTTGATTGGGCAACAGATGATAGTGATATAGCAGAGTGGATTATCAATTATGAGACTGAACTGCATCGTCAGGGATTAATAGATTATGATGATATGGTCTTGCATGGGTTATGGATGATTGAAGAGCATCAATGGATACAAAATATTTTGCGAGCAAAGTTTCCTATTTTAGCTGTTGATGAATATCAAGATTTAGGAACATCGTTAGATAAAATTGTAAGACTTCTATGTTTAGAAAATGATGTGCGTCTTTTAGCCGTTGGGGACCCAGACCAATCAATCTATGGTTTCACAGGTGCTAAACCCCATTTATTAAATGAGCTAGCTAATCGTTCCGAAATTTTAAAAGTACAATTGAAGAAGAATTATCGTTCGAGGGAGGTAATTGTAAAAGCTTCAATAGCAACTTTACTAGAAGATCGAGATTTTATATCTAGTAGAGAAGGAGAAGGTAAAATTGAATTTCATGAAATAAAAGATGGTTTAGAATCACAATGTGATTACATTTGTCAAACAATTGTTCCTGATATTCTCTCTTCAGAGTCTTCAAATACTCTTGGTGATATAGGTATCCTATATATTGATAAAAATGATGGAGATAAGATAGCCGAAAGAGTAACTAAAGCTGGATATCAATTTATTAGAGTAGATGGAAATGCTCCTTACAATAAGAATAAACTAACTTTATGGATAGAAAATTGTGCTATGTGGTGTTCAGGTGGACGGTTACAGGGAAATCCAAGATACTATGATATTGAACAAACTTATTGTGATTTCTTTCTGAATATTAAAATTTCAGAAAAAAAAATAGAAGAAAAGAAAGCAAAACTATTTAAATTTTTGGATCAAAATAGAGATAGTGAATCAAATTTATATAGTTGGCTTCAAATTTTTAAAGAACAAATTATATTAGATTTAAAGAGTTGCTTCTCTGATGAGCCAGATGTTTTTACAGAATTCAATAAGCTAATTACTTCAGCAGAAAAAGGGCAGTTAAAAGACTTTAAAGTGTCTTCACTATCTCGCCAAGTAGGTTCTAAAGACCACTTAAACCTATACACTTTGCATAGCTCTAAAGGATTGGAATTTAAGTATGTTATTATATTTGGTTTAGAATATGGAAGAATACCATGGATAAATATTAATGAAGAAAAGGTTAACGAGTCTAGAAGGTTGTTTTATGTCGGAATTACTAGAGCGAAAGATGAAATTCACTTACTATATTCAGGGTGGTATTGTAATAGCTCTGGAAGAACTTTCAGTCAAGGTGTTTCTCCTTTTGTTTTAGAACTTGAAGAGTATATTGAATACCAGCAATAGTTGTAACTAGAGAAAAATAAGAATTTAATAAAGAATAAGAGAGCATGATTAGAAAATTGAACGGAATTGGACAAATAGCTGGTCCGAAGAATGTTAATAGTTAAAACATAATTTTATGAATGATATTATTTTTATGAAAGTATATTTTGCTTTCCTATGTGCCCCACAAACTAATTTTTTGAATGCCAAATTGAATGCCATTTGTTTACTAGTTGCTGAAGTTTAGTGATGTAAAATTTTTAAAATCCTATTAAAATTATTAGTTTGACAGTTAATTTCAGACTATGATATTTAGAATATCTACTGGAAGGGTCTGTGGGGTAATCATATAGTACGAACTTCAAATGTTGATATACCAGCATTTGAAGTTTTTTTATTTATTGATTTTAGTCAGTTTCATGGGACTGAAGAATCAATTCTGATTCATCTGTCCCATGAATTATAGAGTCATTTCTATCGGTCCTAAGTTTATAAACGCTGAGAGACACTTAGCTTGATTCCTATCAATTAGTACTAAAAATTCAGTATAATTTCAGTTATTCCTTATAGACTTTCTAGCTTATCATCTATTATTTTTATTCTATTATTTTCCATTATTTTAAAGAATGGATAGTAAATAAAAATGCTGACCAAGATAAGTACGAAGCAGAAAATAATATTACGCCAATCCATACTAGAAAGATAGGCTTGCGCAAAGAAAGGTGTGAATGAGGGATCAATTATAAATCCTAATCCAATCCATCCAAATTGCTGAGCAAAATAAGTTAATAATAAAGAGACAATAGGTGTAAATAAAAATGGAATTGCTAAAATAGGATTGAAGACGATTGGTAATCCAAAGATGACTGGTTCATTGATGGAGCAGATTCCAGGGATTAATGATAATTTTCCTATCGTACGATATTCTGGAACTCTACTTCGCATCATTAGTAACACTAATCCCAAGGTTCCACCAGCTCCGCCAAGAACGGAAACACGGAACATTTGAAGATTCATCAAGTGGGTCATCGTCTCATTATTTGTCATTTGTTCAGCATTTAAGCCAGTTTGGGCGATTCCTAACGTGAAGACGATTGGGAAGATAATTGAGGAGCCGTTAATACCAAACATCCACAAGATATTCCCTAAAGTTACAATAAATAAAAAACCTCCTAAACTGCCAGCAATGTTTGTTGCAGGCGTTAGTAATTGCATTATTGCTTCTGGGAAAATTGTATTTGTTGTCGATAAGACAATTAGATTGGCGCCATAAAAAATAATGATGTTAGTAAGTAGTGGCACCAACATATTGATAAAGGTTGCGACCATTGGTGGGACAGTATCTGGAAGTTTCAGCTTGATATTTTTTATTTCAAAAGTGCGATTCACCTCTACGACAAGTAAACCGATGATAATTGCAACGAAAAGGCCATTCGTACCTAAAAAATCTAGTGAAATCATTCCATCTTTCACAGGAGTGCAAACCGTTAGAAAAATGACTACTGCGATCATTCCGTTCATGGATGCATTGAATTTATATTCATGAGCAAGTGAGAAGGCAATACCAAAAACATTGATCAAACCGATGATACCCATCGTCAAATTATAAGGCGCAGTAATTACATCATAATTTGCTACTGCAAAATATTTCCAACCGGCCATGAATTGCATGAAGTAATTTGCTGTTTCTGGGTTGTAACGGTCAATATTTATAGGTGGATTGGCAAAAATCAGAAAAAAAGAACCGATAACAATAAAAGGCAGACTGAACATCATCCCACTGGATATAGCTTTCAAATGACGTTGATTTCCAATTTTAGCTGCTAATGGACTCAGTATTTCATTAAGCTTTATGACAAGTGCAGAATTTTCCATACTATTTCCTCCTATACTTGCCAAGGGTTGAAAGCAAAAGCACTTGGCACGACACGTTCTGGATCATATTTCTCAATTATTTTTTCATATTGTTCTTTGTAATTATTATCAATATCGGCTTGAGGAATTACTTTACTTGCTTCATATAAAAAATGTTCGGACCCTCGCCCCATTTCTTGCCCACGAGTGGTGTGTTTATCCAAAGCAATATCTGGTATTTCTGGAATATAGCCCATAGCGAAGCTCTTTATAACGATATTTTTGAGTAAATCGGATGAACGATCCTTTTCAGAATCACATAAGTAACGTATTGCATGGAAGAAATACATTGCACGGTCTGATTCATTATACTGGAATTCTCTACGCATCACGTTCAAATTATTAATCATGATGGCAGCTAAAGGATTACCCATTCCTACATCTTCTACACTAATTGCCAATAAGCGTCGCCATAATTTTTCTTCAAATTGTGGCGAGGTAATGTACATTTCATATGCAAACTCGCAAGCATCTTTTTCCTTTCCACGGCGAATCGATTTCTGTAGTGCAGAAATAACTTCATCTCCTCGCAGCCCGTTACGTGTGGTCATCTTTGCCCATGGATCTTGAATGAATTTACTTTCTGTCATGATATAATACTCCTAACTAAAAATTTGAGGTGGATCTTATGGATATTGAAATGCTTATCGACAAATATCAGTTGAACAATTCAGAAGCTGATGTCTTAAGATTTATGTGGAAAAATCGTCAGTCATTAAAAAACTTAGGTATTCGAGATGTTGCCAAAGCTTCTTATGTTTCTACTGCTACAATTATACAAATGGCTAAAAAAATTGGCTTTACAGGATATAGTGAATTAGTCTTTTCGGTAGGCAATCAGCGGCACAGTATGATCTTGCCTAAAATCTGTTCAGACAAAGAAAAAGAGACATTTATTCGTCTGATGTCTGATTACCAAGATAGACGAATGATGATCCTTGGATCAGGATTTTCTCAAAATATAGCAAATTATTTTTCTGAAGCTCTTAATCTACATGGTTTCCGTGCGACTGCCAATAGTCATCTTGAATTCTTGAGAGAAAATGTTCAAAGCGATATCCTGCTTTTTATTATCTCAAATTCAGGGGATACGGTTCGCTTAGCTGAATTAGCTAAAGTTGCGAACGATCATCATATTGATTTGATTGCTTTTGTTGGTGAAAAGAATTCAAAGATAGGTAACTTGGCGACATTAACAATCAGTACTGAAACATATGCACCGAAAAGAATATCAGATTATCAACCCAATCTTTTTTTTGGAACAACATTAAATCAATTTGAAATCTTACTGAGTGAAGCATTATTAGCTATTTTTAGCTAGAAGAACGATGTGGCCACTGTTTCTTCATTCATTAGTATAAATGGTTTCAAAACGAATGTAAGTGTTCTCTCGATATTAAAAACATGTTTTGAAATTTAAAAACTTGTTTAAAAATTATACTCTCAGCTTTTAAATCAGCAAAGCTTCATTTTATTGTTCTCGCTAGTTTTAATCATTATTCGTATTTTATTTATAAGATAAGTGAAGTAGTTTGAAATAAAATGAAATTTTTTTTGTTAAGAAAGGAACCCTAAGTGCTATGTAAGTGAAATAGAAATATTTCTATACATTTTTTGTTCTAACTGTTCATTAAAATATTTATAAAGAGCGATTGGTTTATCTTTTTTGAATAAATGAGAATCAATATAATTGATTGAGCAATTCTTGTCACTCTCAATAATTATTCAAAAAAATAAATTCACCCTTGATACCGGTTTCATAGTATGCTAAACTGTGTCCATAAGTGATAGGGTGCTACTATTAAATTAGGCACGACCGAAGAAAGGTTTCTTTCTTTGGTCGTTTTTTATTGTTTGAAAACAACTCGATAGTTTCAGAAAAATAGTTATTCTAATTTTGAAGAACTATGCGGAAAGGGGGACAATCAATGTTTGTGGTAAAAAAACTGAATCATAATGCCGTTTTGATTGATGATGATGGAGTTGAAAAAATAGCAATGGGGAAAGGTCTTGGGTTTTCAGCGGTAGTCAATCAGCCATTTGATCCAGTGTTTGCAGATAAAATTTTCACATTGGATTCAAAAGAAAAAACAAAGCGATTTAGTGAGATCGCTGCACAAATCCCGATTGAATTTATTGAGTTTACTGAAGAGATGATTCAACTGATTTCCACTAGGATCAGCTCTCCATTAGATTCCAATATCTATATTACATTGACAGATCATATGTATTTTGCCGTTCAAAGAAAAAGAGAAGACAGTCATGTAACTGCCATTATGCTGCCAGAAATGAAACTTCTTTATCCAACCGAATATGATACAGCTGTCGAGGTAGTTGAACGGATCAATCACCAGTATCAAACGGAATTGGGTGCAAATGAGGTCGGATTTATCACGATGCACATTATAAATGCGGAATTAGGTGAGCCCAATAGCTTGAACAGTTTGAAAATATTAGAAATGACGACAACGATCTTGAGCTATTTAGAAAAATCTTATTTAGAAAACTTTGATAAAGAATCACTGACATATCATCGCTTAATGATCCATATCAAGTTCTTGGTCAAGCGTTTGATTTATAACGAAGCCTCTCCAGAAGAAAATTTTGGCTTTTTTACGGAAACTTTTAAGAGCAGCGAAGCATACCAAGCAGCTTTAAAAATCAAGGAAATCATAGAAAACCAGTTTCAACTGGCAGTTCAAGAGAATGAAGTTATTTATTTAGCCATTCATTTAGCACGTATCTATTAAATAAGTGAATCCGGGCGTAACTAGTTGGTAGGCGCAACCGAATGAAACATAGCACACAAGCTATGCTCATTTGGTTGCGCTTTTTTAGCGGAAAAAGAAAGGAAGAATGAAATGGGAAAAGTAATTTTTAATTCGGATGATTTTGGTTACAGCTATGGTGTTAACTATGGCATTTTAGATGCCTACCAGCGAGGGATCCTCACCTCGACAACATTGATGGCAAACATGCCTGGTTTTGAACATGCAGTGAAACTAAAAAAGGAGGTGCCGGGTCTAGGAGTAGGGGTTCATTTGACCCTAACATGCGGAAAACCACTTTTGGAAAACGTTGATAGTCTAACAGAAGGTGGCCGATTTAGACCGTTGAAGTTTTATCAGCAACCATTTGCTATTGACCAAGATCAGCTCTATCAAGAATGGAATGCTCAGATTCAAAAAGTATATCGAGCTGGGATCTTGCCTACGCACTTAGACAGCCATCACCATACGCATTCTTTTGGCAGCAATCAGGAAGTAGTGATTGCTTTAGCCAAAAAATATGATTTGCCCGTCAGAGGAAACTTTGAGCGAAGTGAAGAAGTGCGGCATGTCGATTATTTTGAGCCGTATTTTGATGACGTGGGAGAAAAAGAGGTGAAAAAAAGACAAATTAGTACGTCTATTGAAGCCTATTTGAAGGATTTGTATAAAAAGCTTCAAGGGAACCAAACGATCGAAGTCATGTGTCATACTGCTTATTTGGATCAGGAGTTATTAGAGGGGTCGAGTTTCATTTATCCTCGTGTGAAGCAGGTTGAATTTTTGATTCATTCGTCGTTTGCTCAGAAAGTAAAGAAAGATCCGTCGATTGAATTAACTACTTACAAAACAATTTAATATAGGAGGAATGTAATAATGACGAATTTTAAAGCAAATGTACAAAAGTTAGGGCGGGCAATGCTGTTGCCAGTTGCAGCAATGCCGCTAGCAGGATTGATCATGCGGCTATCAGCTGACGACATGTTGAATATTCCCGTTTTGGGAGCGGCTGGCAATGCAGTTTTCGGCAATTTGGATATCCTGTTTGCGATTGGGGTCGCAATTGGTTTTGCTAAAACCAAAGACAAAGGAATACCAGCACTTACTGGTTTCTTAGCAATAGCTACCTTGAAAAAAGGGTTGGAGATTATGAATCCAGCAGTAAGTATGGGTATTTTTGGGGGCATCATTTCCGGACTGATTGCCGCTTGGACTTATAACCGCTTTAAGGAACAAAAATTACCGATGGTTTTCTCTTATTTTGCGGGTGAAAAATTTCCTTTGACGATGGTCATGATTTTACAGACGATCTCAGCGGTTGTTTTCGGTTTGGTTTGGCCGATCATACAAATGGGTATCGACAATTTTGCCAAAATGCTGGTTGACATGGGGGCACTCGGTGTTGGGATTTTTATGTTTTTAAATCGATTGTTGATTCCCTTTGGCTTGCATCACGTTTTGAACACCTATGTATATTACGATTTAGGAAGCTATACTTCACCTAGCGGGGAAGTTTTCCGAGGAGAAATGACACGCTTTATTAATGGCGATCCGCAGGCAGGATTGTTTTTATCAGGATTTTTTGTGGTGATGATGTTTGGAATACCAGCTATCTGTTTAGCGATTTACAAAGCAGCGTATAAAGAAAACAAAGAGATGGTTAAAGGAATCATGGGAAGCGGTGCTGCCACATCGTTTATTGCCAATATTACAGAGCCTGTTGAATTCAGCTTTATGTTTCTCTCCCCTATGCTGTATGTGATCCATGCCTTTTTTGCTGGGCTAGCAGGGATCGTCTGTTATTTGTTTAATATACGAATTGGTTTCACTTTCGGAGCATGTATTGTAGATTATCTTATTAATTTCCGTATCGCGACGAATGCTATTCTGATCCTTCCAATTGGGCTCGTCTTTTTCGCCTTGTATTACTTTACCTTTTATTATTTGATTAAAGCGAGAAATATCCAGACATTGGGCCGAGAAACTGCGACAGAATTTGGGGAAGAAATATCTCCAGAGGAAACAGAGTTGGGATTGGCGAGCAAAAATTATGAATACATGGCAAAAAAAATGCTCCAAGCGTTTGGCGGGAAAAACAATATTTTGGATGCATACAGCTGCAACACACGCTTGCGTGTTGAAGTTGCTGATTCTTCATTAGTAGAGGAACAACGAATCAAGCAATTAGGCGTGAGCGGGATTATCAAGCCAACTGAAAAAAACTATCAAGTGATCATTGGGTTAGAAGTGACATATGTAATGGCTGAATTTGATAAATTATTGGAACAATAGAAAGGAAGAAAATAGGATGAAAAAACAAATCATTACCATCGCTGGAGGCGGAAGTACTTATACACCAGGAATTGTTCAGGCTATTTTAAATAATGCACAACGTTTACCGTTAGCTGAAATCCGTTTGTATGATATTGATGCAGAACGAAATGCAGATATGTACTTGATTATTCAGTTTATGTTGAAAAAAGAGGGCTTTTCAGATGTCCAGATCATTTCAACAGAAGATCCTAAGCATGCGTTTACTGGCTGTGACTTTGTATTCTCGCAGATTCGTGTTGGCGGAATGAAAATGAGAGAAAAAGACGAAAAAATCCCCTTGAATCATGGGCTAGTTGGACAAGAAACGTGTGGATTAGGCGGTTTTGCGTACGGCATGCGTTCAATGAAAGGATTGCTAGAGATCGTCGGTTATGTGCAAGATTATGCATCTGAAGCATGGATCTTGAATTATACAAATCCAGAATCGATCGTCTCTGAAGCGGTTCGCAGAACGTACCCAAATGCAAAAATGATCAATGCATGCGACATGACCATCTCGATCGAAGAAACGATTGCCGTCAACTATGGTTACAACCGTGAAAATTGGATACCGACATATTATGGGTTAAATCATTTTGGCTGGTATACCTCTATCTATGATAAAGAGCTAAAACGAGAAATCATGCCGGAAATTATTGAAAAGCTGACAGCACAAGAAATGCAGGTTGCTGACTTTAATGCAGGGGATAAAACTTGGCAAGAAGCGTTTCAAATGATGTCAGTCATCACGAGAAATTTTCCAAACAATATCCCTAACAATTACTTAGAGTATTATTTGTATCCAGATATGGTTGTAGAGCATACAGACAAAAAATATACGCGAGCAAATATGGTGATGGATGGCCGTGAGAAAAATACCAAAGAAATGGCAGATAAAATCCGACGCGGAGAGAAAGAAGATGTCTTAAATTTTAACTTTGGTGAGCATGGACAATACATTGTGGATATGGCGACATCTTTATTAAATGATGAACGGCGCCGATTTATGCTGATCGTGCCCAATCAAGGAGCAATTCCTAATCTGCGTTCGGATGCCGTAGTTGAGGTGCCTGCTTACGTGGGAGCAACGGGAGTGGAGCCGATTGCACTGAGAGAACCGATTTGTGACTTTCACAAGGGATTAATGGAGGCGCAAGTGGCTGCTGAAAAACTCCTTGTTGATGCTTACTTTGAAGGGTCTTATCAAAAAGCATTGCAGGCATTCACATTGAATCAGACTGTTCCGAATGCGCGAGTGGCTAAAAAAATCTTAGATGAAATGATTGAGGCAAATAAAGAATATTGGCCTGAATTAAAGTAGAGGTGATGGAACGTGCTCTTTTTTAAAGAAAAAAAAGTGTTGAGAGCTGTGGCAAAAGGTCAAATTATTCCTTTGGCAGCTGTAAAAGACCAAGTGTTTTCCTCGAAAATGATGGGGGAGGGCTATGCAATCATCGATCATGACGGTCATGTCTATTCTCCCGTTGAAGGAACGATCGAAAATATTTTTCCAACGTATCATGCAATAACAATTGGCAGTAAATCAGGAGAGAAAGTTTTGATCCATATGGGGATTGATACGGTTGAACTAAAAGGGGCACCTTTTTCTATTCACGTCACCATCGGTCAGAAAGTGCCTTGTGGTACTTTATTAGCTGAGATGGATTTGCAACAACTGGTTGAAGCAAAAAAAGATGCAGCTATCATCGTTGTTTCACCTGACCTGTCGAAAGGAAAACTGCTGAAAACAAATCAACAAGTATCGATACAAGACGATTGCTATCAATTTTAAAAACGCAAGAAAAGGCTGAGGTTTTCGCTCAGTCTTTTCTTAAGCGTATATTATAGGAGAAATGATGATATTCTTTTATTTTTTACCAGCGATAGGATGGGGTGTCATGCCGCTTATTGCGAAGCTGACTCGAGCCAAACCAATTAATCAGTTAGTTGGAACGACAACTGCTGCTGTGTCAGTCAGCTTATTGTTTACTTTTCTTATAAAACCAGAATTTACAAATATTTCCGTCATGATCGCATTTATTTCTGGATGTTTTTGGGCGATTGGACAATACTTCCAATTTTACTCGTTTCAATTTTTACCGGTATCAGAAGCAATGCCTATTTCTAATGGTACTCAACTAATAGGGACAACCTTTGTTGCCGCCTTCTTTTTCCAAGAGTGGACAAATGTTTCCATGTGGCTGATTGGCAGTGGAGGGATATTGCTGATTGTACTTGGTATATGGCTGACGTCATGGAAAGAAAAACAAACATTAGAGAATCAAAAGCGGACAAACCGAAAAGCAGTTGCCTATTTGTCGCTTTCCTCTGCGGCTTTAACCTTATATATAGTTTTGCCGCAGGCATTTCAAGTAAGCGGCTCAGGTATATTATTTCCGCAAGCAATAGGTATGTGGAGTGCATCAGCTGTTTTTGCTTTTTTTAAACAAAGAGAAATTGATTGGCAGCAAATCAGAAAAAATATTAGTACGGGCATTGCGTGGAGTATGGCGAACATTAGTCTATTTTTAATGATCCCAATGCTAGGGGTAGCAAAGAGTTTCACTTTTTCACAATTTGCTGTTTTGATTTCCATGTATGGCGGATTGTTGGTTTTCAAGCAGAAGAAAAAGCGTAAAGAATTTCTTTTATTGAGCTTAGGGGGAGCTTGCATAATTGGAGGAATATTGCTTATTGGTTTCATCAAGTGATTTTGAAAAAGACGAGTTTAATAAGATGTTTCAGTGCTCTTCATTCGTCAAATGCTTTAAGAACAAAAATCACAATGCTATACTAGAATCAATAGTATTCGATTCCTTTGTATTGTAAACATGTATTTTATGTGAAAGCATTTTTCAATACAACAACATACAAAAACAAGTGAGCCACGGAGAAATAACTCTATAACCAACCACTTACAAGACTATATGAAATCAGAGTCCGTATTAAAAGGGATGGATAACTATTCGCCAACCATTCAGAGATGATAAAAACCGATCATCCAAAAACTCTTAACCCTACAAAACGAAAGGAGCCAGGCCTACCATGCAAAACCAACCCTCTTCAATGGAACGGATCAATAAATTCCGAGATGATCGCAATTGGCGACAATTCCATAATGAAAAAGATCTAGCTATTTCTATCTCCATCGAAGCCGCCGAATTGTTGGAGATTTTTCAATGGAAAACACCTGAAGAAGCCACTCAAGATTTCGAACATCTAAAAGAAGAAATTGCCGATGTTCTGATTTATTCCTATATGCTGGCAGACAATTTGGGTCTTGATATTGATGAGATCATCAAAGAAAAGCTGGAAAAAAACAACATGAAGTATCCGGTGAAAGAAAGTAAAGATTCGAAAAAGAAGTATAATGAATTGTAACAAAAAGAAGCAAGGACGCTGCAGGTTCTTGCTTCTTTTTTTGATGGAATAGGAGCAGCAACGGCTTTCTGAATTCATCTTCGATTGGTTACGAACGTCAAAAATCTGTCATAATTGAGAAAGTTGAAGATAACTTCAAATTGGTTACAATTTTTCGGAAAGTTGAAGTTAACTTCAAATAAGCGCAATTTTTGATAAAAAATGAAGTTAGACCTACTGTCTGCTCGAGCAAAAACAAGATTATCCTATCCGAAAATGAAGACAAGATCATCGGGAAAAAATCGGCAACAATGAAGGGCGTTTTCTATCAAAAAGATTTCTCCCCAAAAACCTAAAAAACCTATTGCCCCCCAAGCCCACTTACTGTATAGTAAACAAGAATATTTCATGAAAATAACCAAAAATAACTAATTAAAAAGACTTTGTTATTGAAAATTGCGATTAAACGATGCTGTAAACGGAATGTAAGAAGGAGAAAACAATGACGTATTTAACAAACAATTTTGTGAATTGCATGATCACTTTAGGGTTTATCTTCATCCATCTATTTTCAAATGTTATCTCATCCAGAAAACTAAACGTGCAATACATGAGCTCCTTTGCCGCTGGGGTAGGAATCTCCTATGCGATCGTTCATCTATTGCCCCATTTGGCGTATTTTCAAACGGTGTTGATTGATGAATTTGGCTGGGACTCGGGGATTTTTTATAGTCATGGGGTCTATGGCATCGTTTTGTTTGGCTTAGTCTTCAGTTACGTGATCTACAAAATCGATGAGCGGACGTTTATGGTGTTAGAAAAGAAAGACATCACCAGTGCCAAAAACGCCTTTTTTTGGTCGGATATCGCTTTTCATGTGATTTATAATATTATGATCGGCTATATCGTGATTGCCAATACGCTATCAGAGCGTTTCTACATTTTGACCTACTTTATCGCTTTTGGTTTGCACTTTCTCATGAACGATTGGTTGCTCTATCACCATCATGGTGCCCTTTATAACAAATATGGCCGCTTTGTGCTTTCCTTCAGTATTTTCGCGGGAGCGGCGTTCTCCCTCTTTGTATCATTGCCCTACTATTTGGTGGTCATCATTGAAGCCTTGATCACCGGCGCTTTGCTGGTGAATATCATCAAATTTGAGTTACCCAATGAAGGGGAAGGCAGTATTCGTGGGCTATTGGTAGGCACGATCTGCTCTGGAATTTTGTTTGTATTTGTCTAACGCGAAAAGGAGGACTGAATCATGGATGATTCGGTCCTCCTTTTTTTATAAATACGCAAAGTAATCACTATTTTCTATTTCAATCGAACAAATCACAATAGTTTTTTATTTTTTTGACCATTATTTACAATTTTATTGCAATGTTCGCTTGCTTTTCCCAAAAACATTCTATAAAATGTAAGCGAATAGAAACCAAAAAAATAGGCACCCCGTAATTCTGTTGGCGCAGACTTACGAGGCCCTGATCAGTCAGACCCCTAAGCAGGATGACCAATCAAGTTGCCATAGTTGATCGCCAAAGGCATCAACGTGTTTATTGTACCCGATTTCCTTGTCGATTTCTAGTAGATTCAGGCAGGTTTTTGGGCAAAAACCGTGGGATGCTGGACGCTTATTTTGCTATGCCAAAGGCATTGGACAATCTTGTCCAATGCCTTTTTTGTCGTTTGAAACGGTTCATGCGCAGGATCGTTTGCGGCAAATAAAAGGTGTGAAGATCAGTTGAGAACAGTTGCATGGAAAATAGGCAGTCATAGTTGAGAAATCCAATGCCTTACGTTCTTACTGTGTTCATAGCAATAGCGTTTTGGCGATCAGCACTTCAATCCTAGGTTCTTGAAGGTGGCAAGCCTTGGTTTCTATTCACACTTCGAAAAGATACCTGAACGCACTCTTTCAGCGATCTTTTAAGGTTAAGGAGGAAGCTTATGAAGGATTCGTTAAAGAAATTTATGGAAGAAAAAATGCTGCCATGGGGAATGAAAATTGGCGGTGAAAAGCATCTAGTTGCCATCCGTGATGGACTTGTCACCACGATGCCTTTGATCATTATCGGTTCCATTTTTGTTATTTTATCCAACGTTCCATGGGAAGGCTTTAACCTATTTGTTACTAGTATTTTTGGCGGGGAATGGCGCAGTAAATTAGACTTTGTCGTCCAAGTGACCTTTGGTGTGATGGCGCTGTTCAATTCCTTTGCTATTGCGTATAGTTTAGCAACCACTTACCGCGTCAGCGGTTTATCTGCCGGTGTATTGGCAGCGTCGATTTTTCTTTTAGTCACTCCGATTGAAGATGGCGGCATTCAAATGTCTTATCTTGGTAGCCGCGGGCTGATCGTAGCAATCATCACCAGCCTGATCACGGCGGAGATCTTCCGATTATTCGTACAAAAGAATATCGTGATTCGCATGCCAGAAAACGTTCCCCCGGCGGTCAGTCGCTCCTTTATTGCATTGATCCCCTCATTCTTTTGCCTCTCGCTTTTCTGGGTGATTCGTTTATTAGTGGAATCATTCGGCAACACGAATGTTCATGATCTGCTGTATAGCCTTGTGGGACAACCTTTATCGATCATTGGCGGAGGCTTTATAGGCGGTCTGTTTGCCATTATGTTTACGTCATTGTTTTGGTCAGTGGGCATCCACGGTTGGGACTTGGTCCTGAGCGTCCTGCAGCCGACATGGATTCAAATGATCGATGAGAATCGGATCGCTTTTCAAAACGGCGAAACGATTCCGCATATCATCAATTATACCTTTATGAATACCTTTGTCTGGATTGGCGGTAGTGGGGTGATTTTGGGCTTGGCGATCTTGCTTTTAGTCAGAAGTAAAAGTAAGTATTTAAAAGAGTTGGGGAAACTCGGATTTCCATCAACGGTTTTTAATGTCAATGAACCCATCATGTTTGGGTTGCCCGTTGTCATGAATCCATTGATTTTGTTCCCATATATTCTGACACCGGTCGTTTGCTATATTATCTCTTATACGACAGTTGCCATGGGGATCGTCCGACCTGCCGTCGTTTTGGTTCCCTGGTCGATGCCGCCAATCATCGGTGGTTATCTAGCCACAGGCGGACATATTTCGGGGGCAATCTTACAGCTGGTGAATCTGACGGTTTCTATCGCCATCTATTATCCATTCTTCAAAATGCTGGATAATCGGACATTAGCCAGTGAACTCGGTTCAGAAAGTGGGGCGTAAAATGAAGACAAAACGATTTTTGAATTGCACGGCAGCTGATTTTAAATCATTTGATAAAGACCAACTATTGGAAAGTATTCGAGGAAGTGCAGGTCGGACGATCGTAGCAGAAAATGACGTCCAGATCGATCCGATGTCTAGAGGAATCACCAATGCTGAATTCGTCGCTGCATTTGGGGCGGATTTGATTTTGCTGAACCTTTTTGATTGCGAAAACGGCGCTATCAAAGGTTTACCGACAACGGATGACCCCATTCGCTTTTTGCAGTGCTTAACGGGGCGGCCTATTGGGGTCAATCTTGAGCCTGTCGACGATTGTGCGGAGCAGATGGAACAGTTGACAACTATCGCTACTGGGCGTTTGGCAACAAAGAAAAACATGGCTCGTGCAGAAGCACTTGGATTTGATTTTATCTGTCTGACAGGAAATCCTTCCACTGGCGTTTCAAATAAGGAAATCACAGCGGCAATCCAACAAGCAAGAGCCGTTTTCTCTGGGATCATTATTGCTGGAAAAATGCACGGAGCTGGTGTCAATGAACCCGTGTTAGATGAAAAAATTGCGTCTGCGTTCATTCAAGCTGGAGCCGATGTTATTCTTGTACCCATTGCAGGCACGATTCCTGGTCTGAGTGAACAACACATGAGTGATCTTGTAGCCTTTATTCACCAAAAAGGGCAGTTGGTCATGGGCACCATCGGTACTACACAAGAAGGTGCAGATAGAGGCACGATCCGTGCCTTGGCATTGACTAGCAAACGTGCCGGTTGCGACCTTCATCATATCGGAGATGCGGGTTTTTCTGGGACCGCTGATCCCGAGAACATCTTGCAACTATCCATCGCCATCAGAGGCAAGCGCCATACCTATCACCGAATGGCCGTCTCAGTGAACCGTTAGGTGGAACAAATGGTCACATGCCTATGAAAGGCAAGAAGTGTTAGAAGAATTTTTCGTTGAGTGTTGAATAATGAAGCAAGACCGAAACAGAGAGTGAACTCTTTGTTTCGGTTTTTTATAGTGAGTAGCATTGAAGTGTGGATAAAGTGTTTTTATAATAAATCTATCGGAGGTGCGTATGTTTAAGATAGGTGAATTTTCAAAGCTCTCTCAAGTGAGTATCAGAATGTTGCGTTACTATGATGAGATGGGTCTATTAAAGCCCGATAGGATTGATATGTTTACTGGTTATCGACTGTATTCGGCTGCTCAATTGCCTGAACTCAATAAAATACTCTATTTACGTGATAGCGGCTTTAGTGTAGCAGAAATTGCGGTGTTGCTGAAAAACCAAGAGCAGGACTTCCTTGCAGAACAATTAGAAAGAAAAAAAGATGAAATTGAGACAACTATAGAGGTGGAAAAACAAAAATTAATCAAACTAGAAGTGGCTAAATTAGAATTGACGAAGGAACGAACAGAGCGCCATTATCAGGTCACAATGAAAGCAGTCCCGAGTTATCATGTGCTCTCCCTTCGCAAAGTCATACCAAATTATTTTGCTGAAGAGGAACTGTGGAGAGAACTAGCCACTTTTATGGAGCTTCATAAAATAAAGAATTTCGGACAATCATTTTCGATTTATCACGACCAAGAGTTTAAAGAAAAAAATGTCGATGTTGAATTGTGTGTGCAAGTGAAAGCAGGCCTGCAAGTAGATTCCAAAGTATTTTCCATCTACGAAACGGAAGCAGTGCCAATTATGGCGTGCACGATGGTGTACGGTGCATTCTCCAACATAGCCAACGTCTATTTGTCCTTGGCTGAGTGGCTACAAGAACATCCTTATTACCAAATGGACGGACCAGACAGGCAAATCGTGCATCGCGGTCCTTGGAATGAGCAGGAGGAAAGCAGTTATTTGACTGAAATACAAATACCACTCATAAAACGATGAGTAGCAGATTTTTCTATTTTTTCTTGACTCTCACATTGTGTCAGGCACTATTCTAAGAGCACAAAGAGGAAATGGAGGAAAGAAAATGACAGAATATAAACTACAACCGATCGGAATCATTCAAAACAATGAGGACGGATGCTTGCTCAAGCTAAAGAAAGAATATGTTCCAGCTTTAGCAGGGATTGAAGGATTTAGTCACCTTCAATTAGTATGGTGGTTCAGTGATTTTGCGGATGCAAAGTATCGAATGATTTTGGATGCTGAGCAACCCTATAAACATGCGCCTGAAAAAATGGGGATTTTTGCTACGAGATCACCCATCCGACCAAATCCAATTGCATTAAGTGTTGTTCAAGTATTATCAGTCGATGTTGAGAAAGGAATTCTTTCTATTCCTTATATTGATGCAAACGACCAAACGCCACTAATAGATATCAAACCGTACACACCAAGTTTGGATCGAGTAGAAGTGCCCAGAGTTCCTTCCTGGTGCCATCATTGGCCGAACAGTTTAGAAGAATCTGCTGATTTTAATTGGGAAAATGAATTTAATTTTTAGAGGATGAAAAAATAGAGGAATCAATCGGAAGATTGTTGGCGCAACAATGAAAATTTAAGAAATGTCGATGTTCGATTCAAGTAAAGAAAAAACGCGGTTTGTTTTTAAGGGACATCCTCCGCTATAATTGGGGGGAACATTAGGAAGAGCGAAAGGAGTACACCACATGCTAACAGGCAACAAAGTCACTTTAACCCCTGCGGAAATCAAAGATAAAGAGGCGGTCTATCAATGGTGTTTTCACTCTGAAACCACAAAATATCATTCCGGACCACCTTCTTATCCTAATGCACCGATCGCCACTGAAGCAGAGTTTTTTGAGGACTATCAAGAGTATTACTTTACTGGTGCCCAACCGCAAGATGGCAGAGGCTTTTTGATTCTACATGCAGGTCAACCGATTGGCTTTATTAGCTACTCCTCATTTCATCTAAAAGACGGCATAGCAGAGTTGGATATCTGGTTGAATCGGGAAGTTCATTGTGGCAAAGGATTTGGTACCGATGCGATCGTAACCCTCGGTGATCATTTACATGAAACATTCGGCATTCAAAAATTGATGATGCGGCCGTCGAGAAAAAATATCCCTGCAGTCAGATCTTACGAAAAGGCTGGTTTTACGCAATCTACCCAAGACCTTGCTGACTATTTGTTGGAAGAGTATCTTACTTTATATGCCGAAGGGGATTATGGGGCAGAAGAAACGGTGACATTGATCAAAATGTTTCCGTCAACTGTATTGAGCTGATCTGGCTGATCTGGCCGATCTCTAACATTCGGCTTCAAACGATTAAAGGTTATTTCATGAAAACAGTCCATTTCACTTTGCAAGCAAGGGGAAATGGACTGTTTTTTACCTTTTAGCAATTTAAGGTCATTCAAAATACTCCTTCTTCGCTCTATCTTCTAACTTCGTTCGCACTCTAAATTCCTTCCTATGCAACAGTTATTGAAAAATTGCATAAGCCCTCTATCCTTGCTATTCCAACATTGAGAACAAAACATAAAATAAACATAGTTTTTTTGCAAAATTCCGAGAAACAGCGAGAATGTTTGTGCTATAATGGTCGCTCACTGTAAAAATTCAATAGAATCTGGGAGGTATAGCATGCAGGAATACATTACGATCCACAACGCCAGGCAGAACAATTTGAAGGGCTTTGACTTGAAGATTCCCAAAAGAAAAATCACGATTTTCACGGGTGTCTCTGGTTCTGGCAAGTCATCGATCGTCTTTGACACGATCGCACAAGAAGCTGGTCGACAGCTGAATGAGAACTTTTCGAAATTTGTCCGCAACTTTTTGCCAAAATACAGCCAGCCCGATGCGGATGCCATCGACAATCTTTCGATGGCGGTAGTAGTTGATCAAAGCCGTTTAGGCGGCAATTCCCGCTCTACATTAGGGACGATCACGGATATCAACCCCTTGATCCGCTTGCTTTTTTCTCGTCTTGGTCAACCGTATTTAGGTCCTGCATGGAATTTTTCCTTCAATGACCCTCATGGGATGTGTCCCACTTGCGAAGGGATTGGGCGGATCGTCGGGTTAGATTTAGAAAAGGCACTGGATCTTGAAAAGTCCTTGAACGAAGGGGCGATCCTGCTTCCTGGCTACAAAGTCGGCTCTTGGCTACTGAAGTCCTTCACCAATACGGGCTTTTTTGACAATGACAAGCCGTTGAAAGAATATAGCGAAGAGGAAATGAACCGCTTTTTGTATGCCCAAGGAGAAAAAATCGATTCCTTGTATATGGAAGGCATGAGTTCCACCTATGAAGGCTTAGTCGCTCGTTTTAATCGCTCCAATATCAAAGGTGGCAATGAAAGCTCCGCTGCTACGCAGAAGAAAATCGCTTCTTTCATGAATGAGCAGAAGTGTCCTGACTGTCAGGGAAAGCGATTCAATCCACAAGTACTCGCGTGTAAAATCGCGGGCTATTCGATTGCGGACGTTTTGGCGATGCAAGTGGATGAACTATTGACGGTTCTTCAAGAAATCTCGGAGGAGAGTGTCCAACCCCTGCTTCAAAACATCCAAGCGAGAATCACTGATCTGATCAATATCGGGTTGGATTATGTTTCCTTAGACCGTGAAACAACGACGCTTTCTGGTGGGGAAAGTCAGCGGGTAAAAATGGTCAAACACTTGTCTTCTAGCTTGAACGATGTGATCTACATTTTTGATGAACCGAGTATTGGGCTGCATCCAAGGGATGTCCATCGATTGAATGAATTGTTAGTCAAACTACGGGACAAAGGGAACACCGTCATCGTAGTGGAGCATGACCCAGATGTCATTAAAGCAGCCGATCACATTATCGATGTTGGTCCTAAAGCTGGAAAAAATGGCGGCTATATTACTTACGAAGGAACCTTTGAAGGTTTGCTGCGCTCAGATACACTGACTGGAAAAGCCTTTGGACAGATGGTGGATTTCAAAGAAGCCCCTCGCAGAAGCCAACAGTTTATCGAAACGAAAAAATCGACGCTGCATAACTTGAAAAATACAGCACTGCGGGTGCCATTAGGGGTATTTACGGTGGTGACCGGTGTCGCTGGTTCTGGAAAGAGCAGTTTGGTAAATGGTGTTTTTGCCAAAGAATACCCTGAAGCCATTACGATCGATCAATCAGCGGTGGCGGGGAATATTCGCTCTAATCCTGCAACCTATTCAGGAATCATGAATGACATTCGCAAGTTGTTTTCGCAAGAAAACAAGGTTTCAGCAGGTCTTTTTTCCTACAATTCCGAAGGTGCTTGTGAAACGTGTAAGGGCCACGGGACCATCAAGATGGAGCTGTCCTTTATGGATTCCGTCGAGGTTTTGTGTCAGGCATGCGGCGGCAAACGGTTTAAAGAAGAAGTCTACCAGTATCGCTTGAAAGGCAAGTCGATCGATGAAGTCCTTGCCATGAGTATCACGGAAGCGGTGGAGTTTTTTGAGGAAAAAGCGATTCAAAGAAAACTAAAACAGATTTTGGCTGTAGGTCTAGGATACATGACCCTCGGACAGCCATTAAATACCTTGTCTGGCGGTGAATGCCAACGACTGAAGTTAGCAAAAGAATTAAGCAAAAAAGGCAATATCTACATTATGGATGAACCAACGACCGGATTGCACATGGCCGACATCAAAAGCATCTTGGCGATCATCGAACGATTAGTAGAAAAAGGCAACACGGTGATCGTGATCGAACACAACCTTGAGGTCATGAAAGCAGCGGATTGGCTGATCGATGTCGGTGTTGATGGTGGGATTCGCGGTGGTGAAATCTTGTACGAAGGAACCCCAGAACAACTGATCAATTGTCAATCGTCGATTACTGCGCAGTATTTATTTTAACGAAAAAGCCAAGACTAGCCGTAAGCAGCTCTTTTCATCGAGTGTTGCTTGCGGCTTTTTTTCATTCCATCGAAGAAGCGATTACAAGTTAGAAAATAAAATTCAGAACGCTATTTTTTTCATTATTAGTAGGTTTTTTGATAAAAATACTGTAAATTTGAGTATATAATTACCAAATAGTGGTCTATTTATGTAATAGTATAGAAAAGAATCTCTTGAAAAAGGAGTGGAGTGGATGAGAGAGCTGCAATTGGCCTTCATCAGCAACCGCACAACCGCGCGGTTGTTTCGGCTGTTGAGTACGATTGAGCGAGATCGGGTGTTTACGATTGGCGACTTAGCTGAGCGCAATCAGGTAACTCAGCGGACGATTGCCAATGATATCAAATACATGAAAGAATATTTTGGGGACAGTATAGTTCTTGTTTCCGGCAATAGCGGGTTTGTTTTCGAAGAGAAAAAGCCTACAGAATATCAAAAAAGAAAACAAAGTTTGTTAAAAAATGAATGCTTATTTGAAATTATCGGGAATATCTTTCATGGCAAGTTAGCTAAGGTGGATGAGCTAGCACATCATTACCATTTTTCAGAGAGTACATTTCGGCGCTTACTCAATCAGCGCAACCCTATTTTGAAAAGCTATGGCTTACAATGGACCTCCAATCCTTTAACGATTGAAGGAAGCGAAGCCAACTTACGTAAGTTTTTCAAAGATTTTTATTATGAAGGGGTCGAAACGATCTATACATTGGTCCCAGACCAAGCATTGCATGACCTGATTTTAGGGCAATTGGATGACAAGTTCGGCTATTATGAAATCGGATCTGGGGCGACCCCCGCAGCGTTTTACTATACGTTTTATATTGCCATCAAACGCGCGAGCCTTGGCTATCATATCACTGTGCCCAAAGAACTGGTCAGGCAAGCGTATAAAGGGAATAGTTTCGCCAAACTTTATTCCTTGAAAAAAGGCATTGAAGAAATCTATCAGACCCAGTTGCCCAAAGAAGAATTTGCTTGGATTTACTTGGTCACCCTGTGTAAGCGAACCTTGGATCAAGAAGAACGAGAGCAAAAATTTTACCGTCAGTTTCATCAAGGTACAGCGATTGCAAACGTGGCCGAATTGTTTCTGCAGAACCATGATGTGCCCAAAGAGCAAGCCATTACGGTTGCAACATTTTTACGTTCTTTCTTTTTATCGAGGAAAATAAACCATGCGATTGCGCCGGTTTTGAACAAGGAAATGGATGATATCAAAGAAGTGATCATGCGTTCCAACAGCGAGAATTATCAAAAGAACTTACAATTTCTTAAGGAGCAGAGCAAAAAACTCTCTTTGTCTAGTGCTTACTTAGAAGACATCTGTGTCAGTTTAACAATTTATAGCGAGTTGATTTTCGATTATTACGCACCAGCAAAAACCATTTATTTTCTCCTAGAAGGAGATCATTTTGTGTGCCAGCACATTCAAACTCGAGCAATCCAGCGGTTTGGCAGCAAGCACGAGTTGACCTTTGTGCAGCTGCAATATTTAACAAAGAAGACGCTAAATGGATCACATATTGATTTGATCGTGACCAATTACAATCGCTATCTCGTCGATTACAAAGTCAAAACAGATTATTTATTATTAAAATCTCTTCCAGATGATCGAGATTGGGAACATCTTGAACGGAAAATAAACCCGTATCAAAAACCGCTTTTTTAAACCCATTCCCGTACCTTTCACACAGTGAAAGAGGTAGGTTATTTATTCATCTATTTCAGGTGTTTATGAAAATAATGATTTTCTTTTGCTAAAGGACCACGCTATTCTTAGTTTAGTAAGGACCACGCGTGATACACTTACAGTTTTTTTCGTCTCAATAACCTTCGTTTTTAAGAAATCGGAACTCGTATGTAGATATTATTTTACAAAAACCCAATCTAACAACTTTCTTCAGACATTTGATTCGTCCAAATGTCTTTTTTTGTCGTTCCCCCAAAAACGAAGAATATTGAGACAACTTTGTGTGAAAAGGAGGAGGCTGTTTCTTAGCTTCAACCTTCTTGACGCACCAAAGACTTGAAGAAAGGAGGATATGATGAAACTACTTACATTGTTTTCTGCAGTATTCCTACTAAGCAGCACGGCGGTCAACACGACGCTGGCGTTCCAGCAAGTTGCTTATGCAGAAACAGAGTCACTTTCTGAAGAGACGCAACACTCCTCAACTGAGGAAACCACTAATTCTGCTGATCTATCGGAAGACCAAGAAACAACCGAAGAAAGCAGTGAAGAACAATCTTCTTCGGAAGCCACGGATGATTCCACGACAGCTAGCCAAGAAGAAGCAGAGGAAAATGAAGCACTGCCCGAAGCAGAAACGCCAGATAGCTCAGAAGATGAAGCGGAAACAGAAGCTGAGAATGAGCAAGTCGAAAGGTTTGATGCTGAAGCTTCAGCGGTCGCATTGACTGTAGCAAGTGAGGCGCAATTGCGGGCAATTTTACTTGGGGAATCCTTCACCGATGAAGATGGCACGGAGTATCATTACGAAGAAATCGCCAATGATCAATCCTTGGTGCTTACTTTTGCCAACAACTTGGCATTAACTGAGCCAATCAGTGGTATCCAACGGGCAGACGTTACTTTTCGTAGTCAAGATACACCTGTGATCGTTTCGCAGACGGCGGCAGAGAACCTGATGCAGTTTGCGGCACCTGTTCAACTGACTTGGCAAGGGGTGCAACAACAAGGCATTCAGTCGGCGCAAGGGCTGGCTCAAACAACTGGGGCTTCAACGATTACCTTTGAAGATACCCAACTGGAGCTGACCACTACCGCAGGACGCGTGGTGAATAACAACCAAGCACATCTTCATTTCAAAGGAACCAATGTGGTGACGACAGCGACGTCTTCCATTCCAACGTTATTCACGGCTGAAGGACTCTTGGTCGAAGGCCAATTGACGATCAATCATCGCTCATCAAATGCCACACCAATCTTTGAAATGAATCAAGTAGCAGTCGCTAGCCAAGCTGAAATTTCTGTCACCCGAAGTACCAACAGCAATACTGGCACTGTCTTTCACATGACAGGTACCGCAGCAAGCCTTGATTTTGGTCAAGGAAGTATGACCACGATTCGCCAATCTGGCGCAATGGTTTCCCTACCAAATGCCAATCAAGATAGTCGGTTGACGCTAGCAACCGGGGCAACACTAGATGTTGGCACGGGACAGGGGCTTTCTGGTAATTCCACCAGCACGCTAGGCGAAGTAAGGTTACAAGCAGGGAGTCAGTTAAAACTATCTGAGTACGGGACGGTCAGCGGGACGCCCGCCATCAATGTCGGACACCGCTTCATCGTTGAAAATAGTACCGCGGACCAACCTACCATTATTGAAGGAACGCGGACGGGCACAACGACCGGAGCTTTTATCCAGCTCCAAAGTGCAAATTCCTCCATCGATTTTGGGGAGAATACACAAACGCGAATATCGCAGCATGGACCGATGTTTACGGGTGTGGCTAGTACCACGATAGTGATTCAAGACCACGTGAAAATGAACAATCAGCATAGCAACGGGTTTAATGGCAACGTAGCAGTCAACAGTATTGCGATTGGTGATCAGGTGGATATAACCATAAGTGAACCTAGTAATGCCACTGTTGGTCAAGCGTATCGAACCTTTTTCGCAACGTCTTCGGTTCAAATCGGAAGTCATACAACAATTGACGTGCCGAGAACGCGAACGACCTCTTCAGCAAGTACATCGAATGTCGTCATCGGCTTAGCATCAAGCAACGGGAAAATCACCATTGGTGACTATTCTGAAATAGCCGTGAACCAGCGAGGGGCGTTTGTCAACGCAAGTTTGTCCCATGTCACTTTAGGGAAATACTCAAAACTAACGGGCGTATTAGGGAATGGTTTTACCGCTGGAACGATGGTCGATCAATTTGAGCTGCTTGAAGGGGCTGAAATCAATGTTGCTGAGCATTCAACGAGCACAGCAGCCAATTCTTTTTCCGTGCAACGACGTTTCTTCCTAGGAGAAAAAGCAGCGATCAATTATTCTCGCACATCATCAGCAGCCAATCCTTTCATTGCACTGGGTTCAACGTCGACGGCTTCACAATTTTTGTCAGAAGCAAATGCAACCATCACCCTCAATCAAGTAGGACCATTGGTGACTGGTCGCAGCACAACAGATATCTATATTGGTGAAGCAAATACGATCAGCCTACAAACCGCACAAGGCTTTACCGGTGGTACCTCATCTGCTGCTTCTTCAACCATTCGCCGGTTGCATGTGGGCGATCACTCTGAAATCACCGTTTCTGGACGAAGCAATGCAAATGTTGATTTTTTCCGGTTTAGAGAAGAAATCAAACTAGGTCGTGAAGCGGAAGTAACGGTCAATCATACAACGCGACAAGCTGCACGAGCCGTTTTTCGTTTAACCTTGGCGAATTCGAAATTTACGATGGAAGAAGGAAGTAAAGTCGAAGTTGATACTGGTGGACGATTTCTACAGGGAGTCGGAACAACAGATCTGTTATTCGGCGAAAATTCCTATACGAGAATAAACGCTGCTAGAGGAATGACAGGAAACACCACTGTTCGTTCAGTTACGCTTGCGCAACATGCTGAAGTGCATTTGACAGAGCCAACAACGACGGCGATTCAAAATTCAGCAACAAGTCAAAATTATTCCAGAATCCGAGTATCACAAAGAGTGGAGTTGCAAGACAATGCTACCATGACGTCAAGAAGAGATCGAACGACTTCAGATTCCCGATTTATTTGGTTGACTGCTAGTAATTCATTTGTTCGGATTGGTAAAGGGGCTACCCTCGACGTGGATCAATCTGGAGGAATCTTTAGAGTAACGACTTCCTCTAATTTCATTCTCAATGATGAGGCAACATTTAAAGGTGTTGCGAGAGGTTTAAATACTCAGGCGGGAGGCAATGCCTCAAGCAATCATTCGAATTCATTTGCGAATATCACAGTAGGGGCCAGAGCTAATTTTTCCATGACCGATAATCGGACAGGCATGGGAACATCGGCGGAATTTATCAATCGCCCGTTAGTCAATGTGCGGAATTCATTTTCGGCAGGAGAAGATTCTACGGTTGTATTGGAAACCATAAGAAATAAATCTGAAGTTCTTTATTTCAGACTTGCCAATGCACGATTGAATATAAACAATGTGAATTTGTTTGAAATTAGTCATCCTACGACAAGAACTGGTCAAGCCAATGCGCAATTGCAGCGTTTGATCCGATCTGCACAAAATACGGTTGCGAACGGTTTGAGAATCAATGTTGCGAGTCAAAAATTAGCAGTTTGGGAAAATGCTTCTTTAGATGAACCAACAGAAGAATTTATCAATATTTCCGGAACGATGCGAATCAATCGAAATGGGGGGAATACATTCCCTTATGGCGGCACAGGAAATGGCGAAGCGCGTTCCAGATTACTGAGTGGCGAGCAATTAGAGGGTTCTTTGGAAAGTCTGGAAAAACAAACGGACATTTACCAAGTGATTGCTAAGAATAACTTCAATAAGATTCGTTTTTCAGAACCAGAAGGCCTCATTGCCCGAATCGATGCATTGAGTGATCAGTCGACTGAAATCACTGGTTCCATGTACGAGGATACCGATGTCACCTTGATCTCCTATACAAATACCGATGGAGAAGTCGTCGAATTGGACAAAAACTCTGAACGAATCGAATGGGGCGACTATCGGGATGAAAATCAGCTGTATCGCTATTTCCGCATTCCCTTAAGAGAAAATGAGCGATTGGAAACAGAGACAGAAGTGTCGATTTTCTTATCGAAACCTTCGATTGAGACCTATGTCGATGTGACCGCTCGTCAAACCGTGATTAAAGGTGTGAATTTTGAAGCATACAATATCACTTTAGATCGCTATAAAATTAATGAATTAAGCACGCAAGAAGAATTAGATGCTTTGATCCTTCAAGAAAGTCGCGCGCAAGCCGTAAATGTGTTGACGGAAGCGGATATGACGGATGACTTTCGCATCGTAGAAACGGATCTTACACGAGAAGTGGACGAAGACGGCAGTTACTTCGCTGTTCTTGAGGTGGGGAATAAAGCCTACCAGATGACCATCGGTATCGATGTGACATCGAAACTGGAGCATATGCGGGTGACAATCCCGACCAAAATGGTCTTTGAATCCTTGTACAATACGGCGGAATCGAATCGTAATTTTGAAAGCCAAGCGTATGAGATCCGCAATCAATCGCCACTTGCTGTGGATACCTATATCAATCAATTGGCGATCGATGATTATGCCGGAATCGTCTTGTTAGAAGAGGGAGAAGATCCCCTCGATTACGCTGAAAGTGAAAGCGAAGAGGAAGACCCAACCCTTACTTATGACGATATCTCAACCCCGCTGTTGCGATTGAACCTAAAAACGGAAGAAACCCAGATTCAACTCTATGAAGCGATGGAAGAACAACACTTGGTTCGCTTAGAAGAAAGAAGTCGCGTGCCGATTTCCTTAACAGGGGATTTCTATGGGGATTACCCGCAATGGGTCGTTGATTCAGAAGCCGATCAAGGCGGGTATTATGAAGACTTGCTCGTACCGAATTATCGCATCGTCTTACGCTTTGTTCCACGAGACTAAGAAAAAAAGATCGTACCAAATGGGAAGGAGGTGAATCCATTGGAGCAAACGAATCAAACCGAAAACAAAAAACGACGGAAATGGCTCTGGTGGTTGTTGCTATTGGCAGTACTTGCCGGTGGACTCGGGTACTATTTCTATCAATCAAAAGAAGCAGTTCCGTTGATCAGTGCAGACCTTTTGCCTGAATCTGGCGATGCCACCGATCAGCGATTATCTGAACGGGCGCAGGAAATTGCAGATGCGAATTATTTCACCCTGCAAATCAATCCAGAAGCCATTTTTGAAGATGGTCAAAGCACGGGATCCATCGAAATCGTTAATCCAGGCACCAATGTGTACCCAATCGCCGTGGATATCTCTTTACTGTCGAGCGGGGAAGTCATCTATTCTTCCGGTGCGATCTATCCAAATCAATTTGTTGAAAATGTCGCCTTAGCGACACCATTGGCAAAAGGCGAGTATCCTGCCAAAGCCACCATCAATATTTACGACCCTGAAAGCAAAGAAAAACAAGGGGTCACTGAAGCTGAATTAACGATTATCGTTAAGAATTAAAAAAAGGAAAAGTGAGGAAATAAAAATGAAAAAATTTGTAGCAGCTATTCTAAGTACAGCAACGATCGCAGGAGTAATCGCAAGCGGCACCACCGCTTTTGCGACACAAACTATTGACGGACGTGAAGGCGATACGTCAGGAGATGTCCAAGTAAACGGGATCATCGGTGAATTCGATAATACAACACCTGGACCAAATCCCGATGATTTGAACCAATGGATCAATGTAACGATTCCAACGACTGCTTTGTTCTATACGACAGAAGCGTCAAGTCATACAGAGATCGTTTCGCCTACGTACACGGTGACAAATAACTCAGCAGTTGGTGTGATCGCTTCTGTTGCAGGTGTTGATACACCATTGAATATGTCTGAAGTAGACTTGTTAAACGTAAACGGGATTGAGTTGTTTGAAAACGGCACACCAACTGTAACAGAAACAGAATTGTTTACCCTTGAAGGCAACCAAGGAACGAATGAAGGGACGTTTGCGTTCACTGGTGAAGCAACTCCTGTCAATGCATCAGAAGAATCAAACCCAAGTTTCAAATTGGTCTTGAGTTTTGCGCCGGATGTAGAGGAAGACTAAAAACTGAAATCCCAGTAAAGAAGGGATCTATCGTATGAAAAAACGAAAAAGAATCATTTTTTTCATCGCTGCATTACTGGCTCTGACTGTCTGGGATCTATCAGAAACCGTTGTCGCAGAGGCGACAACAGGGCAGGTCACTGTGACTGGTCGAATTGGTGAAACAGCGAAGGAAGAGGAAGAAGCAGACGATGACAATAAGAAAACGATCGTCGCAGATGCTTCTCAAATCGGACAAGGGAAATTACCGCAAACAGGTTCTTCAAACACCACTCGTTTGATCATCCTTGGGTATGCACTCTTAGTACTGTTTGTCATTGCAACGACAAGAAAAAAGAAGCACGGTGAAAGCGTCGCTCCTTAACTATCGTCATCGCTAGAAGCGTAAAGGAGAAACTGTGAGGAAAACTTACAGTTTCTCTTTTTTAATGAAAGAGTAGAGCGGATAAAAAATGAATCAAAAAGGTAAGCAGTCCTTAGTGATACCACAAACGCTGTATAAGTGAGGTCAGTGATAGTTTTGAAAGGATACAGAAGATGAAGATCAGGAAAGAAGCGTTTGAAAGAACCATCATAAATAGTGAATATATTGGCTACTATTATCATCTGCTGACTGCAGATTCTAGCCCCTATCCCCAAGGGGAACAAATAGATAAGATGCGTTACTTATTAGAAAATAATCACATAGAAGAAATAAAAGCGAATGCTCGCTATTTGTTCATTTTTCGTACGTATAAAGTACCTAGTGTCCTACAAAAAGAGTATCAGTTGTTGGAAGAATGCGTCTCGTACATCTCAAATTTGAACACCCATTTGTTGATGCCTCAAGAAGCAATTGAGCAAAGTCTTTCAATCAAGGCAGAAGATGAGGCGAAGGATCAAAAAGAGCATTACAAGCAGCTGGTCAGAGGGTTGCTGGATATTCTTCATTGACTACTGGACCTTGGTGTTTTTTCAGTAGCTAGAAAAAGTAGTGAATAGATAACGAGAAAGAATAGGCTGAGACTTAGGAAGAAAATAAGGGGGCTTGTTCCCCTCAAAGAAAGGAGCAAAGAAGCTTGACTGTATTTACTTCAAAGATAGAATATCTTGATGGATTTCAAAAGAAATTTACGGATTCCAATCGTGAAAATGGTGCCTTAGCCTCTTATGTAGAAAAGCAATTAACGTTACTTGATCAATTGGTAGCAGGGATTTCTCCAGAAACATTTTGGGCGATCACCCCAGATATTCTGGGAATCGATGCCAAACTGGTTTTAGTCACAGAAATGATGCGATTTGACGATTTTTCCGATGACGAGATCATCCGAATCGTCGAAAAAGATTATCGCTTTTATCTGAAAGAATTGTGCGGTTACAATCTAGGAATGGAAACGAAGCATTCTCTGGTTTTCAACGTGAGATAAATCAAGGAGGGGAATAGTCGGAATCACTTCTAGCAAAACGATTTGGTAAGAAGTGATGAGTATTTTTAATGTTTCTGCAATTAGTAAAGGTGAGCGATTGAAATAGAAGGTTTGTATCGAAAAAAAGGGTGAATAGACAAAAAGCATTCAGGAATTGGTTTCTTGAATGCTTTTTGTCTATTCATCTATCTGAAAAAGGTCTTTGCTTTGGTTTCTACTCCCTCTCATGTAAAATCACCGTTAAAACGATGCCGAATCAGTAAAAATTCTGCAAATAAAATTATTTGTGTTATATTTGAAGGGCATCTGTTCATTTTTTTAATATTCATTTATTTTTAATCGCGTATAGTGAGAAAAATAAACGACGCGATGGCTATTTTTTTCGCTTTAATTGATTAGCTGGGGAAGGTTTGTCCAAATAAAACCCTTGTTGAAGAAAAATCTCTTCTTCAAGCAAGTACTCATGGATATCCGAGGTTTCGACCCCTTCGACAATAAATTGGATTTTACGATTGCTGGCGATATTTCGCCAGAAGTCGATCAAAAAGAAAATCTCCTTTTGGGACAGCACTCGCAACGAGATAGGCGAAAATTTGATCACATCGATTTTATCCAGCATCGGTGCAATATTTGTCAGTGAATGAATGCCTGTCCCTACATCATCCAATGCGACAGAAAAGCGCATCTTTTTTATTTGGTTGATTTTGTTCATAAGAAAAGACTTGGGATCACAGGCGATAGAAGGTTCCGTATCGTCTTCGGTGATCTCAATCAAAATACGATCATGGTAGGGTGCTAAGTCAGCTAACATCAGAAAGGTTTCTGGGTAGCTGAGTTGTTGCGGGTGGATATTAAGACTGATTTTTGTTTCTTCATTCGGGTGAAGTAAGCTGAAAATTTCATTTCGGTACCATTGCAGTAAGCGAGTGTGTAGCTTTTTGTATTTGATCACTTGCTGGAAGAAGGAAAGGGGAAACCTATTTCTTTCGGTACTTCTCAATAATAATTCGTAGCCAATCACTTTCTGACTATCTGCTTTCATTTGAAAGATAGGCTGGGCATCAAAATATAATTGGGGAAATATCGATAAGAGTTCTTGTTCTATTTTCTCAGACATTGGTTTCTGCTCCTTTCTGGGGTAGTTTTATTTTTGGTTTCATGAAGTGCAGGAAAGGAAGATCGAGTTCTTTACCTGCATTGTTAAAGAATCGAGCCTTTCAAAATCATGGGCGAAGGATTTTAAAGAAAAATCTATGAAAGAAAGAAGGAATAGTGTGTTTGTCCATCTGATTTATGCTGCGATCTATTCTGTTTTAGTTGTAAGCTTGCTCATTTCGTATGATCTGTTTATCAAGAACTTCAAAGAATTGAATTTACGCTTGTCATTTAAAATTCTTATCGGTGTCGTTCTGTTCATTTCGCAAGTCTACTTTATTATATCATTTTCTTTGAACAGTATCGGTTATGTTGCGTATGAATATACGATTCCAATCTTTATTTATTATTTTGGTATCCTCAAAGAAAAAATATATCTGATTGGGCTGGTCCCCGTCATCTTGCTAACTTTTTTTGCATTGATCAATAAATTCGAATGGGGAGCCATGCTCTTTATTATCGGATTAAATTACATCATTTTAATCATTACTTGCTTATTAAAGAAAAGATTTTACGGACAGACAAATCATATTGTCTTTTATCTATTTTCGATTGTGGTTACGGTTGTCTCGCCGATGGTCAACGCATTGCTTTTTCACCGCCGTGAAGTTGGTCTTTGGGATGCTGTCACTTTAGGGATTGGATCAGTGGCAATCGTTTCTTTATGGAAGTATTATCTGCAGAATCAAAAAAACTTTCTCGAAAAAATCAATACGAAGATCATTGAGCGCAATTATGATGAGTTGACGAAGGTAAAAAATTTCCGTAGTTTGAACGAAGATATTTCAAAATTGGTGATAAACGAGAAGGATCAGCTGGTCGTGGTGATGATGGATTTAGATCATTTTAAGCAGATCAATGATCACCATGGACATCAAATCGGCAATCAAGCCTTAACCTTCTTTTCGGATAAACTGACGACATTTCTCTATCAAAAAAGTCCTTCCCATTTAGTCGAAGTCTATCGGTATGGTGGCGAAGAATTTTTAGTCCTATTTAAAGAGAATACTTCCGTGTCAGTGAAAAAAATTATTGAAGAATTTCATTTGTTCTTAAGCAATGAACAGTTGAAACTAGAGGGAACACAACTGACCCTTTACTTTTCAGCAGGGATTTCAGAAGCAGCCTCTGCGTTAGACATTTCAGAAACCTTTTACCAAGCAGATCAAGCATTGTACGAAGCCAAAAGGAAAGGCAGAAACCGCACGATTATTTTTTCTTGAGACGCTTGCTTTTCTCAAGTGGATAGGTGTTGTAGGAAGCCAAAAGGAGAGACAAGGCCGTATGATTTTTTTAGACGAATGCTTTTCAGAAGAAGTTTTAATAAAGAGACAATGTTCGCAGGCTTCTTTTTCCAGCGTCGTGTCTTTTTCAAAGGGAAGAGAGGAAGCAATCTGGTAAGTATAACGGTTTACTAAACGGTTTGCCGATTATCTTGAGAGGTTAAGCGAGGATAGAAAGGCAAGGAGAGTGCTTTTTAAGAAGTGGAAAGAAACCACTTCTTTTTTTGCACCAAGCATTGGGTAGCCGCGCTTGGCAGCATCGACTTGGTTTTCTGGCGTGTTTACAGTCTTTAAAAGCAATGGTATATTTATTTGATAAGTAAATAAAATTATTTTGTGCCTGTGCGTAATGATTACTGACTAAGGAGACTTCCCTATGAAACCAATTCGGCGAACACTGTACCAAAGTGCTTTGTACGTAGCTATTCCTTTGATCGTGAGTCTACTGATTGGTTACCTAGCCAAATGCTCACTCCTGATTCCTGCATCCATTATTTATGGCGTTCTTTTGGTGTTTATGATCCCTTCCGACAGCTTTTTATCAAGCAGCGTGGACTACCAAACGAAAAGCATGAATCCAAGTTTTCGTCCTCCGCCATTAAAGAGAAGGATCGAAGGTGCGCCAGAAACGATCAATTTCCTCTTCGTTTTAACGGCACTGGTTTTGTGTTTGCTGCTCTTGTTGGTTGGGTAAAGGGAATTCATAGAAATCATGTACTAAGAAGAATGTCGAAAAGAAAAGGAGAACAGCGATGAAATTACTCAAACAAATCAATTTAATGGATGATCAAAAAACAATAAAGAGATTGAATCTCGCGGCGATCCCTAGTTTTATTTTTTTCTATGTGTTCTTTACACTCTTTGTCTTAGGTGGTCATGGGTCAAATGCTGAAACTTCGTTTATTTTCGATCTTTTGCTCTTAATGGTTGCTTATTTTATTCTCATCATTATTCATGAATTGATCCATGGTGCCTTCTTCAAGCTTTTTGACCCTAAAGGGAAGGTAAAGTTTGGGTTCAAAAATGGGGTAGCATATGCCACGAGTCCCCATTCCTTTTATTCAAAAGGGAAATTTGCCATCATTTTATTGGCGCCATTCCTTGGCATTTCTGTGGGTCTCTTTCTATTTTATTTATTTGGCTGGTTGACGGCATCTCTTTTCACCTTGATTGCTGCCGCACATGCCGCTTCTTGTGTGGGAGACTTTTACTTTCTTTTTCTGATTGTTAAAGCACCAGCGAACAGTTGTGTAGAAGATACTGAAGTGGGGTTGAATATTTATCAAGGAGAGTAGTTTATTTTTTCAATTGATCTTGGCAAAATCAAAGAGCAAGAAAATGTATGCTAGAAAATCTCTTACAAAAAAACAAACACCTCAAAAGTGTTTGTTTTTTTGTAGGACTGTTTATAAATAACGTATATAGCAAGAAGACTGTTCGGCCGACAAAAAGAAAATTTGTTTTAAACGACCGTTTTCTTACTAGCGCTTTACCGATACAACGGCAAACTACCAGCGACTTTATTGATACTCTTTTTCTTGCCTTTTAAACAAAGACCAAAATAAGCCAGTGTTTCTGTGGGAATTGTCTCAAGCGTCTGACGGTATTGCTCGTAAGAATTGGTGGTCTGAGCAACATCGGAAAAATCAATGATGGTTACTTCTGGATCTGCTTGCTGACTGATCGATTCACGAATGGTCTGCAACTGCTCCTTGTTCGTTTTTAAGATAGGAATGGGAAAGTTGACAATGCCAAGGTGTTTTCTGCCTGTCGAATCGTAAATATCTTCTCCGATTCCTTCGGGAAACAATTTGCCCAAGGTTGCGCCTAAAATTGCAGCAGTATTTGCAACTAAGCCAATCGGTAATTGTTCATCGATAATCATGACACATTTTTCTTGGTTATTCATACGTTCTCACTCCATCTTCTTGGTAAATTGTTTGGTAAGCTTTCGGGGTGACCCCAATCAAGCTTTTAAAGATACGGGTAAAATGACTTTGGTCACTAAAACCTGTCAGAAAAGCGACTTCTGCAATTGCTTCTTGTGCTTCCAGTCTTTTCTTGGCAGCACTGATGCGCACCGTACTTAAATATTGAAACGGCGACAGCCCATACGCTTTGGTAAATTGCCGAATCAAGACGTACTGATTCATTCCAAGAACGTCACTTAATTCACTCAAGGACAATTTTTCGGCATAATGTTGATCGATATAGGCTTTTGCCGCTGCGGCTTTATTTGAAACCGGATCTGTTTGTTCGTGGGTGAAATCCGCATACTGAACAAGCAGGTCGTGAAGGAGACAAGTAAAGCGTTCTTGCTTTTCAAACTCATCGCCGCGATCCGACAGCAACAGCTGGTGCACTGCATGAAATTCCTCTTTTTCTTTCACTTGGCGAATGACCGGTTCAGGAAAGTGCGGCGTCAATTGAGTGTTAAAAATTTTTTGTACTTGTACCGCCATGTTCTCCGGGGTTAAGTGGATATTGCGGTAAACCAGCTTTTCCTCCGTGAGTTGCTGGCAGCGGTGGGCAGCCTTTGGCGGAATCAAAATCAAGTCGCCTGCTTCAACGATATAGCAGGTATTTTGACAGGTGAATTGACGCGTCCCAGCTTCCATCAAGCCAATCACATAATATTCGTGCCAATGGTTAGGAAACTCCTGCTGGATGCCGTTAAATAATAAAGCCTCTACACCAAGGGTGCTATCTTGAATGATTTTTCGTTCATTTCTCATCTGCATTCTCCTTTTTGTTACTATAACAAAAGTGGTTTTTGGTGAATAGAATGATATTGACTTTTGACTATTTTTCTTGATGGAGGCCCTTGATTGGGACTGAGAAAAGGGACTGGAGAATGTCGGGAAAGAGCGGATCAGCCTTGAAGAAAGAACAGCAGGTTATTTTGACGATTCTATGGAATGAATCAAAGCAAATAGACCATGCACCGTGAAAAAAATAACGATAAATCCTTGGCATTTGAAAGTTTTATTGATGGAAGTATGGTACCATTTGACTGCAGTAAAGTTTGTGACGGTGGCTATCTTTGAAAGGTGGTGGTGCTTATGAATGTAAGTACTAACTCTTCAGAAAGGAGAAGCCTTTTTGTCCACAGCGGAAGCAATCGGGCTAATGATCAGTTTTGGTACATTTACCGCCATGCTGATCTTTGGTATCCTAGCCGCAGTGAAAAATGACAAAAAAAATAACCGTCGACTTTAACAGGGAAACGGTTATCTTTTAAGTTAAAAAACCTGTCGCCGTCTTAAATGGCGCTGCAGAGGGGTTGTGGCAACAACTCCTCTTTACATAGTTAGTATAGCAAGAAGAGAGTGATTTTTCAACTTTAACAAGGATATTTTCAAACAAAATCGATAAGCGACATAGGCAAAACCTTATTCTCAATTGGAATAAGGTGTTCGATGTAGTCATTTTTGAAAAGTGTTCGAACATCTAAAAACGAATGCAATGTTTAAAGAAAAGGGAAGCATTATTATCGAAACTAGCGGCTAATAAGTTCCAGATAAATTCTGGTACATTTATTGCCGTGCTGCTCTTTCGTATCCTAGCCACAGTGAAAAATAACAAAAAAGTAACCGTCGACTTTAGCAAGGAAACGGTTATTTTTTTACTAATAAAACCCTGTCGCCTTCTTAAAAGGTGCTAGAGAGGAGTTGTGGCAACAGGTTTCTTCTATACAGATCACTATCGATCATATTCGTGAATGCTAATCTACCAATCGCTCGAGATCGTAGGAAAAACCGTTTTGCTTACTTAGTTCCTTGTAAAACAAGCCACTTTTCTTTATTGTACGTTTCTGTGTGGCTAAATCTAAAGAAACTAAGCCGTAGCGGTTTTTATATGCATTGATCCATGACCAACAATCAATGAATGTCCATAGATGATACCCTTTTATATTACAGCCATCTTGAATTGCTTTCCATAAATAGGCGAGATGATCTTGGATAAATTCAATGCGATAGTCATCAATCACCTGACCATTTTCATCCATGAACCGTTCTTCATTAGCAACACCCATACCGTTTTCTGAGATAAAGGATTCAATATTTCCATAGTTATTTTTGATGTCCATACATAAATCATAAATTCCTTTTTCATAGATTTCCCATCCACGATATTCATTCATTCGACGACCAGGCATAATATGCGGTTCAAAGAACCATTCTGGTAAGAATGGACTTTCTAAATTAACGGCAGAAGTTCTTGCTTTGACACGGCGTGGTTCATAGTAGTTTAGACCAAGTATCTGCGCGGTATTCTCTTCAATAATTTTTAGGTCTGTGTCATTGAAATCAACGGGTAATTGGTCATATTCCTCCAGCAAAGAGACTAGTTTTTCTGGAAATACTCCTTTGACCATGGGATCTAAGAAACTACGAGTATAAAAAAGATCCGCAATTTCTGCTGCTTTTTTATCTGCTGAATTTTGGCTTCTTGGGAAAGTCGGACTCAAATTGAGAATTACTCCGATTTTGCTAGATAGCTGGTATTTTTTAAAAGTTTGAATGGCTTTTGCATGGGCTAATATGGTAAAGAACGCTGCTTGAGCACCACGTTTAAAATCAATGAGATTTGGATAGTGAAAATCTTCTAAATAAGAGCCCAAGATTGGCCCCAAAGGTTCGTTAAAGGTGAACCAATGATAAACTAAGTCGCCAAACGCTAGAAAACAGGTATCAGCAAAATTTACATAAGCTTCAACAACTTCACGTGATTCCCATCCCCCTTTATCTTGTAATTTTGCTGGCATGTCAAAATGATAGAGATTCGCAAAAACTTTGATATTATTATTTTTCATTTCGGTAAAAAGATCTCGATAATAGGCTATCGCTTTCTCGTTCGCTTTACCAACCCCATCATTTGGAAACATTCGTGCCCATGAGATAGACACCCGAAATGAATTGTGCCCGGTTTGTTTCATCAATTGAATATCTTCGTGGTAACGATGGATATGGTCTGTCGTAATACTAGGTCCAATTCGTTTATAAAAACGATGAGGTTCTTCGTGAAACCACCGATCCCATACGGTCTCTGCTTTTCCTGTTTCTCCACGCCCTTCAGATTGTTCTGCTGACCAAGCGGATCCCCACCAAAAGTCAGCTGGAAATGTTAACTGAGTATGTATTGACATTATCGTTTCCTCCTGTTCGTTTTTAACAGTGTAACATTGCTTTTGGTATAAATAAATACTTTTTATTAAAAATATATATCTTTTTGTGGTGGGTATGGTTTTAGCTGTAAAAAGACAATTTTTATGTTAAAGTATAAGTAATAGAGATGAGTATGAGGGAGTAAGTTATGAAGAAACAGCCAAAATATATGGAGGTTTATACGGAGGTAAAGAAAAAAATTGCCAATGGAACCTATCAAATCGGTGAAAAATTACCTACGGGCGATGAACTTGCGCATGAGTATCAAACAAGTAAGCTCACTGTGAAGAAAGGTATTGATATGCTAGTATCAGAGGGAGTTTTACGAACACGTAGTGGATTTGGAACGGAAGTTCTACGCAGACCAATTGATAATTCGAAAGTGTTTGGACCAAATGAAGGTCTTTTTGATTTAGTAGGGGAAGAACATGTGACTTCTGAAATCCATACGTTCTCAATTGAGTTGCCATCGAATGAAGTTGCAGAAATTTTAGAAATAAATCAAAAAGAGTATGTCTATAATATTATTAGAAGTCGTTTTATTGATGAACAGCCTTATTCTATTGAGCAAACGTTTATGCCACTTTCTGTTATACCGGGGTTAGAACCAAAGCATTTGAAACGTTCTGTATATGGCTACATTACAAATGAGCTTAGTCTAGAGATTAAATCTTCCCATATTTGGATCAAAGGGGATGTGGCAAATGATTTCGATGCGGAAATTCTTTCTGTAAAACCAGGCGAGTTTATGATAGAGGTAGACAAAGTGGTGTCATTGTCTTCTGGTATACCGTTTGAATATTCTCTTTCGAGACATTTATACAAAGATTTTATTTTTGAAGCAGTTTTTGTTGAGAAGTGAAGACTAACGAATTTCGTTGGTCTTTTTTTGACTTTCAAAAAAAGATATATAATTTTAAATAAAGATATTTACTTTTTAGAAGACCTGGTGTATGATCATCCCATAAGCAATCGCTTACAACTAAAAAAGGAGACTGATTGGAATTATGAGTAAAAAAGATGCTATTTTTGAAAAGTTCGGAATAATAGCCACAAGGTTAGGGAACCAGATTCATCTTCGAACACTAAGGGATGCTTTCGCCACTTTTATGCCTTTTATGATGTTGGCGGGATTTGTTACATTGATCAACTATGTTATTTTAGAGCCAACAGGATTTATGGGAAATATTATTGATCCAGCAACATTAACGACGATTCAAGAGATCGGGACTTCCATCAGTAATGGAACGCTAAGTATAACGACACTATTAGTTGTTGCGGCAGTTTCTTATCATATGTGTGTTAGCAGAAATTATACAAATCATATTGCTGCTGTTCTAGTCGCTATTTCAACGTTTATTGTTCTCACCCCTATGATGACGATGTTTACACCAGAAGGAAGTCAAGAAGCGCTGGAAGTAGGTGGGGTTATTCCTGTCACTCATACTGGTGCGTCAGGAATGTTCGTTGGAATTTTTGTGGGCTTAGCTGCTACGGAACTCTTTATTAAGTTATCTAATAATAAAAAGTTACAAATTCAATTGTCAGGAAATATCCCTCCAGCTGTGTTGAAGTCTTTTAACGTCCTTATTCCAATCATGATTACCGTGACTACCTTCGCAATTGGTTCATTTGCTGTCAATCAATTATTCAATATGGATGTTAATTCGTTGATTACTACTCTAATCACTGGGCCTTTAAGTAGGGTAACGACAGGTTTACCAGGGTTTCTCTTAATTACCTCAATTGCAAATCTCTTTTTTGGGTTTGGAATTCATCAAGCAGTGATATCAGGTTCACTTCTCGATCCGTTCTTGATTCAAAATATGCAAGAGAATATGGCTGCTTATGCGAATAGGGAAGATATTCCACATATCATAAACATGGCATTTAAAGATACGTTTGCTGTTATGGGAGGGTCAGGAAATACTATTGCTTTGCTAATTGCTATTTTTATCTTTAGTCGTCGTAAAGATTACAAAGACTTTGCAAAATTATCCGTAACTCCAGCACTTTTTAATATCAGTGAACCAATCATTTTTGGTTTACCAATTGTTTTCAATATTAGTTTGATTATTCCATTTGTATTGGCGCCGATTTTTTCCCTAACAGTTGCATATTTTGCGACAGCTGTTGGTTTGATCAATCATGTAGTCGTGCAGATACCTTGGACCACTCCTCCCGTCATATCTGGATTTTTAGCAACTGGTGGCGATTGGCGAGCATCAGTCTTACAAATTGCGATCATTGCTGTGAGTGTTTTTATCTACTTACCATTTTTACGTATCGATGAGAAAGTTACCTCAACAATAGGAAATGAAGAGGCAAATGATTGAGAAGAGGAAACTTCACAAGATTTTTTGAAGTCGTCTCAAACCAAAGGGAAGTGAAACAAATAAACTGAACAAATCTATATAACAAAAAGAGACCACATAGATGTATGTGAGTCTCTTTTTTTGTGGAAATATCGGTCGGTGAACTTGTGTTTAGACAGAAAGAATTACCTGAAGAATTTATTAGCAAGAATTTTTTTATACAAATCTATTGAGTTTCCATTCTATTTCTCACGGTTTTGGCTAACTTTTCAATAATATACATTGCCGGTATCTGGGTTGTAATATCAGCTTCATTAATTTTTTCTAGCGAAATATTATAGGTTATTGAAATATCAGCTAATTTAGAAAGTGTTGAATTAGAGCTGCTGGTAATTCCTATTACTGAGCTTTCTGATAGATTCAAATGATTTAAATATTGAATGATTTCTGTGGTCTCGCCGGAAACGGATAAAGCGACGATACACATTTTTTTTGCTAACTCAGTGGATAGGTAATTAATAGGATAATTACTAGGATCTTCAATGCGAATCGCCATGTTAAATAGTGACGAGAAATAAAGAGAACCATATTCAGCAACAACATTTGAGGAGCCTACGCCAATAAAAATAATCAGCTCTTTTTCCATCAATAAGTGAACTGCCTCATCAAATTTATCTTCAAAGAATTTGTCTTGTGTCCGTGCTAAAAAATTCAAGAGTTCACTCTCAAAATCAAGTGTTTTTACCTCTTTTTCTTCTTTAAGAGATTCGAGATACGCACTAAGGTAAATTTTAAATTCAGAAAAACCGGTACAGCGAAATTTTTTACAAAAGCGTAATACGCTGGCAGTACTCGTATGACTTTTCTCAGCTAATTCTCGAATACTCATGGAAGCAACTGCATTTACCTCTGAAATAATTGCTTTATATACCTCAATATCCGTTTCATTTAAGTCTGGTTGATAGTCAAGAAACAACATAGTAATCCCCTCCTGTTACAAATTGTAACAGGATTGTAACCGGTGTCAATCGTCTGTTTTTGTAACCGTTTACTTAAAAGCGGTATTTAAGGGGATAAAAATAATCTATACTGACCATGTAGTTAAGTTAAAGGAGTGTTTCAGGATGGATAAAGGAATAAAAATTGCAACAATTGGCGGTGGATCAAGTTATACACCAGAATTGATAGAAGGATTTATTAAACGATATGCTGAATTACCGATTTCAGAATTATGGCTTGTGGATATTGAACAAGGAAGAGAGAAATTAGAAATAGTTGGGGAACTTGCTAAACGTATGGTAAAAAAAGCGAACCTTCCAATGAAAATTTATATGACTCTTGATCGTGAAGCGGCATTAAAGGATGCGGACTTCGTTACGACGCAATTTCGTGTAGGTCTTTTGGAAGCGCGAGCGAAAGACGAGAGAATTCCTTTAACATATGACACGATTGGACAAGAAACGAATGGTCCAGGAGGGCTTTTTAAAGGATTACGCACGATTCCTGTTATCTTAGAAATAGTGAAAGATATGGAGCGCCTTTGCCCAGAAGCATGGCTGATCAACTTCACTAATCCAGCTGGCATGGTGACAGAAGCTGTCTTACGCCATAGCAATATGCGTAGAGTAGTAGGTTTGTGTAATGGACCAATTGGAATAGAACGTGGCATTGCAGAAACATTAAAAGTACCCAAAGAAGAATTATATGTTGAATTTACTGGGCTAAATCATATGGTTTTTGCGAAAAAGATTTATCATAAAGGGATTGATGTGACCCAAAAAGTACTTACATTGATGACGCAAGATACTGGCGATGCAGTTGGTCTGAAAAACATTGCTGATTTAGAATGGGAACCAAATTTTTTCCGAACACTTGGCATGATTCCCATCGGCTATTTAAGGTATTACTATCAAACAGCTACTATGTTGTCTGAGCAAAAACGATCAGCAGAGAAAGAAGGAACTCGTGCAGAAGTTGTGCAGAAAATCGAACATGAGTTGTTTGAACTTTATAAAGATGAACATCTAGCAATCAAACCACCTCAATTGTCAGAACGTGGGGGCGCTTATTATAGTGAAGCAGCATGTAATTTAATTAATTCCATCTATAATGACAAACGTGATATTCAAACGGTCAATACAAGAAATAATGGTGCCATCAGTGATATCGATTGTGATTCAGCGGTTGAAGTAAATTGTTTGATTACAAAACAAGGACCGATCCCTTTGACTACAGGTGAATTACCTATTCCTATCAAAGGACTAGTTCAACAAATTAAGTCTTTTGAACGTATAGCGGCCCAAGCAGCTGTTACGGGAGACTATAACACTGCTTTATTAGCGATGACGATCAATCCCTTAGTTCCAAGTGATAGGACAGCAAAGCAACTACTTGATGAAATGCTTTTAGCACACAAAGAATATCTGCCGAATTTTTTTAAAGGAGAATGACAATGAAAGTAAAATACTATGTTGAGGCAAATTACCAAGAAGTCAGTAAGATCTGTGCAAAACTCATTTTAGATGTCTTAAAAGAAAAGCCAAATGGGTTATATTGCTTTGCAGGTGGTGATACACCCGTAGGAACGCTTAACATCATTGCAGAAGCAGCAATCAACAAAGAAATAGATTTATCCCAGGCAAAGTTTATTGAACTAGATGAATGGGTTGGAATCGATCCGAAAAATGAAGGCAGTTGTCTATCCTATTTAAAAAGAAACTTATTCAATCGGGTTCCTATTGACCTAAAGCAACTTCACACATTTGATCCTTTAGCCGATGATTTAAATGAGGAATGCAAAAAAGCTGATAAATTTATCGAGGAGAATGGAGGATTAACACTGAGTTTGCTTGGGGTTGGAGAAAATGGTCACTTAGGTTTTAATGAGCCTGGTTCGTCCTTCGAAGATAAAGCTCATATAGTGAACTTAGACGAATCAACCCAAAGTGTTGGGAAAAAATATTTTTCAGACGAGAAAGTTGATCGTACGAAAGGAATTACGTTAGGGATAGGACAATTATTACAATCTGGAACAATGATCGTACAAGCTAGTGGAGCAAAAAAGAAATCTGCGATACAACAGTTTCTATGCGGTACGATTACAAAAGAGTGTCCAGTTACTTCTCTATGGTTGCACAAAGATCCTGTATTGGTGGTTGATAAGGAAGTCGTGAACTAAAAGGAGGAAAAAAGATGCAGGTCATTGAGAACAAGGTATTGCCTATATTGCTGAAAATAGGCAATAGTAAACACTTAGTTGCTATAAGAAATGGGATTTCCATGACGATTCCTTTTACTATTGTTGGAAGTATCTTCCTAATCATTGGTAACTTTCCAATACAGTCATGGATGGATTTTGTGTCAAATTGGGGGCCGCAGTTGAATGCACCAGTCAATGTTACGTTCGGAATCCTTGGACTGATATCTGCAATTGGCATAGGCTATCATTTAGGAAAAGAGTTTGGTGTTGATGCTATTTCTAATTCGATGCTCACAACTATCGGCTTTCTTCTAGCAACATTAAACGATGACTGGACGATAAATTTGGCTAATTTTGGTGCTAGTGGTATGTTTACCGCGATCATTGTTGGGGTATTTGTCACTCATGCTTTTAAATGGTTTGTCACTCATAATATTGTAATAAAAATGCCAGAAGGTGTGCCGCCCACTGTAGCAACTTCTTTTGCAACGTTAATCCCAGGGGCATTTATTCTGACCGTTATATGGATCGTCAGAACTTTATTAGGGGTTGATATCAATGAAATCATTACTATTGTTTTCCAACCTTTAATGCAAGGGATGGGAACACTCCCAGGCATGCTGTTATACACACTTCTCGTTTGTTTGCTATGGATATGTGGAATCCACGGAGACAATGTTTTGTCTGGAATTGCGACCCCTGTTTTCCTAAGTTATCTTGCTGATAATACGGCAGCTTTTCAAAGTGGTGCAGAAGTACCTCATGTTTTTGCCGATGGATTTTGGATTGTCTTTATGTGTTTAGGCGGAACTGGAGCAACACTCGGTCTAGTGTTAAATATGCTCCATTCCAGAAGTAAGATGTATAAGTCGATTGGACGATTATCTTTGCCGTCAGCTATTTTTTGTATCAATGAACCGGTTATTTTTGGTTTGCCTATTGTGATGAATCCTGTAATGCTTATTCCGTTTATAGCAACGCCTATGGTCCTATGTATCGGTACGTATATCTTAATGAATATTGGTATAGTGGGACCGATTGTTATTCAAGTTCCATGGACTATTCCTCCTATTATTGGTCCTTATTTAGCTACTAATGGTAGTATTGGAGCAGCCGTTTGGTCTTTTGTATCGATTTTCATTTCATATTTTATTTATATGCCATTTTTCAAAATATTGGAAAAGCAGCAAGTGAAAAATGAAACCGCAGAGGCGCAAGAAACGGGAACAACGATTCCTGTGAGTATAAGTGAGTAGATAGAAGAAGCCTATTTTCCATCATTCATTAAGATAAGTATTTTTAGGTATTAGAAAATAACTTTAAAAAAGTATATTGGAAAAAAGACGATTGTCCTTCATGATTCTGATAGTTTCAATAATAAAACAACAAATAGCATCATTATCTAAGCGAATCAGTAAATGATTCGCTTTTTTTAATGTTGTATTTTTTATCATTTGCTTCTATCAATAAAACCTTCTCGAATACTTTATTGGATGTTATGGTAATCCTTGAAATCTCCTCTTCGGTCCATCGTTTAAAAAAAACGGAGCTTCAGTTGTGCCGAGAAATGATGGCGATTTCATTTTGTGCAAGCTATAGTTTAGGTGGGGGTAGCAAATATGATTCATTTCAAATTGACGTATCTGTTTTCAGAACCAAATATTGAGGCGTTTCTTCAGTTGACGAAGTGGAGGGATGAGGAATTTCTGGCGGAGATTGCCAAGATCAATCAAATCACTGAACAGCGGTTGAATCAACGAATCACGATGCATGAGGGAGAAGTTTTGATTCCTTCGCTGATTCAACGAAAATGGCCGGAAATTCTTTTCGATGTCCAGAAGAACACGTTGTTTTTTTCGGAAGAAGAGCGGCGGTCCATGATTTATCTTCTGACTTTTTCAGCAGTGAAAGACTTATCCGTCTACCAGTTTCAAGAGCTGTTCTATGTCAGTAAAAATACGATTTTGAAGGATTTAAAGGGGATCAGAGAGGAACTTGCAGCTTTCAAGATTCAACTATTGTACTCTCGAAAATATGGCTTTTATCTAGAAGGAGAGGAATATCAGATTCGCGCTCTTGCTTTTCGAAAAGTCAGTGCGTTATCCAATACGAAAAATGGGAATTTGCTTTTATTTGAGGGAATCTATGAGCAGAATAAAACGATATATATTCAAATAAGAGATCGTTTGTCCGCAACATTGACTGCCTTCAATCTGGTGATCGTACCGAGCCGCTTCGAAGAAATGCTTTATTTTCTTAATTATTTATCCTTTCGGATGGCAGAAACGTCTGTTTCTTTAGCGGAGACAGAAACATCGCTGCTACAGTCGCTGCATGTCCATCAAGTTAGTCAGCAGTTTTTAGCAGAATTTCCTGCCATCAAAGATCGGAAAACAGAAGAACTTTATGTAACGATCCTGTTGAAAACGATTCTGCAAGGAGATATCGAAGATACTTCATTAGAGTTTTTATTGGAATGTGCCAGTAAGATCATTCATGAAATGGAACGGCTGGCAGCTATCGAGTTTGTGGACTATCGCACCCTTTTGATGAACACATTCTATCATCTTGTCCCGGCGTATTTTCGAATCCGCTACGGTTTTCCACTGGAGAATGTACTGATTGAAGAAATCAAGCTGCAATACAATGAGTTGTTTGAACTGACGAGACGAGCACTGGGTTCCTTAGAAGACCTAGTCGGTACGATCCCTGATGAAGAAATCGGTTATTTTACGATTTTGTTTGGTGGAGAAATCAGTAAACAAAAGGCCAAACGCGATTACTTCCAATTGAATGCATTAGTCGTCTGCCCAAGTGGCATCAGTTCATCCTTGATTTTGGAATCAGAATTAAAGGAACTGTTTCCCCAGATCCATTTTATGCCGGCTCGTTCGATCGAAGAGTATGAAAATGTTCGCTTCAATGAAGAGATTGATCTGATTTTTTCTAGTGCCCCGATCAAAACCAAACGACCCTGTTATGTGATCAATCCGATTATGACGCCCATTGAGAAGGATGAACTGGTTAGAAACGTACAAGCGGCATTCTTTCCTTCAAAAACTGGCTTGCATTCTATTGACGATGTTTTAGAAGTGATTTTGCCCTATGTTGATTTAAAAGCAGGCATCAGTAGGCAAAAGCTGAGAAAAATTTTGCAAAGAAAAATCAATCGAGAATTGAATAGAAGGGAAGACCAACGTCCGATGTTATCAGATTTATTAACAGCAGAAACCATCCAATTTACCGAGGTGCCGCTGACTTGGCAGGAAGCCATTCGAGAAGCTGCTGCGCCATTAAAAAAGACCAATAAAATTGAGGAACAGTATATAACCGCCATGATCAATAAAGTGGTGGATCACGGTCCTTTTATCCATATTGGAAAAGGCATCGCTTTGCCCCATGCGCGCCCAGAAGATGGGGTCAATGCGATCGGGATGTCGTTATTAAGAGTCAAAGAACCAGTGCTTTTGAATAATGATCCGCAACACCCTATTCACGTGTTTATATGTTTGGCGGCGGTTGACAATGAGCTCCATCTAAAAGCGCTAGCGAGTTTAACCAAAATTTTGTCGAATAGTGAAAAACTAACTGCGTTACTTTCCGCAACCAATGCGGATCAAATAATTGAAGTGATCAGAGAAGGAGAAGATGAAAAATGAAATTTGCAGCAGTGTGTGGGTCAGGATTAGGATCAAGTTTTATGGTGGAGATGAATATCAATTCTGTTTTAAATGAATTGGGTGTCTCAGGTGTGGAAGTGTCCCATTATGATTTAGGAAGTGCCGCACCCGATATGGCGGATGTTTTCTTCGTTGGCGGCGATTTAGCCGATAGTGCGCAGCATCTAGGTGAGATCGTGGTGTTAGACAGTATTATCGATCTCGATGAATTGAAGCAAAAGGTTCAAGCCGTTTGTCAGGAAAAAGGATTACTATAAAAAGGAGTAGACAGTCATGAACGAATTTTTAGATATTCTTGTTGATATCGCGAGTACCCCAGCGATCTTAGTTGCGCTGATCGCTGTTTTGGGGAATGTGCTGCAGAAAAAAGACATTGCCACGATCGTCAAAGGGGGCATCAAAACATTTGTTGGGTTTCTCGTGGTCACTGCCGGGGCTGGGGTGATCGAAAGCTCTCTGGCGCCATTTGGGGAGATGTTCCAAGCAGCCTTTAACATGCAAGGGGTCGTACCTAATAACGAAGCGATCGTTGCGCTGGCTTTGACGACTTACGGCACCTATACCGCACTTATTATGTTAGCCGGCATGGCCTTCAATATTTTGATTGCCCGTATCACTCGCTTTAAATACATTTATTTGACTGGGCATGCCACGTTGTATATGGCGTGCATGATTGCGGTGATTTTGAGCGTTACTGGAATGAATACTTTTAATCTAGTTTTATTTGGCGGCTTAGCGTTAGGGATCTGTAACACGATTTTTCCAGCGATCGCACAACCGTTTACTCGAGAAATTACTAAAAATGATTCCGTCGCATTAGGGCATACGGGGAACTTCGGCTATGCATTGAGCGGATTGATTGGGAAGTACGTCGGCAATAAGGAAAAATCTACCGAAGATATAAATTTTCCGAAAGGCCTGTCTTTCTTGCGGGACTCTACTGTTAGTATCACGATTACGATGGCTGTTGTATACGTGCTCGTAGCAATTTTTGCTGGGAGTGAATTTATTACGGAAAATCTTAGCAATGGCACGAACTCGATTATTTATTCGTTGCAGCAAGCTGGTTCGTTTGCCGCTGGTGTCTTTGTGATTTTAGCTGGTGTCCGTCTGATTTTGGCAGAGATCGTACCAGCCTTTAAAGGGATTTCTGAAAAGCTTGTTCCCAATGCGATTCCTGCATTGGATTGTCCGATCGTCTTTCCTTATGCGCCAAATGCTGTTCTGATTGGTTTTCTAACCAGTTTTGTCGGTGGGATCGTTAGTTTGATCATCATGGTCTTCACAGGAACAACCGTTATTATTCCAGGTGTCGTGCCCCATTTCTTCTGTGGCGCAACGGCAGGTGTTTACGGCAATGCAACGGGTGGTGTGCGAGGCGCCGTGATTGGTTCCTTTATTCATGGGATCATTATCAGCTTCATGCCGATCTTGTTGATGCCAGTCATGGGGGATCTTGGGTTCCAAGGATCAACTTTCTCTGATACCGACTATGGAGTTGCAGGGATCTTCCTAGGAAACTTAGCCAATATGGGCGGTCAAATCGCCATCTTCTCAGGGATAATTGCGGTAGTCGCGGTCTTGATCGGATTGACGATTTTAAAGAAAAACAGCCGAGCAAAATCTGTTTCTGAATAAATAGAGGAAGGAGGGATAAATAGTGGCAATCAGTGAACAAGAATACCACGAACTCGAAAGTTTAGCGGCAAAGATTCGTTTAGATACCCTTTGCAGCATCAAGAAAATGGGGCAAGGCCATCTGGGCGGTTCCTTTTCAATTGTTGAATTATTAGCCGTTTTGTACGGCAAACAGCTGCGGGTCAATCCACAAGATCCACAGTGGGCGGATCGTGACCGACTCGTTTTATCAAAAGGACATGCTGGCGCCGCACTGTACAGTGCATTAGCAAATACGGGCTATTTTGATCGGTCGTGGTTATGGACGATCAATGAGGGCGGCACGAGACTGCCTTCCCATCCGGATCGCTGGAAAACGCCGGGGGTTGATGCCACCACAGGTTCACTGGGGCAGGGGACTTCCATGGCTGCCGGGATCGCGACGGGTCTGCGCTTGGCAGGGAAGGACAATTTTGTTTATTTGATCGTCGGGGACGGCGAACTAAATGAAGGACAGTGCTGGGAAGCCTTCCAATACATTGCCCACTTCAAACTGAATCACTGTATCGTCATTATTGATGACAATAAAAAACAGCTAGATGGGCCAACTAAAGACATTCTTGATCCCTTTGACATCCAGCAGAAGATGACTGCATTTGGCTTTTATACAGAAAAAGTTCCAGGAGCAGACATGCAAGCCATTGATGAGGCAATCGAGCGCTGCAAAGCGATCGAAGACCAAGCGGTTTGCATTGTCTTGGACAGCGTGAAAGGACAAGGCGTTCCTTTCTTTGAAGAATTAGATGCCAATCACTCCGTGAAGTTTACCACGGATGAAATCAATCAAGCGGCAGAAGCGGCAATCAAAGAGTTGACGATAAAAATCGAAGGAGGACGCTAAGGCATGTTTACATTAAGCAAAACCACTGCTGCTGGTAAAGAGCTGAGAACATGTGTCGTTGACACATTGGTGGAACTCATGGATGAAAATAACCAGCTAGTTGCGTTGGATGCCGACCTTGGCTCTGCCAGCGGCTGGACAGCGATTGCCAACAAACATCCCCAACGCTTTATCAACATGGGGATCGCGGAAGCCAATATGGTTGGCGTCGCGGCTGGCTTGAGTTTAACTGGCTATACACCTTTTATCCACACTTTTGGGCCATTTGCAACGCGCCGGGTATTCGATCAGCTGTTTATTTCTGGCGGCTATGGCGGCAATACGATCAATATTTACGGTTCTGATCCAGGGTATGCAGTCGGGCACAACGGCGGCACCCATACGACATGGGAAGATGTGGCTTTGATGCGAATGATTCCCCAGTCGATCGTCTGCGATGCAGCGGATGAAGTCCAAATGGCGTGGATCATAAAAGCCTTTAGCCAATTATCAGGCATTCATTATGTACGAGGCAATCGGAAAGCGGTTCCGACAATTTATGAAAAAGGCTCGACCTTTGAACTAGGAAAAGGCAATGTTTTAAGACCAGGCGATGAACTATTGTTGATTGCTAGTGGCCAATTGGTTTCTGAAACACTGCAAGTGGCAGAAGAATTAGCAGAAGTAGGAATCAGCTGTGAAGTGATCGATATGTTTACCATCAAACCGATCGATAAAGAAATGATCATCCGTGAAGTTCAGGGGAAACGGCAAGTCATCACCATCGAAAATCATTCTATCACCGGTGGACTAGGGAGTGCCGTCGCCGAAGTGCTTGCTGAAACTGGCAGTACTGTCCCCTTAAAACGTATTGGTGTCAATGAACGATTTGGCCAAGTCGGCACACCCGACTTCCTGCAAAAAGAATATGGCTTAGATGCTGCTTCAATCAAGCAGCAAATCGTCGAGGGTAAGGACAGGGGATAGAAAAAGGAAGCATCAACGAATCAATGGTTGATGCTTCCTTTTCATTCCTTTCAGGTCTTGTGAAAAAGCGTCAATCAGCGCGTCAGTCCTGCTGTTTGACGCTTTTTTGTGTGAACTAAGACAAAAACCAGCGCCGTAACTTTTCTGCTTCAGTTAATGGAAAGTAGAACAGCTTACTTTCGGTGAGAGTATCTTCGGTTTTGATGGTCAGCTGTGACTTGCCAAGCCCTTTTTTGTGCTGCCAATACGTCGTGGTGACGGTGAAATCTTGGATTTTATTTTTCTTCAGATAAGCGGTCACCTTCGTAAGACCGCGAATCGTTTGGCACAACAAGACGTGATTGTCTAAAAATTGATAGCCTTGTATTTTGCCCCGCCAGATGCTTGATAACACGAAGGAGCCAAAGAACACGAAGAAAATCAGCGCTAACCACCAGAAAAAGAAGGCGGAGATTCCTACAGCAAGCAGTCCGATCAGCAGCGGCCAACGGCAGAAGTACCAAAAGTTGGGTCGCGGATTTTTCACTAGAGCGGTTTGTTGAAACGACCATTCGGGTAAAAAGCGGGTCAATGTTTCGGTCAGCTGCGCCTCTTTCAAAATGGGGAACAGATAGACCGTATCATCGCTTTCTGAAGAACTGCCAGCAGCCAGCAGTAACTTGACGGAGCTTAGATGAAAGATTCGGCGATAAAGATTTTGTTCGACACTTAGCCCTTGGATCCTAGCGAGGGGAATCGTTTGGTGTCGTTTAGAAAACAAGCCTTGTGTGATCAGCAGCTGTTGCTGGTTCGTTTCCACCGTAAAGCCATAATAGCGGAAAAGATTTCTAGCGATCGCAAGGAAGAAAAACAAAATCAGCAGCCCCAACAAAAGCGCAGCACCTAATAAAAGGCCGAGTTGTTGCAATTCCGATGCATAGGCAAAGAGATTGGGAATGTTGTCGATCACGTTGTAGCCGATAACTAGAACCAAGGTGAAAACAGAAAAATCAGTGATAGAAAACAAGAAAATCTCCTTGAATTTCAAAGTGAATGTTTCTAACGGCGGATTTGCTGTTTCCTCACCCGAAAAAACAGTAGCGTAATCGTGGGTTGGTTCTTCTCCACTAACTGCTTGGGCAGTCGGCTCTTGTGGTGTCGCAGCCGCTTTTTTTGACGCTTCGATGGAGGCAATGAGAGCCAGCGGCAATGCTGGGAAAAGAATTTCGGCTTCGCCACTCGAACTTGCGGCGCTTTCCAACTTCACTTCAGCTAGTTTAAACGGACGTAAATAAAAGTAATGATTCTCTTGAATCGTTTGGATGCGTTCAAACGGCAAAATCGTTTGCTTTTGGATAAAGAGTCCTTTGTTGACTAGTACACTCGTTTGGTCGATTTGAAAGGTAAAGCGGGTGTAAGACAGTACCGCAAAAATCAGACAGACCAGTAAAAATAGCAGGATGCCGCCCAGAATCATCGGAAAAGAAGGGGCGTCGTTGAATAATTTGAATACAAGCAGAAACGCTAGTACCAGAAAATTTTTGCAATTTTTGAACCAGTAAAGGCCAATGCACAGCAACGGCAGTCGTTGTTTTTCATAGATCATCTTTGACCACCTCGACTAAAGTCATAATGGTTGCTCGCAAGCGTTCGGCTTGCGCCACTGGTAGGCCTTCAATGGTGTGGTTGGTGGCAGCCGTATGGATCTGTAAGGAGACTAAGGAGTATTTTCGCAAAAAAATCCCTTGGTCTGTTTCGATATGCTGGATTCGGCGGATCGGAATATACGTGGTGCTGCGAAATAGATAGCCGTGTTGAATGGCGATATCATTTTCTTGGATCTCGTAGCGATGGAATTTGTAACGGTAGCTCATCAGCACAAAAGAAAGCAGATGGCTGATCAAAGTCAGCGCCAATACGCTTGACCAAAGGGCGATCACCCAGAAATGCAGCCAGTTTTGCGTGGCTAGAATCCAAAAAGAAGCAGCGAAAATCAGGCTGAAAATAATCAGTGACGTAATCCTTCGCAACCGCCAAACACGAATGATGGTCTGAGGCATTTGTTCATTTAATAAGGGATAATTCAAGGGAAACATCCTCTCTACATAGAAATAAATAGGGTTACCCACAAATATAGTGGAGATAGAAGAAAAAAACAAGGTCAGGAATTAAAAATAGTTAATTGTGATTTAAATAGTGTTGCGAATAGGTAAAAAAAGAAAAAGCCACGTTTAGCTAACCAATGAGAATGAGTTTGTTCGTCATGAAAAAAGCGAATCTGCTATTGACTCTCCCTCAAGAGGAGCCAGTATGCTTTAGTAGAATAGGGCGATTTCTGTAGAAAATGATTGAGGTTGCTGGGCTGTCAAAAGAAATCAATGGACGCAAAACAAATGATCAACTGACCTTTTTGGTATTGGAATACCGCTGGTCGTATTATTTTTGACCAGCATGATTGGTGGAGATAAAGTGAGGGGGCTGTTTCTTATACATCACAAGATAGTGATTTGACCTTCAGGCCAGATAGAAGAAGTACTAGAAGCAGTTTGTACGGTCCATAATGGAGCCTATGCTGCAGTTATTCAGTTTGTTGAAAACAACGGCTATCGAATCACAGGGCCTTTTCGTGAAAGCTATATTGATGGCATTTGGAATAAAGAAAGTGAAGAGGAGTGGCTGACTGAGATCCAGCTTCCTGTTGAAAAAATCAGCAGGCGACAGTAAGCAGAGACGTAGTTTGATGCAATCTTTTTGTTAGGCAAGGTGTGAATTGCAGTAAGAACTTCTTTTATCGAAGGAAAGCAGGCGAATCTCATTGACAAATCGGCTGGCTCCTTCTAAACTAAAAGCAGAAAAACAAGAGAAAAAGGTGATGGCTCCGGCCTATCTGCTGTTATTCCTTCGTTAACAGGGGTAGGACTGGAAAAGAGTAAATAAAATCAATTTCATAGGCAAAAAATTGACTGCATGCAGTTTTATTTGAAGTGCTTATCATTGATTTTATTTTACTCTTCGCTTTTTGATCTTCATCGTTTGAAGGTTGACCGCAGAGTGAAATCTGCGGTCTTTTTTGTTTTTCAATTATTTTGAAAGGGGAAAAGAAGATGTACCAAGAATTGAGAAAAGCAATCGAGCGGCCACCGCTCTATAAAAAAATGGCAGAGGCGTTTTGGGATGATGCGTATATTTCCAAGCAAATGTTAAAGGCTCATTTGGATCCTGATTTTGAGGGAGCGAGTAGAAAGGTTGACTTTATCGACGAATCCGTTCGATGGATCAGTCGCCTTGTTCCGCCAGAAAAACAGACGCAACTTCTTGATATCGGTTGTGGGCCAGGGATCTATGCGGAAAAATTTGCAGCGCTGGGGTATGAAGTGACAGGGGTTGATTACTCCAGAAGGTCCATCGCCTATGCGAGAGATTCCGCGAGTAAGCAGCAATTAAATATTACCTATCTATTTGATAATTATTTGGAGATGGCGTTACCTCAGCAATTTGATTTTATTACCTTGATTTATTGCGACTATGGTGCCTTAAATCCAGAGGAACGCAAACTACTGCTAAAAAATGTGCTGGCGCATCTAAAACCGGGGGGCAAATTTTTGTTCGATGTATTTACGATTGCACAGTTTTTAACGCTTAATGAAGAGCAGACCTGGGAAAGTCACGAATCAGAAGGGTTCTGGCGGTGGGAGCCCCATCTTGTGCTGAATCAACGATGGAAATATCCTGATCACGTCTTGCTGGAGCAAACAACGATTTTAGCAGAAGATGAGGTCACAAATTATTATTTATGGACGACCTATTTTGCAAAAGATGCATTGATAAAAGAAGCTAGGACTGCCGGTTTTGATATTTGTGAGATATTCGGTGATGTCAAAGGTAGTCCTTATAGCGAAGAAGGCTCGACAATGGCGATGCTACTGAAAAAACCATTCCCTATCTGAAAGAGTGGTTTTCTGTAAATAGAAAAAAGAAACGACGATTTTCTGTCGTTTCTTTTTGTTTGGCTCCGGCACTGATCAATCAATTTTTTTGTTCTAATGATCGGGCCTATTCAACACCACTCATTCAGCGAAACGTCGAACCATCGTAATATCTGTTTCCAGATAGCCCATTTTTTTGTATAGCTGATACGCCGACTGATTATGGGCAAAAACGTGCAAGCCGATCTCAGTGATGCCTTGCTGGACCGCCCACTTTTCCAAAGCTTGTAACGCTTTGGTGCCATAGCCTTTTCCTCGCTGGTCTTCCTCGATGATAAAGTCATAGATGAAGGCTTTCTGGGCAGCTGTGTTGATCCAAATCACTCCGATCGGTTCACTAAAATCAGCTGCAAATAAAGAAAACAAGTGATTGTTTTCAGTGGCAGTCCCTTGAGGAAGCAAAGAAGCAAAACTCTCTTTGGCGAGGGTGAGGGCCTCGTCTTTGGTCCATGTGCCCGCTTGGACTTTGTCATTGGCGTATTCTAAAACAGCATTGGCTAAGTAGGCAGCATAGTCGCTGTCTTTCATTGGGATTAAGTTCATCTGTTTCTCCTTTCGTCCTTTTGGGTCCTCCCTATCCTGCAGAATGATTGTAGTAAGGGGAAATGGGGACGTTTGATTGGTAACTATTTGTTTCCCCTTCAGATGAAGGTCTCTGACAACGGGTCTCGTCGTTTAAACAAAAATAGGTCATCCGGGGAAAATTGGTGGCGTGCATCGCAAGTATAGCCTCGCAACCAGTCACAACCATCGATGCGGCGAATGTAGAATCCTTTGGGGAAATCGTCGGCTTTTTCCAGTGGCATAGAAGCGATCGTGATTGCAGCAGCTGGCGCTTTTCCGTGGGATTTCAGTCCGGTACTATTTGCCAGTTGACGATAGCTGAGGCGAAAATGTAAGGCCATTTCCAAGGTACAATCGGTCAATCCGTAAGAAAATGCAGCTGCAAAAATCTCCGTCAAAGCCCCACCTTGTGTGAGTCCCAGTTCTTTAAGGGAAACAATCACACAAGTAGTACGCTGTTTATCGGCACTGAGGGAGAGGTGGGGATGGCGCAAGAGCTGGTTGGCATACGCGTTTAAGTGAATCTGCTGTTCTTCCAACTGCTGGCAAAGGCGGGCTAGCGAAACCCCGCCATAGTCTACGATCACTTCTTTCAAATCAAACACTCCTTTCAATAGGGATCCATTTCTTGAAAAATCAGTTCGCACCCTCGTTCTCAGTCAAATTGGCATAAATCGCAGCAACTTCTTCTTGGTAACGATTCTTTAGTCGAGGGGGACTTAAAATGCGTAGGCTTTTTCCAAAAGAGAACAAATAGGGCACCACCCAGCTTTCCTCGGGTAAATCAACGGTAACCACAGCAGTGCCTTCCTCCGTCAAAGTAATATCCTGATGATCGAACTCATCATATACCCGATAAAGAACGTCGGCTTGAAAGAATAGACGAGCGGGATAGGTGTCAACAGTCAATTCAATGGCAGAATTAGGCGCAGTGACCGGAAAAAAATGCTGTTCAGTGACGCGGACCTGACTCATACGGCTGATTTTAAATGTCCGAAAGGCATTCTTTTGCTGGTCGAAGGCTTGCAGATACCATGCTTGCGAACGAAAAAGCAGTTTGTAAGGCTGACAGACGCGTTTTTGCGGTCCCTGTTTACTGATATAGTCAAAGGTGATCACGTGGTTCGTTAAAATACTCTTTTTTAATAAATCAAACGTGTCGTTGCCGTTTTCTCGCCGATGCCAAGTGGAAAAATCAACTTCTAGCCAGTCTGCATCGTTTTGCTGGAATAAGGATTGCAGTTTTGCCAATGATTCTCCGCTGATCTGTGGCGTCAGCTGGCGAATCCCTTTCAACGCCAAAAGCAGGTTTTTCCGTTCTTCCTCTGATAATAACACTTTATCCAACACAAAACTGCTTAACAAATAGACGCCGCCATTTCGACCCGTTTCGGTATAGATGGGTACGCCAATACTGCTTAGGGTATTGATATCTCTGGTGATGGTGCGAGTCGAGACTTCAAATTGTTTGGCTAATTCAGAAGTGGTTGCTTTTTCATGATTCAACAGGTGGTAGATAAGGCCGAACAGGCGTGTCGTGCTCAATTGATTTACTCCTTTTATAAAAAGATGATAAAACACTGACAGAAGGTGTCTAGGTTTCTATCGTATCATAAAGACAAAGAAGGAGGAACTCCAATGAAATTTTCGATAATGGCAACGGAAAGAACCAATAATTTTACTGATCCAGCGATTCAAGCAAAAATCATTGGCTTATGGGAGAAAAACAGCGAGGCGGTCAAGAAAGCCGCAGAAAAAGGAACGGTCATCGCTTGCGTTTACCACGAGTATGAGTCAAACTATCAAGGAGACTATGCCGTTTCGCTTTGTTTCGAAGAAACGGAGCAAGCAGACTTTGACACAGAAAAATATACTTGGAAAAAGTATCCGGTCGATCGGCGCGATGCGCAGGGCATTCTGACTACTTGGCGTCAAGTCTGGTCAGAGGAAGAAAACCAGCAGTTGCAGCGCAGGTATTCCTTTGATTTCGAACAGTATGCGCCAGACGGCGAAGTAACGATTTTTATCGCCATTGAAGAAAGCGACAAAGAGTAACCATTTTCCTGAATAGGAGGACAGTCAATGAGACAGTACGAAAGCAAAGCAGACTTGATCCAAGAGATCACAGAACGTTACCAAAAATTTCGCCAAGAATTTGTTGAAATTCCCGAAGCGTTACGAAATCAGCGAACAGCTGGGGTCGATAAGACGCCTTCAGAAAACTTGTCTTACCAAATCGGCTGGGTCAGTTTGTTATTGTCATGGGAAGCACAGGAACAACAAGGGATGAGCGTTCACACACCTGCTGAAGGGTATAAATGGAACAACCTTGGCGGATTGTATCAATCCTTTTATCAGACATATGGCAGTTTGACCTTAGCACAGCAGCAAGAGCTCTTAGACCAAAAAGTGACGGCCCTTTGCCAGTGGATCGAGGGCTTATCCGATCAGGAATTGTTTGAAGCAGGGCAACGGGATTGGGCAACCACCAAAGCACAGTGGCCAGTCTATAAATGGATCCATATCAATACAGTAGCACCCTTTACCAATTTCCGAACGAAAATCCGAAAATGGAAAAAGGAAGCACTGCATTGATCAATAGAGAAATGAATGAATCGAACAGGAAAATCACACCCTTTTCATAGTGTGATTTTTTGCTGTACATAAAAAAACGGTTTATTGAGAAACAATGGCAAAGAAGCGCCAGCGACTTGCTATCAATTGTGAGAGACTGAAAATCGTGCTATGATGGCGTTAATCAGAGCAAGGAGGAAAAAGCTGATGTGTGGTGGCATTATTTCCCAAAAAATTGCCTAAGCCCATGTAGATCAAGACCAGCAAAAAACGATTTACATGGGAGGAACAAATGATGAAAGAAAACAAATATGATGACCAAACGTTTTTTACTAAATACAGTGAAATGACTCGTTCACAAAAAGGCCTGCAAGGAGCTGGAGAATGGCAGACGCTAAAACAAATGTTGCCGGATTTTAAAAAGAAGCAGGTGCTTGATCTAGGTTGTGGGTATGGATGGCATTGCCAATATGCTGTAGACCATGGAGCGGCAGCAGTACTAGGAACTGACATTTCTCAACGGATGCTTGAGGAGGCCAAGAAAAGGAACCCTGATCCGAAAATAACGTATCAATGTGTCGCAATGGAAGAAGTGACACTTCCTCCAGCCACAATAGACGTTGTTTTAAGTTCATTGGCGTTTCACTATGTGGCAACGTTCGAAACATTGATCAAAAGCATATCGGTCTGTCTGAAACCTGGTGGTGTACTCGTATTTTCGGTGGAGCATCCGGTTTATACTGCGGAAGGATCGCAAGATTGGCAGTATGATAGGCAGGGGGAAATCCAGCATTTCCCAGTCGATCATTACTATTATGAAGGCAAGCGGGAAGCGCAATTTTTAGGTGAAACGGTGACCAAATACCATCGTACCCTGACAACCTATTTAATGACCTTATTGCAAAACGGCTTCATTTTAGAAAAAGTGATTGAGCCGCAGCCGCCAGAAGAATTACTGGAAGTACCGGGAATGAAAGACGAAATGCGCCGACCGATGATGCTGCTAATAGCTGCTAGAAAAAGCTGACTTAAAGAATTGTTAAACAGTTGATCTGTGAAGATCAGCTGTTTTTTTGTTTTGTGTCATCGTAAGAAACAACCGATGAAGCCTGTGATCGCTTGATGTGTAGTGGGGTGAGTTAACAAAATAAACTGTTATTTTAATTGCTAAAGTGACGCGAAGGTGACAAAAATGAAACGCCATTACTTAAAAGGGTATGCTATATTTTAGACAGTACTTGTTTTTTTACGGAAAAAAGCCGATAGATGATGGCGTAACTTACGCAATCGCCGCCAATTGGTTTTATAGAAAAAACGCAAAACCATTACCTAGTCCGATGCACGTTTGCTGAATATTCAGCAAACGAAAAGTAAATGACTATGATTAGAAAGGGTGAGGATCATCGAAAACAACCAAACCATTGGCTTAACGTCAGGGGAAGTCAAGGCGCGGGTGCAGCGCGGTCAAGTCAATAAGACAAAAAAGGATACGACGAATACGTACCCGAAAATCCTGTTTACCAATATCTTTACCTTTTTCAATTTAATCAACTGTGTCCTATTCTTTCTCGTCTGTTTGACGGGTTCTTATCAAAACGGTTTGTTCGTCTTTGTTGTCTTCAGCAATGTGATCATCAATCTCTTTCAAGAAGTTCGTTCCAAACGAACGCTAGATAAGCTGGCACTGCTAAAAGTTGCCAAAGCCGATGTTTATCGGGATGGTAAGCTGGAGAATTTGCCGATCCACAAACTCGTAATGGATGATGTGTTACGACTGAAAAGCGGGGATCAAGTGCCGACGGATGCCAAAGTCATTCAAGGATCTTTAGAAGTCAATGAATCCTTGCTGACTGGTGAAATGGATACGATCCACAAACAGCCGGCAGACGAGTTGTTTTCTGGCAGTTTTATCACTGCTGGTGAAGCGTTGTGCCAAGTGATCCACGTAGGCGCTGATAACTATATCGCAAAAATCAACAAAGAAGCCAAGACCATCAAACGACAAAAATACTTGATCCAAGGCAGTTTGAATAAAATCATTCGTTGGATCAGCTTGATTTTGGTACCGTTATGTACCCTCTTGTTTGTCAAACAGTTCTATTTCTCTCATGCGGCTTTCAACACCGCCATCTTACGGACGGTGGCGGCAGCTGTAGGGATGTTCCCCGAAGGTTTGTTTTTATTGACCAGTGTCACATTGACCATCAGTGCCGTCTACCTGGCGCGCAAAAAAGTGATGGTGCAGGAATTGAACTGCATTGATGCTTTGGCACGGGTCGATGTTCTTTGCTTAGACAAAACCGGCACGATCACCGAAGGCAAGATGACGGTGGAAAAGACGATTTCCTTTCAATCGGAAACACCGTTGGCAGAAATCACCGGCAACTTAATGGCGCAGCTACCCGATCAGAACCCAACGGCAATGGCGCTACGAACCTTTTTTTCAGAAAAAACGACGTACCAGATGCAGCAAGTCGTCCCCTTTTCATCTGACCGCAAATTCAGTTGCGTCACGTTTGAAGGGCAAGGCACTTATTTCATCGGAGCTGCGTCGATTTTACTGGGAACCAACCATGAAACTGTCTTAAAACAGGAAAGACAGCTGGCAGAAGAAGGCTACCGAGTGATCGTTTTGGCGCACAGTGCGCAAGGCTATGAGGAGGCAGGACTGCCGACGGATATTGAACCGTTAGGATTTTATTTACTGTCAGACACGATTCGTGAAGATGCCAAAGAGACCTTAGAGTATTTTCGTTCACAAGCAATCCAATGCAAGATCATCTCTGGCGATGATCCAGTGACAGTCAGTCAAATCGCGAAAAAAGTCAATCTACCAGGGGCTGCTGATTTTATCGATGTATCAAAATTAACTGCAGCCGAATTAAAAGAAGCTGTCAGCAACTATCAGATTTTTGGTCGAGTGACGCCGCAACAAAAGAAAGAAATGGTACTCTTCTTGAAAGAACAAGGGCATACTGTCGCGATGACTGGCGATGGCGTCAACGATGTTTTGGCGCTGAAAGAAGCCGACTGCTCCATCGCGATGGCTTCCGGTGTCGATGCTGCGCGTCAAGTATCAAATTTGGTGCTTTTGGAAAATCAATTCGATGCTTTGCCATCGGTCATGGATGAAGGCCGCCGAGTAATCAATAACATTACTCGCTCAGGTTCATTGGTGCTAGTGCAAGTCTTATTCTCCATCATGATCACTATGGGGACGTTGTTATCAGGAACGACATATCCTTTTGAGCCGATCCAATTAACGATCATCAATGCCTGCTTTGTCGGCATTCCGACCTTCTTTTTAAACTTTGAACCAGACTTCAATCGGATCAAAGGGGACTTTATGACAACGATTTTCAAAAATGCTTTTCCAACAGCATTGACGATTACGGTAGGAACTCTGCTGATCATCAACTTTGGCTATTGGTTCAACAGTAGCAGCAAAGCTCTATCGATCATGAGCATTATTTTTACCGCTTGGAACTATCGCTTGATCCAGAAAAAAGTCTATCCAGCGATCAACAGCTATCGAACGATGATTTTTTTCAGCACCCAGATCTTGTACTTTGCTGCCTTGATCGTCGGTCGTGACCTCTTTAACCTAGGCAATACCAGCTATCTCAACCTCATTCTCTTGATTGCCTTGTTGAATTTTTCCGCCTATATGCAACGCTTTGCGGATAAGGGAATCGAGTTACTGATGCGAAGGTATACGAAGAAACGAGCACTGCAGAAAGTGCAAAACTAATAGAATAAGCCTGAAATGAGTGTTATCCATCATTTCAGGCTTATTTTTTAGCAAAAGGAGCTTTAAGCAATCATATGATTAAGACTGTACTTGTGAAAGGGAATCCTTGTCTAGGGGAGCTTGATTCAATGCGCGTTTGCCGATATTGGTTACTAAGATGATCAGACTGAGGATCACGCAAGCAATTCCACCGAATAAGAAGGCTTGTTCACCCGGATTAATCGTTAACCAACTTAGGATGATAGGCGAGAAAATACCGCCCAGTGAGTTCAAAAATTGGAACACGGACATAGCAATTGCAATCTCAAAAGGCCTTGCTTTCAATGAGATATAGTAAGGAATGGTAGCCATAACCATAGCCATAGCAAATCCTGAGAGAATAGCACCGATCGACATGGTCAGTACCGTTGAAGAAAAACGGCTGATCAGAAACGTCAAAGCTAACGATAGAAATCCTAATGCAAGTGTTTTATCTTTTGTCACGCGATTGATGTATTTCAAACTGAAGCCGGCAATGAACCCACCGACTGTTCCAATTGCATTGACTAATCCAGTCGTACTTGTACCGCCAATTTCTTTATGGTTGATCAAAATAGAGAGATTACTTGGATAAATTGTGTAAATAAATGACATGAAGAATGCGAGTCCTGCAATAACAAAAATCAGTTTACTCATTGATTTTAAAACATCAATGGGGGCTGAGGTTGACTGGTTCTTTTTGTCAGTTGCAGTTTGTTTGGGAATTTTATCCATAGGCAGATTCACTAGTAACAATAAGAAAACCAGGATCGTTATTAGAAAAATATAGTAGGTATTTTGCCAATTTGAGGCACCTAACAAACCGCCACCCAGCATCATTACAACGGAGCCTAACGAAGTAATTGCTGTTCCGATACCCATTAAGCCGGCTCGTTCTTCTCCTTCAAAGTACTCTGAGAGCAACATAGGACTGAGTGTATTCATAAACCCAATCCCAATGCCCAAAATAAGCGCAAACCCCAATAGGAGATTGATGCTTGAATGAAAGAAGATAGGGACTAATCCCCCAATAGCTGTTAAAAGGATTCCGAAGAGAGCTAAGATTTTTTTGGGGCATTTCATCGCTAATACTCCTACGAATAATGTGGTAATCAAAGATCCTAAACTAGGGATCGTACCGATCATTTGGATCTTTGCAATCGGCTCATTAGGAAAATCAGCAATAATGGCACTGTAAGCATTAGTCACAACTAAGGCACTCATACTCATAAAACTCAGACTAATGATGCCGATTTTTAACCTCAATTTACTCATATATTTTCTCTCCTTTAATCGTTAAATGATGTTTTCCAGATGTTAAAACTTTTGAGGTCTCTCCATATTGGAAGATTGCTTTCGTATTTTGTGGCACACTTAAATGGAATTGGTCATTGCTCCGTTCGATTTCAATGTCACCGTATGCCGTTGTATAATTCAAGTGATAGCTTGAGATCGCGGTTTGCTCAAGCGGTGAAATTGTAAAAGAAGTAAAACCGGGTTCTGTTACTTGCAATCCTGCCAAACGTCTCACTAGCCAATCCCCAACACAACCAAATGCATAGTGGTTGAAAGAAAAATCACAGACTGTACCATCAGGTTGAATCGATGCCCATGACTCCCAAATCGTGGTTGCCCCATGATTGACTTCGTAAAGCCAAGAAGGACATTCCTCTTGTAGTAAGAGCTTCAGTGCCAATTCTTGATAGCCATAATCACAAAGAACGTCAAGGAGATAAGGGATGGATAAAAAGCCAGTGTCTAAGCAATAATTGTTTGCAATAATCAGCTCGGTTAGCCTTGCTGCTGCAGCTTTTGACGCTGTTTCGTCTAAAAGATCAAACGCCAGTGCGATCACATAGCTTCCTTGAAAATCAGCGGTAAGGTGATCATCGCGCCAGTAATATTTCTGAAAAGCTGCTTTTACTTTATTACTAAAATCACTCCAATTTTCTTCCTCTTCATCCAGTAGCTGGCTGATTTGAGCAAAAAGTTGAGATGAATGTGCTAGAAAAGCCGTACCGAAAAGGTCTTTCGTGACGAATGCTGTTTCCATCGGACCTTTAGCGTCCTCACCGATCATGAAGCTAGGAAACATCCAGTCACCAAAATGAAACTTTGTATCCCATAAATACTGTTTGTCATCCGTCTTGTCCCCAGCGGCGCTTTTTCGACTAAAGGAGAGCCAGCGCTTCATGGCTTGATAATTTTCGACTAAAATCTCTAACTTGCCGTACCGTTGATACAATGTCCAAGGAAGTAAAACGATTGCGTCGCCCCAACCAGCAGAAGACAAAGAACCAGTAAGTGACTCTCCTTCAAAATAATCTCGGGGGGCAGGGGTATAGTCGACGATTTGTCCATCTGCTTGTTGCTCCAAGCGGACATTGTCTAGCCACCGCCCTAAGAAGTCATAAACATCCATAAAGAATGTTGCTGTTGGACCGAACACTTGAATGTCACCTGTCCAGCCGACCCGTTCCCGTTGTGGACAATCTGTCGGAATCGATAGCATATTCCCTTTTTGACTCCATTGAATATTTTCGATCAGCTGATTTACTTTTGGATTGGATGTAGTAAAAGAGCCGGTTGTTTTCATATCAGAGTAAATGGCGTATGCCCAAACAGACTGTTTATCTGGCAGGACGTCAAGCCCGTCAATTTTGATGTAGCGAAATCCTTGAAAGGTAAAGTCAGGCTCTAGCCAGGCTTCACGGCCATTGCCAATAAACACATCTTTTTGGTCTTTGTTTCTACCAACGATATTATTGAAAAAATGACCCTCCCGATCGAGCACTTCGCTATGCTCAATGGTGATTTCCTGTCCATCAGCCAATGGAATCTGTAACTGGACGCGACCTGCTATCACTTGGCCGAAGTCTACGATCACTGCGTCTTTTTCCCACCAAATACCCTTTGCTGCAAGCTTTTCTTGGCGTTTGACTTGCGGTCCTCTTTGAGGAGTCAAATGGTCGAAGCCATAATCTGCTTTTGACACTTTCGTAAATCCAGTTAGGTCAAAATCGGTTTCCCAGTTTTCCTTTTCTAAACGTAAGTCTTGTTTTTCACCAATGAAAAGATCACTGTAGACGTATTTGCCGTGGCTGCTAAAAAAATCTTCGTCGGTCACAATGATTTCATGCGTACCGTCGGTATAGTGGATTTCGATTTCTCCTAAGATACCTAGTCGATCACCGAATTGAGCACTGCCGCCACTGACACTGACCCTGCCGGCGTACCAGCCATCAGCTAACGTTACCGACCAAACATTTTTTTCTTTTAACAAGTGAGTCACATCGTAGGTCTGATATTGAAGATACTGCGTGTAAGAGGTATAATCTGGCGCAAATAATGCTTCTGACACCGCTTGTCCATTGATTTTTGCTTGATAGATGCCGTGTGCCGTCATCGTAAGGGATGCTTGTTTGATAGACTTGTTTTCAATAGTGAATATTTTTTTCAAATAATGTGGTGGGAGTAACCTTTCTTCGGGGGGATCCTGCACAACTTTTTTTCCTGAAAACATATCCGCCAAACTGAATGGTGGTTCTTTTCGAGTTGGCTCTTGCTGCGGTTCGATCCAAGTCGCTTGCCAATTTTTTGTCATAAACGGTCCTTCTTTCTTTCAAAATTTGCCCTAAATGAAGCTTGCAATTCTTTTAATGGCTTGTTAGTATTACTACTAAGTTTTTGATACCTAAATTGTAAGCGCTATTCTTTTTTGTGTCTTAGCTATTATTGCCAACCCGATTAGTAAAAAAAGACATTGGAGGATTTCACAATGGCGACACTAACGATTCTTGAAAAAGCATTAAAAGAGGTTTATTTGGCTTGCCCAGAATTAGAACTCCAGGTACCGTTTCATGACAAAGTCATTCCCAAAAATTTAGCTTCTAGCAAACGACTGATCCTAGAACAAATTTTCGCGGAATTCAGACCAGAACTCTCGGAGCACTACTTGATCGAAGAAAATGCTGACATTCAAGTGATCAAACACATTCGCTATCTACCAGCAAATTATCATGCACATGAATTTTTCGAGATGATCTATGTGGTAAAAGGTAGATGTTATAATTTTTTTGAAAATCAGACCTATGAATTGAAGGAAGGGGACATTGTAGTAATTGCACCACGGACGATCCACGCAATCAGTGGATTTTCAGATGGCTTGGAAGCAGTCAATATTTTAATTCGCAAAAGCACCTTCAACGCTTCTTTCTTTGGGTTATTAGAGGATAAAGATATTTTGTCGCACTTCTTCCTGAATGCGCTTTATGAAAACAGCAAGCGATTTCTTTATTTTCATACACTCCCCACAGCAGGGCTGACGGACGACATTCTATTAATGACAGAAGAGATCAACAAAACGGATGGCTATTCACAAAGAATGCTGAAGAACATTCTCGATACCTTTTTTATCAAGCTTTTAAGAGGGTTTCAAACCAATCAAGTCAGCCTAGATACTGAAGCAGGAGAGGAGTCAGAAATAATCGATATGCTTCAATATTTGCAGAATCATTTTGCAGAAGTATCAATTGCCGACTTATCTAAGAAGTTCAACTATAGCCAGCGACAAATTGCACGTATTCTAAAACATAAAACTGGTAAAACTTTTTCACAATTGATATTGGAAATGAAAATCAGCAAAGCCAAAGTCTATTTAAAACAAACCAACTTACCCATCCAAGAAATTGCTGAACTCGTCGGTTATGGCGATTTGAGTAATTTTTATCGCTATTTTTTTAAAGTAACGGGTTGTTCGCCAAAGCAGTTTAGAGAAATGAATTGAGCGCTTATCAAAGAGAACTGCTCTTCTAGAGATGTTGAGCAGTTTTTTCGTATGCTATGTAGTAGTTAAAGAAAAAATAATGTGGGCAATAGTCTTGCTATGAAACTCGTTTCATACCGTACAATCAACCAAGGGACCTTTTCAGAAAATTTGTCGAAAGTGAATCAGTAAATTTTCTATGGTAGACTTAGGTCAATCGTAAAACAAACAGATAGGAATGAAGGAAATGGCAACGATACGCGATATAGCAAAAATCACTGGTTTTTCGATCACGACAGTCTCTCGTGTGATCAATGGCCATCCTTATGTCGATGAGCAAAAGCGAGCAGCGATTTTGGCGGTGATGGAAGAACTGGATTACAAACCGAATAAGATCGCCCAAAAGCTCAGCTCGGGGAAAACCTATAATATTGGGGTCATCGTGCCGTTTGTCAATCACGCCTTTTTTGATGGGATTCTAAATGGCATTATGGAAGAAGCCTTTGCTAAAAAATACAAAGTGACGTTATTGCCGACCAATTTTGATCGGAAATTGGAACTAGAATATCTAGAAGAATTCGCTGCAAAAGGGTTTGACGGATTGATCGTCATTACCCGCGCAAATCATATCGAGACGTTTTATCCCTACATGGAAAAAGGACCGATCGTTTTTTGTGAAAATTCGACCGGTACTGCTGTTCCTTTCGTTGCGATCGACTTGGTCGGCTCTGTGACAGCTAGTATCAATTATTTAAAAGAACAAGGCGTAAAACGTTTGGGACTGACGCTCGGGCGCAGCAAACGTCTTAGCTGCAATTCAGTCAATACCATCGCAAAAGCCAAGGAGCTGTTTCCTGCTTTTTCGGAAGCCGATATTTATTGGGATTGTATCAAAGCCCAAGACGGGATTTCCGCAGCAGCCTTTTTTAAAGAACGAGGAATCGATGGGGTGATCACAAATGGAGACGAAATCGCAGCAATGATTTTGAATCAATACTCCCACGGGACAGCACCCATCGTGATTGGGCAAGAAAACCTGCTTATCAGTCAAATGCTGCATTTTTCTTCCGTTGAGTTTCATCTGAATCAGTGCGGCAAAGAAGCCTTTCGCTTGTTTCAAGAAAGAAAACAAGAACAGATCATTCTGCCTTATGAACTTATTATTCGTGAATAATCATTGTCATAAAAAGAACACACCTTATTACGAGAGGTGTGTTTTTGCCTGATTTTTAAAGGGAATTTGAGGAGATAAAATAAAAAAATGAAGAAAAAATCAATTTTGAATGCTTGCTTTTCACAGAGTAAAGGGCTACCATTGGTCTGTGGCTTTTTCGCCACAAAAATAGGAAACGTATCAGACAAGAGTACTTGGGGAAGATTCTCTTGGGGGAAGCCTGATACGTTTCCTTTTGTTCATTCTAACACTATTTATATATAAAGTAGAGAGATATTGAGTAGATAAATAAAAATACTGCTGTAATTGATGAATAGGAAAAGAGCAAGCTCACAAAGGACTACTTTCAAATCGTTTTCCTACAACATGTTGGATGGCAAATGGCTCCTCATGTTTTGGTTAATAAAAGAGGATCAACTAACTAATTGTGTGGCACCAACTAGAAAATTACATAGCTTAGCAACACCTGTTTCAGCTGTTTCTTTGATTAGAACAGTTGCAGTATTTTCGTAAACATGAATCACACTAACTTCTTGTAAACCGGTAAAGCCAATAACATTTGCCTGATAGTTTTGACCAGGGAACACTTGGTATTTTTCCATGTTTTTATCTCCTTCATTATTCTTATTTCAAAAGAATAATAATTAAAATTTAAGAAAAAGTAAAGTGAAACGATTTTTCATTCAAAAACATAGTCCTTTGGCGTTTGTCTCGAGTAGTTTCGATCTTTTTCTGCAATTTTTCATTATTTTTTTCAATAAATATGCGGTGGCTTATTGAACTTTATTCAAGAATATATGCCTCTTTTTTTAGCAGCAATCACAGATTTCATCTAAACGAATGGGAGAAAACAGCAGCTGAATTGTTTGTTTTGTACCGGATTGGGGCTTATAATAAAAATAGGAAGAAGGATCGACGTCATCGCTTCCTAAATCAATTGAAAAGGGCGTGGAAGTTATGGAAAACGTATACCGAAATAACTTTGTCAAAAGAACTATTCAACTGATGTTTGCACCAAAAAAAATCAGAAAGCGTCCACCAGAACAATGGATCAAAATGCCTACCGACCGAGGTATTCGGAGAAAGGACGCGTGATCCAGCATCTCGCAGCTATGCGTGAAATAGTATTTGAAGAGAAAAGAACGTTAGGAAGTCCCGAACGCGGGACTTCCTTTTTTGTGTCAGTGACATTGGGAATTTAACGAGAAAGTAGTTGCCAGCAGGTTCTCTTGTGAAGGGCTCCTTTCAGAAAAGGATATAAAAGGAAGCTTGCACTTTTCCTAGCGCTCAATAGACGAACCGAAGAAATCAATAGATAGCAGTGTTAGTGGATAAAGGATCGAAAGGATTCTTTCCAGCTGTTTTCAATTTTAAATTGGGTTTTCCAAAAAGTATGATATTCAAAGTGGCGTTAGTCTACCTACGTGATCAGAATGGATGATTGATAAAAGAAGGGGAATATAAAAGCCACTTTTTTCGCACATAGATTCTGTTAAAATAAACTTAGAGGTTCAAACCTGTAAAATAATCTTATAATTTTTAAAGAAGGTGAAAGCATGGACTACCCAGAAATCGCAGGTCATTTCCAGACAACATCCTTTGATCCCCAACCGTTTGTGCAAACGGCGATCGATGATCGAAAGATAAGAGAGAGGCTAGTGGAGAATATCGTTGATGGTCAAAATCATATCAATGAGTATTTTAATAGTTATTTGATCATTAAAGAAGTAGCCGTTAAAAACCCTGAGCTGATTTATGATGAATGGGAACGGATCTGGGCCTTGCATACCCATAAAAACTCCTATCATCGGTGGATCGCTCATGATTTGATCAGTCAACTTTTGGTGATTGATCATGAAGACAAGTTTGAAGGGATCAAGCAAGAGTATGTACTGCTGCCTAAAGGAGAAAAAATTAGTAATTTCTTGAAGATGACTGAAAACATCAAGGAAGCCAGTCGATACAAAGACCTTCAGCAAGAGATTCAGCGTTTACTTGAGGATCAAGAATGGCTGTCCCACTTCAATGAAAAACAAGTGAAGCGTATTGAAAAAGTCCTTCAAACCCTTTTGGCTGAATGAATCAAGAAAAGCAATAAAACTTGTTTCAGAAGGAATTTTTCTACTATTTTTTCCCACTATTTTTCTTGATTACTAGGAATAGTAGTGAACAATGGGGAACACATTGCAATGATAGCTAACAATTATTTGCATGTATCGAATGCAAAATCTCCCTTAAGTCCTTGTAAGAAGCTAAGTGAAACTTTATACTAGAATGTAATACTTATTCAAAAAAAGGACAAATAAAATGAGGACATGAGCTTTTATGAAGAAATATTGTAAGGATAATGTGCTGGAAGCGGCGATGACGCGCCTGGAATATATTTTTGATACCTTTCCCCATGTTTATTTCTCTTTCAGTGGTGGAAAAGATAGCGGTGCCATGATTCAGTTGGCTGACCAAGTCGCCCGACAAAAAAAGAAAACTTTTGATCTGCTGATTTTAGATATCGAGGCAAATTATGATGCTACGAGAACGTTCATGGAAAAAATCAAAGCGTTACCAACTATCAATCAAACCTTTCACTTCTGTTTGCCCTTTTACGAGGACAACAACACTAGCGTATTTCAGCCACAATGGCTGATGTGGGATGAACAAGAACGTGAGAAGTGGGTACAGATGATGCCAAAAGATGCGATTTCACTTGCTGATTTAGATGAATCATTGATGGAAATCTATCAGAGTGCAAATATGAATCCAGATAAGTTCTTACGAAACTTTGCTCACTGGTACGCAAACTATCATCAGTGTGAACCCGTTGCTTGTGGCGTTGGCATCCGAACACAGGAAAGTCTATACCGATATCGGTCGATCACTTCGCCAAAGTATAACTTTCGGAAGCAATGCTGGATCAAACGGCAAGTAGCAGATTCCATGGTCGTCAATTTTTACCCCATCTATGATTGGAAGACAGAAGATGTCTGGGGCGCCTATGCCCATTTTGACTGGCCGATAAATGGCTTTTATGAAAAATTATATGATCATGGCGTTCCGATTCATCAAATGCGAATCTGTCAGCCTTATGGTATGCAGCAACGAAAAGGCTTATATCAATATGCTCTGGTGGAACCGGAAACGTGGGAACGGGTCGTCAACCGCGTGTCAGGAGCCAATTTTGGTCGATTGTATGCCCAGACGGGATTATTGGCGCATTACAATACGAGAAAGCCAAGTCATATGACTTGGCAAGAGTATGCGGTCTTTTTACTGGAATCAATTGGACTTTATTCAAAGAAATTACAGGACCATTATTACCGCAAAATCACGATCTTGATTGATCATTATCGAGAAAAGCACGGAATCGAAGTGGAAGACATTCCCGATGTGACCAAACGTAAGGAGTGGCTGAAAAACGAAGTACTCTGGCATGACTGGAAAGGGATCGCTCGTGCGTTAGAAAAAAATGATTTTTCTTTGAGCACGCGACAATACAGTCTGACGAAAAAAGATGAGACGGAATTGTATGAGTTGGCGGTCGATTTTGGGGCGGCGTTGGGAATCGAGCATTTACCCAAGTATCAGTTAAAAAAATTGAATGCCAAATATGAGTATTTAACGAAAAAAATCACCTAACGATGGACGAATGTGTCCCTAGAGAGGAAGGGTTTTGTGAACGAACGATTGGTTTTATTTTTTCCACCGTATAAGAAAAGCCAATTCTATCAATTGATGGGGGCATTTTTTGCGGAACGGGTGTATCAGCAGCAATTTCCGTACTTAGTCAATGATGAGAACTGCTACTGGTATGTGATTCTTGATGACGAAAAACGGGTGACCGCTTTTTCTTATTATGAAAAAGGCGTCAATAAAGTGGAGCTAGGGGAATTTTATGAAAAAGATCCAACTGCTCAATTTAAAAAGTTTCTTTTACGGAAAATGTTGGTGGATATCAGCCGCAATTACCCAGAAGCAGAGATTCTCGCTTCTAGTAACCAGCCTAGTGAAATTGCACTTTTGGAGTCAAAAGGGTTTGCGGTCTATCGACAAACAAAAAATTATTCATTTCTAAAAAGGAGTGTAGTACCTCATGAGCGATATCGATTTTCCAGTGTTAGCGGCGAAGCTGATCCCAGTCAGCAAGATTCACGCGAATACGTATAATCCCAACACCGTGGCTGCTCCAGAGATGGATTTGCTGGAACTGTCGATTCGGGAAGATGGCTTTACGCAGCCACTGGTTTGTTACCACGATAAGGAGCAGGACAAGTATATTTTGATCGATGGGTTTCATCGGTATGTCGTAGCAAAAGACCGCCTGGCGTTGCCAAGCGTTCCGGTCACAGTGATCGATAAGCCTTTTGAGAATCGCATCGCTTCAACGATTCGCCACAATCGAGCACGTGGTACCCATGGCATCGAGAAGATGGGAAACATCGTGCAGCAGTTGGTCGCTAACGAGTGGTCGGATGAACGAATTGCCAAGGAATTGGGGATGGACCGCGAAGAGGTCTTTCGCTTTAAGCAGCGCTCAGGCTTAAAAAGTGCCTTTTCCAACCATGAATTCAGCAAATCTTGGATTGAGTTTGAAAAAAGATACTATAAAGGCAAAAAAGAGACCTGAGAGGTTGAAAAAACTATCTAAAAAAGCTATCTATTAGAAGACAGCGATTCGTTAATAATTCTTTTTAAATTTTGAATAGGTGTTTTTTACAACGATAACGATCAGATTGATCACCATCGACAAACAAAGCGTCCCTAAGAGAATGGCCAGGATCACACCTAATGTGTCTCTTAGAAAGCTGAAGATCGCTTCAATGATAAACATAGTTTTTCCTCCTTTTCTCATCGTCTATTTTTTCTGACAATTGCAAAAATAGGCTCCTTGAGCAATAACTGCCTGCTACTAAAAACATGATCGAACGGTTTTCAAGTCCAGCCTTTTTTGGTGATTGTTCTTTTCCAAAGTAGAGTATACATTGGAAAGGATGAAAGAACGTTTCTATTTTTTATAATCGGTAAAAAATTCTGAAATGTAAAGAACAACAGTGGCTTTTTTATCTCCTGCGGATAGTATGAATAATCGTACCAGTTTGCATAAAAAAAGTAAAATGATAACAAAAAGTGAGTGGCGAAACAAGAGGTAATCATCTGATTGAATAATAATAAGCGAAATGAAAAGCTATGCTGCACAACGTCTGTAGAACAGAAAGAGGTTGTGCGGCTATTTGTTTTCACGCTGCTTCTTTGCTGCTAGAATAAATACTATCATTTTTTTTTTGAAGAATAACTGCATAAAAATCGATCGTGATCAAACTGATTTTATAACAATTACAGTAAGCGCATTTTTAACTCAAAGACAAACTTTTTTGTAATATTCGGGAAAAGTGTCAATGGTTGCTTTGACAGTAAGCCAATCGTCATGCGGAGATTCGGTAAAGGCAGTGATAAAATTTTTACTTGAGCGCATGTTTGATCAATGATCGAACGCGGGACTAGACCGCAGAAGCCTGTTTGTTCAATCAAATAAGGAATCGTCGTGCTGCTGCTGACATATTCCCATTGGAGCGAAGGTACACACTGGTCAAGGTAGCCCTCGATATTTCTAAGTGCAGGACAGTCACCGCCGGAACTGTATAGATGGATTCCTGTAAGGTCGGCTAATTCCTTAATGATCAATGGGTTCGTGATCGAAGTGATGCAGCAGATTTCTTCTTGTAAAAGTTCTTCATAGACAAAGGAATCTTCGTGAGGAAGTGAGCATAACGCAAAATCAATACGATTTTCTTTTAATGCATCGGCTAATGCCAGCGTGGATCCCACCATGATCTCGAATTTTATTTTTGGGTATTGGTGGGAAAATACATGGAGAAGCTCCGGTAAAATCAACATGTCATAAGGGGGGACGATGCCCATCCGTAAAGAATATTCGACTGTGTTCGAAGCATTGAGCAACTGTTCTTTGACCTCCTCCCACTGAGCGATCAGACCAGGAACCGCCTGTTTCAACAATTCACCTTCCAACGTGAGTACATTGCTTTTTCCTTCCAAAAATAACGCTACTTCTAACTCTTCTTCTAACTTTTTGATATGGTTCGTAACCGTCGATTGGGCATAGTTTAATTTAGCAGCAGCTTTCGTAAACGTACCTTCTTCAACGATCGTTTTAAAGGAGTGCAGCTCTTTGATAAAATCCACATTGGTCCCCCTCTCTTTTTACCTATTATACAAAAAAGGAGCGGGGAGAAGATTTCTTTTTTTTCTAGTAAATAAAAAAAATAGATACAAAAGTTATTTAAAACATGCAGTCTGTTTTGATCGTATGTTTCTTTGCTTTTAAAATAACGCTTTTCACATTTGGTGCTAAGAGTAGCTGCTAAAATTTCTATCATAAAAAATACACCAAACATCCCAACTTTTCAGGGATTACGAGCAGCACACGAAAACAAGACAATGAATTTTTACGCTGCGCTTGAAAAGAAAAGCGTTTGTTAGGAGAGGAATCTTGAAAAAAGGTCTGATTTTTTTCGGATGTGAAAAAAATAGACACGCTAAGAGAAAAGAAAAATGGATACTTAGGAAAGGACTAAAATAGCAAACCATGCAATGAAAAAACTGACGGCGCTTCCTTCAAGAAGGCCGACAGTTGCCTTAGGTCAATGAATCGGTGTGATTCTTGGCTGAATCAGCTGTTCAATCGTTTTGTGGATGATCGTCCAGTCCGAAAGGGTAGGAACATTGGAAATTCGTAGTTGCTGAAATTTGGTGTTACTTTTCAGATGCAAGTCAAAATTGCTAACGATCAAATCAATTTCTCGATGGATCAATTCTTGTTCATCAGGAGCCACTTCAAAAAAATAACTGATTTCTGTATGGTCATTTTTGAATAGCTCTGTTGATGCGGCTAAAAAGGCATCTAATCCAGCACCACCTTGAAAAGCAAAGGCCACTTTGAGATGCTTTTTCAACTGATTGCTAGAAGAAAGTTCGCTTAACAAGGTCAACGTAACTGCGACATGCTCTAAGTGAGTAAACGAAAAGAAACGACTTTGTTCATTAAACTGTTTCAACCATTTATTCCAAGCAAGGTAGTCCGTCTTGAATGTCGCTTCAACAAAGGTTTTGATCTGGGGATCGGCAAATTCGTAATTCGCAGAAATCATCGTTAACAAGCGGAGATTTACGAGATATGCGATGATTTTGTGTGATGCTGCAGGAAGGATAGCTATTCCAGGTTTCTTTAAAAAGGCAGCAACTTCTGCGAGAATTTCTGGTTTCTCTGTATGGTGAAAAATGTAATCCGCCTCGCTTTCCCCATTAATATCCATCGTACTATACGAAATGCAGTGGAGAGCATTGAGGAAGATCCAAAGGAGTTCTTGTTGCGGCAAGTGGATGATCCGATATTTTTTCAAATAATGTTCGTTTAATATTTTTGAGAAAACAGCGAAGCGTTCTTTCTCTAATAGATTGCGTTCTAAAGACGGTGGCAATGTCAAAAAGTAAGAATAGCGCCACCTACGCTTGGCAATACTTAGCCATAGGGCAAGTCGATAATGACTGTAATGCAAATCTTTTTTGTTGGCTTCTTTTGCTTTTTGGACCAGAAGACGCGCATCTGCAGGGCTGTCTTTATCTAAGATCGTGCTATCGCCATAAGCGGAGAAAAAGACAAACAGACAAAAGCGAATATCGGCTTCGGTACCGATAAAATCAAGATGATTCGTTGCGATGGTCACAGAATAGGTTTGTAAAGATTTGTTCATATAACTGATCGTTCGCAACAGATGACTGCGGGAATAGCCAAATTCGATCGTTGCTCGGTGAATAGAGTATTTTTTATTATCAATGATACTAGACATGATTTTAAACTCCAACGTTTCCATGCCCAAAAGCTGAATGGCAGAATTGATTGAAGCATTTGGTGCATACTCAATCGAAACGATGTTGGATCCAGAAAGTTTGATCTTGACCAGATCTTCCGGCAAACTGTCGCTTAAAATACTTAATTCTTTAGAGACTGTAGGCAAGGAAAGTCCCAATAATGTCGCCAACTCTTGCGGGTGATACCCTGCGGGTGCTGCATTTAGCACTTGCAGAATTTTTACTTGACGAGAAAATGCCTTATCTCGATGTAAGTTGATGGATAAATTTTCTAACATTGATGTCACCACCTCTTTCAAGACCCTGTGGGAGCGATCAGCGATCGAATATAAAAACCATTCGTTTTAAGTAAATTATATAATACTCTGGGCCATTCAAGAAGTCTTATCCCTTGAAAATTGAAGGAATTCATGTTAAAGATGCGGCGCCCACATATTTTTGCGAAGGACAGTCATTTAAGGGAGTTATTTTATAGAAAACACCCCTGCCAGTTGCAGTCAACCAAAATTTGGACAGATTGGAACGGAAGTAAGTGTGAATAAAGTTTGGAAAAAGAAAAAGGAGAAAAAGTAAAAATGAAAAAACGCGTAGTTATAATTAAGAGTGGTTTAATAGGGATGCTGATTTTAGGGACAACCTTTCCAAGCACATGGCCGATCGCTCAGGCAACAGAAACACAACAAACAGAGCAGCAAACACCATTCATAGACTCATCGGTTCCCTTGCTGGCAGATTCAACAGGAAGCATGAACACAGGAGAAAAGACAGATACCCAAGAAGGAAATGCTGACGTCATATCTTCTGAAGCAACCGAAAGTGAAGTGGTGACCACCACTTCAAACTCAGAAACAAATCAATCTAACGCAGCTGATGCTGCAGAAAAAACTCAAATTTCAGTTACTGCCCCATCTGCTGAAACCAATGTAGAATCTACGGATAGTCAACCTCTCGCTGCAGAATCAACGAAGAGTATCGAGAGTTTCAACTACGATCTGACTGTAGAATATGATCCGATCAAGTATAAAGCACTGGTTTTGGATTTGCCAATCCCGGAAAAATACGCACACCAAACACTATACCAAGACCCGCAGCTGACAGAAGATTTTTATGTCTACAAAACGGATAAGGTATACATGCTAGTGGGACTATGGTATACAAGTGAAGTGACTGGTACCAATCAATTAAATATATCTTGGACAAGCTTCACAGGTTTTACGATCAACTATTACGGTTTAACAGCGGTTTTAGAATATACCGACGCTAACGGTAACCTTTTGTTTACAGCAACATATAATATTCGCTTTACAAATAGCCATCTGACCATTAAATATGTGGATGAGACTGGTATGGAGATCTATCCTTACCAAACGATCAATGATAGTACCAATGAGCCTTATGATGTCTCTACAAGTGCGTTTATTCCACAAATTCCGGGGTACATCCTTGATACCAGTCAACTGCCAACGAATGCAAAAGGTGTTCTTCCTCGTGGCGAAGTAACGGTGACGTACGTCTATCAAAAAGCACCGACTGACTATACCGATCTGACCGTGAAAGATACCACTATTTATGAACAGGATACATGGACAGCGGCGGATAATTTTGAGCAAGCTATTTCAAAAGAAGGCAAAACTTTGACTTATGAGGAATTTATTGCTGAGGGTGGTCGTGTTTCCGGACAAGTAGATACTAACAAAGCCGCTACGTATAAAATCAGTTATCAATTGAATCATGTGAGTAAAGAAGCAACGATACTCGTAAAACCACGATTCACTGCGATTAAGGTTCATGATTCTTCGATATACGTCGGCGATGACTGGGCCGCAGAAGATAACTTTGATCAAGCCGTAGATCGGGATAACAACCCAGTTTCGTTTGCGGATGTGAACGTTGAAGGAAGCGTAGATACTAAAAAAACGGGGTCCTATGAGGTAGTTTATCGTTATGATGGAGTAGCATCAAAAGCTGTGATCACCGTCAAAGCTGACCAAACCAAGGTGACTGCCCATGACAGCGAGTTGTACACAGGGGACAACTGGAAAGCTAAGGATAATTTCGATAGTGCAACAGATAGAGATGGTTCATCTGTTGATTTTGGGGATATCACTGTCACGGGGACTGTCGATACAACGCAAGCAGGAAAGTACGAGGTCACTTACAGCTATCACGGCGTAGAAAGCAAAGCCACTATCACCGTCAAAGCCAACCAAACGGCAGTCAAAGTCCACGATAGTGAGTTGTACACAGGGGATAACTGGACAGCTAAGGATAATTTCGATAATGCAACAGATAGAGACGGTTCATCTGTTGATTTTGGGGATATCACTGTCACAGGGATTGTCGATACGACGAAAGTAGGCGAGTATGAAGTTATATACAGCTATCATGACTTAGAAAGCAAAGCCCTTATCACCGTCAAAGCCGATCAAACTACAGTCAAAGTCCACGATAGCGAGTTGTACACAGGGGAAAACTGGACAGCCAAAGACAACTTCGATAGCGCAACAGATCGGGATGGTAAACCTGTTGATTTTGAAGATATCACCGTTACAGGAAAAGCAGACACAACGAAAGCAGGCGAGTACGAGGTCACTTACATTTATCGTGGTGTAGAAAGCAAAGCCACTATCACCGTCAAAGCGGATGAAACATCCCTAAAAGTCCACGATTCAACGATCAAGCAAGGCGATGAATGGTTGCCAGAAACAAACTTTGATTCTGCCACCGATCGTGATGGCAAAAAAGTAGCCTTTTCAGAAGTAGAAGTCAATGGCACAGTGAACAACAACATAGTCGGTCAATACACGGTTTCCTACCATTACGGAGCAGTGATTGCCCATGCCGTGATTACTATACAAGCAAAAGTCAGCGAAACACCTGACGAAACGCCAACAGAAGTACCAGAAGAAAATCGCCCGGAAAGTGAGTCGCCTGGGACTGAATTTCCTGAAACTGAAGCGTCTGATCCAATAACAGAAGAACCAATTAAGGCACGTCCTGAGACAGAGACGTCAGAAACAAACGATGATGAGAAAAACGAAAAACGTCCATCAGAACAATCAGACAACCCCTCAGCAACAGGACAGACAACACCGATCAAAGCAAGCAAACAATCCACTGTTAAGCAACTGCCAAAAACAGGAGAAACAAGCAGTGTTTTGCTAAGTGTTACAGGTATCCTATTCTTAATCGGCGGGTTGGTGCTCTTGTACCGTAAGAAATCATGGAGAAAATAACAATAGGATCGACAAAAGAGCTAGAAGAATAAAACATACAGGACGAACAAGCTGGATGAATTGCTTTAAGAGAGAACAAAAAAGCAATCACAAACATCAGCAATGTTCGTCCTGTTTATTTATATAGTGAGCAGCCGAGAGTACTAAGTTTAGCCAGCACTTGTATTTATGAAACGATTTCCTCTTTTTCCAGACTAAGATAACGATAAAAAGTTGATCGTTTTAACCCTGTTTGGGCACAGATATCCACAACAGCTTTTCCTTCTTTTTGATAAAGGTTCAATGCGTGTTGAATCAGTCCAGGATCGATTCGTGGGCGACCACCGATATTTCCTCTAGCACGAGCGGATTCTAAGCCTTCTTTGGTCCGTTCGACGATGATGTCTCGTTCGAATTGGCTAAAGGCTTGGAAAACAGTCATCATCAATTTCCCTTGTGGGGTTTGCGTATCAAAATTTTCTTTAATACTGATAAGCTTTACTCCTTTTTTTTCAAAAAAGTAGACAAGATCAATGAGATCTTTGGTACTTCTTCCTAGTCGCGAGAAACTTTCAATGATGATTTTATCGTTTTCTTTCACTCGTTTTTTTAATTTATTTAATTCAGGACGATTCGCACGAACACCACTGATCTTTTCCGTATAAATTTTATTGCACTCATACCGGTCAAGTAAATCTAACTGACGCGAGAGATCCTGTTGTCTTGTGGAGACACGTGCGTACCCATAAACCATATTTGTCATACGAATTCCTCCAGTTGCACAAAAATAAGTCTACATAGAGAATACCTTGTTTGTTCACTTAAGTACACATTCAAGAAGCTTCTTAATGTGAATTTGGGAAATAGGAAGGTTTTTTTATGCACCTAAATATTGTACTATAGTAAAGACACTAGTCGGTGAGGAAGAAACACGGAGGGGAAAATGAGAGAATTGCAGTTAAATTTTATGCTAAATAAGACGACCGTTCGCTGGCTTCAAATGTTAAATACTTTTGAGCGAGAACGGACTTGTTCCATCGCAAGTTTAGCAAACAAACTTGATGTGACCCAACGGACGATCAGCTCGGATATCAAAGAATTGAAAACCTATCTACAAGAGGCAGCCGAATTTTCGCTTGTAGCCAATGGCTATCATTTTAGGGAAACGAATCCGAAAAAATACTTGTCCCAAAAAAAGGAGCTTGTTGCAGAAGAAGGAATGTATCAAATCGTGGAAGCCATTTTCCACGGTGAATTCTGTTCGGTTGAAGAGTGGGCGCAGCGCTTGTATGTATCAGAAAGTACGATGCGTCGTTATTTGAATACTGCTTCTGTGACGTTGCGAAAGTATCATGTGGAGTGGATCTTGCAACCGGTTAATTTGAGTGGCTCCGAAGCCAATATTCGCAAGTTCTTTAAAGATTTTTATTATGAATCAGATGTCACCCCTCATACGCTCTTGCCCCCCAAAGAACTGATTGCACTAGTCAGTGATGTCTTCTCAGAAATTCCCGCAGAGCTGGTGAATACAGGCGTTTCTCCGAGTGATTTTTATTATAGCTTGTATATTGCGATCAAGCGTTACCAATTGGGAAAGACGGTTCAGATTCCTCAATCGTTGGCAAAAATCATCGAAACCCATGAGGCATTTGCCGTAATGAATGACTTAGCACCTAAAATCGAAGCGCTATACCGAGTAAGACTGCCGCAACAAGAAATTATGTGGCTTTATTTAGTGACCGTGATGAAACGGACTTTGACCGAGCCTGAAAAAGAGCAGCAATTCGTTGCATCGTTTGGACTGTATCCTGAACTCGAAGAACTGAGTCAGCGCTTCGTTCAAGAATGGGGCATTTCCTTTCAAGAGCCCCAACGGGTCAAGACGATGATCCACGCCTTTTTCCTGTCAAAGAAAATCAATGAGCAACTGGCGCCCGTTTTAAATCACTTGCTAACAGAAGTAAAAAATGAAGCGCAGAAGCATCGTTCTGCCGCTTATCAAAGGAATCTGGCATTTATGAAGCAGCACCAAGCGATTCTTGGGATCAAGCAGGAGTATCTGGTAGATATTTGTGCGGCACTGACCCTTTACAGTGAAGCAATCAGGGAGCTCTATGCTCAAAAAGTCAGACGGATCGCATTGATAATAGAAGGCGATCTCTATGCCTGTCACACGATTCGTGCGCGCTTTTTGCGTTATGTCGGCAATGATCATCTGGTATTTTTTCCAAAAATCAATGAATTGACGACCGATTATTTGAAGGGAAATGCCATTGATCTTGTGGTTACAAATTATAGCGAATATTTATCAGAGTTCATCTTATCGACAGATTATCTTTTGCTCAAAGCAATCCCCGATTATCAAGATTGGCAAAGAGTGATTGAAAAAATCGATCCTCAGTTAGGGCAAGCGTTAAACGCTCCCACAGCCTAATATACGTGTTGAAAAAGAGCATGACGAGGACATGTGTGGATAAATCAAAGAGAAAAGCCGCAACCGTTGCGATCGACGGTTGCGGCTTTTATTCGTTCATCTAATAAAAAAGGGAGTTATCTGAAAATAGGCCCACTGTTCCTGAATACCAAAAGATTGGGTTATTTTGGTGAAAGAACAGCCTACGTTGAAACAGTTAGTTGGCATTTACTAGTTTATCAAAAATTGCTTCAAAGGTTTTGAACGTATCACTATCTAACTGACAAAGCCATAAAAGGTAGCTTTTTTCTTTGAATGTCCATTCGATCGAAGGGTAAGAGGCAATCAAGGCATGGTATTTCTCTCGTTGTTCACTGGTAGCTAATAACCACCGCTTCTCAAAAATCTTTTTCTCTTCCATTTTTATCTATCCCCCATAAAGAAACGTTGCCTGAAACTTCACTAACGGGCAACGTAAATCTAATGATATGCAGATCTATGTTTAGTATACCAAAGAAAAATGAATTTTTTTAGAAGATGTGTAAAATTACATACAATTTCTTTTATTTTGCTTTTTTTGGGACCTTTTTTGAAGAAAAGAAGCGTTCTGTTGAAAGGAACTGTTGTTAAAAATGTTTGTGATAATACTAAGAATTAGTAGGCAGAAACCTTGTATCCATCGTATTGAGTCAAGTGGTTACAGGTAATAACAAAAATGGACGATCCTTTTTAAATGATAAGGAATCGTCTTTTTTTTATAACACTTTTTTTTGCACAAACTTTTAAAATGCCTTATTTAAAAAGAAAATGAAAATCAATTTATTCATACAGGTTTGCAAATCTTGATTTATCGATTGATGATCAACCATGGTAAATTTAATCTCGTTAAAAACGATAAAATTTCGTCAAAAAAGCATTATTTTATAGCTCTAATTTAGGTTTTTAGAGAGTTTGTATCGAATAGGTTGTTCCGATAAGAGCTATAACTGATTTTTTTCGAGGGAGTAAGAAAGGGTGACTGATAAAAACGTGAAATGAATCTTTAAAGTACAAGAGAAAGAATAGAGAAAAAGGAGTTACTTATGAATAACAAATTTAGTAAAAAAGTCACAGGTTTATTGTTGATTAGTCATTTAACTTTATCGGCGTTGCCAATAAATGCGATGGCGACAGAAAAAACTGATAATTCTTCAGGAGTGACACAAGAGAGAATAGAAGCTCCAAATTTATTATCAGATAGTGAAGCAACTCAAAGCACAGAAAATGACCATACAGCAACCAATGAGCAAGCAGTTCAGGAAACAGAGGGTTCTCCTACTGAAAGTGAAGAAGCTCAAACAGAAGTTTCTACTGAGAACTCTTCAGAAAATAATGAAGTCGCAGAAAATGATGAACAAGCGGATGCACCAAATGAAGAAACCTCAGAAAGTAATTCTAACGAATCATCAGAAGACGCTGCTGAAACCCGTTCAACAAGGGCAAGTGTCCAAGTAACATCTGATGCTGAATTACGGACAGCGTTAGCCAATGCGACGGTTACACAAATCAGCTTAGCCAATAACATCACGATGACCAGTAGTGTGACATGGACAGGGACGACCAAAACGATTGAAGGTAATGGTCATACGTTAACCTTCGGGAATAATGTTCGGTTGTATGGAAATACGGTAAATCAAGGATTAAGTATCAGAAATGTGAGAATCGTGGCTCATGCAACAAATACGATCTATCAAAATAGAACGTCCAGTGTTTCCTTCACAAACGTTACTCATGAAAATAGTCATGCAACGGGGCGCTTACTCTATTTAGCCGCTAGCAATTCTTCAGCTAATTTCTTTGGCGAAAACCGATTAAATGCAGGTTCCTTGATTTGGGCTACTTCGAATGTCCGAATGAATATCGGCAGTGGTGCTTCTGTAGTTGCAAATAACAATGGAACAGCTCGTGCGATTTATCTTGCAAGTGGTGGTCGAATTGATTTAGGTGAAGGCAGTTTATTAGACGTTACTCAAAACAATCCTTCAAATACAGCAAAAGCAGTCTTGATCGAAGGAAGTGCCTCAAGCGTAGTAGTTAATTCGAATGCAACGTTTAAGATCACAAGTGCGCCAAATACGCAAAAAACACAAGAAGCATTGGGGTTGCGAGGTGCTTTGACCGTATTATCTGGGGGAACACTGGATGTCGTGGGAAGAAGCACGTATTCAACGGTAAACGTTGGACAATCAAGCACTTTCCACGAAGGATCAAATGTTCGAATCCAAAACAATCATACGAATGGAACCGCAATTGGGTCCTATCCAGGAACAACGAACTACACGATCCACTCATCGACAGGAATGCAAACTTGGAGAAGATCAGCTGATTTTTCAGGAGAGCCCAGCTTTAATTATCCAGAGTTTAGACAAGGTTCTTTCTCACTAAATACTTATACGAACAAACAAGTTACTTCGCGGATTGAATCCAATGACTCAATCTTCAACGCAACATTCAATAGTTCTCAAATCGGAAAAATCGCTTTTGGTGACTTTGTGGATACCGCAACGATTCAACAAACGACCATTGACGACTTAACCACAAGCTCAACGCACATTACGGGGCGAGCTGAGCCAAATGCCGATTTAGCAGTCACTATTGAAGGACAAGGAAGTTTAACGGGACGCGTTGCAAGTGATGGAACTTATCAATTTGCGATTCCGAACGCACCATTAGCAGTTGGAACAAAAGTGACTGTTACCGCAACGTCCAATGGTATTCAATCGGTTGCAGAAACAGTTGTAGAGGATAGTGAAAAAGAAACGATTGCCGAAACAACGATTTCCGAGCTAAATACTGACTCCACAAGTGTGACGGGAACGGCTGAGCCGAATGCTGAGATTACGATCAAAGCCGGTGACACGATCATTGCGAATGGACGAGTGGGTAGTGATGGCATCTATGCATTGACGATTGAGAAACAACAAGCTGGTACGGTAGTTACCGCCCAAGCAACCTTAAATGGCATTTCATCAAATATTGCAGAAACCATGGTTGATCGAGCAACGATCGCCGAAACAACATTGAATGAGGTGACAACCACATCCACTACCGTTAGCGGAACAGCCGAACCAGATGCACATGTGGAAATTACTATAGGCGATTCTGAAACGAAAAATGCCACTGTTGACAGTGATGGCAATTTTGAAGTAGAGATTGATCCGCAAGCAGCGGGAACAATTATTACTGCTCAAGCAAGCATCGATGGATTGCAATCAAATATTGCTTCAACGATCGTTGTCACTGATCCAGCAAACACCGAAGGCACGATTACACCAGCAAGCTACAATGTTTCTTCGGCCGATCAGTTCCTGAGAGGGTCGTATACCGGTGATGTTGTATCTGCCCGTGTGTATGTAAATGGATCATCCGTTCGTGGTGGGAATTTTGCTGATGGTTCGTTTGAATTCTTTATCGGCAATCGCATCCAATCCGTAGATGATGTCGTAGAAATCGAAGCCTTGGATCAATATGGCAAAGTACTTGATCGGACAACCGTTGAATTAACTAGAGATTTGGCTGGTTCGATCACACCGGATCAATATCGTGTTGGCGAAACAATGATTACAGGGACCTTTACGGGTGATGTCAATTTTGCACGTTTAGTGATCAATGGCACGCCTTCTAATGCATGGGGTGGTACCTTCAATGCCGATGGCACCTTCTCGTTTTATGTAGCGAATCTTGGAATCAAAGCGGGCGATAAAGTTGAGATCCAAGCGTTGAACCGCCAAATTAACGGTAACACGGAAGCAATCGAAGTGCTAGAAACCAAAGAAGTAACAGTGATTGATCAACTTCAAGGGACGATCACACCGGATCAATACAGTTACACCGATACCATGATTACGGGAACCTTTACGGGAGATATCAATTTTGCCAACTTAGTGATTGATGGACAGTCTGTAGGGAACTGGGGTGGCACATTCAATAAAGAAACTGGCCGCTTTGAATTCTTTGTTCACGCACAATTTAGAGACCAGATCAGAACGGCAACGAAAGTAGAATTGCAAACCTACCATCGTGAAACAGTCGATGGACAAACGATTGATCATAAGCTGGTGTTGCAGCCGGTAGAAATCGTCAAAGCAGCAGGCACGATTCAACCAGCAGCCTTCAAAGTGACAGAGAGTGAAATTACCGGAACCTTTACAGGCGATGTGAATTTCGCCAACTTGATCGTTGATGGACGTTCAATTTCATGGGGAGGCACCTTTAACACCGCAAACCAGACGTTTACTTACTTTGTCAATCAAACGACCCGCGACTTGATTCGCGATGCGGAAACAGTTGAATTGGTTGCTTACCATCGGGAGGTTGTTAGTGGCCGTCCGGTAGACACCGAATTGGATCGCAGTGTAGTCACTATCGATAAAGAATTTACTGGAACGATTACGCCAAATCCATACAAGCTGGGAGACAGAACCATTACGGGGACCTATACAGGCGATGACATCAACTTTGCTCGACTTGAAATTGATGGCATGATCCTGTGGGTGAGCGGTTTTGCGGATGGTACCTTTACCGCCTACTTGAACCAAGAACAAGCCAACAGTGTGACAAAAGACAGCCAGATGACGATCTATGCATTGCATCGCTTTGCTGACTTAAGTACACGAGAGATTGCACAAGCAACCGTTTCAATCACAGAATAAGAAACAGAAACTACGAGAGCCCCTTGGACCTTGCCTGTTGCAAGGGGCTCTTCATTGATAGAAAGAGAGAAAGCAAATGAACATGAAGAAAAAAATCGTTAGCCTCTTTAGCCTTGCCCTCATGGGGAGTTTTTTAGCGGCTTGCTCGGCGGATGACCAAGCAAAGACGGATACTACCCAAGGCAGCGAACCAATCGAACAAATCACGGATCAAAGCAATGCCGAGCCGCAATCGATCATTGGTGGATTAAAGATCATCATCGACAAACAAGAAATCAATCAAAAGAAAACAGAAGATGGGGAACAAGTATTACATACATTTACCATCACAGCAGAAAATATGGGGTCAGTTGCCGCTGGATTAGGTTCGATTGATTTTCTTTTAGAAACTGAAGAGGGAGAATTTCTTGAACTTGATCATACCATGGCGATGTTTGGCAATGAGATCGCTGTAGGTGAAACCATCACTGGACAAGTTTCCTTTGCTTTAGAAGAAGGACAAGTGGCGAAAAAACTGATTTATAAACCCGGTGAAGAACAATTAGCAGAATGGGATGTTAAGAGCGAATGAAGGTAAACGTTATTGGATTGGGGTATATCGGGCTGCCCACAGCACTTACTTTTGCAAACCATGGGATTGAAGTCGTTGGGGTTGATGTGTCAGAAACAGTCGTTCAATCACTTCAAGCAGGTCAGGCACCAATCGAAGAACCCGACATTGATCGCTATCTAGCACAAGCTTTAGCGAAAAAGACATTCAATGCACAGTTGGTACCAGAAAAAGCGGATGTCTTTATTATTGCCGTACCAACGCCAAATATCGCCGATCAATTTGGTAGTTGCGACTTGTCCTACGTGAAAGCGGCGATGGCTGCTATCTTACCCTATCTTGAAAAAGGCAACACAGTCATTGTTGAATCGACCATTCAACCCCGCACGATGGAAGACATCGTTGGACCCTTTTTTGAAAAAGCAAGTTATACCATTGGAGAAGATCTCTATTTGTTGCATTGCCCAGAGCGAGTTTTGCCAGGGAAAATCTTTGAAGAGCTGGTGATGAACAATCGAATCATTGGTGGCATGACGAGCGCTTGCACCCAACAAGGCAAACGCATTTATCAGACCTTCGTCAAAGGAAACGTGCTGGAGACTTCTGCAAGTATCGCTGAGCTATCGAAATTGATGGAAAACACCTATCGCGACTTGAACATTGCACTAGCCAATGAATTGGTCCAAATTGGGGATCGCCTAAACATTGATGCACTCCAAGTGATTGAGTTAGCCAATCAGCATCCACGGGTCAATATCCATCAACCGGGACCTGGTGTCGGCGGTCATTGCTTAGCAGTCGATCCGTATTTTGTTGTCGCGGCAGCACCTGATGACGCGAAGTTAATTCAATTGGGGCGGATGATCAATACAGAGATGCCTGAATTCATTATAAAAAAAGTCGAAGAGATCTTAGCGATTCATGGTGGAAACAAAATCGCGGTCCTAGGGTTGGCGTATAAGGGCAACATTGACGATGCCAGAGAAAGTCCGGCTGTTGAGATCGCCAAAAGATTGAAACAAAAGAAAGCTCTGCAAGTCACTACCTATGATCCTTATGTCGCCACTTCTGATGTTGCACAAATTGAAGCAGCACTAACAGACAGTGATCTGGCATTGATCCTCTGTGACCATGATGCCTTTAAAGACATAGCGCCGGCAGCCATTCAAGCGATGAAACAAAAAATCGTTTTTGACACGAAAAATATTGTGACAGGTAAAACGAGGTTCGAGGCTGCCTATTCTCTTGGGTCATTACCAAGCGCCCAGTAAATGGTTTGATTGCTATTTCTGTTATTGAAAGGGAAAACCAATGAATAAAGAAATAAATATGAAAAAATTGAAGCAAGTCCTTCAGCAACGAATAGGCTGGATCCTCATGATCATTAGTATTCCCTTACTAGCGATGTTGCTTTATCTAACCCTGTTTGCTGAACCCATTTATCAAAAAAGTGCACAGTTGCTGATTAGTCAGTCAGAAACGATAGCTGGCAATCGTCTGGAAAACCAGACGATTCAGGCAGACCTTCAACTCGTCAGTACCTATAGCACCATCATCATGAGTCCTCGCATCTTAAATGAAGTCAGTGAGGCGCTAGAGGGAAGCTACGATGTGTCTGAATTGTCGGAGATTTTGAGTGTTACCAATGCCACCAACTCGCAGATCATCGAAATCAACGCTTACCATCAAAGTCCGAAGATCGCAGCCGAAATCGCCAATACGACCGCCAGCGTTTTTAGTGAAGAGATCCCTAAAATCATGAACATTGATAATGTCACGATCTTAGCAGAAGGAACCGTTTTGCCACAAGAAACGCCTGCTCGTCCAAACAAGTTTTTGTTGTACAGTTTGACCACTTTTTTAAGTCTTCTTTTCGCTTTTACGTATGTGTTCCTCCTGTTGGTTTTTGAGCGCAGTTTTGCTTCGAATACGGAAATCGAAGAGGTCTTAGGGGTAAAGGTCATCGGAGAGATAAGCAAAGAAAAACGAGTTGCTTCGTTTAAAACCATCCAGTCGAGAAGCTTTAGAGGAAGGAAGCGTGTGTGATGCGTAGCATGAAGGAAAATTATTCCATCATCAGCGAACAAGTCAAGTTGATTCGCGAAAATGTCGACTATTTATGCCAACAACAAGATGCTCAAACGATTTTGATTACTTCAGGAGAAAGCGGTACGGGAAAATCCACGGTCTCGGCAAATTTGGCGGTCGCCTATGCCCAAAAAGGGAACCGAACCTTATTGATCGATGCGGATCTGCGTAAACCCACCCAACATTATTTGTTTTCACAAGAAATGCACGTGGGCTTGTCCAACTATATCCGACGGGACATCTCGATCGAAAGCTGTGTCCAACAAGTGATTTTAGAAGATTGCGAATTTTCAATCATCACTAGTGGAGCCATTATGTCAAACCCTAATGATCTGCTCGCTTCTTCGAAAATGACCGCAGCCTTGCAAGAGGTCAAACAACTATACGATGTGGTCATTATTGATACGCCACCAGTCAATGTCGTTTCGGATGCCTTGATCCTAGCCAAGAAAGTCGACGGTGTACTTTTAGTCGTTCATGCGGATAAAACGAACAAACAATCCGCAAAAAATGCCGTCAAAAAGCTACGCCTAGTTAACGCAAACATCTTAGGTGTCGTGGCGAATGGCACGGACACGGGTGAAAATTACTATTATTAAGGAGGGAAACTTTGTGGAAAGACCCGCTTTAGACAAGCAGTCAAGGGTTCAAGCGACTAGCTATTTACGTTGGAAACGCACGATAGAAACTATCTTTAGCTTGGGCTTATTAGTCGTCCTTAGCCCGCTGTTACTGCTGATTTGTATAGGGATCAAATTTTCTAACTGGCAGGCACCGATTATTTTTAAGCAAGTTCGTGTTGGCAAAAATGAGGCCACGTTTGTGATGTACAAATTTCGAACGATGGTGCCTGATGCCGATCAATTATTAGGGCGATACCTTGATAAAAACGAAATTGAAGGGGCCATGTTCAAGCTGAAGAAAGATCCGCGAGTGACGCGCTTAGGCCGTTTTTTAAGAAAAACGAGTCTTGATGAACTGCCCCAATTGATCAATGTCTTGAAAGGGGAGATGGCACTGGTCGGCCCCCGTCCTCCTTTAGAAAGAGAAGTCGTCAGTTATTCAGAAAAAGACAAGCAACGATTGTGTGTCACACCCGGGTGCACAGGGTTGTGGCAAGTCAGTGGACGAAACGAATTGAGTTTTCAAGAGATGGTCGCATTGGATCTCTATTACATCAATAACCTGAGCTGGTTATTGGACTTGAAAATAATTATGAAAACGATTGGCGTTGTTTTCTTACCCAAAGGAGCATTCTAATGGAGCAACAAGTACGTGTATCACTTTTAGGCAGCAATCTCGATTCCTTAAACTTTCAGGAAACCATTACTAAGATCGAGGCAATGATCGAACAGGGGATGCCCGCACAGCATGTTTCAATTAACGCGGGGAAAATAAACTTGATGCGAAAAGATCCCTCGTTGCGATCGATCGTCAATCGGGCAGCTTTGATCACGGCTGATGGGCAGTCGATTGTCTGGGCAGCGAAATATTTAGGGTGCCCGGTACCAGAAAGGGTAACAGGCATCGATCTTTTTCGCGAGCTGGTCAAATTGGCAGCAGAAAAAGGCTGGCGTCCTTATTATTTAGGAGCAACTGCCGAAGTCGTAGAAGCCGTCGTCAAACATGACCAACAGCTCTATCCCGACCTGAACATAGCGGGTTTTCACCATGGCTATTTTTCCGAAGTCGAATCATTGGACGTGGCAAAAGAGATTGCACGGACGCAACCAGACTTGCTGTTTGTCGCTTTTTCTAGCCCGCAAAAAGAGATTTGGCTCGATACATTCAGCGAAGTGTTGCAAGTGCCATTTGCGATGGGCGTTGGCGGCAGCTTTGATATCGTCGCAGGCAAAACCAAACGAGCGCCTTTGTGGATGCAGCGGGCAGGTTTGGAATGGTTTTATCGCTTTGCGCAAGAGCCAGTCAGGATGTTTGATCGCTATATCATAGGAAATTTACGCTTTTTACAGTATGTGTGGGGAGAAAAAAGAAGAAACGCATGAAATCAAAACAGCAAAGCCATCACCGCTTCTTCCTGGGGATTGTGGCCATTTTTCCGATAATCGACGTCTTAAACGGCTTATTTCTAAGTCTGGGCATTCCTTTTCCCATTGGCGTGTTCTACCGTTTGCTGTTCTTTTTGTTCTTAGTGATTATGATCGTGACAGAAAAGATTCCCCATAGCTACTATACATATTTAACGTATGGGTTTATCGCTGTGACGCTTACGATTTTTCTGTTACAAGCACTTTTTCTAGGGTACAGCTGGCAGTGGGTGATCGAGGATCTATCGGTGTATATCAAATACCTCTTATGGGTACTGATTCCTTATTATGTCTATCAACGAAAAAACGACTTCTCCAAACTGCACTACGACAGCTTGTTTATTGTTATCAGTGTCTGCTTCACCTTGGGGCTACTGATTCCTTATTTTTTAGGGCTAGGCTACCAAACTTATGACAATTCTGATGCTGGGTATAAAGGCTATTTCTTTGCCAATAATGATACGAGCTTTGCCTTTATTGTTTCAATCACCTTTACAGTCCAGGCACTAATTGTTTCGATCAAAGAACAGACCCATAAGTTTTCACTGTTTTTGGCTAGTTTATTCGCTGGAAATTTCGTCTGTTTGGTCTTGGTCGGTACGAAAACCGGCGTGTTTTATGGTGTCGGTGTGTTGTTCTATCTTTTAATCCGATTGGTGCTAGGCATTGAACGTAAAGCATTTCTGCAACAATTGTTTATCTGGTTTATGAGTTTTATTACGATTGCTTGGCTGCTTATTCAAGGACTACCATTGCTGATCCAAGCCGTCGAAGGAACCTATCTTCGCATAGTGTATTTTTATCATCTTTTCGACGGGGACTTGATCCGGTTACTTTCTAGTTCAAGAAGTGATTTTTTGATTGGTGGGATGAACGCCTTCTTAAATGATGAGGCCCGACACTTTACCATGATCTTTGGCCAAGGCTTTGAATACCGTTTGGCACACTTTGGTCGTCTTGGCTTAATTGAAATGGACTTCTTCGACACCCTTTTCGGGCAAGGCCTACTGGGAATAGCGTTATTGCTGCTAATGCTCGCCTATTTTGTCTATTTGGCCTTTCAGCCACGAAAACGATCGGTTTATAGTTTTGCCTTGATCGTGGTGCTTTTTTATAGTTTTTTTGCCGGGCATGTTTTGTATTCGGCATTGTCTTCCACCTTTTTAGGATTGATTTGTGGAGGCATTATTTTAACAGAGAAAGAGTGAACAACTGATTGAAAAAATTACTTTTGAGGCTGGGCTTTTTCTCCCTCGGTTCGTTAGGTTCGGCGGTCTTAAACTTGGTGCTTTTGCCCGTAACGACCAGCTTTTTGACACCCGAAGAATATGGGAAGACCAGTATGTTTTTCCTTGCACAGACCTTTTTGATATACGTGATCTATCTCGGCTTCGACCAAGCCTTTACGAGGGAATACCATGACCACGAAAACAAACGCGAGTTATTGCAACAAGCGATGCTCGTCCCGTTGCTCGGTTCATTTTTCTTTCAGCTGATCCTAGTGGTTTTTGCAGCAGATTTCTCGCAGCTTTTATTTGAGTCTCCACAGTACACCCGTGCGATTTATTTATTTGCTCTTTCGTCGGGACTGCTGATTTTTGAACGGTTTCTTTTGTTAACGGTTCGAATGCAAAACAAAGCGATCCAGTTCTCCGTTTACAGTATTTTGGTGAAATTCATGGTCTTGTTCATCACGTTGCTGTTTCTCTTTTTTGGTCCGCCGACGTTTATTACGGTGGTCTATGGCATGCTCTTCGGTCAGATTATCGGTGATTGTCTGTTGATTCTGGCAAACCTGGCGCTTTTTGTGCCGCTCATTCGCCAAATCGATCGCAACCTGATCAAAAAGCTGAGTCGTTTTGGCTTGCCGACGGTGGTGGGAACGTTCCTCTATAGCCTGTTAATGATTATCGACAAAATGATGCTGCGCTATTTTGCTGATTTTGCCGCTTTGGGTATCTACACGGCTGCATTCAAAGTGGCAAGTGCCTTGATGATTCTACAAGTTAGTTTTGCCAATTTTTGGATTCCCACCTCCTATGAATGGTTCAAAAAAGGCAAACCATTGATTTATTACGAACGAGTCAGTCACTTTATCATGTTCGTCTTGTCGATTTTCTTTTTACTGATGGTCTTTTTCAAAGAAACGATCGTCATCTTATTGTCGCAAGACTACTTAGAGGCCCAGTACTTGTTTCCCTTGTTATGTTTTTATCCCTTGATGATGACGATCAGTGAAACGACCAATCTCGGGATCGTTTTTTATAAGAAAAGTCATTTGAATATTGCTGCCTCTTTGCTGGCGGTCTTAGCCGCATCCCTTGGTCATCTCCTACTCGTACCGACAATTGGCGCCACAGGAGCGGCTTGTGCTACGGCATTAGGGTACTTGGTCTTCTTTTTTGCCCGTACATATTTTTCGATGACCTATTGGCAGGGGTTCTCAGTCAAACGCCAAATCAGCCTTTCGATCATGCTGTATTGCTTTGCGCTGTTTACGGCATTCAATCGGACTCTTTGGCTGGAAAAGAGCCTCGTTTTGCTGCTGATGCTCTTCGTCGTTGTTCTTTATCGCAAGGAACTAAAGCAGGTAACTAGATTTGTACAAGAAAGGAAAATCAACAAAGCATGAATATCTTACTTATCGGTCCAGATCCAGCAGCAAAAGGGGGGATCGCAACGGTCATTTATAATTTCCAAAAAGCAAAAGCGCCAGAGGACGTGCGTTTCGTCGTCCATAAGACTTGGTCGGAAAAAGGAAAATATTGGACGCAGCTCAAAGCGTTTCTTACGTTTCGTCGGCACATCAAAAAAGAAAGGTGCCAGATCCTTCATTTCCACGTTGCGCAAAAGGGCAGTTTCTATCGCAAGAGTTTGCTGTTGTTGCTAGCACCAAAACATTGCAAGACGATTTTTCATATGCATGCTTCGCAATTTGACCAGTTTTATCAAAACAGTCCTTCGTGGGCAAAGTGGTGGGTCCGTTTTACCTTAGCTCGGGTGGATCAGCTCGTAGTGCTAAGTAGTAGCTGGTCAGCATTTTACCAAACGATTACCGATACCTCAATCGAGGTCTTGCCAAATGCCGTAGCGGTGCCGGAGGAATCCTTTTATGACCCCACCGCAAAATGGATCATCACTCTTGGCAGGATCGGGCAAAGAAAAGGCAGTTTTGATCTGTTGGCAGTTGCAAAAGCAATGGCTGTTTCCTTTCCCGAGATTCGCTTTATGTTATTTGGCGATCAAGAAAATCAACAGGTTGCCCAACAGCTCCAAGAAGAGGCTCTCACCAATGTGTTCTTAAATGAGTGGGTAGCAACCGATGCGTTACCAGCTGTTTTTCGTAAGGCAGCCATCCATTTTCTCCCTTCTTATCACGAAGGCTTGCCGATGGCGATCTTAGAAACCATGGCGGCAGGTATCCCCAATGTAACGACGAAGGTTGGGGGAATCCCAGAGTTGATCCAATCGGGTGAAAACGGCTACCTAGTAGCTGCCGGTGATATTCAAGCAATGATCGAGACGTTGAGCGGTCTGTTAGCTAACGAGGAAGAACGAATCAAAAGCGGCCAACAAGCCAGAGCAACGATTGAGCAACAGTATGCCTTAACGTCGTATATGAAGCGCTGGCAGAAGATTTACAAAAAGCAACTTGATTAATGCTCAAATTGCTGAAAAAAAGGAGAAGTACGATGCAAAAAATAAAGGTATTATCTATTTTTGGTACACGACCAGAAGCCATCAAGATGGCACCGGTCATAAAAAAACTAGCAAATGATCCACGCTTCCTATCAAAGATCGTCGTGACAGGGCAGCATCGAGAAATGCTTGAGCAAACATTAGCGGCGTTTGAGCTGACCCCTGATTACGACTTGGCTATCATGCGAGAAAATCAAACCTTGTCTAGTATCACCAGTCGTATTTTAGAAGGACTCGAAGGTATTTTTCAATCAGAAGAACCAGACGTAGTGTTGGTCCATGGCGATACGACGACGGCAGTGGCAGCTGCGCTGGCCGCTTTTTATCAGCAGATCTTGATTGGTCATGTGGAGGCTGGGCTACGAACAGGTAACAAGAATGATCCGTTTCCAGAAGAAATGAATCGCCGGTTGATTGATCAACTAGCAGATTTTCTCTTTGCCCCTACAGATCAAAGTCAGGCAAATCTGCTAAAAGAAAATCATCCACAAGACCGCATCGTCGTTACTGGCAATACGTCTATTGATGCTTTGTACCACACCTTGGCACAAAAAAAAGACCTAAAACCAATTAGTGAAAAAAAAATCCTTTTAGTTACAATGCACCGGCGAGAAAACATTGGGCAACCCATGGAACAAGTGTTTCGTGCACTAAAACGGATCGCTGTTGCTTATCCCGCACTGACGATGGTCTTTCCGATGCATAAAAACCCTCGTGTCCGTACACTAGCCAAGCGCTATTTAGAAGGGCAGCAAAATATTGAGCTGATCGAACCATTGGATGCCCCTGCATTCTATCAGTTACTGGCAGGCAGCTACCTTGTTTTGACCGATTCAGGAGGGATTCAAGAAGAAGCACCCTCCTTGGGGATTCCTGTCTTGATCGTACGTGAAACGACGGAACGCCCAGAAGGGGTGGCAGCAGGGACTTTGAAACTCATTGGTACCCATGAGGAGCATGTGTATTCAGAAATCGTTCATTTATTGTCTGATGAGGCAGCATACAAACAGATGGCGCAAGCCAAAAATCCCTATGGAGATGGACAAGCCAGTGAGCGGATCGTGGCTGAATTAAAAAGTTATTTCGAGTAGAGGAAGGCGAACCTATGAGACAATTCCAATCATCTTTTGTCATTAGTAAAACGACGCTAAGGTGGCTACATTTGCTAGAACATATGGAGCACGCTTCTCATACACCGATCCGTGGGTTGTCAAAAGTGATCAAAAGCTCTAGCCGAACCATCATTGAAGATTTACAAAACATTAAAGAGTATTTCGAAGATGCTATCGAAATGGAAACGTCAAATAGTGGCTATCAGCTACAAGTCATCGATACAGAAAGCTACTTAGAAAAAAAACGGAATTTGATCAGTAACGAGCCGTTGTTTCGCATCTTTGAGAGCATTTTTTTAGGGGAAATATTGACCATCAATGAGTGGTCAGACATTTTGTTTATTTCCCCTGCCACGTTGATGCGGTATTTTCGAAAGATCGACCCAATTTTAGCACAGTACCAACTGACATTAAATAAAACCACCGTTGATCTTATTGGTGAGGAAGTCAATATTCGCCATTTTTTTCTGAACTTTTATTATGAATCCGATAGTACGCCGCATACCGTATTTCCGCCGTTGATCATTCATGAGATCGGTTTAAACTTGAAAAAAGAAGAATTCGATAACAATTTCTCTAATCTTGCCTTTGAGGAAATCAGTTACATGCTTTATATCATTTTAGAGCGAACCTCTCATGGCCATTACGTCACGATCGATCCAGCCATCGTCAAGCAATTTCGTAAAGAGTATTATCTTGAGCTGAAAAAATTAAAGACGATGCTATCGAACCATTTGCAAACGACGATCGCCGAAAAAGAAATCATCTACTTTTATGCGTTATCGATGGGAAAACGGACGGTGTTTGATATTGATATGGAAAGGGACTTTTGCAACAAGTTAGGCAAAGACTCGCAGATCCTGCAACTAACCCAACGTTATCTAAAGGAGGCAGGCGTACCGCCGTATGCGCTGGAATATAGTACGGTTTTGATCCAGTCTTTTTTTGCGACGATCTTACTAAAAAATAAACTTTCACCGGTCTTGAACAAAGTGATTCCCGATTTGATCTCATTTGTAAAAAAACAATTTCCAGAGGAAATGGCACAAAACACAGCGTTCTTACAAAAACAATTCAAACAACTGAAGTGTCTGTCTTTAGACATGATCGTAGATATCAGCGCAGTGTTTACCATTCATATGGACTGTGTGAAAGAATTGTACTGGGGGAAGCCTAAAAAAATTGCGTTCCTGTTAGAAGGGAATCAATTTATCTCGCAACGAATTCAGGTCACTGCTCGTAAGTATCTAGGCAGTTATCAGAAACTCTTTTTTCCGAATGTATTAGATATCAATCCCGGCTATTTTGAGGCGAACCAATTTGATATCGTCGTCACAAATTATAATGAGCATATGTCGAATTTTTCTTGTTCTGGCGTGTATTTATTGTTCAATAAAATCCCGAACTCAACCGATTGGCGCAGACTCATGTCATTGATCGACTTTAAACTTTAACAATGGTCCAGGTGCAAAATAATTCTCAGATGAAAGATAGGAATGATGCAATCATGATGAAAAAAGGACATATGACACCAGAAGCCTATTTAAAAAATTACAGCGAACTTTGTTACTTGCAGGAATTTCCCCTAATCAAACAAGTATGTACAGAGTTGCAAACACGATTCAAAGAAATTTGCTATACCGAGTACGATAATGTGCTACAACAAATGGCGGATTTGCTAGAAATCGATGCCCAACTGCAAATGTTTTTAGATTTTTTCCGACACGACTTTTTTAAAGAAATCGAATTAGCAGAAGAAGAGATCGTCGAAATGATCAAAAAGGACAAAAATGTCTATTACCGACAAATGGCAGGGATCGGCACAAACCAGAAAGCGCCCCATGGCTTGATTTATCTCAGCGAGAAATGAACACTGTGATCGCTGAGATAAATCAGAGTGTCAACCACTCGTTGGGTAAGAATGGTTTTTATAAAATAACACTTCGAAATGCTTTGTGACCGTGATGATTCCATAAGATAGCTGACCTACGCATTGTCCAATACAACCAGACGCAAGATCCGTGGATTGATTTGATTAAGTAATCGATTCCAATCTGTCGCATCTGGAAACGATTTTAGAAGAACGCATTCTACTTCCAGTAAGTATTCTGTCGTATACTCCGAATAATTGGTGACTAATAGATCAATTTGCTTTTCTTTTAAATAGGTTGGAGAGAGTTCACTGGCATTAGGATAATACAATGTATGGAAGCGACCCAAATATTTTCGCACGATACTTTCGGCATATTCACAAACATATTCGTTTCCTTCAAAAATCACGGCGATCGTCCGTTGTGATCCCCAATTTTCTTCTTTGATCGCTTCCATATGAATCGTTAAGCTGGCACAGAAATCGTCAAGATAGGAGGATGAATACAGCTTTTTGACTAGCTTGTGTTTTGCCAAAAATGCATAGTTTCTCTTATATTCGTGGGAAAACTTCTCTTTGACGAATTGCGTAAGATCGTCAATATTGACATTCATGATGGGCGAGAGCATATCGCGTATTTTCACAATCGTAAAAAATGATTCTAACCAGTGTAAATCTTTTTGTTCATCATAGGAATTGCCTTGATTTAGGGCATAGAAATCTTTTGTCACTTGTTGGATCTCAGGCCAGCGATTATACTTTCGGCAAAATTCTTCGATCGAAGGATGATTGATTTTTCGGCGACAGATGAGACAAAGTAACAAATAAATGATTTCGTCCTCTGGCAGATGGTAATGAAAATAGGAATAAAGGATCTCTCTTAACGTATCTGGAGCAATCAATGAATGATAAGCATAAAAGATGTCCTTTAGTTCAGGTGAAAGTTCGACTTGTAACCCTTTCTTGCTGCGTTCCAGTGTAATGTAGAGAATATAGGAAAAGTAAGAAAAAGTAGAAGCCGGTTGCTTTTTTGAATGCAAAAGATTGGTGATCTCAATGACAGCATCTTGGACATCCAGCGATGGGAAGATCGTATTGACATTGATATCTGACTCATAATAAAACAGACAAAAAAAGCGGCGAATATCGATTTCGGAACCTATCAATGTGACAGGGTTTGTTGATAGACGAAGTTTGAAGGGCTTTAATAATTCGTTCATTTTTTTTAAGTAACTGAGCAATGCTTGTTCAGAAAGATTAAGGGTCAAGCTCCAATCCAGAGCAGATTGTAATTCATCAAAAAAAATACTCTCCAAAATCATAAAAAATGGCTCGTCTTTAACTAAATTTTGTTTTTGTTTGATATACCCCTCGGGATTAAGTTCTTCAAATAAATACCCAAACTTAGAGGAATAGATTTCGATCGCATCATTAAAATGTTCGCGAATCATGGCAATATCCGCAATGATCGTACGGGTACTGCTTTTTGTTACTTCTGATAAATCGCCCAATGTTGCAGATGGATTCTTCTCAAATTCATTTAATAATTGCAATCGTCGGATTAAAGAACGATTTTTGATAAATTTTAGCTGAAAATTTTTCATAGTTGCCCCCGTTGAATTTAAAAAAGAATTAAACACATTATAAACAATTGGTTAAAAAACTTCAATTTCTATGTTTAATTTTATTTTATTTGACTAAATATTCGATTTTTATTATTCTGGTGGATGTAAACGGTTGAAACTAATTGATACAATGTAGGTTTTTTCACCGACAGGTGAAAATTGCTATTTTTTTTTAAGGATATTTGACGCTATAGTGAGACCATAGTCCGATGCTTAGGAGTATTTGTTTTTTCTCAAGAGGAAACCTGTGAACTGTTGGTTGGATCAAAAGGGAGAAAATAAACAGTAAATGTAACTAGCAAATGAGTGAATGTGCCATCAATACCTAAAAATGCAGTGTACTTGAGGGGTATCCACGAATGAGAGAGAAAGAAAATAGAAGACATTGATTGGTTGAAGAACATCTACGGTTACCAGAAAGTGTAAACTGGAAACGAACATGCAGATAGATTACGAGGAGGCTAATATGCTGGCAGAAAAGATAGCGGGAGCAGAAGAATATTTGGCGCATTTTCAAACAGAGCTAGAAAAACAAGGGGTGTTACGCTTTTTTCCTAAAATAAATGCCTTTTATCATCGGTTAGCAAAAGAGTTTTTAACGATTTTTCATAGCAAGGAAGAAAACCTGTTTGTTCAGTGGGGCCACTTATTGGCGATTGATGCACAATTGCAAATATTGATGGAAATCAGCAACAATCGCAAAGAGGGATTGCTAGATGACCTTGGGATGAGTGAGGAAGAAGTCATTGAAATGATAGAAAATGACCATAAGTATTTTTACCGTGAGATCACGGGGGCAAAGTTAACGCAAAAACCCAAAATGGGCTTGATTTATTTGAGTGAACACTTAGCGGAGTCCTGAAGTTTTATGTCTAATACGTCGAGTAGACCTGAGAGTTAGGAAAAAAATTGAGATAAATGGGAAACGATGATGTTCAATAGACTATTGGGGAAGTTTTATAGATAGTTTTTTGGAGAAATAAATGGAGAGTAGTAGTGGGGCTAAAAGGATGATTTTCAGGTGGAACGTACCCTTGAGAATGACAGAGAGCAGATGGACTACTCAAACAACGCAGTGGGGAAGGCAATTGGTTGGTCTTCCTTGCTTGAGTAAGAGTTGTTTTTAAGAAACAACAGATTGACCGCTAAAGTCAACGACAAAGACGAATGTTTTTTTCTCTTCATTAAAATAATTACTGTGTAAGACGTGAAAAAAAGCAAAAAGCGCTTGAAGGTAGGACATGAACGGAATGAAACTTTTTATTATTTTTGCCTCCTTGTCGGTAGGCATATCGGTGGCACAATACGGCATGTATGATTTCTTCTCAGCATATCTGCGATCCTTCGCAGCTGGTTTCAATTGGGGCAAACCATTCTTTTGCTTGGCTATTTCTTTCTGCTGGTTATGTATTTTTGGGTCCAGCGTGGCAGAACAAGGAAAGAGAAGCAATCTTTAGGAGAATGATCAAGAATCAAACAGCAATGATCAGCAAAGAAGCGTTTTTTCATAGGAAGAAATCGCTTGTTTGTAAGCAAAAGTATACATAAATAGTACGACCGAGACGAGCCTTTCGCGGGCTCTTACTTAACATAAAAAAATCTGCAGCAAACGTTTGCTTCTTTTGGTGAAACCAAGAAGGGATCGTTTGCTGTTTTTTTGTGCTAACAAATAGGCCTGTTTTCAAATATCCAGTGGAGAGCTTTTTTCAAGGAAATGAAAAATTCTTAAGGGGGAGGCTGGAAGAATCGATTCGTTCTGTAAATAGTAATCAAAAAATGGATGACCGAAGAACTACATACGAGAGAGTCAATAAAATGCTTCATGGAGGAATGGCTGATTTAACCAAGCGGCATTTCAAGGGAGTACCGAAGGATATTAGATAGAGAAGATAAAGCAATGGACAGAGACGCCAAAGTTTTTAGCGCTGCAATAGCTATTGGAGTATGCGTTGGTTTGGCTGCATCTGTATTGGCAACAACAGAGTACCGGGAAAGGGCTGGATAAGTGAAAATGAATGGGAAAGGTGGCGGTCCGAAAGAAGAACCATAGCTGATGATCCGCCAATCGTCGAGGAACCACCCAACTGTTTTCCGTGGAGAAATACCAAACGAGCAGGAGATGACCACTGACAGGCATGCTTCATGTTCTTGTCAGTTTAGTGATTCTAAGAAAAACAACATAAAAGAAAGAATACCTGACAAACGTAGCTTGGGGGATCAGATGAAAAGAGAGGAACGTTCTTAATAAGGATAGTCCCCCCCCTCTTTTTTTACCGTTATTTTATTGTGGCTTTTATAGAATGGAGAACTGCAAGTGCTTTGGAGATTGATATATGATTTTTCTATGGTAACAAGCGTTTTGGTGTATGTTAAGGATTTCTCGTTTTAGCCAGATTCTATGGTGAATAATTTATTTAAAACGGGGGTTTGTTTTTTTATTTAGGCATAGATTTCATCAGCCAGTGAATTTATTGATTTTTCCCGCATCACAAAGATAGCTATAATGAAGTATATCGAGGATAAAACCCAGCGTTTTTGGAAGCCAACTGAAACAAAGACCAATCGACTTTGTTCAAGGTTACCGTCTAAGTAAAGGTGTCTAAAAAAGGGTGGTTTTTAGGCTTGATGATGTCAAAAAGGGGGAGGGAGAATGAAAAGAGCGAGGGGGAATTTTTGGGTCAAACTGATGATCTTCGCTGCTTTTTTTCAAGTGATCAGTGCTTCGACGATTTTAGTTTCGGCACAAGAGGAGCGTTCCGTCGATACAGAAGGCTCAGTCCAGTTCACGGGTGTCTATGAACCAGACAAACCAGAACCTTCACCACCGACCGGACCGACACAACCTGGCGGGGATGGGGGACGTTTGCCGCAGACGAATACCCGAAAAAGTTCCAGTGCCACGGCACTCGGATCATTGCTGCTATTGATCGCTGGCTATTCAACAGTGAAGAAGACACGCAGGTACCAAAAAGAACGAACAACCTCAAGAACACAAGAAAAGTTGAGTAATAGAGAATAAGGGAATGATCTTATGAGATTTTTGCGATTTGCAACGAGCACCGTACTTGCCGCAACCCTTTTGACTGGTGGGATCCAAGGGACCGCCGCTGAAGTAAGAGTCGCTGAAACCGATGGGCAAGTAAGTTTTGTGCCCAATGATCGAGAACCGACGGAAGTGTTACCGCCTGATCCAGGACCCGATGGCCCCGATGTGGAGATACCGCCGATCGGACCAGATGGACAAACAGGACCATTGACGATCGCTTATGCGCCGACTTTGGATTTTGGTACCCAAGAAATCTCCAACCGAGATGCCGTCTATTCGATGGTGGCAGAAAAGCAACAATTAGCGGATACCCAAGGGGAAGAAAACCAAGTACCGTATGTTTCCTTCGCCCAAGTACAAGATACCCGTGGGTCAAATGCTGGCTGGCGTTTGACTGTAGCACTAAGTGCGTTTGAATCAGGGACGCAACACAACGAACTGCGAGGGGCACAAATCATCTTTGCCTCACGAGAAGTTGACTACAATAGCCACAACCAAGAAAACGCACCGGCCGCACATGAAGCCGGCTTGCGTTTGGATGCCAATGGTTCAGCACAAGCTGTTCTGACTGCTGATGCCGGCAAAGGGGCAGGCACTTCATCCGTCGTTTGGGGCTACCAAGATGAGTTGAATGCGCAGGTCCAAGCCCAGGCGCCGGTGGTTCGCAATGAGGCGATCCAATTGTTCGTCCCGGGAGCGACTGCTAAAGATGCAGCCTTGTATGTGGCGACTTTGACGTGGCAATTGACGACCACTACCTCGCAATCAGGAGAAACAGTTCCAACGGCGCAAGCCGATGAAACAAACTAAAAGAAAAGAAAGAAGGAATAAAAATGAAATGGATTCGCTTAGCAACAGTCGCAACACTGACCTCTACAATCTTCGCAGGCGGTGTACAAGCAGTAGCAAATGATGAACCCACACCGAACCAAGAGCCGAGTGGAGAAAGACGTCGTCAGAATACAGAAAATAATATTGAGTTCCGAGCTGGTGATGGGGAGAGCGTAGAGGTCGTTCCTCCTGTACCGTATCCACCAGTAACAATCGTTGATCCAGATCCACCAACCGGACCGTTAACGATTGCCCATGTACCGAAAAAATTTGATTTTGGCATACAAAGAATTTCAACTACTAATGAATTTTATCCAATAATCGCTGAACAAGAAAAGCTTGTCACCGGTGATGATGAGGGGGAGGAAATCTCAAGAGATAATGGCGAAGAGGTAAGAGTACCATTTGTATCCTTTGCACAAATCGTTGATACTCGCGGATTAATTGATTCACAGTGGGAACTGAATCTTGATTTAACAGAGTTTACTACATCAAGCGGGAGTAATTTGAGAGGGGCTTATTTAGAACTCCTTGAACCAACTATTGTTCACAATGGGGCTACTGAGGAAGAGCTGCAGGCACTGCCTGATGACCATGAGGATAAGGATTATTTACTGCAATTACTTCCTAATGCCTTTACCACACCAAACGAATTAGGAAACCAGAGTTTGATTATCCCTGCAAACTCGACCAACGTTCCAGTGATGTCTGCTACCGAAGGTCAAGGGCAAGGTACATCGTCTATTTATTGGGGAGATCAAGAGGAATTGACTGCTGCTCATGAGGCAGGAACAGATCCAGTTTTGAATCAAGCTATTCGCCTGCATATCCCGGGAACGGCTACACCACAAGCTGCTGAATATACGGCAACACTAACTTGGCATTTAACAAGTGCGACGGATGGAAATGGCGAAACAGTACCAGACTAAGACGACTAATCTTCAAAGCAACGCAACAATAATGTGAAACAACTGGCAGGAGTAGACCGTTATTCCTGCCTTTTTTGGAAGGAGAAACAACAGTGATTGAACAACCAACAAACCAACGCTGGCTGCGGCTTTTGACTGCAATGATCGTGCTATGCTCATTGATTGCTTGGCCGACACCAGTACGAGCAAATGATGACATTGAATCAGAGTTGAATTTTTTTGTAACCCCGATATTCCCTGACAGTCAGATCGAAGGCGGTGCTAGCGGTTATTTTGATCTGAATTTAGGCGCAGGGGAACAAGAGGAATTGCAGTTACGCATCCAAAATACATCGGAAGAAACCATTGATGTCGAAGTATCGGCTCATACTGCCTTCACCAACGTCAACGGAGTAGTAGAATACGGTCGTGATGCCGAAGCTCCTGACCCGACATTGCCTGCCTCGATTGCCGAATTGATTGAAACACCTGGGGTCATCACCTTAGAAGCACAAGAAGAACGGATCCTTACACTGCCTCTGACGATGCCTGAGGAAGAATTTGAAGGGATTTTGGCTGGGTCGATTCGGGTAGAAGAGGTCCGCGATGCTGGGGCAGCAGAGTCGGAAACAGAAGGCATCGGGATTCGTAATGAGTTTGCCTTTATTTTAGGAGTCGTCGTAAGCAATAACCGCTCGTCAACGGATCCGGGACTTGAATTGCTGGACGTTTTTGCCAGTCAAGTCAATTATCGGAACGTGATCAGTGCCAAGATTCAAAATTATACACCGACTTTCGTCAACCACATAGAAATTGATGCCGAGGTTCGTGCCAGCGGTAGCGACACCGTCTTGTATGAAACACAGCGCACAAGTATGCAGATGGCACCAAATTCGCAGATGGATTTTCCGATCCCTCTAAATGGCGAGCGTTTCCGTCCGGGAGACTATGTCCTGACTCTGACGGCCCGTTCACAAGGAGAGGAATGGCATTGGGAAGAGCCCTTCACGATTGCGGCTGCTGATGCGAGACGTTTAAATGAGGAAGACGTGACATTGGAACCAGAAACCAATTGGTGGCTGATTGGCGGAATCGCCGCACTTGTTTTGTTATTGATCATCGTTGTTGTTTTAATCATTAACAAGAAAAAAAAGGCTAATGAAAATAGTGAGCAATAGAAGGAACACACAGAAAAACTAGCTGTCATAAAAGCATGCTATTTAATTTCTGGACTTGCTTAATCGAGCTTGTTTTACTTCATGATTACAGACCACGTGACAGCCCCGATGTTCGGCTGTTCTTCTTTATAGTGTCTGTCGAGAAGAAATAGCGCTGTTGGTGCTTATTCCTTGCAAAATAAAACATGCAAATGGAAAAGCTATACATTTTACTACTATTGTTGAAAATGAGCCAATGAACGCGCTCTTATCATCGGTAAATAGAACCGGTAAGAAGACTGAAAGAGAGGAGAGATAGGTCAACTATTGACCTTCTTTCCTTTTGACTTGATTCTTCGATTACATGACGCAGCATATGTCAGGAACCATATAGGGACAATCGATTCATGTGGTTAGTTGCTTTTTTGAACTTTTTTCTATTGATTTGTCCATAATATTTGTATTTAAGAAAGTAGAGAATATGTAAATGAAAAAGAAAACACTTAAATTAGTGCTTTCAATCATGATTGGACTGTTCAGTATTCAAATGTTTTTTCCGTCTCTTAAAGCGTTCTTTTTTGAGCCACTTCATGCGTGGCAAGGGGGAGAAGACACGTTAGCAGATGAAATTGAGAGACGTTCTTCTGAAACTGAGCCCAGCTTTCAATTTTCAGAAACAATGATCGACGGGATTGTTGGGGAAGAAATCACAATCGATTTGGTAACAGATGAACCTGTCCAAGAAATCATGATTGTCCTACCTTCTGAAGCTAGTATCTCAACGGATAATCTTTCAGAAGGAACCGATGTATTTGAGAAAGAAGAAAACTACTGGCAGATTGTCACAGATAAGGAACAAAACTACTTTACCCTGATACTTCTGTTTGGAAAGGCGGGGACTTATGAACTTCACGATACATCTGAGGGATTATCTGTAGTCATTGAAGAAATGGTTGATGGTCAAGCTGATGCGGCGAATATAGATGCTCTTGATCTAATGAACTCAAGCGAGACCGCAGAGGTTGCGAACTGGCAGGAGTTTGTGAATGCGATGACCGATCGAACGATCAACCATATTTATCTAACAGATAGCTTTGAATCTAGTGATAATCCTTCAGCAGGCATAAGTGGACTTAATAGTAACTCGTCTACTACGAATCCATCCGCATCCATTTCTTATTTGTGGATCAATGCACAAGCCTCCTCTCGAACACTAATTGTCGATGGAAATGACCATCACATTGATTTTCGTTCTGTCGCGTTAGGATTTGATGATGTATCGGTTAACGCTGCATCGCCATGGAACATCACGTTTCAAAATGTGGATATTTACCATGGGAGTGAACTGGGGCCGGTTACCTATACTAATCTGAATCCTACAAATCAATCACAAGCAAGGTTGCGTTACCACAATATGAACAATGTGGGAAATCAACTGCTGTATGGGCTGTCGTCAACATTGATTTTATCCGGGAATGTGACGTCACTTCAAACCCCTTCCTATAACCTAGGGAATCGAGTCCAAACGATTTCAGCTGGCACGATACATGCAAATTTTGAAATCAATCAGTTAGAGATTGATGCTGGTGCAACAGTGAAACTGTCGACGATCAGCTCCGGTAATATTGATTTTCATGGGTCAAATCAGCGGCTAGTAATAGGAGATGGGGCGAAGTTGACCCTGACAGCGAATGGCACTGATGGGGAAGCGCAAGGTGCCAATATTTTGTTTCGATCAGCAGGGAATCTAACGGTTGGCAAAAAAGCTGAACTTCATTTAAATACGCAAAGAAATTCACCCGCAATTTCGACGATTATGGGAATTATCAATGAAACCAACATCACTTTGTTAGAGGACAGTACAGTTTCTATTAAGAACGATGGTCGTACGACTTTCGGTGCAGGAGATGGTCAGAATATTATTATGATGCCTTGGGGTGGGGGAACCATCGACTTAGGCGCACGCAGTACCCTTAGAATTGACGCAACCAATCAAGGAATTTCCGATAGCGACGTGATTCACTTTTGGCGAGGTGGAACAATTAATGTAGGGAAAGACGCTACGTTAGATATTCGCTCTGATAGTACTTCTCCGACACAATACTTGATTGCTTCGACAAATGCCTTGGCGACTGATCCGCTTAATATTCATTTTTCAGATGCCAAAAAAGTCAATTTGCAACGAACGAGATCAATTTCAAGTATCTTGCCAACGACTGGGCTTATCAATGCCCCGTTACTCAATAGTATTCGATTGACTACTGGCGCTCAATCGATTCAGCAGTGGAATCATGGTAATCTAGAAGGGCAGTCTACTCACAATTGGCAGTCTATTTTCGATTTGGGTATCACCTATTATTTTACGACCCCAACGATTACCAGTGTCTCTTCTATCTCTGAGGAGATAAGGAATCATTTCAGAAGCAATTTCACTACTCGATCTCAGCGAATACTCTTTGAAGCAATTTCAGATGTTGACTTAACGATCAACGCCCTCACCAGTGATCCCACGAAAGAAAATTCCTATCGGATTACGGGAACGGCAAGTCCGCATAGTTTGATTCGTTTTTCAGGCGATCCTGTGATTCCAGAAGGCAATATTGACGCCCCGCCTACAAGCGGTGAATCGGATTTCTATGTCCGAAACGAAAAGTTTCATGTGCAAGCAGATAAGGATGGAAGGTATTCCTATGAGTTACCGGAAGGGGAGCATTTTACGCCACACAGGCAAGTTGCTGCTTATGCGTTTTTGAATGGGAAATCGAATCGAGCCAAAACAACGGTAGAAGGTGACGAAGCGGATCGAGATTTAGGAAATATTGACTTGATCGAAGGCGAAGTCGTCAGAAAAGATGTGTCCAATTGGCAGGAGTTTGTACGAGCGATTGCCGATCCAACGATTAATGTTATCGATATTACAGCTGACTTTGAATCTTCGAATAATCCTTCAGCAGGGTTAGAGGATTTGCTTCATATGGAGACCTCTTTCACTACGAATCCCAATGGAGCTAATTCACTCATCGAAATCAATGCCCCTAGAATTTCTAGAAGACTGATTATCGACGGACATTGGAATCAAATTGATTTTCGAGCAGTCTCTATCATACTTCTTGATAATACAGTAGCCCCTGGTACACCTTGGGACATTACGTTTCAGAATATTGAAACCTATCACGGGAATTGGCGAGGACCACTTACATTTTTGGGATTAAGTGAAGAGAATCACCGTCGTTCAATAATGCGGTACCACAATGTCGAAAGCGTTGGCAATCAGTTGTTGTATTCAATATTTACTCACGCCATTCTATCAGGACATGTTTTCAATCATCAAATTCCAACGTATCGTTCAGATTTTAGGGTTCAAGATCTTTACGTTACTGATCAAGCAAATTTTGAAACTCGTTTATTTGAGTTAGATGATAGGGCAGAAGTTGCACTCTCAAGTATTAGAGGAGGGAATTTGTATTCACATGCGTTCAATTCACAAGTCATTCTTGGAAAACACTCCACACTGACACTTAATGCTAATGGAGCTGATGGAAAAGCATATGGGTCAAATATTTACTTTTCTGCTGATAACGGGAACATAAATGTAGGAGAACATGCGACTCTCAACATAGAGACGCAGCAAAGCAATCCTGCTATGTCAGCATCGATTACACATCTTCAAGGGTATCAGCTTAACCTTGAAAAAGATAGCACGGTGACTATTACGAGTGCGGGGCGCGTGTCTGGAGGAAATGGACAAGCGCGTAACACGATGTTTTTCCCTGGCAATAGTCAGATAAATCTTAATGAGCGGAGTACGTTAAAGATTGAAGCTATTGATCAAGGGAATGCAGATACCGACATTATTCATTTTAACTCGCAAACGGTAATTATGCAGGCGGAAATCAATGTTGGAAAAGATGCCGTTTTAGACATTCAATCTGATAGCACTTCGGCAGCGCATCGCTTAATTGGATGGACCGGGAGTGGAACAAATGTACGGTTTAACATTGACCAAGCGAAACGAGTTAATTTAGAAAAAACAAGTTCTGTCTCGTCTGGGAGCTTGTTGAATATGCACGCTCCGAGTGCATTGATTGCCACTTCGCAATCTGTCCGCCAATGGCGCTATCAAAATACGAGTGAAGACGCGCCTGAGTTTTATTGGACACCAATTTATCAAGCGCAGGTGAATTATACGAGTTTAATCCATAACGTTCATAATGTTGTTTCTATGGATCAAGCGACCAGCACGCACTTTTCGAGTAATTTTAGCTCGAATACCCAACGTTTGCTTTTCGGTACATTGAATGATTATGAAGTGGAAGTGCGTATCCATCAACTATCGGATGACCCCACCCAAGAGAACTCTAAGGTGATTACCGGAGAGGCATCACCTCTTAGTTATATCCGCTTTGATCGGGATATGGGGCATCTGCCATCTCCTGATATCGAAGTTGTAACAGGAACAAATGAACAAGAGCATTTTCACGTCCAAACGGATGAAAGTGGCTGGTACCGTTACGAATTACCTGAAAGTGATCGTTTTATTCGCAATGAAATCGTAGCTGCTTATGCTTTCTTGAACGGTAGTCGAGCGAGTGACGCGACTCAGGTTTTATCTGGTGGAGCTGTTTCTCCGAAAGACCCACTTGCGCCTGATCAAGAAGTCGATCCAGAAAATCCCCCTCAACTTCCTGAAAATCAAGGGTTTTTTAGTATCGATTTTATTTCACAATTCGATTTTGGACAAGTACCTATTCGTTCGAGTGAGACTCGATACCCAGCGAATCCTCAACGATTACTCAATGCGTCAGAAGATTCTTTGGCAGGTTTACGACCGAATTATGTTCAGATTTCCGATCGTCGTAATACGTTCACTGGATGGCGCTTGACGGCAAGGTTGGGAGATTATGGATTTGTGAGCGAGGACGATACTCATCGTTTAAGGGGTGCTAGCGTACACTTGGAAAATATTGAAATGGTGACAGCTCAAAACCTCGCAGAAAAAAATTATCCTGAATATGAGTCATTCTTAGAATTACCTCCGGGTCAGACAGTACTTTTGGCAACAGCGGCTAAAGGTAGTGGAGACGGTACTTGGATTCAACGATATGGAAATAGTGAGACCAAGGCGGAAAGTGTCTTTTTACATATTCCGATAGGTGCGACGCCGCAAGCAATGAATTATCAAGCAACGATCCACTGGGAACTAAGTGTTGTCCCGTAAATAGAATAGATATATATTAGCTTGTCAAAGCAAAGACAGGAGTATATTGAATAAGAAGCAAGCAGAAGCTGCTGGAAGTCGCCTGCAGCTTCTCTTCTTTCGAATGTGTGGGGAGGTGAAACGATGAGAAACAAGCCGTCTTTATTGATGAACAGTTTATTTTCAATGACGTGCAAGCGGCAATTGACGATTTTGCGGCAGTTGGAATGTTGCGGTCCTTTAAGTGGACAACAGCTGGCACATGCTTGCGGCGCTTCTCGGCGGACGATTATTTCAGACATTGAGGAACTGCGCCAACTCTTTGGGGCTTCGACGATCCTCGCATCTGCCAGCAATGGTTATGAATTGATGATCCAAGAATTGGCAGAGTATCAGGAAAAAAAGCGAGCATTGTTGGCGGATGACCCGAATCTGTTGTTTCTGCATTTCTTGTGTCAGCAAGAAACGGCGATACCGGAAAAACTTGTTGCGATCACCGGATTAGGCAATCAAACCTTTTTGAAACAATGTCGTCAGCTTCAGACCTTGTTCGCTGCTTATGAACTGACCTTGAATAAAAAGCAGTGGTGTCTAGAAGGGGCAGAAGGAAACATACGGTATTTTTATAAAGCCTTTTATTTTGAAGAAGAGGAACAGCCCTACCAAATCTTTGAGCAGCTGGCTGAAACGTTGACAGTGCGGTATCGTCCGTCCTTGCCGATCGATCCAGTGGTTTCGTTGCAGTGGACGAAGGTCTTTCTTTTACGGGCGCAACAAGGTGGACGCTTGGAAGAAAATTGGGAAATGGCTGACTTTTGTCGGTTGTTTCTAGAAAAAACGGGTTTTGTCATCGAAGGCTTGGAGGTCTGCAGGTCCTTGTCGCAGCAAGAACGGTGTGTCCTATTGTTTTTGATGATGGCAGATGAAGGGGTACTTTCGTTTTTATTGAAACATCCGTGGGTCGAAGAAACGGTGCCCTTTGATCCAATCGATAGCTTGCGAGAGACGTTTCCTAAGCAAGCAGAGACATTGAGAGAAGATCGCGTATTCGTGCAAGTGACGTTAGCAGTCATGTTACTGGATCGGCTCTTCCATGTGCCACCTCCTTTGCTGCGGGATCGTCGAAAGCCAGAAGTGTCTGGTATTGGAAAGACGAAGGCACTTTCTAGCGCTGCTTCTCACTATTTGCTGACAATAGGCGAGTCCTATCTAAAGAAGCAGCAGTTAAAAAACAACCAGCTGATGATCACCTATCATTTGTGTGGAAATGAGAAAATCAAAGGCTGGATCAAACAACGTCTGAGTGATTGGCTGGCTGCCCAAGGAGTGGATGTCGTCGTCGAGACTACGAGTGAGCTGTCGATTTTCACCGCCCGCCAGGTGGTAGTCACTGATCAACCGCTCTTTTTGCTGGAATTGGAACAGCCCATCTATCGGTTGGAACGACCGATTGAGCCAAATTCCATTGAACGTCTCGGCAAGGCGATTTTAGCCGATTTTCTTGGTCAATGTAAAGGCTCTGTTCCTAGTGAAGAGCTTCAAGCAGCGTCTGCCTCTCGCTAAAAACGGTAGAGCCAACGGTAGAATCAGTCAAACGCTACGTACGACGTAAAATTATGGTAGAGGAGCAACAGGTATCATGGGTCGATTCCAAAAGCAATTGGTACTTCGTGTGTTGGGGATAGGTTGTCTGCTACTGCTGCTGTTCTATTTCTTTTCAAACTACAAAATGGCTCGTGTCAGCGGTGATTCGATGGCCCCCATTATTCAAAACAACGAGTTAGTCGTTATTCAAAAGAATCAGTTGCCGCATCGTTATGATCTCGTCGCTTTTGAGCATGAAGGGCTGCTGATCGTAAAACGAGTGATCGGGGTTCCTGGGGATTCCTATGCGCGCAGTGGCAATCGTTTGCTATTGGGGGCATCAGGGTCCTATTATGATTTTTCCTATACCTTTACACTGACGCAAGAAACGGCGAGGGAATTGCCGGTCGGAGGCATCTTGCAGCCAGGCGAGTATTTCGTCGTTGGGGATGCGATCATGCACTCGATCGATAGTCGTGAATTTGGTATGGTGACGAGCGAGGCCCTTCGTGGGGTCGTCTTGAATTTCTTTTAAGGATTCAACGAGGTCAGTCAGCGTGTCTGTTTGAAAATCGAGGCTCAATTATGGACAAAAGATGGAAAGGGGGATGTCCGTGAAGATTGTTTATGTCAGCATACTGCTGCTTTGTTTTGTGGCGATCGGGGTGCTTGCTCAACGGGGATACCTCGAAATCTTTGTTCGAAGACTTGAGCGACGAACAAAGATGACGGAGTTGGAAAAAAGAAAACTGGCTTTTTTTAAGCATAAGATTCGTAATGAACATCCGTTAGCGTTGCTGATGGTGAGTGGTCTGTTTCTTATGAGTTTGCTGCTTTTGACTTTTACTCAAGTTTCCATACATGCGCAAAGCCGTAGGGTAGCAGAGGAAAGGGAGCAGATGAAACAGGAAATCTTACATTTACAAAAAGAACAGATTGAAGGGAAGCAACGACCGTTATCGGTGTACCCGTCTGCAGGTCTCCCTTTTGAAAATCTTGCTTGGCAGACGCTGCTGATGGCGGATGATCGAGAAGCGCGTTTTCAGCTAGAAGAAGAATTTGGGACGCAAGTGACGCCTTTTTTAGGACCGACAGTCGTGCTGATCCATATTGACCAACCGCTGCAAGAAATCACCCTAACGAGTTCAAGTCATTTGAACTCTTCTGCGGACTTTCCTGCTTGGGAAGCTAATTTGCAGCGAATCATCGATGATCTATCGCAGGCGCAAGGCGTGAAACGGTGCCATTTCGTGTTGCAAGTAGCAGATACGCCCGATACGTCATTTGAACAAACGATCGTCCGCAATGCACAGGGACAGTGGCAAGTACTCAACCGAAAAGAGCTTGTCCAAGCTTCAGACACGGGAACTTAGAATGAAACAATCAAAAGAGTTATTGACGAAAGGGAGGGATTCAAGGGATGAGTAAGAAGAAGGGACGTGGGTGGTTTTCTGCTCAGACGCTATTCGACGAAATGAACCAAGTGTCATTGAAAGAATTAAAAGGATTTGAAGAAACGTATGAGAAAGAAAACAGAACCGCTGAGACAGCTGTTGCCAATGGACCGGCGAAAGAAGCCTTCGCCGATACCGCAAAAAAGAAAGCTACTAGCAATGATCAAGAAATGACGGGTACCAGTAGTAAACCCCAAAAAGGCAAAAAACAAGGGCAACGAAGTGGACAGGCGCCGGCACCGTCTCCTTCAGTACAAGCGGAACTAGAGGAACGATTTGAGCCAGAAGGATCGCCTAAGCACTCGACGCAACCCTGGTCCTCAGAAACTGGCATGCCACATCCAGTAAGCAGTAAAGGGAAGAGAAAGCGTAAAAGCACCAAAAAGCGTAATGAAACTGTCAATGCGCCCTTGCCTAGCTATCAAGAAAAACGCTCTTTTGAAGCGTTTACCGAGGAAGCGAACGAGGAGCAGATGGAGCTGGCGCCTGTCTCACCAGCAGATATGAGCTTTGAACAAACCCATCAAGAGTTAGTGTTGGCACGAACGAGAATCACAGAACTTGAAAAGCGGCTCCATGCAGAAACCTTGCATCGCTCACAGTCGGATATCCAGCAAGTGAAAGAAAAAGCGATTTTTGAACGCTTGGATTGGGCAAGAGAAAAACAATGGTATGAAAGCAAAGCCCAAGAACAAAAACAGCTGCTGCTCCAAAAAGAAGAGGTCATCACAAATTTGGCGAACCAACTCGCTGAAAAAGAAGCACAGCTGGAGGAGCAGGCTCGAGGCCCTCAGGAAGAAGAAGCCGCTGCGCTTCGCAAAGCGGTCAATGAGCTGCAAAAAGAAAACCAAGAGTTACAAAAAGAAAATCAGCAGTTTCAAGCGGAGATGCGAGAGATCTTGCTGTTTGCTAGAAAGAAAGCAGACCGGACACTTGAAGAAGCGCAGGTTGAAGCAGAACGGATGATCTACAACGCTGAAATGCGCTTGAATATCGCCCATCGTACGGCAAAAGAGATCCTTGATGAAGTGAGCGATACGAAAGAGAACATGAATACTCTCTTTGATTATTTGTATGAACAAGTCTATTCACTAGCAGACAAGCAAGTATTTGAAAAGTACCAAGAATAGGTTTGCTTCGGATCACTAGAAGCAGGCAGATAGTCCTGTGAACGTTACATAACGTTAGCGATCTTCGCTTTGGGCGGTGATCGCTTGAAACTTTTCTTTGTTTCTCAACGACATTTTGATTGGGAAATGGATTTGTTCTGTACCGGCTGCGATCGCTGATTCATAATACCAGCACTTATGGTCGATCAACGCCATCGATTGCTGCAAAGCGTCTATCTGCGCTTGCAGCGCTTTTTTTTGTTCAAGAAACATTTTATGGCGTTCTTGCAGCGAGTCATCACCAAGGCGTGTCAATTGTGCATAATCTTTGATCTCTTTAATGGTCATGCCTGTTTCCTTCAGACATTCGATCAATTCCAGCATCTCAATTTCGGTATCTGAAAATAAACGGTAGCCAGATTCTTTGCGCGCTAACGTCGGCAAAAGGCCTTCTTTGTCGTAATAGCGGATGGTTGACGTGGGGATATTTAAGGCTTTCGCAACTTGGGATATCGTATAGGTCATTTTTTTCACTCCTTAACGTTGACTTTAAAGTTAACTTTAATGTTAGTATGACAGTAAGCAAAGGAAAAAGCAATGAGGAGGAAACAGAGATGACAGAAAAAAACATGAAAGCTGCTGTATTAAAAGGACCAGAAACGATCGAGGTCAAACAAGTACCTGTGCCGAAAGTGGAAGAAGGACTGATCGAGATCCAAGTTTCAGCTTGCGGCGTCTGCGGCAGTGACGTGCATATGTGGCAAGCAGGGAAAGGTTGGGGCAAAACAGGGGAGTCCGATTTTATCATGGGTCACGAGTTTTGCGGTGTCGTGACGGATGCAGGCGATAGTTCCTTTAAAATCGGCGATCGCGTCGCTTTTTGGGCCAATCTTTATTGTGGAAAATGTGATATGTGCCAAAAAGGGCAAGAGCATTTGTGTCGGGAAGTAAACGGCACCAATTATATCGGCTTTGTCTGCAATGGCGCCTATGCCGAACGGTTTGTCGGAAAAGCGTCCAATGCTTATAAATTGCCAGATACAGTTTCAGATACAGCAGCTAGCTTGATTGATCCCTTGATGGTTGCCTATCATGCCATCCGTAAATCCAATATTAAGTTAAATGACAAAGTCTTGGTTTCTGGAAGTGGGATCATCGGGCAATTGATTGGCGAATTGGCAAAAAAAGCTGGGGCTTCTTATGTGGCCATGTCCAAAATCAACGATACAAAAATTGAGAAAGCCAAGGAATTGGGAATCTTTGACGATTACTTTGACGCTAAGGATTCAAACCGCGGGGAAGTATTGAAAGACGCGTCTGCTGGTGGGTTCGATTTGATTTTTGAAGCGGTCGGTTCCAGCAGTTCCTTAGCGACATGCATTGAGGCTGCTCGTCCTGGCGCAACGATCGTGGCGATCGGAAATTCCGTTGCTCCCGAAATTCCTTTTTCATTAAATCGGTTGGTCTTGCAAGAAATCAAGCTCATCGGCAGCGTTTCATGCACCCGCCAAGAGTTTGAAGAAACGATCGATTTGATTGCTAGTGGCATGATCGATCCCACAAAATATATCACGGATGAATACCCATTGGAAAAACTGCAAGAGGCGCTAGAACGCCAAACGTTAGAAGATGATCCGTTGGTCAAAGCGGTTATGAGGTTTTAAATCCGATCCAGAGAAGAATGCCAAATGAAAATCGGGCACCGAGTATTGAACAAACATAGAATGATAGCTGATTCTGCTTAACATCTACGAGGTGTTAAGCTTTTTTATTTGAATCTGCAATAGAAAATCTGTTGCGCACAGGCAAAAGGTTGTGTGTATACATGGGTGTCAGCACTTTTCTTATTTGTCGCGTGTCGCAGTGCTATCATTTGATCCAGGAAAAGAATGGTGCTTGCCTTGCTATGGATTGAAAGAAAGCCCGCAGCAAGTTCAAAAAAGCGAAAGCGAACTTTTCTGACAATGGATGTTTCGTGCCACATCTTATGTTTTTAGAAAGAAGTTCATTTGACGTAGCGAAGAAAGGGGTTTCTGTTGTATGGTAGAATGAATAGAGCCAAGTCAGAAAAGGAAATGAGTGAAGAAATGGCATGAGGGAACTTCAGATGTCTTTTATTACAAGTCCGAGTACAAAGCGTTGGATGCAGATATTAACGATTATTGAACGAGAACAAGTTTTTAAAGTTGGGATTCTTTCTGAGCGATTGGCTATTTCTCAGCGGACATTGGTGAAAGACCTACGCTTGATCAAAGAGCATTTTGGCGAATGTATTGAATTGGTATCAGGTAATAGCGGATTTCATTTCGAAGAACGAAATCGTGTTCTCTTTAAAGAAAAAAAAGAGCAGCTATTAAATCAGGAAGTTTTATTTGAAATCATTGGGAACATTTTTTATGGAGAAGTAGTTGATCTGAATGAATTGGCTTATCGATACAATTATGCGGAAACAACATTACGAAGGTTTATTGCACGTGTGCAACCAGCCTTAAAAGAGTATGGACTTTCTCTAAGTTTCACACCGGTTACTTTGGTAGGCGATGAAGCAAATATTCGTAAATTCTTTTTTGATTTTTACTATGTAGGTGAGCCCACCCCCTATACGATCAGACCACCAGAAGGCCTGCATCATGTAATTCTAAAGGGACTTTCTGATAAATTGGGAAAATATGAAGTAGGGACTGGCTTGACGATCTCGGCTTTTTATTCACTGCTGTATATAACGATTGTACGGGCGCAAAAGGAGCACTATGTTTCGATTCCTGACTGGGCAAAAGAGCTTGTCTATCAAGAAAATGATTTTAAATTGCTAGAGATTCTGAAAGAAGTCATTTTCAAAGAGTATGGGGTATCTTTACCCAAAGAAGAACTTGCTTGGCTTCACTACATGATTATATGTACGCGGACAATCAATCAATACGATCGAGAAAAAACTTTTCTAGCTCGATTTAATTTCTGGCCAGAAGTGAAGCCGATCGTAAAAGCGTATTTTGCTGGTGCCGAATTTAAGGGCTGGGATCAGTCACTGCTAGAAGATTATCTAACCTCCTTTCTGGTGTCTAGAAAACTTAATGAAGTGATTTGTCCATCTTTGAACAAGCGACAAGCTGAAGAAGTCGCCTCAATAAAAACATACCATCGAGAGTCTTACTACAAAAATAAAGCATTTTTGGAAAAGTACAAAGAAGAGTTAGCTTTTGCGACAGAATTTATGGAAGATATTGCTATCAGTTTTACAACGGTAAGTGATTTACTACGCGACTATTATCAACCGAAAAAAAATATTTTGTTTCTTATAGAAGGGGACTCAATGGTCGTTCAAATGATTCGACTACAAGCAATTCGGCTCTTTGCAAACAAGTATCAAGTCATTTTTCTTTCATTGCACGAATTAACAGAAGAACGATTAAAAGCGGGCCAGAAGGTTTTGATCGTCACAAATTATCGTCCCTATATCCTGGATTATGGTTTGACGGATGATTATATCTTGTTAAGTAGCATACCAACGAAGAAAGATTGGGAGCGTGTGATTTGTCGATTGTATCCTCAAACTAAAGAGTGCCCTCTGTGAAGTGAACCAAGTGAAGCAATAGTGAATGGGGAGTTAGGGAGTATTTTTTCGGACTGTCTTCTGGGAGGAAACTTTCGATTATCTGTAAAATCCGACACAAAAATGTACCGACTAGTTTTCATAGTCGGTACATTTTTGTAGCTATTTTTCATTTTATTGGTATCAAACAACTAGCGCTGCAGTCACTAATGATACCAATCTATTTAATCTTTTTTTCCCGCATTCTTCACGCTTTCTGCCACGACTTTAGCGACATCAGGCTGAAACGCATCTGGAATGATAGTGGTTGGAGTCAATGCTGATTCGGGGATCAAACTAGCGATCCCTTGTGCTGCTGCGATCTGCATCTCGATCGTGATGTCTCTTGCTCGAGCGTCTAATGCGCCTCGGAAGATTCCCGGAAAGGCCAAGACATTATTGATCTGGTTAGGGAAATCACTGCGACCAGTACCGACGATAAAGGCGCCAGCTGCCAGTGCCTCATCAGGGAAAATCTCTGGCGTTGGATTCGCCATAGCAAAAATCACTGGTTTTTCTGCCATCGTTTTGATCCACTCAGGGTGCAGCACACCGGGAGCTGAAACGCCTACGAAGACATCTGCTCCTTTGAGGGCATCTTCTAGGGTTCCTGTTAGATGTTGACGATTGGTGACTTTGGCAATTTCTGCGTGATGGGGCGCAAGTTCATGGTTCGTTTCTGAAATGATCCCTGCTTTGTCGACAACAGTGATGTGTCTGATGCCAGCAGCCAAAAATTTTCGGGTAATGGCAAGGCCAGCAGAACCACCGCCGTTGATCACGATTTTGACCTCTTCAAAGGATTTGTCGATCAGCTTCAGGCTATTGATCAAAGCGGCTAATACCACGATGGCAGTTCCGTGCTGGTCATCGTGGAACACGGGGATCGGTAATTCTTCAATCAAGCGTCGTTCGATCTCAAAGCAGCGAGGGGCGCTGATATCTTCTAGGTTGATCCCACCAAAGGTTGGTGCGATCGCTTTGATCGTTTGAATGATTTCTTCGGTGTCTTGCGTATCTAGGACGATCGGAATCGAATCGATTCCGGCAAAGCGCTGGAACAAGGCCGCTTTGCCTTCCATGACCGGCATAGCTGCTTTGGCACCGATATTGCCCAAACCTAACACCGCTGAGCCATCGCTGATCACGGCGACAGTATTTTTCTTAGTGGTCAAGGTGTAGGCGAGTTCTTCGTTTTCAGCAATTGCTGATGAAACAGCTGCGACTCCTGGGGTGTAGGCGATACTTAAATCTTCTTTTGAATCAATAGTGACTTTAGAAACGACGGCTAATTTGCCCCCATTTTCCTCGGCTTGTTTCATAGCTGCTTCGTTGACATTCATCGTTGACATTCTTGATTTCTCCCTTCCGATTTCAAACAATTAAAATAATAGTCGTAAAAGTGCGGTCATTGAGATAACCGTGATCGCGCCACCCAAACGTGTAGCTACTTGGGCAAATGGCATCAAATTCATGCGGTCGGCGGTACTTAAGATCGCGACATCGCCGGTTCCACCCATTCCGCTTTGACAAGCAGAAACGATGGCTGCTTCGATGGGGTACATGTTCATAAAGCGAGAAACGATAAATCCCGTGGCAATCACAGTGAAAACAACGCTAATAACGACTAAAAAGTATTGCCAGGTCAGCATACCGACGACATCTTTCAAAGGAATATAAAGCAGTCCTAATCCTGCCATCAGTGGAAATGTAAAGTTACCAGAGATGAATTTGTAAAGCTGTTTTGATCCTTTTTGTGTTTCTTTTGGTACGACATTCAAGTATTTCAAGAAAGCGGCTGCTACGATCATGAGAACAGGTCCAGGAAACCCAGTGACGTGTTCCAGCAAACCGCCGAGAATAAAGAGCGTACAAGCGGTCAGCACACCGGCACCCATCAATTTGACGTCGATCGGTGATTGATCTTCAACCAACGCATCTTTCAAATCATCCCCATCACTCATTTTGACGAGTTGGCCTTTTCCTGAAAGCTGCGGTTTTTGTTCCCCTAAGCGAGTCAACAAGCCAGTACAAACGATCGCGAAAAAGTTGCCGATGATAGTGGCTGGAATCAACTGACCGACCAATTGCTCGCTACCTAAACCAGTGATGGCACTATAGCCTAAGGAAAGTGGTAAGATTCCTTCCCCAATACCGCCGGCTAAAACAGGAGTCACAATAAAGAACAAAGTGTGTTTCCAATCTAGCCCTAACAGGACACCGACAAGGGTACCTACGCCCATCGCTAAGACCATGCCTAACATCATAGGAATGATCATTCGCATCAACCCTTGGACTAAGATTTTGCGATTCATACCTAAAATGCTGCCGCAAACCAGACAGGCGATATAGAAATAAAGGAAGTTTGCTTGCTTCATTAAGATATTAGTTGATTCCAATACGTTTTGATTGATGAGATTAAAAAAGACCAGGATTGACGGAATCAACAAAGAAAAAATAGCGGGACCACCAAAATTCTTGATGATGGGGATGTTGGCACCAATCGTTCCTAATAACCAGCCTAAACTTAGGATAACGGCGAACCCCCCCAACATATTGACAGGCAGTTGCTGTAGAAAAGCAGTGATCAAGATAATGGCAGACATTACCAGATAGACGGGCAAAGGAACGGAACCAACATAGAAAGACCACCACTTTGCTTTGGTTTGCTTTTTTTCAACAACGGGTTGTTTTGCGACGACTTGTTTCATTCAAATACCTCCTTTGGATGTTTCCAGTATAAGGAAGCGCTCACAAACAAAGAAGATTATTTAACTAATTTAATTAAATACAACTTAAAAAAAGACCTTCGGAAAAAGATTCCTATGTTAAAATGAGCGTGTAATGAACGCTTATTAGCAATTGAGGAGGAACGACTATGCGAGAGCGGCCAGTTCGGCTGTGGGTGCTGTTAGTAGGAATTTTTACCAGTACCTTATGTATCGTTCTAACATTATTTTATGTACTGATGATGATGGAACAAAAAGAGCAAATGCACCGGGATGAAGAAACGCTGCTGCTATCGATCGGTCGTCAGTTAGCATCAGAAGCGGAGGTCAAGCAAGCACTGCGGGAAAAGAAAGCCAGTCCCCAGTTGCAATCATATACCAATGAATTAGCAAAAAATTATGGGTTGGATTTTATTGTTTTGATGGATCAAGACGCTATTCGGATCACGCACCCAGACCCTGAAAAGATTGGTCAACCTTTTACAGGTGGCGATGAAACACCGGCAATTGAAGGCAAGGAGTCTCTCTCCATTGGCAACGGCACCTTAGGACAGTCCTTACGTGGGTTCGTTCCAGTGAAAGAAGATGGAGAACAACTTGGCGTCGTGGCATTAGGGATTAAAATGACTTCACTGCAATCGCTAATCTTACTATCGCAAAAAGGCTATCGGAAAGCATTGTTCATCAGTTTGCTATTAGGCGGGGGGATTGCATTATTCGTGGCATTTTATTTGAAACGACAACTGCATAATCTGGAACCGCAAGAAATCTCACGTTTGTTAGAAGAACGCAATAGTATGCTGGAAGAAACCAAGGATGTTGTTTTTGTCTTAGACTTAGCGAAGAACATCTTGCTGGCAAATCGAGCTGCCACGGCATTGCCGCTTGCTACTGCATCAGAAGATGGCTTGGTTGGCCAATCCCTGCTAACGATCTTGCCTGCTTTGCAGCACGTCGATTTTGACAAGAAGCAAGAGCGGTTAGTACAGCAAGAAGGGCAGAACTATGTCTTTTCATCGGCGCCGATCATCGTGAGAAATCAGCAGATAGGGCATATTATTTTTCTAAGAAATGCGACAGAGTCTTTATTTATTGCGGATCAGTTGGCAAATACGACAGCCTATGCGACGGCACTGCAAAGTCAAGCCCATGAATTTATGAACAAGCTGCATGTCATCTATGGTTTGGTGGATTTAGAAGCCTATGAAGAGTTGACGATCTATTTGGATGATATTTTGAAACCAGAGAAAGAATTTGCTCATCGGCTAGCGATTCTTATTAAAAATCCGTTGTTGGCAGGGTTTTTGATTGGCGAGCGGCAAAAATTTTTAGAAAAGAAATGCCAGCTATTGTTAGAAATTTTTCCAGAGATTCCCCAAGGGGCCGTTGCACATGAAACCAAAGTCTTATTAAACCTTTATCAATATATACATCATCTTTTGCTGCAAAAGCATTTGACTCAAGAGGTATTTATGAAAATCGAGTACCAAGAAAATCAGTTGCAAACGAGTTGGCAGCTAGCGGAAGAAATGTTGACACCCGCGGAACAAGTGACTTTACAACAAGTAGGCTATTTTCAGCAATTACTACATGAAGTCAATGGGACGATCACTTTTCAGGAAGCGCAAGGCGTCCTAGAAGTGACGATCACGAATGATTATCGGAAGGAGCAGCTATGAAAGCCAATATTTTGATTGTTGAAGACGATCCGATGGTTCAATTTATTCATCGCAGCTATTTAGAACGTTTAGCGGTTTTTGAGCGAATTTTTTCGGTGGAAACAGTGGAAGAAGCGCAAGAAATGCTACAAAAAGAAACCATTGAGCTGCTCTTGCTGGATATCCATTTGAAAGATGGCAATGGCTTGGAGCTGTTGCAAACATTACGGGAACAACAACAGGCTGTGGATGTGATCATGATCACGGCTGCCGATGAAACACGATTGATCAGCCAAAGCCTACATTTGGGGATGCTGGATTATTTGATCAAGCCGTTTTCCTTCGAACGATTTGCCCAAAGTATCCAAGTATTTCAGCAACGACGCGAAAGCCTCAAACATCCGCGGATCGCTCAGCAGCAAATCGATCTGCTGCTGCAGGGAAACCAAAAAAGTCCGTGGATCGAACTAGAAAAAGGGTTGACAGAAGACACGCTTCAGTTGATCCAAGAAACGATTCGTACTATCAAACAGCCATTTACAGTCCAAGAATTGGCGCAAGCTTGCGCATTGTCCCATGTGTCGGTAAGAAAGTATGTCGCCCACTTAGAAAAGACCAAAGCCATTCGCAGTGAAAATGTGTATACAAAAATTGGGCGTCCGTATAAACAGTATTTTTTGACATATGCAGAAAAGCAGACAACGGATTGAAAAATGAGCTCTCATTATCAGCTGCGATAAATGCATTTAATAATCAAAATACGAGTATTTTTCTATTTTTGTTAAGATTTTATGATTATTATTTCAATTAAACCTATTCTTTATTAGACTGATTGATAAAGAAGGAGGAATAAAATGAATAAAAAAACACTGGTTTTACCAATAATCTTAGTTACTTTAACAGGGTGTGGGGCTCAAAATGAAGACGACACAGCACAAGCAGATACGGTTGAAGTGCCAACGATCACCCTCGCTGCAATCGAAGAAGCACAAGAAGCTTGGGCTGAGAGCATCGTAGCTATTGGGGAAGCAAGTACGCAGAGTGAGGAAGCTGCAGAAGAACAAGCTAAAGAAACCCTTGATACGTTGTATGCATTTGATGAAGGAACAGTCCTTTTTAAACCGACGAAAGCTGCTGAAATTCCTTTCCGCTCAACAAAGGAAGAAGCTTTGTCTTATTTCGTTGGTGGTGATATTGAAGAAGACAGCGGGTTTGCTTTAGAGCCGTGGACAAATGTACGCTTTGTCAATCACGATACGATTCTAAATGGTGATACAGCACTTTCTTCAGGAAATTATTATTTTACATCCGGTGAGACCGGAGAAGAGGTAAAGGTCGAATATACATTTGGGTATATGTTGGATGAAGACGGCAACGTTCGAATCCAGTTGCAACACTCGAGTGTTCCTTTTCGTTAAAGGAACTAGCAACAGATTTAACTATTGGTTGTATAAAAGTAATACTGTATTGAATGAATGAAACAAAACGAGACGACGAAGTACCTGCTTTCATTACTTCGTCGTCTCGTTTTGTTGGAGTGATTTGAGCAGAGCAATCATTATTTTTGCGATTGGAATACTTCAATCGCCTGATGAATTGCTAGTAAATCAGGAAGGGTGACTTGTGCATTGATCAATAGGACCGGTGCTTTTTCATAGGTTTCAGACAATGGAGTAGTGCTTAGACAGAGATCGTAGTCGTCGTCGACAAACTGATCACGAATATCAAGGTTGTAGAACCCTTGAAAGGGCGCTTTGATCAGTTCTCTGATGGTCAGCGAAATCGCCAGCGGCAAGTCTGTTTCCAGTTTGATCTTGATTTTCTGCTGAAAAGTAGCTGGCGGCAAAATCAGCGTCCACGCCATAGCGACATGAAGAGAAAATCCGCTTCGTTTCAGTGGCTCTTTTTGGTATAACGAAGTTTTTGTCACTAGCTTTTCGGCTTGCTTTTGCAAATCAGGAAAATGTTCTGCTAAAAACTGTGCAGTATTATAGCCGGCTAATGTATGGTCGACCGGTCCAAACAATTCGACAGTCAAAAGCCCATTCAAGAGGGTATTCACGATCCTACTTTTGCAAGGGCGGGTCAACTCGGATTTTGGTGCGAACGCGGTCATCGACCAGAGAAGTTTTTGGATGCTCGTCGTTGGTTTTTTTGGGGAAAACGCAGCGTCCAGTTGCGCATCGGCAAACGTTCGATCGAGATTCGATGCTAGCCATAGAAAACAAAAGCGGCGTTCATTCTCATCAAGAAAGAAGTGTTCCGCTAGTTCTGACGATAAATGATTGTAGATGGCGGTCTCTTCATCAATCAGGGATTGAAACAGGGAAAGATCTTCCCCAATCAAAGGGGCTTCGATCGCTACTGCTTCTGCTGAAATCCTTTGTCCTTTGCGAAACCGCAAAATAGTGACAGCCAAAATGTATGTGGTCATTTTCAATTCGATCGGGTTAAAGGGAATCTGATTGTTTTGGTAGAAGTCTTGTGCGATGGTTTCACATTTTTTCTGGGAAAGACCAGTAAAGGGCCAATGCAGACCGGCAAATGTTCGCCAAAAGAAGACCATCATAAAGTAGCGGATACGGGCTTCGCTGCCTACGAGTCGAACCGTCCCTTTTTGCTTTTGCAGCTGAAATCCCAATGGAGCAAGCAGTTTTTGCAACGCATAGATTCGTTTACGAACGGTTGATTCGGAGAAGTAATGGTCAGCGGCGAATTGGATCAAATTGATCCCATTTTGCAGCAAAAGGGTTTCCAGTAAATAAAAAAAGGGATTCGCTTCCAGCAACTGCCGACTCAATCGCTTGTAGTCTCGCTTAGTCCCAATGAAGGATAACCCAAAGCCGTGTTTGGCAACCAAAAGCGGTGAGGGATCGTCTTGTAAGGAAAGCGAGCGCTTGCTTAAAGTGTCGAAGCTTTTTTGGATGGAGCGGCGATCCAAAGCCAACGCTTGACTGATCTCTTCAATGGGAACAAAACGTTTTTGAAGATACAAAAACCGCAACAAGTCGATATCTCTCTTGAGAGTGTGTCCAAAAAATGGATAAAACCGTTCCATAATTCAAGCTCCGTTCTAAAGGTTTCTCTATGTACTCGATTCTCTTATGATAGCACAAAAAACGTGATTTTTTTGTAAATGAAATCAGCAATTTTTTGTCTCCTTTTCGCAGCAAAACCTTCTATACTGTTTTCTGACAAAGACTCGCTTTCCTCAGCATTCATGGATCTGCTGAGGAAAGCAGTGCGGAAATAAAGGAGCGAAAGTGATGAAACACAAAAGAGGTTGGCAAAAGCATGCAGGGATTTTTTTCCTGTTGTTGATGGGGGTTCTCATGGGCAGTCTGACTGTAAACAGTGAAACCACCACGTATGATTTTGACTATCAAACTGATGCGACCGGACAGTATTTGACAAATGGAACGGCGCAAGGAGATACGTACAACTACAAGTATGGACAGGCGCCGGGGGTTGCTTTTGATGAAGAGAACTATGTCAATTATGCAGATGAAGCTTATCTGAAAAAGAGTGTCAAAGAAGCTGCGGGCCAAGGACTATTTGATGTAACGTTAGCTGTCAAAGGCAATCAGACCAGTACCCCTGTTGATCTGGTCATGGTGATCGATTATTCTTCCTCCATGACTGGAGAAAAATTAACCAACGCCTTGTTGGGGCTGCAACAGTTTGGAAATGAATTAGCTGATTCGCTAGCGAATGGCTCCATTCGGATCGGGATCGTTGCCTACAATCGAGAAGTTTACACTACCAACGGTTTTTCTACCGATATCGCGTACTTGGAACAATTTCTGCGTGAGACGGCCGAATCCCATTCTGGAACTTTTATGCAAAAAGGCTTATTGGCTGGACAACAACTGTTACTGGAAGAAAGTCGTCCAAAAGCGGAAAAGCTGTTTATTCATATCGGTGACGACAGTGCCAATCGTAGTTATTTGCCAGTAGATGATGCAGCGGTTTATCAAAATACCGGCGCAATCAGTGACTATAACGGTTATCACACGGAAAGCTATATTGAAGAATTTCAAACGTCAGCCAATGCTTACCATACGACAAGTAAAAATCCATCAGATTCGCAAGCCATTCCTGTTAGCAACACTGTGGTGACAGACGAGACCCTTGGCACGATCGTCGCGCTTAAAAAATCTGGTTTCACCTATTATTCGGTAGCAACGGCGCCTTCCGCACGAGGGGAATACATTGGGCGCAATCTGGCGTCTGCACCGAGCAATTACTTAACGACGGATGAAAACCTGAGCGGGTTGGGTTCAGCATTGACAGAAATCGCCAATCATATCGATAAAACCATCCCTGATGGGACGATTACAGATCCGATGGGAGAGGGCATTCTTTTGCAAGGGGCAGGTAATTTTGATGCTGATCAGTATCAGTTAGTCGGATGGCGCAAAAATGCGCAAGGAGAGTGGGTCGAGGCGCCGGAAGTTGCAACTGGAGTAACCGTTTCTGAAAAGGATCAGACTATTACCGTCAGTGGGATAGCCTTAGGTGAAAATGAAAAATTGACCTTGACCTACCAAGTTCGCTTGAATACGGAAGCCCCAGATTTTAAAGGAGAGGCGTGGGTGTTGTGCAATGGCCGTACGACCTTAACACCAGCAAGCGATGATGAAGCGTTGGATTTTCCGATACCTTCCATCAAGGCACCCAATGTTTCCCTTGCTGTTCTCAAAAAGTGGGTCAATGTCTCAGCAGCTGAGATTCCAGACCAAATCGATTATCAAGTCAAAAGAACCACCACTACTGCAGCAGACAGTTGGCAGCAGTCAGACCGTTTGACCCTTGAAAAAGCCAATGATTTTCAAGCATCATTAACAAAGATACCCGTTGCTGGTCAAATGGCAGACTTACCAAAATACAACAATCAAGGGGAAGACTTCGTGTATCAGGTTGAAGAAGTCAATATCCCCGACGGCTTCGAAAGCAGTGTGACGACTGAGGGAGATACCCTTGTAATCACCAATACAAAAAAAGAAACCGAACCAAGTACCACGGAACCAAGCACAACCGAGCCAAGTACCACGGAACCAAGTACAACGGAACCAAGTACAACCGAACCAAGTACGTCGGAATCAAGTACAACAGAACCAAGTACCACAGAATCAAGCACGACCGAATCAAGCACGACGGAACCAAGCACCACAGAACCCAGCACGACGGAACCAAGTACGTCGGAATCAAGTACCACAGAATCAAGCACGACAGAGCCAAGCACGACGGAATCAAGTACCACAGAATCAAGCACGATGGAGCCAAGCACGACGGAACCAAGTGCTACGGAGCCAAGTACCACGGAATCAAGTATGATAGAGTCAAACACAAAAGAATCAAATACAATGACGCAAAATAATACTAAACCAAATTCTACCGAGAACAGTACGTTACCGTCGAAAGAAAAACAACTACCCAAAACGAATGAACAAACCGCCGACTGGTTAGTCGGTTTGGGTGTGATGATTGTTGCAACAACGATTGGCGTATTCGTTAGAAAGAGAAAGTAACAGAGTTTTATCATTACTAGTTCTTTATCAGCAACCAGATGACTACTTATTTGATGATTAGAAAATAAAACTCTTCCTACAAAATTTATCTAAGTTTAGAAAAAAGACAACGATAATTCTTTTAAAGAATCACGTTGTCTTTTTTCATCAAGCAGTTGCAAACTGGCTGTTATATAGTTGGGCGTAAAGGGAATCTTGTGCCAGCAATTGAGTATGGGAGCCTTTTTCGACGACGGAGCCGTCTTTCATCACTAGAATCAAGTCGGCATTTTTGATGGTAGAAAGACGATGGGCGATGATAAAACTGGTCCTTCCTTGGGTCAAACGATCCATTGCCGTTTGGATCATTTGTTCCGTCCGAGTGTCGACACTGGAGGTGGCTTCATCAAGGATCAGGATCGTTGGGTCCGCTAAAATCGCCCGGGCGATCGTCAATAATTGTTGTTGTCCTTGAGACAGTTCGCTTTCGGAGCCAATGACGGTATCGTAACCGTTGGGCAGGGTCCGCACGAAGTGGTCGCATTGGGCGGCTTTGGCTGCAGCCAAGATGTCTTCCCGAGTGGCATCGGGATTGCCATATGCGATATTTTCAGCAATGGTTCCTTGGAACAGCCATGTATCCTGCAGCACCATACCGAATTTTTTCCGTACTGCCGGTGCCGAAAAGGACATCATGTCTTGATCGTCCAGCAAAATCTTTCCACCGTTCAAAGGATAAAAGCGCATCAAAAGATTGATCATGGTGGTTTTTCCAGCGCCTGTTGGTCCGACGATCGCAACCGTTTGTTTTGGTTTGACGGAAAATTCGACGTTTTCCATCAGGAGTTTTTCCTTGTTGTAGCCGAAGGAGACGTGTTGGAAATCGATTTTTCCTTTGATGGTTTGCGGTACCGGCAGTTGCTGGGTCGCTGTTTCTTCTTCAGGATAATCAAGGATCTCAAAAATTCGTTCGAGAGATGCTAAGGCACTTTGCAAGGTATTCATAATATAAGAAGCTTGCGTGATCGGTTCAGACACTTGGTTGATGTATTGCAGATAGGCTTGTACAAGACCAATGGATAATTGCCCTTGCAACACCATCAGACCACCAACGACGGCGCTTAAGATAAAGCCGATTTGATTGATAAAGCGCACGAAAGGATTGATAGCTGCACTGACGAACTGTGCTTTCCGAAAAGCTTTAAATTGAGCTTCGCTCAATTCCGCCATTTCCGCTTCAACGGCAATTTGCTGGTTGTAGGATTTGATCAGCGGATTTGCGGTATAAAACTCTTCCGCACGACTGCTGACTGCACCTAATGTTTCTTGGTTTTTGGTAAAGTAGCTCAAGTTTTTTCGTGCGAGAACGGTGGTCACAAAAGCACTCAAAAGCAAAATCAGGACCACACCGATCGTCAGTAATGGGCTGAGATAAAGCATGGCGATCAAGCCGAAGGTAATGCTGATGGTTGCGGTGATCAGCTGCATCAAACCGACTTGTAAGACTTCGGACACTTTATCTAAATCGAGAATCACTCGGCTTAAAATATCGCCGGTATGATGTTTGTCGTAAAAACTGATAGGCAGGCGATTGAATTTGTCACTGATTTGTTTGCGTAAAGTCAAGGTCAGGGTTTCACTGACACTGGCCATCGTATACTCTTGTAGCAAGGAAAAGAGACTAATCAAAAGCCAGGTTCCTGCTAAAAGGACGACTGGACCTAAAATACTTTGCCAAAAATCATTGATCTGCCAGCCTTCTTGTTGAAACAAGGCGATCAGATTATCCAGTCCACGTCCCAAGATCAAAGGGGCGATGGACATTAGTAAGGAAAAGAACAAGGCAGAGACGATGATCAGCAGAAAGCGGGCTTTTTGTTCCATTAGTAATCGAAGTAGGCGCCGGCTTGTATGTTTCATGTTTTTTGGTGTATCCATTGTTTGTTTACTCATCCTTCATTCCTCCCATTCCTTGAGATGAGGCAAACTCTTGATAAGTTTGGCAAGTGCGTAATAATTCTTCGTGGGTTCCATTACCGACCATTTTGCCGTTATCCAAGACAATGATTTGATCGGCATTTTTGACGGTCGATACCCGTTGAGCCACGATAATGACGGCGGCATCTTTCGTGTATTCTTTCAATGCACGCCGCAAGTTGGCGTCTGTTTGATAATCCAAAGCAGAAAAGCTGTCGTCAAAGAAGTAGATTTCTGCGGGCTTTGTCAGCGCTCGGGCAATACTCAATCGTTGCTTTTGACCGCCAGAGAAATTGCTGCCTTTTTGAGCAACCGGACTTTCATAACCTTCAGGCAAGCCTTCAATAAATGACTTGGCTTGAGCAACTTCAGCGGCTTTTGCCATCGCCTCATGGGTTGCTGGACGATTGCCGAAACGCAAGGTTTCTTGAATCGTGCCGCTAAGCAAGAGCGCTTTTTGCGGGACATAACTAATTTGGTCCCGTAATTCGGCTTGTGAGATCTCTTTGATGTTGCGGCCAAAAAGCGTGATCGAACCAGCAGTCACATCTTTGAAACGCAACAGCGCTTTGGCGATGGTGCTTTTGCCAGAGCCGGTTCCTCCAACGATCGCTGTCGTTTTGCCTCGGTGGATCTCGAAGCTGATATCTTCTAAGACAGGTTCTTCGGCGCCTTCATACGTAAATTGCACGTGATTGAAAGCGGCGATCGTTTCTGACAAGGCGGATTTTTTTAAGGTTTGGTCACCGTCAATCAAATCAATTGGTTCTTCTAAGACTTCTTCGATTCGTTGTAAGGAAGTCAAGCCTTTAGGCACCATCACGATCACCATCGCTGCCATGGTCAAAAACCAAAGGCTCAAAATCGTGTATTCGATAATGGCAGTAATACTACCAATAGCTAGGTGGCCCTGAAGACTTTGATAGCCGCCGTAGACTAGGATGGTTGAAATCGAGAGTCCCATTACTAAGTTGACGGTCGGATTCAAGACAGCAAAGAGGCGATTGACTTTAATCATGGTTTTCGCATATTCCGTCAAGGTTTGATCTGTCCGTTCTTTTTCGTAAGCCGCTTTGTCAAATGCCCGAATCACCCGAGCGCCGGTAAAGGTTTCTCGTAAGATCCGCATCATGTTATCGACTAGTTTTTGCGTGATTTGTGATAATGGGATCGCTTTGCGAATCACCCCATAAGCGATCATTGAAAAACATAGGATCGCTACGATTGGGACCCAAATCATCCGTAAAGAGACGGTGCCGGTTAGAAAAATCGAAGCTGCGACGATCATTGGGGCTGGCAAAATCATTTGCAGCGCCATCATCAAAATTTGTTGGATGTTGTTGATGTCGCTGGTGGTACGTGCCAGCAAAGTGGGTGTACCATAGCCATCAACAGCGGATACAGAGAGTTCTTGTGTTTTTTTGAAAAAGCGCATCCGCAAAAAATGCCCGAATTTTCCTGAAAGGTGGGCAGATAAATAACTACCGCCTACCGAGACGATCACGGTGCCGATGGCAATGGCAAACATCCACCAGCCATTGTGCCAAATGGCCGTCGTGTCGACTTTTAAGATCCCTTCATCAATGATTTTTGCCAAAAAATACGGCAACAAGAGTGTGCCGAAGGATTGGACTAGCATCAAAAGAAATAAACTGAAAAAGAAGCGTCGTTCTTCTTTATAAAATAACTGTAATTGTTTCATGATTTCCCTCCAAAAATGTCGTTCTATGGTAGAATAAACTGTAACGTTACGTTACAGTCAAGCAAGGAGTGAAATTTTTTTGAAAAAACAATTGACCATCAGTGAGATGTCCGCTTATGCTGGCGTGAGTCGGCGCACATTGATTTATTATGATCAAATCGATTTGTTCAAACCGCAATCGATTGGTGAAAACAGCTATCGCTATTACGGCTTTGAACAATGCCTTGAGTTAGACGTGATTTTGATGTTGCGTTCTTTAGACATGCCCTTGCAAGACATTCGCCAATTTTTGAAAAACCGCAACCCGGAATATACGCAAAAGGAACTTGTGGAACGGCGAGGACAAGTCCGTGACAAAATCGCTGCGCTACAAGAATTGGAACGAACCTTCGATCGCTACATCCAGCGCTATGAAAAAGTACAGAAAGCCGATTTTGAGACCTTTACGATAGCGCAGCACGAAGCAGAGGCGTTTATCGTTTCCGAAGAGATCGCTGGCGATGATCCAGAATCTGCTTATCAAGTGTACGCCCGTTTTTATCCGCTAGTGGATTATAAAGATGCCTTCAGTGGCTATCCCATCGGCTTTTTAAGTGCAGGAACGACGTTGGAGGATCAGACTTTTCACGCATCGCCTTATCGGGCATTGATCTTGATTCCCCAAGATCGGCTACATCTCTATCCGGAAAAGCTGATCATCACACGTCCCGCTGGTACGTATGTTTCTGGATTTGTCAGTGAGGGAGAAGAACAAATTGCCGCTTTTACCCACCGCATCCAAGCCTTTCTAAAAGAGAAGCAGTTGAAAATCGATGGCGATGTTTGGGAATTGTTATGGCAAGATGAAGTCTTTACCACACAAAAAGAATTGCAGATATTTGAAGTGATGGTTCCAGTGAAGCCCGAGTAATGGACGAGGCACGCGTATCTGTAAGAAACGAAAACTAAGATACGCAATAGCAATGATTATTGCCGCTGGCTTTTCAATAGAAGCAAAGGAGATGACTAAGTCAGATCCCTTCCCTACAAAGAGCCCTGTGAAGCGTTGAAATTCCCATTTTCCTTTTTTCTCGTTATACTTGAGAGAACAGATGAGAAAAAAGGGGAAATTTTAATGAAAAAAGAAACAGGAATACGCTCGCTTTATGCGTTGATTGGTGTCGCCATTTTAGGATTCGGGGCGGCATTGCTGCGGGTCGGCGGAGTAGGGCTAGACCCATACACAGCAGCCAATATCGGTGTCGGCGAGCTGCTAGGGTTATCCCTTGGGGTCTATCAATTGATGATCAATATCGCTGTCCTAGTATTGATTTTTATCTTTGGCCGTCGTCATATCGGCATCGGGACGGTCATCAATATGGTGCTGACAGGATTTTTCATCGACTTTTATACCAACGTTTTTGATTGGTTATCCGTCGGTCCAAATAACTGGTGGCAGCAAGGCTTGTTCTTGTTGATCGGGATCATCTTCTTTACCTTCGGTGCTTCGTTTTATATGTCAGCGAATTTGGGTAGCGCCCCCTACGACGCGATCGCCCCAACCATCGTCGATCAGACGAAAGCCAACTATCGAGTGGTGCGGGTGATTCAAGACGTTGCCTTTGCCTTGATTGGGCTCTTCACAGGCGGGCCAATCGGGATCGGAACCTTCATCAGTGCCTTTTTAGTGGGCCCACTGATCAAATTCTGGGACAACCGTGTCTCTGAGCCATTCATCGAAAGCAGTGTCAAAAAAGCGATTTTTAAATAAAAAAAGGTCTGCAGCAAAGAGAAGTCGAAGCGATTTAATCGCCCACTTCACTCAGCTGCAGTTTTTTTGCCATTTGCTCAAGGAATTCTTGCATAATTGCTTCTCAGTCGCTAGAATAAAAAAGCCGAGGAGGGGTAGTATGCAATTACCAACACCATTTATTGAAAAATACCAACGGTTGCTAGGAGAAGAAGCACCAGCTTTTTTTACCGCTTTAACCGATAATCAGCCAGTCAAAGGCTTTCGCTTGAATGTTGCTAAGCCGCACGCACAAGCGATGCTGGCAAAATATGGACCAGCTGCTGTACCCGCCCCCTATGCAGAAGCGGCTTATATTGGCGAAGTCAAAGGCCGTTCGTTGCTCCATCAAGCTGGCTATGTCTACAGCCAAGAACCTAGTGCGATGATCGTGGCAACGATCGCAGCCGCTCAACCAGGGGAGCGGGTCTTAGATTTATGTGCGGCACCGGGAGGCAAAACAACGCAGCTGGCAAGCCAATTACAAGGAAAAGGGCTGCTTGTAGCAAATGAGATTTTCCCGAAGCGTGCCAAAATCCTATCAGAAAATGTGGAGCGTTGGGGCTTTCCGAATGTAGTCGTCACCAATCAGGCACCGCAAGAAATGAGTCGCCATTTTCCTCAGTTTTTTGACAAGATCGTGGTGGACGCTCCTTGTTCTGGTGAAGGGATGTTTCGTAAAGATCCCGTCGCCTTAGAAGAATGGCAGGCAGAAACACCTGATCAGTGTGCGATCAGGCAAAAAGACATTTTGGCACAAGCCGTTGCGATGCTAAAACCGGGGGGCCAGCTGATCTATTCCACCTGTACCTTTGCCCCTGAAGAAAACGAAGCGATGATGGCTTGGTTAATGGAGGAGTATCCCTTCACGATCGAAGCGATCGACTTGGCCAATGTATCTCATGGGCGCAGCGAGTGGGGAGCTGCACCAGGGATTGAGAAAACGATCCGCTTATGGCCGCATTTAAACCAAGGAGAAGGTCATTTCGCTGCGAAATTGACCTCGCTAGCAGAAGCTGCACCAGTGAAAAAGAAGAAAAAAGGCAAAGGTGCGACAGCCAAGAGCCCATTGGATGCAGCAACTCAAAAGTTGTGGCAAGCCTTTCGCAAGGAGTTTCCTTTTTTACAGACACTGAATGCGACGCCTCAGCTGCTAGGAGAAAACCTCTGGCTCGTTCCTGAAGAAATGCCTTCTTTAAAAGGGATCAAGTTTATGCGCCCAGGTTTGCATGTCGGTGTCGTTAAGAAGAATCGGATCGAACCTAGTTATGCGTTGGCATTGGCGATCCATGCAGAAGAAGGGGCACCGACAGTGCCGATCACTTTGCGGCAATGGCAGCAGTATGTGGCAGGTGAAACCATGAGCGTGCCAGGAAATGCTGGATGGGTGATTTTGACAGTCGATGAGATCCCCGTCGGTTTTGGAAAACAAGTCCAAGGAACTGTGAAAAACTTCTTTCCAAAAGGATTAAGATTCAAAGCGATTTAAACGAAATAGTGTTTTTATTTCAGTCCTCGTGCTATGATGGAAGTAGCAAAATAAGGGAGCTGATCGATATGAAAACATCATCAAAAGTAACGATTGGATTAAGCATTGCAGCGATCGCTGGGATCACTACTGCCGTCGTTGTATCAGACAAAGTATTCAATAAAGTACGCTTCGCTTGCAACCGACACAAAGTAAAGAAATTTGTCGATGACAAATTCAACGGCAATGAAAAATTGTTGGATGTCGTAGACGGCTTGTCTGACAATGAATTGGATTCGTTGTTAGGTGTGATGAAAAAAGTCAATGAGGGCCGCAACAAAATCTCTGTTTACGGAGACAACATCAAAGATTCGACAGAACATGTCAAAGACAAGTTGACGAGCTTTGTTGATTCCGTCTTTTAAGCCAATCATTCCATTTGAAACTCGCAGGGACATCGGTCTTTGCGAGTTTTTCTCGTCTTTCTAAGCGTTTTTCGTTATACTAACAAGGAAATGCACGAAATGGTGCGAGGTAGAGGAGTGAAAGTGAAGTCGTGGAAAAAACAAGTACTTTGACTGCCGAGGAAAAAGCGTTCTTTATGGAAGAAGCAATCAAAGAAGCCCGAAAAGCAGAAGGTGTGGCAGAAGTACCGATCGGTGCTGTCGTCGTCTTGGATGGCAAAATCATTGGTCGTGGGCACAATCTACGAGAAACGCAGCAACAAGCCGCAGCGCATGCGGAGATGTTTGCGATCGAGGAAGCCTGTCGCACTGTCGGAAGTTGGCGCTTAGAACAAGCGCAGCTGTTTGTGACCTTGGAACCATGCCCGATGTGCAGTGGGGCGATGTTATTGGCACGGGTGGAAGAAGTGTATTTTGGTGCCTACGATCCCAAAGGCGGCACTGCTGGTACATTGATGAATTTATTGGAAGATGAGCGCTTCAACCATTGGTCCTATGTGGAAGGCGGCATTTTAGAAGAAGCATGCGGCCAGCTGCTAACAGATTTTTTCCGAGCATTACGAGAAAAGAAAAAACAAAAAAAGGCTGGCAATCTCTAACGAAATACGTTATACTAAGTTTTGCCGAAAGGCTAGGACAATGGAGGTCTTGTGAAGCGTGTCAGATCCGGAAGGAAGCAGCACTAAGCAGGATTCTCCATGTGTCTGATTGAAAAACTGCTTGTTTTGAAGAAAGCAGTAGTACTAATTGAATCGATGATCATTCAAACCTGAGACAGACTGTCTTAGGTTTTTTTATTGTCTGAAAGTCTTTGTGACACCAAGGGCTGTTCTAATTGTATTCTGCTTTAAATCTAGGCAATCGATAGCAGCTCTCAGAGGGGTAAGTTGTATTTTTGATACAAAGGCTTTATTCCTGTTTAGAACCTTACTCTGATAACTTTTCCGTTGGCGATTTTTGTACTCTCAAAGAATCAGTAGTTCTGACGAACTGAAACATGGAATACCTGCTCTCGATATTCGATAGAATCGTCGTTTCAAGAACTCTTTATTTTCGCTTCAACAAATTGCCGCCGCCGTGTTATCGGTTGCAATTCCCCCAAATAACCAGAAAAAATCACTTTCCTTTTTACAGTCAGAAAAGTGATTTTTTCTTTTGAACAACTGTCACTGTAACTGTTTCTTTTTTACAAAAAGTCACCATTCTTTTCCAAGCATTCCAATGGTTTCCCAGAGATTTTATGCTATGCTTATTTTGTAGAGAATTCCGTCGTCTTTCTACTGGCAACCCTTGATGCCAAGAGAAACGGATAGTGATTTCAGGCGACGTATTTGAAAAGAGGCGCACAATGGAAAAAATTACGATTATCCATACCAACGATCTGCATTCCCACCTAGAACATTGGCCGAAGATGCGGCGTTATTTGGATCAAAGAAAACGAGAAGCGGATACGACCGAAGAGACAGTGATCGCGGTCGACTTAGGCGACTTTGTCGATCGCTGGCATCCTTTGACAGAAGCAACTGACGGCAAGGCGAATGTCGACTTGATGAATCAAGGGCATTATGATGCGGTGACGATTGGGAACAATGAAGGGGTCGGCAATCCCAAAGAGGTCTTGCAGCATTTATATGACCAAGCAGAATTTCCTGTCATTTTAGGCAATTTATTTGATAAACAGGATTTACGTCCACCCAAATGGGCACAAGAATACAAAATCATGGAAAGCAATCAAGGAGCCAAAATCGGTCTGATCGCTTTTACAGCACCGTTTCCGCTGACATATGCCCCCAACGGTTGGGACATTCGCGAACCCTTGGAGATTTTGCCTTCACTGGTGCAGCATTTGCGCCCCGAGGTCGATCTGCTGGTCTTGATGAGCCATCTAGGCATCAATGCTGACCGCCAGATTGCGAGGGACTTTCCAGAACTAGATGTTATTTTAGGTTCCCACACGCACCATTTGTTTGAAAAGGGCGAAGTCATCAATGGGGTTCAAATTGGCGCAGCTGGCAAGTTTGGTTTTAACATTGGCGAAGTCGAAGTGGTCTTAGATGAACACCACCGCCCGATCAAGCATCGTGCACGTGTGATTCCGACTGATTCGCTGGTGGCTTTTCCGCAAGATGAGGAAGAGATCGTCGAATATCTATCGATCGGTCATCGCTTGTTGCGGGCAAATCAGGTGGCAGAAATTCCAGCAGCGTTTACGAGGGATTGGCAAAGTCAACATTCCTTGGTTCGGGAGGCACTTTTGGCATTATGTGCCAAAGGACAGACGGATGCCGCCATCTTAAATACGGGGCTATTTTTAGATGATTTGCCACAAGGACGGGTCGATCAAGATCAGCTGCACACGATTTTGCCTCATCCGATGCATTTGATTCGGGTGACGCTGCAAGGCGCGGATGTCATTCGATTGGTCTTAGAGATGGAAAAAAATCGCAACTTTTTGCGCAATTTTCCAATTATGGGAATGGGCTTTCGAGGGAAGATTTTTGGCGAACTGGTTTATGAAGGCATTCGCTTTGATGAAAAAAACCACCAAGTTTTGTGGAAGCAAGAACCAGTTGATGTCTCTCAAAGCTACACGTTGACTCTTGTGGATCACTACTTGTTTATTCCGTTTTTCCCGACGATCGAGATTGCTGGAACTGTTGAGTTTCTTTTTCCAGACTTTATTCGGACGGTGGTCGGTGATTACTTGAGTCAGAAATACCCTATTCAGTAGTTGGTACTCCTCCAGTGGTTTTTTGAGGAAAACCGCGACTATCATTGAGGAATAAAACAAGGTATAATAAACAGCAGGTGGTGAAAAAATGACCGAAAAACAAACGATCACAGATGAAATGACATCTGTACTAGAAGAAATTATTGAAGAACCAGCGAAACAACCGCAAAAAGGCGAGTTGGTGACTTTGTTGAATGATGAAGAATTAATGATTGGCAATCGACAATACAAATTGGTCATGGATTATCGTGAAGGCTTCGATCCTGAAAAACTTGGTGAGCGTTACAGTGAAGTTTTGGCACGCTATGATTATATCGTAGGTGATTGGGGTTATGAACAGCTACGCTTGAAAGGCTTCTTTGAAAAGGATAACCGCAAAGCATTACCCGATCAGCGCATTGACATGCTGGAAGACTATTTGTATGAGTATTGCAACTTCGGTTGTGCCTATTTCGTGATCCAGAGGGTTGGCGGCAAGAAAGAAAAAAGTACCTCCCGAAGACGTAAGAAAAAGCCAGCTCAAACGAATCAAAATCAAACTACACAACAAAACGCACATATAGAAGAAAAGCGTGAAGCAATTCCGCAGAAGAAAAGCAAACCAACGATCAAAAATCGTAAACCAAAAGAAAAAAACGTCAAAAAAACCGAAACAACTACGGTGAAAAAAGGCAAAAAAGAGTTTACGATTCGACAAAGGGAAGAATAAGATGAAATATAAAGGCTATTTGATTGATCTAGACGGCACGATTTATTTAGGAAAAGAGCCGATCCCTGCTGGGAAACGCTTCGTAGAATCCTTACAAGAAAAAGGACTGCCCTATTTATTTGTGACCAACAATACGACCCGCAGTCCCGAAGTCGTGGCACAGCGATTGGCGGATGAATTTTCGATTCACGTGGCACCAGAAACGATCTATACCGCAAGCTTGGCAACGATCGATTTTATGAAAGACCATGGCAAAGGCCGCAAAGTGTTTGTGATCGGCGAAGCGGGGTTGATCGATTTGATCTTAGCTGCTGGATTTGAGTGGGAAGAAACCAATCCGGATTATGTCGTGGTTGGTTTAGACAACCACGTGACGTATGAAAAATTTGTTTTAGCAACGTTAGCGATCCAAAAAGGAGCTACCTTTATCGGGACCAATCCAGACAAAAATATCCCGACGGAAAGAGGCTTGTTGCCAGGTGCGGGTTCACTGATTGCAATGGTGGAGACTGCCACCCAAATGCAACCGATTTTTATTGGCAAACCAGAAGCGATCATTATGGAAAAAGCGGTGGCACACATCGGCTTATCAAAAGAAGAGGTCTTGATGGTGGGGGACAATTACGAAACGGATATCCGTTCGGGGATCCAAAACGGGATCGATTCTTTGCTCGTATTATCTGGCTTTACCCCGAAAGCGGCGGTGCCGACATTACCGGTAGCACCAACCTATGTGGTTGATTCTTTAGATGAGTGGGATTTTGAACAATGAAAAAACAAGTGTGGCTTGAACGCTTAGGATTTGTCTGCTTGTTTTTGTTTTTGGTCAGTCTAGCGATCACCCTAACGATCAATTTTCGACCGTTATATTGGTTTGATGTCGATCACTTAAATCTGCTGGATTATACCTCGCTAACAAGAGAAGAGTTGTTGAAGAACTATGGCTTATTGTTAGATTTTCTAAACAATCCCTTTGCAAGTACGCTCGCCTTGCCAGATTTTCCAATGTCTGAAGCGGGGGCTGGTCATTTCTACGATGTAAAACAGTTGTTTCTATTAAATTATGCTGTGATGATCGTCACGTTGCTGCCCAGTATCTGGTTCGTCAATCGGCTACGACAAAACCAACAGCAATGGCGCTTGATTCGTCCTTTTCAATGGGGGATGATATTGCCGCTGATTTTCGGGTTTTTGATGGCAGTCGGCTTTGATCGCTTTTTCGTTACGTTCCATGAGATTTTCTTCAGTAACGACGATTGGCTATTTAATCCAGCCACCGATCCGATCATCAACGTATTGCCAGAAACGTTTTTCATGCATTGCTTTATTCTCTTTTTTGTCTTGATTGAAGTCTTCTTTTTTGCTTTCTATTGGTGGGGAAAACGAGGCTTGAAAAAAACAGCGTAATGAAAAAAAGACCAACGATCCACTTCCTTTGAAGAAGGCGGATCGTCGGTCTTTTTTTATTGCGTAATGTAATGAGATTTACTTGGGTGTTGATGGGCTAAGCGACTTGCGGCAGAAGCGGCAATGGCACCTACGATATCATCTAAAAAGGTGTGAACGCGGGGACCGTCGTGCTTATTCAGTTCTTTCAAAATGCCCGGTTTGACTTTATCAATGTATCCGTAGTTAGTAAAACCGATGGAGCCGTACACATTGACGATGGATAGTGCGAGGATCTCATCGATCCCATAAAGCCCTTCGTCTTCTTTGACGATTTCTTGCAGTGGATGCAGCAGTTGATTTTCTTCTGCCAAAATATCCAATTGGACACCCGTCAAAATCGTGTTGTGGACTTCCCGCTTGCTTAAGACAGCGTTGACGCTTTCGATACACATCTCCAACGTGATGCCTTCAATGTAATCTTTTTGCAAGAACATCACCAATTCCCCGATGTCTTGCAGTGAGACACCGCGGTCGGCCAACAATTCTCTTGCTTTGTCTTCAAGTGTTTTGCTTTCTAATACCATATAGTTCCCCTCCATGTAAAAATAGTTTATTCAAAAGTCAACATGCGACTGATGGATTGCAATCATAAGTAGTGCCTTATTCCAGTTGCAGCCAATGCCATTTGGGTTTTAGTCCCTTCTGACATCCATTGAAGCACAGGTTTTTGCTAGTTCTGCTTTGGCTGCCACTGCCCAAGGATGGGGGACCACTAAGTCACCGGCAAAGAGCCAGTCCATATAATAGCCAGCGGCAGATTCCAAGGAATCATCGAGGCGCTCTAATAAACCGGTTAAGAAAGGTGCTTGATCTTTGCGATCCCATTTGATTTTGTCGGCTAAAAAAACGATCAGATCGAGACGACTATATTGGGCCTTTAAGGTGGTATGACAGCTGATGGCGGACAGAATGTCTGGATCAGACACCTGAAAAACCGTTTTTGCCAACAAAGCGGATTGCTGCTGATGCAGCAAAAAAGGTGCTTGCCGCTCCGCATCTAAGATCGGTTCGCCTACTGCTATCTGCAAGGCGATTCGCTGGTCATTAGGGATGACGACGCTGACATCGTGCAGCAGTCCTGCCAAGTAAGCTTTATCCGCATTGACTTGAAACCGTTCTGCCAATCCTTTGGCTTCTTGGGCAACGGCTAGATTGTGGACCGCCGTTTCGGCATGATCGAAGGCTTCCAGATACTGAACCATTTGCTCAGTGAGGGTCTCCCCCTGTAAAGGGAGAGTATAGGTGGCAAGACCAACTTGTTTCATCTCAGCTACTCCTTAAAAAGACTCGTACTGTGGGCGGGTTGCGTCCGCGTTTTGGGATCAATGTAATGGAGTGCATTGTTCACCGCAGTTGGGGCTTCCCCGAAACCAGTAGCGATCAGGTCGACTTTTCCATCGTATAAAACGACATCCCCACAGCCATAGATCCCAGGAACAGACGTGCTCATATCTGAAGAGACGAAGACTCCTTGGCGGCTGCTTTTCATGCCCCAATCCTTGATGTTCAATGTGGAAGAAAAACCGTAATTGACGATCAAAGCATCCAATGAAAGGCTGACCGTTTCATCACCTTTGACTTGCTGCAACGAGACACCAGTCAAACGTTGCTCTCCTTGGAGCTCTTGAATCACATAAGGAGTCAGAATGTTGACGGCAGAAGCTTGTAATTTGCTGACGCTATGTTCATGAGCACGAAATTCAGGACGGCGATGGATCAAGTAGACTTCACTAGCGATCGGCTCCAGCATCAATGCCCAATCGATGGCAGAATCGCCGCCACCGGCGATCGCTACTTTGCGTCCGGCATACTTCATCAAATCGGTGACAAAATAGTCTAAGCCGTATCCTTCAAACCGCTCGCTTTCTGGCAAAGTCAGTTTGCGCGGCTGGAAGGAGCCGTTTCCTAAAGCCAAAATCACGGCTTTCGAGTAATGGATTCCTTTGTCGGTAGTGACTTCGATATAGTCTTCTTGTTTTTCGACCGACAAGACGGTTTCTTCTAAACAATATTGGTGATTGAAGGTCGTCAACTGTTTTTCCAGGTTTTGGACAAGATCGCCCGCTTTGATTTTCGGATAACCTGGGATATCGTAGATGTATTTTTCTGGGTATAAAGTAGCAAGCTGACCGCCTAATTGCGGCAAGCTATCGATGATTTTGGTTTTGGCGTTACGCATACCGGCATAGAAAGCAGAAAACATCCCGCTAGGTCCCGCGCCGATAATCGTTATATCAAAAATATCCATGTTATTCCTCTTTTCTAACCACGTTGGGGTGAAGCGTGTTCGTAGTGTACGAATAGCTTTATTATAGCAAAAATTATCCAAACTAGCATTTTTTCAATTTTCTGCTATCATGGATTTATGAGAGAGAAGGAGGAGTTAATGTGTCTGAATTTCCACAGTTAGCATTAGAAAAACAAACTGGCCATAAAGCAGTCATCAAAACCAATCGTGGGGATGTAGTTGTACAATTGTTCCCAGAATTGGCACCAAAAACAGTGAAAAACTTCGTTGAATTAGCGAAAAAAGGGTATTACGATGGGATCATCTTCCACCGTGTCATTCCTGATTTTATGATTCAAGGCGGCGATCCAACTGGTACAGGGATGGGCGGCGAAAGCATCTATGGTGGCAGCTTTGAAGATGAATTTTCAAAAGAATTGTTCAATCTTCGTGGCGCTTTATCCATGGCAAACGCTGGTCCGAATACTAACGGCAGCCAGTTTTTCATCGTAAACAATCAAAATGTTCCTAGCAACATGTTAGGTCAATTAGAAGGTGCTGGTTATCCAGCTGAAATCATCGAAGCGTATCAAGCAGGTGGTACTCCTTGGTTAGATTTCCGTCACACAGTCTTCGGTCATGTGATCGAAGGAATGTCAGTCGTTGATGAAATCGCTGGCGTGCAACGGGGACCACAAGATCGTCCGGTGCACGATGTAGTGATCGAAACGATCGAAATCAGCGAATAAAACAAAAAGAACCCAAAAGCAGTTTCAACGGTCATCCTCAGGAGACCGTTGAAATGGCAGCTTTAGGGTTCTTTTTTTACACGTAAGCGTTAATCGATCGGTTGGTCTTTAAACGCAGCGGCGATTTGATTGAGTGCTTTTTCTAATAGCTCTTTAGGACAGGCAAAGTTCAGCCGCATATGGTGACTGCCGTGGGGACCAAAGATATTTCCTTGATTCAATACGACATTGGCTTCTTTAATCAGTTTTCTTTGTAGCTGATTATCCGTTAGGCCATAGGCAGAAAAATCCAGCCAGATCAAATAAGTACCTTCGGGCTTTTGAAACGTCACTGCTGGGAGTTGTTCAGTCAAAAAGTCGCAGACAAAGGTGCGATTTGCTTCTAAGTAGGACAATAGTTCTTCTAACCATGCTTCAGATTCACGATACGCTGCTTCAGTAGCGACCAAACCAAACGTATTGATTTCCCCTTGAACGTTACGTTCCTGTGTTTTTGCAAATTGGCTGCGCAAGGTTTGGTCTTTGATAAATACCATCGAATTTTTGATCCCAGCTAAATTAAAGGTCTTGGTTGCTGAAGTCAAAATGATCGAAAAATCGGCAAAGCTTGGCTCGACTGTTTGGAAAGAGACAAAGTGATTTGGCGCAAAAACGATGTCTTGATGGATCTCATCACTGACAACGACCACCTGGTGCTTTTGACAAATCCGGCCGATCATCAGGAGTTCTTCTTTTGACCACACGCGTCCGCCAGGATTATGAGGATTACATAGAAGAAACAATTTTACTTTCTTTTCGATGATGGTTTGTTCCATCGCCTCAAAATCGATGACGAAGTGGCCATCTTTTTCCAGTAACGGTTCTTGAATTAAGGTACGCTGATTGTTTTTGACAACCTGGGCAAAGGGATGGTAGACCGGATCGTGGATCAGTACGGCATCTCCTTCTTGGGTGTAACTTTGGATCGCTAGTGCAATACTAGGGACGACACCGCTATTAAAAAGGATCGCTTCTTTATTGATGGTATAACCATGACGTCTTTGCTGCCAATCGATGATGGATTCAAGCAGCGAATCAGGGATGGTGGAGTACCCATAGATCCCTTGGGCAACTGCTTTTTCTAAAGCTTTTTTCACTGGTTCTGGTGCCAGAAAATCCATGTCGGCTACCCAAAGCGGCAATAAGTTTTCTTCCTTATAGGTTTTTGCAATCGTATCCCATTTGACGCTATTGGTATTTAAGCGCGGATGAACTTTGTCAAAATTGATCATGCGTTTCCCTCCTATATTGTGTAACGTTGTTTCTGATGCTTCAAATCTACCACTAGTTCAAGTATAATGAAAGTGGAAAAGAGAGGAAAGACTATGAATTATCAAATCGGGAACATTATAGAAGGAACAGTCACTGGGATTCAACCCTATGGTGCATTTGTTTCGTTAGATAAAGAAACGCAAGGCTTGATCCATGTTTCAGAGATCCAATCCGGGTTTACTAAAAATATCCATGAAGTCTTACAGATCGGCCAAAAAATCCATGTACAAATCATTGATATTGACGAATACAGCCAAAAGATCAGTTTGTCCCGCCGTACATTGGAAACAAGTTTTGTTCAGCCACCCTTTAAGCGTAAACGCTACTTTACAAATAAGAATAAGCGGATTGGTTTCCGTACGGTTGGAGAAGCTTTACCAGTGTGGGTGAAAGAAGCTAAAGAAATGTTAGAAAAAGAAAACAGCAACAGATAATCGTGCATATTTTCTGAAAATGTGCTAAAATTAGTTTACAAACAGATGAATAACTGAGGTGGGTATTTTGGGATCCAAAAAAGTAGCGGGTACAGTTATGATGCACTTAACAAATGGTTCGAAACGATTTTTGATGCAAATACACGAAGGCACTGCGGAATTAGCGTCAACGGATTTTTCTGAAGATAAAACCGGCTTGGCTACGATCTTACAATTGTTTAAAGACCGTATTCACCTTGATGTGACAGCGATCGAACTCGTTGAACTCACAAACGGAAATATTGATACGCAAAATATTCCTTTATTTGTTTTTGAAACACAAGAAGCAGGACAAACGCAACAGCTGCCAGAGGGGTATGCGTGGGAAGAGCCCAATATCTTTCGTAAGATCATTGAAGACTATAAGATCGAAGGCGTTCCGTTCTTTTAGCACCTGAATACTAGCGAAAAGGCTGAAGACCGTTACAACGGTCTTTTTTTATTGAAAACTTTTTGTAAATAAAATGAAATATTTCCTTGACCTAAGTCAAGAAGAATGGTAAATTAGTCAACGTTGGCAATTGAGTCAGCGGGTCAAAAATGCTTTTGAAAAAACTTCAAAAAAAGACTTGACCAAAAATGAAACAGATGATATTATAACGAAGTCGCAATTTTAAAACAGTTAATCGATGTTGATACATCAACAAAATTAATTAAAAAAAGTTGTTGACAAATAACAAATCGTTTGTTATTCTAATGAAGTCGCTGAGACAGCCGCTGCGAAGTTGAAAAACAACGAGCGAAAAAAACTTTTAAAAAAGAGTTGACAATCAATTCTCGCTCTGGTATGATATAAAAGTTGCTAACACAGCACGGTAGACCTTTGAAAACTGAACAAAGCAAGCAAACGAACCAATGTGTAGGACGTTTCAATTTATTGAAACAAATACATGCAAGCAATAGCTAGCAAAGTTAATTTTTATGAGCTTAATGACCGTATGGTCATTCAAACAAATCATTATGAGAGTTTGATCCTGGCTCAGGACGAACGCTGGCGGCGTGCCTAATACATGCAAGTCGAACGCTTTTTCTTTCACCGGAGCTTGCTCCACCGAAAGAAAAAGAGTGGCGAACGGGTGAGTAACACGTGGGTAACCTGCCCATCAGAAGGGGATAACACTTGGAAACAGGTGCTAATACCGTATAACACTATTTTCCGCATGGAAGAAAGTTGAAAGGCGCTTTTGCGTCACTGATGGATGGACCCGCGGTGCATTAGCTAGTTGGTGAGGTAACGGCTCACCAAGGCAACGATGCATAGCCGACCTGAGAGGGTGATCGGCCACACTGGGACTGAGACACGGCCCAGACTCCTACGGGAGGCAGCAGTAGGGAATCTTCGGCAATGGACGAAAGTCTGACCGAGCAACGCCGCGTGAGTGAAGAAGGTTTTCGGATCGTAAAACTCTGTTGTTAGAGAAGAACAAGGATGAGAGTAAAACGTTCATCCCTTGACGGTATCTAACCAGAAAGCCACGGCTAACTACGTGCCAGCAGCCGCGGTAATACGTAGGTGGCAAGCGTTGTCCGGATTTATTGGGCGTAAAGCGAGCGCAGGCGGTTTCTTAAGTCTGATGTGAAAGCCCCCGGCTCAACCGGGGAGGGTCATTGGAAACTGGGAGACTTGAGTGCAGAAGAGGAGAGTGGAATTCCATGTGTAGCGGTGAAATGCGTAGATATATGGAGGAACACCAGTGGCGAAGGCGGCTCTCTGGTCTGTAACTGACGCTGAGGCTCGAAAGCGTGGGGAGCGAACAGGATTAGATACCCTGGTAGTCCACGCCGTAAACGATGAGTGCTAAGTGTTGGAGGGTTTCCGCCCTTCAGTGCTGCAGCAAACGCATTAAGCACTCCGCCTGGGGAGTACGACCGCAAGGTTGAAACTCAAAGGAATTGACGGGGGCCCGCACAAGCGGTGGAGCATGTGGTTTAATTCGAAGCAACGCGAAGAACCTTACCAGGTCTTGACATCCTTTGACCACTCTAGAGATAGAGCTTCCCCTTCGGGGGCAAAGTGACAGGTGGTGCATGGTTGTCGTCAGCTCGTGTCGTGAGATGTTGGGTTAAGTCCCGCAACGAGCGCAACCCTTATTGTTAGTTGCCATCATTTAGTTGGGCACTCTAGCGAGACTGCCGGTGACAAACCGGAGGAAGGTGGGGATGACGTCAAATCATCATGCCCCTTATGACCTGGGCTACACACGTGCTACAATGGGAAGTACAACGAGTTGCGAAGTCGC
>NZ_JBIORO010000001.1:690000-1072500 GCF_051714285.1 Enterococcus sp. AZ149
CACTCCTCTTAGGGATGTGACAGCAACTTGCTTTTCAACAAACCAAGCTTAAAGTTTTAGCAAGAAAAAGGCGATAATACCGATTATCAGCAAGAAAAGCCCTAAGTACAAGAGCACAGTGACTGCAGCATGGAAAAAAGAGCGCATTTCTTTCACCTCGAATCATTGTTCTTCTTATTTTACTGCATAATTGCGGAACCAAGTAAGGACCTTCACAAATCTTAAAGGAAGTTTTAGGTCTCTTAAGAGTAGACCTCGTCCTTTTTTGTAACGCTTCCATTTTTTGTGGTAAAATAAAGAAAAGGAGGCGATTTGGATGTTACGTAATTCTCAAAATGTACTTGTAGCCTTAGATGGGTCGGATCAGTCAGAAAAAGCGTTCCAAGAAGCACTCGCGATTTGCCGTAGGAACAAAGCCAAATTGTATGTCCTCTCTGTTATCAACAATGCTGAGTTATCCACAAGTGCCTATGCTTTTGCGAAAATTTTTGATCAAGAAAAATTACGTGTGGAAACGGATATGTTGAAAAAAATCTATGATGCCAATCAACATGGGGTGGAAGATGTTGAGGTGATCGTTGAAGTCGGTGATCCAAAACGTTTTATCATTCATGCAGCGACTGAATTGTATCCAATTGATTTGATCGTTATCGGTGCAACTGGTAAAGGCACATTGACCCGAGCTGTCGTGGGCTCAACCACCGATTATGTCGTTAATCATTCGAAATGTACGGTGCTGGTCGTGAAGTAAAAATTTAAATTAAACGGAAAAAATATGTTATTTTTTAAGTCAGCATCAAGCATCTCCTTTCAAAAAAATTCAGTTTAGTTGAAAAATCTGCTCTCTTAGCTTTAGGAGAGCGGGTTTTTTGTTGTAAAAAAGAAGTGCCTAAAATTGAGCTGTGAGTAACGATTGAAAACCCATTTTAATCTTTTTAACAAAGAATAACTATGTAAATTGAACAAGTTTGACCATTAGAAGAGAAAGTTTGTTACACTTTTAATAAGCAAAGGATGTAGGAAAAGTATTGGAGAGAGGGGCTGATAATTTACTGAGTTTCCATGATTCAGCTGGTTGCAAGTGGCTATCATTGGAAAGGAGAATGAAATGAAGCGTGTTGCAGAAAACTATTAGGTTGTTTTTTCGATTCTTTTGCTGAGTATATGGTTAGGCTTGATCCAAGTGAAGGAATATTCGCAAGAAGCAGTCCTGTCGATCATTTACTTTATTAATCTTTATACGCTCTTGTTCAAATTTAAAGATGCAGCGAGAATGGTGAAAGCCGTTGTATCTTTCGTACTATTGGGTTTTACGATCTTATTTCTTTTGTATATCGCAAGTAATTAGAGGCAATACGAATTGTTAACTTTAGAAATTATCGCTATATATTGGGAATTAGATGTACAAAAAAAGACAACGTTCGACAAACGTTGTCCTACCAAAGCCACTTGACGGGCTTGAACCGTCGACCTCATCCTTACCATGGATGCGCTCTACCAACTGAGCTAAAGCGGCGTGTTATTTAACACAAGATATAGAATACCGTAAAGGCGCTACTTTGTCAATGAGATTTTCGGATATTTCTTGAGAAAAACGCTTTGCGGGAAGGGAAGTTTCTAAAAGGGGATTTTCTTGAAAAAAAGGATCAAAAAATTGATTTTTGCTCTTGCTAAATTATCTGACTATTTGGTATAGTACAGATAGATTCTTCCGGCATAGCTCAGTTGGTAGTAGCGCATGACTGTTAATCATGATGTCGTAGGTTCGAGTCCTACTGCCGGAGTATCAAAAACGACCTTCGTTTCGGAAGGTCGTTTTTTTGTTGGAAAGAGTCCGTTCTTTTGTTGGTTGTCGATAGCCTGGGGATAATGGGTTCCCCAGTTTTTTCTCCAGAACACTCACTCCGCTGAGGAAATCTTCTGTAATAGTTCCTCGTATAAATCCGTCGTTTCGGCGGCTTTTTTATTTGTGTAAAAAACAGTTGGGCCATCGTTAGTAGTGACTTTTAAAATGGGCGTCACCTTCGTGTCGACAAACATTCTGGCAGGTTTGCCGGCAACGGTAAACTGACCGATTTGGTAACTGGCGGTTCCTACACCCATGGTACGAACACGAGGAGACGGCAATGTTTCGATCAATTCCACTGTCTCTATATCTGCCAAAGAGACCGTAGTTTTCCCGGTCATTGGTGCATCGAAGGTGACTTCTTGTCCTTGCACTTCACCAGTGATCGCATCAGGAGCGAAATCTAAGCGGTACATGGGAATGATGGTCCCAATCATTAACACAAGTAAGAAGACCGCGGTGATACCTGCGACGATTTGTCCGCTGCGTTTGCCTAGATTAACGCCGATATTCATTCCGACACGGTCAGGTACGAACAGTCGCGCATCATTAGGATTGATGTAAACACCATATCGCCAGTAAGCATCTTCGCCATAATAGCGCGGTTGTGCTGCTGGTTCTAAGAGCTGATCTTGTTTTTTACGCAGATCAAGCAATAAGAAGAAGGTAAAGACGATCAAGAAAACCACCAAAACAACAAAGAGCACTAAGAGGATAGTACTGAATGCTCCGGTAGCGGACATGGACGCCAGCGGGACAGTCAACAAGAGCAGCGTAATGGTGCAAGTCACGGCGATCATTAAGGACCAATAACGCTTTGTTAAATCATTGATGTGCTGGTCGATAGCTGAATCACCGCTGATCCCGCGAACGGGTAAGCGGCTGATGATCACCCAGAGATAGAGGAACAGCGCAAAAATTGCTAAGGAGACACCGCCCATCAAGTATCCTGTAGAAAGATCAGGCAACTGCCATGCTTGGTACAAACTGATCATCAACAAAATCCCCGCAGGAACGAGGCTATACCACGGCAGCATCCGCTTATTTTTGGTTTGAACGAGTTTCGTATCGATCCGAATCGGATCGATGGGTAGTTCCCATCCATTGGTAAGGATCAATTGCCGCATTTTTCCGATGTAATGTACTTGTACCAAGTAAGCTGTCCCCAGCAAAGCGGCCATATAAAGCCAGAACAGGGTAAGGATGATGGAGTCAGATAAATTGAACAAAAAAAGGAGACTTGCTACACTAAATGTACCAACGATTTGTAAGATACGCTTGCGAAATTCTGTGATCAAGCTGTGGACGCTAGGATCATCCAGATGCTCAGGGGCAAGGGTATTTTCGAGTAAAACATTTTTGTGGGGTTTACTGATCAAGCGTAAACCAAATGCGGTCGTCCCACAGAGGACGAGGGCAATAATGAAAAAAAGATAAGTCATTTGCATTCATTCCTTTCAGGAAATTGGTCCAGAAGTTGTTGAACATCCGTTAAAAGCGCTTGCTTGCTTTTGCCGTGTAAGAGAGCGATTGCTAGCTGTAGCTGTAAGTTTTGGCGATACTCCGCTTCTTGTCCGGAAGTAAACGGTGGTGGCGCGGCAACGGCGGTTCCTTTGCGGCGATCTGTGACTAACAAGCCTTCTTCTTTGAGGGAATTGTAGGCTTTTGAGATCGTCATGGTATTGATGCCGATCTCTTCGGCTAATTGACGGACGGATGGCAGCAATTCGCCAGCGGCCAAATCGCCTTTTGCGATACCGACAATGATCTGTTCCCGCAACTGCTGGTAGATGGGTTGGTTGCTTTGGGTTTGAATATCAAATATCATCGAAAACAGCTCCTTTGTATTATATATATTAATACAAAATATACAAAATAGCAACTGGTAATCAAATGAACAAGAATCGTTAGAAAAAAGTTAATAGCTTGTTACAGTTCTGTTTCATGGATCAGGTATCCTTTGACAGATACAACTTAGAGGAGGAACTTTTTATGAGCCAATCGCAAAGAACGGCTTACTTTGATAATGCCAAATTTTTACTGATGATCTTGGTCGTCTTCAGTCACTTGCTGCAGCCTTTTATCGGCGATCAGAAGTTTTATCATGACCTATATTATTTTATCTTCACTTTCCACATGCCAGCTTTTGTTTTTCTGGCTGGGTACTTTGCCAAACCGTTGACGAAGGGACACAAGCTTCGTGAGTTGATGAAAAAGTTCTTGCTGCCTTATGTCTTCTTTCAGGTGTTTTACACTGTCTATTACTGGTTGATCGGTCTACGGGAGTCGCTAAAAATCCAACTGTTGAATCCGCAATGGGCACTTTGGTTTTTGCTTAGCATGTTCTTTTGGCAGCTCTCGCTGTTGATCTTTCAAAAAATGTCCAAAAAGCAGGCGATCCTGCTGAGTATTGGCTTGAGCATCTTTGCTGGCTACGTGCCGTTTTTAAATCAAGTGTTGACCTTGCAGCGGACCTTTGTCTTTTTGCCGTTTTTCATTATCGGGTTTTATTTTCCCAAAAATGAGATGCGCTTTTTATTGAAACCAAAGATTCGAACCATCAGTTTGCTTTTCCTACCGATCATCTACACCTTTATCGCGTTTTTTCATGGGATGAACAAGTACATGGTTTTTGGTTCCAAGCCTTATGACGATTACTTGAGCTACCCGTTGTTCGGCGGTCCCTTGCGTGCGGTCTTTTTCGTGATCGGGCTGATGGGGATCATCGGTTTTCTGAGCCTCGTGCCCAGAGAGCACCTGTTTTTTACGAAGTGGGGCAAAAACACACTGCTGGTCTATCTTTTACAGGGGATCTTCATCAAGGGCTTGCGGGCATTAGCCATCACCGACTTGAATCTGTCGGTATTAGGCTTTGTGACGTTGGTGTTAGCCAGTGTTTTACTGACGATCTTGCTAGCTAGTCGCCCGATCCGCTTCCTGTATGCACGATTTGAACGAGGACTATCCTTTGTTTTACTTGGCTTTTTGCTTTTGATGCTAACTCTTTAAATCCTTGATACGAGCAACCGCTCTTAGAAAGATGATTTTTTCATTTTTCTAGGAGCGGTTGTTATTTGAGAGGCAGAGGCGTAAAATGGAAGGAACGGAAAGTGAAAGGATGAAGAAATATGTCAGAAATTTCAAAAAAGACCACCGCTGCCTTTGCGCAAGCGTATCAAGACAATAATAAACAAACGGCACTGCAACGGAGTGTTGTGAAAAATGGGATCACCGCTTCTGCAGAAAACGTGTCAGCAAAAGTCAACAATGTGCCGGTTTTCTCAGTCGATGTGACAACAGGGAAAGTCTCAAACCAAAAACAATCAGGCCGCTGCTGGATGTTTGCCGCATTGAATACATTCCGTCATAAGATGCTGAATGATTTCAATTTAAAAGAATTTGAATTGTCTCAAAATCATACCTTCTTTTGGGACAAATACGAAAAAGCCAACTATTTCTATGAAAATATTTTAGCAACTGCCAACGAGCCTTTGACAAGTCGCAAAGTTGCTTTCTTATTGCAAACCCCACAACAAGATGGTGGGCAATGGGACATGATCGTTTCGATTTTCCAAAAATATGGTGTCGTGCCAAAAACGGTCATGCCAGAAAGCAGCAACTCTTCCAATTCTCGTGACCTAAACAATTACTTGAACAAAAAACTGCGTAAAGATGCGGTTGCTTTGCGTCAGCTAGTGGCTGAAGGCAAAACAGCTGAAGACATTCAAACAGCCAAAGAAGCGATGTTGGAAGACATTTATCGTTTCTTAGCGACTTCTTTAGGCACACCGCCAGAAACCTTTGATTTTGAATACCGTGATGAAGACAAAAACTATCACATTGATCGCAACTTAACACCACAAAGCTTTTATGAAAAATATGTCGGGGTGGACCTTGACGATTATGTCAGCATCATCAACGCACCAACTGCCGACAAGCCTTACAATCAATCGTATACCGTAGAAATGCTAGGCAACGTGGTTGGCGGCAAAGAAGTCAAATACTTGAACGTCGATATGCCGACCTTCAAAAAATTAGCGATCGCTCAATTGGAACAAGGGGAGTCCGTGTGGTTCGGTTGTGATGTCGGTCAATCTTCTACCAGAGATACTGGGATCATGGCATTAGATGCCTATGATATCAATGACTTATTTGATATCGACTTTACGATGACCAAAGCAGAACGCTTAGATTTTGGCGAAAGCTTAATGACCCATGCGATGGTCTTGACCGGTGTTGATTTGATCGATGGCGAATCAACCAAATGGAAAGTCGAAAACAGCTGGGGGGAAAAAGTCGGAACGAATGGCTTCTTCGTCATGAGCGATGCATGGATGGATGAATACACCTATCAAATCGTGGTTCGCAAAGAATTCCTGACAGCAGAACAATTGGCTGCCTTTGAAGCAGAACCAACGGTCTTAGCACCTTGGGATCCAATGGGCGCTTTGGCGTAAGTCAGCAATTTCTAATGGCCAACTGAATATTTACTGAAAATTTTCAAAAAGACGAAATAAAAAAATAACGAACCAGTTGCCGCAATCCAACTGTTAGGAAAGCAGAAATCCTAGCAGCATGGGGGTGTGGCAACGGTTCTTTTTTTATTTACTGACAAAAAAGCGGTACCATCCCAGAAAACTGGGAACTTATTTATTGTAAGATGAAGCAAACTTCTTTAAAATGGAATAGTCACTAATGATGCCACACGTCTCATTAGAGTGAACTGTTGAAGAATGGTCACTGGGAACCTTTACTTCCTCTGACAGACTTTGTCATGTTTATTGAACAAAAGGAGGATTCAAATGACAAATCTGTTAACTATTATTGTTGTTCTACTTTTTGCTGCCCTTATTTATGGGTTCTACTTATTGCAAAAGCGTCACGTGAAGTTTTCAACGCGGGTCTTTGCGGCGTTGTTCGTCGGGATCGTTTTTGGTGGTGTGCTACAGCTGATTTTTGGGACAGGCTCTGATGTTGTCACGCAAGCTCTTGACTGGATCACGATGGTCGGTAGCGGCTATGTGGCCCTCTTGCAAATGCTGATCATGCCATTGATCTTCGTTTCGATCGTTGGTGCTTTCACCAAGATGAAAGAAAGCGAAAAAATCAAGAAGATCAGTTTTACGGTTCTTGCGACTTTGCTAGGGACAACGGCGATCGCTGCCTTGATCGGGATCGTGATGGTCATGGTCTTTGGTCTTGACGGTGCCAGTTTTACCGAAGGGGCAACGGAAACAGCGCGGATCGCAGAATTAGCGGAACGTTCGACACAAGTCCAAGATCTATCGATCCCACAACAAATCGTTTCTTTCATCCCAAGTAATGTCTTCGCCGACTTTGCTGGTACTCGTTCGACAAGTACGATCGGTGTCGTGATTTTCTCAGCCTTTGTTGGGATTGCCTTTCTTGGTGTCAAACGCAAATCACCGAAAGAAGCGGAAACTTTTGCGAATTTGATGGACAGCTTATATAAAATCGTGATGCGTATCGTCACGTTAGTTTTGCGCCTGACACCTTATGGGGTTTTGGCATTGATGACTAACGTATTAGCTTCAAGTGATTTTGAAGCCATCTTGAACTTAGGGAAATTTATCATCGCTTCTTATGCCGCTTTGATTTTGGTCTTACTCGTTCATTCATTATTGCTGATCGCTGTACGGGTCAATCCAGTAACGTATTTCAAAAAGGCTTTTCCAGTCTTGAGCTTCGCCTTTACTTCTCGTTCAAGTGCCGGTGCCTTGCCATTGAACATCGAAACCCAAACCAAAGCGTTAGGTGTTGATGAAGCCACGGCTAACTTTGCAGGCAGCTTTGGTTTATCGATTGGTCAAAACGGATGTGCGGGTGTTTATCCAGCGATGTTGGCAACGATCGTTGCACCAACGGTTGGAATCAATGTCTTTGATTGGCAGTTTATCCTGCTGTTAGTTGCCGTTGTTACAATCAGCTCATTCGGCGTTGCCGGTGTCGGCGGTGGCGCAACTTTTGCTTCATTGATCGTCTTAGGCTCAATGAATTTGCCGATCGCCATCGTAGGCTTAGTTATTTCTGTTGAACCATTGATCGATATGGCACGGACACTCGTTAATGTCAGCGACAGTATGGTTGCGGGAATGGTGACCAGCAGCCGTATCAACGAACTGGATCGTTCGATCTTAGATGATTCTGCCGCCGTGATCGAAGCCGAATAGAAACATTTTTTAACAAGCGAAAGCAAAGAAAGACTGCGTGTGGTCTTTCTTTTTTTTGTCCGTTAAAGCTCAGCTTGTAGAAAAATCTAGGTTTCAGTGCCCTTAATAGCGAAGTTTCTGCTATACTTTTAACTAGAACATCGCGGGAGGGATAAGCAATGACACAATTGATTCAACTAGAACGAGCGGCAAACGTCAGAGAACTTGGCGGCTATCAAACGAAAAACGGTACGACGATCAAACGAAAAAAATTGATCCGCAGTGCGGCGATCAATGAATTGACTGCTTCAGATCAAGCAGTACTGGCAAACTATGGGGTCAATCAGGTCATTGATTTTCGCTCCATCGCTGAAGCCAATGCACAGCCTGATCGACCGATCGCCACAGCAAAGCAGCTTTTTTTACCTATTTTCAAAGAAGACGAAACGATGGTTTCCTTGTCGCCAGAAAGCTTGAAGCAGCGCTTGGAAGATGGGGAAGATGCCGAAGAGCAGATGAAAAAAGTCTACCGTCACTTTGTTGAAAGCGACTATGCCCGCCAACAATATCGGCAGTTCTTTGATCATGTGATCGACAATGCGGAAGGCGAAGGAGCAACCTTGTTCCACTGTACCGCGGGAAAAGATCGCACAGGCTTTGGCGCCTTTTTATTGCTTCATGTGTTGGCTGTGGCACCAGCGACGATCAAAGAAGATTATTTAGCGACCAATCGCTATTTAGCCCCAATGCTAAAAGAAAAATTTGCCCCAATGACCCAGCATTTGCCGCAAGAGCTGTTAACGGCGATTACGGTTTTGATGAGTGCCAAAGAGAGTTTTCTTGAGGAAAGTTTGGCTGCGATCGATCAGCATTTCGGTTCGGTCGATCAGTATCTCCTGCAAGGACTAGGTGTGACGAAAGAAGAGCAAGCGTATTTGACTGCCCAACTGACTGAGTAAAGAAAGGGAGATCCGTATGGAGGAAGCATTGTTCGCAGCAGTCGGGATGACCGGCTCGCTGACGCCCATCAGTGGTGGGGATGTCAATCAAACGTATCGGTTCACTACAGGAGAAAATCGCTATTTTTTAAAGACCCATCCTCATGTTTCATCGGTGTTCTTTCAAGCAGAAATCAACGGCTTAGCTGAATTAGCCCCTTTCGTGCGGGTGCCAAAAATCGAACGCCTCGGTCAGACCGAAGAGGGGGCATTTTTATTGATGGAATGGATCGATAGTGGGGAAGGACAGCAGCGGCGCTTAGGCCAATGCTTGGCTCGGCTTCATCAGCAGACGCAGGAGTCTTTTGGTTTTTACGAAGACAATTACATCGGCTTTTTGCCGCAAGTCAATCCGAAAACCACCGATTGGCTTGATTTTTACACAGTCTGCCGTTTGGATGTGCAAGTCGAATTAGCGAAGCTGGGTAATCACTGGCATGCCAAACGGGAAGCCGCTTATCTGCGTTTGAAAGAATTTTTGCATGAGAATTGGCGTGATCGCAGCGTCACACCTGCTTTATTACACGGTGATTTTTGGCGGGGGAATGTGCTGTTCGATCAACAAGGAGAACCAGTGTTTCTTGATCCAGCAGTCGCTTATGGGGATCGAGAAATGGATATTGCGATGTCCCAGCTCTTCGGCGGTTTTCGTCAGGAATTTTTGGAAGGCTATCAAGAAGTCTATCCATTAGATGAGAATTGGAAAGAGCGACTGCCAGTGTATCAATTGTATTATTTATTGGTCCATTTGAATCAATTTGGTGAAAGTTATGGACCAACTGTCGATGAAATATTGAGTCGTTTTTAGGAGGCAATTAGAACTATGGCAGCAAAGTATCAAACCACGCATGAAGTGGCGTATTATGAATGTGATGTCAACCAAACGATGACGTTTCCAGCCATGCTAGGCATCGCCATCAAGACATCAGAAGAACAAAGTGCGACGTTAAACCGCGGACCGGAAGTCATCGCTAGTTATGGCTTGACCTGGATCATTACCAGCTATCACATAACGGTAACTCGTTTGCCGCGCGTAGGGGAGCAGATCCAAGTGGCGACCCAGGCGAGAGAATACAATAAGTTTTTCTGCTACCGTTACTTTTGGTTATTGGCAGAAGACGGAACGGAATTGGTCAAAATCGAAGCGGTTTTTGCGTTGATGGACCCGGAGACGCGCAAAGTCAGCAGTGTTCCGGATGAGATCGTGGTGCCTTTTGGCAGTGAAAAAATTAAGCGAATCAAACGCTATCCGAAGATCACCCCTATCACACAAGGACAATTTTTGCCGTATCGGGTGCGTTTCTACGATATCGATAGCAATCAGCATGTCAACAACGCCATGTATTTCAATTGGCTGATGGACGTCTTAGGCTATGAGTTTTTAACAAAACATGAAGTGACACAAGTGACGATCCGCTTTGATCGGGAAGTTGCTTACGGCCATTTGATCGAAAGCCATTTTCAAATCAATGAAAAGACAATCGATGAAGCCGGCGAGGCTGTGCCGCTGCAAACGATCCACGAGATCAAGATCGGTGAGGATACTTACTGCGAAGCCATCTTTACTTGGCGAGAAAAATAAAACAACCCTTTTGCCTCCGTTAACGGAATGGCAAAAGGGTTTTTGTTTGGTCAATTCTCCATGAAATCAGGAAGCTCATCCATGGTCAACCCACGGTTTTTCGCTATCAATAATTTGATGCGGGCTTTTTGGCTATTGATGCTATTGCAGAAAATCACCCCAAGAGCTTGCAATTCGATCCCGCCGCCTAAGTAGTCATAGACCGGCTCGGCAACTCCGTTGAAGCAGCGAGAAACTAAGACGACCGGAATGTTTCTAGCGATCAGTTTTTTCAAAGGCTCAATGGTTTGAGGCGGTAGATTGCCAGCGCCTAAAGCTTCGATCACTAGTCCATCGATCAGCGAGTCGGCTAAAGCATCGAACAATTCCCCGGTCATCCCAGCATAGGCTTTGACGATCGGAAACAAACCATCGACACGATCAACATCCAAATGGCGGTTATTTAACAGCTCTTGCATAAACAAGATTCGGTGCTTTGTGACTAAGCCGATCGGACCTAATGTCGGGGTGCGGAACGTCGCAATATTGGTGGTGTGGGTTTTCGTAACATAACGTGCGGAATGGATCTCATCGTTCATGACGACTAAGACACCTTTTCCTATGGCATCGGGGGACTTGGCGACCCGAATCGCACTTTCAAAGTTATAAAGCCCGTCACTGCCGATTTCATTACTTGAGCGCATGGCACCAGTCACCACGATCGGTAACTGACCGCCGATCGTGGTATCTAAAAAGAAGGCCGTTTCTTCCAGCGTATCGGTTCCGTGAGTGATCACGACCCCATCGACACCGCTTAAATGCGCCAGCTGGATACGTTCTTTCAGTTGCAGCATTTCTTTTGGCGTCATATGAGGACTAGGAATATTAAAAATGTCTTCGACGATCAATTCAACATCGTCATCAATGTGGATCGGTGCATCCATCAGCGGATTGCTGACATCGGGGCTGACGCCGCCTGTCAGGGTATCTTCTTTCATGGCGATGGTGCCGCCAGTGTGCAACACGAGAATTCGTTTCATTTTTTCATCACCTGCAATGATTTATTTACTCTTAACTCAAAACTATTGTATACTATTAAAATAAGAAAACAAGGAGCGATGGGAAAAAATGATTCGAATTGGTTGTACCACATTTAGTGAACATGGCAGTCTCGTGCAAAGAAAAAACTCGAAATTATTTGAGTATGCCCGTTATTTTCCGTTAGTTGAGCTGGATACCACCTATCATTTTTTGCCAAAAGAAAAAGACGTGCGCAATTGGTTGACCCAGATTCCCGAAAATTTCCGCTTTGTGTTGAAAGTCCATCAAAGTGTGACCACCCAAGGGGATTTGCCAGATCAGTTGACCATGACCGAAGCGCTGCAGCTTTATAAAGAAGCGATCGCGCCAATGGTAGAAGCGGGCAAACTGTTTTGCCTATTGGCGCAATTTCCCAACAGCTTTAAATGTACGAAAGAAAATGTCGCCTATTTAGATCAAGTGCGAGAATGGTTTGCGGGTTACCCAGTGGCGATTGAGCTGAGAGACAGCAGCTGGTATCAGCCGAAACTGTATCCGGGAATGATCGATTATATGAAGCGAAAACAGTTTTCCTTAGTAGTCGTTGATCAGCCGAAAAAGCTATCGACCACGATTCCCCTTGATCCAACCGTGACCAATCCTGCGTTTGTCCTGTGCCGTTTTCATGGACGCAACGACAGCGGCTGGACAGCGACGGGGCCAGATGCCAAAAATCTGCGGACCTTGTATCGCTATGACCAAGCCGAACTAACGGAGTTAAAACAAGCGATTCAAGCCATCGAAGCCAATGCCAAAGAAGTCGCAGTGGTCTTCAATAATAATGCCGGTCGTGATGCCGCTGACAATGCTCGTGCATTGATCGATGCGCTGCAGATCGATTACGAAGCATTAAATCCTAATCAGTTGAAATTATTTTGAGGAGTCATATGATAAAAGCAATCTTTTTTGATATTGATGGCACACTGATTGCCAGTAACGGCAAGGCGCTTGCCAGTACTCGTGAAGCCATCAAACAAGCCCAAGCCAATGGCGTCCTCTGCGGCATTGCCACCGGACGTGGTCCGGTTGATTTAGAGAAGGTGATCGATTACTTGTCGTTAGACATGTTTATCACCTATAACGGCCAATATGTTTACACGAAGGAAACCTTGATTTATGCCAAACCTTTTCCAAAACAAACGCTGGAAGCGATCGTAGAATACGCCGATGAAAATTATCGTCAAGTCATGTTTGGCGGAGAAACGCAAGTGGCTGGCAGCTTGATGATCCGTTTAAGCCAATCACCCGTCATGCAGCGCTATTTGCGCTATGTACCGAAAAAATTTCCCGTCGGCTTTTTAAAGAAAGTCTTGCAGCGCTTCAGTCCCAATCGCAACGCCAAACGTTATGAATCATTGGACATTTTACGAGAGCCAATCTATCAGTGCATTATGCTGAGCCCTGAATCAGAGCGCGAAAAATTACGCTCCAAGCTGCCGCAATGTGATTTTAAGCGATCCAATGCCTATTCTGTTGATATCGTGCCGAAAAACGGTTCGAAAATCAAAGGGATCAAAGAATTTTTGGCCTATGAAGGGATCGCGATGGAAGAAGCGATGGCCTTTGGGGATCATTTTAATGATGTGGAAATGTTAGAAGGTGTGGGGATCGGGGTTGCGATGGGCAATGCCCAGCCCATCACCAAAGCCAGTGCTGACTTTGTGACGGACACCAACGATCATGACGGCATCAAGAAAGCCTTAATCCATTTTGGGATCATTGCCGAGGATGCCCAAGCAAGGATTGAATTAAAAAAATAAACAAGGTGTAGCCAATCCATGAAGCAACGTAGGAGACAGCGCAGAACCATGAAACAGAACCATTAGAAAAAGCAGAAAGAAGCGAGAGAAATGAGTCCATTTGAAATGACGGAAGAGTTTCATAAAACCTTTGATCCAACACGACCGCCATATCCACAAGCTTTTTCAGCGGAAAAAGCCCTGTTTCGTGCTGGTTTTAAAATTGAAGAATTAGTTGAGTTCCTTTATGCTGCCAGCAACAATGACGAAGAGACCTTTCAAGCAGGGTTGACCCATTTGCATCAAGCAATTGATCAAGCCCAAGCCAAGCTGGCTGCCAAACAACAGCCTGTCAGTGATTCTCTAGTAGAACAAGTCGATGCGCTCTGTGATCTGCTGTATTTTACCTATGGCTCTTTTTCACTGGTAGGGGTCGATCCAGCGCCGATCCTGGCTATCGTTCATGACGCCAACATGGGGAAACTTTTCCCAGATGGGCAGCCCCATTATGATCCTGAGACCCACAAAGTCATGAAGCCTAGCGATTGGGAAGAACGGTTTGCTCCTGAACCGCGAATCAAGGCAGAAATCAAACGCCAATTGGCACAAAAACAAGCGCAAGCCCAAGAATCGTCAGAATAATAAAGAAACGTGCCAGTTGCCCGTTCCGATTGCTTATCAGCAAAAGGAGTGGTGCAACTGGCACGTTTGGTTTAATCAAAGAAAGTGTAGTAAAGGGTTCTGACAGCGGCTTTTTCTTGTTCTTTGTGGATGCCGAACATGATGCTGACCTCAGAGGACCCCTGGTTGATCATCTCTAAGTTGATATTTTTTCGCGCAAGGGCAGCGGTACTGTCGGCAGTGATCCCGACTCGTTGACGCATCCCTTCACCAACGACGACGACCATGGATAGATCGTGGGTCATTCGCAGTTCATCGGGATCGATCTCGTAGGCGATCTTGCGCAGCAGTTCTTCTTCCAATACTGGATTCAACTGGTTGGAGCGCATAATGATCGAGATATCATCGATTCCTGAAGGCATGTGTTCATAATTTAAATCAAATTCCCGGAAAATCTCTAAGACCCGTAACGTGAACCCAACTTCGCGGTTCATCAAGTATTTGCGGATATAGATCATACAAAAGCCTTCGTCACTGGCAACGCCGATCACCGGCTGATCCAAATTGTCTCTTTGGTTGGTGATCAAGGTGCCGGGATGACTTGGGTTATTGGTGTTTTTGATCACCACGGGAATTTTCGCATGGTATGAAGGCATCAACGCCTCATCGTGCAAAACAGTAAAGCCGGCATAAGACAGCTCCCGCATTTCTCGGTAAGTCACTTCTTTGATGGACTCTGGATGATGAACGTAGCCTGGATGAGCAGAAAAAATCCCATCGACATCGGTAAAGTTTTCGTACAATTCTACTTGCAGACCAGCCGCCACGATGGCACCAGAAATATCAGATCCCCCTCGAGAGAAGGTACAGATTTCGCCGGCTTCTGTGTAACCAAAGAAGCCAGGAATCACTAAGATTTCAGGACTATCGCGCCATTGTGCGATCTTAGCGTACGATTTGTTCAAGATACGGGCGTTTTGGGGTTCATCCGTCACTAGCAACCCAAGTTCTTGCGGATTCATGTAGCGAGCAGCTAACCCACGGCTTTGTAAAATCCCAGCGATCAATTTGGCATTGTTGTCTTCGCCGCTTGCCAAGACCGTATCATAAAGATGCGGATTGTCTTGAGTAGGCAGTGTTTGAAAAGCCGCCAATGATTGCCAGATGCGGTCTAAATGGACTTGTTCGATACCAAAGGGGGCGGCGATCGCTGTATAGCGGGCATAGATTTCTTCTATTAAATCAGTGATTTCTTCTTGGGCACACAGACCGGTACAGACTGCTAGTAACAGATCGGTGACTTTCTGATCGTCGCTGGAACGCTTACCAGGCGCTGAAACAACAACAAACCGTCTTTTAGGATCACTTTCAATTATCGCAACAACTTTTTCGACTTGTTCGGCTGAGGCAAGGGAACTGCCTCCGAATTTCGCTACTTTCATTTGACATTACTCCTGTTCAAGCTTTTTACTAGAGTACAGTTTCAATAGGGAGAAATCAAGCGGTTTCTTGAAAAAAATCGGAAAAATCAGAAAAAAAGTCACTTGTTGATGTAAATTTCACGATTTGTTTTCATTATCGATGGAAAAGCCGTGAATGATTTTATTCGATGCGAAAAAAGTCGATCTTTTTTGCCTCAATCTAATGCTTGATTTTTTTCTTTATGCTATAATCTAGCGTAGATGCTTTTTTATAAAGGGACTGTCTGTCCTTTTTATACTCAATGAACTTATCAATCAATCTGCTGATCAGCAGATTTTAGACGAAACATGTATATTTGAAAATTGGAGGAACCACAAAATGGGAACTAATATCATCTTTGGAATTGTCATTGCCATCATCATCATCGCAGCGGTCTTGTATGCAATTGGCTTTTTCATGCGGAAGAAAAACCAAGAAAAGCTAAATGACTTGGAAAAACGCAAAGAAAATCTGTTTGACTTACCGGTGATCGAAGAAGTCGATGAAGTAAAAAGAATGCACTTGGTTGGTCAAAGTCAAAACACCTTCCGTGAGTGGAACCAACAATGGACAGATATCTCCACAAAATCTTTTGCTGAACTTGAGAGTCAAATCTTTGAAGTGGAAGAACTAAACGAACGCATCCGCTTTTTCAAAGCAAAAGGGGCGATCGTTCAAGCGGAAGCGACCATGGATGAGATGGAACGCCAAGTAGAAGAGATTCGCGCCGGCTTGAAAGAATTACGAGAAAGTGAAGAACGAAATTCACTGGAAGTCCAAAAAGCGTTGGACGTTTACGAAGACTTGAAGAAGAAGCTACGGGATCAAGGCGAAGAATTCGGTCCTGCTTACAATGAGCTGCAAAAACAAATCAAAAACATTGAAATTGAGTTCACCCAATTTGTTACCTTAAATACTTCAGGCGATCCTGTGGAAGCACGGGAAGTGTTAGACCAAGCAGAAAAACACACCTATGAAGTAGAAGACTTAATGAAACGGATCCCAGCGGCCTACGAAGAATTAAACCGTACCTTCCCAGATCAGTTGAAAGAAATCCAAGATGGCTACAAAAAATTATTAGAACAAAAATATGTGTTCCCAGAAGCAAACTTCCAAGAAGAAATCAACCGTGTGAAAAAACGAGTTGAAAACTCCATGAACGATCTAGCGAAAACAGAAGTCGCTTCCGTTGAAGTGGCAAGTCGTGATACTGCAAGTGATATCGATGCCTTGTATACGGTGATGGAACGTGAGATCAATGCCAAGAAATATGTCATGAAAAATCGCCAAATCATTGAAGACTATATTGACCACGCAACGAAGAACAACCGTCAGTTGTTGATCGAGTTGGATCATACGGCACAAAGCTATACATTGAATCATAATGAGTTAGGTCGCGTCCGTGGTTTCCAAACGGAAGTCGACGAATTGGCTCGTCGCAATAACGAGTACCTACCACAATTAGAAAAGCACGAAATTCCTTATTCAGAAGTGCAAAGCTTCTACAAAGATGCCTACAAGATTTTGGATGATGTGGAAAGCCAGCAAGTCGAAATCGATGATTCCCTTGCGGAATTACGTCGTGGCGAAAAAGTTGCGCAAGAAAAAGTGGAAAGCTTCGAATTCCGTCTACGCAACTTGAAGCGGTTTGTTGAGAAGCAACGCTTACCTGGTTTGCCAGGTGAGTACTTAGAATTCTTCTTCGTGGCAACAGATCGGGTGGAAGAACTAGGCAAAGAATTGAACAAGATTCGCATCAACATGCAAGAAATCAATAAATTGGTTTCTGTCTGTGAAGAAGATCTTGATCTTTTAGATGAACAAACGAAAGACTTGGTGGATGCTGCGGCATTGACTGAGCAAATGATGCAATATGCCAACCGCTATCGTCATTCTCATCCAGATATCAAGGCAGCGATCGACAAATCACTTTACTTGTTCAGTAAAGAATATCGCTATCAAGATGCGCTAGATGAAATCGGCACAGCGTTGGAACGAGTAGAACCAGGTGCCTTCAAACGGATCGAAAACTTCTACTTCAATAACCGCGACTTAGTATAATACGAAAGCCAGCAGTGAAAAACTGACTGGCTTTTTTCATGGAAAGAATGGCTCGCTGCATGATTAACGCTTACGAAGGAAGGGAAAGTTTCCTTTAAATAAAGCCAAAGCCAGCGAGTCACCTTGAAACTCAGCCCAAGAGCAGTTATAATGGGAAAGAATTTTTTTAGAGAAAGGGTCCTATCATTGATCTATTTTGACAACAGTGCAACAACCGCTATTTATCCACAAGCTTTAAATACATATGTCCAAGTCAGTCAGCGAATCATCGGCAATCCCTCAAGCCTGCATGATTTAGGAAATCAAGCCAATCGCCTGCTACAGCAATCACGTCAGCAGATCGCCGATCTGTTAAACGTTTCTTCCAAAGAGATCGCATTTACCAGTGGGGGGACCGAAGGAGACAACTGGGTCATCAAAGGGACTGCTTTAGCGAAAAAAGCCTATGGGAATCACCTGATTATTTCCAGTATTGAACACCCTGCCGTCAGTGAAACAGCGGCTCAATTAGCCGAATTAGGATTTGAGGTCAGTGTGGTCCCTGTTGATGCTCAAGGCTTTGTCAACGTGTCAGAATTAGCAAACATGATTCGCAAAGAAACGATTTTGGTTTCGGTGATGGCGGTCAATAATGAGGTAGGATCGATTCAACCGATCCATGAGATCGCAACCGTGTTGGCGGACTACCCAACGATCCATTTCCATGTAGATGCCGTCCAAGCCATCACAAAGGTCCCGCAAGAGCAATGGTTCAATGAGCGAGTCGATTTTGCCGTGTTCTCTGCACATAAATTTCACGGACCTCGTGGCGCCGGATTTATCTATTGGAAACAAGGTCGTAAGTTGGCGCCATTGATGACTGGCGGTGGGCAAGAGCAAAACCAGCGCAGCGGTACCGAAAATGTACCAGCAATCGTTGCCATGGCAAAAGCCCTGCGTTTAGCGACGGAACACAAGGCTGAAAAGCCGAACCATGTTCAATTATTAAAAGGCTATTTGCAAGAAGCACTGGCTGGCTATGAGAAAGTCACGCTTTTTTCTGGCACTGAAGGGTTTGCGCCACATATACTTTGTTTCTCATTAAAAGGGATCAGAGGAGAAGTCTTAGTCCATGCCTTTGAAGAAAAGCAGATCTATCTTTCGACGACGAGCGCTTGTTCCTCCCGTAAAAAGATGGCCAGCAGTACGCTTCATGCGATGCACGTTCCGGAACAGTTAGCGACATCCGCTGTTCGTATCAGTTTAGATGAGAGCAATACGATGGCAGAAGTCGAGCAGTTTCTAATCGTCTTCCACCAGTTGTACCAAAAATTTTCGAAAATCAATTAAGCACGACATAGCACTATAAAATCAATCCAAATCAAAGGAGTTTTCTCGTGAATTATTCAGAAATCATGGTTCGTTACGGCGAACTGTCAACAAAGGGCAAAAATCGTCGTAGTTTTATTATGCAATTAGCTTCAAACGTCAAACGTACCTTAGCCGATTATCCCCATGTCAAAGTTCATGCCGAGCGAGATCGCATGCACTTGCTATTGAACGGTGAAAACAGCCAAGAGATCATTCCTAAGCTGCAAAAAGTCTTTGGGATTCAAAACTTTTCCCCTAGTATTCGGGTTGAAAAAGACATTGAGGTATTAAAGAAAGCCGTTCAAGACGTTATGGCAGAGATCTACACCGGTGTTGAGACCTTCAAAATCACAGCTAAGCGCAGCGATCACTCGTTTGTGCAAGATAGCAACCAGTTGAATTTGACCTTAGGTAATGCGGTGATCGACCGTTTTCCTGATATCAAAGTCCAAATGAAAAAACCAGACATCAATCTGCGGGTGGAAATACGGGTCGATGGCGCCTATCTGTCCTATGAAACGATCCAAGGAGCAGCCGGCTTACCCGTTGGCACCAGCGGTAAGGGAATGTTGATGCTTTCTGGTGGTATCGATTCGCCAGTTGCAGGCTACTTTGCCATGAAACGCGGTGTTGAGATCGAAGCAGTCCATTTTGCAAGTCCTCCTTATACGAGTGAACAAGCATTACAAAAAGCCAAAGATCTAACGAAGAAGCTTGCTCCTTATGTGGGAAGCATCCAATTTATCGAAGTTCCGTTTACGGAAATCCAAGAAGAAATCAAAAACCGTGTGCCACAAGGCTATTGGATGACCATCACCCGTCGGATGATGCTGCGTTTGACAGATGCGATTCGTGAGGCTCGTCATGGCTTGATTATCTTAAATGGTGAATCATTAGGACAAGTCGCTTCACAAACTTTGCATAGCATGGTCGCCATCAATGAAGTAACCAATACGCCAATCGTGCGCCCAGTGGCAACGATGGACAAATTGGAGATCATTGAAGTTGCCGAAGCCATTGATACCTTTGAGTTATCGGTTCAGCCCTTTGAGGATTGCTGCACAATCTTTGCCCCCCCTCAACCAAAGACACGCCCAAGACTGGATAAAGTACATCAATATGAAGAGCGTCTCGATATCGAAGGGATGATGGAACGTGCGATGGCTGGGTTGAAACTAGAAGTAATCACGGCAAATCAAGAAAAAATAGCAACCGAATTCGCTGAATTCTTATAATAAAGTTTCTTTTTTAAACTACGACCACAACTGTTATGGAACATTTGTGGTCGTTTTTCATCGTGTGAGAGAGTTTGTGAATATTTTCTTGCTATTGAAAATGGAACATGCTACACTCAATATGTGAATCATTTAACAAGGAGGGTGGACAGGATGGAAGCATTAAGAGATAAAAAACTTCCGAAAGCAACGGCAAAACGTTTGCCAGCTTATTTACGACACTTAAAATTACTGGATGCCTCAGGTATTCAGCGAATCAAATCAAAAGAGTTTGCAGAAATCACGCAAGTTCCTTCAGCCACGATCCGCCGGGATTTTTCTCATCTAGGAGAATTGGGTAGAAGTGGGTATGGCTATGATGTTCCTTATTTGATTGAGGTTTTGAGCTATATTTTAGAAACCAATGAGGAGAAAAAAATCGCCTTGATTGGTTATGGAAATTTAGGAAAAGCGTTAGCTAACAACAATTTTCGCAGAAATGAAAATCTTTCCGTCATCGCGGTTTTTGACAATGATCCAGAAATGATTGGCCAGACCATTAGTGGACGTTATGTCTATGGAATGGACCAATTGGCGGAAGTCGTAGCAGAAAAAGGGATCACCGTAGCGATTTCGACTGTTCCTAGCCGCTATTCACAAATGGCGATCGATGCGATCGTGGATGCTGGGATCACAGCAATCCTGAATTTTGCCCCTGATCCCGTCATCGTGCCAAAAGATGTCAATATCCAATACATTGATTTGACGACAGAATTGCAAACCTTGATCTTTTTTGATACGACCTACTCGCAAAAATCGAAAGTCTGAGCAAATCCTTTTCGTTTTTTGACAATCTTTCTTATACTGGGAGAAAATGCTATAGGAGAGATGTTATGCAAGTTACACGCAAAGAAACGGTTTATGAGATGCCCGGCAACCAACCAAAAGTAGGGGATAAAGCAGCTGATTTTCGCTTGAAAAGTTTAGAGGACAAGGAATATACACTGACTGATTTTTTAGGAAAACCAACGATCATCAGCGTTGTTCCCGATATCGTGACACGCGTTTGTGCGTTGCAGACCAAGCGTTTCAACCAAGAGGCAAGTCAATTGGATGATATAAATTTTGTAACGATCTCTAACAATACAAAAGAAGAACAAGCACAATGGTGCGGCCAAGAAGGCGTCGACATGATCATGCTTCATGATCCGGCGAATACCTTCGGTGAGGCCTATCAAATCATGATCCCAGACTTCGGTCATTTTGCCCGAGCAATTTTCGTTTTGGACCGTGAAGGCGTGATTCAACACGTTGAGATCGTGCCTGAGATCTCCCACGAACCGGATTATCAAGCAGCCATTGAGGCGGCGAAAGCAAACCTCTGATTGACTTTCAAAAAAGTTCATTGTAGAATGTAGCAAGATGAAACAAGAATCTATGATAGCAAGACAATGTTCAAGAGGAGTATCAGTGACCCTGGCGGTCAGAGAGAAGTCGGTCGGTGCAAGACTTCCCCAGACACTGAAAAGGTAGCTTGAAGGTCTTTGATCCGAACCACGGTTTGTTTCTTGCAGACAAAGCCGCACAGTAAGATCAAGCGCGTCGTGAACGTTACCTCACGTCAAAGTGGCAGAGCAATCTGCAATTTAGGTGGTACCGCGTATCAGCGCCCTAATGCCTCGGCATTAGGGCGCTTTTTGCTGTGAATCACTGCGAGTGGCCCACAAGTGGGACAGAGCAGATGATGAACAGTACTAGGCGACCATAGGGAGCGTAGTAACCATACTAGGAATCACTATGATTGGCGCACAAAGTGGGACAAAGCAGATGATGAACAGTACTCGAAGTCACCAAAATTGGTTCACGAAGCGAGTTAGATCGGTTGCCAAAGGCCCTAAGACACAATAGAGGATCACGGAAGTGAGCCATGACCTCTGTAAGAAACGTACTTTTTACGAACAACAAACGAGGCGTCAACAAACAACGGATAATCATCTCTACCACTGCACTCATCCTGAACGATTCGAACATTTTCGTGCTTTACCCAGCAACAGGCACCAAAAAACCACACCAACCATTACGTTTAAAAAACGTAACTTTAGGAGGACCAACTATGACAGAAACTGAGAATCTATCCACCAAGTACAATCCCCAAGAAGTAGAAGCCGGGCGTTACCAAGATTGGTTAGAGCATGACCGTTTTAAACCAAGCGGCAACAAAGAAGCAAAACCTTATTCTATCGTGATTCCACCACCAAACGTAACAGGAAAATTGCACTTAGGTCATGCCTGGGATACCACGTTACAAGACATCATCATTCGTCAAAAACGGATGCAAGGGTATGACACCTTATGGCTGCCAGGAATGGACCATGCCGGGATCGCTACCCAAGCCAAAGTAGAAGAAAAGCTGCGGGAACAAGGAATTTCTCGCTATGACCTTGGTCGGGAAAAATTTGTTGAACAAGTATGGGATTGGAAAGAAGAATATGCCGGTCACATTCGGGAACAATGGGCGAAACTAGGCTTATCCTTAGACTATAGCCGTGAACGGTTCACATTAGATGATGGATTATCCGAAGCGGTTCGTAAAGTTTTCGTGACGCTATATGAAAAAGGCTTGATCTATCGTGGCGAGTACATCATCAACTGGGATCCACAAGCCCGCACGGCATTATCTGATATTGAAGTGATCCACAAAGACATCGAAGGTGCTTTTTACCACATGTCTTACGAATTAGCAGATGGCAGCGGTGTGGTGGAGATCGCAACGACTCGCCCAGAAACGATGTTGGGGGATACAGCAGTCGCGGTTCATCCAGAAGATGAACGCTATCAAGCATTGATTGGTAAGAAAGTGATCTTGCCTTTGGTCAATAAAGAGATCCCAATCATCGCTGATGAGTACGTGGACCAAGAATTTGGAACAGGGGTCGTAAAAATCACTCCTGCCCATGACCCGAATGACTTCGAGGTCGGTAACCGCCATGACCTACCACGGGTCAATGTCATGAATGATGACGGAACAATGAATGACTTAGCAGGTACCTATGCAGGCATGGATCGTTTTGCTGCTCGCAAGCAAATCGTGAAAGATTTAGAAGCGTTAGGTCGTCTGATCAAAATCGAAAAAATGGTCCATAGCGTAGGTCACTCAGAACGGACAGGCGTAGTAGTCGAACCTCGTTTATCGACACAATGGTTCGTAAAAATGGAACCATTAGCAAAACAAGCCATCGACAACCAAGAAACCGACGATGCGGTGGACTTTTATCCGCCACGTTTCAACCAAACATTCTTACGTTGGATGGAAAATGTCCATGACTGGGTTATCTCTCGTCAGTTGTGGTGGGGCCATCAAATCCCAGCTTGGTACCACAAAGAAACGGGGGAAATGTATGTAGGACTTGAAGCGCCAGCAGATGCCGAAAATTGGCAGCAAGATCCAGACGTATTGGATACATGGTTTAGTTCTGCTTTATGGCCGTTTTCAACGATGGGGTGGCCAGATGAAAACAATGAAGATTTCCAACGCTACTTCCCAACGAATACATTAGTAACTGGTTACGACATCATTTTCTTCTGGGTAAGCCGTATGATTTTCCAAAGCTTGGAATTTACTGGCAAACGACCATTTGAAAATGTCTTGATCCACGGATTGATCCGTGATGAACAAGGTCGCAAAATGAGTAAGTCTCTTGGAAACGGGATCGATCCGATGGAAGTCATTGAACAATACGGTGCTGATGCATTGCGTTGGTTCTTATCAAATGGCTCTGCACCGGGACAAGACGTGCGTTTCAGCTATGAGAAAATGGATGCTGCCTGGAACTTCATCAATAAAATTTGGAATGCTTCCCGTTTTGTCTTAATGAATGTCAGCGAAATGACTGCAGAAGACATTGATTTTTCTGGTGAAAAATCAGTGGCGGATCGTTGGATCTTGACGCGCTTGAATGAAACGATTGAAAAAGTCACTGACCTTTTTGAACGCTTCGAATTTGGTGAAGCAGGTCGTCAATTATACAACTTTATCTGGGATGATTTCTGTGACTGGTACATTGAAATGTCGAAAGAAACGTTATATGGTGACAATGAAGCAGCGAAACAAGTTAACAAGAGCATCTTAGTCCATGTTCTTGATCAAATTTTACGCTTGTTGCACCCAATCATGCCATTTGTTACAGAAGAAATCTGGAGCAAGCTGCCGCATACAGGGGAATCATTAGTCGTTGCTGAGTATCCACAAGTGGCTCCAGAATGGACGGATGAAAAAGCGGCGCAAGGGATGGAAGTGTTGAAAGAATTGATTCGTTCGGTTCGAAACATCCGAGCAGAAGTAAATACACCACTTTCGAAACCAATCACTTTGCTGATCCAAGCAAATGAGCCTGAAATCGAAGAATTCTTGATTGCTAACAAAAACTATATCGAACGCTTCTGTAATCCAGAAGAACTAGAAATCTCTAACAGCTTGCAAGCCCCTGAATTGGCGATGTCTGCCATCCTATCAGGTGCGACGATCTACTTGCCACTAGCTGGGTTGATCAACATTGAAGAAGAAATCGCGCGTTTGGAGAAAGAACTAGCGAAGTTCACCCAAGAAGTTCAACGGGTACAAGGCAAACTGGCGAACGAACGCTTCGTTGCCAATGCGCCTGAGGAAGTCGTGGCACAAGAACGCAGCAAAGAAGCCGATTATCTTGAAAAACAAAAAGCCGTTCAAGAACGGATCGAACAATTACGCACAATCCAATAGGATGAGCACATCACACGCAAACAAGCATCTTTCGGAGATGCTTGTTTTTGCTTATTCAATAGAAACAGGGCGAACAATTTTCTCGTTTAAAGGAAAGAAATTGGGAAAGCCGTTCATTTTTTGTTAAAATAGGAGCGAGGTGAGCGAGATGACAAGCGAAGAAGCAACAGCGTGGATCCATTCGCGTTTGACATTTGGGCAAAGACCTGGATTGATGCGTGTCGAAGCATTATTAAAACGGATGGGTAATCCTGAAAAAAAGGTGACCATGATCCATATCGCCGGTACGAATGGCAAAGGATCGACCGTCAGTTATTTGCGCAGTCTTTTAGAAGAAGCTGGGCAGCAAGTGGGGACCTTTACTTCCCCACACATTGAAGCGTTCAATGAACGAATTGAAATCAACGGACAATTTATATCAGATGAGGACTTGGTCGCTTGGGTGGAAAAAATCCAGCCGCTGGTTGCTGAAATTGATCGCGATGAAACGTTGACGGGCATTACCCAGTTCGAGATCATTACCGCTATGGCATTAGGCTATTTTGAAGAAAAAAAGGTCGATGTTGCGATTATTGAAGTTGGCTTAGGGGGACTCTTAGATAGTACCAACGTTATTTCTCCTATTTTGACCGCGATCACGACGATCGGCATGGATCACATGGATGTCTTAGGAGATACCATTGAAGCGATCGCTGCCCATAAGGCAGGGATCATCAAGCCGCAAACACCCCTTGTTACTGGCAATATCGTTGAAAGTGCGCTTTCGGTGATCGATTTGAAAGCTACAGAAGCACAGGCACCCGCTTATCATGCAGGGCAAGAGTACCGTGTGACCTATCGTCGTCCCGATGAAGAATGGGGCGAATTATTTGATTTTGAAAATGAGCATGGCAAAATCAAAGGCTTGAAAACACCGATGTTAGGCCGCCATCAACCAGAAAATGCCGGTGTTGCGATCCAATTATACAGCCTGTATTGCGACCTGCGGCAACTGCCCTTTTCAGCCAAAGAGATTCGCAATGGCTTGCGAAAAGCCTATTGGCCCGCCCGGATGGAACGAATCAGTAGTGAGCCACTAGTGATTATCGATGGTGCCCATAACGTACACGCCATGGCTCGTTTAGTAGATACGATGAAAGAAGAGTTCAGCGACTATCGCATCCATGTACTGTTTTCAGCGCTTGAAACCAAAAACGTCAATGAGATGCTTCAGCAATTGCTATCGATTCCCCAAGCCGAGATTTATTTAACGACCTTCGATTTTCCCAAAGCACTGCATTTGGCAGACGGCTATCAGGAACTCGATGAAAAACGAATCTCAACCGTTTCTTTATGGCAGTTTGGCTTGGCAGAATTATTAGAAAAAATGACCAATGAAGATTTGCTGCTGGTGACAGGATCCTTGTATTTTGTTTCAGAAGTTCGTGAATTGTTGTTGGCAATAGGAGGAAGAAATGGCTAAGTTACGTGGTGTGATTTTCGATATGGACGGCTTGATTTTTGACACGGAGCTGCTTTATTACCAAGCGACTCAAATCGTGGCTGATCAAATGGGTATTCCCTATACAAAAGAGTTATACCTAGCCTATGTAGGTGTTTCGGATGAAGAAGTCTGGGCAGCTTATCATGAGAGATTCGATGAAGCCTTTGGTCATCAGATGATTGAAGAATTTATTCAAGCGGCTTTTCAGCAAACGTTGGAAATGTTCCAACGGGGCGAGGCTGAATTGAAGCCGGGGATCCACGAGTTATTGCATTATCTTGATGAGAAAAAGATTCCCCGAGTGTTGGCGTCTAGTAACCAGCGCAAAGTGATCGACACCTTGCTGGAAGCAGCAGACTTAACGGCGGAATTTCCTAAGATCGTCTGCTTTGATGATGTCACACGGGCAAAACCAGATCCTGAGATTTTTGAAAAAGCTCATGCATTACTGGCGGTACCAAAAGAAGAATTGGTGATCCTTGAGGATTCGGCTAACGGTATTCATGCTGCTCATGGGGCTGGGATCTCAGTCATTATGATTCCCGATTTGATCGCGCCGACGACCATCATTGAAGAAAAAGTCTTGAAAGTCTTGCCTTCACTAGAGGATGTCCCAGATTTTCTAGAAACGGCTTTTTCGATTTAACTGTGATTTTTTGCGCATCTTATTCATGAAATACTCTCTCCTTTGCGTATCTTTTATTAGACCGACGCAAAGGAGTTTTTTTATGATCAATGAAACAGAGATTCCCCAAAGCTCGTTTCCACGAGAGCGCTTAGTGCAATATGGGGTTGATGCCCTTTCGAACCAAGAACTGTTGGCAATTTTGTTGCGGACTGGCTCACGGCCCCTAAATGTCTTGGAATTAGCGGCTAGTGTCTTGAATCGTTTTGAAGAATTGTATGAATTAAAAGAAGCGACAATCGATGAATTACAAGAAATTCGCGGCGTCGGACAAATCAAAGCCATCGAGATCAAAGCGATGATTGAATTAGGTGTGCGGATCCAGCGGTCTGTTCAACCAAAGTACGGCAAGATCAACTCCAGTATGGCGATCGCTCATCAGCTGATCCAAGAATTAAAAGACTTTCGTCAGGAGCACTTGCTAGGGATTTATTTGAATACCAAAAATGAGATCATTCAAAAAAAGACGATCTTCATCGGATCGTTGAATCAGTCGATCGCTCACCCACGGGAGATTTTTCATTGGGCGGTACGCTACAGTGCCGCACGAGTGATCGTCGTTCACAACCATCCCAGCGGTAGTCCCCAAGCCTCAGAGGCAGATCTGCTGTTTACACGCCGCTTGATCAAGTGCGGAGACTTGATGGGGATCGAACTACTGGATCATTTAATTATTGGCGACAATACCTATGTTAGTTTGCGAGAAGAAGGCCTCTGGCAACAAGAAAATTGCTGACACAACGGCTAATTTGCGAACATTATTAAAAATAAAGGTGAATTGTCTAATCGTCTGTCTTGCAAAAAAATACGGGCAAGTGTAAAATATTATTGTAATTTTGTTTGCTGAATAGATGTTGAAACGCACGTTAGGCCTCTATCGCACAAAGGCAATGTTACACATAATTAAGTGCTTATGCACGAGGAGGTTTTTTTATAATGGAACAAGGTACAGTAAAATGGTTCAATGCTGAAAAAGGGTTTGGTTTTATCTCTCGCGAAGACGGTACAGACGTATTTGTACACTTTTCAGCGATCCAAGGTGAAGGATTCAAAACTTTAGAAGAAGGTCAAGCAGTAACTTTCGACGTGGAAGATTCTGATCGTGGACCTCAAGCAGTTAACGTAAACAAAGCGTAAGCTTTCAAACAAACTGCCAGTAAGAGCACTTTGAAATCAAAAACCCAAAAGACCATCGATTCGATGGTCTTTTTTTTCTTTTTGCAACGGAAAGGAAAAAGGGGAGTTCCCAGTAACCTGAGAACTCCCCTTGCATGTGAAACTATAAATTATCCGGTGTCATGATCATTGAAAGGATCATTGGATGACGCTCGGTTTTTTCAAATAGGAATGGCTGTAAAGCCGATGACATCGCTTCTCTTAATTTGTGCTCTGTTGGGTCTGGTTGGTTCAAGACTTCTCGCAACGCACGGAAGAGAATTTGTTGGGCTTCGTTGATCATCTCGCCGGATTCCCGCATGTAAACAAACCCACGAGAAAGAATATCTGGTCCAGCAAGAACTTCTTTCTTCGCCACATCGACTGTCGCTACCGCTAAGACGAGGCCTTCTTCTGAAAGAATACGACGATCTCGTAAGACGACATTCCCGATATCACCGATACCGCTGCCGTCGACATAAACATCATTGGCATTGAAATGACCAGCCAAGCGAGCGGTATCCGCTGTTAAGGCCAACATGTCACCATTTTCCATAATGAAACAATTTTCTTTTGGTACACCGACATCTTGTGCCAGTTGGGTGTGGATGTTCAGCATCCGAAATTCCCCGTGGACAGGCATAAAGAATTTTGGCTTCATTAGACGCAACATCAGTTTTTGTTCTTCTTGGCCACCGTGACCAGAAGTATGGATGTTGTTCAATTTGCCATGGATCACGTTTGCGCCAGCTTCCAACAGTAAGTTGATCAGCTGGTTGACACTCGTGGTATTTCCTGGGATCGGTGAGCTTGAGAAAATCACGGTATCATCTGGGTGAATTTGGATTTGACGGTGAGTCCCGTTGGCAATTCGACTTAAAGCAGCCATTGGCTCTCCTTGAGAACCCGTACAAAGGATCATGGTTTCGTTTGCAGGCAAACGGTTGATCTCATGAGATTCTACAAAGGTTCCATCTGGCACCTTGATATAGCCAAGGCGCTGTCCGTTGACGATCGCATTTTCCATACTGCGTCCAAAAACGGCGATTTTACGTCCAGTCGCAACCGCCGCATCTGCAGCTTGTTGGAGACGGAAAATGTTGGAGGCAAAGCTGGCGAAAATGATCCGACCATCGATTTTTTCAAAAATCTTTTGGATCGAGCTGCCGATCGTTTTTTCTGATTTGGTAAAGGTCGGAATTTCTGCATTGGTACTATCGGAAAGGAGGCAAAGGACGCCTTCTTCACCAATTTTTGCCATTTTGTGCAAGTTTGCTGGTTCGCCCACAGGCGTAAAGTCAAACTTGAAATCGCCAGTTGCGACGATATTGCCAGAAGGCGTTTTGACAACGACACCTAAAGCATCAGGGATACTGTGAGTCGTTCGGAAGAAGCTGATGGATGTTTTACGGAAACGAATCACCGTATCTTCATTGATTTCGTGTAATTCCGCGTCCCGCAATAAGCCATGCTCATCTAATTTGTTGGTGATCAAAGCAAGTGCCAAGGGTCCCGCATAGATCGGGATATTGGCTTCCCGCAACAAGTAAGGGATTCCGCCAATATGGTCTTCGTGACCATGAGTGACGATCAAGCCTTTGACTTTCGGTAAATTTTGAACGATGTAGCTATAATCGGAAATGACATAGTCGATCCCAAGCAGTTCATCTTCGGGGAATTTGATTCCCGCGTCAATTAAGATGATCTCATCTTGGAATTGAACCCCATAACAGTTTTTTCCGATTTCGCCAAGTCCACCGACGCCGAATACGCCAGTCTCATTATTTTTCAGCGAAACTTTCATCTTAAAACTCCGCTAATTTGAAATCAGCGTTTTCTTTTTCGTAAGCTAAATGTTTTTCATCTAGTTCTTGAACGAACTCGATGTTGTATGGGGTATTTTGTTCAACCAGACGGCGTGCGATCACTGCATCGTCTGCTTCAATGTACAAAGAGTGGGTTTGTTCTCTCTTTGGGTTGCGGTCTTTTGTTTCTTGGTAATAAATTTTGTAAATCATATCTTTTCTCCTTTATCTGCTTTTCGCAGTAGTCTATTTGGTTGATGAATTCGCTGCATCACAAAATCGAGGTCCGAATAAAGTGACCTGAAAAGAAGGCTTCGAGAGCCGCTGCATGCTTTTTTCAGACAATCGTTGTGAGAAAAAAGAGAAAGCCTCGTCTTTGCTTTCCAAATGTCGTCATAAAAAATTCACCGGGTTTGTAAGTCGTTCCACTACAAGTATCCCTAGTTTATCACAGAAAAACGAATAAGTATAGAAACACGTCATTTTTGAAAAGGCTTACTGAAAGAAAATGAAACGACTATTTCCGAAGTTTACTTTTTTTCGTTGAAAGTGCATTACAATAAGAATATTCCTATGCTATAGTAGAAGTAATGAAGTAAAAAAGGAGGGGATTTTTTGAAATTAATGTGGCACTATACGATGAGAAACAAAAAACTGCTGGTTTTTAATTTCATCTGTGTTTTTGGTTTTATTTTGATTGAATTAGGTTTGCCGACGTTATTGGCAAGAATGATCGACAAAGGGATCGCCGCTGGTGATCGCGACTACATATGGAAAATGGGTGCGGCGATGATCGCGATCACCATTGTGGGGATCACGATGAACATTTTGTTAGGCTATTTCACGTCACGTATCACCACTAACATTGTGGCAGATATTCGTGACGATCTTTTTGAAAAAGTCCAAGGCTATTCACATACTGAATATGAAAAAATCGGGGTTTCATCATTGATCACCCGTGTGACCAATGATGCGTATCAAATCATGCTGTTTATGCAAAGCATCTTACGGACGGGTTTGATGACACCCATGATGTTTGTGGTCAGCTTGTACATGGTCATGCGGACAAGTACACAACTAGGGTTATATGTCTTGGGGGCATTGCCGATATTGCTAATGGCAGTCATCGCCATTGCCAAAATCTCGGAACCATTATCCACCAAGCAACAAGCCAATCTAGATAAAATCAATGGCATCTTGCGGGAAAATCTCTCTGGTTTACGAGTGATCCGTGCCTTCGTCAATGAAAAATTTGAAGAAAAACGCTTTGGCAAAGTCAACCAAGCCTATGCGTCTAGTTCTCGCAGCTTGTTTCGCTTGATGGCAACGGCACAACCGGGCTTTTTCTTCTTATTCAATATCGTGATGATCTTGATTATTTGGACGGGAAGTATTCAAATCGATCAAGGGCAACTGCAAGTCGGTGACTTGATTGCGTTTATCGAATACATCTTCCATGCGCTGTTTTCTTTCATGCTGTTTGCGACCGTCTTTACGATGTATCCACGAGCGGCCGTTTCTGCTCGCCGAATCCAAGAAGCGTTAGATGCGACTTCTGAAATCAAAGAGCCAGAACAGCCAGTGACAGAAACTAAGACAAAAGGTTTCTTGGAATTTAAAAATGTTACCTTTGCTTATCCGGGACATGCGCAAAGTCCAGTGATTCGTAATGTTAGCTTTACCGCTTCACCAGGTGAAACTGTGGCGTTTATCGGTAGTACCGGGAGCGGGAAATCGACCTTGATCCAATTGATTCCGCGTTTTTACGACGTCAGTGAAGGCCAAGTCTTGGTGGATGGCGTTGACGTTCGGGATTACAGTTTAACGACTTTGCGCAACAAGATCGGGTTTATCCCTCAAAAAGCGTTGCTATTTACAGGGACGATCGCAGAAAACCTGCGCTATGGGAAAGAAGATGCCACGCAAGCAGAGCTGGAACGAGCAGCCGAGATTGCGCAAGCGGCCGATTTCATTTCTCGCACACCAGATGGCTTTGATGCTCATTTGGCAGAAGGCGGAAGCAACTTCTCTGGCGGACAAAAACAACGTTTAGCGATTGCCCGTGCGGTGATTCGCCAACCAGAGATCTATATTTTTGATGATAGTTTTTCTGCATTGGATTACCAAACGGATGCAAAATTGCGGGCACGCTTGAAAAAAGAAACCACGGAATCGACCGTTTTGATCGTTGCTCAACGAGTAGGAACGATCATGAATGCCGATAAGATCGTCGTCTTGAATGAAGGCGATGTGGTTGGGATCGGTACCCACAAAGAACTGCTGCAAACTTGTCCAGTATACTACGACATTGCGGCGTCACAATTATCAGAGGAGGAGTTGGCACAATGAAAGCAATCTCTTCTTTAAAACGGTTAGGTGCTTACATCAAACCATACAAAGTACAATTTATCCTAGTCTTGCTGTTTACAGTTGCAACCGTCGGCTTCAATGCGGCAATGCCGTATGTTTCTGGATTGCCGACGACAGAGATCAGCCGCAACATCGCTGCAGGCGAAGGCGTTAATTTTGATTACGTGATCCTTTGCTTGATCTGGATCGCAGTCGTTGGTGTCGGTTACTGTTTCTCACAATTGATGTCAGGGCTGCTGATCACCAACGTTGTCCAATCTGCGATGCGAGATTTGCGGCAAGACATTGAAGAAAAAATCAATCGTCTGCCCGTTTCTTACTTCGACCGCAACCAGCAAGGGAATATCCTGTCAAGGGTGACCAATGACGTGGATGCCGTCAGCGGTGCGATGCAGCAAGCCTTGATCGGGATCGTCAATGCCTTCTTAGGAATCATTATGGCGGTTTCTATGATGTTTTATATCAATACTTACATGGCATTGGTTTCATTGATCATGATCCCAGCCTCCTTATTAATTTCTCGCACAATCGTCAAAAAGTCGCAAAAGGACTTCCAAGGCATGCAAAATGCGTTAGGAGATCTGAACGGCTACGTACAAGAAAACATGACTGGATTCAGTGTGTTGAAAGTGTATGGACGGGAAAAGCAAACACTTGAAGGGTTTAAAAACGTTAACCACCAGTTGCGCTATTACGGCTTTCGTTCTGCCTTTGTGTCAGGATTGATGATGCCACTGGTGCAAATGACCGCTTACTTTACCTATATCGCAATGGCAGTCATGGGTAGTTTTTACGTGATCAGCGGCGTGATCGTTGTTGGTCAGCTGCAAGCGTTCATTCAATACATTTGGCAAGTCAGTCAGCCAATGGGGAACATTACCCAGTTGTCTTCCGTCTTACAAAGTGCCTCAGCAGCAGCAAAACGGGTCTTTGAAATCTTAGATGAGGAAGAAGAGCCAGTCAATCGAACCGATATCCAATTACCGGAACAAATCAGAGGCGACGTGACCTTTGAACATGTCGGCTTTGCTTATGATCCGAAAAAACCATTGATCAAAGACTTGAACTTTGAAGTCAAAGCTGGACAAACTGTGGCGATCGTTGGACCAACAGGTGCTGGGAAAACGACCTTGATCAATTTGTTGATGCGTTTTTATGATGTCAATGAAGGGGCCATCAAGATCGACGGCATCGACACGAAGAAGATGGAACGTCACGATGTCCGCTCACTGTTTGGGATGGTTTTACAAGATGCGTGGTTGTATGAAGGCACGATCGGCGATAACATTCGCTTTGGGAAATTAGATGCCACCGATTATGAAGTCGTTGATGCAGCGAAAACCGCCAATGTGGATCACTTCATTCGTACGATGCCAGATGGCTACGAGATGATCATCAATTCTGAAGGCGACAATGTCTCTTTGGGACAAAAACAATTGTTGACCATCGCCCGGGCAGTCATCTCTGATCCGAAGATTTTGATTCTCGATGAAGCCACCAGTTCGGTAGATACCCGCTTAGAAGCGCTGATTCAAAAAGCAATGGATAAAGTGATGGAAGGTCGTACCAGCTTTGTGATCGCCCATCGTTTGTCAACGATTCGTGAAGCGGATCTGATCTTAGTGATGGATCAAGGGTCGATCATTGAAAAAGGCAATCACGAGACCTTGTTGGCAGCTGGCGGCTTTTATAGCCAACTGTATCAAAGTCAATTTTCAGAAGAAGCCGAGTAAGCCGAAAAGAGCGTCCAGTCTGACTGGCGCTCTTTTTGCATTGTAGCAAGGGTGGTGCTATAGTGAAAAAAGAAAGCGCAGATCCGTTTATGGATTGGAAGGAGAAGTTGATGGACAAAGAACAATCAGGGAATGAAACCCAAAAAACAGTTTCGCCCGCCTCGCCGCAAGCGACACCTTGTTTTGTGGCAAAAAATGCGACGATCGTAGGAAACGTGACTCTAGGAAAAGATAGTACGGTCTGGTTTCAAGCAGTGATTCGAGGCGATGCCAATCGAATCGAAATCGGCGCGCGTACCAATATTCAAGATGGAACGATCATCCACGTTGATCACGATGCCCCGACGATCGTTGAAGACGATGTGACTGTTGGGCATCAGTGTATGCTCCATGGCTGTACCATCAAAAAAGGGGCTCTGGTCGGCATGAGCTCGATCGTTTTGAATCATGCCGTGATCGGCGAAAATAGTTTGTTAGGTGCCGGTTCGTTAGTGACGGAAGGAACCGTCATTCCTCCTAATGTGTTGGCGTTTGGTCGTCCGGCACGAGTGATCCGCCCGTTGACAGAAGAAGAGATCGCCAAAAATCAGGCAAACATCACGCATTACGTGGAAAATGGGCATGCTTACCAACAAGGTCAATATGGCGAAGTCTGACGATGAACCAAAAGACGCAAAAAGGTGTACGAAGCAATTCGTACACCTTTTTATGCAAGCTTATTTCAATTTGTTTGATTCCATGATCTCGTCGATCAAGCCGTAGTCTTTGGCTTCTTGTGCGGTCATGAAGTTGTCGCGATCGGTATCGCGTTCAATCACTTCGATTGGTTGACCAGTACGTTCTGATAAGATTTTGTTCAGACGTTCGCGGGTTGCCAAAATGTGGCGGGCAGCAATTTCAATCTCAGTTGCTTGACCTTGTGCGCCACCTAATGGTTGGTGAATCATGATTTCGGCATTTGGTAACGCAAAACGTTTGCCTTTTTCACCAGCGGTCAATAAGAATGAACCCATAGAAGCAGCCATCCCCATAACGATGGTTTGGACATCGGCTTTGATAAAGTTCATGGTATCAAAGATCGCTAGACCAGCAGTAACGCTTCCGCCAGGCGAATTGATGTACAAGTAGATGTCTTTTTCAGAATCTTGCGCGTCTAAGAATAAAAGCTGAGCAATGATCGAGTTTGCTAAGTCATCGGTTACTTGACCACTCAACATAATGATCCGGTCTTTTAATAGACGAGAATAGATGTCATACGCTCTTTCACCGCGAGATGATTGTTCAATGACAGTAGGAATTAAATTCATAGTGATAGTCCTCCTAAAAATCGTTATAGATATAGTTTAGCATAAAGTTTTCGCAATATCTAAGAGATAGTATACCGATTAGGTCAAGAAAGGTCAAATAAAAAGTTCGTTATCTTTTTTGCGAAACTTTCAAATATGATACAATATTAAAAAAGGAATGAGGAAGGATCGAAGAATGGCAGTAGCAATAGCAGGTTTGATTGGCGTCTTAGTGGGCGCATTGTTAGTAACCATCATTTTTAATTTACGCATACGGTATGAGGAACAAAAAGAAAAACAACGCCGTTTGTTGGAGCATAAAGTCAAAGAAATCGAAACGCTGGTTTTATTGAATCAAAAAATCAGTGAGATTCTACAAAAACGGGTCATGCTGATGGATGAGTATGTCAGCTTTGATGCCTTTGACGACTGTTATATCACCATCGATGATTTTGCCTATCTACAATCTTTTGCGGCGCAAAACAGTTTTTATCTACCGAATTTTTTCTTGGAAGAATTTTTCAAAAAAATCGGGACACGTCGGGTGATTTTGTCGCCAGAGGAAACCGTTAAGATCGGTGGGTATACGTATAAAGGCGGTCGGATCATTATGGAAAATTTCCTTGATCAATTGGTTGAAATGGTCAATGAGCGTAAAAACCAAATGAAAAACATGACGAGCGAACCGTTGACCTATTTTTCAAAAACGATTTGATTCTTCTGGTCAGTCGGTCGCCTTGGTTAAGGTAACCAAACCATAGTATCGACGATTGCACTTTTTCAACTGATCACACACACTCTTACTGCGATCATAGTAAGAGTGTTTTTCTTTGACCGAAACAAAGCGCTGTCCCCTTAAAAGGATCAAAACAAACAGAGGCTTTTTGGTTCTAGCAGATTCCATGGTAAAATAAAGAGTGAGAATGGAGTGAAAGAATGATGGTACAAATCGTTGCCCACCGCGGGAGTAGCGGCAACCGACCTGAAAACACGCTACCGGCATTCGCGGAAGCGGTGCGGGTCAAAGCTGATATCATTGAGTTAGATGTACATCTATCAAAAGATGGCGGCTTGATCGTCATGCATGATGAAACGGTTGATCGAACGACCAACGGCAAAGGTCGGATCTGTGACCTGACGGTTGCTGAACTAAAAGAACTCAATGCCGGCAGCTGGTTTTCTGAGGAATTCCAAGCCGCCAAAGTCCCCACGCTAAAAGAAGTGTTGGATTTGCTTGCAGCGAAGAATTATCGTGGCATTTTGACGATCGAATTAAAAACCGATCATTATGAGTATGAAGGAATCGAAGCCAAAGTATCCGATTTATTGAATAGCCAAGAATGGCCTTTTACTCATTGGTATTGTTCCTTTAATATCGAGACTTTGGATCGGATGCATGCGATCGAACCGGATGCGATCCTTGATTTTATTATGGGACGCGGGGAAGACAAACCACCGTTGGCGCTCAGCCGACCGTATATCGAAGGAATTCATCCGGCCTATCGCTGGGTCCAAGAGACAGCAACGGTCTTGACTGATTTTCCGATTGCAATCCGTCCGTGGACTGTCAATGAAGAAGCGGCGATTCGCACCTGCTTGGCTTTGGGGTTGACCGGGATCATCACCGATTTTCCAGAAAACGCTCGGGCAATTGTGCAGCAGGTCCGCGAGGAAACAAAAGGATGAAAAAAGTCTTAGTGATCGTGGGACCGACCGCAGTCGGTAAAACCGCCTTGAGTATCCAATTAGCTCAAAAATACCATGGGGAGATCATCAGCGGGGATTCCATGCAAATTTATCGACAATTAGATATCGGTACCGCCAAAGTGACGAAGGAAGAAATGGCAGGGATTCCTCATCATTTGATCGATATTCGTGCAATGACGGAAACGTATTCTGCCGCTGATTTCCAGCAAATGGGGCGTGAAGCCATTGAGACGATCCAGCAGCAAGGAAAGCTGCCGATCGTTGTGGGGGGGACAGGGCTATACATCCAAGCGCTTTTGTATGACTTTCGTTTAGGGGCAGAAGAAGGCGACCCAACGATTCGTCAGCGCTATGAACAAGAAGCAGCAGCCATCGGCAAAGAAGCTCTATGGCAAAAGCTGCAGGCGGTCGATCCCTTGACAGCAGCGAAGATCCACTACAACAATGAGCGGAAAGTGATTCGTGCGTTGGAGGTTTTTGAAATGACTGGCGAAAGTATTGCTGCACCAAAAGAAACACCGCAAGTTTTGTACGATTTCTTCATGATCGGTTTAACCACTGAGCGAGAATTGTTATACCAGCGAATCAATCAGCGAGTGGACTTAATGATGGATCAAGGCTTGATCGAAGAAGCAAAAGCTGTTTTGCAGTATCCAGAAACGCAAGCCGCAAAAGGGATCGGCTACAAGGAATTTTTGCCCTATTTTCACGGGCAGGCCACATTGGATGAAACCATTGAGCAAATCAAGCAAAACTCACGCCGCTACGCCAAGCGGCAGCTGACGTGGTTCAATAACCGAGCACAGCCCCGATGGATTGATTTAGTGAGACAACCTGAAGAACAACGTACCCTTGAAACAGAAATCAACCAATGGTTGGAGGAGAAAAGATGAGCCAAGAACGTGTGATTCTTGTCGGAGTAGAAACGGAGAAAAACTATCTTCATTTTGATTCGTCAATGAAAGAATTGAAAAGCTTAACAAAAACCGCCAATGGCGAAGTTGTTTTTTCACTGGTGCAAAAACGGCAGCAAGTCGATCGACAAACCGTGATTGGCAAGGGGAAAGTTGTGGAATTGCAGCAGTTGGCAGAAGCACATGAAGCAGATCTAGTGATCTTCAATCATGAACTGACACCAAGGCAAAGCCAGTTGATCGGTGATGCGCTAGAAGTGCCAGTGATTGATCGCGTCCAGCTGATCCTCGATATTTTTGCGATGCGTGCCCGTTCCAAAGAAGGAAAGCTGCAAGTAGAATTGGCGCAGCTGGATTATTTGCTTCCACGTTTGATAGGGCAAGGAAAGAACATGTCTCGGCTGGGGGGCGGAATCGGAACGAGAGGGCCAGGGGAAACCAAGCTGGAGACCGATCGTCGACACATCCGCAACCGCATCACCATCATCAAACGGGAATTGAAGGAAGTGGCCGCCCATCGAGACCGGACACGCCAAAAGCGCAAAGACAGCCAAGTCTTTCAAATGGGCTTGATTGGTTATACCAATGCCGGAAAATCAACTATTTTAAATATTTTAACCAGTGCGGATACCTATGAACAAGACCAGCTGTTCGCAACACTCGATCCTTTGACGAAACGCTGGCGGATGCCGGAAGGATTTGAAGTCACCATTACCGATACGGTTGGCTTTATCCAAGAATTGCCGACCCAATTGATCGATGCGTTTCATTCCACACTGGAAGAAAGTCAAAACATGGACTTCTTGCTGCATGTCGTCGATGCCAGTTCCGAAGAACGGGTTCAGCAAGAGGAGACCGTCTTGAAGTTAATGGAAGAACTTTCTTTGACCCAATTACCGATGTTGACGGTCTATAATAAGGCGGATCGCATCGACGCCGATCAGTTTGTCCCAACGCTCTTTCCCAACGTCTTGATTTCGGCAAAGAGTACCAAAGGCAAAGAACGCTTGACTCAGGCGATCAAAATGGAGTTGATGCAGATCATGCAGCCTTATCATCTGGTTCTGCAAGCCGATGAAGGCAATGCGCTGAATCGTTTAAAACGGGAGTCACTAGTTTTGAGCAATGCCTTCGATGAAGCAACACAGACCTATCATATCAAAGGATTTGCGCTTGAGGATACCTATCCACTACGCAGAATGGCGCAAGAACAGGAATAAGCAGAAACGGTGCAACCGATGCACCGTTTTTTTGTCGTGACAAAATTATGAAGTATAAGTGGTTTGGCTTGCTTTGAACGCAAAAACCGAACATTTTTGGCTAAAGCACCATTTCTTCCATAAAAACAACTGCTTGAACATACGATCAAATCAAGGACCTAATGAAAAAATCAAAAAAATTTGCATTCATGTCACATTTTCTAACATGAGGGGTTGACACGCAAAAAAAGAATTGGTATAGTTTCCATAAAGTTACGCAGCATCATTGAAACGGAGGGGAGCCAAGTTATGCGGGAAAAAGAATTGCGGCGCTCAATGTCAGTCTTTCCTATCGGAACAGTCATGAAATTGACCGATCTCACCGCCCGTCAAATTCGTTATTACGAAGAACAAGAATTGATCCACCCGGAACGCAGCGATGGCAATCGACGCATGTATTCGCTGAATGATATTGATACCTTGCTAGAGATCAAAGACTATCTTTCCGATGGACTGAACATGGCTGGGATCAAACGAGTTTATGAAATGAAAGTTGCCAAAGAAAAAGAAGCGAAGAACAAACCGCCGCTGACCGATGAAGATGTTCGTCGAATTTTTTATGATGAACTCTTGGCTCAAGGTGGATTGAATCAACAACAGCCATACCAGCAAAAAGGTCCACGAATGTAGAACATTTGTAGATCATTGCTGTGATATAAAAAAAGAATTGGGAAAAAGGAAGGGATACTATGCCAAAATTTGAAAGAACTGCCGAAGACATCAAACAAATCGTAAAGGATGAGAACGTGCGCTTTTTACGCTTGATGTTTACTGATATTTTAGGAACAAACAAGAACGTTGAAGTACCTGTAAGTCAATTAGATAAAGTACTGGAAAACAAAATGATGTTTGACGGTTCTTCTATTGAAGGATTTGTCCGTATTGAAGAAAGTGACATGTATCTGTATCCTGATTTGTCGACATGGATGATCTTCCCTTGGGAAAGTGAACATGGCAAAGTGGCTCGTTTGATCTGTGATATCTACAATCCAGATGGCACCCCATTTGCAGGCGACCCTCGCGGTAACTTAAAACGGGCATTAGCGGACATGCAATCCCTTGGCTTTACTTCTTTCAATCTTGGACCAGAACCAGAATTTTTCCTATTCAAATTAGATGAAGCAGGCGAAATCACAACGGAATTAAACGACAAAGGCGGCTACTTCGATTTTGCCCCAACCGATCTAGGGGAAAACTGCCGTCGCGATATCGTATTAGAATTAGAAAGCCTTGGCTTTGAAGTTGAAGCGTCTCACCATGAGGTAGCACCAGGGCAACACGAGATCGATTTTAAATATGCGGATGCAGTGGAAGCATGTGACAACATCCAAACCTTCAAACTTGTCGTGAAAACTATTGCTCGTAAACACGGCTTGCATGCAACCTTCATGCCAAAACCATTATTCGGCATCAACGGTTCAGGCATGCACTGCAACATGTCCTTGTTCAAAGGCGATGAAAATGTCTTCTTTGATGAAGAAGGGCCAATGCAATTAAGCCAAACAGCGTATCACTTCTTAGGCGGTTTGATCGAACACGCCCGTGCTTACACAGCTGTCTGCAACCCAACCGTCAACTCCTACAAACGCTTAGTGCCAGGTTACGAAGCGCCTGTATACGTGGCATGGTCAGGACGCAACCGTTCACCATTGATTCGGGTACCAGAATCAAGAGGCTTGTCAACGCGTTTGGAATTGCGTTCGGTTGACCCATCAGCCAACCCATACTTAGCAATGGCTGTTTTACTGCAAGCAGGACTTGATGGCGTTAGACGTGAGTTGACACCACCACCAGCAGTCGACCGCAACATCTACATCATGAACGAAACAGAACGTGCAGAAGCACAAATCGAAGATCTGCCATCAACGATCCACAATGCCATCAAAGCATTGCGCAAAGATCAAGTGATGATCGATGCTTTAGGCAAACACATCTATGCCAACTTTGTCGAAGCAAAACGATTAGAATGGGCAGCCTTCCGCCAAACAGTCTCCGAGTGGGAAAGAGAACAATACTTGGAGCTATACTAAAATCGCAAGAAAACCGCTAGAGATAAACAATCTAGCGGTTTTTTTATGATGAACTCAGCTTTTATCCTAATAATTCTCGGTTTATTTATTTCCGATAGTCAATAACTGGTTGATCAAAATTTGAACAGAAAAACATTGCGAAGCTAGAGCGGTTCTGTCTATAAGGCGCGTAAATTTTGCCTGATCATTGAGAAAAAATAAAAAATACCAGTCGGGCGAGGACTGGTAAGAGGAAGAAAAATAATTTTGGTATAAAGCTAGCATAGCCGGTCAAAGTAAAATGAACCTTAAAAAGTAGAAAGTTTCTTGTAAGAAGTCCTTATTCGTCAAAGGTTTCCAGCTCAGACAGTATTTTTGCTGGGACTTCTGATTGAGGGACTTCATTGGGACCCGAGATGACACGGGTTTTACTGATCTCTGCTTTGACTAAGGTATTTGGCGCGAATGGCTTCACATTTTCACCAGAAAGATCATAGGTCATGAGTTCTTTCTCACCGTTTTTCTTAACAAACTCAAACGTGTACTTATACGTAAAGGAGCCATCGATTTTTTCACCGGAATCGCTGTACGTTTGGGTCTTTTCTGGGACTTTGTTGGGCGTGATGGCATAGGCCGTTATCCCTTGATAAGTTGTTGTATAGTAAGTGCAGCCAAAATAGCCACCTACTGCTAAAATCAAAACGCCAAGCGTCAAAAGTAGTTTTTTCATGTGCATCGATCCTTTCAATTACTGGGTTTACTATAGCATGATGGAGCCAAAATCATTCATCGAAATGGATAACAATATTGTAAGTTTACTGTTTATCAACAAAAAGCTTGTAATTTTCTGTTTAACAATTGTGATAATGAAAAACATTTCTGAAACCTTCCTGCAATATTGTAATGTTATTCTCTTACTTGTGCCCGATAGCGGGACAAATAATCAAAAGAGAGGTTTTTTCATTTGAAAAAATTTGCATTTACAGTTGTTGCAGGATTTGGTTTATTCGTTGGAGGAACAGTTGTTTCAGCAGCAGAACAAACCCATGTTGTCGAACCAGGAGACACCCTATCTGGGATCGCTGCTACTTATCAAACAACGATCGAAGACCTTTTAGCTTTGAATGATTCGATCGAAAATCCAAATATGATTTTTGATGGCGAAACATTGTTGGTTTCTAACGATGGCCAATCAGTAGAAAACAAAGAAACAAGTACGAAAGAAAGCACAGAAAAAAGTGAATCTACAGCGACTGCTAACGTGAATCAAACCCTTTCAAGCATTCCTGGTGCTGGTTCTGGAGTCCTGAATCCAGTGGATGGGATCAACTACTTCAATGGTGTGAGAGAATCGTACTACTCACAAAAAGTTTTGCCAGGAGGCGGATTGAACATCCCTGGACGCCATGTAGCCTCTGACGGAACCATCCGTGATGCCGATGGGTACATCGTTGTTGCCAGTGACAATCAACCGAAAGGTTCGACCGGTCAATCATCCTTAGGTGCCTACAAAGTCTATGACACAGGTGTCGGTCATAGCGGTATTGATGTTTATACGAATTGGTAAACAAGTAGAATACGAGTAGAGACGAGCGCATTTTAGAGCTCGTCTTTTTTTGATTGCCGAGAAAAAATCGTCATCTGGTCTAGACTAATTATTGTAATTCAACACAACCTGTGGTATTATTGGACTATACCAAATAGAAACGGAGCGCTGATCATGGAAATTATTCGCGTTAAAGATGCTGCTCAAGGCGGAAAGAAAGCTTTTGAATTGATACAAGAAGGTATGGCAAATGGTGCCAAAGTGCTAGGTTTAGCAACAGGAAGCACGCCAGAAACCCTTTATGCAGAAATGACTGCCAGTGAAGTTGATTTTTCAGAAATGACTTCAGTCAACTTAGATGAATATGTTGGATTAGGCGGCGAAGACGAACAAAGCTATCGTTACTTCATGAATGCACATTTATTCAACAAAAAACCATTCAAAGAAACCTTCGTACCAAACGGCAAAGCGGAAGATTTAGAAGCGGAATGTCAACGCTACGATGGCGTGATTGCGGATCACCCAGTTGATATCCAAATCTTGGGTATTGGTCAAAACGGACATATCGGCTTCAACGAACCTGGTGCATCCTTTGAAGGAACGACCTCAGTCGTTGATTTGACTGAATCGACCATCAATGCCAACAAACGCTACTTTGATAAAGTCGAAGACGTCCCAACGACGGCAATTTCCATGGGGATCGGTTCAATCATGCAAAGCAAAAAGATCATTTTGATGGCATTTGGCGAAGTCAAAGCGGATGCGATCCAAAAAATGATCGAAGGACCCGTAACCAACGAATTACCAGCTTCAGTTTTACAAAAGCATGATGACGTGATCGTGATCATCGACGAGGCTGCTGCCAGCAACCTGTAAAACAAAATCAGCCCTTTTCAGAAATAAGTCAGAAGGAAAACGCGCCATCCTTGCAGCTTCCCTCTGCGCTTGTGCAGTAATGCCAGCGCAGCTGCGAGCGATGGTTCGGATCTATCTTGCTTATTTCTGAGGAGGCTTTTTTTATTTGGCCGCTCTAGCGATGTTTTTTCCTTTTTTCCATCAGAGATGCTATAGTTAAAAGAGAGAATACGAAGAAAAGAGTGATGCAAATGGTTGATATGCATTTATCCATTCCTGAAGTAGCACTGAGGTTGCTGTTGGCGATGGTCATGGGTGGCACGATTGGGTACGAGCGGCAGTACAAAAGCCGACCAGCTGGTCTTAGAACCCATATCTTGGTTTGCATGGGGGCTTGTGTCATTGCTTTGATCCAAGTGGAGATCGCCACAGGTGCCATGCGAGATGCGCTGGATCATCCAGATTTAGCAGGCGTGATTCGTTCGGACGAAGCACGATTGATTGCACAAGTCGTCAGCGGGGTCGGTTTTCTAGGCGCCGGAACGATCATTGTGACGAAGCGCTCCGTGACGGGGTTGACGACGGCTGCTTCCTTATGGGCGATCGCCGGTTTAGGAATTGCCATCGGGATGGGCTTTTACACCATCGCATTAAGCAGTTTTATCGGGATCTTCTTTGCATTGACGATCGTTAAGCGGATCGTTCGCGTACCAACAGCAAAGAAATTGGAGATCCAGTACATTCATCGCACCGAGACCAAAGAGTTTTTGACGGAGTACTTCCAAGAGAAAAATATCGTGATCGAAGATGTCAATTTTGATGTCAAATTCATGGAAGACTATCGCATTTATACCAACATTTATACGATTGATCTCCCGCGAGGACTAGGCTTTTCTGAAGTGATCGAAGAATTGTCTGTCTACAAAAATGTCACGAAGATCCGCTTGGTGGATATTGCTTAACGGGTATTGAATCAAAAAGCAGCAAGACACATCACATTAGTGAGATGCCTTGCTGCTTTTTTTATGATGCGTTAGACATTTTTTAAGTAAAAGAAACACACAGTCAAAATAACGATCACTATTGAAGTCAGCAAATTGACCCCTTCATTCGTTACAAAGGAAAGACCGCCGACTTGCTTGGTCGCAACGTCGTGGTGGACTTTTTTTTCGGTGTATTGGTGACAGACTGGGCATTGATAGCGCACCTGAATCGCTGCGCCCAGTAAGCTGTCCAAAAGACTACCGCAAAAGCCTAAAGCAGTCAAAGTCAACCAGAGATCAAGGGAGAACGGCTTGCCGTTCAACCATAAGGCTGCTGCGAATAAACCAGTGATGGCGAGACTCCCTGCTAGGGAAGCGGCAGTTCCCAACCAACTAACACCGCCGGAAAGTCCCGGTGGTAATTTTTTTCCCGTTAGTAAGTGACGCGGTGGACTTGGACTCAGCACGCCGATTTCTGAGCCCCAAGTGTCAGCCGTACAGCTAGCGATTCCCGCCACAAATCCCCAAAGGAATAGCGGTTCTTTCGTCCAAAAGGCAAGCAGTAGAGCAAAGATGCTTGGTGCGATGTTTGCAAAGACTTGTTTTGCATCACGGCGAGCACCTTTGGCAAGCACAGCTAACTCTGGCTGACGGCGCATTTTCTTTAAAAGACCAATGATGCCAGAGCTGGCAAAGAAAAAGCCAATCAAAAAGATGCTGTACCACGGACCAAAGCCAATAACCAGTGTGCCGCAAAGAATCGCAGCCAGTGCGCCAGAAATAGTCAGCCACTGAAAGACGAATGCTGACGCTGCAACGAATATGCTGGCAAACAATCCTAGCATGAATTGATAGAAGAAAACCATTTGAACACTCCTTTTTGCTGAATAGACTAAACGTATTATAAATCACTTCGCTATCGAAAAGGCAACCCAAAGGATCAGACTCAGGTTGCAGAAGTGAGGAGGACAATTCTCGAAATCTGTCCGTTGTATATTAATATATGAGAAGTTACTATTATCAATAAGCAAACGGTCATAGAAAATTGCTCTTCATAGATAGAAAGCAATTATTTTTTTTAGTGTAAGTGAAAGCGATTTCTAAGTCCGTTTTTGTGACAATCGTTTAAGGAGGTATATATGAAGATTGCAACAAGTGTCATCGATAGTCAAGAAGAAAATCACTGTTTTTTGATTCGAACAAATGGCTGTTTAGTGAAGATCATGTTCTTGACTGACGAAATTATTCGGATTGGTGCCAGCTTTGATGAGGAATTTGATGAGGCGTCTTACAGTCTAGTGTTGACTGGCTGGGAAGATCGCTTCGATCAGTTGATTGGAGCAGAGCGTCAGCGAGTCAATTTACAAGAATTTCAGGTCCTTGAAGAGGAAGACAAGATTGGGTTGATCGGCAAGAAATTGAAAGTGTTTCTCTACAAGGATCCCTATCAATTGGTGATTTACGACCAAGAGGACTTGGTTTTGCACAAAGATATCGTCGATCTTGCATTGATGGAAGATGCGAATAAGCGCAAAATCCACACCAGTGAAATAGTAGAGGGAGATTGCTTCTACGGATTTGGGGAAAAAACAGGTGCCATAGAGAAAAGTCATACTTTTATGGTTATGAGTCCTCGCGATACGATGGGCTATGACCCTAAAAATGCCGATTCTCTTTATAAACACATTCCCTTCTATGTAAAAAGCAATAAGCGAACAAAAGTTGCCAGTGGTTACTTTTATCACACCACGTATGAATGTGATTTTGATATGGGGCGTTCACATAGTAATTATTGGAAGAAGCACAGTCGTTTTCGAGTAGACGGTGGAGACATTGACTTATTTTTTATTGCAGGACCAACGATTAAAGAAGTGGTTCAGCGCTATACCTCGTTGACTGGACGGTCGGCGATGCTACCTAAATATGCATTGGGCTACCTAGGTTCTTCCATGTATTATTCTGAACTAGCTAAAGATTGCGATCAAGCGATCATTGATTTCATCGATACCGCTAAAGAAGAATCGGTACCGATCGATGGCTTCCAGTTATCTTCAGGCTATTGCAATCATGAGGGGCAGCGCTACTTTTTTACGTGGAACAAGGAACGATTTAAAGACCCTAAAGGATTCTTCGCTGAGATGGAGAAACGGGGTGTCACGACCTCGCCTAATGTCAAACCCGGGATTCTCTTAACGCACCCATTCTTTCAGGCGCTTCAAGAAGAACAAATTTTTGTGAAAGACAGCATGGACAAAGGTAAAAATGCTTTAGGTACTTGGTGGGGAGGAAAAGGAGTTTTCGCTGATTTTACCAATCCCCATACACGGAGGATTTGGAAAAAGTATTTAAAGGAACATGTCTTATCTTACGGTGTAACCAGTGTTTGGAATGATAATTGTGAATATGAAAGTATTGTCGATCAAGATGCTCGTTGTTTTTATGATGGGAAAACCGGTACCATTGGTCAGCTGCGTCCAATCATGGCAAATCTTATGTGCCAAATCACAACCGAAGCCATCATAGAAGAGCACCCGAACACCCGACCTTTTGTGGTTTGTCGGGCAGGCCATGCGGGAATTCAGCGTTTTGCCCAATCGTGGTCTGGGGATAACCGAACGAGTTGGGAGTCGCTAAAATACAACATCGCGACAGTTTTAGGAATGGCGCTTTCTGGGGTGACCAATTATGGCTGTGATATCGGTGGCTTTTATGGGGATGCTCCTGAAGAAGAGCTGTTTGTCCGCTGGGTCCAAAATGGGATTTTCCAGCCCCGCTTCTCGATTCACTCAACTAATACTGATAATACGGTGACTGAACCCTGGATGTTTTCTGCAAGTAAGCAACGGATTGCAGAGGCGATCCAATTTCGATACAAAATGATTCCGTATTATTATTCCTTGATGGTGCGGGCGGCTGAGACTGGTTTGCCAATTATTCAACCGACCTTTATGAAATTTCTAGAGGATGCGAACTGTTATGACAATGGCATTGATTTTATTGTCGGAGAATCATTACTCGTAGCGAATGTCGTGGAAAAAGGCCAAAAAGTCCGTGAGGTCTATTTGCCAGAAGGGGCAGTGTATTATGACTTTTATTCACGACAGAAGTACCAAGGGGGCCAAACACTAGCCATTCCTGTGACGATCGATAGTGTCCCATTGTTCGTGATTGGTGGATCTATCACCCTTTTTGCAGCGAATGAAGTGAGAAATCTTCATTCTGAGGCGGTCACTGATCTAGAGATTTTAGTGGCACCAGATCAAGCTTGTCACTTCACCCATTATGAAGATGACGGGAAATCATTGGCTTACAAGACAGGCGCCTACGTCAAAGAAGAGATCCATGTGGAACCTGGAGAACAGGTCAAAGTGACAGTGAAACGAACGGGTGACTATCCAACACAGATCGAAAAGATTCTTTTAAAAATCATCAACCATGAAAAAGCGCCTTTTTGGGTAACGATTGATGATCAGCTTGTTCCTCATTTTCAGCATCGAAAGCAATTCGAGGCTGCGAAGGAAGGCTGGTACTATAGTCAAACCATGGGGCAAGTCTTTATCAAATACCCAAATCCAAAAGTAGATTATCAAGTGGTGATCTCCTTTGAAAACTTTGATTTGTTAGGGATGTAAGAAAAAGAAATGTAAAAACGAGGAGGAAAAGAAATGATTACACAGGTATTAGGCGGATTGGTCATTTTGTCGATTTTATTTATGGCTTTTTATTGTATCAAGGGCTATAACATGACCGTTGGCTTTTTCTTAATGAGTGCGATTTGGATCGCTATTAGTTTTGCCGGAAATATGATTGAGCCCAATAGTGCTATGGAGGGATTAACCGCGGTTGAAGTGCTGACGGATGTCTTCCAAGCGGGCCCCGAAGCCTACGGACGAAATGTTTTAGTCAATGTGTTGTTCGGGGCATTCTTTGGTACCGTTTTGATTGAAACAGGGATTGCTTCAACTTTGATTCGTAAGACCGTGGAATTAGGCGGCGATCATCCACGAGTGACCGTCAACTTGCTGTGCTTGGTTACAGCGGTATTGTTCACTTCGTTAACTGGTGTCGGACCATACATTGCTATTGGGGTAGTTGTTTTACCAATCATGCTGGCATTAGGTATCTCACCACTTGTTTCCGTTTTTGCTTTTATTGGTTCAGCGGGAGTGAGTGCCTCCTTCTTGAATGTAGTGAATTTCCAACAGTATCAAACGATTTTCGAAACGACGAGTCCAGAATTTGCGAATTATAGTTACAATGATTATTTCCCGTTTGCGATCGTGGCAGCGACGATTTCTTTGATCGTGATCTTGACGATCGTTAATGTGAAGATCGGGAAAGCTAGAAAAGTCTATTCATGGGATGCAGGGCAGTCTACTGCGAAAAGTGCCCCGGCCATTTCACTGATTTCCGTTGCTATGCCTGTCATTTTATTGATTGCATTTAATCTACCCGTGATCCTTTCCTTTATTTTATCCAGTTTGTTTGCACTGATCACGACAGGGCATCTAAAAGGCGGCTTTGTGGAGGCCAGTCGGAAAATTGCCAAATATGGGTCTGATGGGGCAATCAGTGTTGCACCGATGATGGCGTTTTTGTTAGCCATCGCCACTTACAATGCGGCAGCTGCGTATGTCGCTCCTTATCTAGGTGCATTATTAAGCCCAGTGATTCCTGCAACCACATTAGGATTGGTGATCGTGTTTGGCGTCTTTGGTGTCTTAGGGCATTTTAGAGGGCCGATGAACTTAGTCGGAAGCGGTCTTGCACTTTTACATGTCGTAGCTGCGGTAACAAGTTGGCCGATTCAATTTCTCTATCCATTGTTTATCGTGACAACGATCATTCCCCAAGGACTAGACATTACCCTTTCAGGAGCAGTCTGGGCATTGGATTATGCCAAAGTACAGTCCAAAGATTATATGCGTCTTGGGATTCCAACGTCAGCGACCCTATGTGTCATTATGGCAATCGTTGTCTATCTCATGTACGGATCTTTAATGTAAAAAATCAGCACAAAAGGCTAGAAAAGAGTGGTATAGAACATGACAAGAAAAGTACGGATGGGAATTGACGTGGGTGGAACCCATACAAAAGCGGTAGCGATCGATAATGCGACTCATGAGATTATTGGGAAATCTTCCGTCAAAACAACCCACGATGATGTTTCAGGAGTGGCAAAAGGTGTTATTCAGACCTTTCAAAATTGTTTAAAAGAAAACAATATTGCTCCGGAAGAAGTGATTTTTGTTGCCCATAGTACCACGCAGGCGACCAATGCATTAATTGAAGGTGACGTGGCGAAAGTAGGGATTTTAGGCATAGCCAAAGGCGGCTTAGAAGGGTTTCTGGCGAAGAAACAATTAAACATAAAAAATATTATTTTAGGAGAAGGCAAAGAAATTCAGATCGCTAATGAATTTCTGAAACTAAAAGAAGTATCCGAAGACAAAATCGGTGACAAAATTGCCACGCTAAAGCAAGAATCAGCGGAGGTCATCGTTTCTTCCATGGCGTTTGGGGTAGATGATATCGGTCCCGAGGAGCTGGTTTCCAATGTAGCGAAGCAAAAAAATATTCCTTCTACGATGGCATCAGATATCACGAAGCTATATGGCTTAACGCGGCGAACCCGTACGGCAGTAATCAATGCCAGTATTTTACCAAAAATGCTAAATACCGCTACATCAACCGAAAATGCCGTTCGACAAGCAGGCGTAACTGTTCCGTTGATGATCATGCGTGGTGACGGTGGGGTGATGGAAATCACTGAAATGAAGCGTCGTCCCGTATTGACGATGTTGTCAGGACCGGCTGCTTCAGTCATGGGTTCATTGATGTATCTGCGGGCTTCAAATGGCATCTATTTTGAAGTTGGTGGAACGACCACCAATATCGGTGTCATCAAAAATGGACGGCCCACGATCGATTATTCTATCGTGGGTGGTCATGCTACGTACATCAGTTCATTAGATGTACGAATCCTCGGCGTTGCAGGTGGTTCAATGGTTCGCGCGGATAAAAATGGCATCATTGACGTCGGCCCACGTTCTGCACATATCGCAGGGCTTGATTATGCCGTATACACCGATACTGAGAAAATCAATCAGCCAAAGGTCGATTTCTTTTCACCTAAGCCTGGTGATCCTGCCGATTACGTCCGAATTCTCATGGAAGACGGTTCAGCTGTCACCATTACAAACTCCTGCGCAGCCAATGTCTTAGGTTTGGTAGAACCGAATCATTTCTCTTATGGAAACATTCCTTCTGCACGCAAAGCGATGCAAGTGTTGGCGGAATATTGCAAGACGACAGTGGAGGATATCGCGAACCAAATCATGGAAAAATCTTATCAAAAGATTGCACCGGTCATCAACGAACTGGTAGATAAATACAAGCTAGAAAAAGACCAAATCTCCTTAGTAGGGGTAGGTGGCGGTGCCTCCTCCCTGATTACGTATTATTCAAATAAAGACCAAGTGAAATATGATATCCCAGAAAATGCAGAAGTGATTTCTTCCATTGGTGTTGCTTTAGCCATGGTGCGTGATGTCGTTGAGCGGATCATCCCATCACCAAGTCCAGAAGACATTCGTGCCATCAAACAAGAAGCACTAGATAAGGCGATCGATAGTGGGGCAAGTGCCGAAACGATCGAAGTTCATATTGAAATCGATCAACAGACGTCAAAAGTGACCGCGATTGCGACTGGTTCCACCGAAGTCAAAGCCATGGATCTGTTAAAAGAATGTTCGGAAGAAGAAGCATTGTCTTTGGCTGCCAAAGACATGCGCTTGACGGAGCAGCAAACGACCTTATTGGCGAAAACCAATGCCTTCTTCGTGTTTAGTGAAGCGACACATGACGGTCCCACTCAAGTTCGCATCTTAGATAAAAAAGGCTTTATCAAAGTGCAACGAGCGAATGCTTTGGCAGCAAAAGCAACGATTGCCACTTACCGAGAGGCAGTGGCGAAATTGTGGGAAGAAATGTCTGTTTATCAAAGTGAGATCATTGTTCGACCAGAGTTTTATGTCTGTTTTGGTTCACGAGTGATGGACTTCTCAGCTTCAACGCTTGAGCAGCTAGCGTTATTGATGGGCATTGAGCTAGATGATTTACAAGGGGATACAGAAGTTTTACTGGTCGCAGGAAACATCAAGCAAACGTAATTAGGTGATCAATGATGAATCCCATGACTATTTTAAGACGACCATTGAAGGAACTAACGCAATACGATGACGAATTTTGGGCGAATTATCTATTCATGACCGATCCCATTGCTTGCAAATACCAAGGATTAGATCATGTGGAGCTGATTGTGCAAGCACGACAATGTGGCAAAACTGCTGCCAAAGAATTTTTAGAAATGTATGGTCACCCCTTTGATAGGGGGACCATCTGCAAACAAAACAAGCTATTGTTGCGAAATCAAGTGCCCTTAAATGCTAGTGGAATGGTCTTAGGGCAATTTCATCCACCTAATCAATTATTCATCAATAAGGCAGCAATCACACAGGTAGCAGCCTTTTTAGAAAACAGGGCAATCAAGAGCACTGACACAGAAATTGCGAACCTAGTTTTCGGACATGAATTTTTTCACTGGATCGAAGAGCAGCAACAAGCATCGATCTACACGAGAACGAAAAAAGTCCAGCTCAGAAAATTTTTAGGGATACCGCAAATCGTCAATTTGCGTGTCTTGAGTGAAATCGCTGCGATGGTTTTTACGAAAGAAATAAATGATTCAAAATTCAATCCCTGTCTCTTGGACTGTGCATTGATTCAGGGAAAAGGGGACTATTATGAGAGTGAAAACATTTCTTTATCTTGAAAAACGACCCGATGATTACTTGATCCATACCGAAGAAGCAACGATTCAACTACTATTTCTCACGGAAGATATTGTCCGAATCCGCGCCTCTTTTGATCGGACATTTATCGAAAAATCGTATGCCTTAGTAATGACGGCTTGGGAGGATCGCTTGGACTCCTTATTGAAGGAGGAGCGTAAGCGAGTCGCAGCGGTTACTGTTCCGTGTGAAGAAACGGAAGATACCTTGATTTTTCCTGCCAAAAAGTTAAAGGTGATCATCCACAAAGCACCTTTCCATTTCAGAATCTACAACCAGAATGACGAATTGATTTACTCTGATTTGCCAGAACGGGCTTTTGAGATCGACCAGCTAGGCAGAGCGTACCATTATAATAAAATCGAACCAAAAACCGATCATTTTTATGGTTTTGGCGAAAAGACAGGGCACCATGATAAAAAAGGCAGACGAATGCGCATGTCCGCCAAAGACGCAATTGGTCACGATCCAGAGTTTGGTGATCCGTTATACAAGCATATCCCTTTCTATATTCGTCTGAGTGAAAGCAACCAAACAGCGATTGGTCTCTTTTATAACAATTCTTATGAGTCTGTATTTGATATGGGCAATGAGATCAGTGGTTATTGGGACCCCTATAGCTATTATCAAACAGATGGTAACGAGATTGATCTCTTTTTTATCAACGGTCCTTCAGTAAAAGAAGTTGTCAATCGCTACACCGATCTAACCGGCAAGCAAGCTATGCCGCCTAAACACAGCCTAGGTTTTACTGCATCTACGATGTATTATGCAGAACTTGACAAAAATTGTGACCAAGAAATCTATGGTGTGATTGAAAAGCATCGTGCCAATGGTATGATGATCGATAATTTTAAGCTAGCTTCGGGCTATTCCTCTGGTGAAGAAGATAATCTGAGGTATGTGTTTCATTGGAATAAAACGCGTTTTCCTGATCCAAATGCGTTTTTTAACAAAATGAACCAGCTAGGAATCAATGTTATCGTGAATTTGAAACCGGGTATTTTAGAAAAGCATCCCTTTAAAGAGGAATTTGAAGCAAATGATGTGTTTGTGAAAGACTGCGACGGTGAACAAGATTACTATGGTCGCTGGTGGGGTGGTGAAGGTCGTTTTGTTGATTTCTTAAAAGCATCAGGGCGCAATACATGGAAAAAAATGTTGAAAGCATCGATTTTAGAAAAAGGGACAACTACCGTCTGGAACGATAATTGCGAATACGATGGGATCGAAGAGAAACAAGCGCTTTGTGGCGAAGGAGCAGAACGAGGTCAAATTGCAGAATTAAAACCGATCCAAGCCAACATGATGGCCTATACGGCAAAACAAGCGATCAAAGAAGTTTTTCCCAATAAGCGACCGTATATCATCAATCGAGCAGGCTATGCCGGGATTCAGCGTTATGCGCAAACTTGGGCGGGAGACAATCTCACTGACTGGCGGACGCTCCGATATAATATCGATACGATCATCGGGATGGGTTTGTCTGGGGTAGCAAATACTGGCTGTGACATTGGTGGTTTTGCTGGCGGTGCACCAGATGCAGAATTATTACTGCGCTGGATTCAAAATGGTATTTTTCAACCGCGTTTTTGTATCAATTCTGCCAACGATGATAACACAGTTACGCAACCATGGATGTATGACAAAATGAATCCATTGATTCGAAAAGCCTTTCGCTTGCGCTATCAAATGCTTCCTTACCTCTATTCCTTAATGTATCAAGCCCATCGAACGGGTGATCCGATCCTCAGACCGTTGTTCTACGAATTTCAAGAAGACCCTAACTGTTATGCAGATCCTTTTCATACCTTCATGGTTGGTTCATCGCTTTTAGTTGCCAATGTTTTGGAAGCAGGTGCGACAACGCGAACCCTTTACTTGCCAAAAGTTAGTCAATGGTTCCAATTAAACGAGCAATTCACATGCTATGAGGGTGGTCAAGTGATCACGATTCCAGTCGGCTTAGAAGATATCCCGATGTTTCTTAGAGCAGATGGTATCTTTGTGACAAGTGCTGATGAGCATCAACGGGCGACTGATACGGTGAAACAGATCGAACTACTAATAGGTGAAGGAGAAAATCAACGATTCGATTTGTACGAAGATGATGGACACAGCAATGATTTTGAACAGCAGCATTACAAGCTAACGACGATCAAGACAACTGGCAGAGAAAGAAAAACCATCCACTTTCAAACAACAGGTACTTTCGACAGTACGATCGAGTATTATCGCTTGAAGGTGATAACAAAAGAAAAAGGTGCTTATTGGGTCACCTTAGATGGGCAAAAGCTGCCACAATATCTAAGTCGTCAAGATTTTGAAGCAGCAACAAATGGCTGGTATTACGATCTTCAAGAACGGACAAACTGGATAAAATTCCCACGACCAAGCAGGCCATCTTTTGAAGTGATCGTTTCAACGGAAACGTTTGATCTGATCGGAATGAGTAATGAGTGAAAGCTGAAAAAAATTAGGCAAATGATTAAAAAGTGTTATGTTACTTTTATAGTAATTTTTTAGATATGATTTAACTGTTTGTTGGACCGGATTGTTTCAGAACCCTAGAAACCAGCTCTATCAGCACAAATAACGATTGGTTTCTTATCAATGGGAGGAAATGCAAAAAACGGCTGTCAATATTCATTATTTGTTATTGTAAACAGACAATAGCTTAGATAGAATACTCGTATAGCGAAGGCAGGAAGGTTCATCTTATTAACCGAACGAGTCGAAGATCTATCCATTAGGGAAGCATCAGAAAAATGGAAGATTCGTTTACTAGATAAGGGTGTTTAGATGGCAGAATCAATGATCGTAAAGAAAAAAATTTCCAAAGCATTTAAACAATTAGTAGTGGAGATTGGTTTCGAGAAAGTAACTATTTCAAAGATTATGCTAGCAGCCAATATACGTCGTCAAACGTATTACAATCATTTTCAAGACAAATATGATTTGACCGATTGGATTTTTCAGCAAGAAGCCATTGAAAAAATAGCAGATAATTTGGCTTATGAAGACTGGATGACGACATTACAAGACTTGTTCGTTTACTTTGAAGAAAATAAGCGATTCTATTGTAATGTGTTATCTTTTCAAGGTCAAAATTCTTTTCAAGAGTATTATGTCGAACACTTAAAGGGCTTGATCAGTAAGATGTTGGATATAAAATGGGGCTACAACAGTAAAAAGAAAGAAAATCGTGAGTTTATCGAAGAATTTTATGCGACTGCGTTTATGGCGATGACGACAAAGTGGATGTCAGAAGGCTGTAAACCAAGTGGACGAGAATTTGCGAATAATATGAGCAGCTGTCTATTTGATTAAGCAAATAGACAGCTGTTTTGTTTTATCGAGGCAAAAGAGGCGAGACTTAATGCCAACCAAAGGCATCGGTCGGAAGATGCAAGTACTCTTGCCACTTTTTGTTTTTCAAGGAAAAAAAGGAAAGCGAGAGACCATCCGTATCATAGGCGGTCAAAAAGTTGCCCATTTTTTTAAAGGAAGCACGAATCTCTTCAATTTCTAGTAATTGTTGGACATCGTTCATAAATATTGCCAGTTCCAAAAGAGGGATCGCCCCTAAGCCGTTGACCAGCAGAGCGATGTCTTTTAGCTCTGCTTTGGAAAATTGCTTGCTGAGTTTGTTGACTAATTCAATAGCGATTCGTTCAGAAGAATGGATCTTTTCAGTTCGGTAACCAGACTCTCCATGAATACCGATGCCAAATGCTAGTTCGTCCGAAGCTAAGTGATATTGCTGACGAATGTGTGCGATAGGTGAGGGCGGAGCAAAAGCAACCCCTAGTGTTTTGATCCTTGGGACGATCTGTTCCCCTAATTCTTTCAATTGTTTTAATGACAGTAGTTCTTCTGAAGCAGCCCCCAATAGCTTGTGGACAAAAATCGTTCCAGCAACGCCTCTACGGCGTTTGATAAAGGTATCACTTTCAATCGAACAATCGTCGGAAACAAGCAAATGATCCACTTTCATCCCAGCTTCGGTAGCCCATGTTTGCGCCTGTAAGAAATTTTGAACATCTTTAGCAAAGTTTTTAATGATCAAGATGGTCCCATGTCCGTTGTATGATGCCTTGATACCACGAAAAATCTCCTCTGCTGAAGGAGGCTCAAAGATTGATCCCATAATAGCACCATCCAACATGTTTTTTCCAATATAGCCTATGTGGGAAGGTTCATGACCACTACCGCCACCACTTAATAAAATAACTTTATTAGTTGGCAATTCTCTTTTTAGGAAAATCCCTGTGCGGGGAATCCAGCGCAGGCGATCATGATAGGTATAGGCAAATCCAGCAAGAATCTGTTTCTGTATCTGTGGTTTTGATCGAATAAAACGATTCATTGACGCCAGCTCCTTTTACTTAAATCGTAATTCGATTATACGCTTTTTTTGAGTATCGAACTACTATAAAGGTAGCGTTGAAAGCGGACACATTAGTGTTTCTGTCCGTTGTAAACTCAACGGGATAACAGTAAGATTATAGATAAGAAGATCAACAAAAAAGCATGAATTCCATTAAAAAATTGGAAAGCTATGTGAAGTGGAAAGACGGTTTTTTTTACAAAACAGTAATATCGATTTTTTCAATAATGCTTTTTGTTTTTAAAAGGAATAATTAAAAATAACAAACGATCAAGATGGACTATGAGAAACTTCTAGTGGATAGTTTGGATGACAGCTTGAGGTTTCCATAGTGTTCTGTTCGTAGCCGAAAGGAAGTAAGCAATGAAAAAAATTATGAATCAACCGACAGATGTTTTGGCAGAAATGATTCGAGGAATCGTTCAAGCAAATGAATCAACGATTGAACAAGTTCCCAATACATTTGTCGTAAAACAAAAAGAACTCGCCAAACAAGTTTCTTTAATCAGTGGTGGTGGAAGTGGTCATGAGCCAGCTCATGCGGGCTTTGTCGGTGAGGGAATGTTACAAGCAGCTGTTTGTGGGCAAGTGTTTACTTCACCTACGCCGGATCAAATTTACGAAGGAATCAAAAGTGTGAATACCGGCAATGGTGTCGTTTTGATCGTGAAAAATTATTCTGGCGATATTATGAACTTTGAGATGGCAAAGGAACTCGCTGAACTAGATGGTATTGAAGTTGGCACAGTGGTCGTTGATGATGATATCGCTGTGGAGGATAGCACCTTTACGCAAGGAAAACGTGGGGTCGCTGGCACGGTTTTTGTTCATAAAATTTTAGGAGCTGCTGCCAAACAGGGGTGTTCCATTGAAGAGCTAGTGGCACTTGGGAACCAAGTTGTTCGTCAATTAAAAACCATCAGCGTCGCACTGAGTGGTGCCACCGTACCAGAGGTGGGAAGTCCAGGCTTTACACTAGCAGAAACAGACATCGAGTTTGGTGTGGGGATTCATGGTGAGCCTGGTTATGCTCGGGAAACGATGTGTTCTTCAAATGAGATCGCTCATAAAATGATCGAGAAATTAGAAAAGGCTTTTTCTTGGGAAAATGGGGAGAAATTTGCTGTGATGGTCAATGGATTGGGCGGTACACCATTGATGGAGCAATATATTTTCTATCAAGATGTACGGAAACATTTGGATCGTGAGCTCGATGTGGTGTTTTCAAAGGTCGGCAATTTTATGACGGCAATCGATATGGCAGGTATCTCATTGACCCTATTAAAATTGGAACCGGAATGGGTGGCTTATTTAACGGAGCCGGTAGCACATACCGCTTGGTAAAAGGGGGAAAAGAATGTTTACAAAAGAAAATTCATTAAAAACACTTCGTCTTTTTCATCAAACGATTCAAGCAGAAAAAGATTATTTGAATGCACTAGATACAGCGATCGGTGATGGCGATCACGGAAGTAATCTAGCTCGAGGAATGACAGCAGTCATGGAGACGTTAGAAAAGGAACCTGTAGAGGAGGTGTCAGAGATTTTTAAAAAGACAGCGATGACTCTGATCAGTAAAGTGGGTGGCGCATCCGGACCCCTCTATGGCACGGCTTTCTTAGAGATGGCGAAAACGAGCGCCATGATGGAAAATCCCAAAGCGATTCTTGAAGCAGCACTTAGTGGTATCAAACGTCGAGGACAATCTGAAGCTAAGGATAAAACGATGGTAGAAACTTGGGAAGCAGCAACCGTAGCTCTGGAAACAGGAACCTTGTCCTTTGAAGTCGTGAAAGAAGCTGCCGAAAAAACAGCGGATCTTGTTGCCAAAAAAGGTCGTGCTTCTTATTTGGGGGAACGATCTTTAGGACATATTGATCCCGGCGCAATGTCCAGTGCCTTTCTTTTTGGCGCAATGATCGAAGCAGGTGTTTTTGATGAATAAAATCGGCATTGTACTCGTCTCTCATGTTTATGAAATTGCTTTTGGCTTACAGCGTTTGATCAAAGAGGTTGCTCCAGATGTTCCCATTACTTTAGCAGCTGGCTTAGAGGACAATGGAATCGGGACAAACGCGGAAACGATCGTAACTGCGTTTGAAGAGAACCGAGGCCAGATACTGTTCGCTTTTTATGATTTAGGCAGTGCCAAAATGAATTTGGAACTTGCGGAGGAATTGACCGAAAAAACAGTTCACTTATTTGATACTGCACTGATTGAAAGTGCCTATACTGCAGCTGCATTGTTGCAAGTTGCTGCTTCTGAGCAAGAGATCATAGAACAATTGACTGCATTAAAAATAAAATAAACGAAATGGAGTGTCGTGTAATGAGAAAAGCTTTTATTAGTCCAGCAAAATATGTGCAAGGAGAAGATGAATTGCTTCGCCTAGGGTATTTTGTAAAAACATTCGGAAAAAGTGCCTTATTGATTGCCAGTAAAGAAGATGTCGCAAGGGTCAAAGAAAAATTAGATCAAACGGCAAACACCTATGAAGTTGTTTTGGTCGAAAGTGATTTTCACGGAGAAGCGACCCGGGGAGAAGTGGCTCGTCTAAAAGCGATCGCTGCCGCAAACGCCTGCGACTGTATTATTGGTTTAGGGGGCGGAAAAGCCATTGATACAGCAAAATGTGTGGCGGAGGGTCGCAACTTGATCATCGTTCCAACAATCGTTGCAACCGATGCACCTACCAGCCATTCGGCGGTTTTGTATACAGAAGAGGGCGCATTTGATGACTACGCGTATTTTGTCCAAAGTCCGAGCGTAGTTTTGATTGATACAGTCGTGATCGCACAAGCACCGACACGTTTTCTGGTCTCTGGAATCGGAGATGCCTTATCAACTTATTTTGAGGCAAGAGCTACTCAACGTTCTTTTTCTAATGTCAATGCTGGATTGCCTTGTGGGGCACAAGAAGGCTGTCCACCCGCGAAAGGAACCAAAGCCGCTTATGCATTAGCGAAGCTGTGCTATGAAACGATTTTAGAAGATGGTGCCAAAGCGAAGCAAGCATGTGAGCGTAACGTGGTTACACCAGCATTAGAAAATGTCATTGAAACCAATATCCTCCTGTCAGGGTTAGGATTTGAAAGTGCCGGGTTAGCAGCGATTCACGCCATTCATGATGGCTTGACGGTTCTTCATGACGCTCATGGTGCTACCCATGGTGAAAAAGTCGCTTTTAGCACGATTTGCCAACTCGTTTTAGAAAATGCACCTCAAAAAGAGTTGTTTGAAGTAATCAACTTTGCGCTATCGATTGGCTTACCTGTTTGCTTGAGAGACTTAGGGGTAGAAACGATCAGTGACGAGGAATTAACAGAAGTAGCCGAAAAGGCTTGTATCCCTGAAGAATCGATTCATTCGATGCCGTTTCCAATTACGGTTGAACAAGTCAAAGCAGCGATCGTCGTAGCAGATAAGATTGGGAGTGCTTGTAAGCGAGATTCTCAGCCTCAATGACATAGATAAAACAATAGCAAAAATAAACCACTCAATCAGGAAGTACGTTGCATGATCCTAGTGATGATGCAACCAAACCTCGATTGGCTGGTTTTTTTTTTGTGTTTTTCTTTTTTTAGCGAATTTTTTAGTGAGGGCTGTGTGGCTGACGGCACAATCATAAAGGTACGGTCATTCAGATTGATTTTTTGGTTTGAAAGCATCTTCCAATATCTGGTGCAAAATAATAGTAAGGAAGATAGCTTTTTACTCGTCAAATGAGAGCGTTTCATTTAAGCTAAGGGAGAGAGGTGATCCAATGAAAATCATAATTATAGGTGGGTCTTTTGGTGGTGTCAGCTGCGCCCGTGAAGCACGTCAATTATACCCTAACGCAGAGATTTTATTGATAGAAAAAAAAGCCCATCTTGGGTTTGTTCCTAGCGGCTTGTTATTGCTGATCGAAGGCAGGATCGCTTCACTGGATGAAGCATTCTTTTGTACGAAGGAGCAGCTGGAGGCAGAAACAATCGACGTAGCCTTAGAAGAAACCTTTCTAGAAGTCTTTCCTTCTGATCATCGGATTCGGACGGATCAGCGGGAACTAAGCTATGATCGACTCGTCTTGGCGGCAGGTTCCAGTCAAGATTCCACTGTTTTGCCGCAACCAGAAGAAGCACTGCTGACCTACAAAGAATATGAAGCAGCGAAGCATTTCTTACAGCAATTGCCCCAAGCAGAGTCGATTACCATCGTCGGTGCTGGTCAAGCCGGGATGGAAGCGGCGAATACCTTAACGATGATCGGCAAAAAAGTCAGTGTGATCGAATCAATGTCGTATCCTTTATTCAAATACTTTGATCGCGATTTTTTGCAGCCCTTTTTAACGGAGATCGAAAAAATCCCCAACTTGCAGCTGCATTGGTCGGAGCCAACTTTGGCAGTCGTTAAAACGGAAACAGGCTTTCGGATCGAAACCGCCGATCAACGTTATGAAAGCGATCTGGTATTGACGACAGTTAACGTTCATCCTCGCTTGCCAGAGGCATTTACGGTCTTTGAATTACACAGTGATCAAACCATCTGGACAGATGCCTACTTGGAAACTTCTGCCACGGATATTTTTGCGGTCGGCGACTTGATCCAAATTCCAAATGCTATTACGAAAGACACGGTCTACATGCCCTTAGTCAATAATGCTGTTCGCTCAGGGATTGCGGCAGCTCGCAATCTAGCAAACAAAACGACCCCGTTTCGTGGTGGATTGCGGACAGTCGGTACACAATTGTTTGAGTGGTATTTAGCCAGTACCGGCTTGACCGAGTCGGATCAGTTTTTCTATGAATCACCGATCGTTTGTCACACTTTTACGGCTACCGTTTCCCTTTTTGATTCGACGCAGGTTCATGGAAAAGTGATGATCGAACAAGCCAGCGGTCGAATCGTTGGTGCACAGCTTTTATCAAAAGCCAATATTTTGGAAAAAATCAATTTACTAGCGTTTGCGATCGAGCAGCAGGCAACGATGGAGGAGCTGACCCAAAAAGACTTTTTCTTCCATCCACGATTCACTAATGTGTTGGATCAAACCTTCATATGGTCGGGAAGTGATGCCGATGAGACTTGATCAGTTATTAGAAAAAAAAGAAGCAAAACAATTGCAGCTGCTCAAAAAACTTTTACTAGTTGGCGGTCAAATGGAGCTACATGAATTAGCGCTCTATCTTGGCATCAGTAAGCCTTCTCTGGAAAAGTATGTGGATGAGCTGCAAGATGAGTTGACGCACTATCATGAGCAGTGTCGATTGTATTACCGAAATGGTTCACTGGTTTTTGAAATGAGTCCCACCTTTTCTCTTAACCAAATTGAATGGGCATTTTATCGTTCGGCCTTGAAATTTCAAATTCTCGAGCATCTTTTACAACATCAAGAAGTGACAACTGTCCAGCTGGCACAAAAATTAACAGTCAGCGAGTCATCCTTGTTTCGCAAAATCAAAGAGCTAAATGGTTTGCTAGCAGAATTTGAGTTAGAGATCTGGCAAGGAAAGCTGATTGGAGAAGAAACCCAAATTCGTTATTTCTATTTTGAACTCTTTTGGTATGTTCATTCTTTTGACAGTCAGCCATTGCCGATCGATGAGAAATATGTCGGTCTGATCACTCGCGGCCTGAACATGCGCTTTACGAAAGAAGCCCAGCAGCGCTTGTCCCTATGGCTGAGGATCATGAAGGCGCGACTTAAAATTGCTACTCAATCCTTTCAAGTTTTACGGGAGAAAATGGCACCTTACATGAAAGACCCTTTGTTTCAACAATTACGTGAGTTGGTATTTCGTGGCTTTGGCCATTACGCATTAGAAGTCAGAGAAGAGGAGGCGATGCTGCATTTTGTCTTTTTGTTGTCGTTCTCGGTGTTATCCGAACACGATCTGCAGGTGTATATGCTGCAGCGTTCTCGGTTTACGCCAACTGCCTTGACGGATACATTGATTTTGGAACATATTTTGCATCTTTACCGCCCATCGTTTGTTCCTCGTGAAATGGAAGCCACTTGCTATGGTCACCTGCTGCAGATCCACAGCCGCGTCTATTTTTTCAAAGGGGATGTGGAGGTTTTTGATCGAGAAAATATTTGGCAGTTAGAAGCGCAGTTATCCAGCCGCAACATTCAGCAAATCAGTCATGAACTATTAGGTAAGGCCTTAACAGAGTTAAATATCAAGCCGTCCGAGAAAAATAGTCTACTGATGATGACGATGGTCAAATACTTGAGTGTCATCACGATCATCGACTATCAAATCAATCGAGAATTTCGTGTTGGGATCGCCTTGAAAATGGATGAGCTATTTAAAGAAGCTCTCTATTATATGTGGCTGCTGTATCTCAAAAATTTGAATGGCGTAGTTGTCGAACGCTATCGTCCAGAACAAGAATATGATTTGATCTTGGCGAATTACGCCATCGAGACCAAAACACCGACTTATCGAATCAGTGAATTAGGGACTGCTTATGATCGTGAGACAATCAAAAAAATGATCCGTGAACGCTTTAAATAGTGGATTTCGTCAATTTCTTAGAGATTTGAAAAAAAATTGACGAACCATATAGCAAAAGTTCAGCTAAAATAAAAGCAAGACAGAAAGCGCTAACAAAAAAAGCGCGTATAAAACCAAAGGGAGCGAATCAAATGGCAGAAAAAAATTATGTAATGGCGATCGACCAAGGAACCACTAGTTCAAGAGCAATTATTTTTGATCGTAACGGGAAAAAAATCGGCAGTTCACAAAAAGAGTTTCCGCAATACTTTCCAAAATCAGGTTGGGTAGAACACAACGCCAACGAAATTTGGAACTCTGTCCAATCAGTCATCGCAGGGGCATTTATTGAATCAGGTATCCGACCAGAAGCAATCGCCGGCATTGGTATCACCAACCAGCGTGAAACGACAGTGGTTTGGGATAAAACGACAGGGCAGCCAATCGCGAATGCGATCGTTTGGCAATCCCGTCAATCTTCTCCGATCGCTGACCAATTAAAAGTAGATGGCCATACAGAGATGATCCATGAAAAAACTGGGTTAGTCATTGATGCGTATTTCTCAGCGACCAAGGTGCGTTGGCTTTTAGACAATATCGAAGGGGCACAAGAAAAGGCGGATAATGGTGAGCTACTCTTCGGAACGATCGATTCATGGCTTGTGTGGAAACTGACAGATGGACAAGTCCATGTCACCGACTACTCCAATGCTAGTCGGACGATGCTTTACAACATTCATAAATTAGAGTGGGATCAAGAAATTTTGGATCTTTTGAACATTCCAAGCTCGATGCTACCAGAAGTCAAAAGCAACTCAGAAGTCTATGGTCACACCCGCAGCTACCATTTTTACGGCAGTGAAGTACCAATCGCTGGAATGGCTGGAGACCAACAAGCCGCCCTCTTTGGACAAATGGCCTTTGAAAAAGGTATGATCAAAAATACTTACGGCACTGGGGCATTTATTGTCATGAATACGGGTGAAGAACCACAATTGTCTGACAATGACCTACTGACGACTATCGGGTATGGCATCAACGGCAAAGTCTATTATGCCTTAGAAGGAAGTATCTTCGTTGCTGGATCAGCGATCCAATGGCTGCGGGATGGTCTACGCATGATCGAGACTTCGCCACAATCAGAAGAACTAGCTGCCAAAGCAAAAGGAGATAATGAAGTCTATGTGGTACCTGCCTTTACTGGATTAGGTGCGCCTTACTGGGATTCAGATGCAAGAGGAGCAGTCTTCGGCTTGACTCGTGGGACGACGAAGGAAGATTTTGTTCGGGCAACACTGCAAGCTGTTGCGTACCAATCAAAAGACGTCATCGATACGATGAAAAAAGATTCCGGTATCGATATCCCATTGCTGAAAGTCGATGGAGGGGCAGCCAAAAACGATTTATTGATGCAGTTCCAAGCGGACATTTTAGACATTGACGTACAACGAGCAGCGAATCTGGAAACAACCGCATTAGGGGCAGCCTATTTGGCAGGGCTAGCGGTTGGCTTCTGGAAAGACTTAGATGAATTGAAATCAATGGCAGAAGAAGGGCAAATGTTTACGCCAGAAATGCCAGCAGAAGAAAGAGACAATTTGTACGAAGGTTGGAAACAAGCGGTGGCGGCTACTCAGACCTTCAAATTCAAAGCGAAGAAAGAAGGCGAGTAAGCCATGACCTTTTCTCAGAAAGATCGGAAGGAAACCATTCAAGAAACGGCAAAGACCACCTATGATGTGTTGATCATTGGTGGTGGGATTACCGGCGCAGGGGTTGCCGTTCAAACAGCAGCGGCTGGGATGAAGACGGTTCTTTTGGAAATGCAAGACTTTGCCGAAGGGACGTCTTCGCGGTCCACGAAACTCGTTCATGGCGGTATTCGCTATTTGAAAACCTTTGACGTGGAAGTGGTCGCTGACACCGTGCGGGAACGGGCGATCGTCCAACAAATTGCTCCGCATATCCCGAAACCAGATCCGATGCTTTTACCGATTTACGATGAACCGGGGGCAACCTTCTCCTTGTTTTCTGTCAAAGTGGCGATGGATCTTTATGATCGCTTAGCAAATGTGACAGGCAGTAAATACGAAAATTATCTGCTGACGAAAGAAGAGGTCTTAGAACGCGAACCACAGCTGCAGGCGGAAAACTTAGTTGGTGGCGGAGTCTATCTTGATTTTCGCAACAACGATGCCCGCTTGGTGATCGAAAACATTAAACGAGCACAAGCCGATGGGGCAGCAATGATCAGTAAAGCCAAAGTCGTCGGCATCTTACATGATGAGCAAGGCATCATCAATGGGGTAGAAGTGGAGGATCAACTGACAAACGAGCGCTTTGAGGTTCACGCCAAAGTCGTGATCAACACGACCGGCCCTTGGTCCGATATCGTTCGTCAATTAGACAAGAATGATGAGCTGCCACCACAAATGCGTCCGACAAAAGGCGTCCATTTAGTGGTCGATCGGGAAAAACTAAAAGTACCGCAACCAACCTATTTTGATACTGGGAAAAATGATGGTCGGATGGTTTTCGTGGTACCAAGAGAAAACAAGACCTATTTTGGCACAACCGATACGGACTATACAGGCGATTTTGCCCATCCGACGGTCACACAAGAAGATGTCGATTATCTACTGACCATCGTGAATGAACGCTTTCCACATGCACAGATCACCCTTGATGATATCGAAGCGAGCTGGGCTGGTCTACGTCCATTGATTACGAATAATGGTGGTTCGGATTACAATGGTGGTGGTAAAGGCAAATTATCTGATGAAAGCTTTGAGCAGATCGTTGAAAGCGTCAAAGAATATCTTGCAGATGAGCGGCAGCGACCAGTTGTAGAAAAAGCTGTAAAACAAGCGCAAGAACGAGTAGAAGCCAGCAAAGTGGATCCATCGCAAGTTTCTCGCGGCAGCAGTTTGGAACGCTCAAAAGACGGACTATTGACGTTGGCAGGCGGAAAAATCACCGACTATCGTTTGATGGCGGAAGGAGCAGTCAAACGGATCAATGAATTGCTCCAAGAAAGCGGTGCTTCCTTCGAGTTGGTGGATTCAACCACGTACCCAGTTTCTGGTGGTGAGCTTGATGCGGCCAATGTAGAGGAAGAATTAGCGAAGCTGACTGACCAAGCACAAGCCGCTGGGTTCAATGAAGCAGATGCGACGTATTTGGCTCATCTTTATGGGTCGAATCTTCCCCGAGTGTTGAACTACAAGACGAAGTTTGAGGGCTTAGATGAAAAAGAAAGTACTGCCTTGAACTATTCCTTGCATGAAGAAATGGTTCTGACGCCTGTCGATTATCTATTGCGTCGGACCAACCATATCCTATTTATGCGAGATACCTTAGATGAAGTCAAAGCCGGTGTCGTCGCAGCTATGACCGACTTCTTTGGCTGGAGCGAAGAAGAAAAAGCAGCCTATGTAGCAGAAATGAACCAAGTGATCGCAGAATCAGATTTAACAGCCTTAAAAGGAGGAAAAAAAGATGAATGAAACAACACAGATCTTTAGTGAATTTCTAGGAACGGCTATTTTGGTTTTGTTAGGGGATGGCGTGTGTGCGGCTGTCAATCTGAAAAAGAGTAAAGCAGAAGCCTCTGGCTGGATCGTGATCGCGATGGGCTGGGCAACGGCGGTGACCATAGCCGTATACGTTTCAGGGTACATGGGACCTGCTCACTTGAATCCAGCCGTTACATTAGGCATGGCGATGACAGGGAATTTTTCTTGGAGTTTGGCTATACCGTTTATGCTGGCGCAGATTGCTGGTGCGATCGTAGGAGCAATCCTCGTTTGGCTCAACTACTTGCCATTATGGGATGAAACAAAAGACCAAGGCGCGATTTTAGGTACCTTTGCAACAGGGCCTGCAGTTCGTAATTTAGTATCGAATACGATCACTGAAGTCATTGGTACCTTTGTCTTAGTCTTTGGCTTATTGGCTTTTGGTGCCAATACCTTTACGGATGGATTAAATCCCATCGTTGTTGGGATCTTGATCTTAGCGATCGGACTGTCTCTTGGTGGACCAACAGGCTATGCCATCAACCCGGCACGGGACTTAGGACCACGGATCGCTCACCAAATCTTACCAATCAAAAACAAAGGGACTTCCGATTGGGGCTATGCGTTAGTACCAATCATCGGTCCAATGATCGGTGCAGCGATCGCAGCTGGATTGTTTATGATGTTGCCATTATAAACGATGTTATTTTAAGGATGGTGCCTATTGGTATCATCCTTTTTTAATCTTTAGCGATTGTCATTGAATTTGCTAAAAAAACATGGTTAAATGAAAAAGCTGAAACAGAACGAAGGAAGGAGCTTTTGCGTGAAAAAAATTCTGCGCTTTTTCATGTGGGTGGCGATTGTCCTGATCGGACTCTTAGCTGCCGTTTTTCTGGCTTTTCAACTCTCCCCACGACCGGGGGCTTTTTTGATCGGTCATCTGTTTAACCAAGAAGTGACCATCAAGGATGAGGCGGCTTATCAAAAAAGTTTGCCGAATGTGACGGTCAAACAGGACTTGGCTTATCAATCGGATTATCAACGCAGTACCTTTGATCTTTATTATCCCAAAGATGCACAAGGCCCTGTTCCAGTCATTTTTTGGGTCCATGGGGGCGGATATGTCGGGGGAGACAAAGAAGGCGTCAAAGAATTTGCGACCTATGTCGTCGATGAAACCAAAGCCGCTGTGATTTCGATTAATTATGAATGGGCGCCAAGTTTGCATTATCCGGGACAGGTCAAACAATTAGCCCAAGCGGTAGACTCGATCAAAGCAGATGCCCAAGCATACCCCATGCTTGATTTCGATCAACTCTTCTTCGGTGGAGATTCTGCAGGTGCCCAAATTGCCGGGCAATATGTGGCGCTGCAAACCAATCCAGCGTATGCGAAGGAAATGTCCTTTGATCAAGACATTCCTGCATCGGCCCTGAAAGGGTTTATTTCCTATTGCGGCCCCCTTGATTTGAAGCAGATCGTTGGAACTTCTTCGGATGATCGTTTTATGAAATTCTTTGTTAAAACGGTGGCTTGGTCGTTATTAGGCAAAAAAGAATGGCAAGATAGTCCCCAACTGCAGGAGATCTCACTGGTGGATAAATTGACGGCTGATTTTCCACCAACGTATATCACTGATGGCAACGCCTATTCCTTTGAAGACCAAGGCATTGCCTTTGCCAACCAGCTGCAAGCTCTTGATATTCCCGTGACAAGTCGTTTTTACAAAGGGGATTCGGAAACAGTGACCCACGAATACCAATTTGATTATAGCTTGCCGCAAGCACAGGAATGTTTGACAGAAACGTTGACCTTTATCAAAGACCAGCTGGCTAACTAAAAACACCTTGTTTCTCACCCTCTATTGGCGAGAAACAAGGTGTTTATTTGTAAGCAAATCAATCAAGTCCGATGAAGTAGTCATCGTCTTTCATCGCTTCAACGGAACCAAGCAGATACCCGTTCCCAACTTGTGAGAAGAAGTCGTGATTGCTGGTACCAGTTGAAATACCGTTCATGACGATTGGATTGACATCGTTGGCGGTGTCTGGGAAAAGCGGGTCTTGTCCTAGATTCATCAAAGCCTTATTGGCATTGTAACGCAAGAAGGTTTTGACTTCCTCGGTCCAGCCAATCTCATCGTATAATTCTTCGGTATAACGTTCTTCGTTTTCATACAACTCATACAACAAGTCGTACATCCAGTCTTTCAGCTTTTGCTGTTCGTCTTCTGGTAATTCGTTGAAACCTAATTGGAATTTGTAGCCGATATACGTGCCATGAACGGATTCGTCACGAATGATCAATTTGATGATCTCCGCTACGTTCGCTAGTTTGTTATTACCTAAGTAGTAAAGGGGTGTATAGAAACCTGAATAGAATAAGAAGGTCTCTAGAAACACACTGGCGATTTTTTTCTCTAGCGGTGTCCCATTTTTGTAAATCTCATTGATTCGTTCGGCTTTCTTTTGTAAGTAAGGATTGGTATTGGTCCATTCAAAAATATCGGCGATCTCCGCTTTTGTATTCAAGGTGCTGAAAATCGATGAATAGCTTTTTGCATGGACAGATTCCATAAATTGGATGTTGTTCAAGACCGCTTCTTCATGTGGGGTGCGGACATCTTTACGCAGTTGATCCATACCGCTTTCTGATTGAACGGTATCTAATAAGGTCAAGCCGCCAAAGACGTAGCCCACCGTCGTTTTTTCTAATGGTGATAGCGTCCGCCAATCATCAAGGTCATTTGATAAAGGGATCCGCGTATCTAACCAGAATTGCTCTGTTAATTTTTCCCAAGTGGATTTATCGATGATATCTTCGATCTCATTCCAGTTGATTGCTTCATAGTAAGTCTTACCCATAGTCGGTTCCTCCAATAATCGTATCAAGACAACAGCCGACCCGCTCTCAAGAAAGAGCAGGGGTAGGCTATTGGTTCGTTTTCAGGCAAAAGTTGGATTAGATGACACAGCTTTCACATTGGTTGCTGCCGATCTCTTCTGCATCATCTGTAAAGGTCCGTACATAGTAGATCGATTTGATCCCTTTGTGGAAAGCATAGTGACGCAAGATGTTCAAATCACGGGTGGTTTGTTTTGTCGTTTCTTTCCATTCGTAAAGACCTTCTGGAATATCTGAACGCATAAACAAGGTCATACTCATCCCTTGATCGACGTGTTTTTGAGCAGTTGCGTAAACATCGATCACTTTGCGCATATCCATATCGTAGGCTGATTTGTAGTAGCCGATCGTCTCATTGCTCAAGTAAGGTGCTGGATAATAGATCTTGCCGATTTTCTTTTCTTGGCGTTCTTCGATCATCCGAGTGATCGGGTGGATGCTGGCACTCGTATCATTGATATAAGAGATCGAACCATTTGGTGCAACGGCTAAGCGGTTTTGGTGATACAAGCCGGTTTCTTTGACGGTTTGTGCCAAGGCTGCCCAATCTTCACCAGTTGGTAAAAAGACGCCTTCAAACAATGCTTTGACTTTTTCCGATTTTGGTTGGTAGTCACCTTGGATATAATCAGTGAAGTAGCTGCCATCTGCATAAGCTGATTTTTCAAAGTTATGGAAAACTTCGCCTTTTTCTTTGGCGATGGCATTGCTTTCAACCAATGTCCAATAGTTCAACAACATGAAATAAAGATCAGTAAATTCAAGGGATTCTGGTGAACCGTATTCCATTTGATTTTTTGCAAAATAGGTATGCAAGCCCATTGCGCCTAACCCGATCGTGTGGTTCAAGGCATTCCCATTTTGGATCGATGGTACCACGTCAATGTCAGACGCATCAGTAACGAAGGTCAAGGCACGAGTCATTGCTCGAACAGATTTCCCAAAGTCAGGGCTGTCCATCAAGTTCACGATATTGGTGGAACCTAAGTTACAGCTGATATCTGTTCCTAAAACCTCGTATTCTTGCTTGCCGTTGATCTCAGATGGTGCTTGAACTTGAAGGATCTCGGAACAAAGATTACTCATGATGATCTTGCCATCGATTGGGTTGCTGCGGTTTGCTGTATCGATATTAATGATATAAGGATAACCAGATTCTTGTTGCAATTTAGAAATTTCATTTTCTAAATCGCGAGCTCTGATTTTAGTCTTGCGAATCCGTGGATTCATGACTAAGTTGTCGTATTCCTTGGTGATATCGACATAAGAAAATGGTACGCCATATTCTTTTTCGACACTGTACGGACTAAAGAGATACATCTCTTCATTTTTACGCGTCAATTCGTAAAATTTGTCAGGTACGATCACACCTAATGATAAGGTTTTGACACGGATTTTTTCATCTGCATTTTCTTTTTTCGCTGATAAAAAGCTGATGATGTCTGGGTGGAAGACGTTCAAGTAGACCACACCAGCCCCTTGCCGTTGACCCAATTGGTTTGAATAGCTGAAGCTATCTTCAAACAATTTCATTACAGGCATCACACCACTTGCTGCACCTTCGTAGCCTTTGATAGGCGCGCCAGCTTCCCGCAAGTTTGATAATGTGATCCCGACACCGCCGCCGATCCGTGAAAGTTGCAGCGCGGAGTTGATCCCACGACCGATCGCGTTCATGTCATCAGTGATTTGGATCAAGAAACAAGAAACTAATTCACCGCGACGTTTGCGTCCTGCGTTCAAGAAAGAAGGGGTTGCTGGTTGGTAACGTTGGTAGATCATTTCATCTGCCAAGCTCATGGCTAACTCTTCATTCCCATCCGCAAAGTAAAGGGCGTTGAACGCCACCCGATCTTCGTAACGCTCAAGATACGCGGTACCATCATTCGTTTTTAATGCATATTGTGAATAAAACTTGTAAGCAGCCATAAATGATTTGAAAGTAAAGTGTTGCTCATCTAAGAATTGATACAAGTCCTCAATAAAAGCAGGACGGTACTTTTTGATAAATTCTTCTTCTAAATAATCATTTTCAATCAAATAATTGATTTTGTCCATTGCAGTCGCAAAGGTTAAGGTATTTGGTTCAACGTTTTCTTTAAAGAATGCCGCTAGGGCTTCTTTGTCTTTATTTAATGGAATTTGACCATCTACTGGACGGTTGATCTCATTATTCAATTTGAAATAACTGACATCTTTGATTTCTTTCAAGCTCATAAATGGCTAACCTCTTTTCTTGTTTTGTTCGTATAAAAAAGGACTTGCGGTCTGGACGACTGACAAATCCCTCAAAAGCATCACATTGAGAAAAATCTTAGCTCGCTAATTGACGTAGTTGATCTGGACGGAAACCGATGATCGTTTGCGCATCAGAGGTAATGACTGGCACACTTTGAAATCCTTGTTCTTTCAAAAATTCTAATGCTTCAGGCTCATTATCGATATTGATTTCTTCAAAGGCAATCTGATTTTCACTTAAAAAGCGTTTCGCCATTTTACATTGCATGCAGTTGTTTTTAGAAAATAGTTTGATATTCATAATTGTTTCCTCCGAGTTGTAATAGTTATAAACCTAGTATAAATAAGTCTCGGAGAAAGTCAACGAAAAAACACTATATCTTGTGCTTGTGAATTCGGCATACACAATTTATAGTGTTTCTGTGTTTTTTATGCAAATGAAAAAAGCGGAAAATACTTAGAATTACAAGGTTTTTGCGTAATTATTAGAGGGGATATGCAATCAAAATGAGTAAAAAAAATCTCTATTGTGAAGGAAGATTCAAAGTTAAGTCGAAAACAGATTGACTTCCTATGGAAATGGCTCTATTATAATGATAATCATTCTCAATTAAAGTAGGTTAATTAAAAAACACTTCACAAAAGGAGTAAGAACCAATGAAAATGGCGCAAACTTGGGCTTCTGGGACATACAAAATCGACTCGTTGGCAACAACCAAAGAAATCACGGTTCATTTAAACGATCTTGGCATTCGCACGGGGGTTGAAATCGTTGTGGTGCAAAAAGATCGCAAAGGCGGCATCATTTTGCACCAAGGGACGCGGATTGCTTTAGATGCACGGGTCATGGAACAAATCGATGTCACAGAAATCCAGCAGCAAACGGTCATTACCTCTTTGGATCAGCTGCAAGTTGGTGAAAGCGGGAAGGTCAATCAGATTGGTGCAAAAGGTGCTTTGCGCCGTCGTTTGATGGATATGGGGCTTACGAAAAACGTTCATTTGGAAGTAGTGAAACTGGCTCCATTGGGTGATCCAATGGAGATTCGGCTCCGCGGCTATGAATTGTCTTTGAGAAAGCAAGAAGCAGCGTTGGTTTTTATCGAAAAAGGAGTCGAAGCTTGATGACCTATCAATTTGCATTAGCAGGAAATCCCAATAGTGGGAAAACAAGTACTTTCAATCAATTGACTGGTGCCAAACAAACAGTGGGCAATTGGCCGGGTGTCACCGTAGAACGTAAAGCGGGGCGACTGCGAAAAGACCGGCACGTGCTGATCCAAGATCTGCCCGGGATCTATTCCTTGTCACCTTATACGCCTGAAGAACTGATTTCCCGCAATTATTTGATGGAAGCATCGCTGGATGCGGTGATCAATATTATTGACGGAACTAATCTTGAGCGAAATCTGTATTTAACATTGCAATTATTAGAAATGAATGTTCCGACCGTGGCAGCCATCAACATGATCGATCTATTAAAGAAAAAAGGCTTGCAGATCAACTTCGAAAAATTGGCTTACGGATTAGGGATTCCTGTAGTGGGGATCAGTGCTTTGAAACAACGTGGTTTAGCCAAAATGATCGAGGCAGCGAAGCAAGCAGCCAACACACTACAGCTCCCTCCCCGCTACGATGCTCGTCTAGAGGCTGGCTTGACCGAGATCATGGCGATTTTGCCAGAGACGATCCCTCAGCAGCGAAAACGCTGGTTTGCCATAAAACTCTTCGAAAAAGATGAAGCGATTCAAACAATGTGTAAACTGACTGATTCCCAGCAAGCAGTCATTCAGGAGACGATTTCGATTTTAGAGATGATCTTTAAAGACAGCAGTGACGCCATTCTCGTCAATGAGCGCTATGGCTTCATTGAAGAATTGTTGGCGCTGGCAGTCATCAAGGAAACAGATCAGCACTTAGCCTTCAGCGACAAAATCGACCGCGTGTTGACCCATCGCGTATTGGCGCTACCAATTTTTGCCTTCATTATGTGGGGAATCTACTATTTATCGATTCAGACGATTGGCACGATCGGCACCGATTGGGTCAATGATGTATTATTTGGCAGCTGGATACCCGAAACAGCAGCGCACTGGCTAGAACAGCTGCGGGTCGCCCAGTGGCTGCAAGAATTGATTTTGGATGGCATCGTGGCAGGGGTCGGTGCGGTCTTAGGCTTTTTGCCGCAGATCTTCGTGTTGTTTTTTTGCTTGGCTATCTTGGAGGACTGTGGATACATGGCACGGGTGGCATTTGTCATGGACCGGTTGTTTCGCAAATTTGGTCTATCCGGCAAGTCGTTTATCCCTATGTTGATTGCCACAGGCTGCGGCGTGCCGGGGGTGATGGCAAGCCGAACGATTGAAAACGAAAAGGATCGTCGGTTGACGGTGATGGTCACGACCTTTATGCCTTGTTCTGCCAAATTGCCGATCATTGCATTGATTTCGGGTGCCTTTTTCCCTCATTATAGTTGGGTCGCACCATCGGCCTATTTTGTCGGCATGGGCGCTGTGATTTTTTCAGGGATCGTCTTGAAAAAAACGCCGCTTTTTGCAGGTGATCTGGCACCATTCATTATGGAACTGCCAGCGTATCATTTGCCGCAGCTCACAACGATTTTGAAAAGTGCCTGTGATCGAGTCGTTGCTTTTGTAAAAAAAGCCGGTACGATAATTTTTGTAGCTTGTATCTTTGTCTGGTTTACCTCCAGCTACAGCTTTACCTTGCAGCGGGTCAGTGAAGACCAAAGCATTTTGGCCTTTTTCGGTCGACTTTTGGCGCCCCTCTTCGCTCCCCTAGGCTGGGGAACTTGGCGAGGCGCCGTGGCGACGATCACTGGCTTGGTGGCCAAAGAAAATGTGATCGGCACATTCGGGATTCTCTACGGACAAACCGGTGAGTTGTCAGAAAGTGGGACGGAGATTTGGCAAGTGTTGCGCGGCGATTACACTGCTGTGGCGGCATACTCTTTCCTCGTCTTTAATTTACTATGTGCCCCCTGTTTTGCTGCCATCGGTGCTATCCACCGTGAAATGGGGGACAGCAAGTGGACGTGGTTAGCCATTGGCTATCAATGCGGCTTGGCGTACTGCGCCAGTTTTCTGGTGTACCAATTCGGACACGTCATCTTTGAAGGCGGACACCTCACGCTAGGTGTTTTTGCGGCAATAGTCATTGCTGGTCTATTAGTATTTGCTCTGGTGAAGAAACCATTCCGAGGGAGTGCGCCCTTGATCCAAGTCGTAGGAGGCGAAAAATGATTGCTACAGTAATACTAAGCGGACTGATTTTTGGCTATGGCGGTCGTGTGGTGTACCGCATGGTGAAAAAGGATCATTGTTCTGATTGCCACAGCAGTTGTCCCGTGAAGCATGAGGAAGCAAAGTAGCGGATGACAGCAGAAAGGAAAAACTTCTGATGTCAGAACTACTATAGAAACGAATAAAACAACTCAGAAAAGAATAAAGCAGTTCGATCACGATCGGGCTGTTTTTTTATTCTTTACAAAACGACCTATTAAAGGAATCTCAAATATAGTATAATTATTTAATAAAAAGATATTATTTAGTGAGGTTCGCAGGAAAGGGAGCAGGGAATCTCGTTAGAACGTAAACGAAGATAGGTTTTTGATAAAGCAGAGTGAAAGGGTGAGGGCATGAGACAACAACGAAGACGGGAGCGTCAGAAACACCAGCGGATCATTGTGGGGTTAAGTACAGCGTTGCTGGCAATCATACTTGGAGTGATTTATCTAGTGATTCAAGCGACAAGCATCCCCGAACAGCGTCTTACAGCAGAATCGACAAAGCCAATGCAAGAATCAAGTAGTTCTACCGAAACAAAGCCAAAAGTAAAAACCATCACAGTGACAGCTAGTGGCGATATGCTTTATCATACACCTGTTTATTTAAGCGCTTACGATGGAAAGCGTTATGATTTTGACAATGATTTTGAGCAAGTCAAACCGTTAATTGCATCGGCGGATCTTGCTCTGGGTGATTTTGAAGGAACCATCAATCCTAATAAACCGCTTGGCGGTTTTCCCTTATTCAACGCGCCTATCGATGCCGTTGCCAGCATCAAAGACGCTGGCTTTGATGTGATCGATCTTGCTCATAATCATATCTTAGATACGGGAATCGAAGGAGTCAAAACAACGGCGGCTGCTTTTCACGATCAAGGGTTGGCAACGATTGGTGTCACGGTCGACAATAGTGGAATTTTGGTCAAAGAAGTCAACGGGATCAAAGTTGCTCTCTTGGCCTATGCCTATGGCTTCAATGGACTTGAAGAAAGCTTAACTCAAGCAGAGTATGACACCTTTTTGAAAGACTTGTCCCTCGATAAAGTGGAAGCAGAGATCAAAGAAGCGGAAACCTTGGCGGATATCACCATCGTGATGCCTCAGTCTGGTGTCGAGTATTCTTTAGAACCAACGGAAGAACAACAAACTGTTTATCGGAAGATGATTGATTTTGGTGCTGATATTATTTTCGGCGGCCATCCGCATGTAGCAGAACCAACCGAAATCATCGAAAAGGACGGTGAAAAGAAATTTATCATTTATTCAATGGGGAACTTATTGTCGAATCAACGTTATGAAACCGTCAATAACAACTATTGGACCGAACGCGGCGTCATTCCAGAAGTTGAGATCACCAAACAGGGAGCTCGGACCTATTTAAGTAAGATTGCCTTACATCCAACTTGGGTCTCCAAAGAGCCGATCCCTGATCGTACCTATTATGATCCAGAATACGGCGTCTTACAGGCCTTTGATTTTCAAGTTTACTTGGCCGAAGATTATCTACCGGATGGACAATACGCCAAACGTGTTCCTGAAGAAAAACGACAGCGCATAGAAACCGCCTACCATGAAATGCTGGAGCTGTTAGATTTGAAGTGGGAGCAGCAAAAAGAAAATCAAAATGACTAATAAGGCAACCTGACCAACAGGTTGCTTTTTTATTAGCTCTCGAGAAAACGAATCATGAAACGAATGGTGCTCCTTCCAACAAAACATGACAGTAGACTATCATTTATGAACAAAAAATGACACCTCAAGCTGATAAAAATAAGTAATAATGTCAACATAAAGCATTCAGAAATGAGTCGGAAAGGATTCAGTAGATGATTTCTGAATAAAAGGGAAAGAAAGCAGGATGTGTCATGAGAATTATTATACTGACGAAAAATATATCATATGAGATTGATTTGCAGCGGGAGTTACAGATTTTGAGTCATGAAGTGTTCGTAGGGAAAAATACAGAAGAGGCGGAATGGTTGATAGAAAGCGCCAAATTATTTGACTGCTTATTTGTCAGTGAAACGATTGCAGATCCAGAATTTTTATTGATCAATCAGGCGTTGGCTCCTTATTATCAAAAACGAATCGTCCGTATCTTGCCAGGGAATATTGAACAAGAAGGTAGGATGGAAAAAGCTGAAAATGCCACGTACCTGAATCGCTCTTTTGTCGAGCTGAGAGAATTTTTGGCTGCACTACCACCAATTAGTCGTAAGTTAGAAAAAGCATCCGTCACGAAAGAATCCTTTCCTAAATTTCTTAGTCTGCAAGAACAGATCTTTTTTAACAATTTAGGAGAAGAGCAATTTATCAATCGAGAAGACCTATGTTGGAAAATTTGGGGAAATGGTGGAACAAATTCAAGAAAATCTCAGTTGTCGATATTAGCGAAACGAATCAATGAAAAATTAGATGAATACGACTACACTGAAAAACGGGTTCGTACCGCTTGGGGCAAAGGCTATATCTTACAATAAAAAGAAAATTGTGTGATCAAAAGAGCATCGAAGTCTTATTTCTCACGAATAGACCTCTTTGTAGCTTCGACTGCTTTTCAGGTAGAAACGACTCTGTTTTCAAATTGAGTCGTTTTTTATATAAAAATATTAGTATTAAATAAATGACGGTATCTAAAATTATGATAATGATTTTTTTTAGTGTTAAAATAGAGATAATCAGTAATGAAAAGGAATACTACAGGATTTAAAAAGCACTTTGGAGAAACGTGCTGTAGTATCTTTCAGAGGAGGAAATGTCGTGAAGAAGATTGAGTGTGTGATATTTGATTTAGACGGAACCCTATTAGATTCGAGAGAATGCAGCATCAAGGCGACAAAAGCAGCTTTTACAGAGATGGGACTCAAAGTACCGAGTGAGGTAGTCATTGAACATTACATGGGGATACCGATCGAAGAATCGTTTTTTAAAATGTCAGAACAGCCATTGGATCAAGAAACAGCAACGGAACTGATTCGGGTTTTTCGTACCTATTATCAAACATACGAGGAAAGTACCTTGAACGTATTTCCTGAAATTCCCCATGTCCTAGAAATCTTAATGAAACGAAAGGTTCCTTGTTTCGTGGTTTCAAGTAAGAAGACAGCGGTCGTCAAACGAAATTTGGCTGCTCAGAACCTGGTGGCGTTCTTTGAAGAAATCATCGGCTCAGATGCGGTGTCCCACTACAAGCCTCATCCAGAAGGAATCAATAAAGTAGTAACTCAGTATCAGTTTGATCCGACAAGGACGATCATGGTAGGAGATGCTATTTTTGATATCCAGATGGGCAAAGCAGCCGGTGTCAAAACCATCGCTGTTACCTGGGGCAGCCACGATGCGAAAAAACTTTCCGCTGACAAACCAGATGCTTTGGCAGAAGCGCCGCAGGATATTTTAGATTATATCTATGCTTGATCTATTTTTACTGATACAGTTTAAAAATCATTTCTATTTTTGATCTGTAGCGTGAAAAATAGAATGGACTGAACGTCTTCTTCCAGCAGTATATTTGAGGTTTCGACCAATGATCGATAGATTCGATTATTGGTTTTTTTTGTTGGTATGGATATGGGGCGTCTATTTACATGAAGCAACAATTTTAGCTATCTGTTGATTTTTATGGATATTATAGTCATTTTCTTGTCATTAGAGACGATCTAGTTGCATTCGGGCACTACTTTTTAGCAGAAGGGAACGGGGCCGCCTCTTTTTCACTCTTATTTCTTTTATTTAATAAAAAGTAATTATAAGAGAATCTGAAAGGGAAACTATAATAGGCGTAACTGATTTTCTTAATGTGTCTGCATTGGTAAGAGCTAAAGACCCAATCATTTTTAGTGGTTTTTGGACAGCTAAGCTTCAATTAAAAAACCTATCGGAAGAAAATCAAAGCGAGCAGAAGGGATAGCGCTACTTTCACCAAAAAAACATAGATGTAAAGGAGTAAGGATATGATATCAGAAAATATCAAGGAACCGAAAGACTATTTGTGTTATTCAAAAGAAGTGTTGCTAAGTGTAGGGGTATTGACTGATTACCCAAAAATCTTTCATTATTATCAAGAACTCTGTGATGAATTTGAGCACATTTACTATGATCAATCAAAGAGTTTATTTGTTCAGCTCAAAGCACTTCTAGCAATAGATGCGCAGATTCAAATTTTACTGGAACTTTTTGAAAATAGTAGAACAAACCTATGCAAAGAGTTTTGTATGGATGATCATGAAATTATTTGTATGATCAAAAATGATAAAAAATCTTATTATCGCGAGCTTACAGGTCAAAAAAACAATCAAGTACCAAAATGGAGTTTAATTTATTTAAGTGAGGAGTAAGCATATTTTAGGATAATTCAACCATCTCAAGAAAGAACACATGGAGCAATAACGCGATGAACACGGGAGTAGAGGAATAGAAAGAGGGATCACAATAACAGAATCCCATCTTATGATCTAGTAAAATAGTCTAGCGCACTTTCCTTGTGATTTGTTATACTAATTCTAAGGAGCTGATCTTGACACCTTGTGTTCGGCAAGTACGTTCATGTGAGCGCTTTATTGATTGAGTGAGAAAAGAGGGAATGATTTGACGAAAAAAATTGTCTTTTTAGATGTAGATGGAACATTATGTGATGATGCTGGAAATGTACCAGAAAGTGCACGCCAAGCGATCACAGCGGCACATAAGAAAGGCCATGAATTTTTCTTATGTACCGGTCGTTCAAAGGCCGAAATTACAGAAGACGTGTTGGCACTGCCCCTAAGTGGGATGATTGGTGCCGGCGGCGGTTATTGTGAGGTGCATAATGAGGTGATTTTGCACAAAGTTTTTGAAAAAGAAGCTTTATTAAGATTGATTGATTTCTTAAAAGAAAACCAAATCGAGTATTACTTGGAATCGAACCAAGGTTTATTTACAAGTACCAATCTAAGAAATCGTTTGCTGGAGATCGTCTTAGCAGGTGAGTCTGTTGAAAGTGAAGCAGGAAAACAGCGGGTTCAAACTATTCAGTGGTTCCTTGATTTACTGATTGAGGACGAAGCGAAAATCGATTACGATGACGTGAACAAAGTTTCCTTCATCAATCATTCCATTCCTTATGAACAGGTCCATGACCAATACCACGAACAATTCCAAATGATTCGCAGTACGGTACCTGTTTTTGGCAAAGATAGCGGCGAGATCGGCATCAAGAATATCCACAAGAAAACAGCCATCGATTTTCTCTTGAACCATCTAGGGATCGATAACAAAGATACCTTGGCGTTTGGTGATGGCCATAATGATGTCGAAATGTTTGAAGCCGTTGCGACGGGAATTGCAATGGGCAATGCCTGTGAACAGCTATTGGCAGTAGCTGACGAGGTGACGGCTCGACCAGAAGACGGCGGGATTGCGCAAGCACTCCAAAAGCACGGTCTGGTGTAACCACTAAGAAGCAGATGTCTGCACAATCCTTTTGTTTCCTAGAGGGATTGACCAGGAGTTGAGCGATGTTGTTAAACTGATCGGTAAAACCAACGATTGACAAGGAGGCTGAGTTGAATGAAGGAAACAACCTTTTTTTGTTATCTTGAACAAGCATTGAAAAATCTGAAGGCGACAGAAGCCTTGCGCTTCAACATCGAAGGCGAAGTCAAACGGCTGATGAAGGTGTACAGTGAGGCAGAAATTTGTGAGAAAGTAAAAGAGGAACCCTTTAAAAAGTAAGAACATTTTCTTATGAAACGCAGCGAATAGAACAAACACCCAACCTTGTGAAAGGCACAAAAGCGATCAATGCGTCCTTTCAAGGAGGGGCACACAAGTAACTATTTGTTGTATCAAAAAAGACTGATTCCAATTGAATCAGTCTTTTTCTTTCTTCTCAAGCAGTCAGATAAGCCACTAAAATAGCAAACAGGTCGAACAAGACATGTGTGCCCCAACTAGTCAGGATCGAGTTGCTCTTGATAGCAGCTTGGTTAAATAGCAAGCGCGCCACTCCTTGAATGAAAAGAATATGGATCAAGGTATGGAAAACATTGCCGTTGTCATAAGTGCTGTAATGAACCAAGCCAAAGATGATCGCGGAAAGGATGCTGGCAATTGGCAAGGTACATTTACTAGAAAAGATCGCTAAAAAGAAGATAGAAAAGAGTTCTTCTCCAAGTAACATGATTGGAATAACTAGCAGAGTCAACCATTGAAAGCCTTCGTTCACTGGATTTCCGTGAAGATCCCATTTTAGTCCATATTGCAAAACGAGAGAAACGAGGAAGCTGATCAGGATGTTTAAAAGAACATACTTGCTGATCGTATTCACTGGCGCGATGGGTTTTCCAAATAGCTGCTTGACTGCCTCATTACCGTAAACCAGCCGTAATGCCAAATAGCTGGCAATCGATAATGAGAAGATGCTGACGATGGCAGGGGCATACAAAAGACCGACCAAACCGATACCTGCGAGGACTGTTCCTAGTAAAGCGTTGTTCCATGAGATTTGTTTTCCTATAAGTTTGTTCATTTACTTTTCTCTCCTTATTAAGCTATAGAGCATGTACTATTTAGCTGTTTTCTCTGATTCTTCTGAGTGTGCTTTTTGTGCCGCAATATAAGCGATAAGTACAACAATGAACGTTTTGGGTGATTGTCATATCATCGCTTCATTTGCGCCAATTCTTTGTACGGTACAAAGGATAGAGTAATCGATAACGAGTTTCTGAAACAAGATGGTCGTATATTTCGGACTTTTTTATGGTTGTGCAACTAAGTGATGGAGGATGCACAAGTACTAAGTTACTTCATTAAGAAAGGAAAACTGACTTCCAGTTTCGATGGAATAATCGTCAACAAAGAAACGACATCGCTATGTTCTCTTGAAATCGACTAAAATTCCAGAATATTTCGAAAAATACCATTGCTTATTTATGGCAAAACCATTAGTATTATTAGAAAAACTGATGGTGAATCGATGATAAAGCGAGCCTTTAACAGTGAGAAAGCCGAATCAGTGGCATGAAATAGGAGTGATAAGTGTGGAAGAGTTATGGAATGTATTGAAACCAGCCGAACAAGTCGAACTGAAATTAAGAAAATTGTATACGCAGCATCATTTTTCACCTTATCACTCGAACAACTTTGAAGAGTATCGCAACTATCAGCAAAATGATCAGTTCTTGCGTGGTTCTTCCATCATCACGTTTACAGGCACGGATGGCAGGACGATGGCGCTAAAACCCGATGTCACCTTGTCGATTGCCAAAAATACACCTTCTGGAGAAGCGCGCAGAGTGTATTATGTGGAGGATGTCTATCGACAGGATCGTCAAGCAGGGGAATACCAAAAGATCGATCAAATCGGTTTGGAGCTCATTGACCAAATCACATGGGAAGATCAACTGGAGGTTGTAAAACTGGCTTGGGAAAGTTTGGCTCAGGTGGGAAAAGGGACCTTGGATCTGTCTCATATGGGGATTTTGGATGGCATCTGCCAACGCTTCCCCGAAGCGGATCGACAAAAGGTACTGCACTGCCTGCGGGATAAGAGTTCTCATGGCATGGATGCACTGACTGAAAAAGCTGGCTTGTCAGCAACAGAAGCTGAAAAATTAGCGAAACTGGTACGTTTGTCAGGTGATTTTGAAACCAAGTATCAAAAAGCCAAAGAACTGCTGGCAGAATATCCCCAAGCTCAAGCTGGTTTAGCAGAACTGAACCAACTGTATCAAGCATTGAAAAAAGAACAACTGTCAGCCTCCATTCGAATAAGGTTAGATTTTTCGATTTTAAATGATGCCGATTATTACAGTGGTTTGCTGTTTCAAGGATTTATCGAAGAAGCAAGAGAGACGATTTTATATGGGGGCCGTTATGATCGCTTAATGAGTCGGCAAGGCAAAGCGCAAGGGGCGATCGGGTTTGGTATGAAGCTCAACCATGTAGGGCAAAAGTTGCCGACTGACAACGAAAGTTCAGGCTATTTGAACATTGCGCTGCCAAAAGGCCGTATGGGGGATGCTGTATACGATTTGTTCACGAAAGCCGGAGTCGCTGCGCAAGGCGTCTTTAAAGACAATCGCCAACTAATTTTTTGTGATGAAGAAAACAAGCTGCGCTTTTTCTTAGTCAAGCCTAGCGATGTAGCAATCTATGTGGAGCACGGAGTGGCGGATATCGGTGTCGTAGGCAAAGATATTTTAATGGAAAGCAAGGCGGAAGTCATCGAATTTCTTGATTTGCATATGGGGGTCTGCCGTTTGGCCGTAGCGGCGCGTAAGGAATTCGAGGAAGATTTCTCCCGACCGCTGCGGGTCTCTACAAAATATCCGCAGATCACCCGCCAGTTTTATCAAGGGTTAGGTCGCTCGGTGGAATTGATCCAACTGCATGGATCGATTGAATTGGCCCCTTTATTAGGTCTCTCCGATGTGTTCGTTGACATCGTCGAAACGGGGACGACACTAAAAGAAAATGATTTAGAAGTGATCCAAGACATCGCGCCGTCTTCAGCGCGATTAGTGATCAACCACGCCACGTGGCGTTTCAAGCAAGAACGCATTCAAACAGTGATTGAGAAGGTGAGGGAGCAATTATGAGAATTTTTTCGACCCAAAAAGATACGATCGAAACGATTGTGGCAAGGAAACAGTCGGAAACGAAGGATGTTTCAACCGTTGTCGCCCAAATCATTGCCCGTGTTCAGCAGCAAGGAGATCAGGCGTTGTTTCAATTAATTGAGGAAATCGATCAAGTGACCTTGTCTTCCTTAACCGTCAGTCCAGGGGAGATAGACGCGGCTGTCCATGCCGTCTCACCCGAGCTGCTTAATGTGATGGAACAGGCGAAAGAAAACATTTTGGCATTTCATCAAAAACAAGTCCAGCAAGGCTTTGTCTTGACGAAGGAAAATGGCGTTGTGATGGGACAGCGGGTCTTACCATTAGCAAAAGTCGGGGTCTATGTTCCTGGCGGCACAGCAGCTTATCCAAGTACGGTTTTGATGGATGTCCTGCCGGCAAAAATCGCCGGGGTCAAAAAAATCGTTATGATCACACCGACGGACAGTCAGGGAAAAGTTCCGGCTGCTATTTTAGCGGCAGCTTCCGTTGCCGGAGTGGATGAAATCTACAAAGTCGGTGGTGCCCATGGCGTAGCGGCATTGGCTTATGGAACAGAAACAATTCCCAAAGTCGACAAAATCGTCGGACCGGGAAATATTTATGTCGCCACAGCGAAAAAAATGGTGTACGGCGAAGTTGATATCGATATGATCGCAGGGCCCAGCGATGTGCTGATCCTCGCTGATGCCAGCGCAAATCCTCGCTGGCTGGCGGCGGATCTTTTGGCACAAGCCGAGCATGATCCCTTAGCGCAAGCCATCTTAGTCACAACAGAAGCAGCCTTGATTGAACAAGTCCAAGTAGAGCTTGACTTGCAGCTGAAGGAACTGCCCCGCAAAGAGATTGCTGCTGCAGCGCTTGAATCTAGCGGAAAGCTGATCCTAGTCAAAGATTTGACCGAAGCACTTACCATTGCCAATCAAATCGCCCCTGAACATCTTGAATTAGCAGTGGCAGATCCTTTTGCTTTGTTGGGACAAGTAGAAAATGCGGGCAGTGTCTTTTTAGGACATCATACACCAGAAGTGCTGGGAGATTATTTTGCTGGGCCAAATCATACCCTACCAACAGAAGGGACCGCTCGTTTCTACTCGCCGTTATCAGTGGATGATTTTATTAAGAAAAGCAGCTACTTGTATTATCCAGAAGCAGCCATGAAGGCGGCTGGTCCAGCCGTAGCGTTGTTCGCAGAAACCGAAGACTTGATCGGCCATGCCCGTTCGATCAATGTACGAAGAGAGGGAGAAAAATGACCTTTTTACATCAAAAGTATCACAAGCTGACTCCTTATACACCGGGGGAACAAGTAGATGAGCAAGTCGTTATTAAACTGAACACCAATGAAAGTCCTTATCCGCCAGCGCCAAGTGTTCAAGCAGCGGTTGCTGATGCCGCCCAAAAGCTGAATCGTTACTCGGATATTGCTGCTGAAGTGGTGACAAACCCTCTGGCTGCCTATCTTGGCGTTACGCCAGCCCAACTGTTTCTCGGTAATGGCAGTGACGAAGTCTTGTCCTACCTCTTTCAAGGCTTCACGGAAAACGGCATCGCCTTTCCCGATGTGACCTACGGGTTTTATCAAGTATATAGTGCCTTGTACCAAGTCGCTGCCACCGTTGTTCCGCTGCAAGAAGATTTCTCAATCGCGTTAACGGACTACGATTCACTCAAAGGGACCGTCATTTTTGCCAATCCCAATGCCCCGACTGGGGTTTATCAAGAACAAAGCGAAATCTGTGCCTTTCTAAAACGGCATCCCGATCGCTTAGTGATAGTCGATGAGGCCTATATCGATTTTGGCGGCTCTTCAATGGTTTCTTTGATCGATCAATACCCAAATCTCTTGGTTGTGGGGACGTTTTCGAAATCTCGGCAGCTGGCAGGAGCACGCTTAGGCTTTGCGGTTGCCAATGAAGGACTGATCCAAGACTTGAATCGGTTGAAATTTAGCTTGAATCCGTACAATGTCAATAGTTTGACCCAAGCCGCTGGTGCAGCCGTTTTGCAGGAACAAGCGTATGTCGATGAGAAAATCCAAGCAACGATCCACGTGCGTGAGTGGAGCAAGCAAGCCCTAGCGAAATTCGGCTTTGAGCAGACCGACAGCCAAGGGAATTTTTTGTTTGCAAGGCACCTTGCGATTGCCGGTGAAGAGTTGTATCAGGCACTGAAAGAGCAGAAAATCTTCGTCCGCTGGTTCAATCAGCCCCGCATCAAAGAGTATTTACGAATTACGGTAGGAACGAAGGCCCAGATGGAACGACTGATGACGGTGCTAACAACTATCATAGAAGAGGTGAAGGAATGAGAAAAGCAGAAGTTACCCGCAATACGACGGAAACCAAGATCCACCTGCAGTTGACGATCGATGGTACTGGTCAGCAATCAATCAAGACTGGTGTGGGTTTTTTAGACCACATGCTGGAATTATTTGTCCGCCACGGTCGCTTTGATTTGACGTTGGTTTGTGATGGCGATACAGAAGTGGATGCCCATCACACAACAGAAGACGTTGCCATCGCCATTGGCCGAGCGTTTTCAGAAAGTCTTGGGGAGCGACGAGGCATCAAACGTTATGGCAGTATGCTGCTGCCGATGGACGAAGCCTTAGTCATGACAGCGATCGATATTAGCGGTCGTGGCATGGCAGTCGTAGAGTTGGCGATACCGAGCAAAAAAATCGGGCAGCAGTTTGATACGGAATTGGTTGAAGAATTTTTCATTGCTTTTGCCCGTGAATTAGGTGCTACGATCCATCTCCATCAAATCGCTGGCAAAAACAGCCACCACATTGTGGAAGCTTGTTTTAAAGGCTTTGGGCGTGCTTTAGGTGAAGCAGTAGCGATCAATCAAGCAGCCCCAGATGAGATCCCTTCAACCAAAGGGACGATCCAGTGATTCATGAGGGAAAAATGATTACGTATCTTCCACACAGAGGGATGAGATAAGGAAAGGGGCGTATTATGTTAGCAATCATCGACTATGGGGTCGGCAATTTGTTCAGCTTGTCTCGTTCGCTGGACTTCTTGGGTGTTGAGTGCCGAATCACGCGTTCACTAGCAGAATTAAAAGCTGCCGACCGCATTCTTTTACCCGGCGTAGGGGCTTTTGGCGATGCCCGTCAAAAGTTGGCAGAGTTGTCGCTGATCGAACCGATCCAAGAATTGGCAGCAGCTGGTAAACCCTTTTTAGGTATTTGTTTGGGGATGCAGCTGTTGTTTGACAGTAGTGAGGAGTTTGGTACACATGCGGGGCTCGGTTTGATTCCAGGACGGATCGTTTCCATGCAAAGTGCCTTTGAAGAAGCCAAACTGAATCTGAAAGTGCCGCAGATTGGGTGGAATCGTTTGACTGTCAGAAAAGAAAGTCCCTTAGTCAGCGGGCTAGGGGAACAAGACTTTGTCTACTATGTCCACAGTTATTTTGCTACTGATTGCCAAGAGTATGTCGTGGCAGACAGTGACTATGGTCTGGCGATTCCCGGTATCGTGCAAAAAGACAATGTCTTCGGCACTCAGTTTCACCCAGAAAAAAGCGGGGCTGTCGGGTTGAAGATTTTAAAAGCATTTACGGAGGTGCCGCTATGAAAATTTTTCCAGCAATCGATCTGTTAGATCAAAAAGTGGTCCGTTTGTACCAAGGAGACTATGAGCAAAAAGAAGTGTTTGGGGATGATCCTGTGGCATTTGCTCGTTCATTTGAAGAAGCGGGTGCCAACTATCTGCACCTCGTCGACTTAGATGGTGCCAAAGCCGGCAAACTCCATTACTTTGATGTCGCAAAAAATATCGTCCAGCAGACCAATCTGTTTGTCGAAGTTGGCGGCGGGATTCGTGAGGAAGAAACGATCCAGCATTGTTTGGCAGCAGGCGTTCATCGGGTGATCCTCGGCACGATTGCCCAGAAAGACCCAGCATTCACAAAAGCGATGCTCAAGAAATACGGCAATAAGATCGCCATTGGAGTCGATGCCAAGGAAGAAAAAGTGGCAGTGGAAGGCTGGCTCGAGAAAACGGCAACAGACGCGTTTACTTTTTGCCAACAATTGGTGGCATGGGGCGCGCAAACGATCATCTTTACCGAAATCTCGCGTGACGGTACAGGAGAAGGCATCAATCTGCCCTTATACGAAAAACTCAATCAATTGGATTGCGACATCGTGGCTTCTGGCGGCGTGGCTTCATTGGCAGATATCAAAGGATTAAAACAGTTGGGGATCTCTGGCGTGATCGTCGGGAAATCCTTATATAACGGCAGTCTCCAATTGGCCGATGTCTTAGCAGCAGGGGAGGAAAGGTCATGATCGCCAAACGAATCATTCCTTGCCTTGATGTGCGAGATGGGCGAGTCGTGAAAGGGGTCAACTTTGCTGGCTTAAAAGATGTCAATGATCCGGTGACTTTGGCGCGCTTTTACAATGAACAAGGCGCCGATGAGCTGGTTTTTTATGACATTACTGCTTCTGCAGAAGAACGCGGCTTATTCACGGACATTTTGCAGCGTGTGGCGTCAGAAGTGTTTATTCCTTTGACGGTGGGGGGCGGCATCAATCAGGTAGCAGATTTTGAACGAGTCTTAAACTGTGGTGCCGACAAAGTCAGCGTCAATTCGGGGGCGCTTCGCCGACCAGAGTTGATTGCAGAAGGCGCGAAACGCTATGGCAGCCAGTGCGTTGTTTTATCCGTTGATGTTCGCCAAGTCGGTGAGAACTGGCATGTGTTTGCTAAAGGCGGACGGGAAGATACAGGCTTAGAAGCATTGGCGTGGATTCGCCAAGCTGAGCAGTTAGGTGCTGGTGAACTAGTCATCAACAGCATGGATACCGATGGCGTGAAGCAGGGGTTTGATCTCGACTTGCTGAAAGCTGTCAGCGAAATCACCAAATTACCGATCGTCGCATCGGGTGGTGCTGGCAAAAGTACCGATTTTATCGAGCTGTTTCAATTGCCAAATATTGAAGCAGGGCTGGCAGCCTCGATTTTTCACTATGGCGAGGTAAAAATCCCAGAGCTGAAAAAACAATTACAGGCCGTCGATATTCCCGTACGAATCGTATAGAGTAGGCGTTTTGATAGGCAACAGAAGGAGTGGATAACATGGTGCAAGTACGATTTGATGAACAAGGATTGGTTCCAGTGATCGTGCAGGATGTGGAAACGAATGAAGTCTTGACTTTGGCTTATATGAACCAAGAAAGTTTGACCTTGACCTTGAAGGACCGATTGATGACCTTTTATTCCCGCAGTCGTCAAGAATTGTGGCGCAAAGGAGAAACCAGCGGCAATTACCAGCATTTAGTATCTTTGACAGCAGATTGCGATCAAGATGCCTTAGTCGCCAAAGTAAAAAAAGACGGACCTGCTTGCCATACAGGCACAGAAAGCTGCTTTACAGAAGTGCTTTATGGTACAGAATCCTCTCCAACCATCGATGCGTTGTATGAGCTGATAAAAGGTCGTAAAGATACGCCACAAGAAGGCAGCTATACCAGCTACTTGTTTGAAAAAGGCAGTGAAAAAATCTTAAAAAAAATCGGCGAGGAAGCAACCGAGGTCGTAATTGGGGCGATGAAGGAAGACCGTCAAGAAACCGTTTATGAGATTGCTGATTTGGCGTATCATACATTGGTTTTAATGGCAGAAATGGGGATTGATTTAGCGGCTATTCGCCAAGAGCTTACCAAGCGTCATGTTGTGGATAAGAAAGTCAAACAAGAGCGGATGCAATAACGGTCAGGATTTTTCAGTAGAAAGAAAGTAGCTGACGAAAAAAAAGAAGCCCTTCAGCTATTGCTTGAAGGGCTTCTCATCCGTGAGGAAAAAGTTGATCTGCTGGTTCTTTAAGTGAGCACACAAAATTGCTATTTGTTTTCTAACTCTTCGATCAATTCTTTCATTTCTTTGATTTCTTTTTCCTGTGCGTCGATGATTTTTTCTGCAAGTTCTTTTACTCTTGGATCAGACAAATCGGCATTTTTACTGGTTAGAATCGCAATCGAATGATGGGGAATCATGGCTTTCATCCAGGCTGTATCTCCCACGGCAGTTTGGCTTCTGACCATAAAAAGTGAACTAAAAAAGAGTACAACACTGACAACTAGAATGCTGATATTCATTTTCTTGTTGTCATACATCTTCCACATAAACAATAGCATGATGATCGCCATCATCGCGCCCATCATAAGTGCCATAAACAGGCGGGTTTGGCTGAAAAAAATATGATCGAGGGCATAGACATTGAAATACATCATACAAAACATAATCACCGTCGATACCCCAATCATTACCAAAAATTTCCCATACTTCTTCATTTCTTTCCTCTCCTTTTTGTATACAAAATAAAAACAATAAAGCAATCCAAAACATCATCGTAACAGATGCTTTTTTTTGTTTATTGTTTTGTTAGAATAAATTTACTCCCTAAATCAAGTATAGCGGAGGAAATAGAATGAGAGAAGAGATATACATTTGAACGAAAACAATCGGTTCTTAGAGTAAAAAAGCGAAAACGGGATTACTCGTCTAGGTTTATTTGTTATAATCAACCTAAGAAATGGATGGTGTATAGAATGAATCACAATGATCGCTTGACGCGTTTACGCTATGCTTTGGATATCAAAGATACTGACATGGTGAAAATTTTTGAACTTGGCGGCGCTTCTTTCACGAAAGAAGAAGTAAGACAATTATTGAAGAAAAAAGACCCTGAGACCTACGAGATTGAGTGTACCAATGAAGCCTTTGAGCGTTTCTTAAATGGTTTGATTCGCTCGCAACGAGGAACAAAGTCAGATGCTGCAGAACCTGTCTTAGAGTTGAACAATGGCAATGTGAATAATTTGATGCTGAAGAAAATAAAAATCGCCCTTTCCCTAACAACGGATGAAATGCTGAACATTTTCGAGCAAGCGGGAGTTACGGTTTCAAAAGGTGAACTGGGCGCCATTTTACGCAAAGAAGGCCATCGCAATTACAAGCCATGCTTAGACAAATATGCCCGCAACTTTTTAAAAGGATTGACGATCGAGTATCGGGATAACTAGTAAAAAATCAATAATAGACTGAACTTACAATGGGGCGCCTAAAGAGATGCATGTTATGTGTCTCTTTTTATGTGTGTAAAAATAACAATTTAAATCAGTGATTGGAACGCTGACCGAGTCCAAGCTTGGAGCATGAAGAAGTAGGTTAAGTGAACGATCTGATTGCTTGAATAACCTGTTCGTTGAAACCTGACAAGTTTGGTCATTTCTGATACAAATGTTGACGTGTTCAGAATGATGAACCATGTAATACTATCAAAATGAACAGGAGCATCCTGTGTCTAAAAGTTGTAATTAACAAGTCGTCACCATCATCAGAAGGCGAAGTTTGTAGATAGGTGAAAGATAGGAAAGCGTATCGTATTTAAACGAATATAAAAGGAGAATGTTATGAAAAGGAAATTTTGGGGCTATTTGTCATTGGCGATCTTGTTAAGTCAGCCTGTGTTGGCACCTTTGGCACAAGTTATGGCTGAGGAACAGGAAACCATTCCATCAAACAAGGAAATAACGACACTAGGAACATTAGAAAAAGTGGAGGAGACTACTGAAACAGTCGATTCTTCTCGTATAGAAGAAATCAACGGGGACACCACAAGTAACTCAGAATCGCAAGAAGTGTTTAATGATGATGAGAAAAATGACTTGACGGAAAGGACAGAAAAAAAACTCCCTGATTCAAGTGAAGACACAGCTAGCTCGGCAACCGAATCGTCAGCAGAAATGAAGGAGGCATTCTCTGATCGCAGCGTTTCATTGGACGCTTGGATGCCGGATAAGAATTTGCAAAATGAGGTAGCGAAAGGGCTAAACAAAACAGTTGATACAATCACTCAAGAAGATATGGCGAATCTAAAACAGCTAGATTTTTCTTCTTTAGTTAAAGACACAGTAGTCGATTTTACTGGCTTAGAATACGCTAGCAACTTACAAGCGTTATATACGACGTCTATTATTGCTGCGAATGTTCCCAAAATCACTATGGCGGACAATGCAACATTGTTTACCCGTCCTAATGTACTAGCACAAATTTTTCCAAAAGGATCTTTTTCAAATATCCACATAGGAAATTATGATGCCTATTTGACAGCCCAAGAATTAATTGGGGTTGGTCAATATCTTAGTGGATGGGTTACAGATTATCTGACGGTCTATGCAAGTAGCATGACGGATTTTTCTAAGTTAGAGCTATCTGCAGAACACCATCAAAATTCCCAACTATCTATTATGACTCAGGAGAAAATACTATTAGAGCCAATGTTAGTAAAAGACGGCCAATCTGATGTTCTTTATAAAGACCGTATGATGGTTGATACCCAAGGAAATGCGTTGCTCTCTTCTTTGTCCAACAAAAAGTATTCTTATTCGATTCGGGGGATAGATAAAAATGGCTATATCTTTCCCTTATATGAAAATGATGGGTTTGAACTTACTGAAGAAGGGATTCAATTTAAACATATTCCCGCCAATGTTGATTATTTATCAATCACTTCTCTTGTACCTAATCGTTTATCCACCGAGAGAGCTGCTAGTACAGGTACCATTCAATATTTAGTGAATTATCAAATACCAGTGAAGTATGTGAATACTGCAGAAGATGTGACCGTCAAGTATGTTGATGAAAATAAAAAGACATTGTTACCAGACGTCACTTTATCAGGGGTTGTTGGTGAACCGTATACGACACAAGAAGAGCCGATTGCTGGCTATACATTGAAAGAAATCCAAGGGGATAAAACAGGTACTTTCAGTGATACCTCGCAAGAAGTCGTTTATGTATACAAACGCAGTGATGCCGCACCCGTGACAGTAAGATACGAAGATACAGAAGGCAATCAGTTAGCCGAACCAACGATTCTGAACGGCAAAGTAGGTTTGCCGTATGAGAGCAAGTCAGAATCTATTTCTGGTTGGTATGTAGCCCAAACACCCGACAATGCCAAAGGCATCTTCGGTGACACCGCGCAAGAAGTGGTCTATGTGTATGAACGTAGTGATGCTGCACCAGTGACAGTAAGATACGAAGATACAGAAGGCAATCAGTTAGCCGAACCAACGATTCTGAACGGCAAAGTAGGTTTGCCGTATGAGAGTGAAGCCAAAGAACTTTCAGGCTGGACGGTGACTCAAACGCCAGCGAATGCCAAAGGCATCTTCGGCGACACCGCGCAAGAAGTGGTCTATGTGTATGAACGTAGTGATGCCGCACCAATGACAGTAAGATACGAAGATACAGAAGGCAATCAGTTAGCCGAACCAACGATTCTGAACGGCAAAGTAGGTTTGCCGTATGAGAGTGAAGCCAAAGAACTTTCAGGCTGGACGGTGACTCAAACGCCAGCGAATGCCAAAGGCATCTTCAGTGACACCGCGCAAGAAGTGGTCTATGTGTACGAACGTAGTGATGCCGCACCAGTGACGGTAAAATACGAAGATACAGAAGGCAATCAGTTAGCCGAACCAACGATTCTGAACGGCAAAGTAGGTTTGCCGTATGAGAGTGAAGCCAAAGAACTTTCAGGCTGGACGGTTTCTCAAATACCAAGCAATGCCAAAGGGATGTTCAGTACTACCGCACAAGAAGTCATCTATGTGTACGGTGCTGAAAAAGAGAATAAACCAGAGGATGATTCAGGAGCAGATACGCCTGAAGCAGAAAACAAAACCCCTGAAGCAGAAAACAAAACCCCTGAAGCAGAAAAAGAGGATAAATCAGGAAACAAAGACAATCAAATGAACACACAAACCAACACACAAACCAACGGGAAAAGTAAATTACCTGCCACAGGAGAGCAACTAACAGGTCAACGAATCATGGGCTTTTTGGGAACGATCATTGTTCTATTTTCTTTCTTAGCAATTTGGCGAAGAAAAAGAAAAACTGAGAATTAAAGCTTCTCTATAAAGAGTAAAATATGTCCAGAATGGACGATTGGTTTAAAAAGTTAACCTTTTATGGAGTGGGGCGATCCACTCCTTTTTTGTAGGATGGATTGGACGGTTTCCTCGTCTCCTTAATCTTTGAATGGATTTTATCTGACTATTCCCAGTAGCTCAAAGAATTTCTGATCATTTGAGACTCTGATTCTTTATCAGACTAACGTTCCAAGACAATCTCGAATAACAGAATTATTTAGCAAGAATGTTTCATTGAGAGAAACGAATGAATCAACACCTAGGAAATGAAAATGTACGTTTAAAAGAGTATAATTACTGTAAAACTAAAGTTAAGAGGTATTACTATGTATAAATTTCTTTTAACTAAATTGGATCAAGATGTCTATGAGCTATTTGCGTATTTTTTTGAACATGCCATTGATCGTGAACTATTGAGTGACCTTGCGGATCATGTGCATTTATCAAAAAGAAGAATCGTTTTAGTTTTTGAGCGTGCAAGAGACTTACAAAAATCATACCCTTTTTTTGAAATCGACATGCGAGAAGGAAGGGAGCTAGCCCTTGATTTTGCGCCTAATTTTTTGTTGTCAAAATTCTATTCGGTTATGTTAGCAGAAAGTATGCCATTTCAAATTTTAGACAGACTCTTTAGTGATAAATACGTGTCTTTGGAAGAAACCGCCCAACAACATTATGTCAGTAATCGCACGGTTCAAAGAAAGCTCAAGGAAGTAGAAACGATTCTTGAGAATTATCAAATCAAATTGAATTTAAAAAAGAAACCGTTATTTGTAGCGGAAGAATACCGAATTCGTCATTTTTTCCATATCATGTATTGGCAGATCTATGATGCGACGAATGTGCGTTATATTGGATTGTCGAAGCAAAGTGTTCGTGCATTGAAGGAGAAGTTGACAAGTTATCCTAGTTTTTATCGTGGTATCGATCAGGAAAAATTTATCCAACTGCTTGCACTAAGTCTTTATCGTTTTAAAAGAGGTTTTCCGGTAAAAGAGATTCCTCAAGAGATGAAGAAAATGGTCCATCACACGATTTCCTACGAGCAATTCAAAGAAGAGCTCATAAAACCATTGCTAAACGCTAACTTGATTCTAAGTGACGTTCCAGAAACAGAGTTTCTCTTCTTATATTATATGTTTTCTGTGATGACGACGTATTTGCCTGAAGAGATTCCTAGCCAACTAAGAGTTGTTGATCACTTCTCGGAAGGATCAATTGCAACAGCAAGACTGTTTGCAAAAACTGCTCAGAAGATCTTTCTCGTCCCTGAAGGGGAGATCGAGTATCTTTTCGTTAATGCCTTGAACATTCATTCTGTGTCACTCCTCTTTGCGTCGAAAAATAAAATTGATGCTTTTGGAAAAACGACAACGGATAAAGATTATCGCAGAGTCTTTCCCAAAATTTTTCCACTCGTGCAGGAGATGTACCAATCGTTAGCCCAACAATCCCCAATTTTTACTACCATGTATGCTTCCAATAATCGACTGCTTTTTCAATACAGCATGCTTCTTTCAATTGTAGCAAAAATCGATCGAACGACAGTCCGCATCTTTCATGAATCAAAATTTGGAAAAATTCAAGAAATCAGACAAAAAGAACGATTGAAACGCTGGTTTGGCTATACCCTCGCTTTCGTTTCAGAAAAACCAGATTTTGTGGTGACCGATTATCCAGTTGATCGGCAAGCCTTTTTGGACCAAAATCCAAACGTCCAATTTTTTAAGTGGAATAGCTTTCCAACCGGTGACCGGTGGCTGGAACTAATTGAAGCGGTGGAAACATTTCAGAATACCTCCAATAAAAAATACAATGAAAATGATTGATTTACCCAAGATTCAGCAAACAGGCAGTATTCTCAAATCTGAGAGGACTGCCTGTTTTTCTTTATAGCCAGAGGATAGAAATTTGCTGAACAACAGTGTCACACCTTCTATAGCTTGCGAAGTATGTTCGGAGATAAAGGTGATTATGTAAATGAACTGTACTAACTAGAATCAGTATTTATATAACAGGACGTATTTTGTATTTAATCAGTCACATATTGACGCGTTTCCAGCTAAAAACCGTGTGATAATACAGACATACAAGACTGGAATAAATCATTTTACATAAGAATCAACCATTAAAATACAGGAGGTGCTGGAGATGGAGGAACCATTTAAAATCCACACATTGCAAGAATATTTGAACTTTTATATTGAGGAATCTGAACGGCTTTTCAGTAAAGATGAGTATGGAAAAATCAAAGAAAAAATCCATAGAAACTGTTTAGAAATTCGCATGGCGATTCAAGAAATCAATCAAAAAAATTTTTTCGAACAGCTTGCGAAAATCAATACCCTTGAAGCAGAGATTTTGATTATTTTAGAGTGTAGTGAGCTTCGAGGCAGTGACAGTGTTGTGCCTTTTACTGAAGCGGAAATCTTGCAAGTGGCAAAAGAAGACAGCAAGACTTACTTTAAAGAAAGGTGCGGGCTGACATTGATCGCCCCAACCCCTCATTCCTTGCATTTTTCGGTGGAGTAGGAATTTATCAGTTGGAATGTACGGATTGACGCTCAAAGACAAAAAAAGCAATAATATGACCAAGTCAATTAATAGACATGGTTTTTATTATGAAAATAAATAGAAAGGGGAAACAAAACGAATGAAGCGATACGATATCAATGAGGACTGGGCACTTTCAGGTGTGATTGAAGCGGGAAATTTTGTTTTCGTGGGCTATTGCGTGGGGAACATCGGGCAGCCAATAGAGCAACAGATTGTAGGGGCATTGAATCATTTAGAAGAACGTTTGAAATTAGTCGATTTGACATTTGCAAATGTGGTTCAAATGGATGTACTTTTTAAAGATGTGTTTGATATTCCAGTGATGGAGAAGCTCTTAAAAGAAACCTTCCATGGGAAATTTCCGGTTAGAAAATCAATTCAGACAGCTTTCGCTCATTCTGGAGAGGTAGGCATTCTTTTTCAAATCGATGCTATTGCTTTTAAGGAAGATCAGGGAAAGTAAGTTCGTAGAAATCAAAAATGGGCTTCGATGTTTTTGCTTGTTAGCCGTAGGATAAAGGGAGAAGATCAAGAGCGTCTTGGCTGTTTCTATGAATAAGAATGATAAACAAAAGGGGCTGAATATCCAGTCTCTTTTTTTGTATCTCTATATAGCTATTATTTCCTTCGAGTTAATTGGATTGATCGGTTACACCCAAAGTTTTTTACGAGGACTCCGAACGCTTTGTAAACATAGTGTGAACCAGTTCTAGGAAGTAAGTTAAACTATATTTCTTTAATTTGTTCACACTTTCAGAGACACAATCATTCATATTCTTTATTTTCGTTTTATAAAATAGGACTTATTTTGTCATATTCATGACAATTATTGTCGTGTTCGTCCCTGAAAACCATGCAATAATGCAGTCATAAGGAATGAGTCAGCGAACGTATTACATAGATGTAAGAAGTAGTTGTCAATGGGCAGCTTTTTTTAATTGGAGAGAGTGTAGCTGATCTTATTTACTTAATTTGAAAGAGGGAAAAGCAATGAAAAAACCAGCGAAGAAAGAACTTTTATCACGTATTCTGATCAGTTCTTCTGTTTTTATATTAGGCAGCCCATTGATCACGCAAGCAATTGTCAGTGTTCCGGCAGTAGCTGAAACGATCAGCACTTCAACGACAGAAGAAGTAACACGAAGTACAAATGAATTCATATCTGAACAACAAGAAGGAATAGTCGAACAAGCTACAGGTGAAGAAACCGTCGATTCAGAAACACAAGTAGTAGAAAGTACAGGGGAACATGGGGCATCGGAGTCATCACAAGCAAGTGAAGATCAAGTGGAACCATCCACAGAGCAAATGACAGAATCCTCCAGTGAGCCAGAAGCCGCTGAGAGCAGTACAACATCTGATGAGGAGTCGAAAACAAAAGTAGCGGAAGCAGAAAATATCCTTTGGTCAGGTAACTGGGGAACCGCTCCAGCCACATTAGATATTGAAGGGGTTTTGACTGTAGGAGCAGGTACATTGACAACGGCGGTGGACCAAGTGATTCCTTTAACGGAAGAACTTAAAAATATGGTCATAAAAAAAGTTATTCTCACTGCGCCCGTCATTCTGCCAGCCGATGTGGCAGGTTTGTTCGAGAGCTACTCCCACTATGGCACTGTACCCTCTCAATTGAATGAGATTGTTGGGCTGACTTATCTTGATACGAGTCAAGCCACCACGATGAATAGTATGTTTTATGGCTATAGCGGATCTACATTAGATTTATCGAATTTTGATAGCACCGGTGTTATAAATTCTTTAGGTGCCGGGATGAACGAATTTTTTGGACAGGTACGCTACCTAAGAGAATTAACATTAGGACCAAAATTCAGTTTTGTTGGGTGGAACAATTGGCCAGGCAATTCCTATCCGGTGAACTTGGTTGACCCAAGTGGGATGTACGGATGGAATTCAAGTTATTATACCGGCTACTGGCAAAATGTAGGGACAGGTACCATAGATGCGCCATACGGTGATAATGTATTGAAATCAGAGGAGCTAGTGCTGATTTACGATGGCACGACGATGGCTGACACCTATGTATGGCAGCCTCGGTTTATTGAAGGAGCACCAGTCACAGTCAATTACCTAGATGAAGAGGGTAATGAATTATTGCCACCTAATGTATTGACTGGCGGAAATATTGGCGATTCAATTGAAGTTGTCCCTGAGGAGATCCCTAACTATACATTGAAGGAAGTTCAAGGAGAGGAAAAAATTGTCTTTAGCAATGTTCCGCAAACGGTCACGTATATCTATAGTCCTAAAATAGAAAGTAATGAGGAAAGAAAAATTGTCGCACGAGTCATTCACTATTTGCATGAAGACGGTACAGAAGCTGCTCCAGATAAAGTAGACACAGTTGAATTTACTCGAGAAGTAAGGACGAATCTAGCCACTGGCGAAGAAACGTTTGGTGAATGGCAAGCAAGAGATGATGATACGATATTTGATTTAGTCAAAAGTCCAGAGATAGTCAACTACTATGCAGATAGGGAGTTTATCGATGAAGTTATCGATGTAAAGGCCGATTCAGAAGATATTGAAGAATTTGTCATTTACTCGCCAAAGATGGTTGAATCTACGGAGACCAAAGAAGTCAAGCGAATGATCCATTATGTGTATGAAGATGGTAAAGAAGCCGCGCCAGACAGTGTCGACACGGTCACCTTTACACGCACAGTGACAACGAATGAAGCAACAGGGAAAAATACCTATGGCGAATGGCAAGCCCAAGATGATGACACGATGTTTGATGAAGTGTTAAGTCCAGAAATAGACAAGTACAATGCAGACCAAAAAATGGTTGATAAAGTCACAGACTTGACGGCAGAATCAGAAGATTTCGAAATAACCGTCACTTATTCGCCAAATATGATCGAATCTACGGAGACCAAAGAAGTCAAGCGAATGATCCATTATGTGTATGAAGATGGTAAAGAAGCCGCGCCAGACAGTGTCGACACGGTCACCTTTACACGCACAGTGACAACGAATGAAGCAACAGGGAAAAATACCTATGGCGAATGGCAAGCCCAAGATGATGACACGATGTTTGATGAAGTGTTAAGTCCAGAAATAGACAAGTACAATGCAGACCAAAAAATGGTTGATAAAGTCACAGACTTGACGGCAGAATCAGAAGATTTCGAAATAACCGTCACTTATTCGCCAAATATGATCGAATTTACGGAGACCAAAGAAGTCAAGCGAATGATCCAATATGTGTATGAAGATGGTAAAGAAGCCGCGCCAGACAGTGTCGACACGGTCACCTTTACACGCACAGTGACAACGAATGAAGCAACAGGGAAAAATACCTATGGCGAATGGCAAGCCCAAGATGATGACACGATGTTTGATGAAGTGTTAAGTCCAGAAATAGACAAGTACAATGCAGACCAAAAAATGGTTGATAAAGTCACTGAGTTGACTGCAGAATCAGAAGATCGCGAAGTGACTGTCACTTATTCGCCAAACATGATCGAATCTACGGAGACCAAAGAAGTCAACCAAACGATCCATTATGTGTATGGAGATGGCAAAGAAGCCGCGCCAGACAAAACGGACACTGTTACTTTTACACGAACTGTCACAATAAATGAAGCAACAGGTGACAAAACTTTTGGCGAATGGCAAGCGAAAGATGATGACACGAAATTTGACGAAGTGAAGAGTCCTGAGATCAAGAACTATCACGCAGACAAAACAAGCATCGAGGAAGTCACAGGTTTGACAGCAGAAGACAAGGATCGTGAAGTGACTGTTACTTACTCACCAAATATGACCGAGTCAACAGAAACCAAAGAAGTCAAACGAATGATCCATTTTGTATATGAAGACGGCAAAGAAGCCGCCCCAGACAAAGTAGACACGGTTACGTTCACTCGAACGGTCACCACGAACGAAGCAACTGGCAACAAGACCTATGGCGAATGGCAAGCCCAAGATGATGATACGATGTTTGATGAAGTGTTAAGTCCAGAAATTGACAAATACAATGCGGACCAAAAAACGGTTGATAAAGTCACAGGTCTGACTGCAGAATCAGAAGATCGCGAAGTGACTGTCACTTATTCGCCAAATATGATCGAATCTACGGAGACCAAAGAGGTCAAACAAACGATCCATTATATGTATGAAGACGGCAAAGAAGCCGCGCCAGATAAAGTAGACACGGTCACGTTCACGCGGACGGTCACCGCCAACGAAGCAACTGGTGACAAGACCTATGGCGAATGGCAAGCCAAAGGTGATGATACAACATTTGATGAAGTGAAGAGTCCTGAGATCAAGAACTATCATGCAGACAAAACAAGCATTGAGAAAGTCACAGGTTTGACAGCAAAGGACAAAGATCGTGAAGTGACTGTTACTTACTCACCAAATATGACTGAGTCAACAGAAACCAAAGAGGTCAAACAAACGGTTCATTATGTGTATGAAGACGGCAAAGAAGCAGCCCCAGACAAAGTAGACACGGTGACCTTTACACGCACAGTGACAACGAATGAAGCAACTGGTGACAAGATCTATGGCGAATGGCAAGCCAAAGAAAACGATACGACATTTGACGAAGTGAAGAGTCCTGAGATTAAGAACTATACCGTCGATAAGGAAACGATCGAAGCAGTTACAGGAGTAGCGGTTGATAATCAAGACATCGAAGTCACCGTTACGTATGTGCCAAAAATGGAAACCGCAACAGAAACTGAGGAAGTCAAGCAAACGATTCATTACGTCTATGAAGATGGTAGCAAAGCGGCGGACGATCATACCGATAAAGTCACGTTCACCCGGGTGATAGCAAAGAATTTGGCAACTGGTGTAGTGACCTATGGCGAATGGAAGGCAAAAGACAACGACACGACTTTTGCTGAAATTTCCAGCCCAATGATTGAATATTGCACACCAGATAATGAGTTGATCGAAGCAATTACGAATATTCAACCCGATGCAAAAGATACCGAGTTGACTGTGATCTACAAAGCAAATACGGAAACGAAAGAGGAAAGTAAAGAGGTTTCGCGGACGATTCATTATGTTTATGAAGATGGTAGCCAAGCGGCAGAAAGTTATACGGAAACCTTAACCTATACACGCACGGAAACAACCAATCTGCTGACTGGTGAAGTCGCATATAGTGACTGGACAGCCACAAATGGTGACACGACATTTGATGAGGTGAAAAGCAAGCAAATTGAGGGCTACACGGCAGACCTGACGACAGTCAAAGAACAAACAGGAATGACTGCAGAAGATGAAGATACGGAGGTGACTGTGACGTATATAAAAAATGCAACAGACGAAGCCAATCCAACAGACTCATCAAAAGAGTCAAGCAACACGCCAAATGATCAGACAAAAACAGATGATAACACACCGTCTACTGATATGAAAATAACGACTAACGTATCAGAAACAACAAGAACAGTCACGAGTGAAAAAAGTCTTCCAAAAACAGGAGAGAAAGAGGAACCCTTCATATTATACGCTGGAGTGACTATGGCGGTATCATCCCTGCTAGCATTTTTCTTAAGACGCTTAAGACAGAAACGAAAATAAGAAATCAGAAAAAGCTTTCTTTTGAAATGGAATAGAATACTGGCGAAGTAGAAGACTGCTGATAATTTCCCATACTAATCTTGGAAATTTATCAGCAGTCTTTTCATTATGATTTGAAGCTTGTTCAAGTACTATCACACACCAAACCTTCTGACCACTTCAATAGAAAAACTCCTTCGTTTTCTGAAGAAAATTATGATATGATTTTGTGACAGAGACACGCTATGAAAGATAAAGGGAGGGATGGAACTATGAAGATAAAACAAGTGAGTGAAAACTATGATATCACACCACATACTCTTAGGTACTATGAACAAATTGGTTTGTTATCACCCAACTATACTGAGAATGGGTATCGAGATTACTCATACGAGGATATTGAGCGATTAAATACCATTAGAGACCTGCGTTTTTTTGATGTGTCACTTGAGGAAATTAAGAACTACTTGGATACAAAGAATAAAGCGCTGACTAAAGAAATCCTTCATTTCGAGATGGAGCAATTAGAAGATAGAATCCATGCGTTAAAAGAGAAACAAGATTTGTTAAAAGAGCGAATTGACTTGCTTGTCTACGCTGAAAAAAAGCAAAACTATGAAATTGAACGTACATTTTATGAAGAACGGTACCTTGTTTTAAGTCAAGAGAAAGACACAATGGGGAAAGACTTGTACTTTGAACTTAAACGCCTGCACAAACAATTTGAAAAAGAACTGCATGCCAATAATCAAAATGTTTTCGGAACGATTTTACTGCCGCACGAAGACGCATTTAGGCATCAAGTTTTCTATTGTCTGACAAACGATTTGGCAGATGAGAAGGCATTTACAATGCCTGCAGGAGAGTATCTCGCTATTTATTATACGGGCACATATAAGCAGCGTTTAGCTGCTTTAGCAGAACTAAAAAGTTACCTAAAGAAAAATAGACTGGTCGCGAAAGGAAATTTTTATGAGTTCTACTTGATTGATTTTCATGAGACGAATTTACCGGAAGAATACGTGAGTAAAATAGAAATTCTCCTTGATCAACCCGATTAAAACGGGATCGATCAAGGAGAAACGTATCTATTGGTACTTAGTGATTCAGCAAGTTTATCGATAAGATGACTTATGAAATAGAACTGTTCTTATTTCTCTACTTTGGTATCCATTGAGTAGGTGGGAGTAGTTTCCTTTAGAATGACTCGTGTTACGTGCTTTTCAGATTCTACTAATAAGAAAAGTAGAGTTGCTGGGATAACACTGATAAGCAGTTCGGATAAAGTTAAAGAGGTGGTCTGTAAGATACTTTGCAATGGTGAAAAATAGACCATTCCTAATTGGAGAATCGCCATAACAAGTAATGAGTAAATCAAGGCTTTATTCTGCTTGATTTTGTTACTGAAGGCTGAATCCGTGATCTCACGACAGTTGATCATGTAAAAAGCTTGACCGAAAACGATCGCATTGATCAAAACGGTTTGTCTGACAGCTTCGTCGCCGAATGCATTCATCGTTAGAAAGCCGAAGAAGGTCAAGAGTAGGCCGACATAAACGATTCGAAAGAGTGTATATTTGGAAATGATTTTTTCTTTCATATCACGAGGTGCTCGATTCATGATCATTTTGTGAGCTGGTTCAAAACCTAACGCATAGGAGAGTGTAATTGACGCAACTAGATTTAACCAAAGAATCTGCACTGTGCTTAGTGGTAAAGGAAGATTTCCCAACATAGAAACGATCAGCAAAAGCCCCTGGGCCAGACAGGTTGGCAAGTAGAAGAGGATCGTCTTTTTTAAATTATCAAAAATTCGACGGCCTTCTTTGATTGCTTTTGCAATCGTTTCAAAATTATCGTCAATGAGGATCATGTCGGCAGCTTGTTTACTAACATCGCTTCCTTTAATTCCCATGGCGATCCCTACATCTGCTTTTCTAAGTGCGGGTGCGTCATTGACCCCATCACCAGTCATTCCAACGATTTCGCCTTGTTCTTGTAAATAAGTAACAATCATCAGTTTATGCTCAGGTGTCGTTCGGGCAAAAATATTAGTATTTTTTACCACTCTTTGCCACTCATCTGTGGATAAACGATCCAATTCAGTTCCAGTGATTGCCCGTTCAGAATGGTCGATTCCTAATTTTTTGGCAATCGCTTTTGCGGTCGTTGGGTGATCCCCGGTGATCATTACGACTCTGACCCCGGCTTTTTTACAATCTGCTACCGCTTCGATCGCTGATTCTTTTGCTGGATCGATAATGCCAGCTAATCCGATGATTACGAGCTCGTCCATCTCTTCATGAGTCAATTCTGTCGTTGTATCTACATCTTTATAAGCAAATGCGATCACTCGTTGTCCCTCTGAAGCAAAAGCCAAATTGATCTTTTCCCACTGTGCATGATCAAACTCCGCTATCTGCCCATCAATATGTGCAGCAGTCGCTTTATTTAAAACGATATCTGGAGCACCCTTTACAAAAATCCGCTTTTTCCCATTGATCAAATGGCTTGTTGCCATATACTTATATTTTGAGTCAAAAGGTAATGTTTCTAGACTCTTGATCCGCGGTGTGCCAATACGATTGGTCCAACGTAATAAAGCTAATTCTGTTGCATTTCCGGTCACTGGACAGTGGCGATCATCGAAACTCTGTGTTTCTTGACAGTTTTGCATGATTTTGGCTAGCAGTTCGTTGTTCGAAGAATCTGTTTGGTCTTCATGATCAATCACTGTTACCTGATTATTAGAAAACACATTGGTAAGGGTCATATCGTTTTTGGTCAAAGTACCTGTTTTATCAGAACAGATGACTGTCATTGAGCCAAGTGTTTCGACAGTAGGCAATCCCTTTACGATCGCATTTTGCTCAGACATATTTTTCACGCCGGAAGACAGAATAATCGTCAAGATAGAAGGCAATCCCTCAGGAATAGAAGAAACGATCAAAGCAATGATTGCTGACACGATATACATCGGACTCATGCCATAAATGAAGTAGCTGATCAATCCTAATAAGAAGATAAAGACGCCGATCCCTTTAAAAATAGCATGATTCATTTCGTTCACTTTTTTCAATAAAGGGGTTTCTTTCACTTCAATGGTTGCTAAAGAAGCATTGATTTTACCAATCTCAGTGTCCGAGCCAATTTCAACAACGATCCCTTTTCCAGTTCCTGACTGTACTTGCGTACCTGAATACGCCATATTGGTTCGTTCAGCAAGTGCTATTTGCCCCTCTAAACGAGCACTTGTTTTTACGACTGCATCAGGCTCTCCAGTCAGAATCGATTCATCGATTTTTAGTTCATTCACGGTTTCCATACGCAAATCAGCAGGAATAACATCACCAGGTGATAAATAAACACGGTCCCCTGGAATCAAATCTTTTGCATCGATTGAAAGACGTCCGTTTTCAGATTCGACTGTCGCCTTTGAACTAAGTAATTTTGAAATGCTAGATAGTGAATCATCTGCTTTTCTCTCTTGGTAGTAACCAATCATTGCGTTTAAAACGACAACGAGTAAAACGATCGCTCCTTCAACTAAACTTCCCGTAATAAATTTTAAAACAGCTGCACCGATCAAGACATACATTAACGCATCGTGGAAGTAAGATAAAAACTTCTTCCATTCGGGTGTCTTTTCTGATGCTTGTAATTTATTTTTCCCGTGTTTTTCTTGATACGCTTTACGTACCTCATTTGTGATAAGCGTCTTACTTGTCGCTGACTGCACCTTTTCAATATCCAAATTATGCCATTGTTTCATTATTTTCCCTCCGTTTTCTTTACATGAATAGCATAAAGGTTAGAGTGACTATAAGGTCAAACGTTTTTTGAAAATATTTTTTACCTATAGGCTAATTGCAAAAAAAATTCTTTAGATGGGCTGAAAATGGCGATTTGGATCCGTGTTTCGTTATAGGAGTCAAGGCGCTTGATTAATGAAGGTACCTACAAAAAGGCTAGCAAAACTATTATCAAATGGCTAAATCAATGTCCGCTGGTAAACTTGATGCCCAAAATACCAACTATTAATAAGACGACGAAAACCCAAGTCAGAAGGGATAGCTGGTCTTTAAAGAACACGACCCCCACAATAATCGATCCCACCGCACCTATCCCTGTCCAAACAGGATAAGCGATACTTAATGGTAGGTTTTTGACCGCTAAAGCCAAGAAGCCAAAACTGAAAAGCATTCCGATGACTGTTAAAATACTATACCAAAAGTGGTTAAACCCGTTGCTCAGTTTCATGGTAGATGCCCATGCGACCTCAAAAAATCCTCCTAAAAGTAAATAAATCCATGTCATAATTTGTTTTCCTCCTCAAAAAAAATAAGCATTCAGTAAACTCTTCAAGGACCTAATGAGTTTACCGAACACTTCTATCACCCGGTGGTGTTTTGGATATTCAATTAATGTAACAATAATAAAATCTTAGCTGAAAAGGGAGAGATTGTCAAACTCTCTGAATTCAGAATCTTTTCATTTACTAACCATAGTTTGCATGCATTTCACAAAAGTTAGAATCAACAAAAGGAGCTGGATTCCCCAGCTCCTTTTATAATTGCTTTATACAGCTCAAAAAGTGGTGATAGTCACTTTTTTGTAAGATTGCTTGTTGAATATCTTCACGATCCATCAATTCTAATAAAAGACTATAGATTTCTTCGGTATCTTCATATTCGTCTTTTTGAATCGCAAAGAGAAAGACAAATTTAACCAAATCACCATTTCCCCAATCAACACCATCAGGAATGATCGCCACTGAAACGGCTGAGCGTTTTGCCAGCAATGTCATGGGGTGGGGGATAGCAAGCCACTCGTTAATATTGGTCTGATTGATTGCTTCTCGTTTTTTCACACTGTCATAAAAATCTTGGGGCACAAAATCTTTTTGGTACAATTGCTGCGCCATTTCCTTTAGTAAGGTTTCTTTATCTGCATGATTTTCATGAAGAAAAAATGCTTTTTGAAACAATGAATAGATGCCGTCTTTTGTTTCACTGAGCGTTTCAATGAACGGTTCGATTTTGCCAATTTCTTTATCTAGCTTGGCCATGTTGATGTAAATAGAGGGAACCGAAAACTGTTCTAATGGAACGGTTGTGATCACAAAATCAATCGCAGAAAGATCACATTGTTGTAGCTCGACGTAAGAAAAGCGATCAACGACTTCGATCGTTTCTTGATAGTGCTTGATAATTTTTGCTTCAATAATACGACTCATGGCTCGACCAGTTCCACAAACAAGGATGACGCGATGTTTATGATGATTTCTGATGGAACTCCTTTCCATAGCACCTGCGATGTGCAAAGCGATATAGCCGATCTCATCAGGAGAAAAATAAAAACCGTGTTTCAGGCTTACCGTTTCTAAATGAGTCAAACATAAATCATAAGCCTGTGGAAAAGATTTTCTGATCGTTGCCAGCAATGGATTGCTACGGCGTGCATCCATTAGATTCATATTGATAAAGCCCTCAATATGAGATGTCAGATCTTCTATTAGCATCTTGTCTGTCTCTAATGCATAGTTTGACGTCTGTTTGATCGCAGTCAATAATTCTTCCACAATGGCTTTTGCAGTTTTCGTGGAAGAATCGCTTGCATCACCTGTTTCAACTAAACGTGGTGCATTCATCGCGAGATAGTAAATGAAGTATTGTTTTTCTCCAGCAGTCAATTGTATATCAAATGCATGATCGATTTCTTCTAAGAAGTGACCTACAACTTTCTGGGCATCTTTTTTGAGCGCGGGCACATGCAAGGGAAATTCGTTGATCTGATGACCGGCTATAAAGCGACTGATTGCTAAAGCAAAATGAGAAAGAATGTTTTTATGATAGTAGTCAGAGTCTAACAAGTCTAAGGACGCCAGATGATTTAATGACAATTCTTGCAAACGGGTCAGATCAATCGTATCAAACAACTCAAGTTCCATTTCCGTGAAGCCGACCAAATACTCTTGGAGATCTTTTTCAATCAACAGATCACTGATTGCTTGGCGTTTGGCGAATTCGTTACCCAAGACTTCAAAGCCAATATTTGGACGATTTACTATTTTTAATTGATAGGTCGCTAAATTGTCTCGAGCCGTTTTTAAGTATGAGTAAAAGGTGTTTTTACTAATAAATAATCGATCAAGAAAATCATCTAAGGATAAAGGGTTTTCATTCTTAAATAAAAGGAAAAGTAGATAGGCTTGTCGTTCTTCACTCGTAGTCAGAAAGGACTCGGTAGTTGACATACTTTCAGTCCACCAGTCATGAAATTGCTCTTTTGAACCAATAGACAACAAATAGCCTTGCCCTCGAATCAACTTGATGGAGGCACCGACATTTGTTAACAAATCATTCAAATTTGCAATGTCGGTCCGAACCGTTCGCTCAGAAATCGAGAAGTTTTTCGTTAACTCCTTCATTGGTAGCGGCGCCGTTTGTCTAGTTAATACTTCCATTAGATCATCTAATCGTTGATAAGCAAGTTTTGACACTTGTTTCACCTCCGTGCTCTTTCTCATCATACAATAGAAAGAATAAGAAGGAAATGCTTCACCAGTACCGAAAATTTCCAGAAGAGTTGGCAATCATTTTGGAAAACGCTTTACTAATGATTGCCACTTGAATTGGAAATTTGTTGTGTTTACATCGTGAATCAGAAACCGTAAATTAAACGTGTACAGAAAATAAACCACACGAATTACGCTAATGGTTTCATAATAAAGGAAAGGAGCAGATGAGATGGATTTTCAGGAAAAAAATATTCTCTTGAATGTGGCTGTTACATCAAAAGAAGAACTGTTTCACGTGATTGCACATCATGCCTATGAATCAGGGATCGTTACCAATGCAGCAGATACATGTGCGGCATTCATTGAACGGGAAGCTCAATATTCAACCGGCTTACAAGAAGGCTTTGCTATTCCACATGCAAAAGCTGAACCGGTTTTGGAACCGACCGTTTTGTTTATTCGTTTAGAGCAAGCCATCGAATGGGAAACTTTCGATGATTCGGCAGTCAAAAATGTGTTTGCTTTGATGGTCCCTAAAAAAGATGAAGGAACGGTGCATCTGCAAATGCTGAGTCGTCTAGCAACCGCATTGCTTGAAGAGACATTCATCCAGCAGATTCAACAATCAGAAGACAAAGCTTATTTAGCAGAATTAATCAAAAAGGAAATGATGGGAGAGAAAATTATATGAAAATAGTAGGGATTTCCGCCTGTCCAGCAGGATTGGCACATACACCGATGGCGGCAAAAGCTTTAGAAAAAGCTGGTGCGAAACTTGGCTATGAGGTCAAGATCGAACAGCAAGGCTCGTTAGGGCAAGTCAATGAGATCACTGCAGCCGAAGCAAAAGAAGCAGATTTCTTGCTTTTAGCGACTGACCAAAAAGTTGTTGGGATGGAACGGTTTGAAGGAAAACCGCAAATTCGAGTAAATATCAATACGTGTATCAAAGCACCGGAAGCGGTGCTGAAGAAATGTGTCGCTGCTGTTGAACAAAGAAACGCAAACTAAAGGAAAGAGGCAAGGATGATGAAAAGAGTTCTAGCAGATTTAAAAGGCCACTTGATGAGTGGAATTAGTTTTGTACTGCCATTGATTATTGGTGCTTCACTGGTTGTTGCCATTCCGAAAATGATTGCTCTTGGTATGGGGATCACAAGCTTAGATCCTTATGCTGACACGGAAGGCTTTAAACATGCGCTTTATTTGATTGAACAAGTAGGGTGGACAGGAATCGGCTTGATCAATACTGTCTTGGCTGGTTTTATCGCGTATTCTGTTGGAGATAAGGCTGCGCTAGGTGCCGGCTTTATCGGTGGTGCAGTCGCTTCTAGCACCAATGCTGGGTTTTTAGGGGCAGTTATTGCTGGGTTCTTAGCAGGATACTTAGTGAAGTGGGCGAAAGAACATATCAAATTACCGGAGTCGTTTGCTGGGGTGATGCCGCTGGTAATTTTACCCTTGATTGCTACATTGTCTGTAGCAATCGTCATGGGCGCCTTACTCTCTGAGCCATTGGCGTGGATCAATACTAGTTTGGTTGAATGGATCCGAACCATGATTGAAAATGACGTTAACAAAATTTTACTGGCAGTCATCATGGGGGCAATGATTGGCTCTGACTTAGGGGGGCCTGTAAACAAAGCTGCTTGGATGGCAGGAAATGTGTTACTAGCGGAAGGGGTCTTTTTGCCAGCTATCATCGTGAATGTTGCGATTTGTGCGGTACCATTTGGATATGCCTTAGCAACTTTGTTCCACAAAAATCGATTCAACAAAGAGCTACTGGATGCTGGGCGTAATAACTTTATTATGGGGTTCATCGGAATCACAGAAGGAGCAATTCCTTTTACATTAGTCAATCCATTACGGCTTGTGCCGATCAACATGTTGGGAGGAGCAATCGCTTCTGGTTTGGGGATCGCATTAGGAATGTATGACAAAATGCCGCCAGTTGGGGGAATCTACGGCTTCTTCACTGTTGGAAACGGTTGGGCGTATTTGATTGGACTATTTGCAGGAGCAGCCTTCATCGGTTTTGTCGCGCCTTTATTCGTGAATTTCAATAAGCAAGAAGAACAAACAGAAGATATTGCCCTCGATGATATTGAAGTGAGCTTTGAAAATTAAGCAACAAGGCTGATTAGCTAAATAGTAGCAAAAGAAAAGGCACGAGCAGGTGATTTTTCAAGAACGCTTTAAGGCATCTGACAATGTCAAGACTTGGGGAAGAAAACGAGAGTATTTGAAGAGAATCGATTTTCAAAATTCGAAGTATTTGTGTAAGAATCAAATTATGCGTACCAGATGGTAAAAAAATTGAGAAAAATTAATAGGCACGAACGACACCCATCGTTACGTGCCTTTTCTAATCACGGGAGAGGAATGATTGAATGAAAAAAACAGTACATGTCGTACCCCACAGTCATTGGGATCGCGAATGGTATTTTACGACGAGTCGCTCGAAAATCTATTTGATGCACGATCTAAAAAACGTCATTGAACAACTAGAAAAGGATGATCCTTATGAAAGTTTTATCTTAGATGGACAGGCTTCTCTGTTAGATGATTACTTGAAATGGCGTCCGCAGGACAAAGAAAGGATTCAACAACTTGTTCAACAAGGGAAGTTGATCATTGGTCCATGGTACACACAAACCGATCAATTAGTGATTTCGGGAGAAAGCATTGTTCGAAATATGTTATATGGCATGAAAATTTGTGAAGCATTCGGAACCTACATGAATGTCGGCTATGTGCCAGATTCTTTCGGACAAGCAGCTAGTATGCCGCAAATCTATCGTGAGTTTGGTATCACTGACACGATGTTTTGGCGCGGTGTCAGTGATGACGATGTTAAATGCACAGAGTACAAATGGCGTGGAGAAGATGGTTCTGTGGTCAATGTTTATCAGATCCCAAGTGGGTACTACATTGGAGGTGCCATTCCTGAGCGAGAAGTAGAATTAGCAAAGTTCTTACATCAAGAACCGTTTAAAACGACTTGGGGACGCAGTGCAACGGATCAAGTGTATTTTCCAAATGGTTTCGATCAAGCACCAGTTAGAGAAAATCTTCCAGAATTGGTTGATCGAATGAATCAACTGTATCAGGATGAGTATGTGTTACAATTTTCAACGATCGAAAAATACATTGCTGCGGTCAAAGCACGCCATCCTGAGTTGGAAGAAATCGCTGGTGAACTGATCAACGGCAAATTGATGCGAATCCACAAAACGATTTTTTCTTCACGTCCTGATTTGAAGGCGATGAACACCCAGATCCAACATTACTTAGTCAATGTCATGGAGCCTATCTTAACCATGGCTATGCAATTAGGATTTGAGTACCCCGTAGAAACAGTCATAGAGATTTGGAAGTTAATGTTTGAAAATGCGGCGCATGATTCGATTGGTTCTTGTGTTTCTGATACGACCAACGAAGATATCTATATGCGCTATAAGCAAGCGCGAGATATTTCTATGAATCTTGTCGAATTGACGTTACGACAGATTTCTACTGCAATCAACAACCCACAAGCAAAAGAAATTACTTTTACGCTTTTCAATACCTATGACACAAAACGTAATGGGGTGATCGAAGCAGAGGTTTATTTGCCGCAAAAAGAGTTTGCGATCCTTGACCAGTCAGGTCAGGCGTTACCTTATACGATTTTAGAGCTTACCGACCAAACGGAGTATGTGTTGAATCAGGGGAACATATTAGATCCAGTCAAGGAGATCTATTTGCCGGAGAAAGTCTATAAAGCAAAAATTGCCATAGAAACGACTGACGTGCCGAGTATGGGGTATACCCAGCTGACGATTGATTTAAAAGGTGATACAAGCGCACCATTGCAGGAGATTACAACCAATACGATCGAAAATGAGTACTATCAGATCACTGTCAATAGCAATGGTTCGTTGGATATTCTAGATAAAACCAATCAAGTACTTTATCAAAATCAAGGGATTATTGAAGAAAATGGCGACGATGGTGATTCATTCAATTATTCACCACCTGTGAAAGATTTTGTGATTTCATCAATTGATGCGCAACCAACGATCTCGATTCAGCAATCAGCGATCTACCAAAAGATTGATGTGGCATTCACCCTGAGGGTTCCGAAGGATTTAGCTGAACGTGCAGAAAAGAAGGTCTCAGCTTCACTGCCGATCCAATTGACAATCGTGTTGAAAAAACAATCGCAACAAATTGATTTCAAATTAACGGTTGAAAACCAACAAGTGGATAGCCATCGGGTATGTGTGCTATTTGATACCGGAATTTCCTCGAAATTTTCGCTGGCTGACCAACAGTTTGGTACGTTGCAGCGTCCCGTTGTGTTTGAAAAAGAAATGGCCCTTTGGGAAGCCAATAAAGAGCAATGGAATGAGCAGCCGATCGCCATAGAAACGTGTCAATCGTTTGTCGGTTTATTCGATGAGTCCCATGGCGTAGCAGTCATGCCCCAAGGTGTACGTGAATATGAGATCGTGGGGGAAGCGTTTGATACGATTCGCTTAACGATTTTCCGAACCTATGGCTTCATGGGGAAAGAGAATCTACTGTATCGTCCAGGGCGTGCTTCAGGAGAATCAGTGATTGCGACACCAGCTGCGCAGTGTCACAAAACGATGCATTTTGATTTTTCTGTTGCTTACTTTGCGCAAGGATTTGATCAAGCAAATGTTGCGCAACGTGCCAAACAAGCAGTAACACCGATCACGCTTTATCAATCCGCAGAATTCCTGAATTCCCGATTGATTTTTACTTTAGGGCCGGTTGAACCAACCTTACCGGCAAACTTTAGTCTTTTTGAGATCAATGGCAATTTGACCCTAAGTGTATTGAAAAAAGCCGAAGCTCGTCCAGGTTATATTTTGCGTCTATACAATGGGCTTTTAGATGAAGTTGGACACGCGACGATCACATTTAACCATCCAGTGAACGTAGTAGAAACAGTCGATTTAAAAGAAGCTACAAAAGAAGCACTTCTTGTGGAAAAGAATGTAGTCACTCTTGAAAAGATAGGCCATGCAAAATTTGTGACATTGTATGTAGAATAATTGCTAGTGATCGAGAGTAAGGATATTTAAGTGCAGAGTTGAAGAAAATTCATAGTGAAAAGGTCAACCTCCCGTATACATTTTAACCAGATGTGTATGGGAGGTAGGTTTTATTTTTGACTATTTTTAACAGTTTTTGTTGAGAGTCTATCAATTCACAGCAATGAAAGGCAAAGAATTTTCTCAGCCACAGCTTTTCCTAAAATTTCCCCTCCAGTTTGAGAAAAATGCAGATGATCCCCCGAATCAAATGCAGAAGCTAATCTCGTTTTATCAGAAGGATCTCTTACCATATCATTGATATCGATCGTATTTGCTTGAGTCATTATCCATTGATTAAACGCAGTTCGGATAGCTTCTTTTTCCTCGGTCCAACTCGGCTTTCCTTGGTTGTAAGAATAGTTAAAAGGGGGAAGCGTGAGGGGAACAAACGGAATGTCTGCTTTTTTTGCCAGATTTATTAGAACTTTGTATTGTTGGATCAACTCTTCTTTGATAGGTAATTCTGAAAGCGGTGAGCCAGTTCCTGGGTGAAACAAGTCATTTAACCCAATCAATGAAACAATCAAATCTGGCTTTTGATCCACGACATCTGCTTGGAACCTGTCGATTCCTGCAACACCAAAGCTGTCTTTCCAACGAGAAATCCCTGAACCAGCATGTGTCAGACGATTGCCTGATATGCCAGCATTAAAGCTTGTTGCAATCAGACCACGTTTGTTTAGATTGTCGATGACACTATCACTAAAATATCCTTGATTCGTCAAAGAGTCGCCAAAAAAAGCAATGACTTTTGCATCAACTTTCGTTTCTAGAGCAACTGAAGTAATCCCAAAAATAAAGTTATTGGTTTCTCTTATATTCGAATGGACTACTTGATCAGATAGTAAGTTTGCCGAGGAAGATACTCGATTGATCTCGTTGGAGAATAATGCCTCTATCAGAATATCGGCTCCTTTGGTTACTGAAAAATCAATGTCATCTGTCCATAAAGTGGATCCAGCTGGGACAATGAATTGTGGTCGATTATCTAAGGTAATAACATTGGATTGTTGGTTTCCCGGATTACTACTGATTTTTATCGACTCTACGTTTAAATCAAAAGAATCATAGCGGTTACAAAGTTCGAGTGCTAATCGTTGTCCAGAAAGCGGCTGCTTGATTCTTAAACGTAATTTACGTCCATTAGGAGAAAAGTTTAGTACTTGGTAATTAGAAAATACTTGATGCCAAATTATTTTTTTCATCATATATCACCTTACAGTTCATCTGCAGCTTTCATTTTATCATTGAAACCAAAAAGCCAAGTCAAAAGAAAGGATAGCAAAAATGTTCCTATATGAGAGAGTAGATAAGCATAGAAGTTTTTATCGATCCCTGCAACCGGGTTGATAAAAGAGGCAAATCCTATAACCCCACCTGCGAATCCATAGTTGACCAAGTGAAGGAAACCTGCTAGAGCACCACCAAAAATATTTGAAAGGGTCACGAGATAGAAGACTTTTTTGTATTTTAGTAGAATACCATAGATTGCAGGTTCGCCAACACCGCATATTTGTGAAAGAGTGGCAGCAAAGGCAACTTGTTTTAGTTGAGCTTTTTTTGTTTTCAATGCGATTGAGCATGTTGCACCCGCAATACCCATCATCAATACAGACGAGAAGGCATTCATCATACTAAATCCGTTAACAGTTAAATCGTTGACGATGATCGGAATCAATGGCCAATGCATGCCGAAGACCACTAAGACTGGAAAAAGTGCGCAATAGACTGCTCCGCCAATAATCGTGTTAAAGTCAAAAATGGTACTAATTCCGAATGCTAGCCCATCACTAATAATCGTTATGATTGGTCCGATGATAAGAAGAACGGCTAAGCTTAGTACCAGAACTTCAACGATTGGTGACACAATGGAAGAAATCACGAGAGGAACAATTTTCTTTAAAAACTTTTCAACATACGTTGCTAACCAAGCAGCGACCAGAATAGGGAAAACCGAAGCTGTATAATTCATAATGGGGAATTCTATGCCAAAAATAGCGACCTTCGCAGCTGTACTTGAAGCAATAGTGACTATATTTGGATGAATGAGTATCGCACCCACGACTGCCAGAACAATAGGATTCACCTTTAATTTTTGAGCTGCAGTAAAACCTAAGATGACAGGTAAAAAATAAAAAATGCCATCTGCAATCGTGCTAATCAATAGATAAGATTGCGAACTATCTTGTAATAAACCAAACGTCACCAACGAAGCTTGTAATCCTTTGATTATTCCAGCTCCTGCAAGAAGACCGATGACGGGCATCATTGAACCTGTAATTATGCCAATAAACTGATTGAAGCCATTTCGAAATAGCTGAAGAAAATCACTATTGGAATCATTTTCCACCACTCCCTCTGTAGAATCAAAGACTTGATCCTTGTTTAACTGGCGCATTACTTCCTCGTAAATAGCATTTACTTTGTTTCCAACAACCACCTGATATTGTCCTTGAGCTTCTACTACGCCCATTACATCATCCAACTCTTTTATCTTAGTTGTATCGGCTTTCTCTTTGTCCACTAGATAGAAACGAACACGTGTAATGCAGTGGATCACATTTTTGATATTATTTTTTCCACCAACGTACTCAATCATGTACTCCGCTAACTGTTTGTCACTCATAATAAAACCTCCTCATTTCTTTTAACCGGTTACGCTCATTTTAAATTTGTTTAAACAAATAATCAAGCATTTGTTTAAACAAATTTAAGTTTTTTGTATAGGTAGAATGATATCATGTTATAATTAACTGAAAGAGTGAGGTGGAACTATGGTGAATAAGTTTCGGGATATATATGACACTTTGAAAAATGAAATTAATGAGGGACTCTATAACGATACAATGGTTTTACCGACCGAAATGGCGTTAATTGAGCGATTTGGTACTAGTAGAAATACAGTTCGCAGAGCGATTCAACTGCTTAATGAAGATGGATTGGTTTATAGTGTGAAAGGAAGAGGGGTAGTTATTCTTGAAAGAATCGAGATTGACAAGAAGTCTTTCAAGGTAGGAAATTTTCAAGGATTGAAGGCACTATCCGCAGATACTGAGGTCGAAAAAAAAACAATTGTGCAAGAATTTCACGAGTTGACTGTTGATGATTCATTAGCAAAAAAAATTTCATTTCCGGTTGGTGAAAGAGTATACCTTGTGAAACGATTACGCCTCATTGATGGGAAAGCGATGATGTCAGATACGAGTTATTTCAAAAAAAGTATCGTTAAGGGTCTTAATGAGAAAATCATAGCCGGATCAATCTACGACCATATCAAACAAAACTTAGATTTTAAAATCGCTGCATCAAAGTCTATAATGAAAGTTGAATCTGCAAAAGATTCTGACTTTAAAGAATTAGCTTTAGGAAAAAATAATTGTGTGGGAATATTGGAAAATGCGGTCTATAATGATATGGGAAAATTATTCGAATATACGACAATCAGGTATATTCCTAACGAATATGCACTCATTTCATTTGATCAAAATTAAAAACTGGTTTAGCTAAATAACATAAAAGATCATAGCAAAGGGATTTCTAGTACATTGTCTGTATACTTTTTTTCTATTGCACTTGTACAAATCAACTAGCTGTCATTTATTTCTAAGTTGATAAATGAATGTGAGTTATCTAAAACAAGACCGAATAAAAAGCCAAAAGGTGGGAGAATACTATGAGAATTAGAGCTGCTGCATTGTCTGATCATAAAGAACTAGCTCATTTGTCGAAAGTACTAGGCTATCCAATCGAAGAAGAAGTATTGATCGAAGGCCTAAAGAGAATTTTAGCTGAGGAGGACCATCTCTTGCTGGTCGCTGAAATAGAGGGAAAAGCAGTTGGAATGATTGAAGCACAGCCATATTCAACAGTTTATTCTGCCGGGCGATTTTTTAATGTCCTAGGTTTGGTAGTGGATGATCAAGTGCAAAAGCAAGGCGTTGGCGGGAAACTACTGTCGGCAATTGAAGCAGAAGCCCGACAGCGAGGAATGCAAGGCATTCGATTAAATTCGAATGTCAAACGCCATGCTGCCCACAAGTTTTATGAAAACCATGGCTACCACAGCAGTCATGAACAGAAACGGTTTATCAAGGAATTATAAAAATACAAAGACGCTGGAGGAGTGACAAACGACTCTTCAGCGTCTTTTTTGTATCCACCTTAATTGATTCATTTATGGAATCAATGCCAACAACAGCCGTTTAATCTCCTCATAAACCTCTCCGGTTTCCGGCGTCACACGTTGACGATTTTGAATGATAAAAAGATCACGATAGCGGTACTCTGGATCAAGTTCCTGCCAAGGCAACCCTTCTGGTAATGAAAGTTTCGAAATGATCGATTTGCCGATGTTTTGTTTTAGTAGGGACAAAATCACTTCACTGTTATTGGCTTTGATGATTTGTGGATGCAGGTGCTGTGCGTACAGATAGGTTTTGTTAATGTAATACATCCCCGAGTCGTTTTCCCGCAAGACCCAAAAATCAGAAGCGAGGTTGCCTGCTAACACCAATTCATCGCGATAAACGAATTCTTTTTGGATCAATGGCGAAACGATTGATTTTTCGATCAGGCCAATATGGGCTTTGTTTGATTCGACGGCATCGATTACTTCTTGAGAATTCATGATTTTGATTTCAAAAGCAAACGTTGGAAATTCTGCAATCAGCTGCGCCATGATGCTGGGCAGTAAGTAGACGGCGGTGGTATTCGAACAAGCGAGCACACACTCTGTTTTAAAATTTTTGGTGTCTTTGGCTTGCGAAAAAATAGTGGACATTGAGCGGAGAGACTCGACCACACGAGGATACAAAAACTCCGCTTGGCTGGTGGGTAAAATCAATTGTTTTCCTTTACGTTCAAAAAGTTTGAAGCCAAGTTCGGCCTCTAAGCGTTGGATTTGCAAGGAAATCGTTGGTTGAGTTTTATAGAGTTGTTTGGCGGCAAGACTAAAGTTTCTCGTTTCATAAACAACAATGAAGGTTTTGAGCAATTCAATCATTTTGGGGACTCCTTTATTATTAATAATATTTATAATTAGTATTTAAAAGTATAATTTTACAAATAGTTATCAGGTGATTATAGTATAAGTGTAGAGAAAAAAGAAAGCAAATTTAGTTGAAATTTTCATACGTTTAGAAAGGATGAGTTGATGAAAACATCGATCCAGCATTTTTTACATTCATTGCCAATCCCGATTTGTGGCTTGATTTTAGGCACTGTGTCATTGGGGAATTTATTGTATTCAGAAGGAATGGAGACGGTTGGAAATGCGTTTTGCACCCTTGGTATTTTCATCATGGGGCTCTTCCTTCTGAAAGTATGCTTTACATTTAAGCACACGATGTCAGAGTTGCAAAACCCAATCGTTGCTTCTGTGGCGCCGACCTTTACGATGGCGCTGATGGTGATTTCCACTGTTTTTGAACGGGTCATTCCCGATGCAGTGGTGAATGATCTGCTCTGGTGGGGGGCTATCGGCTTACATTTTGCTTTAATGATCTATTTTGTTGTCGTGCATATTTTGCCTGTCGACCTTTCGCTGGAATACATTTATCCGAGCTGGTTTATTACCTTCGTCGGTATTGGCGTCATTCCCAATACTTCTGCTGTCTTTTTTAAAGAGCTGGGGGAAGTGATCGTCTGGATCGCATTGGTATTGTATTTTGCGCTTTTGCCGATTATTTTAAAACGAATCGTCCATCAGAAGCTGACGGAACGTGCGGCAGTTCCTTTGATCACGATTTTAACAGCACCAGGTTCTCTTTGCTTAGCAGGTTACCTTTCCGTATTTGAACAAGGCTCTGCTTGGTTTGTCGCCTTTATGCTGTTATTGTCACAAACGATTTATTTTTGTGTCGTCGCTTATATGAAAAACATGCTGGCAGTCGGCTTTTACCCAAGTTATGCGGCATTTACGTTTCCTCTTGTGATTTCAGCGACTGCTATGTTCAAATCAGCGCTGTTTTTTGCGAATCACCCACTGATATTTGGGTTTCTACAAGCCTTAACGATTATTGAAACAAGCTTTGCCGTGATTGTCGTCTGCTATGTGGTAGGAAAATATGCAATTCATTTGTATCAGCAAACCAAAGCGCTGATTGCCGGCCATAGTTATTAAGGAAACACAAGAGATCATCCATTTTTTGAGAAAATACGTAATATACGCAAAACAATACCACAAGTATTTGAAAAGAAAAGGAAGGGATCGCACATGAAAAGTACAAGCAGAAAAGTTGTCGTTGTCGGAACAGGTTTCGTTGGAACGAGCATTGCGTATTCCATGATCAATCAAGGACTGATCAATGAGTTAGTCTTGATCGATGTCAATCGTGACAAAGCAGAAGGAGAAGCCCTCGATTTGTTAGACGGTATGTCATGGGGGCAAGAAAACATCAAAGTTTGGGCTGGAGAGTACTCGGAATGTAAAGATGCTGACATCGTGGTTATTACCGCAGGGGTCAACCAAAAGCCAGGACAAACACGGCTTGAATTGATTGATGTGAACGCCGAAATTATGGCAAGCGTCACAAAACAAGTGATGGCTTCAGGCTTTGATGGCGTGCTTGTTATCGCTTCAAACCCAGTCGATGTCTTAACTTATCAAGCATGGCGTGTGTCCGGGTTGCCAGCCAATCGGGTCGTTGGTACGGGAACGACCCTCGATACCACAAGACTTCGAAAAGAAGTGGCGGCAAAATTAGCCATCGATCCACGGAATATTCATGGGTACATCATTGGGGAACACGGTGACTCGGAAGTCGCTGTCTGGTCCCATACAACGATCGGTGGGAAACCGATCGTAGAATTGATCAAGCAAAAGGATCGTTTGACCGTTGCCGATCTAGCGGTTCTTTCTGAACGAGTAAAAAATGCTGCCTATGAAATCATCGATCGAAAACAAGCAACTTTTTACGGGATAGGGATGAGTGTTGCAAGAATCGTTCGAGCGATCTCAAATGATGAGCAAGCGATTCTGCCGGTATCTTCCTACCTTAATGGGGAATATGGCATCAACGATTTATTCACAGGGGTTCCTGCAGTCGTGGACCAAAACGGCGTCCGCGAAATTATTGAATTGACGCTTACACCTGAGGAAAAACGGCAGTTTGATACTTCGTGTCATCAGTTACGAGCAGTAATTTCCACAATTGGACAAAGCAAAGTCAGCTGATCTCTAGAACACCAATAATGAAATCCTCGTGTTCGTTTTTGCCAAAGCATGGTTCGACTATTTACGGTCTGCCATGCTTTTTTTCATCTAGCAAAGAATGTTAAAAGGAAATGGCGTATTTTACGCGAAACGCCCAGTATTCAACTCTCTTTATTCACACTCCTTTAGGAAAAAACATCCTCAGTGAATGACAGAAAAAGAATGATCGATCAACCTTACAAACTTTCCGAGTTGTAAAAAGTGACAAAGTGTCACCTTATGTGGTATTCTTCAAAAAGTGACACTTTGTCAATATTTGGAAAGTAGGAGGAAAGAACAATGTTTCTGGCTATAAAAGAAATGCGTTATTCAAAATTAAGATATGGGTTGATCGTAGGAATCATGTTTTTGATCGCCTATGTTGTTTTTATATTGTCTGGCTTAGCTACCGGACTTAACTGGGATTTTAAAAAGGCCATCGTCGACTGGGATTCATCCGCGATCGTTTTATCAGAAGATGCGAATGACACATTTGCGGCTTCGCAATTGACGAGAGGGGATTTAGACCGTGTAGAAGGGACACAAAAAGCCCCAATTGGTTTATACAGCAGTGTCATTACGGTCAACGATGAACAAGTCAATGTGACTGTTTTTGGTACACAAGACGATGCGTTCTTGTTACCAGAAGTCTTAGAGGGCAAGCTGTTTTCAAAAGAAAATGAGATCACGATTTCAGAAAACTTAGCAGAAGAAGGTATCAAGGTCGGGGATCAAGTGAAAATCGGACGCTCAGATGAAACCTTCAAAGTCGTTGGGATCACCCCAGAAACGTCTTATACGGTGTCACCAGTGATTTATACTTCCCTCGATACTTGGACGAAAATGAAGTTTGCTAATCAACCATTTGCATCTGACAAGGAGCAGCCAATCAATATCATTGTGACCAAATCAAGTGATCCGAAAGTCAATAACCAGGAAGGAACCCAGCTCAAAGTGTTGGCAACGGAAGACTTTATTGAAAAGCTTCCCGGATTTTCTGCCCAAAACTTGACCTTAAATGCCATGATCTACTTCTTGTTTGTTGTTGCAACGGCAATCGTGGGGATTTTCATGTATGTGATCACCCTACAAAAAACAGCGATTTTTGGTGTGATGAAAGCCCAAGGGATTCGGACCAGCTTCATTGCCAAATCAATTATTGCGCAAGCATTTATGGTAGGAGTGATCGGGGTAGCCCTAGCCTTTGCGGCGGCATACGGCACCAGCTTGTTTTTACCAGATGCCATGCCATTTTTCTTTGAATTAAAGCAATGGCTGCTTTATAGCGGCATCTTGATTCTCGTGGCAGTTCTAGGCGGCTTATTCTCCATTCGGACGGTCACAAAAGTCGATCCAATCACGGCAATAGGAGGGTAACAAAGATGAAAGACATTTTAGTAATGAAGGATATTATAAAAAAATTTGGCAAGCAGCATACGGAAGTAACGGCATTAAAAGGACTGAATTTTCACGTTCAAGAAGGGGAGTTTGTCAGTATCATCGGCCCTTCTGGTTCAGGAAAAAGTACCTTTTTGACTATCGCTGGCGGCTTACAAAGTCCAACATCGGGAGAGATCATCATCAACCAGGTGAACTTTTCCCAATTAAATGAAAAGCAACGAGGGAAGTTGCGTTTTAAAGAGATTGGGTTTATCTTGCAAAGCTCGAATTTGATCCCTTTTCTAACAGTAAAGGAACAATTTTATTTGGTCGACAAAGTTTCAGGAAAAGCCAAGGAAAAGGAACGGATTGATGAATTGCTTGCTTCATTAGATATTCTCGATCTTCAAGACAAGTTTCCCCGCGATTTATCTGGTGGGGAACGTCAACGAGTAGCGATCGGCAGGGCCTTGTTTAATGACCCAAGCTTGATTTTGGCGGATGAACCAACTGCCAGCTTAGACACGGATCATGCTTATGAAGTCGTGAAGTTATTGGTGAAAGAAGCGCATGAGAAAAAGAAAGCGACAGTCATGGTCACCCACGACGAGCGAATGATCCAATGGAGTGATCGCATTTTCCGAATGGAAGATGGCAATCTGATCGAACAAAACGCCCCATCAAGAGAAACTGCACAAGTCTGAGTGGAAAAGTAGAGGGATTTGTTTATAATAGAGGGAGTAGATTGCGAATGATGGAGGAGAATCCCTTGCCAAGTACAACATTTTTTCATTTAAAACAAGAGAAAAAAGAAAAAATCGATGCCGTGCTTTTAGAAGAATTTTTTAGCAAGCATATCAGTCAAGTCAAGGTCTCTGCCATCGTCGAAAAATCGCAAATTTCTAGAGGGGCGTTTTACAAGTACTTTCAAAACTTAGAAGATGCCTATGACTATGCGATCACCAACTATTCCAACCAAATCCATTCTGCGATTTTTACGTTTATCAATCGCAACAAAAATGATTTTTTCAAAGGGATCGAAGAATACTTGGCTTGGTGCAGTCAATGGTCACCTGAAGATGATCATTGGAAAATGATCCACTTATGTACCCAAAGCAATGCCTGGACGAAGCGCGATGCGATCCCTGACGATTCGCCCATGATTCGCCAATGGTTGGAGCTGTTGGAAGAAAATCGCTTCACGATCCATGATACGCAAGAAGCCGTCAGTTTCCTTTACTTTATTATGGCGGTCGTGATGGATAGTCTGACAGATTTTATTTCGAATGAATGGACCGCAAAAGAGCTGATCAAAGATTTCCGCTATAAGGTGCAGTGGATCAAGTATGGAATCAAAAAGGACAACAAAGAGTACAACAAAGAGGAATGAATGCTTCGGCAAGAGGATGGAGCAAATAACTCGCACGGCGGAGAAGTTCATTTACAAAGAAAGAGGTGCCCGACAATCGAAATAGTTGTCGGACACCTCTTTTTTGAGCAAATGGTTATTTTTTATTTACACGTTTCGCAATGATTGGCAAGATCAAGCCAATCAAAAGAAAGGCGATCGGCGTAATGATATTTAAGGCCAATTGGAAGAACCAAGCTTGCGGATCTGCCGCATAATCAAGCTTAGGAACCATCCCTAAAATGCAGGCAAAGGCCGTGAACAAGAAGCACCATAAGCCAATCCCAAAGCCAACTTTGGTGTTTTTCACGAATTTATAATCGGAAGTAAAGCGATTGGCGTGTTTGTTGACTAGCATAAAGGCTAAGAAGACCCATAAGTAACGCAGTGGCATGACAACTGAATTCAAGTTCAGCAACCAACGGTACAGTTCGGTCATATTGCCGATTCCTAGTGCTGGAATGATGATCAAAATGCTGACTAGGATACCAGTCATAATATATCCATTTACTGGTGTTCCTTTTTTGTTTAGTTTTGCTAAGCCATTTGGTACAAATTCTGAATCAGCATCAGACAGTAATATTTTCAATGGGGCATCAATTGAAAAGGCCAAAGCAGAGATTTGCGCCAACGCATTGGCGATGGAATAAAGAATGACAAAGAAGTTGCCGATTCCGTAGAAGTTTCCAAGTCGTTGAAAGGCTTCATAAGCGCCGTTGACCATCAAATCTTCTGGAATATGGTTGGCATCAAAAAGCATCCCCATAGCAATCGAGCCGAGCAAGGCACATAACGCCACCATACCAGCTAAAAAGATCATGCCTTTTGGAAATTCTTTTGCAGGATTTTTTGTGTTATTTACGTAAGGCGAGATTTTTTCACAGCCGCCTACCGCAAATACCAGCATCGAGATCGTGGTTAAATAGGTAAAGTCAAATTTAGGGATATAGGTTGAAACAGATGACATGTTTGGTGTAGCAATTTCAGCACCAGTCATTGCTGGAGCGGTGACTGCTAAAAGAATAAAAAGAATCGACATCACGAACATGGCTGTTCCCGCGATGTTCCCAATCATTTTTAAGGTCGTCAATCCTTTAGAGGCAATCCATAAAAAGAATAGAAAAATAGCTAAACAAATCAACGAGACTTCCATGGAACCCATCGTCGATACAAATGTACCATTTCCTTTAAATAACCAACTCAAGGACACTAAGATTCCTTGAGGTTTTTGTGCCAAATAGGGCACGTGCACGACCCAATAAGTCCAAGCAGCAAAAAAAGCCAACCGCTTTGTTGAGGTTTCTTTGATCCATGAGGAGACCCCACCACTTGACTCTTTGAAGGTCGATCCTAACTGACCAACACTTAATGCATAGGGTACAAAATAAAGAGCCATGATTAATAGCCACGAAACAACAACAGTCAATCCTTGTTGAGCGTAATTGTTTACAACATTTCCCAGTCCCCAAACAGAGACGAACGCCATCAGCGCAATATTATACCAGCGTAATTGTTTCTCATTCATCGCTTTCTCCTTCTTAAAATGATTTTTCTGACTGGTTAAAATAGAGCGTTTTTTGAAATTTAGTGAGAAAAAAATTTCTTTCCATAAGCGCTTGATCACTATCAAGTTTCTTATGCACTTTTTCACAAATGTCAAAGGTCAAATTGAATAAAAAAATTTCAGCTGCTCTTTTTTATCCAGTCATTGATTTTCCATAGTTAGGATAAACCTCTGAATTCTTTTGGTCAAGAAAAATTAAATTGTTATTTAAAAAAAATAATAAATTTCTGATGATAGAAAAAGCAAACATCATCATTCATTAATAATCTGAAAGAAATGCTACTACATTCGGTCAAGGGCGTGGATGAAATAGAGAACGTTTCATTTAAATGAATGGACGCATAAAGATGAAAGAAACCCTTTCGAAAGGCTTTTCACTGGTACTTTTTGGATAGATTTTTAAGCAAAGGAAACAGAAGAGTAGCCATAGTTTTTTTGTTTTTCTAACAATAACTTTACGCTAACATTCTTTCAAAGAAACACGAAAACAAAGTTAGCTGGATTCTTCATTCCATCGAAATCACTGGTTTTTTTTCTTCAATTTATAGGAGTTGGGTGTTATTCGCTCAAATACTGGCCATAAAAGCAAATAAAAGACGAAGTTTCCACTGGCATGGAAGAAATCGAACAGTAGTCCTTGAAGGTAATAGGCAAGAAACGAAGGAAACTGATACAGCCAAACCTCCATCAACGAAACGATCAAGCCATAAAGAAGTCCGCAAAGAAAGGCAAAGAAAGCTTGCAGGATACGATTTTTCTTGATGATCGGGATTTTTCCAAGCTGTTGAAAAAGAACGATGGTGCCGGTAAGTGCAGCCAATTGACTGATCGTCCAGGGACCCATGCCTAAATAGATATTTGTTCCGAGCAAACTTAGCAAGGCAATCATCAACGCATCGGTTAAGCAGTAAGAAAAAGCCACTAAAAATAAAAGGGCACTCATAGGCTGAACGTTAGGGATAAAGACAAAAACCAACCGTCCAACGATACACGCTGCGGTGAGCAGTGCTAAATGAGAAATTCTTTGAACGGAGAATACCTTGGATTGGGGAGGAAGCATGAAAATCGCCGACTTTCTAATTGATAATCATTCTCATTATACATGGAAAATAATATAATTCAAGATTGAAATACACATTATATAGTACGATAATAAAAACTGAGCGCAATATGTTGTGTTTTTAGAAGGAGAGGGAAAGAAATGGACTACAAAAAACAAACGATTGAGAAATTGAACGAGGATATCAAGTTGTTCCAAGAAGTTTCGGCGATCACACCGGAAATGACCAAAACATTTGAGGGAATCGCTCGTTTGATTATGTTGGATCGTTACTCATTCAAGGATCAAACCCATCAAACGTTGGGTAAGGATGATTTGGTGATTTTGACAACGAAAGCTGATCCTAAATATCCTGCACGAGGAATCGGTATTGTGAAAGCAATCGATGGGGAACTAGTCTCTATCGAAGTGGAAGAGGCCTATCGTTCAGCGTTAGAAGATACTGATGAACAAGCCAGTGGACTTGTGAAAAGAAGAAAAAGTGACATTGAAAAACCGTTAGAACTCTTTTTTGAGCAAGTGGCGCATCGTGTTGCCAAAGGGATTTCTGCCAACGAGTCCCATGACCAGGAGCGCTTCCTTGAGACGTTTTACCAACAAATCGTGGCGCAAAACCTAATTCCCGCAGGCAGAGTACTTTATGGAGCAGGAACAAATTCTCAAGTTACCTACTTCAATTGTTTTGTGATGCCTTTCATCCATGATTCCCGAAAAGGGATTGCTGTCCATCGACAAGAAGTCATGGAGATTATGAGTCGTGGTGGCGGGGTTGGAACCAATGGGTCGACCTTGCGACCAAAATCAAGTGTGGTCCACGGCGTCAGTGGTCGGTCTTCTGGGGCAGTTTCTTGGCTGAATGATTTGGCGAACTTGACGAACCTTGTCGAACAAGGAGGTAGTCGTCGCGGAGCGCAGATGATTATGATGGCAGATTGGCATCCAGATATTTTTACGTTTATTCTTTCTAAAGTTCAAAATCCTGCTGTATTGCTTCACCTGAAAAAAACAGTCACGAATGCGGCAATCAAACAACTGATCAATGAAAAACTGCAATTTGATCCTTTGACAAAAATGGAAGAAAGAATGTTCACGTATCTAGCGCAACTGCCTGAATCGTCAGATAAGGAACATAATGACATGATCCAAAAGGCAAAAGAAAAATTGCGAATAGGTGGCAGCCATACGGTAAAAGAAAGTGATTTCTTAACTGGTGCGAATATTTCAGTCTGCTTGACAGGAGAATTCATGGAAGCAGTGAAGACAGATGGGTGGTATGAGCTGCGCTTTCCAGATATTGACAATTATTCAGAAGCAGAGATGGCGCAATATGATGCAAAATGGGCGGAAGTCGGGGATGTGCGAGAATGGGCAGCTGCTGGTCATAAAGTCAAAACCTATCAAAGGATCAAAGCTCGTGAGTTATGGGATTTGATTACTTTTTGTGCAACGTATTCTGCTGAGCCTGGTATTTTCTTTATCGATAATGCCAACAAGATGACGAATGCTACAGCATACGGACAAAAAGTCGTGGCAACCAATCCGTGCGGTGAACAGCCCCTAACCCCTTATGCCGTCTGTAACTTGGCAGCTATCAATCTCGCAAACATGGCGGATCGCCAGAAAGGCACCGTTGATTTTGCCAAACTAAAAGAAACCGTGAAAAAAGCAGTTCGTTTCCAAGACAATGTTATTGACGCAACGCCTTACTTTTTTGACAAAAATGAGCAGCAGGCGAAAGGGGAAAGACGTGTTGGATTAGGGATCATGGGTTTGGCAGATTTATTGATCTACTGTGGGAAAAAATACGGATCGGCAGAAGGGAATCAATTCGTTGATCAAATTTTCGAGGAAATGGCAGTCACTGCCTATGAGGCATCCATTGAATTGGCGAAAGAAAAAGGCAGCTTTCCCTTCCTGATTGGAAAAAATGACCAAGAGACGCAAGCGTTGCGGAAGAAATTTGTCGATACAGGATACATGAAAAAAATGCCAGCGCACATCCGCGAAGGCGTGCTGCGATTCGGCATTCGTAACTCTCATCTTTTGACCGTTGCACCAACAGGATCGACAGGCACGATGACGGGAGTTTCAACCGGTTTAGAACCTTACTACTCCTTTTCTTATTTTAGAAGCGGTCGACTAGGTAAGTTTATTGAAATCAATGCGGAGATCGTTGACGAATACCTGATGGATCATCCTGAAAGAACCAAAGCGCAGTTGCCGGCATGGTTCATTTCCGCTATGGAGTTGACGCCCGAAGAACATGTCGGTGTGCAATGCACCATTCAACGTTGGGTGGATAGCTCCATTTCAAAAACGGTCAATGCACCAAAAGGATATACAGTAAGCCAAGTAGCCAAGGTTTATCGAGATCTTTATGAAGGAGGAGCCAAAGGAGGGACCGTCTATGTAGATGGCAGCCGAGATTCACAAGTACTTACCTTAGAAGCGGTAGAAAATGAGCTGACCGCACAAGTTGAACCGCTGCCTGTCGTTCAAGTAGATGAACCCGTCGTCTCTGGTGAAATCTGCCCCATCTGCCATGAAGGAACCATTGAGGAAATCGGCGGCTGTAGTACCTGCACAAACTGTAAAATCCAATTAAAATGCGGGCTCTAAGAAAAAACGGGATTGATAAAATAACTCTTATCCGCATATTGGATAGAAAAACGATTAGTATTTTGACTATTGGAGAGGAAGAAATAGATGAAAAAAGTATTTGTCGTATTTATGCTAGTGAGCACATTACTCGTCGCTACAGGATGCCAACAGGCAAGTGTAACGTCAGAAAGCACGCAGCAAAGTTCGTTGAAGCAAGAACAAGGAACAGCTACGATCGTCATCCAAAATCAAGAAGCTGTGACCTCAAAAGAAGTAATGTTCCGAGAAAATGAGTCGCTGCTGGAAGTAATGAAAGAAAACTTTGCGATCAAAGAAAAAGATGGCTTTATCACCTCGATCAACAGCATCAGCCAAGATCAAAAAGCCAATCTATTTTGGGTTTATACCGTCAATGACGAAATGACCGATAAAGGGGCACAAGAGTTGATTTTAAAAAACAATGATATCATTACATTTGATTTGAAAGCATTCTGATTTGTTTGATTCTAAGGATCTTTATTGGTGCAAAAGAACTTGCACATAAAGATCTTTATCTATACAGATAGACTCTTGCGTTGATTTTGGAGGTAGTTTTGCATTCAAGTTCTATTCAAGAGTCTATTCTTGTTTTTCTATCATAGTTTGGAGTGGTGGCTTATTTTATTTTAAAATTGGAATAATAGAAATAAAGATACCATTACATACATAAGTTTTAGCCATGATGTTTCTTTCGTATTTTGGCTTGCGTTCCTTTTTTTTGTAGAAAATAATTTTTTTATAGTAGAGTGGAAATGGACAAAAATTTGATTATCCGTTAGCTTAAGTGGCTAACGCTTCTATTCTCTAATATATGGTTTTACTTCCTATTTTTCTTGCGATTGTTTCCCAATCTGCTTGTTGTTCATAAAAACAATGTTATCATTGTATCATCAGATGTGGGTGGCGAACAGTGGTCTAAAACACGAGCGTTGATTACAAATAAGGTTTTTTCGTTCTCTTTGTTTATTGATCAGAAAAGGTAGGAGGAGAATAATGGTTGAGGTACTTTTGATGTGTGGCGTTAGTGGTGCAGGCAAAACCACTTACTCAAAACAAAAAGAGCAAGAAGGTTATGTAAGATTAGCAATAGATGAATTAATTTGGGAAGACTATGGCGTTTATGGTGTTGATTACCCTTCGGAAAAATATGCAAAAGTTTCGTCATTATCTTCAGTTAAATTGAAAGAGCTTACAGTAAGGGCTGTTCAAGAAGGAAAAAACGTAGTTGTCGATTCTAGTTTTTGGGCTAAAAGTCACCGAGACGCTTATAGAGAACTACTGGCAGCATATGATGTGACGATTAAAGTAATCTATCTAAAAGCTGATTATGATACTTTACGAAAACGATTAGCGATCAGAAATAAAGTCCAGACTGCAAATTCCGCTTTTCCTATTACAGAAGAAATCCTTCAACGGTTTTTTTCAGGATTCGAAGAACCGATAAATGAAGATGAAGTAGTGATTGAGCAAAAGAATAAATGAAGTAGCATCAAAATGTTTTTACTCCTTTTCAATACATTTAGTCTTATTACTGTGCAGGACACAAAGGACAGTCATACTAGAAGCAAAACAGTGATTGGCAATTTCTTTTCTTGTTGCATTCTTCGATTAATAAACGGATCAAAAAGCAAGCCGCTGAAGACAAAATGACTATGGCAGCTGTTAAAGACCAAGAATCAATACAAGAAACCGCCCATTTGGTAAATAGGACGGCAAACAGTAACCAAATTGAGCAATCGAAACCACAAATTACGGCACAAAAAACGATTACTAAAAGACTTGAAGACTTGTAAGAAAAATTAAATATGTTCTTCCTCTTTATTTACGTACGTTATAATATGCTTAAGATTTTTAAATAGAAGGAGGAGAAAACATGGAAGTAATTACACCAACGAATGCAAGAAAAAACCTTTATGGAATCATTAAGCATGTTGTGGCTGACAGTCAACCTGTAGAAATTGCGAGTACAAAAGAGGAAGAAAGCGTCATCATGATTAGTAAGAGCGATTGGAACTCCTTACAAGAAACGCTCAACTTACAAAATGTGGGTGTACTTGATCGGATCAAACACTTTGAGAATGAAGAAAGTGAAGACTTAGGTGAAATTGATTGGGATAGAATGTAAAGATCAAAAAGAATGCTCGCAAAGATTTGTCTAAATTGAAGAGTATCAATCTAACTAGTAAGTTTGATGAACTGATCAAAGTCATTAAGGAAAATCCTTTTCAAACACCGCCGCCTTACGAAAAATTACCAGGATTACCTTACTGTTCAAGACGTCTCAATATCAAACACAGGTTGGTTACAGCGTGGAAGAAGAGAGTAAAACGATCACGATTCTCTCTGTTTGGTCACACTATGAACGTGGGATATAATATGCTAAACTATTTCGACTCTTTGTCAATAAGGACTGATGAGTCGTACAAAATCAAATCTGGGTCAGAATAAATAGCATTCTGGCTCAGATTTTTTGTTAGCTTACTTTGATTAGTTGATTGATCAAAATGATTCTAATTCTCATGTTCTCAAATGATTTAAATCTGTAGAATACTCGTTTCGTGATCGGTAAATGAGTCATCGTTTGAGTAAGGGAGAGAATCGTATTGAGATGCCTTCTTCATCGCTCAAAAGTTTTTGAAGTTTTACACAGACCTCTTCAAATAAGAAATCCTCTTATCAAAAAAAATCCCTTTATTCGCAAGGTGATAATAATAAACAAAAAAATGGAACAGCATAAATGTTTTCGAAATGCTTTCGCACCAACATTTACCTGTTCCGTGGGTTTGGCACCCAATGGGCCGTGAGGGGCTCGAACCCGCGACCCGCTGATTAAGAGTCAGCTGCTCTACCAACTGAGCTAACGGCCCGTACCAAAAGTACTTCATTATCTTAGCACTCCGGTGTTTAAAAATCAATCATTCTTTTGAAAAAAATGTGCGCTTTTTTCAGTTGGAAAACAGGGGTTATCTTAAAAAAACACCATTCGTTCCCCAATTTCAAATGATAGGAAATTCTTAAAAGATTGATCAGATTGCTTTAAAAACTCAGAAAACCGTGATAAAATGTATCTAGTTATCGAAACTAGATGATTAGTTTGTGATAATCTAACCTTCTGTTCGTCAAAATGGAGGATGACATGAAAAAATTACAAGCAGACATGAAAAATTGGGGCAATTCATTGCTGAAATTCCATCTGCCGAGATGGGAAGAGTTGCCAACCCTGGAACTGTATATGGATCAGGTAATCACTTTGATTGACCAATATTTATCACCGGTGATCCAAACAGAAAAACATCCGCTATTGACCTCTTCTATGGTCAATAATTATGTCAAAAAAGGGATGATCCCCGCACCAGAGAAAAAACGCTACAACCAAAAGCATCTCGCATTTTTGATCGCGATCACGATGCTGAAGCAAGTGTTGACGATTCCAGAAATAAAGACAGGCATCCTTTTTCAAGGGAAAGCTGTCGGAATCAGAAATGCCTATAATGTATTTTGTGAAGAACAAGAAAAAGCAATCCATCTTGTTGGCAAAGAAGCAATGGGAGAGCCCGAGCAAATGGCATCGGAACCAATCCCGATTGAATTAGTGGCCATGAAAGGTGCAACGCGTTCCTTTGCCAACAAACTATTGGCAGAAAAAACAATCGAATTAGAAGTCATTTATTTAGAAACACATAAAGGAGAAGCCCATGAATAAAGAGAAAATTGCCCTATTAGTTGATTCAGGTACCGATGTTCCCGCACAGATCATGGAGCAATACGGCATGTATATGCTGCCATTGCAAATAATCTACAAGGATCGAACCTATACCGATAAAGTTGATATTACTGCCGAAGAAATTTATGAGCGCTTGCCACAAGAGATCCCTAGTACCTCGTTACCTGATGGCGCGGCGATCGGGGAAATCTTTGATCGGATCAAAGCCGATGGGTATGAAAAAGTCCTTGCCGTAACCATCTCCAGCGGATTGAGTGGAACGTTTAATGTCGTTCGACTGTTAGGTGAACAACGGACGGATCTTGAGGTTTTTGTCCTTGATACGAAAAATATCGGGATCGGTGCAGGGCTGCAAGCGATTCGTGCGGCAGAACTGTTAGAAAAAGGCGTGACTTGGGAAGAATTGCGGGCACAATTAACGAATGAAGTACCGAAAAACAAAGTCTTTTTCAACGTAGCTACCTTAGAGTATTTACAAAAAGGCGGCCGGATCGGTCTGGTTGCATCCATCTTAGGTAATGCTTTGAAATTGAATCCAATTATCTCTTGTAATGAAGAAGGGATCTACTATACGGTCGCAAAATCTCGTGGACGGAAGAAAAGCTTGGATAAAACCGTTGACTTGATCAAGCAATTCATCGGTGACCATCGCCATGTGCGTTTAGCCGTGGCCCAAGGTGATGCACTACAAGAAGCCAAAGAGATGAAAGCAAGATTAGAAGCCGAATTTCCTAAGGTCAAAGAAATCTTGTTTGGGCAAATCTCTCCCGCGTTAGTTGTCCATACGGGTCCTGGGTTGTTAGGGATCGGTATTCAACTCTTAGAAGAGTAAAAAAGAAAGGCCCCGTGCCTTTCTTTTTTTGTGCTTTCCTTAAGAATGAGGCGGCGGTTTTTGGGAAAGATGAAAAGCCTGTTTAAATAATGTATAATAAGTAAGAAACCAAAAAAAATTGAGGTGACATTTTTGAAAAAGATCCTAGTCGTGGACGATGAGAAACCAATTTCTGATATCGTCAAATTTAATTTAACCAAAGAAGGATATGAAGTATATACCGCCTATGATGGAGAAGAGGCATTAGAAAAAGTAGCCGAGGTCGATCCTGATCTGATTTTGCTTGATTTGATGCTACCAAAAATGGATGGATTGGAAGTTGCACGGGAAGTGCGCAAAACCCATGACATGCCGATCATCATGGTCACAGCCAAAGATTCTGAAATCGATAAAGTACTAGGCCTTGAGCTTGGTGCGGACGATTATGTAACCAAACCATTTTCAAACCGGGAATTGGTGGCCCGCGTCAAAGCCAATCTGCGTCGCGGCTCGGCAGCTGCGAAGGAAGCAGACGACAATGCCAACAGCGAATTAACGATTGGTGATTTAACAATTCATCCCGATGCCTACATGGTCACTAAAAATGGTGCAGCCATCGAATTGACGCACCGGGAGTTTGAATTGATGCACTACTTGGCAAAACATCTTGGTCAAGTGATGACCCGAGAACATTTATTGCAAACTGTCTGGGGCTATGACTACTTTGGTGATGTCCGAACCGTTGACGTGACGGTGCGCCGTTTGCGTGAAAAAATCGAAGACAGCCCGAGCCATCCAAACTATTTGGTTACTCGTCGCGGAGTGGGCTATTACTTGCGGAACCCAGAACAGGAATAAGCTATGAAAAATAAGGTTCGCTTTTTTCAATCGGTGAACTTCAAAATCGCCCTGACTTTTATCTTGATCTTATTGATTGCGATCCAGATTATCGGGGCGTATTTTATTCGCGAATTGGAAAGAACAACGGTCGATGCCTTCAAACGCGACATGGAGGCACGGGCCAGCACGTTAGTGGTGACATTAGGCTCTGAATTGAGTCGCATGGATAATGATGACGGGTTGGATTGGGATTCCATGAATGCTTCCTTGAATCGAATCTTAACGAGTACCAACTCTTCAGAAATTTTGGAGATGCGGGTGGTGGATGAGCAAGGGATTATTCGTGCAACCACCAATATCAATGATCGTGGCTCGGTGGGTGAAAAAAATGATTACCGTGATTACGATACGAACCGCAGTGAAGTCCTTTATGATGAATCCAGCGGTCAGCGGGTGTTCAATATCGTCCAGTCGATCCAATCACCGACTGGGGATACCGTTTTAGGAACCCTTTATTTACGGAGCAATCTAGAGTCAAAGTACAATGAAGTCAGTACGACGGCTGTCATTTTTGTTACCGCCTCGCTGATTGCGGCAGTGATTTCGATCATTGTGGCACTATTGGTCTCTCGTTCGATTACCCAACCAATTGGAGAGATGCGGGAACAAGCGATTCGCATCGCTAAAGGAGATTATAGCCGCAAGGTCGCGATTCATGGGAAAGATGAATTGGGACAATTGGCGGAAACCTTCAATCAACTAGGGGAACGAATCGAAGAGACTCAAGAGGCGATGGAGTCCGAGCGAAATCGTTTGGATAGTGTCTTATCCCACATGACAGACGGCGTTGTTGCCACCGACCGACGAGGCAAAGTCATAACCATCAATGAGATGGCGATGTCCTTGTTGAATGTCACTAACGAAGAAGCGATCGGGCAGTCGATTTTGACGTTATTGGAAATCGATGAAGAATACACGTTGCGAAAACTTTTGGAAAATCCTGAAGACATGCTTTTGGAACGTCCTAGCAATGATTTGACGGGAACAAATCTGATCTTGCGCATCGATTTCTCCATGATCCGTCGAGAGTCCGGGTTCATTTCCGGTCTAGTTGCGGTAATGCACGATGTCACGGAACAAGAAAAAAATGAGCAGGAACGGCGAGAATTTGTCTCCAACGTTTCCCATGAGTTGCGAACACCTCTAACGAGTATGCGTAGTTACATCGAAGCGCTGAGTGAGGGTGCTTGGAAAGATCCAGAAATTGCGCCGAACTTTCTAAAAGTGACCTTGGATGAAACGGATCGGATGATTCGCATGATCAATGACCTATTGAGTTTGTCGCGGATGGATAGCGGCAATTCGCAACTGCAATTGGAATATATCAATTTCAATGAGATGGTTAATTTCGTGTTGGACCGTTTTGACATGATGGTGACGAATGAAAGCAAAAAATATCTGATTCGTCGGGAGTTCACCAAACGAGAATTGTGGGTGGAAGTCGATACGGACAAAATGATCCAAGTGATCGACAACATCATGAATAATGCCATCAAATATTCGCCAGATGGTGGGATTATTACGGTGAAATTGATGGAGACTCATAACAACATCGTCCTTAGCATCAATGACCAAGGACTAGGAATTCCGAAAAAAGATCTCACGAAGATCTTTGATCGTTTTTACCGAGTCGATAAAGCTCGAGCCCGGCAACAAGGAGGTACCGGCTTAGGGTTGGCGATCTCACGTGAAGTCATCAAAGCTCATGGCGGTGCGATTTGGGCGGAAAGTCGAGAAAATCGCGGGTCAACATTTTACATTATGTTGCCGTATGAACCGTATGAGGAGGATTGGTGGGTATGAGAATCTCAGAAAAAATCATTCGAGCAGGTTTAATCGTGATGATCGCATTGAGTTTTTATTTCTCCTATATGATTTGGCTAAATCCGACCGGGTTCAACAATGCCAGCACCGAAACAGATACTGGCGTCAATCCTTCGGTTCAAACGTACAAACAAAAAAGCGATTTGTTTTTGCCCCTATATCTAACATGGAATGATGAAGAGGATATCAAAGAAACCAACTCTGAAGCGGTGATTCGAGAGATCCAAGAGGTGATCAACGAGGCAACGATCAGTGATTTGACCCTGCGAACCTATGGTGAAGAACAGGCTTTTTCGAAAGCCCAAGAGGTCGATCAAGGAATATCCTTAAACTACTATACGACATTTTACTTGAAAGATTACGAGAAAACCTTTGATAAAGAACTGTCCTTAGAGGACGAAAGTGAAACAGAGGATTTTCCGTTTTCTCGCATCCAGTTTGATCTCGAAGAAAATACGATCCAATTTGTTGACTTTACCCATCAACGAGTAGTTCGAGGCAAGATCGACTGGGATAAAAGCCAAGTAAAACACTTGCTAGCAGACAATCCTCGGGAATGGACGGCAATGAGGACTGATCAAGAACGATCTAGCAATCAATACTATACGCAGGATTCGATCAAGCTAAAAAAATACAGCTACTATTCTTCGACACAGTCTCAGAGTTTGTTCCGAGAAGCCTTTTTCAGCAATCCTAAAAATGTCAAGATCAACGACGAAAGTGTCGATACCTACTATTATGAAGGTGGGCAAAACATGACTGTCTTGCAAGATCAGCAGCAAGTCAAGTTTGAAACCACCACAGACGGTTCCGATGAAATGGATCTGGCGATGTTGAGTGCGGATTACATTATTCGTCTAGGCAATAACTTTGGGACGATCCGCTATTTTGATCAACAAGACAAACACTTGGATTATCGGGTTTTCGTCGAAGGCTATCCAGTCTTTAGTACTGGCGGCCAGGGGGTGATCAGTGTCGCTTTTTCAGAAAGTGGTCAGACCGGCAGTCGTGAAATGACGATTTCTGCCAGCTTGAATGCGATCCAAGTGCCGATTCCTTCTGAAACGGAGATTGAATTGCCTTCTAGTTTGTCAGTCAAAAATGATTTGATTGCGGCAGGGGCTGACCCAGCGTTGTTGCAACAGATCATCGTCGGCTATCAGTGGGGGGAGATCAAAGATGCACCACTGGTTGATTTGACGCCTGCTTGGTATGTCAATTATGACTCGTCTTGGATTAGCTATGATGCATTAATGACAAAATTAGCAGAAACGGAGGAGAATTAATTGGATTTTAAACGAATCGAATGGATTTTTTTCCTCGCTTTTCTTGGTCTGAATGTCTTTTTATTCAATGTTTATAGTGAGGCTCGCAGCGAGCATCAGATGGTTTCACAATCAAACCAAACGATTCCTATCGAACAACGACTTGATTCTGAGGACATTCGGTATTCTGGCGAATTATCAGACGAGGTCTTGAGTGGCTATTATTTGAGCGGTGAACAGACGGATTTTGATGCGGAACTACGAAATCCGCAACTCAATACTCAGTTCAAAAGAGGGTCTACGGTCAAAGGGCAGCAGTTGATCCATGTCTCAACCAATGGCTTTTATATCAGTGATGATTCTCAAACGGAAGAAACCGTCAATGGTTTCTTGCAACGAAAAGACCAAGTCCTGTTTGGGGATGAATATGACTATTTGGAAAACCTCTCTGTCTTGAACGCCAATCATCCGACGGTGGTGGCGGTCCAGTCGTATGAAGGCATTCCTTTCAATGACAGCTCAAGTCGGATCGATATCACCTTAGAACAAACGGATGATCTACTGCAGATTGCCCGTTATACGCAAACACATATCTCCAATATTACGCCTCTAAGGGAAAAGATGACGGTCTATTCAGAAAAAGAAGCAGTAAATACGCTTTATCTGAACAACAAGCTGCCAAGTCACTCGAAAATTCTCTGGACGGAATTAGCCTATACGATGATTTTGAAGGTTAGGGAAAAAAACGTGTATATTCCTGCATGGTTTATTGCTTTCCAATTAGATGGCGATGACACCATTCAAATCGAAACGGTCAATGCCTTCAGCAATCGGATCATCACGAATAATGCCGTTCAAAAGGTAGAAAATCCATAAAAAAGCGGGTATAATGGAACTCGTTGAAACAACCAGAGAGGAAGTCACGTAAACCATGATGAAGGAAAATGCCTTTCAAGTAAGTATTCTAGCCAGCGGAAGCTCAGGGAATTCGCTCTATATCGAAAGCAATAAAAAGCGGATCTTAGTGGATGCCGGTTTGAGCGGCAAGAAGATCACTTCATTATTGGATGAAGTAGGGCGCAAACCAGAAGACTTGGACGCCATTCTTGTGACCCACGAACATCGGGACCATATCCACGGTGTTGGAGTACTGGCACGAAAATACAAACTTGATGTCTATGCGAATACAAAAACATGGCAAGCGATGGATCCAATGATCGGTAACGTCGCTGTCGAACAAAAACATATCTTTGAAATGGGAAAAGTGCTGACCTTGGGTGACTTGGACATTGAAAGCTTTGGCGTCTCTCACGATGCTGCAGCGCCGCAATTTTATCGTTTCCATAAAGACGGCAAATCATTCGTGATGTTGACGGATACCGGTTATTGCAGCGATCATGTGCGAGGCATTATCAAAGGCGCCGATGCGTACCTTGTGGAAAGCAACCATGACCTAGAAATGTTGCGAATGGGTCCTTATCCATGGAGTCTCAAGCAGCGGATTCTTGGAGATCGCGGTCACTTATCGAATGAAGATGGCGCACTTGTCATGACGGATATCTTGACCGACAACACCAAACGGGTCTATCTTGGTCATTTAAGTAAAGAAAACAACCTGAAAGAGTTGGCGCACTTAACGATGGTCAACACCATGAAAGAACATGATCTAGGTGTTGGAGAAACGTTTGAAGTCTTTGATACCGATCCTGACAAAGCGACGGAATTATTTGCGATCTAATCGATCATCAGAGCGATGAATTTGTTGGGTGGAGGCAGTGGGATGTTTGATGAAGAAAAAATCAAGACTTTGAACGAGCTTGAAATGGCAGTTTATAAATACATTGTCCAGCATTTTGAAGAGATCGATCAGCTGACGATTCGCGAATTGTCAGCTGCATGCCACGTCTCAACGTCGACGATTTTACGATGTATCACGAAATTGGGCTATCGTGGATATTCAGAGTTAAAGTATGCAATCTGTCAAAAAAAGGAACAAGACGCACGAGCGTTTGATCTTTTCTATGATGCAACGATTCAAGTCAATACATTCTTAAAAAAAGTCAATAATGAAGATTACCGTAAGTTTATCCAACCGGCAGTAGAATTGATTCTTTCCGCACGCCATGTGGCGTTTTCCGGTATCGGCACAAGCGGCATTCTGGGCACCTATGGCAGTCGCTATTTTGCCAACTTAGGCATTAATGCTTATAGCATCGTTGATCCCTTTTTGCCAGTACCGTCTCGTGGAATGGAAAATACGTTAGCGATCATTTTATCGGTGTCGGGTGAAACCATTCAAATGATCAAGCAAACGGAGGACTTCAAACGCTATGGAGCAAAAGTACTCAGCATCACCAATGATGAAAAATCGACGATCGCCCAAATGGCAGACTACAATATATCGTATTATATGCCCGTCGTAAGTGGCGGAAAAGAAGTCGATTTGAACCTGACAACGCAAGTCCCGGTGATTACATTGATCGAACTTCTAGCCCATCAAGTCTACAAGCAAATCTAAGCGATCGTAAAAAAACAGCTTCGGCTGTTTTTTTTGTTGGAACATGTTTCATAACTTAGAAAAGCTATAGGCAAGGGGAATATTATCCATTAAGATTTATTTGTAAGCGAATTCACTGGCCGGTGGATGGAATTTTATTTTAGGAGTGATGTGAGATGAACGAATGGATCAATGAGAAATTATTACCCCCAATATTAAAATTTGTTAATACGAAAGCAATCACTGCATTAAGAAACGGTATGCTTTATACGATGCCCTTTTCAATCGTAGGATCGATTTTCCTGCTATTAGCAAACTTTCCCGTCCAGTCGATTGCGGATTGGGTAACGAATAGCGGCTTAGGTGAATACTTCAACCAAGCCTATGGCGCCTCTTTTGCAATTATGGCCTTTTTCGCCGTAATGGGCATCGCCTATTCATATGTAAAAGCAGAAGGTTACGAAGGACTCCCTGCAGGAATGATTGGTTTAGTTATTTTCTTATTAACTATGGAGTCAAGTGTGACGGATGCTGAAGCAAATGTGACCATCGCAAATGTCATTGATAAGACGTGGACCGGTGGACAAGGAATGATCAGTGCCATCTTAGTGGGACTTTTTGTGGGTTGGGGCTATACATGGTTCTTGAAACGCGACATCCGAATCAAACTGCCAGAGCAAGTACCCACCAATGTCGCAAACTCATTTACAGCATTGATTCCAGCCGCTGTTTTGACGACCATCGCATTAGGCATTTATATTTTCTTTGATAAAGTCTTTCAGACAACCGTGGTCGAATGGATCTACACCGTGATTCAAAGTCCAATGCAAGGGGTGACGGATTCCCTTGGTGGTGCAATGATGCTAGGCTTCTTAGTGCCATTCTTGTGGTTCTTTGGGGTTCACGGTTCGACGATCGTGGGCGGGATCATGGGACCAATTTTACAAGCCAATTCATTAGCCAATACGGCTATTCTTGAATCTGGTAAAGCATTGACATTAGAAAATGGCGGACACATCGTGACCCAGCAGTTTTTGGATCAATTTATGACGGTAACTGGCGCAGGAATGACGATTGGGATCGTGCTATACATGGTGGCTTTTGCCCGTTCGGCGCAGTTCAAACAATTAGGACGTCTTTCCTTGATCCCGGCATTCTTTAATATCAATGAACCAATTATTTTTGCGACACCGATCGTTATGAACCCAATCATGGTATTACCATTTATTTTGACACCGATGGTTTCAGGCGTGATCACGTATTTTGCACTTTATACCGGTATCGTACCGCTATTTACTGCTGTGCAAGTTCCCTGGACGACCCCGCCGATCATTTCAGGTTTTCTAGTAGGTGGCATTCGTACCGCTATTTTACAATTTGTTGTTTTAGCAATCGGCTTCTTTATTTACTATCCTTTCATTCGTAAGGTCGATAGTTTGAACTATAAACAAGAAACAGAGATCGTTTAATACCAAGGAAGCAGGTTGAAAAGAAATGAATAAACTTAGAAACGATTTTTTATGGGGTGGCGCAGTCGCTGCTCATCAATTGGAAGGCGGCTATCGTTCGGGCGGAAAAGGCGTGAGTGTCGCTGATGTCATGACTGTAGGAGGCAACGGAATTCCTCGCCGAATCACGGAAGGTATCCAACCGGGCGAAAGTTATCCCAATCATGAAGCGATCGATTTTTATCATCGGTATCCTGAAGACATCAAGCTTTTTGCCGAATTAGGGTTGAAGTGCTTCCGAACATCGATTGCCTGGACCCGTATTTTTCCAAAAGGTGATGAACGCGAGCCAAATGAGGAAGGCTTGGCCTTTTATGATCAATTATTCGATGAGTGTTTACGCTATGGCATTGAGCCGGTTATTACCCTTTCTCACTTTGAAATGCCCTATCATTTAGTTACCGAATACGGAGGTTGGCGTAACCGTAAGTTGATCGATTTGTTTGTCCGCTTTGCAGAAGTTTGTTTTACGCGCTATCAAAAGAAAGTGAAGTATTGGATGACTTTCAATGAAATCAACAATCAAGCAAACTACAAAGAAGATTTTGCGCCGTTTACCAATTCCGGTCTGTTCTTTACCGAAGGAGAAGACCGAGAAAAAATCATGTACCAAGCAGCCCATTACGAACTCGTTGCTAGTGCGAAAGTGGTGGCGCTAGGGCATGCAATCAATCCTGCGTTTCAAATCGGATCGATGATCGCGATGTGTCCAATCTATCCGTATTCTTGCAATCCCAAAGACATGATGGCAGCCACGGTGGCCATGCAGCGCCGCTATTGTTTTTCAGATGTGCATGCCCGTGGACACTATCCGAGATATATGCGCAGCTATTTTGAGAGAAAACAATTTGATTTAGATATCACCCCTGAAGATGAAGCAATTTTGGCAAACGGCTGTGTTGACTACATCGGCTTTAGTTACTATATGTCTTTTGCGATCAAAGGTAAGGAAAATGATCCAACCTATGACTATGATGAGAGCCAAGATCTGGTGGATAATCCCTATGTTGATGCTTCCGAATGGGGCTGGCAGATTGATCCCGTGGGCTTACGCTACGCCATGAATTGGTTCAACGAACGCTACGAATTGCCGCTCTTCATTGTAGAAAATGGCTTTGGTGCCGTAGATACAGTGGAAGAGGATGGACAGATCCATGATGACTACCGTATTGATTACCTGAAAGCCCATATCGAAATGATGAAAGAAGCAGTAGCTTATGATGGCGTCGACTTATTGGGTTATACACCGTGGGGCATCATTGACTTGGTTTCTGCTGGTACAGGGGAAATGAAGAAACGCTATGGTGTGATCTATGTGGACAAAGACAATGAAGGAAATGGGACCCTTGATCGTCGGAAGAAAGATTCATTTGCATGGTATCAGCAAGTGATTGCGTCCAATGGCATGAAGGTATAAAGAAAAAAACGTTACGCAAAATTTCTGCGTAGCGTTTTTTTCTTTAGGGCATTTGGATATAGCCGTAATGAAGCAACAACTGAATAATAATAACTAAAGTGTTCATTCCCACATGGGTAATCATGGAAGTCCAAATGCTGCCGGTCAAGGCATAAAGCCCAGAAAAGAACAGTCCTAAGAAAATATAGACTAAGAGATGATTGTCATTATGGGCAAAGGCAAAGGCTACAGCGCTGACCACTACACCGACCCAAACATTGCTGTATTTCCCAATGATGCCAACTAAGGCTCTGCGGAAGACAAATTCTTCCATAATTGGTCCACCAACCATTGCCGCGAGGGCGAACAGTGGGTTTTGCAGCACAATAGCAATGATATTTTCGGTATTTTGCGAAGCACTGACTTCACCGAAAAGCGATTCGATAAAAATGGCTAGATTTTGCAACAAGATCGCTGCAATAATACCTGTCAGTCCATAAATAAGAATCGATGAAATTTTTGATCTTTTGTGTTCAAACGATAACGGTTCCGTTTGTTTGAAATACAAGAAAAACATGATCGCAGCACCAACTAAATAACCAATCGTTGTTGCGGCCACTTGATGTCCGCTAGGGATGAAGGCGATCGGTAGAAAAAAGACGATGCCGTAAGTAAGAATCGTGGACAAAGAATATTTTGATAAAGACATAGTTGTTTCCTCACACTCCTTTGCTTCATTATAGACTAGGTTGCTTCTAGAAACAAAAAATCCTACTATTTTTATCAATCAAATAGAAATGCAAAAAAAATTTAGCAAAAGGCTTGCAAAAATTTGGGAAAATGAGTAATATTGAAACTGTAAGTTAGCACTCGATACAAGAGAGTGCTAATACTAAATTCTATAACATTCATTGGAGGGATTTATCGTGTTAAGACCATTAGGTGATCGTGTGATTATCGAAGTCGCAAAAGAAGAAGAAAAAACTGTAGGCGGAATCGTGCTTGCATCAGCAGCAAAAGAAAAACCACAAACGGGTACCGTTATTGCAGTCGGCGAAGGACGCACGCTCGAAAACGGTGAAAAAGCTCCTGTTGCTGTCAACGTTGGCGAACAAGTAATGTTTGAAAAATACGCTGGCACAGAAGTGAAATATGAAGGAACAGAATATTTGATCGTTGCTGCAAAAGATATCATTGCAGTAGTAGAATAAGAAAAATAAAAAATACTTGAGGTGATGAAATCATGGCAAAAGAAATCAAATTTGCAGAAGACGCACGCGCAGCAATGCTTCGTGGGGTAGATAAATTAGCAGATACAGTAAAAGTAACCTTAGGTCCTAAAGGTCGTAACGTGGTTTTAGAAAAATCTTACGGTTCACCATTGATTACAAATGACGGTGTAACGATCGCTAAAGAAATCGAATTAGAAGATCATTTTGAAAACATGGGCGCAAAACTTGTTTCTGAAGTCGCTTCAAAAACAAACGATATCGCTGGTGACGGAACAACGACTGCTACGTTATTGACACAAGCAATCGTTCGTGAAGGATTGAAAAATGTCACCGCTGGTGCGAACCCATTAGGTATTCGTCGTGGGATCGAAATGGCAACAAAAGTGGCTGTAGAAGAGCTACACAACATTTCATCAATCGTTGATTCAAAAGAAGCAATCGCACAAGTTGGTGCTGTTTCTTCTGGTAGTGAAAAAGTTGGTCAATACATCGCTGATGCAATGGAAAAAGTCGGCAATGACGGTGTTATCACTATTGAAGAATCAAAAGGGATCGAAACAGAATTAGATGTTGTGGAAGGAATGCAATTTGATCGTGGGTACTTATCACAATACATGGTAACTGACAACGATAAAATGGAAGCAGCGTTAGAAAATCCATACATCTTGATCACTGACAAAAAAATCTCTAACATCCAAGATATCTTGCCATTGTTAGAACAAATCTTACAACAATCAAAACCATTATTGATCATCGCTGATGACGTTGATGGCGAAGCATTACCAACACTTGTCTTGAACAAAATCCGTGGAACATTCAACGTTGTCGCAGTGAAAGCACCAGGATTTGGTGACCGTCGTAAAGCAATGCTAGAAGACATTGCGATCTTAACTGGTGGTACAGTGATCACTGAAGACTTAGGTCTTGAGTTGAAAGATGCAACCATCGATAACTTAGGTCAAGCAAGCAAAGTGGTTGTGGATAAAGACAACACAACGATCGTTGAAGGTGCTGGTGAAAAAGAAGCAATTGACGCACGCGTTCAATTGATCAAAAATCAAATCGCTGATACAACTTCTGACTTTGACCGTGAAAAACTACAAGAACGCTTAGCAAAACTTGCTGGTGGAGTTGCAGTGATCAAAGTTGGGGCACCAACTGAAACTGAATTGAAAGAGTTGAAATTACGTATTGAAGATGCATTGAACGCAACACGTGCCGCTGTTGAAGAAGGCATGGTCTCTGGTGGTGGAACTGCCTTAGTCAATGTCATCAACAAAGTTGCAGAAATCGAAACAGATGGCGATGCAGCAACAGGTGTCAAAATCGTTTTACGTGCATTAGAAGAACCCGTTCGTCAAATTGCTGAAAATGCAGGCTACGAAGGTTCAGTCATCATCGACAAATTGAAAAACGCTGACTTAGGTGTTGGTTTCAATGCAGCAACTGGCGAATGGGTAAACATGCTAGAAGCTGGGATCGTTGACCCAACAAAAGTGACGCGTTCTGCATTACAAAACGCAGCTTCTGTTGCCGCATTATTGTTAACAACTGAAGCAGTCGTTGCCGACAAACCAGAACCAGCAGCGCCAGCAGCTCCTGCAATGGACCCATCAATGGGTATGGGCGGCATGATGTAGTTATAATAAAAGAACCTCTATTTATAGGGGTTCTTTTATTTGTTTGATGTTAGTTTTATACAAAAGGGGCAAAAAAGGGGCAAATTACAAATTGTTTAATCGATCGATAACCTGCTCTTTGGATTTTTTGGTCACGTGATTATAAATTGATAAAGTCGTGTTGGCATCGGAATGTCCGACTCTCTCCATTATGGTTTTTAAAGGAAGATTCAATTCAGCTAGTAAAGAAATATGACTATGTCTGAATATGTGAGAGGATAAGTTTTTATCCCATTTTAGTTCGTCTTGAACTCTATGCAGTACCATATTAAAGCTATGGAGAGACAACGGGGTACCTCTAGATGATTTAAATATATAATCCTCGTTACTTTGAGAGCCGAATACTAAAGAGTTGTGTTCTATAATTTCATTAACAATTTTTATTGCTCTATTAGGCAAAGAAACTATTCTTTTAGAATAAATATTTTTAGGTGAAGTTTTTACAGCATCTGCCATTTTTAAGAAAGAATAGTCTAATGTGCCGTTAATATCCAAAGTACTCCCGTCAAAGTCCTTTACTTGTAATGCCTGTAACTCTCCGTATCTTAGGCCTGTTAAATATAACAATTCTGCAATGTTAGCGTGCAATAATCTTTTAGTAGATTTTCTCATATATACAAGCAACTCTGTCATTTCGCTTTGATCAAGGTATTTTTCATCCATGTTCTTTTTTCTTTTTTCTTCTTCAGCTTTTTTTCTTTGAATTTTGACATTCAGCGCTAGATTTTGTTTAATATACTTTTTCTCAACAGCATAATTCAACATGATTGAAAGGGTCGTCTTGGTCTGTTTCGTATAATTCAAGGATAGGTCACCGAAAGTATACATTTTTTCTGTAATATTACGAATCATATTCTCGTCTATATTTCGAACAAGAACATCGTCAGAAACAACTTTTTGAATATGTTTCATCATCTTTGGAACTTTGGTCCAGCTTGTTCTTTTTACATGTTGTTGGTAATAAACAAACCACTCTTCGTAAAGCTCCTTGAAAGTGATGTCAGATTTATCATAATTACTCAAAGCTTCCTCTATTTTTTTGTCTAATATTTTCTGTGCATTCTTCCAGGCTCTGGAAGAATCACTTGTTAGAACAGTACTTGTCTTTTTCCATTTTTCGGTATAGGGATCTTTGTATCTTTCTATAAACTTATATCTTCCGTTGCCTAAAGATTCGCTCCACATTGTGTGTACCTCAATTCTTTGTTACAATAGGCATGACTAAATAAGCCTATCGTTTATTTTGTTTTGCACGCCTGTCTTTGGTCGGAGGGGCGTGTTTTTTCTTTACTCGTAATAGCCTTGTTCGATAGCTTCTAATGTTTGAATTTCACCAGATGTTAATTCTCTATCTTGAATACTTTTTATTTCATTATATATACGTCTTGCATTTTCAGAAGTTCCTTCAGGCAATGTTGTTTGATCAGCTTGACTACCATTAAATGAATCTTCATATTGACCGGAACCTACTACATAAGTTTCGTTTTCACTAGCTCTGACTGCTTCTTCCCAATCCTCGGCTGTCCAGCCTTCAGCCTTTGCTTTTTCCCACTCAGCTTCACCTTCTTGCCAGCTTGCTGGCATATCGGAAAGACCTTCATAATAGGAACTATCTTCATTGGGATTATTTGTATTGGTTAAAGATTTTGTTTCTTCAGGCTTTTCTAATTCAGTCAAGTCAATTTCATAAATACCTATTTCTTTATCTTCATACATAGCTATCATTTTAACTGGGAAATCTAAGTTATCCAGAGAGTAAGTCTCTATTATGTCCACTGTTTTATCGGGTAACAGTTCATCAGAACGAGAATTTTCTTTATCGACTTGCTCATTATATGATTCGACATCATCTGTTGATCCAAATGCATCTAAGCTATAGTAGGTATTATCGAGATCAACCTCAGAAGTTTCATTCTCTTGTTTAAATAGAACGTAATCATTAATAATATCAATAGGTGTGATATTATTATCTGAAGTATTCGTTAATGAATACGTTATATATAACCCATAGCCATCTTCAGATGGACTTTTAACTATTTCAGAATTTTTATAAGTAAGTTCAAACTCGTCAGTAATGATTTTCCCATATTCGAAGTCAGCTTTCTGTTCTTCAGAAACAGAAGTCGTTTGAGAAGCTGTATCAGTTGGGGGAGTTGTACTTTCTTCATTATTAGAACATCCGGTCATTATTAAACCAACAAACAATAAGTACGGTACGACTTTTTTCATCTTCTTTCCTCATTTCTCTGATATAATATATTTGTACTATCTCAGAAATGAGTAACCCTTATCGAAGCTGGTCCTTTGATAGGGGTATTTTTATCTAGCATATTTAACATCGTAGCCCATCCCAATACTAAATTCTTCTATTAATTGACTATAATTATAAATGTCATCGTATTCGCTGGTGAAGTAGCTTATCATAAATCTATCTGCAGCATATTCCATTTTCGACTTTAAGACAAACGAGAGTTTATAAAGCTCGTAATTATCTTGATCTTCACAAGCATGCCCTAATTCATGAAGTAAAGCCTTCTTCGTATCAAAATCATTTAACTTACTATTCAATACAATTATATTTACAATTGGTAGATATTTCCCATGATCTTCCAAAAATTCATCATAAACTATTGTTATGTTCAACTTTTCAACAATTTCTAAAATCTGAGCATCCAAACAAACACCCTCTTATATTTTTCCGTCCAAGTATGCTTTTGCAATCCTCTCTAAAACTTGACGGTCATTTTCCGAAACTTCTTTACCGTTATAACTCATAACAGATTTCAAAGCTTCTTCTATGGTCATTTCTTTTTGTTTTTCGGACATTCCCATGTGTGGGTTGTCTGTCCTTCCTAAAAGGTAATCTGTCGATACGTGAAAGTAGTTTGCAATAAGCTCCAAAGTCTCAGCTTTTGGACTACTCGTTCTCCACTGATAGATAGCATTTTTAGATAATCCGTTATCTTCTGCAACTCGATTTAAACTTTTACCCTGTTTTTTTGCAAGTTCTGAAACCCTTTCAAATAAACTCATTTTCAACCATCCTTCTTGCAAATGAGTTATTTTTCCCAAAGTATAATAAAAAACACTTTACAATTATAAAGTTATGGGATAATATTAGCTCATAAGCAAATTAAATACGCTAATAAATACAGAAAGACACTTATATTTATTAAAAACAATCGAGGTCGGGAAACTAAGAATGTTTAATATATAGGTATTATTCCGTCTGTTTATTAACCATAAACCAATATTATAAAACTTTGGGATGGATGTCAACTATTTTAGCGTATTTTGTTCGCTTTATTAAAAAAGGGAGGTGTGGGTATGTCTAAAGATTTCATCGTTAAAGTTAGGGTTGAGTTAGCACGGTACGATAAAACACAAAATTGGCTTGCTGAGACAATTGGAATTTCGAAAACATATATGTCTGACATTATGAATGGTCGACGTAAACCGGATAAACAAATAAAACCAATCGAAACAGCTCTAGAACAACTTAAGAATTCACATTAGAAAGGAATGTAAATATGAAAAAACCAACTATTCCGGAATTAATCAAAATGGCTACGGATAAGACTTCGATTTCTGAATGGGATAGGCGTGAGGATTTAATGATTCGTTTCAATGGGTTATCTCGTACTACTTTAAATACGTATCAAAAAGAGATGGAGAGTATTCCTGAATTCAAGGAAGGAGTTTTAAAACCAACCCATAGCGTAACTTGGATTCACCTTGGAACATTCCTTTGGTATTTGAAATGGAAAGAAGCTAACCGTTATAGATCAAAAAAGTTGAAACCTTCAGAGGTAGCATAAAGAGGAGGAAGCAAAATGAGCATACCACAAATTTTCAATTTCGAAAAAAACGAGGTTCGAACATTTTTAGTGAATGATGAGCCATATTTTTTTGGTAAAGACGTTGCAAGTGCTTTGGGTTATTCAAATACGCCAAAAGCAATTAGAGATCATGTAGATGAGGAAGATAAAACGCAGAACGAATCGTTCACCGTTAATGGAACAGCATTAATGCTAATAAATGAATCGGGGCTATACAGCTTAATACTTAAATCCAAGCTACCAAATGCAAGAAAGTTCAAACGTTGGGTAACGAGTGAAGTCCTTCCAACAATCAGAAAAACAGGTAGCTACACAAACGTTCCTCAAAGTTTCGCTCAGGCATTGCGACTAGCAGCTGACCTAGAAGAAAAGAACCAACTGCTCGAACAGCAAATCGCTGAATATGAACCGAAAATCAGTTACCTAGATATGATCCTGTCATCGACTGATACAGTAGCAACGTCTCAAATCGCTGCTGATTATGGAATGTCGGCAATCGCACTTAACAAACTGCTTAATGAGTTAGGTGTTCAGCATAAAGTCAGTGGTCAATGGATACTGTACCGCAAACACATGAACCAAGGATACACAAAATCGCACACAAGCGAAATTCCAAAAGCTGATGGCGGCGTAAAAGTTGTGATGAATACAAAGTGGACGCAAAAAGGTCGGGTCTTCATTTACAACTTATTAACTGCAGAGGGTTACTATCCTCAAATGGATCTACTGGATTAAAAATAACCCCACACGGAAGGAGGGGCTTAGTCTTATTACTATTTCACTTGTTTGGTTTGATAAGTATTTTGCAAAGAATCGAAACAACTAGCATAAGAGTTATGGGTGAGGTGACACCATTAATTACACCAGAAGCCATTGCAAAAATAGTTTGGTAAATAAAGCCAGAAAGTTCATTATAAAATGTCTGTTTATTTAGAAGCACATCTAAGAAAGAAGGGTCGATATCTTGATTTATAACTTTTTCTTCGTGTTCGGAATCTTGAGTTTTATTAGATACCAACTCACTTTTATCACTTATTTCTTGATTGTCCTTGAGCAACGTAGGGGACATCGAATTAAGATAATTTCGAATCTCATTGGATTCTTGAATGTTCTGATTGGCAATAAATTCCGACGCTAACAACAAACTTTCTTTTTCCTCTTTTGTAAAATCTTGTTTCTCTTTCAACTCAACTAATCTGGAGTCTAAACTAGTAAGTTGAGTTTCGATCGGACCATCATTTTTGAGTTCATCGGGAGTAGTAATACCGCTATAAAATTTCTTTACATCTGGGATTAAAGAACGAATCTTGTCGTAATGTTCAGTTGCTACTTTCACATTTTCAGTAGCAACATTCATTATCTTAACATGTGGAGCAATCACTTCTTCAAATTGTCGGATTTGTTCTAAGGCAGGCTCAATAATTTTCTTTCGTTCTTCTAAGTAAGAATTAAATGTTTCGAGATTAAATCCATCCACATTAACACCACCAGTTTTTAACAATTATACCAAAGGAGGAACAGCATGAAAATCACTATCTCAATAGAAACAAACGGATCGACAATGCAGCATACCGTATCAACAAAAGAAGAAGCGCTCGCTTTGATCGATCGATACTTCAAGGAGGAAAAACTATGATTAAGAAATTTTGCATCTGGTATTTACGAATCACTGAAACACCGGTATTTCTCAATTTAGAAACGGTGGATGGGGACATCAATCTTGCCGCAAAAAAAGGACCGGTTTTCCTAAGTGCGGATACTGGCCCCTATGGAGTATTCCTTAATTACAAAAGCAAAAGGAAGGTAAGACGGTATGACTAGAGCAGAAGCTTTGCGCATCGGTAAAGTCGTTGCTGATCGATGGTACAGACACAACAAGCCCTTGATCCAAGCAAGACAACATATCGAACGGATGAAACAAAAAAGTGACTCAGCCGACCAAAGCAATGAGTCACAAACAAAATGTATTTAAGGAGAGTGTATCATGGATCAATTTGACAGTCTAGGGGCAAGACAATTGCCACAAGATGAAAATGACCCTATAGCATTTGATTGGCGTGGCAATCCCCTATATCAAGGTGACCTAGTCTATTCCGTTGATGATCAATTCATCCATGAGGATGACCTGCTGGAGTACTGCAAATCAAAACTAGGAAAGCCGGTGCCTTTATGACAATAAAAGAAATCGTCTCTTTCGAGGAACTTTACAACCGAGATCTGACGAATGCAGTTAAGAAGAATGTCCAAAAATACACAGATAAACAAGGAAATCCACAAGAATTTTCTCTTGAATATCTTTCATGGTCATACGGATGGCGTGAAATGAAACGTATTGATCCGGAGGCATCAGAAAAAGTCCACGAATTTCCAATGTTTGATAATCAATTCCGAATGATTGAAGGGGTGACAGTCCCTTATTTAAAAACACCACAAGGATTTTTCGTCAGAAACACTGTGACATTTCAAGGTAAGGCAGAAACCGAATGGCTGCCAATTGTTGAAAAAGCCAAGTATCCAGTATCTAATCCTAATAGTTTTCAAATTAACACTAGTAACAAACGTTGCTTTGTTAAAGCATTGGCCAAACATGGATTAGGCTTGTATCTCTATGCAGGGGAAGATATGCCAGAAGATATTTCTAAGCCAGAACTAATTAGTGAGGAACAAGTCGGCTATTTGGATGAAATACTCAAGGTTGTTGCTCAAGCAACAGATACAGATTTTGAAATCCTTGTTGCAAATATCCGAGAAAACACAAAAATACAAACACCATTTGATCAATTAAATAAAAATGAATATGGCACTATTTTGAATTATGCCAATCGGATGAAGCTTAAGGCAGAAAAAGTTCAGAAGGCTAAACCACCTGAACAAGGAGCGCCGAAAAAGATAGAAACTAAATCATTTACATGGGGGGAACTATCGGATGAATGAATTAATCAAAACAGACACATCAATTCAGATTGACTATACACCAAGTACCATTGAAATCAAAAATGAAGCAGAGCTTGAAGCACTTGTTGAAAATACCGCCAATCATTACAAAAGCTTGACCTTCAGCGAAGGAGACATCCAAGGAGCTAAAGATGCGCGGTCGTCTCTGAATAACATTATTAAATTGCTGGAAGAAAAACGGAAAGAAGTAAAAAACGGATATTCTGAGCCGTTAAAAGCATTTGAAGCCAAGATCAGAGCCTTTGTTGATCAGATGGAAACTGCCAAAGAAGGAATTTCTCAGAGCCTCGAAAAGTTCGAAACTAAAGAACGTGATTCCCGATTGCAGAAAGTGAAAGAAAAAATAGAGGACCTGTGCAATGCATTAGGTGTTGATCCAAGTGAAATTGAAATTCCTGATCGATGGACAAATAAGGGCGCCTTTACTGCTGCTAAGGGTGAGTTAACAAAAGCAATCAGTAAAGAAATCACAGATGCCATCAATGAAATCGTGTCTAAAAAACAAACTTTAGAAGCGAACAAACAAGCAGTTGAAAGCTATGCGCAGGCCGTTGGCTTAGATCCATTCTCTTGGGTTCGTTGGATCGATCAAGGTCACGAATTGCAAGAAGTCTTTGATCAGATTAATCAAGTTGTTGCAGAACAAAAAGAAAAGCTTGCCAAAGCAGCAGCTATCATCGAAAAAGTTGAGAAAAAAGAGCCAGTTCCATCAGTACCGATTGATCCGGAAACTGGTGAGATCCAAGAAGAGCCTGCTCAAGAAAAGGAAGTATCAGCAAAAGGCAAAGTAGTCACGCTTAAACTTAAAGGCTCGGATGAACAATTTAAACTACTAAACAAAAGCATTGTGCAATTAAGGATCGAAATTGTTGAAGTGACCGAGTGATGCTAGCCAAGATTTTGAAGCAACAGGGGAACAGATTTCTACTGGAAGTTGACGAGAATGTGAATCCTGAACACCTTGAAACGATCCGCAGGGGGCAGGAGGGATTCGCAGAAATCCAGTTTATAGATAATGACCCCAGAAGTGCGAAGCAAAATGCATTATCTCATTCTTTGATCAAAGATATTGCTGAGAGTGAAAATATTCCACGCTATGAAGCGAAAGAAAAAATGCGGAACGTCTATCAAAATACCTACAATTGTGAATTCAGTCATGCTACAGCAACAAAATCAGAGATGAAACAATGGATTGACTTTCTAATCGAATACGTTGTTGCAGAAGGGGTTCAGTTGCCAAGGCGCTATAACTACCTTCTGGAACACGATAGTTTCTTCTACTTCTGCTGCAAATACCGTAAATGCGCAGTAACTGGTCAATCAGGAGCGCAGATCCACCATGTAACGGCAGTAGGGAATCGCCACAGAAACAAAGTCGATCATCGGAAGTTTCCGTTTGTTGCTTTGAGTTGGAAGTATCACAATATCGCTCACAACTTGGGTCAAGAAGAGTTTATTCAAAAATATCAAATCAAACCAGTCTACTTAGACCAAGAGGCATTGATCAAGATCGGAATTATGAACAACGCCCAGATCATGCGATTTGATGAAGAATACGAAACGGAAGATTTGTTCAAGAAAGCTATTGAGGAGGAGTATCGTGAGTGATCACCGAAGTTATTTTGCGGTAATTCCTGCCAGTGTTAGATATGACGATACTTTAATACCTAACGCAAAACTCTTGTACGGAGAAATTACCGCCTTGTGCAATGAAAAAGGCTATTGCTGGGCAAGTAATGACTATTTCGCCAGTCAGTATAAAGTAGGTAAGTCTACTATTCAAAACTGGCTTAAATCCCTTGAAGATAGGGGGTTCATATACAGAGAGGTCAAATACAAAAAAGGGACTAAGGAAATTGAAGCTAGGTATATCAGAATTCTAGACGGCCCCACCCAGAAAAATGTAGGGGGTAGCCCAGAAAAATGGGTGACCCCTCACCCAGAAATCTATCAAGATAATAATACATCTATTAATAATACATTTAATAATACAAATAAAGAAGAAGTTGAAACTTCTCCCGTGAAGTATTCTACCGAACACTTCACGCTTGCTTCGAAGCTTAAAAATAATTTGATGAATGATTTTCCTAGAGAAATGAAAAAAGCCAACTTGGAAAAATGGGCAGATGTTATTCGCCTTATGGAGGAAAAGGATGATCGTACTATCAAACAAATTGAGTATGTGATCAATTGGCTTCCTAAAAGCGAGTTTTGGTTTGGCAATATCAGAAGCGCTAAAAAGCTGAGAGAAAAATTTGACAGTCTCAAGTTTGAGATAAAAAAAGAAACAAGTAACCAAAAGCGAATAAAGAAACCTTTTATTCGAGAAGAACCATTGCCGGAAAGATTTGTTAATCCTGAACCGGAGCCTGAAATTGATCCTGAACGTCAAGCGGAAATAAATGCCAAGGTTCAAGCTTATCTAAACAAAAAGGGAGGCGGTTAGATGGATAAAGAAAAAAGACTTGAAAAAAAGATTCGCCGGCAGCGGATGGTGTACCTTGCAGAAAAAGTGGATCTCGAAAAAGACCCGGATGCCAAAAATGAATGGGAAAAGCTTCGGGAGGATCTATATGAAGGTGTAAATCCTGAAAAACGTTTAGTTGAGGTCCTGTATAAAGGGGGCGTCATTTTTACAGGAAATAAGAAAACCGTTAGTGAGAAATGCAAAAAGTCCAAAGTCACTGTTAAAAATTTAATCCAAAGTGGGAACCCTGATAAACAAGGGCGGATCTATCGCTGGAAGGAGTAACCTCAAAGGTGTCCCACCATTTCATAGGAGGTGTCCCACCTTTTGGCTACGAAGAAAAAAAGACCCAGATACGCTATGGATGATGCAACCATCGAAAAGTTTCAATGGTTGTGTGTGCAGCATCAAAAGCGATCGGGCAAGAAATTATATCCCAAAGATACACTGAAAGAGTTGATCGACCACGAATATGAAATTCGCAAGAGTTTCGGTTAGGAGTGAACGATGACCAGTAAGAATTCGCTGATTAATAAAATTGTTGGAGATTTAGAAAATGATTTGAATCCAGAACAACTTAGGAAAGTAAATATGCTCCTATTGATGCATTTGGATTCATTCGACTTAGTTAAAACTTCAACTGATGTAGTGATCTATGATGAGAGATCCGATGCAGCTGCATACCATCAATTTATGGTGTCAAAGAAGATTCAGGGGCTTTCAGACGGAACATTGAAACTTTATATGCAGACGATCAATTTCTTCATGAGTAAGCTTAGAAAGCCGTTTAAGGATATCACCGCAAATGACATCCGATTGTTTATTGCTAACAGGGAAATTCAGGATCGAATATCTAAAGGTACGCTTGCTCGTGAACGTGGCTGCATCGTTAGGTTCTTTCACTGGCTTTATATCGAAGAGTTTATCGATCGAGATCCTGGCGCAAGGGTGGAAAAGATAAAAGTACCCAAAAGGCGCAAACAAGAATTCAGTGAGCTTGAAGTTGAAAAGCTGCGAAGTGCTGCTTCTAATGCAAAAGAAACGCTCATCATCGAACTGCTATTGAGTACCGGATGTCGAGTCTCTGAATTGGTTTCTCTAAATTTTAATGACTATGACCAAGAAAATGATTCGATTGAAGTAATTGGAAAAGGCAACAAACAAAGAACTTTATACTTTAATGCCAAGGCAAAGTTGGCATTGAATCATTATTTAAAAGAGGTGCCTCACATCACTGGTCCATTATTTTATGGACAGACGAGAGGGAAAGAGATGACTACTGCAGGAGTCCAAAAGTTGGTCAAGCGCCTAGGGGAGCGTGCAGGTGTTTTGAATGTTCACCCGCACAGATTTAGAAGGACAGCCGCAACACTTGCGAGAAGACACGGGATGCCTATAGAACTCGTTTCTAGGTTTCTCGGTCATGAAAATATTGAGACCACGATGGCCTACTCGATGATTAATGATGATGAAGTGAAGATCTCCCATCAAAAGTTTGTAAGTTGAGGTGAATATTTTGAAAAGAATTTATTACAACGAATTTCATGCGATTTTAGTGGATGAAACAGCAAGGACCTATCGTTCATTACTAGTCAAGAAGGAAAAGCCTATGCGTATCAAATTGGTGTACAGGCGATTTATCGTAACGCTTTGAACCAAAGGGAAGAGTTTTTGATTGAACTAGGCTATAAAAGAACAAGATAGACAATATATAGTGGGCGAAAATACGTTCCTACAATATATTGTGTATAACTTTGTGGATATGTGCATAACTAAAATTTGGAGGAAATAACATGGATGTATTAGTTGAATTAGTAGAAAAGTGGGCAAAAAATAAGGGGCTTGATAAGGCAGAATCTAGCAAACAAATGCTGAAAGTTGTCGAAGAAACTGGTGAAGTTGCGGCTGCATTAGCTAGAAATGATCAGGATGCACTTCGTGATGGCATCGGAGATGTTGCTGTGACTTTAATTATTTTAGCTTTACAAAACGACATGGATTTATACGAGTGCTTGAATTTCGCTTATGACGAAATCAAAGGACGGACTGGAAAGATGGTCAATGGTGTTTTCGTTAAGTCCAGTGACCTGAAATAATTCCAGAAGCGGAAGAAATAGCGGAATAGGAGGGAAAGAAATGACAGTTGCTGAACTAATTGAGGAACTAAAAAACTATCCATCTGATGCGAAAGTTACCACAACAGTTGGTGGGGAAGTATGTGAAGAACCTTGGTTGGAGTACAACGATAACTACAACATTGTTGATTTAGGCACCACATGATTAAGTCAGTAATCCACCAAAATTGTGGAAATAAAAAAACTACCCTAAAAGAGTAGCAACAGAATCATAAATTATTTTTTTTGGAATCGGAAATTCCGTGTTTAACTGCCAATCTGATGATTCCATAAAGCATAAATCCTATAAAAATATACCAAATAAAAGCTAAAAAAGTTCCCAAAGCAATACCTCCTTTTAGGTATTGTAACATATTTTACCAAGTCAGTTATCCGACGAAATGCTTTAATCAGAACAGATAATTAAAAGGATTCAAAATTTCTAAAAACAAGTTAAGAAATAATTCTTTAAAGTTTACAAAGAAAGGTTCTCTTTTAAAAACTAATCTAAAAAAACTGATAATGAGAGATGCGACGAGACACAACAAAAAATATATTAAAGCAAATATTAGTATTACTGAAACTACTTCTTTTACTTTGTCCATAAAAAGACTCCTTTTTAATTAATAATCAAATTATATCATTAAGGGGAGTCAGCAACCCTTACAGTATTGCAAGACATTAAATAATAAAAGATAGTAGTAAATTTCCGCAATCGTCAGCGATAGCAAACAGGAGGGATAAAATGATACCAAAATTTAGAGCGTGGGAACCAGATACGAAATTTATGAACGATCAAGTCCGAGTGACGAGTAACCGATTCGGCGACGGTGAGATTTTGGTAGAGGCTACCGATGGTTTTGGTTGGATAGAAGTGAAACCAGAGTACCTCATGCAATCAACAGGCTTGAAAGACAAGAACGGCGTGGAGGTTTTCGAGGGGGATATAGTAGCAATTAAGTATTCTGAATCTGGATATCACTACTATGAAAAAATAGTTTTCGAGAATGGAACTTTCACTGCAGGGGATGAGGATTGGCTATATAACATCAAAGATTATTGCGTTGTATGTGGCAACATATACGAAAACCCAGAACTATTGGAGCCAGCTAATGAAAACTAGCCACTCAATCATCATAATACTGTTGACGATCGCAGGTCTGAGTTGGCTATCCTATACAATTGTGGATCAACAGAAGCAAATTGAACAACTTCAAGAGCAACTGCAGTATGAGCAGATGAAGTACAAGATTATTATTAACGATCCATTGGTACGAGATGCTATGGAAGCAGGGGGATAAAAATGGTATTACCTAAGAAATCAAATCATGTTCGTGAAGTTAAAATGATGGAAGTTATTCATGTGGTTTCGTTCGAAGGTGAGGGAACCACAGAAAATCCAGCAAGGTTGATCAATGAATATTACTCCAAAGAAGGTACCTTGCTAGCAACTAATGATGAATGGCTAGAGCGGGAAATTGAGAAGATAAGAAAATGACAGAGGCGGTTTTGATATTTGTAGCTGTAATAGCTTCTGTATTCGTAGGTGTGATTTTTAGTAAAGAAGATAATGAGGAGGGCAAGTGATTGGAAATTAATGTGCATGAGCTATCAGACAAACAATTAGACGAGCTAGCTCTAAAAATTCGTAAAGGAATTCAAAAAGACAGGGAATATGAGAAAAAGCAGTTCAAGAAAAGAGCTTTTCACAATGCAAGGTTACTGATGAATAACTACCACAAGTTGAAAGCCCATAGTGAAGCCGTTGAGGAGCATGTAGAAGAGGTACAAGGCACATTTTGGGAACATAAGTGGTTAAATCTTGATTTGTTGATGCAGAATAAAGCAAAATCTGTGAAGTTAATGAAACATGTTGATATATGCTTAGAAGCTTATAAAGAAATTTGCCTTTCGACAGGCAAGCCAGAAGACAAGCGCAAGTGGCGAATTATTAACAAAAAGTTCATTGAGCGTCCCTTGTTGAATGATGACAAATTGGCAGAGCAATTGCATGTTGATCGTTCTACTATTAGTCGCAACTGCAAAGAAGCGCTTGAAGATTTATCAGTAGTGCTGTTTGGTATCGACATGATTAACGATTGGTAACCTGATGCACAAAACATGCACACACATGCAACAAATCCAGTGATAAAATAGTAGTATAGAAATTTGTAAATAACAGGGCGCACTCCTTTATGATCAGTTGGCAGACCTACTTTCGTGATTCTCCTTTTAGCGCCCTGTATTTAATTAAGACGGCATCAAAAAATTTAAAATGAATGGAGTTGAACACACTCCTTATCTTCATTCGCTAGCCGTCTTAAAACAGGAATTGGCTCAGTTTGGTAGAGCGCTACTCTTGGGCAGTAGAGGTCGTAGGTTCAAATCCTACATTCCTGATTGGGAGTTGTCGGTTGGATTACTCACATGATCTTTGATACTTCCTACTAAACAGTCCTTCAGGGCTGTTTTTTTGCTTTTCTGAATAATCTAAAATGATATAATAGATTAACTATATTGTTAAGGAGGATTTATGAAAGATTATATTCTAACTTTTTTTGCTTTTTTGGCAGGTGTTGTGCCTTCAGTTTTACTATTTTTTGGTGTTCCAAATATTATCTCGAATTATATAAAATCAAGATGGGACCAAAAATTAGACGTTTTGAAAGCAGAACAAGAAAAAGAACTTCAAAAAGAATTAGAAGCCATTCGGTATGACAATTCAATTAGAATAAGTGAGATTCAGAATGAATTTCAAACGAAGTATCAACAATTAGAACATGAGTTTTCTGTAAAATTCGAAACAATGAAAAAAGAATATGATGTTCTTCCTGTATTATATGAAAAAATTATTACTGCTTTTGAATATTATAGACTCAACTATAAAGGCGGTGTACTAACAAATGATTTGCTTAAATTTATTGCTGACGCCAAGAACTACATAACACTAAATAAATTTTTCATTTCCAGTGAAATATTTGATAAATCTAAAGAATGTGAAGAATCATTATTTGATTATCTGAACGTTAAGAGTGAAGATAGAGCAAAAGGTTCTGCAAGAGATATATATCTACGATCAGAAATTAAACGGTTAGAAAAGAGGATAGATTCATTAATTGATGATCTTGAAATCTTGATACAAAACAAGCTTCATTAGACTTCGTATGAGGTCTTTTTTTATACATAGAATTACAAAAAAGACACAGATTGTGAGGTGGTGGTGAATGGATGGCTAGACAGAGAAACCCAAATAGAGATAAAGCCTATAAATTGTGGTTAAAATCAAAAGAACGGCCTTTAGTAGATATAGCCAAGGAATTAGGAGAACGTCCGTCAACTATCAGAAAGTGGAAATCACAAGATAACTGGGAGCGTTCCGATTCCAAAAGGAGCGCTCCAAATAAAAAGGAACAGTCCGTTAAGGCAAATGATCGACCACAATTAATAATAGATAACGATGACTTGACAGAGCAACAAAAGTTGTTCTGTCTTTACTATTTACAATCATTTAATGCAACGAAGGCCTACCAACAGGCGTATGGATGTGATTATAATTCCGCTAGATCTAACAGCATAAGATTGATAGCAAAAGATAGCATAAAGATCGAGTTGAAAAGACTGAAGGCAGAACTGCAGCAAGATGTGTTTCTTGATGTAAAAGATTTGATAAGAGAATACGCAAAGCAGGCGTTTGCTGATATCACGGATTTTGTTGAGTTCTCATCAACAGAACATAAGCTTTATGAGTATGATGAGGCCGGCGAGAAGCAAGAGGTGTTTAACGAGTTTACTGGCGAATTGGAAACATACAAGTCATCCCAAGTTTCATTGAAAAACAGTGAAGAAGTCGATGGCACACTCATCCAAGAGGTTAAAAAAGGGAAAGATGGAGTTTCTGTCAAACTCTATGACAAGCAAAAAGCTATGGCCGAACTTATGAAGTATATTGAAATTGATGAATTGCACAATGCTCAAATCAAAAAAGCTAAAGCAGACGCAGAAATTTCCCAATTTAAAGCTGAAGCACTCAAAAATGGCACAACTCAGACTACTGAAGATAAGTTAGATGAGTTGTTAGAGAAGATTAGTGGTGAACTGAATGATTAGTGATGTATACACTACTAAACAAATCCAAGTTTTGAATGAAACGGTAAAGAAAGATTGGTTCATTACTTTGCTGCATGGAGCTAAGCGATCAGGAAAGACAAAGATAAACAATGACTTATTTTTGTTTGAGTTAAGACGTGTGCGCAAGATAGCAGATAAAGAAGGCATTAAAGAGCCGATGTATATTCTCGCTGGTGTATCAAGTGCCACTATTCAAAAGAACATACTGCAAGAGCTGTACAATATGTATAGCATTGAACCGAAGTTTGATAAGCATAATAACTTTGTCTTGTTCGGTGTGAAGGTGGTTCAAGCATACACGGGAAACATTGGCGGTGTCGGTGCTATTCGTGGTATGACGGCTCATGGTGCATATATCAATGAAGCTTCATTAGCTAAGCAAGAAGTATTTGCTGAAATCGTTTCTCGTTGTTCAGGAACAGGCGCTAGGATATTGGGCGATACTAACCCAGATAATCCAGAGCATTGGCTAAAAAAGGAATATATCGACAATACAAGTAAAAATATCAAGGCGTTTCATTTTGAATTAGATGACAACACTTTTCTTTCTGATCGATACAGAGAAAACATTAAAGAGTCAACGCCTAGTGGTATGTTCTACGATCGTGACATAAAAGGATTGTGGGTGTCTGCTGAAGGTGTGGTATATCAAGACTTTGATGCGAGTAAGCATTACGTCCAATCAAATGAAATCCCTCAGTTATCCTCTTTCTATTGTGGAGTTGACTGGGGGTACGAACACTGGGGATCTATTGTTGTTATAGGCGAAACAGATAACGGAACAGCATATCTCATAGAAGAACATGCCACGCAGTTTGAAGAGATTGATTATTGGGTAGAGATTGCCAAAGGTATTCAGGAGCGATATGGCTCTAGGATACCTTTTTATTGTGATTCTGCCAGACCAGAACATGTTGCTAGGTTCAAACGTGAACGCATCGAAGCTTTCAATGCAGACAAAGCCAGATTAAGCGGTGTTGAATCTGTTGCCAAGAAGATTAAAGCGGATAAGCTTTTTATCTGTCGTGACAAAGTTAAGAAGTTTCCAAACGAGATTTATCAATATGTTTGGGATAAACGAAAAGGGGAACCGATTAAAGAATTTGATGATGTTCTTGATGCATTAAGATATGCAATTTACTCACACGAGTTGAAGAAAAGCAAAAAGGCTCAAATCGTCAGCAAAGTTAAATTCGGATTTTAAGAGAGGTGATATTGTGGCAATAGTAGTTAACAGACAGATAGCCGGCGACTTAAATAACCCATCTGCTGAGTTACTTAATTTTTGTATCCAACAGCACATGATGGAATTGGCGAGACTAGAAAGGCTATCAGATTATTACGATGGTAAGCACGACATTCTTAATCGTGAGAAAGAAAATGAAGCAGCGCCAAATAATAAAGTGTTGATCAACCATGCGAAATATGTAGTGGACATGAATGTTGGATTTATGGTGGGTAATCCGATTTCTTATGTATCTGAATCAGATAAGAACATATCGCCAATCTTAGATGCTTACGACAGGATTGACATCGTTTCTCATGATACAGAATTGGAGAAAGACCTATCAACGTTCGGCGTTGGTTATGAACTTGTGTATCTAAACAAGACAAAGGAAAACGATGGAACACAATTAGAAATCAAATGTATTGATCCTAGAGGTATTTTCTTAGTTACGGATGACACAGTAGACAAGAACCCTTTGTTTGCAGTTCATTATCAACCCGTACTAACGCTGCAAGGCGGCATTGATCACTATGTGGTTAAGTATTACAACGACAATCGAGTGATTACGTATCACGCAAGCTCAAGAGGATTTGGTGAGTACCTACTAGTGGATGCCAAGCCACATTACTTCAAAGCAGTGCCAGTCATTGAGTATCGAAACAATGAAGAAAAGCAAGGCGACTTTGAACAAGCTATTTCTTTGATTGATGCATATAATTTACTCCAATCCGATCGACTAAACGATAAAGAAGCCTTTGTAGATGCAATCCTATTTATAAGGGGATTTACTTTGGAAGATGGTGATGGTGAGAAGCTAGCGAAAGAAAAGATGCTTCAAACGGCTGCAATGCCTAATGAAGTAGACGCAGGGTATCTTACAAAGGAATTAAATGAGGACGGTGTTAATCTTTTACGATCAGCAATCCTTGACGATATCCATAAGATTACCTATGTACCTGATATGAATGATGAGAAGTTTTCTGGAAATGTTTCTGGTGAAGCTATGAAGTACAAACTTTTTGGCTTGCTTCAGCTTATGTCGGTTAAATCACGTTATATGATCAAAGGTTTGAGAAAGCGCATGGTATTGTTTGAAACAATTTTGAAGGTCAAAGACAATTCAATTGATGCGCAAGGAACAAAGATTAAACTTAAGCCTAATTTACCTGTAAACACTAGCGATATCATCAATCAAATCGTTAGTGCTTATCAAGCTGGCATCTTACCGCTTAAAGTGCTTCTAGGGTGGTTGCCAGATATTGACGATGTGGACGAAGTATTGAAACAGTTGAACCTTGAAAAAGAAGAAGCTATTGTGATGAACCAGAAAGCATTAGGAGTGCAAGCTGAAGATAGTCATTCGGATTTAGATGATGAGCCAGAGGAGGACGAAGAGGATGAAAGCTAGGAAGAAACCGGTAGTGGTCGATGTGATGCAACTAAAAATGTGTTCTGCTCGGTCTTACAGAAAATGTAAAGAGTTCGTGGGCGACGCTTGGATTGATTATTTTGTTGATGGTTCTTGTGTTAACCGAGATGATATGCCCAGCTACTATCCTGCTATCAAGACTTTAGAAGGAACTATGAAAATTTCTGATGGTGATTACATCATCAAAGGCGTTCAAGGTGAGTTCTATCCTTGCAAACCTGACATTTTTCACGAAACTTATGAACTTGTAGAGGATTGAGGAGCTGATTAAATGGCTCAAAAGAAACGCAAGCCATCCTACTGGGAACGACGTAACATCGACGCAGAGCAAAAGATAAACGATGGTGCAATCAAGGTTGAGGAAGCTGTAGCCAAGGCTTACAGGCAAGCACAAACATACTTAACTAAGAAGGTTAGGAAGTTATTTGCACGCTCTCAACAACGCTCTGGGCTATCTGAGGATGAAGCTAAAAGGATACTAAACCAAACAACGTCAGTTGAAGAGTTAGAAGAATTGTGAAAGCTATCTAAACAGATTAAAGATTCTGAATTACAAGCTGCAGCAAAAAACAGATTGCAATCATTAGCATTTAAAGAGCGTATCACTCGTGCAGAAGACTTGAAAGCCAAGTCTTTTTTAGTTTCTAAGCAAGTTGCTGATGTTCAGCTAGAAAAGCAGACAGAATTCTATGTAGATGCTATTCACGAATCTTATCGTGAAGCAACTGCTGAATCAGTCATTCGAAAGGCACAAGAGAATGCTAAGAATGGCGTAGTTATTGAAGTATGGAATAAGAAAGATTATCAGTTTAAGGAACTATCGACCAGGTATACGAAGAACATCCTCGATAGCCACTGGCATGGATCGAATTATTCTAAACGGATATGGGGTGATACTGAAGCTTTAGCAGCAAGGTTAGAAGAACTGTTCACTGTTGAATCAATGACTGGCATGTCGGAGTTTGAAATGACTAAGGCAATAGCTAATGAGTTTGACCGCTCTATTGGTGTTGCTAGGCGCTTGATTCGGACGGAAGCTAATTACATGGCTAACCAAGCAAAGCTCAAAGCGTGGCAAGATAACGGCGTAAAAGAATACATGCTGGTTGCAGTGTTGGACTTGCGAACATCTGATATCTGTAAAGGAAAAGATCATAAAATATATCGAGTTTCTGAAGCTAAAGTAAATGGTGCTAGTGGTACGTATCCGCCTTTCCATCCTTGGTGCAGAACAATAGCTATTATGTACAGCAAACGCACTCTTAAGCTGCCTAGGAATGCTTTGGATCCTATCAGTGGTAAAGTCATTCCAATTAGAGGTGACACTACCTATAACGAATGGATGGATAAGCTGAAAGAAAAGTATTCGGATGAAGAAATAAGAGAACAGAAAAGAAAAATAATGGGATTGAAAGCTTAGTCATTGACTAGGCTTTTTGTCATGTCCAAGCGTGAAGACATTAAAAGCATCGGAAGTGCAAGCATTTATCCACTCTAAAAGATATGGAAGGAGTACAGAACATGAAACACAAAAAACTGTTGCCACTTAACCTACAATTCTTTGCTGAAAAAGATGAATCAGATACTCCGGATGATTCTGAAACATCAAAACAACTTAATGTAGAAGAGTTGAGCGAAGAAGAGATTGCAGCAATCAAAGAGAAGTTTGGTTTCAAGGATGACAAAGAAGTTGACTCTATTGTCAAAAGTAAAAAGTCACGCTGGCAGAAAGAATTTGAAGAAGAAAAGAATGAAGCTGCCCGTTTGGCAAAGCTAAGTGAGGAAGAAAGACAAAAAGAATTGCTTAACAAAGATAAGTTGGAATTCGAAAAAGAAAAAGAAGCTTTTCGACAAGAACAATTATTTGTTGAAAAAGGCAATCAGTTACAGTCAATCGGAATCAGCAAAGAGTTAGCAGCACGCATTAAAGGTGACACCGCAGAAGAAATTTTGGAAGATGTCAAAACATTCAAGAAAGCATGGGATGAAGCGCTAAAAGTTGCAGTTGATCAAGCGCTATTGAATTCAGTTGATTCACCACTAGGTTCTAATACAACTTTGCCTGACATTAATCCGTTTGCTGCGGAAACCTTAAATCTTACTGAGCAAGGAAGATTGCTACGAGATGATCCAGAAAAAGCAAAAGCCTTACAGGCACTAGCGAATAAATAGAAAGTGGGAGAAAAAATGGAAAAAAGTTTAATGAAAATGAACTTGCAGTATTTTGCTGCAAAAACAAAAATCGAAGACGTCATTGTACCAGAAGTCTTCAACCGTTACGTTATTGAACGTACTGCTGAATTATCAGCGTTGTACCAATCGGGAATCGTTGTGAAAGATCCAGAATTAGATGCTTTGGCAACTGCTGGTGGTAAGTTAATCAATATGCCGTTTTGGCAAGATTTAACTGGTGACGATGAAGTATTGTCTGATTCCGAATCACTAGAAACAGATAAAATCACTGCTGGTCAAGACGTTGCCGCTCTCTTAATGCGTGGTAAAGCTTGGAAAGTAAATGATTTATCTAAAGCATTGTCTGGTGACGATCCTATGCGTGCTATTGGTGACTTGGTTGCGGCTTATTGGGCCCGCCGTCAACAAGCTACGTTGCTGAGTGTCTTAAAAGGCGTGTTTGGCGCTACAACTACTAAAATGAGCGATAACAGCTTAGATATTTCTGCTGAAACAGGTAATGCTGCTGCGTTCACTGGTGAAACATTCTTGGATGCTTCATACAAATTGGGTGATGCAGAAGAAAAACTGACTGCAATTGCTGTTCACTCGTCTGTATATGCTAACTTGCGCAAACAAAACTTGATTGAGTTCTTGTTAGATTCAAACAACACAAAAATCCCGACTTACATGGGTAAACGCGTGATCGTTGATGATGGTATGCCTAATTCTGGCGGAGTGTTCACTTCTTATATCTTTGGCCAAGGTGCTATTGGTTTGGGGAACGGTGCTGCTCCAGTCCCTACTGAAACAGACCGTGATGCATTAGCTGGGGATGATATCTTGGTTAACCGACAACATTTCTTGTTACATCCACGTGGAGTTAAGTTCACAAGTAAGTCTGTTGCTGGTTCTTCTCCAACAAACACTGAGTTAGCTACTGGCGGTAACTGGGAACGTGTATACGAATCTAAAAATGTTCGTATCGTTCAATTCAAGCATAAACTATGGACACCGACTACTACGATCGCTGGTGGGACTGGCGAATAAGGAGTGAAATCATGGATGAGAAACGAGATGAAGTTATTTCAGTACTAGCTGAGCAATTGGAGATATCTCCTATCTCAGCAACAGTATTGATCGAGGACGCTGTCGCACTCGTCCTTGATTATACTGGTCGTGAAGCGATGATTGATCGTATGTGGGTATATGCAAGACAACTTGCAACAATCGCATACAACCAACAGGGCGCTGAAGGTGAAGCTTCAAGGTCTGAAGGCGGCGTGTCGCAGTCTTTCTTGACCGATATTCCAGTCTCTATTCAACGTGGCTTGAACAGATTCCGAAAGGGAAAGGTTGTGAGTTACTATGCGCCTACTGAAGAATGACCTACAAACAGTCTATCTAAAAAAGCGAAAAGTTACTCATGATGAAGAAGCAGAGGAAATAGTAACTTATCCATTCGAACCAATTGAGTTACGTATGAATGTACAAGCTGCAAGCGGTTCGGTAAACGCCCAAATCTATGGCAGCAAGCTTGAAACAATGAAAGCATGCAAATACCAAGGCGATAAGATTAGCGAGTCACAGAATGAACTAGACGGCATTTGCGTCTACGTTGGTAAAGATGAGGAACCAGACTTCACGATCAAATCTATCCAGACATTTTCGACGCACAAGAACATTATGCTAGAAAGGAATGATAATCGTGGGAGTTGAAATCAAAGGCCTTGAAAGTTTACGGCGAAAAGTCAAAGCAATACCGCAAATCTTAGATGATGCGATGTGGGATGCAACTTTTGAGATCACTGAGTTGATCAAACAAGCTGCCGAATTGCGATTGTCGTCTAGCATGAAATATTCTAGTGGTGAATTGTTGGGTAGTTTGAAAAACGAAGTCGTGATTAATGCACAAAACCAAATTGTTGGATGTGTCTGGTCCGACAAGCAAGAAGCGCTATTCCGAGAAGTTGGTACTGGTCCTATCGGTGAAGCTAGTCAAAAAGACTTACCAGAAGGATTTACACCAGTTTACTCGCAAACAGCATGGTTTATCCCAGCAAAAGATGTTGCTGCGGATTTGGAAGCTATATACGGTATTCCTCGTGTGACTGTTCAAGGTACAGACTTCTACATTACCAAAGGACAGCCAGCACGACCATTCTTGTATCCTTCTTTAGTAGATTTGATCGGTGAAGCACCAGAAATCTACAAAGAGCATGTACAACGCAAGTTAAGGGAGTTGAAGTGATGGAACGAGTGAATATGAAGACAGTCACTGTTGAAGTATTACAAGCCGTCACTGACATCAAAAAGATTGCCACGGACTATCCTTCAACTTGGAATACATTCCCATTGGCTATTTATAGGACAGCCAATAAACCACATCAGATTGATTCGTTGGGTAATGAGTTACAAACAGATTGGACAATCACAGTTGAATTATACGGAGACAAAAGCCAGACCAGTATTGCTGAATGTGTTTTAAGCACATTCGGTAGTATTGGTTTTTCTGGTACCGCTAAAGATGCTAACACGGCTGATCTAAAGCGAATCATCGTTGAAGTAACAGCTGTAGTTGATAATGTTACGAAATATGTTTACAAAAAATAGGAGGAATTACACATGGATTTTGCAGGACTATTATCAAAGGGTACCGTCTTAACCTACAAAGATGGTGCAACAACTAAAACTGTAGCAGCAGTTAAATCTATCCCAGCATTGGGTAATGACCCAGAAAAAGTGGATGTAACACACTTGGGATCAGAAAAGAAAGCTTATATCAAAGGTATTGAAGATGTAGACAACTTTGAATTTGCGATCGTTTATCAAGGGGACAACTTCCGAGATGTCCATGCATTGGTTGAAACTGGCAAATCTGTGGCTTGGACGATCACTTATCCAGACGGATTGAAAGCTGAATTCACTGGCGAGCCTTACTACAAATTTGATGGAGCTGAAGTTAACCAAGCGATTGGGTTTAACTTAGGTATCGTTGTAAGTGACGGTCCAGATATCACTCCGGCACCAGCGCCGGGGGAGTAACAACCCCTGAAGATACCACAGGGGACAATGCAGACGAATCAGAGACTGAGGGATAATCCTTAGTCTCTATTTTTATAAATTAGGAGGAAACATACATGTCAAAAAGCAACGTAGTACAAATGCCAAACACTAAATCATTTCAATTAGGAGAGCTAAATTTACAACTTCGTTTAGACGGTAAATCGATTTTAGCAATCGAAAAGCGCTTAGATGAAGGGATTATGGGACTGTTTGTTAAAAAACAAGGCGAAATCAAATTACCACCAGCCAACAGTTTATTGATTATCTTACAAGGCGCCAATAAAACAAGCGGCGTGACAGATAAAGCAATCGTTGATGCGTTCGAGCAATACATTGAATCAGGAAAAACAACGATGGATCTATTTGGCGAAATCAATGACTTCTTGGATGAAGCTGGTTTTTTCGGAAAGAAAGAAACGGCGAACGAAGCGACAGATGGGGAATCTTTGGATCAAACGAACAGCGAAGACAGTCTTCTGTAAAAAACTTCGATAATCTATCCGAAATGCTTGAATTCATGTACCCACAAGCTGTCGAATCAGGAATCCCTGCCACTGAATATTGGGGAATGACACTTGAAGAAATCATGATACAAGTTCAAGCCAACAAGAAAATCAAGGAGAATGAGTTGAAAGAAAAAGCATTATTCGACTATTCTCAGCAAAGGTTAGCCGTTTTTGCATTCAATGATCCGAAGAAGTTTCCAAAATTTGAAGATGCTTATCCATTTCTCAAACAAATTGAACAAGCCGTTGAAGAAGCGAAAACGGAGGAAGAAACAAAGCAAGAAGCTATGCAGCGTGAGCAAGAAATGTTCTTGGCCCAAGCGCAGGCTATCAAAGCAACAAGGGAAAGAAGAAAACTCATTGAAGAAAGGTAGGTGAGAAAGCATGGAATTAGAAACACTTGAAGTCTTATTAGATATCAATACTGCTCGAGTTGAGCAATCCCTAGAGAGTGTATTGCCAAAAATTGAGGGTGCAATGAGTAGAATCCAACAAATGTCCGGTAACTCAATGGATCGCACAGAGAAAAATATGGATATTGAAAAAGGCGCTAGCAATTTCACGAAACAACTAGAAAAAATGAATCAGGCAATAGAAAAGACGTTAGCAAACTTTGAACGATCGACAAAGCAATCGTCTGAAGCGGTTGGTGATAACTTTGCAACAGGTGTGCGTAAAGCTCGTCCAAAAGTGACCAAGGAAATCGATGCGATGGTGAATGAGATCAACGCCAAGATGGGACAAGCAAAAGCAGCACAAGAAAAGGTTGCTTATCTGAAATCACAAAGGCAAACGGCATCCAGTCAAGGAGATACAGGGAAAGTCGTTAAATACGACGAACAAATCGCTCGAGCGCAAGCTCAGATGACAAAATTCCAAGATCAGGCAAAAGGTATGGGTAATACAATTAAGCGTGAATTAGACGCTGTTCCGTCTTCCTTGGAAAATATAACAAAAGGCATGAGCCAAAACGAAGCCCAAATTGAAGCGATGCGAAAACGAATTCGGACGTTGAAGGCGGAGTACAACGACCAACGTGTGCCAACAGGCAGCTTTACATCTGGATTCAAGAATTATGAAGATACTCCTCAATCACTGAAAACGTCTGGTGAGATTCAAAAACAATCAATCAAGATGAATAAGCTTATAAGTGATAATGATCGTTTGCAAAAGGAATACGCACAAACAGAAGACAGAGCAGATGCGTTGAGAAAGGCTCTGCAACGAGTTAACTCTGCTTTGGGACAATCATCCATTCAAACGGGCAACGCTTCTAGCGGCGCTAGTATGACAGGCACAGGACTGAAGCAATCTGAGCGGGCTGTTTCTAAATATGGCGGTGTATTCAACCGCATGTCCAATGCTGTTTCACACGGATTCGGGAGCGTCGGAAATGGCTTAAGGAACTCTCTTGGATTTATTGGAAAGTTCGGAAGTCTATTTTCTAGTAATTCCAACAAAGTTACAGCTGGAACAAATCGAATGACAGGAAGCACGAATGCTTTTGGTCAGTCAATGAAATATCTGTTACCTTCATTGGTTGTTTATCAGCTGTTAGGTGGCGCAATTACCAAACTAGCTAGCGGTATGATGTCAGCGTTGAAAACGAACGATCAATTCAGCGCCTCGTTGAATCAGATTAAAGTCAATCTTATGACGGCATTCTATCCAATATACACGGCAATCTTACCAGCGTTGAATGCGTTAATGAGCACAGTAGCCCAACTCACGGGGCAGCTTGCTTCATTTATTGCAATGTTATTCGGGACAACCTATGATGCGGCAAAACAAGGCGCTAGTGGATTGTATGACAATATCCAAGCGCTAAATGATACTGGGTCTTCTGCAAATAAAGCCAATGAGAAAGTGAAAAAACTACAAAAATCTCTCATGGGATTTGACCAAATCAACAAGCTAACGATGGATACGGATGATGAAAAGAAGGAAGATTCCACAACTCCGGGCATTGATTTTGGTTCGGCGACAGGCACTTATTCAACGCCTAAATGGATGAAAGACATTCAAAACTTGTTGAAGGATTTTTTCAAGCCTTTCCAAGATGCATGGAAAAATCAAGGACAACGAGTGATCGATGCTTGGAAGTATGCATTAGGTGAGGTAATAGGTTTAGCTTCTGCTATCGGCAAGTCATTTATGGAAGTTTGGACAAATGGAACGGGTCAATTATTTATTGAGAATATCCTGATTTTATTAGCAGATGTACTTGGCATAATTGGTGATATAGCTGGTGCGTTCAGACGTGCATGGGAAGATGATGGGCGAGGAACAAGGCTAATTCAATCGTTCTTTGATATGTGGAATCGAATCCTTGAATTACTTCATGAAATCGCTGTTGCTTTTCGAAACGCATGGAACGATGGACGTGGAGAAAGTATAGCTGCCAATATTCTTGAAATCTATACGAATATCTTCAACACGATCGGCAACATAGCTGAGCAGCTTAAAAAGGCGTGGAAAGAAGGAAGAGTTGGAGAATCAATCTTCGGAACGATACTTGATGCAGTAGATGATTTGTTAGGAAATATCAACAGTATGACCAAAGCCACAGAAGAATGGGCAAAAAACCTTGATTTCACGCCATTACTTAAAGCGATAGATGGATTATTTAAATCGATTCGTCCTATCCTGAAAAATGTTGGCGATGGACTTGAGTGGTTGTATAAAAACGTTCTACTAGCTTTGGCAAGCTTTTTCATTGAAGACTATGTGCCTAAGTATTTTAATATGTTCTCAGCAGCATTGAAGGTCTTGAACCAAGTGATTGAGATTTTCAAACCAATCTTTAAATGGTTCTGGGACGTCGTTATTGTTCCTCTTACTCAAGTGGCTAAATTCCTGATTATTGGACAAATTGAACTTTTGACAAAAGGGTTAGAATTTCTTGCTGGTGTGTTAGAAAAGGTTGCTAACGCAGTTAAGAATCCTAAAAAAGCGATTGGTGAACTTAAAGATGTTATCGATGATCGCTTTGGCAAAATAATGAAGACTGTTTCAGATACTTGGGGCAATGTCCAAAAATGGACCAGTGACACTTGGAATAATGCTAAGAAAACAGTTACTGGGAAAGCTTCTGATATCTGGAATAATGTTAGCGGTCGATGGAGTGACATCAAAAAGAATACAAAGGAAACTTGGGATACTTTTTCCACAGATGTATCAAACAAAGCAAGAACAGCAAAAGATAATGCGTCAAACCGATTACAAGAACTTCGGAATAACGTTTCTGATCGATGGAATAATGTCAAAAATAATACAGTTGATAAATGGAATGAAATTCGTGATAAGGTTTCAACTTCGGCTAATTCAGCTAAAGAAAAAGCAAGTACTGCATTTAGTAATTTAAAAACGAGCATGGGAAGCTCATTTGATACTATGAAAACAAACGCTTCTGAAGCTTTCGGAAAGATTACCGGTTGGGCTAATGAACTAGGAGAAAAAATAGGGAAAGGTCTTGGCAATGGCGCTAAGAAAGTTAAAGAAGGAGCAGGTAAAATTTTCAATGGAATGGTCGGAGTTATCGGAAAAGGTGTCAATGGAGTCATCAGCGGTATCAACTGGGTACTAAGTAAAGTCGGAGCAGGAGACAGCGCTCTGAAGAAATGGACCATTCCTACTTATGCTAAAGGTACCGGCTATCATCCGGGCGGACCTGCTTTAGTAAATGATGGGTTAGGATCTAATTATCAAGAAGCTTACCGGACACCTGATGGACGTACTGGTATCTTTCCGGCGCAAAGAAATCTGATGGTTAACCTTCCAAAAGGAACATCCGTCTTAAGTGGTCCAAAGACTGCTGCAATGTATGGTGTACCAGCCTATGCAAATGGTATAGGCGAATGGTTAAAAGAGAAATGGGATGGCGCAAAAGAAATTGCATCGGATATTTGGTCGTATGCATCAAATCCTAAGAAACTTTTGAATTCAGCAATTTCTAAATTCGTTAACTTGAAAGGTGCAGTTGAACCGGCTCTATCAATGGCGAAAGGTTCCGTTGGTACGATCGCAGAAGGTTCTTATGAATGGTTTAAATCGAAGTTCGATGCAGGATATGAAGCACAAAATAGTTCGTTTGATGGATCAATGGGGAGTTGGGGTGTATACAAATACCTATATGATATCGCAAGAAAAACCGTCGATCGATATCCTGGTATGAGAATCACTTCTGGGTTTAGACCAGGTGATCCTCATTCCCATGGGAAGCATCAGGCAATTGACGTTGCGTATCCAGCAAGTATGAATGGATCATCTAAATACATGGCTCCTGCCAATTGGGTGTTTGATAACTTTGCTTCAAAAGTAGCCTACGTAATCACTCAAGGTAAAGTTCGAGACCGAAAAGGAATGTCTGGTACTGGTTCAAGCGGAAGTTGGGTAAGATGGCCGCAAAATGACCACTACGATCATTTGCATATCAACGGCTCACTCGGAGCAAGCGACATAGACAAGGATGCTTCGTTTGGTGCATCTGGAGGTGCAGCAGTTGCTGGTCAGTATGGTTCATCAGTAGAAAGATGGAGATCGACTGTCAATAGCGCATTGAACAAACTAGGCATTTACTCACTAGCCAATGCAAATCGCACGCTTTACCAAATGAAGACTGAATCAAATGGTAACCCTAACGCCATCAATAATTGGGATATCAACGCTAAGAACGGAACTCCTTCAAAAGGTTTAATGCAGGTTATTGATCCAACGTTTAGAGCTTATGCCCGAAGCCCATACAACAAAAATATTTGGGACCCAATGTCGAATATTTTGGCTTCTATGAGATATGCATTGAGTCGTTATGGATCACTTGCTGCAGCTTATCGAGGTGTTGGATATGAGAATGGCGGTTTGGTAACTCAAGACGGTTTATATCGGATGGGAGAAGGCAACAAGAAAGAGATGGTTATTCCATTGGAACGTCCACAACGTGCTGCTGAATTAATTCAACAAGCTGTTGAGTATCTTGGACTTGATATGTTCAACTCAAGCATAATGTTGCCAGAAATGTTCCAAACACCAACATTCACACCGTCGAATAGTACGTTTAGTAACAATAATCAAATGAATTATGAAGGTGGCGGCATGAAAGACTTCACATCGTCTATGGTAACAACATTGATGAATGCCATTTCTGCAATGGGTGCAACACCAACACAAGCGCCAAATGGAGATATTGTCATTAATATTGGCGGTAAAGAATTCGGTCGTATTGCAGTTAAAGAAATCAACAAATACCATCAACAACTTGGTTATACAGAATTAAACATTTAGGAGGATTGATCTGATGGCTGGATATTTAAAAATTAATGGAGTTACGATCAAGACTCCTAAAAAGTTTACTGCAGGTATACAAGCAGTTGATGGTGATTCTGGTCGTAATGCGAAAGGTGATATGACTCGTGATTATATCGCTACAAAACGAAAAATGGACCTTGAATGGGGTGCGTTAACAGATGCGGAGATTTCACCAATTTTAAAAGCGGTGATGTCTCCTTTTTTTGAAGTCACTTATCCCGATCCCATGGAAGGCGGCATCGTTACAAAGACATTCTACGTCGGCGATCGATCAGCTCCAGCATATTCATGGCATGACAAATTGCCTAAGTGGGAAGGGCTAACGATGAGTTTTATTGAAAGGTAGGTGAGGTAATTTTGTTAGTCACAACAGATGACGTAATAGCTGCTTGGTTAAGTCCTTCAAGACAGCTATCTATTCGAGTGAAAATGAATAATGTTACGTATGGGAGTGAGGATATTACCTCACTCTCTTTTGATTCTGGCAGTATTTCTGGTGAAGTTTTCCAAATTGGTTCAACCCCCCTGAATTCAGTTCGGATAGTTTTTCCGACAATTATAGAAACAGTGAAAGAAGATTTAGAAATTGAACCAGAGTTGGGGATTTTAATTAATGGTGAATATCAGTTCACTAAATTAGGTCATTTTTTTATAACGGACTTTGAGCGTGATAGAAACAGTAATAAGACTACGATTACTGCAAATGACAAAATGATTTACATGGAAGGAATATATGAATCAAAATTAACCTATCCTAAGCCATATCGGGAAGTTGCGTTAGAAATAGCCAATTTAGCAGGTGTTGAAATCGATCAAGCATCCTTTGCCTCGCTTGGAACTGAGTGGGTTCAGAAACCTGTAGGATATACGTTTCGCCAAGCAATCGGTTTGATTGCTCAGTTTGAAGGTGGTTTTGCAAGTTTTAACCGCAAGGGTGAATTAACAATAAAAAGACTAGCACCCACAAACTTTGAAATCACTCCAGACTCATATATGTTAAAGGGATTTACTAAAAATGAGAACAGTTATCGAATTGGTGGCATCACGGTAAAAACTGGTGAAGAAGAAACGGATGTCATTCGTGTTGGTTCTACCAATGGATCACAAGTTGAGCTTGAGAATAAAGTGATGACTCAAACACATTTGAATCAAATGTGGGAACTAGTCAAGACACTTAATTATTTTCCTTACGAATTGAAGTGGCGTGGAAGTCCCATTTTGGAAGCAGGAGACTGGATCTATATTGTTGATAAAGACGGTACTAGATATTCTGTCCCTAATCTGTCGTACAATATCACCTTTAATGGTGGAATGTCTTCAGAATCAAAAGCAAATACCAATTCAAGTTCACAGGCAACTTATAGATACCGTGGTCCTTTAAATCAACGAGTGGATTATGTTGAATCTCTTCTAAGTGCCAATAAATGGAACAGCAATTACTACGATCAAACAGAGCCTATAGATCCAAAAGAAGGCGATATTTGGTTTAAGCCAAATGGTGTAGATACTGAAATTTGGGTATATGAGAAAAATAGTTCTGGAGAATTGGATTGGGTGTTTAAAGTATCCACTGCAACAGATCCTGATTTGGTGAAAGAAATCGAACAGGCAAAACAAGTCGGAGAAAATGCTCAAGAAGCCGCTGATCAAGCAAAAGCTGATGCACAGTCTGCACAGGCTAAAGCCGATAAAATCCAGATTGATGTCAATGGGCTTGTTTTTGATGTTACTACGATCAATGGGACAGTTAATTCTATTAGTAGTAAAGCTAACGAAGCCTATAATAAGGCGAATGCTGTCGAAAGTAGAACAGCAACGCTTGAAACCTCAGTCACTGGATTAACTGGAAGAATCACAGATGTTGAATCGACTGCCACAAGTACAACGAAGAATCTGAATGAATTGGTAGTAACAGTCGATGGCCAAAAACAAACAATGGCAACGGTTACGACAACAGCAAACAGTGCCTTGAGTAAGGCGAATGTTCTGGAATCCACCGTTGATAGTGTTAAGCAGACGTTGACAAGTGTGGAAGAATGGCAGAATGATTTCAATATTTCTGCAAGAAATTTAGTGCCCAACAGTTCCTTTTATGATGATAGCATTGGGTGGGGAGCCTCGCTTATTACAAGTATTATATCAAACGGGTCATACACACGAGTTGTTAAGGAAAGTACATCCACAAACAGATCAACTATATCACGTAACATCACAGACGGAAGATTTAAGCCAAACACTCAATACACATTGGGGATTATGGTCTACGTGGAATCAGTTTCCAACAATGCTACTTCTACAGGGTCCAACGCCTTCTTGAGAACAAACAACGGTGCGATGCTGGATGCACCGATAGGTCATATTGATTTCACTAAATTGGGCGAATGGCAAATTGTAAAAGGTACTGGCAGGACAAGAATCGACACATGGGTAAATGATCCTCAAATAACTATTGCATTGCAAGCAAACATTACTTGTACCATAAGAATCAAAGAATTTGTGATAGTCGAAGGAAACAAATACTTAGGCTGGTTACCTGACCCAGATAATGTAGCTACTGTTACTAAAGTCAATCAAATCGAGTCAACAGTTGATGGCACTATTCAAACCATAGCTAGCGTCAAGAATACCGCCGATTCGGCTCTTACGAAAGCAACGCAAGTCGAAACAACAGCGAATGGTCTGAAATCAACCATATCAAGCGTTGAGACAACCGCTATCTCTGCTTTAACCAAAGCAACACAAGTTGAAGCTACAGCCAGCGGAATCAGGCAAACCGTTACTGAAGTGCAGTCTGTTTTAGACTTAACAGATCTTAAAACTCGCATAGCTGGTGGACAAGTGCTGAACAGTGATCCAGTTTTTAGTGGGAATCTAACCAACTTCTATTCCTATGGTACGGATTCAACCGGTACTGCAATAGCATTAGTCATAACGACAGATTCCACATTAAAAACGCCATCTGGGAACAATAGGGCGAAATGGAAAAGCGAGCTCTGGTCCGGGTTACGGTGGTTTCGAGTACAAAATCACATCACGTGCAAATGGTAAATTTGTGGTTAGATTTACCGCAAATTTGAAAACAGGTAAAAGATTTCAATATGCGATGAACGCAACTGGAGATGGGAGAAAAGTCACTTGGCTCACTTCTTATGAGGGGAAAGGTGTATGGACTGAGTATGCGTATCTTGTTGAGTGCGGAGCTACAGGAACCTTTAGCACGTTTGGACATTTATACGTTATGGATAGCAATGGGGGAGCTACGGAATCCGGCACATGGTACTGGTACGTTGATAAATATGAATTTATTGATATTTCAGCGAGCCAGCAATCACAGATTACTCAATTGGCATCAGACATCAATTTAAAAGTATCTAAAAATGATGTGATCAACCAAATCAATATCTCGACAGACGGCGTTTTGATTGCAGGTAAAAAAGTCCAAATCACGGGGCAAACGTATATCGAAGACGGTGTTATAGGTAGAGCGCAGATAGCAAATCTCGCAGTTAGCACTGCACAGATTGCAGATGCAGCGATCACTGATGCTAAAATCGGTAGTCTATCAGCAACCAAGATTACCACCGGAACGCTAAATGCAGCGAATGTGAACATCATCAACTTGAATGCGAATAGTATCGTGTCGGGCACTTTAAATGCAATTGATTTGACTGGTGGGAAAATCACTCAGTCAGATTCCGGTGAATATAGTATGGAACTTCTAAAAGGAAGCATCTACTTTAGAAGAAGCACAAACGAATTAGCTAGAATCCAGCCTATTTATATTTCGAAAGAACCTGTGGGATTAGCTATTGTACAGATGCCAGGAGAGGTATTTTCAATAAATACCGGCTCAGCAACTGATACAACTTCTATGCCAATCTTTCAAATTCCAGATACGTCTTCAAGAACGAATATGGAGTGGAAAATGTATGGTTTGGGGAATGTGGACGCCATAGTAAATTTCAACAACACAGTAAACGCAAAACTTAGATTTGTTAGTACGAATACCGTGGAAGCAAAAAGAATAGTTACAGGTAACAAAGATAGTTATGTCATGCAAATGGATGGGAATAACTATTTATCTATAGAAGGAGAATACGGAGTTCGGATAAAACATAATCAAAGTGGAACACTATATACGCCAATTGAAGCAAGATACAACAATACAAAAATTGCAACGACCACTACTATTAATTTGAACGTCACATCGGGTGCGAACATGACTTTGAAAACTGATCGATTGGAGCTAAACAATGGCGGAGATAGTTATTATTCTAACGCACCTGCAGGTGTAACACTAGGAATGGATAGTACGCCAAGAATTTGGAGTATGGCCATTTATAATCGAACATATTCTAGTGCGTCAAATATGTTTATCACAAGTGCTGGAACTATAGGTCGGTCAACATCTGCAAGAAAGTATAAAGAAGATATCCAAGTGGCCGAGGAAGTCATTTCTAAAGCAAAACGACTTTTGTCTATTTTGCCTTCTTCTTGGTACGACAAAGCTGAGATTGCTCGTGGGGGCAAAGCGCAAAGGTATTATGGGTTTGTGGCTGATGATTTTGATTTAAAAGGATTAAAAGAAGTTGTTTTGTATGGCTCTTCTGGTCAAGTAGAGGGTTTAGCTTATGATCGTTTAACCATGTATCAAAATGTTATCCTTAGTGATCACGAGCGAGAAATTCAGTCTCTAAAAAACGAAGTCGATCAATTAAAAAACAAAGTAATAGAGTTAGAGGCTGCATAGCTTTTAGCTCTTATTTTATGGAGGAATTCAAATGAAAATCACATTGAAGAACAACGAGTTAGCGCCAGCAATCAATTTCTTAGAAGGTATGACTCTCAAAGCAAATAAGGACAGTCGTCATCGTACAAAATTAGTTAAGCGGATTAGAGAAGCGTTCAAAGAATTGTCAGATGAAGAAAAGGCACTCATGGAAAAATTCAGTTTGTTGGATGAAAATGGGCAACTAAAAGATGGCGACGATCAGGATGCGAAAGATGTAGCTGGATTTAACAAGGAACAAACAATCCTCATGGAAGAAGAAGTTGTTATTGAAGGTGGTATGTATGCCCGAAATTTTGACGAAATTCCTCGAATCTTGGATGATTACGATGGCATGCTATCAGGAAAAGATGCAGAAGTTTATGATCGATTACTTGATGAATTTGAAAAAAAGGATACTGAGTAATCAGTGTCCTTATTAAATAAAAAATATTGGAGGAAACTATCATGGCATTAGAAGTAAAGAAAGCAATTAGTATTACTGGAGATTCGAGAATAAACGGTCAGCGTGTAATTTATTTTTCAGCAACTGTAACGACAGATTCAGCTGGCAATACGAATATCAATCAACAGATTGAGAATCAAGATTTGTATCGACAAAATCGCGTAGAATGCCGCAAGGATGTCGAAGATTTCCAAGACAAGGTTTGGACAGTTGAAGATGATTTATTACAAGAAGTTGAGGGGCAAGCGTAAGCTTGCTCCTTTTCCTTTTAGAAAGCAGGTGGCATATGTGGAAAGTGTTGGCTTTAAAGTGGGATAGTTTGATTTTGTCACTAGTGTCTATAATCTATGGAGTTCAACTTCTGTTGTATCCAAATATTCTTCAGAGCTATAAAGTTTATCGTTTGATAGATGGGATGTTTGATCAGAAATTAATCAGTTTAACATTCGTTATTCTTGGATTAATGAAGTTGCTCGGTGTGGTATTGAACAAAAGAGTTCTCAAACGATTTTCACTGACAACCTTATCATTTTTGTGGATGGTTTTTGCTATTTCATTCTTAATTAGTCCTCCAGCAAATACTGTGTGGATATTCTCTTTAGCGATGGCGCTTTTAGCGTTTGGAATCGCTCTGAAAGAGGGTTAGATATGACAGAGCAAATGTGGATAGTTATATTGCCTTCGTTAGTAACTGGATTAATTACCTATGCGGCTACTAAGACTACGAATAAAACGAACTTAGCTGAAACGAATATCAAAAATGCAACTCAGCTTTATCAGAAGTACGAAGAACTAAATAAAGGATTGGAAGCGAAAGTTGATCGTTTAGAACACCAAATTGAAATCATGAAAACCAAGTACGAAAAAGAAATAGCATTTTATCAATCAGAAGTTGAAAGACTAGAGGATGAAAACGAAGAATTGACAACGAAACTAATAAATACAGAGAACGAATTGCGAAATTTGAAAGGTGGAATTTAAATGGATTTATCAGTAGTAACAGAAAACTTTGTGCCGGTGATTGTGATTGCATGTTTGGTTGTTGGCTATATTATCAAGAACACGCCAGTTTTAACCAATAAGGTAAATGATTATATCCCATTAATCGTCGGAGTGCTAGGCGCGGTACTAGGTCTTGTAATGAACGGTTTAACGGTTGAATCTATTGTTTATGGTGCAGTAAGTGGTCTGGCGTCTACAGGGCTACATCAAACATTTACCAGGATTATCAATCAAGGAGTGGCTGAATAAGCTGCTCTTTTTAATTTAGAAAGGATGATTTAAATGAGTTTTATTAAGTACGAGTATATCAATATGAACAAGTTTTCTCGCCCAGGGATCAGGAACAGCGGTATTAAAGGCATCATCATGCATTATACTGCAAACAATGGTGGCACAGCCCGAAACCATAAAACGTATTTTAATAATTTGAGCGGTGTATATGCTTCAGCTCAATTGTTTGTTGATGATATTGAAGCAATCTGCATTATTCCGCTGAATGAAGTTGCATATCATGCGAATGATATCCAAAAATATGTAAACGGTCAACCATACTATCCACTTAGAAGTATTTTAGGAAATGCTAACTACTCCGCGATTGGGGTTGAAATGTGTTTGGATAAGAACGGAAACATTACTGAAAAAACTTTCCAAAACACTGTTAAGACTGTTAAAGAATTGATCGCTATCTATCCTAATATTACAAGAGAAAAGATTTGGCGGCACTTTGACGTAACAGGCAAGAATTGTCCGGCTCCTTGGGTAGCAAAGCCAAGCGAATTAGAACGATTTAAAGATGCAGTCTTTGGCTCGAATGGGAATTCTAGTAATAACAACAATTCATCAGAAAAGCCAAGCACGCCAGCTACTAAGCCAAGTTATATTACCTTATCAGTAGATGGCAAGTTTGGTCCAGCCACTGCAAGACGGTTGCAGCAATATTTTGGGTCCACACAAGACGGTGTCATCAGTCATCAGTGTAAGCAGAAATTTAATCAGAATATTTATGCCGCACAATTTGATCAAACACTGAGAGGATCTAATGTAATACGTGCTTTGCAGAAATTGTTAGGAGTCTCTCAAGATGGATTAATGGGTCAAGCCACAATCAAAGCATTACAAAAGCGATTGGGTACTACGCAAGATGGTATTATCAGTCCAGTTTCAAACGTGGTATCTGCATTGCAAAAAGCATTGAATACTAACAAATTACCTTAGAACTATTTTGTATATATTTGCAAACCATTGATAGGAGTTGTCAGCATGACTAATGAAACTAGGGCACACATTCGCTGTATATTATGGCAATATAAAAAAATCGAAAAAACGTTTAAAGAGTTCTCGGATATTATTGCAACTGATAGAAATCCTTATATGGAGTACCCATTAGGTGAAGAAAATCCAAGTTGGACAATGAATCAAATTTTGTTTTACAAATCATTTTTAAGAGTGGTCAATGGTGTTCTAGAAGATTCAACACTTGATGTTAGAGATATATTCTATGTGAAGTACTACAATGGTCATTCGAAAAAATGTATAGCGGTTGTATCCGCGGAAACTTTTCTAAGCGAGTCTACTATAAAGAGAAGAGATGCGGAATTTATTAATGAAATTGCAAAAAGATTAGGCTGGTTATCGGTTTGACCTCTTTCTATACCCATTATGGTTTAACATTTAATTAAGGACGTACGTTCACCATGGACGCATGGTTAAAAAGAGAGGGGAAATTAAAAATGGCTAGTATTGAAAATATGATCAAATGGTTTAAGGATCGAGAAGGTAAAGTAACTTATTCAATGAATTCACGTTTAGGACCCAATAGTTATGACTGTAGTTCGGCTGTGTATTTTTCATTGATTGCGGGAGGTTTCTTACCTTCGGGTACAGGGATTGGAAATACAGACTCACTATTTGCGTTAGAAGGTAAATTGCTTACTTCGATTACTCGTTCTGAAGTGAAACGGGGAGACATTTTTGTTGCAGGGTACAAGGGAAACTCTGGCGGTTCGGATGGACACACTGGGGTTTTTGTTGATAGTACAAATATTATTCATTGTACCTTAGGAGGCGGAAAAAATGGAATCGTAACGACGCCAGCTACAAATTGGATGGGAGATTATAGTGGATTGCCAGTATACTTTTACCGATTAAAGGGCGCTAACCCTCCATTTAAGTACAAAGTGGATGACGTTGTTTATATCAAAAACAATGCTACTCATTACTTTAATGGTGACTTAATTAGTGATAACGACAAGAGACTTGCTGGAAAAGTAACGGGTGTTAAGTATGACGATACCGGCCGAAATGGTGAGCATAACTTAGTGTTTGTAAAACAAGTTCAAACACCTACAATTATTAATCACTGGACCTTAGAACGTGATTTGGAGAAGTGGTCTCCAACAACTACCTATATTTCTAATGGTGAAATTGTCAAATTCAAAGCAGCAGCACAGAGAACAGTCGAAGGAACACTATTGACATCTGATCAGAAATCAAAAAGTGTAAAAAAAGTCGATACAACAGATATTGCACCAGTGAATGTTGGTACAGGTACTAGTTATCGTAAGTATAAGCTAGAGGGTATTTCTGGATGGATCTATGAAACTGATGTTCAAAAATGACGTTTCAAGTTAATCGTTTAGTATATCCAAATCACAAAAATACCACTCCGTAATGGGAGTGGTTTTTTTAAAATGAATAGCCCGCTTCGGCGGGCTTATACATAGATCATATTCGTTTTACTTGCGCTAACCAAGTTTATCCTATAGATTAGTAGGTGCGTGCAATACTCTACGAGGAGTATTAGGCGGTAATGCTTGGGGAAGTGTGCCTAGTACTCTTCGATTTTTATATTCTATCATGATTACTACTTAATAGATATTATTGATTAGAAAACCGTCATAAATTGGTTGAGTTTAATTAATAAAAGATGTATCGTAGACTCATACCCAAAATGTTTATTTTTCGTTTACTCTTTCGAGATCCACTCTATCATAACTTGGGTGGATTTTTTGTTGAAATAAAAACTATGTTCTTGTAGAATGGAATCATAGCCTTGACCGGGGCTATTTCATTTTATATCTTTTTTCAGGCCCACTCTCCTTGAGGGTGGGTTATTTTTGAGCAGAAGGTTTGATCAATTTGTAAATAGTTAATATAATTAAATTACCTTATAAAAAACTTTTTCATCTAATTGTGCCACTCCTCCCCGGGAGTGGTTATTTTTGTTGTGAATTATTTAAACGAAAAAGACAGCCAATTTCAATTGGCTGTCTCCTCTTCTTAAAAATCTTTCAAACTTAAAATCTTTTCAATCTTAAATCTAAAACAAACTTATCATCAACTAAAGATTTTTTTGGTAAACACTCTTATCGTCAAGTAAAAATTTATTTTCAACTAACTAATATCATCTACGAGTTAATATTAACATTTCTTTGGATAAAGTCAACATATAGATTTTAGATATGATATGATTATTGAAAATAATCAACAATGAACAAGGAGAGATAAGTATGATACCAGAAGATTTGTTTCAATTTGCGTATTGTAGAACTAAAGAAATGAATTTTAAAGATTATATTAACGAACTTTCAAGAAAAGCAATTAAAGAAGACTGGGGGAATGAAAATAGAATACTAAAAAATTATTTAAATTTCACTTTTAGTAAATTAGCTTCAGATTATAATATGAATTCTATTGAAGATAAACACAAATTTGTATGTTTTAATTCTGATAAATGCTGCTTCAACACTGGACTTTTCAATGAATATTATGAACCGATTTTTGCTTATTTTAAGAAAAATGTCTATAAAAAAGAAGGGGATGATCAGTCACCTTGGTTTTTAGTAGGCTTTAAAGTTCCCAGTGACTCGGAACTTAATGTTTTTGAGGAGCTTCCTTTAAGAGCTCAATTTTTTAAAGAGGCATCAGACTTAGTATATGATTATAGATTAGAGATAAGAGCAAATGTCAGACATATTTTAGGAGACAAAGAAAATATTAACCGTCTTCCTAAAAGTTATAGTGAAATGGAGCCTCTAGTTTTGGTTCAAATTCTTGAAGGTGCTATCAAAACTGCTGAAAAAAGAGTATCTGCAAATTATAAATTAGCAGTTCCGCAGTTTTACAAAAACAACTTACAGTTGTTAATTCCTCTTTCTTTAATTAAAGAAAATCAAGCTGATTTAGCGTTAGTTTTGAAAAAAGAAGGCAACATTTATACCGCTAGAACGTGTTTAACTCTTGATATGGCGTATAACAATGCTAGACTTATTGTAAAACCGGAATCAGAGTGGTTAAAAGCTCAATAATGAAATAATATAATTGATTACCACTCTTTAAAAGGAGTGGTTTTTTGAAAAAAAAGCACAGCATATTCTCATATGCCGTGCAAGTGGAACTATGTTCCGTCATCATAATAATCATCATATGGTAATTTGCTGAATAGGAAAAGTAAAACGCTTATCGAACATTGATATTTTCAAATTCAATCATAATCTTCGTCTTGCCAATCACCGAATATTTCCGGACTATGAATTGATTTCTACTATTATACTCACCAGCAACCACAATCTGCATTCCCTCATCCACATCGGCTAAGAAGTTCAAACTATGCCCCGCAATTAAACAATTCGCTCTACCAATCGAGAACCGCACCAAAGGGGTCTTGCTCATCTTCAACACACGTATCTTCGATACATAGCCTTTCATCGATTTCATAACAATCGCCTCCATAGTGTTGTACATAATAGCGACAATCCGTTTTACCTAAAGTGACAGCAACATAAAACGCGACACATTTTGCGCCGAATAAAGCTTCCTGTGACTCAGAAATACTGCACGGATAATCATTTATAAACTCAGAGAAGGATAGGTAATCCTGCTCATATTGACTGATTATGTTCATATCAGTTACCTCCGGGCTTATATTTTATATTCGGATCGTATTTTCGGAGAATTTTGTCTTGAGTCCTAACGTGATCGAACAGATAATTTTCACCGTCTATTTTAAATACAAAAGCCAACTCTTCAGAATAATGACTATAGCTGATGGGTACAGTAAAATAGGGTTTCCCGAAGTTCTCCATCGTCCGAACAAACTGATCGTAAAGTAAGTGTGCTGGACCCATTCTTTCTATAAACTCGTAGTAATATCTTTCTAATGCATAGGTCCGTTGGTACGCAAGTGGTATTTGCATATCAATCACTCCTATTCCATTTCAACTTCTGCTAAGGATTCGGATAGTGTATCAAATAAATTTTCCTTTTCCATGAACCTTAGCCAGTCATTGTATGGATCCAAGGCCCTGCTATTAGGAGCTTTGTCCATCCTTTTAACAGACTGATAGATATTTTTTGCAGCTTGATCCCACATACCCTCGATTGCTCTATTTACTTTTTTATTGTTCCACTTAGCCTTTCCAGACCGTAATTTATTTTTGGCGATTTGGAAGTCCTCGGCTTTTTGCATAAATACTTCGTAACCAGATAGACGGTTTTCCAAAAGGTTTTTAAAATCATTATATTTCAATTTGACCACTCCTCTTGTTTATTTCTTCTTCAGTATACGAACGTTTGTTCGTTTTGTAAAGGGATTAAATAAAGAATAGGGGGCAAAAAAGGGGCAAAATAACTTTATTAGTTCGAACTAGTTGAATTATTTTTATACTTTAAATTGATCAAAAGGCTATTATATAGGCATTTTTATACTGGTATAAATGAGTGTGTCAGACAATCTTAGATGGGCGGCATGATGTAAGCAAGCCTTGAGAACTCCTCTTTTGAGGGGTTCTTTTTTTGTACGATCAAAAAATACTTTAACACAGTAAAAGACAAAAAAACTCTCTTCTTAGTATTCTAAGCACCAAAGAATTGGTTCATTGCTTGAATAAAAGGAGAAAGGACTGGTAGATATGAGCTATCTATTTGTCTTGTAAAGGCAGCGTGTTTTCTAAGGAACCGTGAATTACAACCGTTCCCAAAATCCCTGGGCAAACCCAGTAATAAATTCATAAAGAGCCGGCAGTATCACAGAAACACATAAGACGATAAAGACCATTTTCTGAACAGGTGTTAATTGTTTGAGGAAATGGTCTTTTGTGAACAGTAAATACACGATACAGATAACGGCAAGTAGTTGTAATAGATCAAATAAAATGGACAAGAAGATCACCTTTTCTAATTAGATTATATGGATGTTATAATGATGGATTGTCTTAGTATAGAACAAAGATTTGAATGATATTGTTCTGAGAAAAACGTGAAGATCAACGTTTATAAAGAAACGGTATTTCGACACCGAAGAATGCGAAGATACCGCTTAAAAGAAAGTAAGTCAATAAGCCTAAATAAAAAAGGACTTTCCAATTCAATTTCTTTTTCATTTGATCCACTCCTTTTGTGTATCATAGCATAAAAAAACGATAATATAAATAAATAATCTAAAGATGCAAATTTGCATTTTTCAGCAAGTGTAAGCTCTCTCAAGCTACATTTTCGCTATCTTGAAAAACCTGAGCTAAAATAGAAAGAGGAACAAAATCATGGCTCACTTTGATTTTTAAATGAACAATGAGTCGAAAGAAGGAGACATTTCTTTGAAAAAACCATGGATAAAACGCAAAAAGAAGCAAAACGAAAATGAATTATTAACGGAACAGTCCGTTCAAGTCGAGCAAAGTCAAACGAGAGAAGAGCTGCAAGAAGAAGCGGAATTTACTTCTTTTTTTGCGGATGTCATGAAGCGAATGCCGAAAAAATCGGCTGCCCTTGTGATGAAAGGCTATGACGGATCAAAAGCTCAGGCGGAAAAAGTGTTAGCGAAAAGCAAGGATCAATTTGATCAGGTGTTTGAGGAGTTTTTGGTTGGCGTAGATGATGAAACGCGGAAAAAAGCCCACCGCACGATCCATGCGGCTTCTTTGACGGCGGCGATCATCGGCTGTTCACCGATTCCCTTTTCAGATGCAGTGTTACTTGTGCCAGTTCAGATGACAATGATGGCCCGTTTGTATCGTATTTTTGGGCGAACATGGCGTGAAGGGTTAGCGAAAAGTATCTCGAAAGAGCTAGTCGTTGTGAGTTTCGGTCGCAGTGCCGTTGGCAATATCTTGAAATTTATCCCAGCAGTTGGTACCGTTGCCGGAGCTGCGATCAATGCCAGTGTGGCTAGCGGTATTACCGAAGCATTAGGCTGGGTGACCGTCAAGATGCTGAATGATGGGGAAGATGTGTTTGAGCAAGTGATGTCCTTTAAAGGCCAATTTCACACGCTGTTCAATGCGTTGAAAGTTGGCAAGAAATCCAAGTAGGTCAAAAAGAAGAACGAAGCAGGTCCATCAAAAGACGACGTGCTTTTGTTGCTTCTTTTTCTTCACAGCAAAAAAATACTTTTTAAGGAGTGAGTAAAATGAAACAACGAGTGACACGGGAAGAAGTCAAAGAACGGTTGGTCACCGATGCGTATTTTCAAAAAGGTCGTTCTGCTTTGAAGACCCGCCAAACGATTTTGACGATTCTTGCTTGGCTGATGGTCTTGGTTCCGTTTGTCTGGCTGGCCATCCCGCTGACTTTACCGAATCTGGCGGATCGGATCGCCTTTCGGACATATCTGGAAGAAGCAGTGACTTTTGATTTTTTGGCGTTGTTCTTAGGAATTTCTTTTTTGGTCTTGGTTCTGACATTTACTTTGTTGACCTTGAGGAACAATCGCCGTTTCAAACGATTGCTACAAAAGCAATCGATGCATGACGAAGTTGCCTTAGAAAAACGTAAAGAAGTATTAGAAGGATTTTACGAAGAACGCTTCGGAACGAAAGAAGAGCGTCACGCTGCCAAGTACTATGCCGTTGCTCCTGAGCAAAACATTGGAGAAACGGAGATCCAAGAACTTTTCCGTAGAAATGGGGTGGGCTGATGGTTGTCAATTTTGATACTGGGTTCCCGTGGTTGGATACATTTTTAACGGTCGTTTTAATGATTCTGTTCACGTATCCCATTTTAGGTGGCTTTGCTTGGTTCATCGGGGTGATCTGCAATCGTTTTTTGTTCCGCTATCGTCAATTAGAGTGGATACCGATCCCCGAAGAGATCGAGCCGATGATCACCATTATGGTACCGGCTCACAATGAAGAAGTCGTAATTGAAGACACGATTCATTATTTAATGAACAATCTAAACTACAGCAATTATGAGGTGTTGGTGACGGATGATGGCTCAACGGATCAAACTCCTGTGATACTAGACCGATTGATGGAACAGTACCCGAATCTAAGGGTTTTGCGCATCGAAAAAAACCAAGGGAAAGCCCATGCCTTTAATATTGGTGTAGGGTTTGCTAAAGGGGAATTGATTTTGAGCAACGACGCAGATACGGTCCCTGAACCTGATGCATTGTGGAAATATGTCAATTATTTCATCCGCCAAGATTCCATCAATATCTCTGCCATTACGGCGAATATGGACGTTCAAAATCGCACAACGATCGTCGGGAAATCACAAACCGTTGAATTTTCAAGTATCGTAGGAATTATCAAACGAACCCAGCAAGCCGTTTTCGGCGTCATCTATGCCTATAGCGGTGCCAACACAATGTATCGTAGAGCCGCATTGATGGATGTTGGTCTCTTTCGACAAAATCGTGCCACGGAAGATATCAGTATTGCCTGGGACCATCAATTCCATGGTTGGTTGTCCTTATTTGCGTCACGAGTGATGTTTTTCATGGAGGTGCCAGAAACACTCAAGATGCTCTATCGGCAACGGAAACGTTGGGCGAAAGGCGGAACGGAAGTGTGGTTGACCAATTTTAAAAAAGTTTTCTTACACCCTTTTGAAAATATCGGACGAACCGCCATGTTTGTGGATCAGTCCTTAAGTATTATCTGGTCATTCTTTTTCTGGTTGTCTTCGGCTTTGTTTGTTTTTTATCTGATTTATTATGGGGCAACTGGGAATTACGAGCGGATCTACCATATGTTTACGATGGCCTTTCTCTTCGTTTGTTTTGAGATGATTGCAGGGGTCATGCAGCTATTTACCAGCCTTTTGGCGGATGACAACCGCAGCAAGCTGAAGTATTTCCGCTTTGCCCCTTTTTACATGCTGTTTTACTGGATGATTAATGCCATAACGATCGTCACTCCCTTTATTCCAGCCGTCAAAACCATCCTTGGCTACGGTAGCGGCGTTTGGGTCAGTCCCGAGCGAACGGCGAAAAAAAACGAAGAATCTTAACGAGTTCACCTTTCCTAGACAATAAAAACAAGTCTGAGTTTTCTTCAGACTTGTTTTTTTGCCATTAAGGTTCAGAAAGATAGTAAATCTCACGATTTTGGTAAGGATAACGAGTTTGTGAAAATTCGAAGGGCCGCCCGTCGGAGAGACGAGCAACTTGTTCTAATTCTAAGATCGGATCATTGGGATCAACTTCTAAATATTTGATATCATAGGAATCCGCTTTGTCGGCACGGATTTTACGTATGGCGGGGCCTATTTTGAGGTGTAAGGAATCAGTGATATATCGATAGATCGAGTGTTCAAGGATCGCCATATCAATATCGGGAATGGTTTTGATGGGCATGATCGTGTACTCCAATTCAAAGGGTTCGTTATCAACATAGCGCAGTCGTACGATATCATAAACAGGTTCGTTTTCTCGCAAGGACAAGTAATCCATTTCGTTGGCTTCTGGGAAACGAACATTGAAACTAATGATTTTACTTTGCACTTTATGCCGCCCGCCATATCGGTTGACTAGACCGATATACTCATTGATCTGTCCTTGGTAGGTCGCTGAATTGACATAGGTGCCATGACCTCTTTTGGTGGAAATCAGGCCTTCTTGCTTCAGTTGATTTAGCGCTTTTTGGATCGTCATTCGCGAGGTTTGAAATCGTTTGGCTAACGCCGTTTGTTCCGGTAGTTTTGATAAAGCTGGAAAAACACCTTCATAAATATTCGTCCGCAACTGATCAACAATCTCTTTGTATTTTGTCATAGTCATCACTCCTTATGTAAAGAAATTCATGGACTTGAGTTTTGTTTGAAGGGGATAAAAACAAGGTATATCATTAAAGAATCAACTGCAATTCAAATGTACAGAAAAAGCTTTACATGTGTGTTTGAAAAATTTACATGCCGATTTCACCTAATTATAATAGGTTTTGTAAGCGAATACAAATGATGGAGGAATCACTATGACAACATTTTATTGGGGGAACAGTGTCAGCAGTATGCAGACAGAAGGTGGTTGGAATGAAGGTGGTAAAAGCTTATCCGTTTATGATATACGGGAAGCTTCGGAACAGGCTAGCGATTGGCATGTAGCAAATGATAACTATCATGCGTATACAGAAGACTTTGATTATATGCAAGATTTGGGGATGAACATGTATCGTTTCCAAATTTCTTGGTCAAGGGTCGTTCACGATGGAGATGGTGCTTTTAATGAAGAAGGGATCGCCTATTACGATCGTTTTATTGATGATCTGTTAGCTCGAGGAATCGAGCCTATGATTTGTTTGTATCATTTTGATATGCCCCTGCATCTGGCGAAAACCTATAACGGGTTCATCAGCAAAGAAGTGAAGGACGCATTCATTCGCTTTGGTAAAGAAATGGTGGATCGTTTTGCGGATAAAGTCCATTATTGGTTAACCTTTAACGAACAAAATCTATTCCACCAAGACCATGGTTTTAAGATCAGCGGCTATTTAGAAGGGGAAGAAACAACAGAAGAATTGTATCAAATTTTCCACAATGTCATGGTTTGCCATGCAGAGATCTGTAACTATCTTCATGAAACAACAAATGCGAAGATTGGCGGCATGCTGGCGTATTCTGAAGCGTATCCAGCGACTTGTCGTCCACAAGACATCAAAGCAGCAAGAGAGTTTGATGAATTTGCGAATTTTGCTTTATTAGATTGCTATGCGCACGGCAAGTATTCGGCAGCACAAGACCGATACGTGAAAAATCATCAACTCAATATGAATATTTTACCTGGGGAATTAGAAGCGATCGCAGCGCAGAAAAATGATTACATTGCCTTTAGCTATTATGCTTCTTCTACCTTGAACGCTGAAAAAATCCCTGAAGGAACGCCGCCAAATCGGTACATGACTTTTGGAAAACAAGACAATCCGTATATTGAAACGACGGAATGGAATTGGCAAATTGATCCGCTCGGCTTCCGTGATGTCTTAAATAAAGTCTATCAGCGGTACCGGTTGCCAGTGTTTCCGATTGAAAACGGAATTGGTGTCAGAGAGCATTGGAATGGCAACGAACCGATTCAAGATGATTACCGGATTGCCTACCATCAAGAGCATATTCGAGCGATGTTTGCAGCGATGGTGGAAGATGGAGTGGTCTGTCTTGGTTATCTTGGCTGGGGACTGATCGACATTTTGAGCTCTCAAGGTGATATGGAGAAACGATACGGACTTGTGTATGTCAATCGTGGCAATCATGAGTTGCGAGATATGAAACGTGTGCCGAAAAAATCGTATGAATGGTTCAAAGAAGTGATCAAAACGAATGGTAGTACGATCTATACAAACCCATATGCAGAATAGGAGGAACAGAAAATGGCAGCAGAAAAGCGCACGTTTTTAGATAAATTTACAGAGTTTTCGGTCCGTCTCGGCAATCAGGTTCATCTCAAAAGTCTTCGTGATGCGTTTGCGACCTTAATGCCTGCCTTTATTATCGCAGGGATCGCTGTGTTGTTTAATAATGTCTTCTTTCCGTGGTTCTTAGAAGGGGCTGCCTTGGCGCGAATGCAAGTGTTTGGCAATTCCATCACCAATGGAACATTGAATATCGCCGGTTTGCTGATTGCTCCGATGATCGCCTACTTCCTTTGTCGCAACAAAAATAATCCAAGCGCTATCAATGCAACTTTTGTGGCAACGACTTGCTTAGTGGTCATGTTGGCGATGGCTCATGCCGTGATGCCAGAAGGCACCCAAGCAGAAGTGACCATCAGTGGTGTGATGCTGTTTGATGATGTCGGGACCAAAGGGATGTTTTCTGGAATCATTTGTGGGCTAGTTGCCACGGAATTATTTATTCGGCTATCAGAAAACAAGCACTTAAAAATCAATTTAGGGGATCAAGTTCCTCCTGCCGTCAGCAAATCCTTCAGCACGTTGATCCCTGCTATTTTAGTGATTTCTTTCTTTGCCTTAGTTGCGACCGTGCTAGCAGCCTTTGATACCGATCTGATTCAAATCATTTCCACAGTGATCCAAGAACCACTGCGTTTATTGAACACATCGATTTTTGGGTTCTTGATCATCTATTCAACGGGCAACTTTCTGTTTACTTTAGGCATTCACCAAACCGTCATCAATGGCACCTTATTAGATCCATTGCTGTTAGTCAATATGAATGAAAACATGCAAGCCGTGCAGGACGGTGCTGCGCCGCCCAATATCTTAAATTCAGCATTCGTGACGGTTTTCGCACAACTAGGCGGGACTGGATTTACGATCAGCTTGATCATTGCAGTGCTCTTATTCGTCCGCAATTACCAACCTTTTCGGGATGTCGTCAATCTATCCCTAGCTCCGGGTATTTTTAATATCAATGAGCCAATCATCTTTGGTTTACCGATCGTCTTCAATTTACCCATGATCATTCCCTTCGTTGCAAGTCCAATTGTGGCGACGTTGATTGGCTACTTTGCTACCGCAGTAGGATTCATTGAGCCACTTTCTGTGATGGTTCCTTGGACGACACCACCAATTCTTAGTGCATTGTTGGCATCAAAAGGGGATTTTAAAGTTGTTTTGGTTCAAGTGATCATCATCGTCGTCTGTGTAGCAATCTATTTTCCATTTTTAAAAATCGCTCAACGGGTTGCAATCAAATCTGCTGAATTGGAGCGGGCAGAATAAAAAAAGGGAATCCTATATTATAGTGACCTACAAAAGTTAGATCAAAATTCTAACGTTTTGGGGTCACTATTTTTTGAGGTGATTTTTTTACTAAGTTTCTATTTTGAATTTTAATTAAATGGTATACTATCCCAAAAGGAGCGACTATGAAACTATCAGAAATGCAAAAAGCGATTTATCAAAACAAGATTGATCACCAATTCAATGTCACCAATATTGAAAAAGAGTTTTTGGCTTTATATGGTGAAATAGGGGAGGCCTTTGATGCCTATCGGAAGCAACAAGAGGTAGGAGAAGAATTGGCGGATGTGGCGATTTATCTTCTTGGGTTAGCAGAAATCCTTTCCATTGATCTTGAAGCAGAGATTCATAAAAAAATGGCCGTCAACCAAAAGCGCCGTTATATCAGTTATGGCAATGGCTATGCAAAACGAATCGATGATTGATACACGCACAAAAATTAGTGGATTCTTCGAGTATAGGCTCGACCGAAATAGAAAGGGAAGCAGGAGATAGGATGGAAAAGAACGTAAGCATGCGTGAATTAACAACGGCAGATTTAGCAGAAGTCGTGGACCACTATATTGCTGTATTTTCAGCAGAACCATGGAATGACCAATTGACAGTGCCGCAAATCACCGACTATGTATCATCAATGATGGCAATGAATACTTTTATTGGTTATCGACTAACAAACCGATCATCGAATGAATTGATTGGTCTTTCATTGGGCTTTATCAAGCCCTGGTATCAAGGAAAAGAGTATGTGGTCGACACCTTTTTAATTACAGGCACGCACCAAGGAAAGGGCTTGGGTTCCACTTTCTTAGAAATGATCAAAGAGGATCTGCTCAAGAAAGAGATTCCAACGATCCTGTTAGATACCGAAGAAAGTATGCCCGCAGCGGATTTTTACAAAAAGAATGGCTTTAAACCGTTACCAGATAATGTGAGCTATTATTTATCTCTAGATTAATTCAAGCATGTCAATAACTAAAAAGTCTGCGAAAAAATCGCAGGCTTTTTAGTTATGCACAGTTTCAACAGGTTTATCCACAATATATTGTAGGAACGTGTTTTCGCCTACTAAATATTGTGTTTAAGACCCGTTGGAATAAGAAACTGTCGCTTCTTTTGAGGAAGAGTTTCCCTTTATTGCATTGATGGTAGTCATTCGGTGATTTTCAAGGTGAATTGACAATGGTTGAGATAGAAAGTATCATAGCCTGCTTTTTTTTCGATTACAATAAAGACGAGACTCGCCACCCTTCGGCGAAGCCTCGTCTTTTTACAGATCAACAAAAAAAGAAAACGCAGGATTCTACGCTTTCTTTTTCTGTTCTTCTTTTTTCTTGTCTGTGGTCGGTACGGAATCTAGGGCTTTTTTGAAAATCTCTTCTTTTTTCGTTTTGTAGTTATGTTGTCGTTCAGCATAAACTTTTTCTTTCGTCTTTGTTTTCATACTCGGTCACCTCTTCCTTTTTTTTAGTATAGCATAATTTCACAAACTTATGCAAATTCTTGGTTTTCTCCTTGGTATTATAAACTTTCGTATGAAATACATTGTGAAAATATTTCTTTCGGTAGAAGTGAGGGACTTCTCTATCAAAAAATTCGTATCCGGTTGGAAGCGATGTAACAGGATTTCATCATAGCGTCGATCACACTTGTGAAAGAAGCATTCTTTTTGAAAAAACTTTTTCACAGAATCCCGTGTGTAAAAAAGGAATGATAAATGGGTGATTTTAGTATCGATTTTTGAAAAAGGGGATCAGGAAAGAAATGTTATTCAAATAACAGTCTTGATTTTCAAAAAGTGGGTTTGTTTGCAAAAAAAATCCTGTTTTTATTCGCGAATTAAAATAACGTTGAATGAAATAGCATTTTTTTGTTGTTTATAGAAATCTTTGTAAATATAGTGTCAGTGGTCAGCGTCAAAGAGAAAGTGATTAAAAAGAATAACGCAGGAAAATAAATGACACGTTTTATTAAACGCAAATTAAAAAAATACAAAACGAAAACAATATCAAAAAATATTAATTTTTGTTAAAATGGGGTACAGGGGGTGTTTTATTGGAATCTCGGAAAATCAAACGGAAGCGTTTAGTGAAACAAAAACGGTCCCTTTTCGTACAAAAAGGATTGGGTATCACAGCAGCGTTAGCATCAACTTCAGGTGTCTTTACGTCTCTTGCTCATGCGACCGAAACGACGAACGCTTCGTCATCAACCAACACAACTGCTACTCTTGCCAGATCGTCAGCTGAAACGGCGATCAATCGACAATTTAAAACAACAGCTTCACTGAATGTTCGTTCAAATGCTTCAACGAGCGCCTCTATCGTAAGTGGTGTAGGAGCAAATACAACAATCACTGCGGTGGCTCAAAAGAACGGTACCTCAGTGAATGGCAATACAATATGGTATAAGCTATCAACAGGCGGCTGGATCTCAGGGGCTTATGTGAAGAGCACCTCAGGCTCTTCTTCTGCCAATACAGGCTCGTCCAATTCGTCGTCTTCTTCATCGGAAAAAGCAATTTCGAAATCAGTGAAAACTACTACTGCATTGAACGTCCGTTCAAATGCAACGACAAGTTCTAGTGTCGTACGCGGTTTGAGCAGTAATGCGACAGTACAGGTCGTTGCACAAAAGAGTGGGACATCGGTGAATGGCACGACCACTTGGTACAAATTGTCCACAGGCGGTTGGATCACGGCAGCCTATGTCAAAGATGTTTCCAGTAGCTCCACAGGCAATAGTTCTTCTGGCGGCAATACAAGTGTTTCTGCAGAAACGGCTATCAGCAAGAACGTGAAAACAACAGCGGCATTAAATGTTCGTTCGAGTGCGTCAACAAGCGGCAGTGTCGTTGGCAGCCTAAGCAACAGCACGACGGTGAAGGTCGTTGCCCAGAAAAATGGCACATCCGTTGGCGGCACCAATGTTTGGTACAAAGTATCGACTGGTGGCTGGATCACAGCGGCATATGTGCGTGACGTCACGTCTAGTTCTGGAAATACAAGTAATAACAATAATTCAAACACAGGTTCAAACAATACTGGTTCATCAAACGGCTCAAGCAATGCGAGTGAGCAAGCCATCAATAAGACGTTCCAAACAACCACTGGGATGAATGTGCGCTCAAATGCATCGACTTCTGCAAGTGTGGTCAGCAGTTTGGGCAGTAATGCGACCTTCAAAGCAGTGGCTCAAAAACAAGGCACGTCAGTCAATGGCAATACCACTTGGTATAAGTTATCAACGGGTGGCTGGGTATCTGCAGCATATGTCAAAGAAGTCAGTGCGACGACTCCTGGCAACAATAACAACGCAGGCAATACTAATGTTCCGATGAGCGTGAACGGAGCAGCGATCGTTGCAGAAGCTAGAAAACATATCGGCACTCCTTATCAATGGGGAGGCAAAGGACCAGATGTCTTCGACTGTTCTGGGTTTACACGCTACGTCTTCTTAAAAGTGACGGGCAAAAACATCGGTGATTGGACAGTCCCACAAGAAAGCGCAGGGACGATCATTCCTGTCTCGCAAGCACAAGCTGGCGACTTGCTGTTCTGGGGTCAAAAAGGGAATACCTACCATGTAGCGATCGCTACAAGTAATACAAGCTATATCCATGCGCCAAGCACGGGTTATACAGTCACCGAAGCACAATCAGGCTTTTCGACTGCTAGCTTCGCTCTACGCGTGAAATAAATATTTTATTGAAAAGGCAAAGGGTTTGTCCTTTGTTAGAAACGCCCCTAAGAAAGCTGCAATCAGTTTTCTTAGGGGCGCTTTTTGTGCTGGGCGCAGATCTTCTAAAAGGTGGGACTTTGCCCTTGTTTTTTTGACAAAAAGGCCGATTTGTCAAAATCACTTGATTTTACTAGTACAAATTTTTGTCAAAAAAAATAGTTACTGATACCATAAAAACGTACCAATATTAGGAGGGATCTACATGAGATATACGAACGGAAATTACGAAGCTTTTGCAAGAAGCAGAAAACCGAAAGATGTCGAAAAGAAAGAAGCCTATATTGTTGGTGGTGGATTAGCAGGACTTGCTGCGGCAGTCTTCTTGATCCGTGACGGCCATATGGCGGGTGAGAAAATCCACGTCCTTGAAGAACTTTCTTTATCAGGCGGTTCATTAGACGGAAAATTCATTCCCCATGATGGATTTGTGACCCGCGGCGGTCGAGAAATGGAAAATCATTTTGAGTGTCTGTGGGATTTATTTCGCTCGATTCCGTCTTTGGAGGTGGAAGATGCTTCGGTGTTAGATGAGTTTTACTGGTTGGATCACGATGATCCAAATTCGTCTAACTGTCGGATCATCCACAATCGCGGCCAACGAGCAGCAGATGATGGAGAATTTACCTTGTCTGCTACAGCACAAAAAGAATTGACTCAATTATTTATGACTTCAGAAGATCAATTGATCGGGAAAAAAATCGAAGATGTTTTTGGCGAAGAATTCTTTGAATCCAATTTTTGGCTATACTGGTGTACGATGTTCGCCTTTGAAAAATGGCATTCGGCGATTGAAATGCGGCGCTATGTGTTGCGTTTTGTGCATCATATCGATGGCTTGCCTGATTTTACCGCGTTAAAATTTACCCGTTACAACCAATATGAGTCATTGGTCAAACCACTACTTGCTTATTTGGAAGAACAAGGAGTCGACTTCCAATATGAATGCACAGTCAGCAATATCGATGTTCGGATCGTGGGCGAGGAAAAAGTTGCTCAAAAACTTGTGCTAGAAAAAGCGGGGGCAATCGAAGAAATTCCTTTGTCAGAAGATGACTTGGTCTTTGTTACCAACGGATCGATCACTGAAAGTTCCACGCAAGGGGACCATTATACTCCAGCGCCTATCTCAAAAGCACCTGGTGGTAGCTGGCGTTTATGGAAAAACTTGGCGGCGCAATCGCCTGAGTTTGGTCATCCAGAAGTCTTTTATGAAAACTTACCTGAAGAAAGCTGGTTTGTTTCGGCAACTGTCACTTGGCAAAATTTTGATGTTGAACCTTATTTAGAAAAATTGACCCATCGCAAGTTGCGAACAGGCAGAATCGTCACTGGGGGGATCGTCACCATCAAAGATTCCAATTGGATGATGAGCTTTGCGACCCATCGCCAACCGCACTTTAAAGAACAAAAAGACCAACAAACGATCACATGGGTGTATGGATTGTTGTCAAATACGCCAGGAAACTACATCAAAAAACCAATTGAACAATGTTCGGGACAAGAAATCGTGCAAGAACTGCTTTACCATTTAGGCGTGCCGGAAGCAGAAATCCAACGCATTTCAAAAGAATCAAGTGTGGCAGTTCCGGTTTACATGCCGTTTATCACTTCCTACTTCATGCTGCGTGAGCCAGGGGATCGGCCATTGGTTATACCAAATGGCTCCAAAAACTTAGCTTTTATCGGTAATTTCGCAGAGACTGAAAGAGACACTGTTTTTACAACAGAGTATTCCGTTCGGACTGCAATGGAGGCTGTTTATCAGCTATTAGATGTGGAACGCGGGGTACCAGAAGTGTTTGCTTCCGCTTATGATCTGCGTACCTTGGCCAAAGCTGTCTATTATCTGACCGATAAGAAAAAAATCACGGAAATGGAGCTACCATTTATCGAACGGAAACTATTGGAAGGCTTCGTTAAGAAAACCGAACATACCTACATTGGCGATCTGTTGAAAGAAAACCATTTGATTTAATTAAAACACAACGACGGCGAGGCGAAAGAAACTGCTCGTGGTCGTTGCGTTTTTTCATTTACTTTTTAGTGTTGTTTAGACGAATCCTTATTCCTCAGATAAAATCCGTACTTGGATCTCTGTCAAATAAGCTTGCTCGTTGCTAAGGGTCGTTTCATGGATCGATCGTTCATAGAAGTAGTCATCGATTTGCCATTGGTGCGCTGCAATCAGCTGCTTGAGTTTTTGATAGAACTGCTTCAATCCTTCGTCATCCCCCTGATAAATGGTGGTTAAATAGCAACCTGCTGGTTTCACGAAGGAAGCTCGTTGTGGTTCTTCTTGCCGCACATAAACGTAGTCGATGTCCTGCGTATTGTCTTTGTTCGTCCGAATCATAAAACCGTATTCGTTATTCGAGAAAAGATAAGGCTGTGCCATCAAAAGGTCGTAGGCTTGGGTGATCATCTCTGGGATGCTGCTGCCGTTTAATCTAGGACTAAGGGAGAAATACTCCTCTGGCTGTTCCTTCAAGGTGAAGGGGGAAGTTTTTTCTGCAGCCAGACGCAAGTCCGCTGCTTTTCGTTCGATGATTTTTTGGATGTTGGTCAACTGCTGAATTTTTTCATCGATGGTTTGCCGCTTGGCTTCCAATAAGTTTCTCATGGTCTCGGCATCCCCCTGCAACGCTGTTTGAATCTCTTTTAAGGGCATCGATAATTCTTTCAATGACAGGATCAATCCGAGATCCAAAAGTTGATCAAGGGAATAATACCGGTACCCGTTCTCGTCTTTGCTGTTTGGTTGAAATAGCCCAATCTCGTCATAATAGTGGAGTGTCCGAGTATTGATTCGCGCTAAGCGTGCCATTTCCGATACTTTTAATTTGGTTTTCATGGCGTTCCTCCTTGACTTTACAGTTACTGTAAACTTTATACTAAAGATAGTCAACTACTGGGAGGAAGATAGAATGAATAAACAAGTAACATATCGACCATTTAAACGAGAAGATCTGCCTGCGCTTGTGCAAGTAATTATTGATAGCTGGAACTACGACAAGCAATTTGACCAGAAGACCGCCAAACACTTTGCTCATGTCTTTTTGTGTTATGAACTTGCCCGTGCTACCTATTCACGTGTGGCTCTTTTAAATGGTGAAGCTGTCGGTATCTTATTAGCAGACAGTAAAAGAGGGAAGAAGCTTCATCCAATGCGCTATTGGGGGAAAACGATGTGGCATGCTGGCTGCTTAATGCTTTCTAATCAAGGGAGAAACACGCTGCTGCATTATGCCAAAGAGGTGGCTGAGTTAAATCAAGCGATGTTGAAAGACTTACAAATTCCTTTTCAGACCGAAGTTGGTTTGTTTGCCGTTAGTCCCAAAACACAAGGATTGGGTGTAGGCAAGCAACTCTTTACTTCCTTCTTAGCGATGGTCCAGCATGATAAAACAGCTCCGTTTTTCCTTTATACCGATACCACTTGTAATTACGGTTTTTATGAGCATATGGGCTTGAAGCGGGCAGCTGCTGTGAAACGCTGGATCAAAAAGCCGATCAAGAAGGAAATCGAGTTTTATATCTATACTTCCTAAGAGTGCAGCGATGCACTCTTTTTTTCATTGGCTAGTATGGTAAACTGGAAGCAAAGAAGGACAAGAAAGCTGTTTTCGTTTTATGGAAACGGCGCTTGTTTTGGTCGAAAGCGATGGATCAATTCGCTTTCGTAAAAAGGATGGGAATGGGAAAGGATGGTTTATTTGGAAAAAAAGCAGATTGGGTTTATTTTAAGTGATATCGATGGGACGATCTTGGATCATAAACATCAAATCGATCCGGTTTTGATTGAAGAAATCAAACGGTTGAAGCAGCAAGCGATTCCTTTTGTTTTGGCTTCCGCTCGCTCCCCGAAAGGAATGCTACCGATAGCTGAAGAATTAGAGATAGAAGACTGGCCCTTGGCTTGCTACAACGGTGCCCTGATTGGACGGTACGATCATACGGGTACGCTTGTACCAATATTTAGTCATGAGGTCAAAAAAGCAGAAGCAAAGACTTTGGTTGCTCGCATCAAAGCTGATTTTCCTGCCGTTTCCATCAATGTCTACTCTGGTGATCAGTGGTATTGCGAAAGAGTGGATCAGTGGGCACAGGCAGAAGCGGCGATTACCAAAGAGACCCCTTTGGAAACTTCATTGGAACAACTGTTGGCACAAGAAGCTTTTGAGGTACATAAGTTTCTTTTGATCGGCACAACGGCAGAAATCCAAGCGCTTCATGCTGCCTGCCAGAACGCTGACTTATTAGAAAGCGCCTTTTATTTATCCAAAGAGAATTATTTGGAAGTCACTCATCAAGCTGTGGGAAAAGATAAGGCGCTAAATGAATTAGCGGCCTATTTCCAAGTGCCGCTGGCGCAAACCTTAGCGATCGGCGATAATTTTAATGACCTGCCAATGATTGCTTCAGCCGGTATCGGTGTTGCGATGGAGAATGCGCCCGATTTGGTCAAAGCAAAAGCTGATTTTGTGACGGCTAGCAATACAGACCATGGGGTTGCTGATGCATTGCGGCGATTTGTCACAGAATAAATAAAAAAACTAGGTTTTTTGAACAAATTGATTGACTTTCATTTCTACTCTCCTTAAACTTTTAGCTATACCTAAAAAGGTAAGTGTTTGTTGGAAAGAAGGAGAAAAATGAATAAGAAGATCGAGAAGACATTGACCAAATTTGCCGAGCCGTTGGGGCTCTCAGTTGATACTTCCACCGGGGTGATTTATGGAACGTATCATAGTTATAAACTTTTTTTAGTTCAAGAGAATAACAATAGTTATTCTCTTGTGGCTCATTTTTCCCTTAGCAAAGAGGGGGAACTTCCGAACCAAGAAGAAGTCAAAGAAGTTTTAAGTGAGTCAAAAGAGATCACCGACTGTGTGATCCAAGGATATCAAGTTGCCTATACATTACGCGGAGCGATGACTGCAGGGAAAACTGTGGACAAGATCCGTACTGCGTTGGACCAATTGACGAATTTCTTGAAGACGAAAGCTTACCAAAATGCTTGTACCTTCTGCGGAACGATCACTGAGCCGGTTTCGCTGTATGCTATTAGCGGCACTCCCGTCATTGCGTGTGAAGCTTGCTTTAAGAAACAACAAGAAGCGGTCCTTGCACAAGAACGGGAAAAAGGGCAGAAAAAAGAAAATTGGCTAGCTGGAACAGTGGGCGCGTTTCTTGGTTCACTGATTGGTGCCGGCGCAATTATTTTATTAGGACAACTGGGATATGTAGCTGCATTGTCTGGAATCGCAATGGCGATCTGTGCCATCAAAGGGTATGAATTATTAGGTGGAAAACTCAGTACAAAAGGTATTATTAGTAGTATCATCGTCATGATCATTATGGTCTATGTCGGGAATCGTATCGACTGGTCGATCAGTGTAGCGAATTATTACACAGACGTTGATGTCTTCTACGCTTTCCGTATTTTACCTGATTTGATTCGTGAAGGGTATTTGGAAGCGAGTCAATATTACGGGAACTTAGGTCTGGTCTATCTCTTTACGGCGATTGGGGCTATTCCAACTATTATCGCTGCGGTACGAGAGGGGAAAGTGACGCGTCAAAGCTATAAAATGGAGTAATCCACTTTTCTATCCAAAGATAAAAAAACGCAAAGCGCGATCTCTTTCGCTTTGTGTTTTTTGTTTTTGTGTCATAAATAATAACATGCAGTGTTAACATAAAAAATAAATAATAATAAAATGAGAAAAATAGCTTGCTTTTATAATTAATATTTATTAAAATCTTATTTACATTCAGAGTTTTGTAATAATTCTGAAAATTTTGGATTTTCATAAGGGGTAGGTAAGATGAAGAAAAAATGGGGATATGGTGTCATCGCTGTTTGTGGAATCGTATTAGCAGGTTGCTCAACAGGAGGGACATCAAGTACAGGTGAAAGTTCAAGTGGTAGTGGGACAGCAGCTGCCGAACAAATTTTTAATGTTGTGGTTCAACAAGAAATGCCTAGTGCTGATCTATCCTTAGCCACCGATACGATCAGTTTCAGTGCTTTAAATAATGTGTATGAAGGGTTGTACCGCTTAGATGCTGATAGTAAGCCCGAACCAGCAGGTGCCGCCGAATTAGCGGAAGTCAGTGAAGATGGTCTGACCTATAAATTGAAATTACGTGAAGATGCCAAATGGTCAAATGGAGAACCAGTAACAGCAGCGGATTATGTCTTTGGCTGGCAACGCACCGTAAGTGCGGAAACAGGTTCTGAATATGCGTACTTATTTGCGCCCGTAACCAATGCCGAAGCGATAACAGCAGGTGAAAAAGATGCCTCAGAATTGGGGATCAAAGCAGTCAGCGACTATGAATTAGAAATCACGCTGACGACACCTACGCCATACTTCCAATACTTATTGGCATTTCCATCCTTCTTCCCACAAAGCCAAGCAGTCGTAGAAGACAACGGCGATCAATATGCTTCAACAAGCGACAATGCCGTTTACAATGGACCGTTTGTGTTAGCTGGCTTTGATGGTCCAGGAACCGATACAGAATGGTCATATGAAAAGAACGACCAATATTGGGATAAAGATACGGTGAAACTTGATACGATCAATGTCAGTGTCGTAAAAGAATCATCGACCTCTTTGAATCTATTCCAGGATGGGCAAGCGGACGACGTCATCTTAACAGGAGAATTGGCGCAGCAAATGGCCAATGATGAAGCGTTTGTGTCAGAACCATTAGCCCGTACTTCCTATATCGAGTTGAATCAGCGAGAAGAAGATTCGCCATTTCGCAATGAGGATCTGCGTAAAGCAATCTCTTATGCCATCGATCGTGATGCATTAGTGACATCGATTTTAGGTGATGGTTCATTGGCTTCCACAGGATTGATACCAAAAGGAATGACCTTTAACCCAACTGATAATACTGATTTTGTCGATGAAGCGGAAAGTGTCATTGAATACGATCAAGAAAAAGCCAAAGAACATTGGGAAAAAGCCAAAGAGGCTTTGGGAATCGATTCTTTAAGTTTTGAAATTTTGGCCTCTGACACAGACTCAACCAAAAAAGCCATTGAATATATTCAAAGTGCGATTCAAGATACGCTTGATGGGGTGAAAGTTAGCCTAAGTCCAGTACCTTTCTCCGTTCGCCTTGATCGTTCAAACTCAGGTGATTTTGATGTCGTTATGGGTGGCTGGGGTGCTGACTATGCGGATGCCAGCAGTTTTACAGATCTATTTGTAACCGATAATTCATACAACCGAGGTCGTTGGACAAGCGATGAGTACGATGCAGCAGTGAAATCATCTGCCACGACAAATGCTGGCAATCCAGATGCCCGCTGGCAAGATTTGTTGGATGCAGAGAAAATCATCATGGATCAACAAGGGGTTATCCCTGTGTACCAAAACGTTGAAGCTCATTTACGTGCACCAAAAGTAAAAGGGGTCGTTTCTCACGGTGCCGGTGCGCAATACGATTACAAGTGGGCAGTTATTGAAGAATAAGCGCCTAAAGAAGAAGCTGGTTTTGCGTAAGCAAGCCAGTTTTTTTCTTGTGCTTTGTTCTTACTTACACAATGTTAGTAATGAGAGCGGATGCAATTGTTTATAAAAAAACAAAAAAAAGTTGACAAGGATCAATGATCAACTTGTCAACCTCGTTTTTTCTTCATCTATTTCACAGAAATCCAGTGAAAGATTATTCGCTAACTGTTACGTCGCCTGTTACAGAAGCGCCATCTTCGTCAAGTGTTGCTGAATCTTGGAATTCTTTTGAAGTGAATGTTACGTTACCTTCAACTTTTGCACCGTTCAATACAAAGCCGTTTGCATTCACTTCAACGTCACCTTTGATTACACCGTGAACGATGTTGAAGTTTTCTGAGTTAACGATCAATTTAGGAACAGTTACTGTGTACTCAGCTGTTACGTTGCGGTCTTCATCTTGTGAGTACAATGCAAATTTACGGTAGATATCAGCTGAGTCATCGCCTTTATCATGGAATTCGCCATCAACGGTTACATCGTTATCAAATGTCATGTCAGCAGTTACAGCAACGATCCAGTTACCATCTGCACCCAATGCTTTTTCAATGACTGAAGTTTGGTCACTGATAGAAGCAGTTGAAACAACATCATCTGATGATTCAGTTGATGCAGCAGTTGAAGCTGCTGTTGATGATGAGCTTGCAGCTGTGTCGTTATCTGAACTACATGCAGCTAAAAGAGTGCCTCCCATAAGCAATGATGCAGCGATTAAAGTGATTTTAGTTTTTTTCATGTTTCCTTCTCCTTTGTATTCCCATAGTTTTCTTAAAAACAAAATGATTATACCATACCGAAGTGAAGTTTGTGAAACAAAAAACATAAATGAGGAGAAATTTAATAAATATCAGCCTAGGATTAAAAAAATTTCAAAGAAACTAGGAATAAATGCGTGACGCTTACGAATGAATGAGACATCTCATTCACAAAGAACCCTCCATTATGGAGGAAATGCACTTCTTCTATAATGGAGGGTCATTACTACATTCGCTTTCGATCAGTCAACTGCTTGAACTTCGATACGATCAAATCCATGATGAACTGATACATAAAGGCATGGGTTTGGAAATGGGTTTGATGAGGGAAGATGATTGCTTCTTGGACAAAGGGAAGTTCCGAGATCTGTGGGTTGGCGGTGATCACAATGACTTTGGCTTTGGTTCGATCAAAGAAATCTTTTCGAGGCGTTCCATTTCGAATTTGTTGCTTGGTCAGGTAGTCACCGGAATTGGTAAAAATAATAAAAAGCGATTCTTCATCGGCAGATTTGATGATTTCTTCCTGTACGAGATCGTCTTGGAAGGTCCGAATGAACTTGCCGTTGTAAGCTAGTTTGATCTGGAAATCAATAGCAGCCGATTCTGAGAATAATATTCCAAAAGCAAAGACATTTTTATGCGAAACAATTGCTTGTGCGACCCGTTCGATGGCTGGCAGATCAAGATGATGCCGCAGATAATCGATGTCTTGTATCACTGCGTCAAAATAGGAGTCTACGCCTTCTTGCTCCAAAGCAGACAAAATATTCGAGCGATAATTTAGCGGATTGTTGAAGCGGTTCTCGATGAAAGCTGCGTTGTCTTTTAAATCACCATAGTCATCAAAGCCTAAGGTACGGGCGAATTTTGAAACGGTTGACTTTGACACATGGCAAAGAGCGGCGAATTCACCAATACTTAGAGTTTGGATCTGATCGTAATAGTTGATCATGGTCAAACCGATATAGTAGTTGGTGGAATCAGTGGGTGCATTATTTAAAAGATTCAATAAACGAATGATTAAGAGGCCCATTTTCTTTCCTTTCTTGTAAGCAGTTTCCAAATTGCGAACTTTCGCAGGTGAGAGAAAAAAATCTGCTATAGTAACGCCATAAAGCGCTTTATAAATCAAACACGGGAGTGAGTCATTTGGCAAAAGATTATTCAAAACTTGCTAGTGAAATTATAGCACAGGTCGGTGGGGAACAAAATATCGTTAGCCTGTATCATTGCATCACTAGATTGCGTTTTAAGTTGAAAGATGTCGAGTTGGCACGAAAAAATAAGAACAAAATTCAGCAGCTTGATGGGGTATTGTCAGTCATTGAAGGAAATGGCCAGTTTCAAGTCGTGATCGGGAATCATGTGGCAGATGTTTTTCAAACGATCATGAGCAAGTATTCGATCCAAAACGCTTTGGAAAGTGATGGAGATGCCGAAGAATCAACAGAAAAACAAGGCAATGTATTTATCCGATTCTTCAATGTATTGTCTGCGATCTTTAATCCAATCATTGTTGCGCTTGCAGGGGCAGGGATGTTGAAAGCTTTACTAGTTGTTTTTACGACCTATCATTTGATGGACGCAGAAGGAAGCACCTATAAAATATTAGCTGCTGCTGGCAATAGTGTCTTTTATTTCTTGCCTTTATTTTTAGCGATCAGTGCAGCGCGGATTTTCAAAGTCAATATGTTTATTGCTTTAGCAATCGTTGGGGCGTTGCTGGAGCCGAATTTTACAGCAATGGTGACGGAAAACGGTGTGACGGTTGATTTCTTTGGCATCCCAGCTGTGCTGATGGGGTATTCGGGTACCGTGATTCCAGCGATCGTTTCGATCTATATCTACTCGCACTTGGAACGCCTACTCAAACGGATCATTCCTAAGAGTATCGAGATTTTTGCTCTATCGCTAGTGGCTCTTTTGATCATGGTGCCTCTGACCGTTTTGATCATTGGACCGGTCGGTGTAATGCTTGGGGACGGTTTAGGCAATGCCATGAACTTTATCAGCGATAAGAGTGGGCTGTTGGCTGGCTTGTTGATCGGTGGCGGTTGGACATTCTTAGTAATGATCGGGATCCATTGGGGAGTTGTACCGATCATGGTCAATAACCTAGCGGTATATGGCTATGATACGCTGCGCCCGATGATCGCAGCAGCAACATTTGCGAGTGCTGGGGTTGCTTTAGGTGTATTTTTACGCTCTCGCAGAAAAGAAACCAAAGGTCTGGCGCTATCTTCCTTGCTTCCAGCATTGCTTGGAGGAATTACAGAACCCATCGTCTATGGACTTTCGGTAAAATTTAAAAAGCCGTTGATTGCTCAAACCATCGTTGGTGCCATTGCGGGTGCGTTTATGGGCATGATGCAAACCAAGGCCATCGTCTATGTTTTTCCAGCATTGACGACATTGCCAGCTTTCTTTGGGGACACCTTTGTGTACTATTTGATCGGCATTGCCTTTGCGTTCTTCGGTACTGCTATTTTGACCTATGTATTAGGATTTGAAGAAACGCTAGAACCTGTTTTAGAAGAAGGTGCAGGGCTGCAAGTGATGACACCAGTTGCTGGTGAAGCGATCACGCTTGATGATGTCAAAGATGAAGTATTTTCTTCTCGAGCAATGGGAGATGGATTAGCCGTTTATCCATCAGCCGGCGATATTTATGCGCCACTTACTGGTACGGTTGTGACAGTGTTTCCAACTGGACATGCTTTTGGGATCCAATCAGCTGCTGGGACGGAAGTGTTGGTTCATATCGGCTTAGACACGGTTGATTTAGCAAAAGGCGTGTTTGAGATTTCGGTGAAACAAGGGGATCAAGTCGTGAAGGGGCAAAAAATTGGCACCTTTGACTTAGCAAAAATTATTGAAAAAGGATATGATCCGACAACCATGTTGGTCTTTACCAGTGTGATCAAAGAAGATGCATTGACAGTTGTGGATCAAGCGAAAAAAGACGTTACCGCATTGGTAGCAAATGATTTATTAAAAGGAGCGATTTCATGAGTGTATTTCCAAAAAATTTCCTATGGGGCGGCGCGATCGCCGCAAATCAAGCCGAAGGAGCTTATTTGGAAGGAGGAAAAGGATTAAGTGTAGCAGATATTTTACCAGTTGGTGAAAAACGTATTGAGCAAGTTTCACTGCAGCTTGAAGAGGATAACTTTTATCCGAGCCATGAAGCCATCGACTTTTATCATCGGTACCCAGAAGACATTGAACTGTTTGCGGAAATGGGCTTGAAGTGTTTGCGTACCTCAATTGCTTGGAGTCGCATTTTTCCGAATGGGGATGAGACGGAACCCAATGAAGCAGGTTTACAATTTTATGATGATTTATTTGATGCCTTGAATGAAAAAGGGATCCAACCAGTTGTTACATTAGCTCATTTTGAGACGCCACTGCATTTGGTGACGAAATATGGTGGTTGGCAAAATCGTGCACTGATCGATTTTTTTGATCGGTATACAAAAGTGGTTTTTGCACGCTACAAAGGGAAAGTGAAATATTGGATGACTTTCAATGAAATCAACCATACCCATACGATCCCGTTACTCGCAGCAGGTATCGATGTGTTTTCTTTCGAGACTGAAGAAGAAAAATTACAGGCACTTTATCAAGCAAGTCATAATATGTTTGTTGCAAGTGCCAAAGCAGTTCTGGATGGGAAGGCAGTAGATGAAAACAATCAGATTGGCTGTATGCTGTCACTGAGCCCGATTTACCCTGCGACGTGCAACCCGCAAGATGTTTTTGAATCGTATCAACTGCGCCGTCGTTCCTTGTTCTATAGTGATGTGCAATTGCGAGGAGCCTATCCGGAATACTTCGACCGCATCGTGAAGGATAATCATCTGTTGCTGGACATTACAGAAGAAGATCTAGCGATCATTAAAGCGGGGACCTGCGATTATTTAGGCTTTAGTTTTTACCGCAGCTCATTGCATGAAGCAGGCATGAAAATTTTAGGCAATACTGGCGGATTACTAGGGAAAAAGAATCCTTACCTAAAAGAAACTGCTTGGGGATGGCCGATCGATCCGCTGGCATTACGCTATGTTTGCAGCGAATTGACTGATCGCTATCAAAAACCATTATTTATCGTTGAAAATGGAATTGGTTTAAAGGATGTTGTCAATGAAGATGGATCGATCGTCGATGAAGAACGGATGGCCTATTTGAAAGACCATGTAGAAGCAATGGCGGAATCGATCAAAGATGGCGCAACGATTCTAGGCTATACATGGTGGGGACCGATCGATATCGTTTCTGCGGGGACAGGAGAGATGGAAAAACGATACGGCTTTATCTATGTTGATAAGCAAAATGATGGTAGCGGAGATCTTTCCCGCAAGAAAAAAGCTAGTTTTGCGTATTATCAGCAAGTGATTGCCACGAATGGGGAAGCGTTGGCGTACGAATCATTTTTGAAAGGCGGCAAGTAAAATGAAAAGTTATTTTCCAAAAGATTTCCTCTGGGGAGGAGCAACAGCTGCCAACCAAGTTGAAGGAGGTTCTGGAATCGATGGAAAAGGCTTGTCGGTTTCTGATGTCTATCTATTCGATTCCTCAATGCCGAAAGAACGATGGACTGACCAATGGCATATGATGACTCATCAGCAAGTTGCAGAAGCACAGGATCCAAACAGCACGAAATACTATCCGAAAAGACAGGGAATCGATTTTTATCATCACTTTAAAGAAGATATTCGTTTATTTGCTGAGATGGGCTTCAAAGCCTATCGGATGTCAATTGCCTGGACACGGATCTTTCCAAAGGGGGATGAGGTAGAGCCAAACGAAGCTGGATTGGCATTTTACGACGCAGTCTTTGATGAGTGTTTGAAGTATGGGATCGAACCAGTGGTATCACTATCCCATTATGAGATGCCTTTGTATTTAGTGACTGAGTATGGAGGATGGCCAAACCGGCAAGTGATCGACTTTTACGTCCGTTTTGCCAAGACGGTGATTGAGCGATACCAAAAGAAAGTCAAATACTGGGTGACTTTTAATGAAATCAATTGTGTCAAACACCATCCATATGTTAGTGTCGGGATCATTGAAGAAGGTCATCCTAATATTGAACAAGACAAGTACCAAGGGGCGCACCATCAATTTGTCGCCAGCGCAATCGTGACTGACTATTGCCATCGATTGATTCCCGATGCCAAGGTCGGCTGCATGATCAGCTATCAATTATTAACGCCGTACAGCTGTGATCCAGACGATGTCCAAAAAACAGTTGAAAGTCAACGTACCTCACTCTTTTTCAGTGATGTGCAGGCAAGAGGCTATTATCCAGCATATGCCAACCGCATGTTTGAAGAAAAAGGAGTGGAATTGGTGATCGAACCAGGAGACTTAGAAATCATCCGAGAAAACCCTGTTGATTTTGTTTCCTTTAGTTACTATATGTCCAGCGCAGTCAGCGCGCATCCAGAACGCTTGGAAAGTGCTGTCGGGAATCTGATCACTGGTGGGATTAAAAATCCCTATTTGCCAAGCAGTAAATGGGGCTGGCAGATCGATCCCAAAGGGTTGCGAACAGCATTGAATCAACTCTATGACCGCTACCAAAAACCTTTGTTTATTGCCGAAAACGGTTTGGGAGCAGAAGATGTCGTAAACGAAGATGGCACCATCGATGATTTTTATCGAATCGACTATCTGCGTCAGCATATTGAACAAATCAATGAAGCGTTGCATGATGGCGTCGAGGTCTTTGGCTATACGGCATGGGGCTGTATCGATATCATTAGTGCCTCAACCTCACAAATGTCGAAACGTTATGGCTTTATCTATGTTGACCAAGACGATGAAGGCAATGGCACAAAGAAACGCATCAAGAAAGCGTCATTTGATTGGTACAAAAAAGTAATTGCTTCAAACGGCGCAACTCTTTGATTTTTGATTCTTCCAGATAAAGCAATTGCTAGGCTTAATCATAAGGTTTCTTAACAATTTAGCTTTTTATCAAGAAAAAAAGCCAACTTTATTTGCTATTTTATTTTAACCATGCTATGATGAATAGGTAAAGTTCTGATATGTTAATACTTGTTTATCTTTTCTATTGATACACACTTCAATTACACATCATTTTCTATTACAAACAAATAAACACAGTCGATGTGTAATATGGAGGTATACGTTTATGAATAACGGTACAGTAAAATGGTTTAATGCAGATAAAGGTTTTGGATTTATTACAGGTGAAGACGGCAATGATGTATTTGCTCACTTCTCAGCTATCCAAGGCGACGGCTTCAAAACTTTAGAAGAAGGTCAAGCAGTGACTTTCGACGTTGAAGAAGGCCAACGTGGCTTACAAGCAACAAACATCGTTAAAGGTTAATTGACGTTAACAAGCGAGAATCCATTGGGTTCTCGCTTTTTTTGTTTTATTTTATATAAATATTGAAATGGATCGGGTGTTGATGATCTGCTACAAGAGAATAGTTGCAGGTTTTGAGGACCTGACATGGTAAATAGTACATCTTTGATTTCACTATTCAACTAGCCCTAAGCGTCGCGGTTTACTTACCTATGATTTCTCATTCGATGATAAGCGTATAAAAAGAAAGAGGGGCTGTATACCGTATTCAATAAATTAATAAAGTGATTGAACAGGTTTAGTAGCATCGCTACCAATAAAATCAATGATCGCTAGTGATTCAAATGGCATGTCTCATTTGAATAGAATAAAGAAACAGGTACAGTGGAAAATGCCACGATTCAATGTATGGTCCCCCGTACTTATACAAGAGTAATCGATGTGAAAGATCGATAATTCTTATTCGTTTCATCGATATTGTCTTGAATGAATTGTAAAAGTAGAATATATTGATACAAATTAGCTGCTTTTTTATTGCGATTGGAACAAAGATGATTACATTTCGAGGGGGATTTATATGAAGCCAAAAGAAATACTTTGCCAATGGGTTGATGCGTTTAATCAAGCAGATGTAGAATGTATTTCAGAATTATATGATGACAATGCAATAAACCATCAGGTTGCCAATGAGCCAGTTATTGGGAAAGAAGCGATAAAGCAGATGTTTGAGCAAGATTTTTCTAACGCAAAAATGGTTTGTATCGTTGAGAACATTTTCGAAGATGGACAATGGGCAATTTTAGAGTGGCGTGACCCATTAGGTTTGAGAGGCTGCGGTTTTTTTCAAATAGTAAATGATAAAATTTTATTTCAAAGAGGCTACTGGGATAAATTATCTTTTTTAAAACAGCACGACTTGCCTATTGAATAAAAGGAATTCCCGTATAGGAATGGTTAGCAGATATGCATGACAGGAAGGTTGATCGCTTCACGTAAAATTCTTAAAGGGCAACACTGTATGAAAATAAAGCTTTTTGTTTAAGTAATGTTTAAGAATAAGTACGTTTTCTTCCATTTGCACTCTGTCTCGTGGTATAGTTATTAATAAGCGACAAATATTTTTGTACCACACGTTACTTGTTTTGAAGAAATTTATTCAAACCTGGCGTAACTTCAGAGTTACAAGGATACAATAGAGGTTAGGGATTGTATCGTTTAAATGAGAAATAAATAATAGTAGTAATAGTATGCTGCACTTTCAAAGAATAAATATTGACTCGTCAGATAGCCTTCTCGTTTACCCAAACGAGAGGGCTATCGTTCATTAGAAAAGAAAAAGTGTCTTTTTCCTAAAAGAAAGGAAGAAGACACTTTTTGGCTTTATTCTGCTTTGAGGGGGATCGTCAGCTTGCGATCATCGGTTTGATCGTCGAGCATTGAATCGACATATTGCTTCAAAAAGTAAGAATAGGTCGCTAACCACTGATACTCCTCGGAGTCTTTGATGGCAGCTATTTCCTCGACTGAGTAAGTATCATTGCCAGTAAAAAGGGCCGTGTTCAGCTTCGTGACAAACGTGCAAAGTTGTGTGATCTGGGCTTCTGACAGTTCAGACACGGCGGACAATTGGTCGCGGACCAGTTGGTCGGTGTCATTTTCAAAAATACTTTTCTGGTAGTTTTGATAGTCCAGTAACTGTTCATCAGTTTGCTTCGTTTCAGCCGCCCAAGCATCTAGATCAATTTGACGAGCTTCATAGTCGATTTCCTTGTCAGAAAGAGAAAGGACGCCGTAGCCTAATTCTGCTGTTGAATAAGACCCAGTGACTGCTTCATAAAGCGAATCATTCCCTTCGTTAATGTCTTGAATGTGGATATGACCAGAGAAAACGGCTGGCACGTTGAAACGGTCCAACAAAGCGACAGTTTCGGAGGCATTATCGAGAACATAACCGTCTTGTAACAATTTATTATGACCAAACAAGTTATGATGTAAAAAGACCAGTGGTACTTGCTCTGCTTCTTTTGTCAGGGTTAATTGCTCCTCCAACCAGGTTAGAGTAGCTGGTTTCAACTCACCATTCGTTGTAGGATCATCCCAATTAACCTCAGAATCGTAGATACATGAATCTAGTAAAAAGAGGCGATACTTGTCATTTAACTGAATGCTGTAGCTAAGGGAAGACTTGTCGATACTGTTGGCTTTTTCGTAACCTTCAGCAAAAATCGTTTGAAAATCCTCAGGACTGATTTGATCGGCATAGTATTCCTTTTCACCTTGAAATGCTCGCGCCCAACCATTGTAAATCTCGTGGTTGCCAGGTAATGCTAAAACCATAATGCCAGCTTCTTGCAATGGTTCAAGCAATCTTGCCAACTCTTGAGCACTTGCTTTCTCGCCATTGAGCGTCATATCACCGGTCAAAATAATTCCCGTTGGTTTCTCCTTTAAGGCTTGAGCGGTGAAGGCCTCGATTGATTGTTCTTGATACATCATCTCTTTGCCAGCAGCTCCTTGCGTGAAGGTCTGAAAGGCTTCGCCATTATCATGAAGCGTGGAGGAAAGAAAATGAATATCACTTAAGAGCCAAAACTCACTGTTGCTTGCCTGTTGCAAAGGTGTATCGGCTTCATGCACCTTACGAAATTGAAAGAATAACAGGAAACAGGTGACAAAAAGTGTAAGAAGTGCCAATGGCCAAAACCATTTTTTGTGTGTACGAATCGCGATTCCCTCCTCGCTTGTTTTATTTATTATAGGAAGGAAAAGGAATCTTGTCACATAAAGGGTCTTTTTTTGAAAGATTTCTTGTTTTCATAGTTTTTCTTGTTAAGATAATTCCGAAAAAACTATAAGTGCTCTTATTTAGGTGCTTTTATGTGATAAAAATAACTAAAATAGAAAGAACATCATTTTTTGAAAATGAAAAGAAAACGCGGTGTTTTATTCAGAAACATTGATTTAACGGTCTTTAATTGTTCTGTTATTTATCGCTGAGATAAAGGAAGTGTTAGATTGAAACATTTTTGTAACATTTCCTTTATCTGTGTGTCATATCATTATGGTAGAATTCATTTGTCGTTAAATCGAACATTAAACTTTCTTAGACAAAATTAAGTTTTTATAAAGGCAGTTCATCTGTCAAATCAACCAGCTAGTCGGAGGAAAAACGAGTGAAGAATAGTTTGTTATCAGCATTAATGGTGTGTTCACTAACATTAACCGCAGTTGCAGCACCTGCATTAGCATTTGCAGATTCCATTGATGATCAAATCGAGCAGCAAGACCAAAAAATCAATTCTCTTAAAGGTCAGCAAGCTGACGCCCAATCACAGATCGATTCTCTAGAAGCAGAAATTGAAACAGTGAGTGCAAAAGTTGCTTCATTAGAAGCAAAACAAGTTGAGTTAGGTCAAGAAGCTGAGAAATTGCAAGACAAAATCGCAACATTGAAATTGCGTATTGCCAAACGTGAAGAAGCAATTCAAAAGCAAGCCCGTGATGTACAAGTTAACGGTCAAAGCACCAATTTCATTGATGCTGTTTTAGAAGCAGATTCTTTAACGGATGTTATCGGTCGCGTACAAGCGATGACAACGATCGTCAATGCAAACAATGATTTAGTTGAACAACAAAAACAAGACAAACAAGATGTTGAAGACAAAGTCAAAGAAAACGAAAGCAAGATCCAAGAAGTTGCTGCAAACCAAGCAGAACTTAGCCAACAAAAAGATGCCATTGCAGCAAAACAAGCTGATTTAAATGTCTTGAAAGCAAACTTAGCAGCAGAACAAGCAACTGCTGAAAAAGACAAAGATGCATTGAACAAGAAAAAACAAGAAGCGGAAGCTGAAAAAGCCCGTATCTTGAAAGAACAACAAGAAGCTGCTGCTGCTCAAAAAGCAGAAGAAGAAAGACAAGCTGCTGCTTTGAAAGAAGCACAAGAAGAAGCTGCTGCCCAATCAACAGAGAGCACGACAGAAAATACAGTTGCTTCTACTGAAACAGCAACAAGTAGTTCTTCAAGCAACACAAGCTCAAGTTCAAGCAATACTAGCAGTTCTAACAGCTCAAGTTCATCGAACACAAGCTCTTCGAACACTGGTTCAAGCAATTCAAGTTCAAGTAACTCAGGTTCAAACTCTTCATCAAACAATGATTCTACCGGAAGTACTTCTACAGGCGGCGGAAAAGATCATTCAAGCTCAGGGAACATGTATGCTTGGGGTCAATGTACTTGGTACGTGAAAAACCGTGCTCCTTGGGTAGGTACTTACTGGGGTAACGGGGCCCAATGGGGTGCGTCAGCTGCAGCTGATGGGTACACTGTCAATGGTACACCAGCAGCCGGTGCTGTTGTAGTCTTTGCCGCTGGTCAATCAGTTGGTGGCGTTTGGACTGCTGATCCAACTTATGGTCACGTAGCCTATGTTGAATCATACAACCCATCAAACAATACGATCACGATCTCTCAAGGCGGAATGGGCTTTGACAGTCCTGGTGGACCAAACACTGCAACATTGAGCGCATCTGGATATACTTACATCCATCGCTAATCAAATCAAAAGCAAAGCATCAACGCAATCGCGTTGATGCTTTTTTATTTGATCGATAGCATTTTCAGTTCTTGATCGGTTAGGTGAGAGATTTACCAGAGAGACAAGACAGGGTTCTCTCAAATCTTATCAAGATTCTATAGAAAATAGGAGGTTTCTCGTTCTACTATCAAATAGTGAGAAACGGTGAAAAGGTCGTTTTTGAAGTTACCATCAGTTCTTCCATTGCACGAGAAATCGCCGTATAGAGAATCCGCTGATCTTGATCGGTATGATAATTTTCTGCTGAAACATCATATAAAAGAACCTGCTTAAATTCCAATCCTTTGGCAAGATGAATCGGTAAAACCGTTCCATGAAATGACACGGCCTGTTTATCGAAGAATTGTTTAAGCTCTTCACTGGATCGACTATCTTTTGTGATGATCGTTACTGGCTGCTTAAGTTCCTTTACTATGTCTGCCAAGGCAACGTCAGTCAGATTGGCATAAAACTGTGGCAACTTTCCTGCTGGTCGAACGGCAGAGATGTTTAAATTGGTTTCTTTTGGTAGCATTTGAGCAAATAACCGTGTGATTACACCGCTAGACCGATAACTCGTAGTCAGCTGATACGTTTCGAGGGATTTCGCCTGTTGTTGAAATATCGTTTGGATTTCTGATACGGTGATGGCACTTGTAAAAATCGCCTGTTGCTGATCCCCCACGAGGGTGAAAGCGGTCATAGGAAAAAGACATAATAGAAACTGCAGTTGTGCTGGCGTATAATCTTGGACTTCGTCGATAAAGAGATAGCGCAAAGCAGGGACAGGTTGTTTTTCGGCCACCAAATGACGTATCAGCAATAGACAAACAGTATAATCCAAACTATCTGTTGTTTGCGTCAAAGTGATCTGTCCATGAGTAAAATAGTCGGCACTGTCTGCTAACAATTGTTTCGTATCAAACCACGTAAGGTCGTTGATTTGTTTCGTAACTTTTGCATATTTTTTCTTTAGGAGGCGAAGGGCTGCATTCTGAATCGTTTTTTCTGAATCATCTTTTAAAACTGTCCCTAAAAGGGATCGTTGTTCATCTTCAGTCAAAGAACGAACTTGGTTGTGAACATTCGCTGCTAAGGCATTTTTTTGCAATCGTTCCTCCCAAGCGTAAGCCAATTTCTTTTTGACAGCTTGGATGCGATCGCGCAAGGATGCCTGTTTCGGTGTTTCTTGGAAGAAAGTGTCGATCGTTTCTTCAGAAAAAAGGACGACGTTTTTTCTTTTGATTGGTTTAAACTGAAGCACAAGTTCTTCTGGCAGCTGTTTGCTCAAGGATTGAAGAAAGCGGCTGAAGTCAGCACTGCGTAAAAGTTCGATTGCTTCACTGGGTGCTTGCTGGATGCGGTCAAAATAAGCCTCTTCCGATTCTAAGTCAACGCTAGGAAATGCTTGGCAAAACTGCCGCATGGTCAACGTCAATGGATTTTTTTCACCGAGGGAAGGCAGCACTTGCGAAATATAATCAATAAACCGCGAATTCGGGGAGAGGATCAAGACATTCTCTGCGGTCATCTCTTCACGAAAATGGTACAGCAAAAAGGCGATCCGCTGCATGACAGCAGAAGTTTTTCCGCTTCCAGCAACACCGTTGACCAGTAGGTTTTTATGCGCTAAGTCACGGATGATGACGTTTTGTTCGTGTTGGATCGAAGCAGTGATATCCTGCATTTTTCGGCTATTATTGGCTTCAAGGGCTGCCAGTAACACGTCATCTTGAATCGCCACTGAGGTATCAAAGGCTTGCTTCAATTGATCTTTTTCGATAATAAATTGACGGCGTTGTTCAAGAACGGCAGAAATCGTCTGATTGTTCACTTGATAAGAGACCGGACCCAAGCGTTTGGCATAGAACAATTCGGCAATTGGGGAGCGCCAATCATAGATCAGCCCTTCCTTATTTTCATTAACAAAACCATTGATCCCAATGTAAAAATCTTCTATCGTTTCCTCATCTTCAAATTGTAGGGAGATTTTACCAAAGTAGGGACTATCCAGAAGACGGTCGATGGCAGCTAATTCACGTTCAGCAGATTGAAGAGCGGCGTTCATTTGGTCGATCTCACGATTCTTACTTTCGATGGCAGCAAAAGTATCTAAACGGTCAGCAAAATTATCAAAGTTTAAGCGAATCTCTTCGCCGATGCTTTGCATCGCAAGGCGATCTTTTTTTCTGCCTTCAGTCAAGAAACTGTTCAGCACTGTCTTTCGTGTCAGCAATTGCTGGTACGTGTCTGCGAGATGCTTCTTTTCAGCCTTTAGGTTGTTCATTCAGACTCACATCCATTCTCCAAAGTAACTCAATTATACGGGCATCCACCAAAAATACTAGTCTATTTTTTTGACTCTGGATGCGGTATAATAATAGTGGGAAGAGGCAGCTGATTGTTCCAATGTCATGGGAGCAAGCAGAATGCGTCTATTTTTTTGTTTTAAAAATGAGAAAAAGGGTCATTGCTTGTGTTTTTGAAGGGGCTGTTTATACTGAATATAGAGAAAAATACAAAGCGAAAAATCGTTGAGGGAGTGTCAACATGTCCAAACTATTGTCACCAGTGAAGCTAGCGAATTTAACATTGGCCAACCGCGTCGTTATGTCGCCGATGTGTATGTATGAAGTAAAAAAAGAAGACGGTGTTGCGGAGCCCTTTCATTTTGTTCACTATGGGGCACGAGCATTAAGCAAAGCCGGATTGATCATTATCGAAGCAACTGCCGTTGAACCAGACGGACGAATCACAAACAATGATCTAGGGTTATGGAATGAAGAACAGCAAACAGAACTGACGAAATTGGTGGAACTGCTGCATGGTTTCAATGCGCAAGTAGGCATCCAACTAAGCCATGCAGGACGAAAAGCAGTTGATGCCACCAATCCTTTGGCACCAAGTGCCGTTGCCTTTAACGAACGCTACCCGTTACCGTCAGAAATGACCCTGGCGGAGATCAAACGGGTGCAAGACAGTTTTGTTCAGGCTGCCCAACGAGCAGCTAATGCGGGTGTCGCGATGATCGAACTTCATGGGGCTCATGGCTACTTGATGGACCAATTTCTTTCGCCATTCGTCAATCAACGCACCGACCAGTATGGTGGTTCCTTAGAGAATCGGTATCGCTTTGTAAAAGAAACGGTACAAGCAGTTCGGGCGGTCTTTTCTGGGGCATTGTGGATGCGCTTGTCACTGACAGACTATGAAGAACCAGGACGCCAAAATTCGTTGGAAGATTGGCAGCAAGTAGCCCAATGGCTTCAAGCAGATGGCATTGATTGTCTTGACTGCTCCACAGGCGGTGTGGTGGATAAAAAGCCTAATATTCCGATCTATGATGGCTACCAAGTGCCCTTTGCTGCAGCCATCAAGCAAGTGGTCGATATTCCCGTAGCAGCAGTCGGTTTATTGGATAATCCTGATCTTTGCGAATATCTTTTGCAAACCAATCAAGTGGATTTGGTTTTACAAGGCCGCGCGTTGATCAGAAATGTCAACTGGTTGGCAGATGCAGCGGCTAAACTTCACGATAAGTCCTTTCAAGCGTACAATGATTCCTATCAACGTGGGGTGAAACGTTGATATATGTTTTATTACATGAGAGTTGATTCGAAAGAATGACTTGTAAGTGTAGAGATCGGGAATGGAAGAAAAGTAGAGATTTACTTACGGTTCTTCTTTTAAAAATTTTTTTAGTATAGGTTAGGTATTAATCGAAATAAGAGAACAATGGACGATGATTTGTCGTTCTTTGTTCTTTTTTTGACTTTTATAGATCATTTTTATGAACGTATTCCACTTTTTTTCGTCTATTTGCATTAAATAGCTCATAGCATTGAACTGTTTAGTTCACGATGGTATAGTTTAGGCAAGTTTTCGAAAACGATTACAAAAAAATGGAGGTGTTGAAATTGGATATCGGTCAACTGATTGATGAACGATTCATTTTATTTGATGAGCAAATTCGGACAAAAGAAGAATTGTTTACTCAAGCATCTGTTTTATTCGAGTCCTCAGGAGTTATCAGTAATATAAAGAAGTACAAAAAAGATTTATTTCGTCGCGAGAAACAAACCTCTACTGGGATTGAAGATCATTTTGGTATTCCTCATGCAAAAAGTAAGGCAGTACTAAGGCCCGCAATCGCCTTCGTAAAGTCGAGTCAAATTACTGATTATCAAGCAATTGACGGAACGGCTGTCACCTATTCTTTTGTCATCGCAGTACCTGAAAAGAGTACTGACGATCATTTAATCATCTTAAGCAATCTCGCACGGTTGTTGATGCACGAAGGATTTCGAAATGCAGTAAAGAAGGCAAAAGACGCCTCAGATATTATTAATAATATTCAATCAAATCAATCAGAAAAGAGGGAACCTGTATGAAAATTGTCGGTATTTCTGCTTGTCCGACTGGAATTGCGCATACGTATATGGCTGCTGAAAAACTGGAAAAAACGGCAAAATCATTGGGATATACAATCAAAATCGAGACACAAGGAGTAAAAGTCGAAAACATTTTGAGTACAGAAGAAATTCAACAGGCAGAGGTTGTCATTTTAGCGGTTGACAAAGAAGTACAGACCGACCGATTTGCTGGAAAAAAAGTTAAAAGAGTGTCAACCGCAAGAGCAATCAGAGAACCAGAAAAAGTAATTCAAGAGGCAATTGATGGGGTAGAAGTGACCACGGTTGCCCAAGCCGAGCATGTTTCAAACGAATCCGGAAAGAAAGCTGGCATTTATAATCATTTCATGAATGGCGTTAATTACATGTTGCCTTTGGTTATTGCTGGTGGAATTTTAATTGCGTTTAGTTTTGCTTTTGGGATCAATGCAGCTGATCCTAGCGATCCATCATACAATCAAATTGCCGAAGTTTTAAGCACGATTGGTGGGAATACGGCTTTTGCATTGATGGTTCCTGCACTTGCAGCAGGAATTGCCACTTCCGTTGCCGGTAGACCGGGCTTTGCCGCTGGTTTGGTTGCGGGAACGATGGCGGCAAGTGGAGGATCTGGTTTTTTAGGTGGGATGGTTGGTGGTTTACTCGCTGGGTATGCTACGGATTATTTAGCGAATAAAGTAACAGTAGCAAAATCATTTGCGGCACTCTATCAGTTGATTATTGTTCCTTTGATCTCAGTTGCTGTGACTGGCTTTGCCATGTTTTATTTCATTGATAAACCAATCTCTTATGTATTGGATGCTTTGACGAATTGGCTTAATGGACTTGGTTCTACGAGTGGTGTGGTATTCGGCTTACTGATAGGCATTATGATGGCAGCTGATATGGGCGGTCCCATCAATAAATCGATTTCAACCTTTAGTATTGGTTTGATGTCGGCAGGAGTTAATGCACCAATTGCGGCTTGTATGGCTGCCGGGATGACACCTCCTCTAGGCATTGCCTTGGCTTCTATCTTGTTTAAGCAAAAATTTACTCAAGAAGAACGAACTTCTGCTCAGTCTTGCTGGGTTTTGGGATTATCTTATATTACTGAAGGTGCGATTCCATTTGCTGTCGCTGACCCATTACGAGTAATACCTAGTTTGATGGCAGGTTCAGCAACCGCTGCTGCAATATCAATGGGTGTCGGCGTAACTTCATTAGCTCCACATGGTGGTATCTGGATCTTACCGATTCCCAATGTATTGAACAATCCGTTGATGTATGTCGTGGCAATCGTTTCTGGAACGGTGGTTACAGCATTGATGTTAGGGTTTTTGAAAAAATCTAGAACTGAAATGGAACGCCAACCAACCGATGAAGGAAAACTGATTTAGAAACTATTTATAAGTTGAAGCGAAACGAATCAAAAGAAAAGAGGAATGTCACAATGTTAATGACAATGAAAGAATTACTTGCTGTAGCAAAAGAACATAAATTTGCTGTTCCAGCATTTAATATTTGCAGTTTTGATATGTTAAAAGCAATCATGGAAGAAGTTGAGGCACAGGATGCACCAGTCATTTTAGAAATTCATCCTGATGAGATCGAATACTTAGGAGATTGTTTCATAGCGACAGTGCGAGAGTACGCATTAAAAAGTAAGGTACCAGTCGTTATTCATTTGGATCACGGGGGATCAATCTACGATGTCATGCGGGCGATCCGTAATGGCTATACCTCGGTGATGATCGATGCATCATTAGCCGATTACGAAGAAAATAAAAAAATCACGAAAGAAGTTGTTGAACTGGCACATATGGTTGGTGTCAGCGTTGAAGCAGAAATTGGTACGATTGGGAACAACGGTTCCGCAGAAGGGGGAGCTGCAGAAATTATTTACACAGATGTCGACCAAGCCGAAGACTTTGTACGTGCTACCGGCATTGACACCCTTGCCATTGCAATTGGAACGGCTCATGGGTTGTATCCAAAAAATATCACCCCTAAGTTGAACATCGATTTGTTGAAAAAGTTGAACGATCGTATTGCTTTACCATTTGTATTGCATGGTGGGTCAGGAAACCCAGATCATGAAGTGCGAGAGTCTGTAAAATATGGCGTATGTAAAGTAAATCTTAGTTCTGATTTGAAATCCGTATTTTTTGATTCAGTCAGAAAAGTATTGACGGAAAACCCTGCTATGTATGAACCAAATCAAGTATATGTACAACCAATAAAAGATGTGAAAGCTGTTGTACGCCATAAGTTGACCCTGCTGAATACGGTTGACAAAGCACGTTTTTATCAGAGATAATAAATGAAATGATTGATTGGTACAGGATTAAATTGGTGGGAATCTCTTTTTTAAAGGAGTTTAATGTATGGGGAAAGCAAAAGATGAGCGTAAGCAGAAAATCATGATGTATTTAAATGAAACGAAATTTGCTTCTCTGGGGGAATTAGTTGAATTCTTACATTATAGTGATGCTACGGTCAAACGCGATCTGATTGAACTGGAAAACGAAGAACAAATCAGACGTACCCGAGGTGGTGCTGTGCTGATCGATTCAGAGAAGGTCGATGCGGCTTATCTGACAAAAGTGGGGAATTATGTCAATGATGAAGAAAAACGCAGAATTGCAGAACGTGCAGTGACGTATATTGAGGACGATATGACCATTTTCGTGGACAGTTCGAGCACAGCTTTGCACCTGATCCCTTACCTGAAAAAAATTCATGGGTTACGAGTGGTAACCAATAGTGTGCTAACTGCCGCACTACTATCGGAACATACTGCTGCTGAGGTGACCATCGTTGGCGGGACGGTAACGAACAAAAAGTTTACCGTTAATTCAGTTACAGCAGTCAACCAGCTCAGAACCTATCATTTTGATCTTGCACTTCTCTCATGTAGAGGATACGATGAAGAAAAAGGAGCCACTGAGAATACTGAAGGGGAAGCAGTATTTAAACAGGTATTGAAAGACTGCACCGAAAAAATTATTCTAATGGTTTTAGAATCAAAGCGGAATAAAGTATATTTTTACAAGAGCCTCTTACCCGAGGATATCGATATTGTCATCTAGAAAAAAGCATCGGGTTTGTCAAAAACGGTCTTATTTAAAAGGCCGTTTTTATTTCCACTGCTAGTATGCTTTACAAACTAGTGGCAAACACGTATACTAGGTACAACACTAGTTTGTATAACAAACTAGATAAAGGGAACCAAAGGAGGGAAATCGTGAAAGAGACGCAATTGCTAAAAGGGGTTTTGGAAGGGTGTGTTTTGCAAGTGATTGCTCAAAAAGAGATTTATGGTTATGAACTGGTACAGGAACTGAAGCAAAGAGGCTTTGAAACGATCGTTGGCGGCACGATCTATCCTTTGCTGCAGAAGTTGGAAAAACAAGAACTTATTACCTCTGAGATGAAAAAGTCACCTGAAGGACCTGATCGCAAGTATTTCTCGATCACCCCGAAAGGCATAGACTATTTGGCACAATTTAGAGAACAATGGACGAACCTAATGAAGAAAGTCGAAGGATTATTTAAGGAGTGAGGAAACATGGCAAATAAACAAGAGACGACCTATTGGCGAAAGCAAACCAATCTGATCGAGCAACAATTCAATGAGAAAAATCGCCAATTTTTTGATGATTTTCGAGGCTACCTCTTACTTTCCAGCCTTTTTTACGATGAGCATAAAGTCACAGAGCAGGTATACGCGATTGCAATGGATTTATTAGAAGCACAAACTCATGGGGAAGAGGCGCAACACTATTTTGGCAATGATCCGAAAGGGGTGGCAGATGAACTATTGGCAAACACGCCAAAGAGTAATCTCAAAGAGCGCCTCAAATTGGCGTATCTAGCGGTTGGCATCAGTTGGGGAATCAAATTTATAGCTGATTTTACAAATCAAGGACCACTGGTTCTTAACCTTCTGGATTATCTTTTGACAGGATTGGTAACTGTGTTAGCGATCATCGGGATTTTTGCGATCATCAGCAAAACCATCTATCAAAAGAAGGGCACAAGCAAAGTGATTCGTTTCGGCTCCCTGTGGCTCGTTGTAAGTGGCTGGATTGGTCTTTCACTGCTGATCAATCTGCTGACCCCAAACTGGTGGCTCCTGACGATCGCATTTCCATTTGATGTAGTATTGGTTGGCAGTTTGCTGGTAGCGGCGATCGTTTTTGTTGTATCACTCAAAGAAAAAGCTTTTTATCCGATCGTTTTTCTACTGGGGGTATTTGTGTTGCTTGGTTGCCTGCAAAAAGCCATGGCATTTTATCACATTGGGGATCCATCGTGGATGACCGGCGGACTTTTGACACTGTTAGTTGTAGGGTTTCTTATTTTTCTCTGGTGGACCCGTCGAGTGATGAAAGAGCAATAAGCAAAGCCAGAAACAAGTGTCTTGCTTGTTTCTGGCTTTTTTTACATAGAAAAAGCATTATCCTGAGGAATCTTTCTGCTTCATGCTACACTAAAAAAGAAACGGAGGGAAATCAAGATGTTGACAACAGATCAGTTCTTTCACGGCCACGACAAGCAGACCGCTTTTTTTGAAGGCTGGTACCATAAACACCAAATCGGTGAAGAAGTCTATGCTTTTATTCCTGGTTTTTCGATTCAAAAAGACGGGACCAAAGAAGTATTCATTCAAGTGATCAATCATGAGGGTGCGCATTACTTTTCCTTTCCAGAAACTGACTTTCAAGTGTCAGAAGAGGAGCGTAAAGTAACGATTGGTGACAATATCTTTAGTGAAGCAGGCATCCAAGTCTCTTTAAAAAATAACGAACTTCAAGTACAAGGGTCAGTAAAGTATAACGACCACAAACCGATTCAGCGGACACGTTATGCGCCGAGTATCATGGGTCCTTTTTCGTATCTGTCATTTATGGAGTGTTATCACGGGGTCTTGAGCATGAGTCATACCTTAGAAGGTACGCTGTACTGGAACGAAGAACCAATCGATTTTACGAACGGGATCGGTTATTTGGAAAAAGATTGGGGAACCTCCTTTCCAGCAGCTTATATTTGGGTTCAGTGCAACAGCTTTGATGCGCCAGATGTTCGGTTCTTTTTCTCCGCAGCCGACATTCCCTTTGCTGGTTTTGCTTTTTTGGGAACGATTTGTGTTCTGCAAGTCGGCAGCCAAGAATATCGTTTTGCTACTTATCATGGTGCAAAGATTCATGATGTCAAACGCACGGAAGACCGTTTAGTGATCCATCTCAAACAAAAACAATGGTCCTTAACGATCGAAGTTTTGACGAAAGAAGGGCATTCTTTGAGGGCACCTTCTATTGGGCAAATGAATCGGATCATTCGCGAAAGTGCCAGTACGGAAATCACCTTGACCCTTTTAGAAAATGGGCAGGAGATCTTAAGGCAGACAGGGATGTCGGCTGGTTTTGAAGAAGTTGCGAATTTGCGAGGATTTCACTATTAAAAAAAGCAGAAAAATTCGTTTCTTTTGATATACTAGTAGATAGTTACTACGAAAACACGTATATTTGGAGGGAAATGGATGAAAAAAATAACGAATGAGACACTGTTTGAACTGAAAACGATTGCGCAGCCTGCAGTGGGGCAAAATCAGGTTTTTTACTTGGAAACGGTAGTCAACCCAGAGACCAACACGTATGATTCAGCGATTTATAGTATTGACGCAAAGACCAAACAACGGCGTGAGTGGGGCACCGAAGCGACGACCCACAACAGTCTAAAGGTCTCGCCAGATGAGCAATGGCTCAGTTTTGTGACGACCGATCCAAAGAAAGGTGAAAGTACGTTATGGACGATGTCGGTGTCCGGCGGCAAGCCCCAAGCACTTGTCACTGAAAAAGGTCTGGGCGACTATTTTTGGAAGCAAGACGCAACGGCTATCTATTACCAGCTGGCACAAGAGGAGACGGTTTCAGAGAATCAAGACGACAAAGAAAAGACGGACAAGCAAAAGGAATTTCCACAAGTAAAAGCTACTACGAAAGTCAATTATTTGGCGGATGGCGTCGGCTTTTTAAAAGAAAAAAAACATTCGATCATCAAAAAAACGATCGCGACACAAGAAACGGAACTGATTTTTGAGCATAAGTATCCCTTTGTGTTCTCTGGCTTAGCGGATGATCAAGAGACTTTGTTTTTCACTTTTGACAAAGAGGAAGAAGACGAGTGGGATTATGGCTCGAAGGTTTGTCTCCTAAATAGTCAGACGAAAAAGACAGAAAGTTTAGAAAACATTCTGCCAGAAGGAACGTATACTTTTGCTGCAGCGCACAATGATCAGCTATTACTATTAGGCAATGATCTTTCCTATGGTTTTGTGACCTTGGATGATTTGTTTTTGGTCGACTTAAAAACAAAAGCGGTCAAAAATCTTTCCCAAGATCTTGACATCGCTTTTGGCAATGCGATCATCAGTGATTTTCAACAAAAAAATCGCGGCGTAGCGATCACCTGGTTGACGGATGACACATTCCTTGTACCCGTAACGGAGCATGGCAAGCTACAATTGTACCGCGCCTCGATCCAAGGAGAATGGACCAAACTGCTTGATGAAAAAATGGATATCCTTGATGCGGCGATCTATTCGGAAGCCAAACTTGCTGTTGCTTATGCGACGCCAACGATCCCTAGTCGCTTAGGCTTGATTGACTTAGCAAGTGGCGAAGTAACTGATCTATACGATCCCAACCAAGCAATTATGTCACAGTTAGCGATCAGTAAACCCGAAGCGTTTTGGTACGAAGGAGCAGATGGTTGGCAAATTCAAGGCTGGTATTTGCCCCCGACCGAAACACAAGAAAGTCATCCAGCAATTTTGTACATCCATGGCGGTCCGCAAGTCTGCTACGGCGAAACATTTTTCCACGAGATGCAAGTCCATGCCGCTAACGGCTATGGGGTCATCTTGTTGAACCCTCGTGGCGGGCAAGGGTACGGTCAGGCGTTTGTCAAATCGATTTTAGGTGATTATGGCAATAAAGATTATCAAGACTTGCTGTTGGGGGTTGATGCCGTGGTGGCAAACCATCCAGAAATCGATACGAACACGATCCATGTAGCTGGTGGCAGCTATGGTGGCTTTATGACCAACTGGATCGTTGGTCATACGGATCGTTTTTGTGCGGCAGTTACGCAACGCTCGATCTCAAATTGGATCAGCTTTTATGGGACGAGCGACATTGGACCTGCCTTCGTCAAATTCCAATTGTTGCGGGAACTTGATGAGACCGAAGGACTTTGGAAGATGTCGCCTTTGGCCTATGCCAGCCAAGTCAAGACACCTACGCTAGTCCTCCATGGGGAAAATGATTTGCGATGTCCGCAAGAACAAGGACAGCAGTTTTACATGGCGTTGCAGCGTAAAGGCGTCGATACGAAGCTGATACTGTTTCCTCAATCCTCGCATGGTTTATCACGCAATGGCTTGCCGAACTTGCGGATAGAACGCTTGCAGGCGATCAGTGAATGGCTTGCATCACATGAGAACAAATCAGTAAATTAACCGAAAGAAATCACCTGATAAAGGATCACGACATGGGCTGCTTGAAAAGCCCGACCAGTGATTCCTTAAAGATCAGGTGGTTTTTTTGCGCGATCAAAAGCTACAGGTTCCTGTTACCTTGCCGCCAATGACAGCAACGATTGAAAACAAATTCATATGACGTTTTCTTCACGTGTTAAATAACAAAAAGAAGAAATAGTTTTGCTTGCTTCCTATGTTTGAGTGTGATATGATACAAAACGTAATCGTTACACTTTAATCTTTTTTGGTGTGACGCAAGAGGAAGGAGCTGGTTATTATGAGAAACAATATTATTTTGGCATGTGTGGAGACAGGGGAAAGACTTTATTTGACCAATAAGAACCAGCGCAATACGCCGGAACGTTTAGAATTAAAAAAATATTCACCAAAGTTGCGGCGCAGAGCGATTTTTCGTGAAATCAAGAAATAGGAAGGACAATAACTGAATGGCAAAAAAATCAAAAATGGCAAAATACAACAAGCAAGTACAACTGATCGAACAATACCGAGCAGTGCGTCAAGAATTAAAAGCGCAAGGAGATACCCAAGCATTGGCCAAACTACCGAAGGATTCGAATCCGACTCGTTTGAAGAAACGGGATATGATCGATGGTCGTCCTCGGGGCTACATGAATAAATTCGGCATGTCACGGATCAATTTCCGTAAGCATGCACACCTCGGAGAAATTCCCGGCGTTACAAAAGCAAGCTGGTAACAGAAAGGAGTCAACATGGAAAAAACGGACTTGTCTAGTGCGTATCGACGTTTAAAGAGCCCGAACATCAAAACAAGGAAACGCGCATTAAAAATCATTCATGAATTTAAACGAAACAAACGAAAAAATGCATTGCAGCTGCGTGCATAATGAAAAAGTGAAAGAAAGTTGGAAATGACATGGCAGTACCTGCAAGAAAAACATCAAAAGCAAAAAAGAATAAGCGTCGGACCCACCATGGCGTCAAATCCCCAGCGATTTCGTTTGATGGGACAACAGGAACCTTCAAGCGCAGCCACCATGTATCTTTAGCAGAATACAAAGCACAGCACCCAATCGAAAAGAATTAACGCCGTCTTATGACGCCGTCCAGAAAGCAGGGGGAAAATGGAGATCATCTATCCGTCATTGATTGAAGAAGCCTATCGTCACAGTAAAAAATTTCATCCAGAGATCACCAAAGAGGCCATCTATCGCCATTTTTACGAAGCTGGTTTAATCAAAGAAAATGGCGATCCAACGGAAAAAGCCTTGTCAGAAGGGGTCGTTAAAGATTATACTGAGGACTGGGATCTTACCTTTGAAGAATTTTTGATGATCTACCCGGTGTTTCGTTCCTTTGACTCAAAGCATTTCAAGAAGATCGAGCATTTTTGGGAAATGGATTTGACTTTGCAAGAACAAATCCTTGCCCAATGGGAGCAAGAAACCTTCACAGAGGAAGAGATCATCGATCTAACTGCTTTTTTTGAAGAGCGATTACCTTCTAAAAAGGAACAGTAAATGAACCGTGAAAGGCGTACATGTGATGAAAAAGACGATCCAGCCATTTTTAAAACTTCTAAAGCCCTATGATTATCTGCTGTTTATTCTGTTAGTTGTCGGCTCTTTTTTACCGCTTTTTCTATTTGAAGCACAAGCTCAAAGTGATACCGGCGATCGGTATGCAATCGTGCGAATAAATGGAGAAGAGGTTGACCGTTTTAACTTAGAAGAAATCGATGCGATGGAAAAAACCTACTATCCAGCAGAAGGTCAGTACAATATCGTCGAGATCAAAGATGGCGCGATCCGAGTTCGTGAAGACAATAGTCCCGACCAGATTGCTGTCAAAACCAGCTGGATCTATCGCAATGGACAGACGAGCATTTGCCTGCCTCATAAGCTAGTGATCGAGATCAAGCAAGCTGGTGCTTCTGACTATTTAATTTATTAATCGAACTTCGTGGTAGTTGGAAACTACACTATTTTGTGTTGGTGGGAAATCGTTGGATTTTCTACTGACACTTTTTTATTGAAAATAGAAAATAAGTGCGTCTAACTGGAGACAATCTGTCGATCAAACTCAGTCTCATTTGATAAGAAACGAGGAGCATATGAAAAAGATAAGTTTCTGCAAACATCCTTCAAACCAAAGCTATGTCAATAATGCTGTATTGCCAGAAATGGGGAACGGTGAAGGGGAGAAGAAAGGATCGTTCCGTTTGTTCAACAAATTTTCTTCTAAACCTAGAAAAACAGTTCAGCATTACGAAGCATTGGTTGCGTCTAAATCGCTTGTCCAATAAAGAGGAACGAAAACCCTAAAAATCCTTTTTTATGAAGGGCTATAATAAGTTGAAGATTTTTTTTATTTGCGATAGGCTATTAGTAAAGCATTCGGGAGATGAAAACACATGAAATTTAAATTGAATCTAAAAGAAAAAGTAACGGAAGTTGCAGAGCATGTCTATGATGTGGTGAAAAAGGAAGATTATGCGATTCGTGTGGCTCCAAAAGGAATCAAAGTAACGAAACAGCGCAAGACGAAAGACACGATCAAATGGCGTTCAAAGAATCACTAATTGAGGAATAAAAAAGAAACTGCACATTCGCAGCTTCTTTTTTTTATTCCTCAATCTCAATCCCCAAGACAGTCAGGTGGCCGTTTGCCACCAGTTTGATGACAAGTTTTGCTAGATGGTCGGGTGTCATCGTTGTTTCTGCCGTTAGCCACCAATGCAAGGTACCAACAAATATCGAGGTCATATAGTCAATGATGAAGTCTAAGGGCACTTCAATGTCTCCTTCGGTGATTCTCAACGTTGAAAAGATCTCTTGGTAACGTTCAGTCAAAATCAGGCCCAACTTTTTACGGATGATCTCAATGGCAGAGGCATCCATGATCGTCAAATAAAAGGAACGATTGTTTTGAATGTGTAAAAAAAGTTCGGTCATGGCCGCTTCGATTTTGCGGATTTTGATGCGATTGCCTTGAACAAAATCTTCAAAATCAAGAATCGCGGTAAATGATTCGACAGCCAAGTCAAATATCTTTTCATACAAGTCTTGTTTGTCTTTGTAATGGGCATAAAAGGTTGCACGGTTGATCATGGCTTCATCGGCGATATTTTGGACAGTCACTTGCTCGAAGCCTTTTTCTTCCACTAAGCGGATAAAAGCTTCAATAATGTACTTATTGGTTCGTTTGACACGTAAATCCAATTTTTTCATATTGTGAATTTCCTTTCAAAATAAACAACAAAAAACGGGTAATTGTTGTTTATCCCACACCTTCCTTAGAATTGTTTGTTGAATTATCAATTAAAAGAATTACAATGAACATAAGTATTATAACAAACGGCTTGTTAGATAATCAACAAAGTGTTGTTTAGATGGAGGCAACAAATGAAAAAATATAAAGCGGGCATCGATGTCGGGTCGACAACAGTCAAGATGGTTCTGTTAGATGAAGGCAATCAAACGTGTTTTTCAAGATATGAACGGCACTATGCAGATATCCAGAAAGCAGCGGAAAAAATCATTAGAGAAGCGCAAGAAGTGATCGAAGATCAGCCGCTTGCGCTGGCGATTACCGGATCAGGTGGGATGGGTCTGGCGGAAGTTTTGCGGATCCCATTTGTCCAAGAGGTCATCGCTTGTACCAAAACAGTTGAGACAGTGATTCCCGAAACCGATGTGGCTATCGAGTTAGGCGGCGAAGATGCGAAGATCACCTTTTTTGAAGGGGCATTGGAGCAGCGAATGAACGGCAGTTGTGCCGGTGGAACGGGTGCGTTTATTGATCAGATGGCAGTTTTATTGAAAACCGATGCCAATGGGGTCAATGAACTAGCCAAAGATTATCAAACCCTTTATCCGATCGCATCGCGCTGTGGCGTCTTTGCCAAAACCGATGTGCAGCCGCTGATCAATGAAGGAGCAGCAAAAGCAGACATTGCGGCGAGTATCTTTCAAGCGGTGGTCAATCAAACGATTGCTGGCTTGGCTGCTGGTCGTAAAATCAAAGGCAAGGTAGCCTTTCTAGGTGGACCGTTGACGTTTATGTCGGAATTGCGTCAACGATTTATCGATACGTTGAACCTGCAAGAAGCAGATATCATTTTTCCCGAGAACCCAGAACTGTTTGTGGCGATGGGGGCTGCACTGTATGCAGAAGAAGAGCAACAGCTTTCCGTGCTATTAGCCCGCTTAGCCAACGGAGAAGATGGCAAACTCGCGCCAACTGATACATTAGCCCCATTGTTTAAAGACGAGGAGGAATTGACTGCTTTTCGTGCTCGCCATGCTCAAGCGGTGGCCACAGAAAAAGCGTTGTCTGAGCATACAGGCGCTGCTTATCTAGGCATCGATGCAGGATCAACCACAACGAAAGTGGTTTTGATCAATGATGCAGGGGAATTATTGTTTTCTTTCTATGGCAATAATGAAGGTGAACCGTTAGCGACAACGATGGCGGTTTTACAAGAGCTTTATCGTCAGATGCCTTCTGACGTTTACATCGCAAAGTCAACGATCACAGGTTACGGCGAGCATTTGATCAAACATGCACTGAAAGTCGATATCGGTGAAGTGGAAACGATGGCCCATTACAAAGCTGCCGAACATTTCCAGCCGGGGGTTGATTTTATCCTAGATATCGGTGGACAAGACATGAAGGCGATGACGGTTAAAGATGGCGCGTTATCTTCGATTCAATTGAATGAAGCCTGTTCCTCAGGATGCGGCTCCTTCATTGAGACTTTTGCCAAATCTATGAATCAGGATGTCAAAGAATTTGCGTTGGCAGCTACAAAAGCCCAAGCACCGGTTGACCTTGGTTCGCGTTGTACCGTCTTTATGAACTCAAAAGTGAAACAGGTCCAAAAAGAAGGGGCTTCTGTTGGCGACATTTCAGCCGGCTTGTCTTACTCGGTCATAAAAAATGCTATCTATAAAGTCATCAAGGTTCGGCGACCTGAAGACCTCGGCGAGAAAATCGTCTGCCAAGGAGGGACTTTCTATAACGAAGCGGTTCTGCGCGCTTTTGAATTGATCAGCGGCCGTGAAGTCGTTCGACCATCGATCGCCGGTTTGATGGGGGCATATGGTGCCGCCTTGATCGCTTTAGAAGAAGCAGCCCTTGACGATGTTAGTACGTTGTTGTCTCCAGCAGAAATGGCCGATTTCCAAGCAGAAAAAGAATTTACGAATTGCGGTCTATGCGAAAACAATTGCTTGTTGACGGTGACCCTCTTTTCTGACGGTCGAAAATTTATTACCGGGAATCGCTGCGAACGTGGTGCGCGAATCAAAATCAAGAAAGAAGACCGCAAAATCAATCTTGTGGATGAAAAATATCGCCGCTTGTTTAAGTACCGTTCCTTACGTAAAAAAGAGGCCGTCCATGGCGAAATCGGCCTGCCAAGAGTATTGAATCTTTATGAAAATTATCCGCTTTGGCATACCTTTTTCACCAAGTTAGGGTTTCGAGTAACCTTGTCGCCACGTTCCAACAAAGAACTATATGAGCAAGGGATTGAAACGATTCCTAGTGATACGGTTTGTTACCCAGCCAAACTAGCCCATGGACACATCCAGGCACTGATTGATCAAAACGTACCGTTGATTTTTTATCCAGGTGTTATTTTTGAGCGACTAGAGAACACTGCCGCTGAGAATCATTTTAACTGTCCAATTGTGCAAAGCTATCCAGAAGTGATTCGTAATAACGTCGATGCGATTCGTGAAGGGGCGGTTGACTACCGCTGTCCGTTTTTGAATTTGGCGGATGAAGCCTCAATGGTCAAAACTTTAACGAGTACTTTTCAAGATTTTGGTTTTGTAGAAGAAGAAATTGCCCAAGCCCTACGCAGCGGTTTCGAGGAGCTGGATCAGTTCAAGACAGATATTGCGCAACGGGGAGAAGAAACGCTACGTATGCTGATGACGACCAATCAAAAAGGGATCGTTTTATCTGGAAGACCATATCATTTGGATCCTGAAATCAACCATGGGATTGCAGAAGTCATTACCCAAGAAGGCTTCCATGTATTGACTGAGGACAGTATTGCTCATTTAGCAAATGTCGGCGATCTGAGGGTTGTGGATCAATGGGTCTATCATTCGCGATTGTATGCGGCAGCTCGAGTGGTCGCGAAAAACAAACAATTAGAACTGGTTCAATTAAACTCATTCGGTTGCGGGATCGACGCAGTCACTACTGATCAAGTCGAAGAGATTATGGCGCAGTATGGGAAGTTATATACGGTGTTGAAAATCGATGAGGGAGCAAACCTTGGGGCAATTCGGATTCGGTTGCGTTCCTTGAAAGCAGCAGTCAACGAACGGGACAAACAGCACTTTGTACCTAAAAAGCAATACGAGGAACCGGCAAAGATCATTTTTACCAAAGAGATGCGCAAGCAGCACACGCTCTTATTGCCGATGTTGAGTCCCATCCATCAAAGCGGGTTAGTCGATGTTGCTTTGCAAGCTTCTGGGTATCAAGTGATCTGTCTACCTAGTGAAGATCGTGAGGCGGTTAATGTCGGTTTACGCTTTGTCAATAATGATGCGTGCTATCCGGCGATCATTTCCATTGGACAGCTAGTAGAAGCATTGCAAAGCGGAAAATATGATGTTGAAAATACCAGTGTTTTGATGACTCAGACGGGCGGCGGATGTCGTGCAACGAACTATATTCCTTTGTTACGTAAAGCACTGAACGATGCAGGATTTCCACAAGTGCCGGTGGTATCTATTTCGATGGGCAACACCGGGGTTGAATCAAATCCGGGCTTTCGCTTTACCTTACCGATGATGAAGCGTTTGGCGGTGGCATTTTTATACGGAGATCTCTTTGAACGGGTCGTTTATCGCACCCGTCCGTATGAGCAAGAAGCAGGGGCTGTCGATCGGCTCCATCAAGAATGGCTGGAAAAAATTGCCAAAAACGTTCGTAATGGCTCCTTCAGTCTGTTTAATCGAAATATGAAAAAAATCATTCAAGCCTTTGATCAAGTGCCGATAAGAGATATCAAGAAGCCGCGTGTCGGTGTCGTGGGAGAGATTTTAGTGAAGTATTCACCGACTGCCAATAACGATGTCGTTCGCCTGTTAGAAGCAGAAGGAGCGGAAGCGGTCGTACCAGATATTGTCGGCTTCATGAATTATTCCCTCTACAATCAGATTTGGCGCTACGAGCATTTGGGGATGGCGAAGAAAAGTAAAATGATCGCTGATTTTGCGATCATGGCGATTGAGAGGCTCCAAAAACCGATGGATAAAGCACTGAGGGCGTCAACGCGTTTTGATGGTATCCATTCGATCCATCAGCTTGCGGAGCAAGCGAGCGAGATTGTTTCCATTGGTAATCATACGGGAGAAGGCTGGTTCTTGACCGGTGAGATGATTGATCTATTGGAAAATAATGTCAACAATATCATTTGTCTGCAACCATTTGGCTGTCTGCCCAATCATGTGGTAGGAAAAGGTGTTATGAAAGAATTACGTCGTCAATACCCGCAGGCGAACATTGCGGCCATTGATTATGATCCAGGTGTCTCAATCGTCAATCAATTGAATCGTATCCGATTGTTGATGGCCACTGCCAATAAAGCGTTGGCTGAATAAATTCTCAAGCCAGCGACCGAACCAATTTAAAAGAAAAGCGACTGCTCTTGTTTGGACATTTTGTGATAACTTCTTTCTTCTGCCTATAAAATAGGGAAAGAATTCGCACAAATTGAGAAAAACAGAGCAGTTTTTGCTTTTTTTATTAGCTATTTAGGTATATACCAGTTATAATAGGAGGGGAACGGAGGAATGTGTAGTGGTGGAAAAATTACCTGTTTATATCCAAATTCATGATCAAATTAAAGCCAATATTGAAAACAATACATACAAAATCGGGGATCGTCTGCCCTCAGAGCGCGAGTTGTCGAAACAATTCGGCGTGAGTCGCATGACGTTGCGACAAGCGATCCAAACCTTAGCAGATGAGGGGATTCTTGAGCGTAAAATCGGTTCCGGCACTTATGTGGCTCGCCAAAAAGTACAAGAGAAAATGACGGGCACGACGAGTTTTACCGAAATCATGAATTCTCTTGGTCGTAAGCCTTCCAGCAAAGCGGTCGCTTATTTCTTGACGGCACCTAGCTCCAGTGAGATGGAAAAGCTGCAATTAGAAGGTCACGAAACGATTTTACGGATGGAGCGGATTCGGTATGCGGATGATGTGCCGATCTGTTTTGAAGTAGCGAGTATCCCTGAAAAGTTTATTCATGACTTTAGCAAGGAGGAGATCATCTCTTCCCTCTATAAAGTGTTGGAAGAAAAAGGACAGCGGAAAATTGGCGGCGCTTCGCAAACGATCTCAGCTATGGTCGCTTCCGAGCAAATTGCTGATTACTTACAAATCAAACGCGGCGATGCGATTTTACGTATGCGGCAAATCACTTCATTTGAAGATGGTCAACCATTTGAATACGTGCGCACCCAATATGTTGGTAATCGTTTTGAATTTTATATGGAAAAATAACCTGTCTTGAGACGGATGGAAACAAAAAAGACGCGAAAAGCCGAAAGGACACTGCGAGCATACTTGCTGTTGCTCCGCATCGGTCATTTCGGGTTTTCAACGATAGGGCCGTTCCTGCATTCGCTGCAGCAAACGGCATAAGTGTCCACGCTTTGAGGAAAAGAGCAAACCCGACATGGTGCTTGCCATGCGTAGTTACTCGGTTGGCTCCTCAATGAGGCGCTCTACATATTCGGTCTTGCCTTTGTTTAGCTGCACTTGCCCTTGCAGCAAGTCAATCAGAGCGGCTTCTTGGTCGGCAAGTACTGCTTCAGGAATCATTGAGGTGACAACGATTTTCTCCGTATAAGCAATATCTTTTATATAGATATTCTGCAGTTCTAAGTAGTTTTGGAGCTTGCCTAAAAGGGGATAATCGATGGTCAAGGCAAGTTCTTGATGCAAAATACCCTCGACGATTCCTACCTCTTTGATTCCAGCAGAGGCCGAACTTGAATAAGCGCGAATCAATCCACCAGCACCCAGTTTCGTTCCACCGAAGTAGCGGGTAACAACGGCGATCACATTGATCAGTTCGTTTTTCTTTAACACTTCTAAAATCGGTACCCCAGCGGTGCCGCTCGGTTCACCATCATCACTGCTGCGCTGGATCTCATGGTTTTCACCTAATACATAGGCGCTGCAATGATGATTTGCCTTCCAATGCTCTTTCTTGAGGGCTTGAATAAACGCTTTGGCTTCGTCTTCTGATTGAATTCGTTTTAATGAACAGAGGAAACGCGATTTTTTGATTTCTATTTCTGTTTCTCCGTCTTGTCGAATCGTTCGATAAGTCACGCGCACGATCGCCTCCTTTATGTTTCTAGTATAGGCAATCGGAAGGAAAGTTACAAATAGAAGAAAGAAACAGGTACGAACATAGACTCTAAAAAGAGGAGGCAGTTGCTTTGGGTAGACGCAAAAAGTACGATACGATCACTCACTATTTAAAAAACAACGGTGGTTCGCAAATCACCTTAACGTTTACGCAGTTTGATGAATTTCTTTTCCCAGCATCCGGTTTGCCCAAAAGTGCCCGCACCAGTAGCGATTGGTGGGCGAATGATTACCGACATCCAGAAAATGGGGCTTATGCGTGGCTGAATGCCGGCTACGAGGTAGTCCTAGTCAATTTAAAAAAAGAGTACGTCGTTTTTAATCGTTTAGTAAAATCAAACTGGTTGCTGGATAGAAAGCGTTGACAAATTTCAAACTTGTTCTATACTAGAGATAGGAAATGTTATCTTATTCTTAAAATTCAAGGAGTGTTCGATATGGCGAAAAAAACAATTATGTTAGTTTGTTCTGCAGGGATGAGTACAAGCTTATTAGTAACAAAAATGCAAAAAGCAGCTGAAGCAAAAGGATTAGAAGCAGATATTTTTGCAGTTTCCGCATCAGAAGCAGATCAACATTTAGAAAGCAAAGACGTAAACGTTTTACTATTAGGACCACAAGTTCGTTTCATGAAAGGCGATTTCGAGAAACGTCTAGCGCCAAAAGGAATTCCATTAGAAGTAATCAACATGGCAGATTACGGCATGATGAACGGCGAAAAAGTCTTAGATCAAGCTTTGACATTGATCGGCGAATAAGCAAGACCTGCTGTTGAAGCAAACAAGAAACCTGTAATCGGTTCAAGTACTTTTCAAAAAGTACTTGAACCGATTTTTTTGCGTAGTTAAAACTGAGGTGTATGTTATGACCAATCAAAAAGGAAGACAATTTTTTGTTTTAGATGAAACAATGAGTGTAGGAAAAACTTTTGATTCTCGACCGGCAATGCTCGAGCAGGGGAAGAGAATCGTTTGTCAGCGTTGCGGTTCTTCCCACCACAAGCCGTCGGTTCTATTGCCGATAGGCTGCTATTACTGTCCAACTTGTATTCGCTATGGTCGGATCACATCAGATGGCCAACTCGTAATTCAACAAACGGATCTTCCAGCCTTTGATCACAAGATCGTTTGGCCAGGAGTGTTGACTTCGTTTCAGCAAAAAATTTCTCAGCAACTAGTGGCAAATTGTCGACAAAAGAAATCGTCTCTTGTTTGGTCAGTCACGGGTTCAGGGAAGACCGAGATGATCTTTGAAACGATCCGCCACATACGGCAAGAAGGTGGTCGTGTGGCGATCGTCTCGCCACGGATCGATGTCTGCCGTGAACTGTTCCCCCGGATTCAACAAGCGTTCCCACAAGAGGAAAGCCTGCTCCTTTATGGGAAATCAGAAGAACCTTATCGTTATACAACGATCCTTATTGCCACCACTCATCAGCTACTGCATTTTTATCGCAGCTTTCAACTGATCGTGGTGGATGAGATAGATGCATTTCCCTACGAGGGCGATGCGCAGCTGCGTTACGGATTATACAATGCCTTGGCAGAAAACGGGTGTCTGATCTATTTAAGTGCGACGCCTTCAGAACGACTGCTGCAAGAAATTCGTGGAAAATTCGCTGTCTTGAGAATGCCGCTGCGGTTTCATCAGCGTCCATTGATCGTTCCAAAACCTGTTCATTATAGTCACTGGGCGCAGGCTTATCGCAGAAAACGTTGGCTGCGACCATTGCTGCAGCAGTTGCAGCGGCTGCTTCAAAAAAACTTTGTCTTGGTGTTTTGTCCAAGCATTGCGCTGATGAAGGAAGTAGAAGCGGCTGTCCGCCGACAAGGCACGTCATGGTCTTTGACTAGCGTTTCGTCGCAAGATCAAAAACGGAGCGAAAAAGTAGCGTCTGCTCGTCGACAGATTTACAAGGTGTTGTTTACAACGATGATTTTAGAGCGTGGGGTGACGTTTGAAAACGTCTCAGTCATCGTATTGGGTGCTAATCATCCAGTCTTTACAAAATCGGCGCTCGTGCAAATTGCTGGTCGTGTCGATCGTAAAGGGGCCTATACGGAAGGGGAGGTCATTTTTTTCTACGACCAAATGACGGAAGCAATCCGTCAAGCAATCAAAGAAATCAATGAGATGAACCAATTAGCAAGGAGCTGGTTGACCGATGGAGTGTAGTTGGTGCCAAATATTTTTTTCAAGAGAGGTAACGATCATTGAGCTGTTGGCTCCTTGGCGCATCCCCGAAAAAGAATTATGTCCACAATGCGCTCAGCGATTTACAGTGATCGATTGGCAAAGCTGCTGCCCAACATGTGGCAAAAAGGATACCATTTCCTGCAGTGACTGTCTCTTTTGGGCGAAAACCTGTCCCATGATCCATTTGCAGCATCGGGCACTGTTTGCTTACGATCAAGGGATGAAGGAGTGGATTCACGAATACAAATTAATGGGAAACTATCAGTTGCGAGAGACCTTTGCTGCTGCCATCAGACAAAAGATCAACAACTTTGATTACGATTGTTTGATACCCATCCCGCTATCGGCAGAACGTTACCAGGAGCGAGGGTTTAATCAAGTGACCGCTGTGCTGGACGCAGGCGGAGTTAAGTCGAAAGAATGGCTGGATAAAGTGGTTGATACCGCACCACAAGCTCAACGTTCTCGCAAGCAACGATTAGAGGAGGCGCAACCTTTTGCGGTGAAGCCAGAGGCAACGGTTGAAATAAAAAACAAGAAACTGTTGTTGATCGATGATGTTTACACTACCGGTAGAACGTTATATCACGCAGCTGAAGCATTGCAGACCTTTGGCCCCCAGTCGATTCGATCCTTTTCCTTTGCCCGTTGAATCGTTATTTTGAAAACGCTTAAAGAAATTTGTTCGATTTACTAGGCAAATGAGCAAGAGTTCGATATAATAGAGTTAAGAAGAAGAAAAGAGTGGTCCTTTTCCTTCTTTACTGGTAGACGAAAGGGGTAATTTTTATGTTTAGATATAATGTGCGCGGCGAAAATATCGAGGTAACAGAAGCGATCCGTGATTACGTCGAGAAAAAAGTAGGTAAATTAGAACGTTATTTTAACGATGTGCCGGAAGCAACAGCACATGTTAATTTGAAAGTTTATACTGAAAAAACAGCAAAAGTAGAAGTAACGATTCCTTTACCATTCTTAGTTCTGCGTGCGGAAGAAACCTCACCTGATCTATATGCTAGTATCGATTTGGTTGTTGACAAATTGGAACGCCAAATCCGCAAATTTAAAACAAAAATCAACCGCAAATCTCGCGAGACAGCATTGGTTCCGCCAACAGATGGTGATTTGTTCACAACTGAAGCAAACGATGAAGAAAACAATGGTTCTGAATTAGACATCGTACGTACAAAACGTTTGTCTTTAAAACCAATGGACAGTGAAGAAGCTGTTTTACAAATGAACATGCTTGGACACAACTTCTTTATCTTTGAAGATGCGGAAACGAATGGAACGAGCATTGTGTATCGTCGAAAAGATGGCAAATACGGGTTGATCGAAACCGATTAACAAGTGTTGATACCTTTTTCTCAACACCCCAAAAAATAGTCTTTTTTGACAGAGTAGCTGAGAAGCTACTCTGTTTTTTTATACTCGTTAAATTGGCTGGGAATCTTTTTTATATAGAGAGTGTCTTGGTTCTTCTTTTGGTTTATTATGTTATACTATAGATGAAATAATACAAGGAGAGTGAATCATGACTACGCTAGCAGATGTTGCTAAAAAAGCAAATGTTTCCGCAATGACCGTTTCTCGAGTGATCAATCATCCGGACAAAGTAACTGAAGAGTTAAAGCAGCTGGTTCATCAAGCGATGCTTGAATTGGATTATCAGCCGAATATTGCTGCCAAATCATTAGTTTCCAAGCGTTCCCATATCATCAAAGTGTATATTTTAGAGGAGATGGATACGACGGAACCTTACTATATGAACTTATTGGTTGGGATCGCTCGTTCTATTGGTAAAGCACACTATTCTTTGCAGCTAGTTACGACTGACGGGGTGGATCGTGGTCCAGCAGATGGCTGCATCATTACGGGCTTTCGCCAGGCTGACATGGACTGGATAAGAAATTTAAGAAAGCCTGTGGTGTTATTTGGCGAAAATGAAGCTGGGTTCAGTTTTGTTGACAGTGACAACTACCAAGGAATCGTTTCTGCATGCAAACATGCTATCGACACCGGCTATCAACAATTGGTCTATATTGGTTTAGAGTTGGAAGAAGCGTTTACGAAAAGCCGAGAAAAAGGGTACATAGATACAGTCACAAAAGCGGGAATATCACCAAAAATCTATCGTTTTGACAACCGATCTTCCGCCGCCCGCAAGTTTATCCAATCGCAGAATGAGCATTTAATGAAAAACACTTGTTTTATCTGTGCCACAGATCGTTTAGCGTTAGGCATCAATCAAGGCTTACAGTCGATCGGAGTGGAGGTGCCAGATGATTTTGGGATCATCGGCTACGATGGCGTATTCCTTGATCAGGTAAGTTCGCCAAAATTGACAACGATGAAGCAAGCCATCGTGGAAATGGGGGAAGTTTGCGGCGAATTATTGATCCAAAAAATCGAACATAATGATACGAGCCAGCGACAACAGCGCTTTTTACCTCAACTCGTGGTTCGTGAATCCACAAAATGAAAAATTAAGCAAATGGTTGCGCAATTTCTTTTTGATTCCTCGACATCTTAATTTAAAGGCTTTTTCTATTTTTGTTATCGCTAACATTTAGAAAAGGTTTGCCATTTTAAGAAACCGGTTGCATAATGGAGTTACAAATTGCAGGAGGTAAACAGGATGAAAGTGAATTGGAAAAAGGCAGCTCTAGGATTAGTTTCAGGAAGTGCGTTGTTAGCGCTTGCGGCGTGTGGCGGCAACGGTGGTAGTACCGATGGTAGTAATGCAGATGCAGGTTCAGGTAGCGATGAAAAAACGCTCACGGTCTCTGTAGGCGCAGACTATATTGATTATATCAATGAAGTGAAATCTGACTTTGAATCTGAAAATGATGTTACCATCAACGTTGTAGAAATGGATATGTTCGATCAAATGGATGCGCTTCAACTAGACGGTCCTGCTGGGAAAGGTCCAGATGTTACGATGTCTCCTTACGATCGTGTAGGTCAAGTAGGCTCGCAAGGGCATTTGGCAGAAATGACTTTGCCAGATGATGGACGGTACAGCGATACAGACAAGCAACAAGTGACGATCGATGATAAAATCTATGGCGCACCAGCAATGATTGAAGCAGTTGTCATGTTCTATAACAAAGATTTGATCGATGAAGCGCCAGCAACTTTTTCTGATTTAGAAGAGCTAGCAAAAGATGATCGTTTTGCAGAAGGCGATGACAATGTTGGTTTCTTAGCTCGTTGGACAGACTTTTATTATACGTATGGTCTATTAGCTGGTTATGGTGGTTATGTCTTTGGGGATGAAGGGACAGATCCATCTGATTTAGGGATCAACAATGAAGGTTCTGTTGAAGCAATCACGTACGCAACTGATTGGTTCCAAAATGTCTGGCCGCAAGGAATGCTGGATGTATCGGCCAACGAAAACTTGATGTTAGATTACTTTAACCAAGGCAAAACAGCAGCCATCATTTACGGACCATGGGGCGTGAACGGCTTTGAAGAAGCAGGGATTAACTATGGCGTAGCGAAAATCCCAACGCTGAGCAATGGCAATGATTATGAAACGTTTGGTGGTGGAAAAGCATGGGTTGTTTCCAACTACTCACAAAACAAAGACGTTTCTCAACAATTTGTCGAATATTTAACAAACGAAGCTAATCAAGAGAAATTGTATGAAATGCGTCATGATATTCCAGCAAACATTATGGCTCAAGAAACAGTTGCTGCTTCTGATGATCCAGTAGCAAAAGCAGTGATCGAGCAATACAGTGTTTCACAACCAATGCCAAATATCCCTGAAATGTCTGAGGTTTGGGTAGGGGCTGAAAACATGCTGTTTGATGCAGGTTCAGGCAATATGACTCCTCAAGAAGCAGCGGATAATGCTGCCAAAACAATCGAAGAAGCGATTGAGCAGAAATATTAATAAATAGCCGATTACGGTCTGTCATTCATGTCGACGATTCTATAGAGGATGTTTGTCAAAAGGATTCCTTGCAACGTAGCACGCAAGAAATTGCTTGATGAGATTGATTTCTATGGATCGTCGGCCGCTTGGCAGACTTTCGATTTTAAGGAGGATACATATGAGGACGAATTCAAAAGCCATGCAGACAGCGCTTCTTTCAATCATCCCTGGGGTGGGACAATTCAAAAATGGTCAGAAATTTAAAGCGGGACTCTTTTTTGCGGTCTTTCTAATTTTTCTAGGCGAAATGCTTTTGTTCGGTGGACAAGCATTATATAACTTTGTCACACTGGGATCAGTACCGATGGAACACAATTCTTTGTTCTTGTTGATCGAAGGAACGCTACAGGTCATCGTTACCGTTATTTTCATTATCTTTTGGGTTTTAAATATCAAAGATGCCTATCAAGTTCGCCAAAGTATTGAAAAAGGGTTCCCGGTGGCAGTTACGAGAAAAGAGTTTTTCAATAAATTGTATGAGGATGGTTTCGCTTATCTATTGACGATCCCAGCCTATCTGGTGATGATCGTAGCAATTATTTTTCCGGTAATGGTGACACTCTTCATGGCGTTTACCAACTATGATTTTCGACATATTCCGCCAGCAAACTTAATCGACTGGATCGGTTTTTCGAATTTTACGAATATCTTCACCTTAAGTTCTTACCGCGACACCTTTGTAAAAGTGTTTAGTTGGACGGTGATTTGGACCGTTTTAGCAACTACTTTGCAAATTACCTTAGGAATACTGACAGCAGTTGTTGCCAATCAAAAATTTGTGAAGTTCCGTCGGGTCTTCGGGGTGATTTTCTTGCTTCCTTGGGCGGTGCCAGCGTTCATCACGATCATGAGTTTTTCGAACATGTTTAATGATACCGCAGGAGCGATCAATACGCAGGTGATCCCGCTATTGAACAATCTGCCCTTTGTGGATATTGGGAACATTGCTTGGAAGACCGATCCGTTTTGGACGAAAACGGCGATTATTTTGATTCAGGGCTGGTTAGGGTTTCCATATATTTATGTTATGGTCTCAGGGATTTTACAATCCATTTCTGAAGATTTGTATGAAGCAGCCAAAATGGATGGAGCAAATGCGATTCAGCGTTTTCGCAATATTACGTTACCGGCGATCTTTTTGGTGGCAGCACCAACCTTCGTTACGCAATATACAGGGAACTTTAATAACTTCTCCATGATCTATCTCTTTAACGAAGGTGGTCCAGGAAGTTTAGGTGGAAATGCCGGTTCGACGGATATTTTGATTTCATGGATCTACAAATTGACGACGGGCGGCTCGCCACAATACTCGATTGCTTCTGCATTGACCTTGATCATTTCCTTTGTGGTGATTTCCATTTCATTACTGGTGTTTAAAAAGACGAATGCATTTAATATGGAGGATTGAGGATGAAAAAGAAAAAGTTTTCTTTCAGCAAATTATTTACCTACTTGTTTATGATCGCTTTATCGATCGTTATCATCTATCCCTTGTTGATTACCGCAACCTCAGCCTTCAAGGCAGGGAATATGATCGCCTTTCGCTTGGATTTTGATGCGGATTGGACATTGAACAACTTTCGACGATTGTTCAATGAAACCCCCTATTTGACATGGTATAAAAACACCTTGATCGTGGCTGTTTCCACGATGGTGATCCAAGTAATGATCGTAACACTGGCAGGGTATACTTACAGTCGTTATCGCTTTGCCGGTCGTAAGAGCAGTTTGATGGTGTTCTTGATCGTTCAGATGGTGCCAACGATGTCGGCGTTGACCGCTTTTTATGTCATGGGCTTATTAGCAAACGGCCTAGATAGTTTCTGGTTCTTGACACTGATCTATATCGGTGGTGGGATTCCCATGAATACTTGGCTGATGAAAGGGTACTTTGATACGGTACCGATCGACTTGGATGAATCAGCAAAACTTGACGGTGCAGGGCATTTCCGCATCTTTTGGCAAATCGTTTTGCCCCTCGTAAAACCAATGGTTGCCGTCCAAGCATTGTGGGCCTTTATGGGGCCATTCGGCGAATTCTTGCTGGCGCGGTTCTTGCTTCGCTCACAAGAGCGTTTGACCGTCGCAGTCGGTCTGCAGACTTTTATCAACGATGCCCGTAACCAACGGGTGGCACTTTTTGCGGCTGGGGCGATTTTGATCGCCGTACCGATTGCTGCACTGTTTTTCTTCTTACAAAAATACTTTGTTTCAGGTTTGACCTCGGGCGGAACAAAAGGATAGGAATGATAGGATGTCTGAACAACGATTTCCCTTAACATACTTTGGGGCCATATTTTCTCCAACAAAAGTCTATGCATGGCGTAAAAAATTAAATCGCTGGCAGCAAGTGTTTGTCTATATTTTCTTGATGTCCTTGCTGATGATCCCGCTGACCTTGATGATCAGCAAGCAAACGGATCAAGCCTTTGCAGCATTTTTCCCCCATGCAAAAACACTCATGACTGCTGAAACAGCAGCCGAATACAGTGAACTGCAGCTGGAAGATGGCAAACTTTTAACGGATGAGTCACAAGTCTTTTCGCAAACAGAAGCGGGCATTATAGGCGTTGCGCTTTCAGAAGCGGCTCTTGAAAAAGCGAAATACGCCATCAATTTTCGGGAAACAGACTGGACCATCAAAGAAGAAATCGATGGACAAACTTATCACTATGAAATGCGTTACACGGCGGAAATGGCACCTGATCAAGTAGATGATGCGGCTTCGTTTCAAAAAGCAATCGAAGACGGCTTCTATCGCAACAACGAGACAGCGATTTTCTTCAGTCAGACGATCACAGTGGCATTTTTATTGGTGGCAATGAATAGTATTCTAGTCATAGGCGCAGCGTTTTTCCTCTGGTTGACGAAAAAATCACGACTATCGACAATCGGCAGCTTCAAAGAAAGCACGAACGTGATTTTAAATGCACTGGGGGCAGGCTCTCTCGTTGCGATGTTGGCAGGATTTATTGGCGCTGATATCGTCTTGATGATCGGGATTCAGTCTTTAGGCATGCTACTGATGCTCTTCTTAGCTTTCTTAAAAACCCGTTTTAAAACGGCATAATTTGCAAACCTTCGCAACAAGACGTTTGGGCGTGTGCTGGACTTTCAGCGCCGATCAATGGCTTGTTGCGTGTTTTTTTTCCCGCGTTTCTTTAAAATCTGTGAAAAAAGGTTAAGAATCCGTTTATCACGCAAGATTGATGCGATAGTTCTATCGAAAAATATTTCATTTATGGTGAACTAGTGCTAAAATAGTTAGGAGAGTTTCCAGCTAGGATAATGCAGAAGTAAAAGGAGAATTATTAAGGTATGGCCAATTTTTTTAGAAAATTAATCGAAAACGACAAAAAAGAATTAAAACGTCTTGACCATATTGCGAATCAAGTTGAATCACATGCGGATGAAATGGCCGCTTTATCTGATGAACAATTACGCGGGAAAACCGATGAATTTCGTCGTCGTTTCCAAGAGGGAGAGACTTTGGATAAATTATTACCTGAAGCTTTTGCAGTAGTACGTGAAGCTGCAAAACGCGTTTTGGGTCTTTATCCTTACCACGTCCAATTAATGGGTGGGATCGTCTTGCATGATGGGAATATTCCAGAGATGCGTACCGGTGAAGGGAAAACCTTGACGGCGACATTACCTGTTTATTTGAATGCCTTGAGTGGTCAAGGCGTCCATGTCGTAACCGTCAATGAATACTTGGCAACTCGTGACTCGACTGAGATGGGAGAGCTGTACAACTTTTTAGGATTGACAGTCGGTTTGAACATCAACTCAAAATCAGCAGAAGAAAAACGTGCGGCGTATGCTTGTGACATCACTTATAGTACAAACAATGAACTAGGGTTTGACTATTTGCGGGACAACATGGTGGTTTATCGTCATCAAATGGTACAACGTCCATTAAACTATGCCATTGTCGATGAAGTCGATTCGATCTTGATCGATGAAGCGAGAACGCCATTGATCATTTCAGGACAAGCAGAAAAATCGACCGCGCTATACAATCGGGTCGACAATTTCGTCAAACGCTTGACGGAAGAAGAAGACTACAAAATCGATATTCAATCAAAAACGATCGGCTTGACAGAACGCGGGATCGAAAAAGCGGAAGAGACCTTCGGCTTAGAAAACTTGTATGATATCGAAAACACCGCATTGACCCATCACTTGGACCAAGCGTTGCGGGCGAATTACATCATGATTCGTGACATTGATTACGTGGTGCAAGATGGCAAAGTAATGATCGTTGACCAATTTACAGGTCGGATCATGGATGGCCGCCGCTATTCTGACGGGCTGCATCAAGCGATCGAAGCAAAAGAAAGTGTCGAGATCGAAGATGAAACCAAAACGATGGCGACGATCACATTCCAGAACTACTTCCGGATGTACAAAAAATTGTCTGGGATGACCGGTACTGCGAAAACGGAAGAAGAAGAGTTTAGAGAAATCTATAACATGCAAGTCATTCAGATTCCTACGAATAAACCGATCTTACGGGATGATCGTGCGGACTTGCTTTATCCAACACTTACCAGCAAATTCCAAGCAGTCGTTCAAGACATCAAAGAACGTCACCGCAAAGGGCAACCAGTCCTTGTAGGGACCGTCGCTGTTGAGACTTCTGAATTACTATCATCAATGCTTGATCGGGAGAAAGTTCCTCATGAAGTATTGAATGCCAAGAATCACTTTAAAGAAGCGGAAATCATTTTGAATGCTGGGCAAAAAGGCGCTGTAACGATCGCGACCAATATGGCTGGTCGGGGAACGGATATCAAGTTGGGTCTTGGTGTTGCAGAACTAGGCGGATTGGCAGTTATTGGTACCGAGCGTCACGAATCACGACGGATCGACAACCAGTTGCGGGGACGTGCGGGACGTCAAGGAGATCCAGGGATGTCGCAATTTTACCTGTCGCTAGAAGATGATTTAATGAAACGTTTTGGTTCTGAACGAATCAAAGTGTTCTTAGATCGGATGAAAATCGATGAAGGCGATGCCGTGATCCAAAGCAAGATGCTTTCAAAACAAGTAGAATCTGCCCAAAGACGAGTGGAAGGGAATAACTACGATACCCGGAAAAACGTCTTGCAATACGATGACGTAATGCGAGAACAGCGGGAAGTTATTTACGGACAACGTCAAGAAGTAATCATGGAAGAAACGGATCTTTCACCACAATTAATGAATATGGTGAAACGTTCCATCAGCCGTGTCGTTGACAGTCATACGCAATTAGAAGAAAGCAATTGGAATTATGAAGGAATCGTTGATTTTGCTGCCAATGCACTTGTTCATGAAGATACCATCAGTATTGAAGACATCAAGGGCAAATCAGCTCAAGAGATTAAAGATTATCTAAACCAACGGGCAGAAGAAGTCTTTGAACAAAAGAAAACACAACTTAATAGTCCAGAACAATTACTGGAATTTGAAAAAGTAGTGATTTTACGAGTCGTTGATACGAAGTGGACCGACCACATCGATGCCATGGATCAATTGCGCCAATCGGTTGGGTTACGGGCTTATGGACAAAACAATCCGTTAGTTGAATACCAAACAGAAGGATTCAATATGTTTGAAAACATGGTTGGAGCCATCGAGTATGAAGTAACTCGTCTGTTTATGAAGGCAGAAATCCGCCAAAACGTTCAACGGGAACAAGTAGCCCAAGGAGAAGCACAAGGGGTAGAAGAAGCACCGGCTGCCCAAGCGCCAAGTTTCAAAAACGTGGGCCGCAATGATCCTTGTCCTTGCGGAAGCGGGAAAAAATTCAAGAATTGCCACGGGAAAAATATGTAACAAGTTTTGAAAAAGGTGAGAGTAGGCTGGCAGACGTTTTTGTCCAGTCTACTTTCGTTTGTAAGAAAAAAAGAAAGAAGGAATTTTAATGGAAATCGCAGATATTCGGAATCAATTGACCCAGATGAATGAAAAAATAATCAGTTTTAGGGGGTCTCTTTGACTTAGATCAGTTAGAAGAGGACATTGCGGAAGCGGAACACCAAATGGCAGATCCTACCTTTTGGGATGATTCAGAAAAAGCTCAACAAGTCATTAACGCCAACAATGCCAACAAAGAGACTTACGATCAATTCAATCAGCTAGCAGAAGAATTGGAAGAACTCGAAGTGATGTTGGAAATGATTCAAGAAGAAGCCGATCCGGAAATGGAAGCAGAACTTGATGCGCGAATCGGTAAGTTAAATGAGAAAATGGCTTCTTATGAATTGTCGATGTTGTTAGATGAACCCTATGATCGAAACAATGCCATCATCGAGCTGCACCCGGGAGCAGGCGGTACCGAGTCGCAAGACTGGGGCAGTATGCTGTTACGGATGTATACTCGTTTTTGCGAACAACATGGGTATCAGGTGGAAACTTTGGACTATCAAGCCGGTGATGAAGCGGGGATCAAAAGTGTCACATTACTTGTGAAAGGCCACAACGCCTATGGCTATTTGAAGTCGGAAAAAGGCGTGCATCGCTTGGTCCGTATTTCACCTTTTGATTCTGCTAAGAGACGGCATACGTCATTTTGCTCGGTGGATGTGATGCCAGAATTAGATGGGGCGATCGATGTGGAGATCAACTCAGATGATTTGAAGATCGATACGTACCGCGCAAGCGGCGCTGGTGGACAGCACATCAATAAAACCGAATCTGCTGTGCGGATCACTCACATTCCAACAGGTACAGTGGTCGCTAGCCAAGCCCAGCGTTCACAGCTGAAAAACCGTGAGCAAGCGATGGGGATGTTGAAAGCCAAGCTGTATCAATTAGAAGTCGAAAAGAAAGAACAAGAAGCAGCAGCCTTGCGAGGCGAGCAATTAGAGATCGGCTGGGGCTCGCAAATTCGTTCTTATGTCTTCCATCCCTATTCAATGGTCAAAGATCACCGAACGAATTTCGAAACTGGGAATGTACAGGCAGTCATGGATGGCGATTTGGACGGCTTTATCGATGCCTATTTGAAGCTGAAACTGAATCAAAAATAACCTGGTATGACTTAAACAGATTGAAACACAATTGTAATCTGTTGCAAGCAAGGTGAAATATATTCATGCTATAATAAACCAGAATGAAAATTTGAGATGGAGAGATAGCTGTATGATAGAAATGAAAGATATAATGAAAAAGTACTCTAATGGTACGACTGCTATCCGTAACCTTTCGATTTCAATTGATCAAGGGGAGTTTGTCTATGTCGTTGGACCATCCGGCGCCGGAAAATCAACCTTTATCAAATTGATGTATCGAGAAGAAAGAGCAACAAAAGGCGTTTTGAATGTCGCAGGATATGATTTGGTCGGCATGAAAAACCGTGAGATCCCTTTGATGCGCCGGGAAATCGGCGTGGTCTTCCAAGACTACAAACTTTTACCGCGGAAAACGGTCTTTGAAAATGTTGCTTATGCAATGCAAGTTATCGGACGCAAACCCCGTGATATCAAAAAACGGGTGATGGAAGTTTTGGATTTGGTCGGACTGAAACATAAAGTTCGGGTCTTTCCAAGTGAGCTTTCCGGTGGGGAACAACAACGGGTGTCGATCGCTCGTGCCATCGTAAATACACCAAAGGTATTGATTGCGGATGAACCAACCGGAAATCTAGATCCTGAAAACTCATGGGAAATCATGAAATTGCTTGATCGAATCAATGCACAAGGAACAACGGTCGTTATGGCGACCCATAATAGTACGATCGTAAATACGATTCGTCATCGCGTGATCGCGATTGAGAATGGCCGCATTATTCGCGACCAAGCGGAAGGAGAATATGGTTACGATGATTAGAACATTTTTCCGTCATCTCCTGGAGAGTATTAAAAGTTTAAAGCGTAACGGCTGGATGACTATCGCGTCATTGAGTGCCGTGACGATCACATTAACATTAGTCGGTATTTTTCTAGGTGTAATCTTAAATGCAACAAAACTAGCCGAAGATATTCGTGAGAATGTGGACGTGTCGGTTTTCGTTGATATTGGTACAGAACAAGAAGACATGGATGCTTTAGAACAGGCCTTAAATGATCTGCCGAACGTTTCAGAAGTGACATTTTCTAGTCGAGACGAAGAATTGCAGAAGATCCAGGATGCCATGGGGGATTCATGGAACTTGTTCGAAGGCGACAGTAATCCACTGTATAACGTATTTGTTGTAAGTGCAACAGATCCAGAGTATACGACAGAGATCGCAGAACAAGCTGGGGATTTGCCGAATGTCTTTAAAGCCGATTACGGTGGAGATTCTTCTGACCGAATCTTTGAATTGTCTGCGGCTGTGCGGACTTGGGGCTTAGCTGCTGCTGTCTTACTGATTTTTGTGGCAATGTTCCTAATCTCTAATACGATTCGGATCACGATTTTGTCCCGTCAAAGAGAAATTCAAATCATGCGTCTGGTTGGGGCGAAAAACGGCTACATTCGTTGGCCATTCTTCCTTGAAGGAGGCTGGATCGGACTCTTAGGATCAATTGTCCCAATTGCGTTGATGTATTTCGGGTATCATCAAGTTTATGCAATGGTCAATCCATCCTTGCTACGTTCAAATTACAGCTTAATTGCACCAAATATGTTTCTAATACAAGTGTGCGGTGTGATGGCACTGATTGGTATCGTGATTGGTTCGCTTGGTTCCGTCTTATCAATGCGCCGATTTTTAAAATTCTAAACGTATGTTTTATTAAAGTCGATCGTCAGATCGGCTTTTTTTGTTTCATCACAGTGTTTCTTTACTTTAGGTACTATTTTTTGATATGCTTTAGTAGCGGGAAATCGGGGAAGAGGTGGAAAAATGGTTGTAATGGATAATTTGGTAACCATTTTATTTATAGTTAATATTTTGTTATCAATCATTATCATTTTCAGAGAGAGACGTCAGACTGCTCAGACATGGGCCTGGCTTTTGGTCTTGATGTTCATCCCAATCGTTGGTTTTGTGCTTTACTTTTTCTTTGGTAGAGGAATTTCCAAGGAAAAGATTTTCGATATGCGCTCACAAGCAAAGATTGGTCTAAACGTTGAATTAGAAGAACAAAAACAAGCGCTCGCGCGTCATTTGTTTCCGCATCCGCCGACTGCTCAAGTAGAAGTCCAGCAGTTAGTCTATCTGTTGACGGTCTTTGGTCAATCCCTCTATACGACAGCCAATAGCATGACACTTTATACCGATGGGCGGCAGAAATTTGATGCCTTGATCGCGGATATCGAACAGGCAAAAAATCACATTCATATGGAATATTATATTTATCGCAGTGATGCATTGGGAAATGAGGTCAAAGAAGCATTGGTACGAGCCGCAAAGCGAGGCGTAAAAGTAAGAGTCTTGTTAGATGCTTGGGGCAGTACCCAGGTATCATTGAAGTTTTTTGATGAATTGCGTCTGCATGGCGGGCAAATTGCCTTTTTCTTTCCTTTGTTCGTTCCTTATGTCAATCCGCGAATCAATTATCGGAATCATCGTAAAATCGTGGTGATTGATGGTGAGATTGGTTATACAGGCGGTTTTAATGTGGGAGATGAATATCTAGGACAAGTGGAAAAATTTGGTTATTGGCGAGACAATCACTTGCGAATTGCCGGTTCAGCTGTCTATTCGCTGCAAAATCGGTTTTTGATGGATTGGAATTCACAACATGCCTTGGAGATCAAATATGATCCTTCTTTGTTTCCTGAAATCAAACAAGCGGGGACAGTCGCAGCCCAAGTCATCACTAGTGGTCCTGATACGGAACATGAAGAAATTAAAATGACGTATTTGAAAATGATCAATTTAGCCAAGAAAGAAATCCTAATTCAAACGCCGTATTATATTCCGGATGAAGCCATTCATAACGCCTTAAAGTTAGCACTGCTCTCTGGGGTGAAAGTTCATATACAAATTCCGAACAAACCAGATCATCCCTTGGTTTACTGGGCGACCTATTCCTTTGCGGCTGAGCTGCTTCATTTTGGCGCAATCATTGAAACCTATGAGAAAGGGTTTATGCATGCGAAAACGATGATTATAGATAGTGGGCTTGTATCGATTGGCTCAGCAAACATCGATGTTCGATCCTTTCGTCTGGATTTTGAAGTCAATACGATTATCTATGACGCGCAACTTGCGACTCAAACAAAAGAAGCGTTTCTGGCGGATTCGATCGATTCCAAACCATTAACGATCGAAGCATATCAACAAAGAAAATTGACGATCAAGATCAAGGAAGGCCTGGCACGTCTTGTGTCACCGTTACTTTAAAAAAATGCCCTTTTCCAAAAGATGGAAGCCATCATTTTGGAAAAGGGCATTTTTAATAGGATTAACCCATAATACTTGTGTACGCTGCTAAGAAAATCGAGCCGACAGTGAGAATAAGCATGGTCCAGATCACGACTTGCGTGATTTTTGCAAAGGTACTTTTTGGTTTTTTCTCGTTCATTCTAATCCACCTTTTAGAGTTATTCTAGTGACAGTTTACCCTCAATTTCTCAAGAACTCAAGTTGATCCAAGGAGAAATTAAGAAAATTTCAATTTCACCATAAAAAAATTCGTTAGAATGGCAAGATAGGCTTGTTGAAGCTACGCCCTTCTGTTTTAATAGGTAAAGAAATACATTCTTTAAAACTTTCAAAAGTTAGTTGTTGAAATAAGAGCCTCCTTAAAAAATTTCATGGCTGTCTTATTCCGGCTTAAATTTTTAAAAGAACTGAAACATGGATGTAAAGAAAATAAAGTATAGTGACACTAGTTGTTAGAAAGGATTTTGCTGTATGTCTGGATTTAATCCAATCGTTTTGTTTTGGTATATTTTTCCTGTGCTCGTTTATTTTGCTTGTCGTTTTATCGTTTCTGCACTTTCGTTGAATGATCGTTACCATGTGAAGGCACCGGATTTAGCGGTACCATTTTTAATGGTGGGGATTCATCAATTATCAAAATATACTTTTGATCAAGCAATCACATTGTATTATTTGATCTCCATTTTTTTATTAGGCATTCTACTGGCCGTCTTTCAGGCGTACTACTATGAAGAGATCCAATATGGTCGCTATTTTAAGATGTATTGGCGCAGTATTTTTCTATTTACGATCATTTTTCATGTCGTTTTGATCATTCTAAATATCGTAAGTTACTTATAGTGTTTTGCCCCTTGATAAACGTCCATTTTTTTACTTAAAGTTTTTTTAAAGACTTTAAGGAGTCTGATTTCCTCTTTTTGTTCATTTGGTAAAGAAAAGTCAAACAACTTCCCTTTCAAATTTCATATAATTTGTGGTAGAAAGTGGGGGATTGTGGTAGACTGTGAATATCAGGTGGAGATCGGGGGTTATTTATCGATGTTTATGGGTGAATTTCAACATTCGATAGATGCAAAAGGCCGACTAATCGTCCCTTCAAAACTACGAGAAAAACTCGGAGAAAAATTTGTTGTGACACGTGGATTAGATGGCTGTTTATTTGGCTACCCCTTATCTGAATGGGAAAAACTTGAAGAAAAACTAAACGAAATGCCTTTAGCGAAAAAGGATGCTCGGACATTTGTCCGCTTCTTTTATTCTGCTGCAACAGAGTGCGAGATCGATAAACAAGGACGAATCAATATCCCTGTTACATTGAGAAATCATGCAGACCTTACTAAAAGCTGCGTGATCATCGGGGTTTCAAATCGAATCGAGATTTGGGATGAAACGCGTTGGCAAGCATTCTCTGAAGAAGCAGAAGAAAACTTTGATGAAATTGCTGAAACAATGATCGACTTTGGCTTATAGGCTTGATAGGAAGAGGAAAAACACATGGCAGATTTTCAACACTACACCGTTATGCTACAGGAGACCGTTGATGGATTATCAATTCGTCCAGAAGGCGTCTATGTCGATTGTACATTAGGTGGAGCTGGTCATAGTGAATATTTATTGTCACAACTGTCTGAAGAAGGACATCTCTTTGCTTTTGATCAAGACCAAACCGCCATCGACCATGCAAAAGAACGTTTAGCACCTTATGTTGCTAAAGGGATGGTCACGTTTATTAAAAGTAATTTCCGCTATTTAAAGGAAGCATTGAATCAACACGGCGTAAGCCGAGTCGATGGTATTTTGTATGATTTAGGTGTTTCCTCACCCCAATTAGATGAAGCCGAACGTGGCTTTAGCTACCACCAAGATGCACCGCTGGATATGCGGATGGATCAAACTGCAGCATTGACTGCCTATGAAGTGGTCAATCAATTCGACTACCATCAATTAGTCAAAATCTTCTTCCGTTATGGAGAAGAAAAATTCTCAAAACAAATCGCTCGGGAAATCGAGCGGGTGAGACAAGATCATCCCATCGAAACAACAGGGGAATTGGTCGATATCATCAAAACAGCCATTCCAGCTCCAGCAAGAAGAAAGGGCGGTCACCCAGCAAAACGGGTTTTCCAAGCCATTCGAATTGCAGTCAATGATGAGCTAGGTGTAATTGAAGAATCACTTGAACAAGCCATTCATCTTTTAGCAGTCAACGGACGTGTCAGTGTGATCACGTTCCACTCATTAGAAGATCGCATTGTGAAATCGATGTTCAAGGAATACAGTACACCAAAGGATATGCCACCAGGTCTGCCGATGATACCAGAAGAATTTCAACCAACACTAAAACTTATAACAAGAAAACCACTGCTTCCTACTGAGGAAGAAGTAGCTGAAAATAATCGTTCTCGTAGTGCGAAACTACGAATCGCGGAAAAAATCAAGGAAAGCGAAGGGTAACAACTATGGCAGAACTAAAAGTTCATGACTATGAATTCAGAGAACCTCTTGAATCACAACCTTTGGATCACTCTGAACCGACAACTGAAAAACTGCCTACTGATCCCCAGCGTCCTGAGGTCATCCGTGTACCAGCATCTCCGGCTCGTCGGTTAAAAAGTATTTCTACTCTAGAAAAACTGATTGCTGCCTTTGTGATTATCGCTGTATTGACGTTGGCAATCTTGACCATCAATATTCGGACCAATATCAGCCAAGTTGAGCATGATATTTCCTTGATCCAATCGGATATCACTGAGAAAACAACACAAGCAGAACAGTTGGAACAAGAGAAAAATGAACTTTCTAAAACCGAGCGCATCCAAAAGATTGCTGAGGATAATGGATTGTCGATCGATGATGGCAATTTAAGGAAAGTGGACTAAATGAAGTTAACAGATAAATTCAAGCAATACTTAAAAAAGAACAATCAAACTACAACGAACAATCGCAAAAAAGTAGGTATTATTCTCTTTGCTACGAGTATTGGATTGTTCTTTTTGTTTGTCACGCGTTTGAGCTATATCGTCATTGTCGGGGATGTCGCGGGAACTTCATTAGCAGAAAAGACCAAAAATCTTTATGAAGGCAGCGAAGTGATCAAAGCGAAACGTGGAACAATCTATGACCGTAATGGGATTCCGATCGCCGAAGATGTGACCTCGTATTCCATTTATGCTGTTTTGAATCAGAATTACAAAGATGGCAACAAAAATCTCTTTGCAGAAAAAGCAAACTTCAATAAGTTGGCCAAAATTTTGTCAGATGTATTGTCCATTGATCAAGAAACAGCAGTCAATACGTTAGAGGATGGCCTTGAGCAACAATTGTGGCGGGTCTCTTTTGGGAGCAAGGGAAATAATATTACATTGGAACAAAAAAATGCGATCGAAGATGCGATGGAAAAAGAAGATATTGCCGGCTTCCATTTTGATAGCCATCCAGCTCGCCTTTATCCGAATGGGGTCTTTTCTTCTCACTTTATCGGGTATGCTGTTGCCAATGATGACGATACTGGTCTAGTCGGCAAAACTGGGTTGGAAGCTGCTTACAATGATGTATTATCGGGAACTGATGGTGAGATCGTTTATCAAAAAGATAACAATCAAAACCCGCTGCCCGGAACAGTAGCAGAGACCGTCGCAGCCGTTGACGGAAAAGACGTTTATACCACCATCGATAGTCGAATCCAAAGCTATTTGGAAACGCTGATGGACAGCGTCTTTAAAGAAAACAAACCAGAAAACTTAACAGCGAACTTAATGGATGCCAAAACCGGCGAAATCATAGCGATGGCACAACGACCAACCTACAATCCAGAAAATTTGGATTCGATCAATGATTGGCAAAATCTGTTAGTTGAAGACAACTATGAGCCAGGATCAACCATGAAGATTTTGACGACAGCAGCTGCCATCGATCAAGGCATCTTCAATGAGAACGAAACCTTTACCCCAAGTCCTGATGGATTAAAACTTTACGATGCAACCATCAATGACTGGGACTTTGGTCAAAAAGGAACACTGACGATGCGCCAAGCTCTTTCATGGTCCAGTAATATCGGAATGGTGACCTTGGAGCAGCGGATGGCTGATCGTTGGCAACAATACTTAAAAGAATTTGGCTTTGGCCGTAGCACCTATTCAGGATTGCCTAACGAAAATACTGGAATCACCCCAGAAGATAATCCTGTCAGCCAAGCGATGACTTCCTTTGGTCAAGCGATTGGTGTGACGAATTTCCAAATGATGCAGGCTTTCACATCGGTCGCAAATAATGGAACGATGCTGAAACCACAATTTATTAGTAAAATCGTTGATGGCAATACTGGAGAAGAAACGGTCACGCAACCAGAAGAGGTCGGCCATCCGATCACAAAAGAGGCTGCAACAGAGGTCCGTGAATATATGCGTGATGTTGTCGAGAGTGAAAATTATGGAAGTGCCTATGGCGTTTATGAATTACCTGGCTACAACATTTCTGCAAAAACAGGGACGGCCCAAGTAGCCGATCCAACAACCGGTAAGTATTTGTCTGGTGGCACCAATTATCTATATTCCGTTGTTTTGATGTTTCCTTCAGAAGAACCAGAATACATTTTGTATTTGACGATTAAATTACCAGAGAAGCACGAAAGCACCGTGTTGGGTGAAATTGCCAATCCATTGATGAAACGGGTCATGGATCTGAAAAACTCTGCATTAGAAGAAAGCACAACATCTGGTAGCGAAACAACTGTGGGGGATTATCGCAATCTCGATACAGAATCGGCTGCAACGGATGTTCAAAAAGCTGGATTGATCCCGGTAGTCATCGGGGATGGTGAAAAAGTCATTGCCCAATCGGTTGACAGTGGGACTTCGATCATGCCTGGCGGACGGGTACTGCTCGTTACCGACAGCGATAAGTACTATATGCCGGATACGACTTCTTGGTCAAAAGCAGACTTAATCAAATTTGGTAGTCTGCTGAATGTAGACGTCAGTTTTGAAGGAAACGGCTATTGTACCAAACAAAGCGTGGAACCATACACCGAATTATCAGGACAATCGATCAAGTTTACACTAAGTGAAAACGAATAAATAGGAGAGAACAATATGGAATGGACAGAGATGATATTACCTTTGGCAAGTGGCTTTGCGATCGTAACAGCCACAATGCCTTTGTTTATCGGCTATTTTCAAATGAAGAAATACGGACAGGAAATACGTGGTGACGGCCCCAAATGGCACAATGTAAAGGCCGGTACACCAACGATGGGTGGGTTTGTATTTTTGATTTCTGCAATGATCACTGCCATCTGGGTAGGAGCATGGCAAAATCAATTGACTGCTTCATTGTTCATTCTTTTGTTCATTACCTTGGTTTATGGTGCATTAGGATTTCTTGATGACTTCATCAAGATTTTCCGCAAACGAAATATGGGGCTGAACTCGTTGCAAAAGCTGATTGGACAGATTTTAGGCGGACTCGTCTTTTACTTTGTTTTCCGATCCGAAGGCAATGCGGATGTACTGAATTTCTTTGGGATAGACGTGTCGCTATCGATTTTTTATGGCTTGTTCGTCATTTTTTGGCTTGTTGGTTTTTCAAATGCAGTCAACTTGACGGACGGTATCGATGGGCTAGTCGCAGGACTGGGCACGATTTCTTTTTCAACTTACGCACTGATTGCTTGGCGACAAGATCAAATCGATGTGTTAATCGTTTGTCTTGCGATCATCGGCGGATTGATCGGCTTCTTTCCCTACAATCGCAAACCGGCAAAAATCTTTATGGGGGATGTCGGCTCACTGGCTTTAGGCGGTCTGCTGGCAGCTATCTCGATTCTTTTACACCAAGAATGGACCCTATTGCTTGTCGGACTGGTCTATGTTTGTGAAACAGCAAGCGTGATGCTGCAAGTTGCCTCATTCAAATTAACAGGCAAACGAATCTTCAAGATGTCACCCATCCATCATCATTTTGAAATGAGCGGATGGTCTGAGTGGAAGATCGACACTGTGTTTTGGTGTATCGCGTTAGGTTGCTCGTTGCTCACAATAGCCCTTGTATGGTAGGAGATGAAGAAAATGAAAAAAATTACAACATATCAAAATAAAAAAGTTCTTGTGCTAGGATTAGCGCGTAGTGGATTCAGTGCGGCCAAATTGTTACATGATTTGGGCGCACTTGTGACCGTTAATGACGGAAAGCCATTTGCTGAAAATCCAGAAGCACAAGATCTTTTGGCTTTAGGGGTCAAAGTGATCACTGGCAGCCACCCGATTGAATTATTGGATGAAGGATTTTCGCTAGTCGTTAAAAATCCAGGGATCCCCTATTCACAACCTCTTGTTCAAAAAGCTTTAGAGAAAAAAATTCCTGTGATCACGGAAGTGGAACTAGCGTATCAAATCTCTGAAGCGCCGATTATCGGTATTACTGGTACGAATGGAAAAACCACCACAACGACTATGATCGCCAATGTCTTGAATGCTGGAATGGAAAAAGGACAGGCTTTGCTTTCTGGAAATATCGGGTTTCCTGCAAGTTCCGTTGCTCAAACAGCTAAGCCTGAAGATCGCTTGGTGATGGAGCTTTCAAGTTTCCAATTGATGGGAATCGATACCTTACGGCCGAAAATCGCTGTCATCACGAATATATATGAAGCCCATATCGATTACCATGGTAGTCGCCCGGAATATGTCTTAGCAAAATGGCGCTTGCAACAACGAATGACCGCTGACGATTATTTAGTGATCAACTGGAACCAACCGGAACTAGAAGCACTGTCGGCCAAATCAAAGGCGAAAATCATTCCTTTTTCCACCAAGGAAAAAGTAGCAGGAGCATATATGCTTGATGGGATGCTCTACTATAAAGAAGAAGCAATTATGGCAGCGGAGGAACTTGGCGTACCAGGGGCACACAATATTGAAAATGCCTTAGCGGCGATCGCTGTTGGAAAACTTTGCAATATGCCAAACGAAGCAATCAAACAAGCGTTGCAAACCTTCACTGGGGTACCTCATCGGACCCAGTATGTCACCACCATCAATCAGGTGAAATTTTTCAATGATTCCAAAGCAACCAACATCTTAGCAACAGAAATGGCCTTAGGCGGTTTTGACAATGAGAAATTGGTCTTATTGGCAGGCGGCTTGGACCGTGGTAACAGTTTTGATGAGTTGGTTCCAGCACTAAAAGGACTCAAAGCTATCGTAGTGTTTGGAGAAACAAAAGAAAAATTAGCCGCAGCCGCTCAAGCAGCTGGCGTAAAAACGATTGAAATGACAGACAATGTTGAAACAGCCGTCCCAGTTGCCTTTTCTTTAAGTGCTGCTGGAGATACGATTCTATTGTCACCGGCGAATGCAAGTTGGGATCAATACCCTAATTTTGAAGTTCGAGGCGACAAATTTATGGCGGCAGTAGCAGAACTTAAATAGAAATGAGTGAAGGACATGAAAATACTTGTGACTGGCGGCGGTACTGGCGGCCACATCTATCCAGCGTTGTCTTTTGTCGATTACGTAAAAGAGATTGACCCGACAGCCGAATTTTTATACATTGGTGCAACAAGGGGCTTGGAGAATAAAATCGTCCCTCCAACAGGTATTCCTTTTAAAACGTTAGAGATTCAAGGCTTTAAGCGTAAGCTGTCTTTTGATAACGTAAAAACGATCCAGCTTTTCATGAAAAGCTATTATGCAGCAAAGAAAATCATCAAGGAGTTTCAACCGGATGTGGTGATTGGCACCGGCGGCTATGTTTCTGGCGCCGTGGTCTTTGCTGCAGCGAAGTTGAAAATACCTACCATTATTCATGAACAAAATAGTGTTCCTGGAATCACCAATAAGTTTCTAACCAAGTATGTGGATAAAATCGCCATTGCTTTTCACGATGCTTCTCAATACTTTCCAGCGAAGAAAACGGTGCTTGTGGGCAATCCCAGGGGTCAAGAAGTACGGAATAGTCAAAAGTCGACGATTTTGTCTTCTTACGATTTAAATCCGGCGAAAAAAACGGTTTTGGTTTTTGGTGGGAGTCAAGGAGCTCTGAAAATCAACCAAGCGATCATTGATGCGCTGCCGCTTTTTGCTCAAAAAGAGTATCAGTTACTTTATGCATCTGGGGAAAGGTATTACAAAGAGATCGAAGAAAAAATCGGGATGTCAAAAGATGCTTTCCCTAATATCAGTATTCGTCCCTATATCGATCAAATGGCAGAAGTGATGGCAAATAGTGATTTGTTGATTGGACGAGCAGGCGCCACATCGATTGCCGAATTTACGGCATTAGGGATTCCAGCAATTCTGATTCCTAGCCCTTATGTGACTAATGACCACCAAACTAAGAACGCCCAAAGTTTAGCCAATGCAGGAGCAGTCAAAATGATTGCCGATCATGAACTAAACAGCCAAAACCTCGTGGAAGCAGTAGATAGTATCATGCAAGATGAAGCCCTTCGTAGTAAGATGGCCAAAGCCTCAAAAGAACAAGGGATCAGCGATGCCTCGGAACGATTATTTCGACTTGTGCAAGAGGTAATCAAATAGTACAATGTGTGGGATAGAAAGGAGCGATTATCATTAGTAAAGACAAAACACCTCATGATGATCAAACCCCCTCGTCAACGGAAGAGTTGACCCCTTGGCAAAAAGAAAATCTAAAATATTTGCAAGAAAAAGGCAATCAGCCAGCTTGGTCTTCACCCGCTTCTGAAGAAACAGAAGACATGAAAGAAGCGCATGAAGATGAAGAGGAGTTGGCAGAAGAAGCACTTTTTGAAGCAGAACAAGCGATAGAAGAAACCGACGCTGGGAAAGAAGAGCTGCCTGAGCCAGAAAAAAAGGCTCGCTCCTTTGCTGACCGGCTACCTAATCTAAAGGCGTACCGCAATCAAGTATTGATTCGCCGTTTAGCGCTGATTATCGGTTTACTGATGATTCCTTTGCTGATTGTTTTGTATTTTGTTTCGCCGCTTAGTCGTTTGGCTAATGTGGTGGTCAAAGGCAATCAAGAAGTATCCGCAGAAGCGATTATCGAAAATTCTGACCTAGCCGTCAATGAAGAGATGTGGCCGCAATTTTTTGAACGGAATCAGAGTGTAGCAGCAATCAAAAAAGAATTGCCGCGCATAAAAAATGCTTCTATTTCTTTATCTGGTATTAATCGTTTTGATATCACTGTCACTGAATTCCAGGAAGTGGCTTTATTAGCCAAAGATGGCGGCTATGCACCAGTTTTGGAAAATGGCGCTGTTTTGGATGATATCAGTGAGCAGCCAGAGGAAGGATTGCCGGTTTTAGAAAATTTTTCGGCTGAAGACAAAATCAAGGCGACACTCAGTGCCTATCAAGAATTAAGTTCAGAAATTCGAGATGGCATTTCTCAAATCAAATACACCCCCCGTGACAGCAATGATGAACTGTTAACTCTCTTTATGAATGATGGCAATCAAGTGATTGTCAATATCTCAAATATGGTGAGTCAAATGCAGTATTATCCGCAAATTGCCAAAGATTTGACCGAGGACAGTATTGTGGATATGGAAGTTGGGATCTTTACTTACCCAATTTCAAATACACAAGAAGACGATGCAGACGAAAATCAAACAGCTGATAGTGATTCTTAGGAAAAATTCAAGAGTTTTTTTCATTAACTTGTTTCTAAAAAGCGCCATTATATGGTAGAATTGGTAACAGTGAACAAATTATTCGAATGAACTCTAAAAACGGACTGTGATGGTTCGCTATATATCCAATTTAAGTAGGAGGGAACCCCATCCATGGCAAAAACGGGAATGTATGTTGGCCTTGATATCGGTACGACATCTGTAAAAGTTGTAGTAGCCGAATACGTTGACAGCCAAATGAATATCATTGGTGTAGGAAATGCAAAATCAGAAGGAATCAACCGTGGCATCATTGTAGATATCGATAAAACGGTACAAGCCATTCAAAGAGCAGTAAGACAAGCAGAAGAAAAAGCAGGAATTCAAATTCGCAGTGTAAGTGTTGGTGTACCAGCCAATCTTCTTGAAGTGGAAAATTGTCAAGGGATGATCGCTGTCAACAGTGAATCAAAAGAGATCACCGACGAAGACGTCCGCAATGTTGCTTCCGCAGCACTTGTACGTTCAACCCCTCCTGAAAGACAGATCATTGCTATCTTACCGCAAGAATTTACAGTGGATGGTTTTGAAGGGATCAAAGATCCTCGTGGCATGATCGGTGTTCGCCTAGAGATGTTTGGTGTGGTTTATACAGGACCAAAAACCATCATTCACAACATTCGTAAATGTGTGGAAAAATCTGGTCTGATCGTTAATGAAGTAGTCATTACGCCATTAGCACTGACAGAATCGATTTTATCTGATGGTGAAAAAGATTTTGGTACGATCGTTATCGACATCGGCGGCGGCCAAACGACGACATCAGCGATGCACGACAAGCAATTGAAATTTACCCATGTGAACCAAGAGGGTGGCGAATTTGTCACAAAAGACATTTCGACAGTTTTAAATACCTCCTTCAACAATGCAGAAGCATTAAAAATCAATTATGGGGATGCGTATCCTGAACGGACGTCCGCTAGTGAAGAATTTCCAGTGGATGTGATTGGGAAATCAGAACCTGTGAAGATCGATGAACGCTATTTGTCAGAAATCATCGAAGCACGTATGGAACAGATTTTTACCAAATCAAAAGAAGTCTTAGATGAAATTGATGGACTTGATTTGCCAGGTGGCGTGATTTTGACTGGTGGTGCTGCAAGCCTGCCGGGTGTCGTAGATTTGGCTCAAGAAGTATTCGAAACAAACGTTAAGCTTTACGTTCCTAATCATATGGGACTTAGAAATCCTGTATTCACCAATGTAATCAGTATCGTTGACTATTCAGCAAACTTAAGCGAAGTCTATCAGCTTGCCAAAAGTGCGATCACTGGTGAAAAAACAGTCGCGCAACAGCCCGTTGCCATTCAACAACAAGAAGTGCATTACGAACAATATGAAGCTCCAGAAGAAACTTATGAAGAAACAGAAGAAGAGAAAAAAGGTGAGTCGATCACAAACCGAGTAAAAGATTTCTTCTCAAATATCTTTGAATAATCTAAAACGATTCTCAGGAGGAAGATAAACTATGGAATTTTCAATTGATAATAACATCAATGACGGCGCTGTGATCAAAGTCATCGGAGTCGGCGGTGGTGGCGGCAACGCAGTCAATCGTATGATCGAAGAAAATGTCAAAGGCGTAGAATTTATTGCAGCCAACACTGACGTTCAAGCATTAAAAAATTCAAAAGCAGAAACAGTCATTCAATTAGGCCCTAAATATACCCGTGGTCTTGGTGCTGGTTCACAACCAGAAGTTGGTCAAAAAGCAGCAGAAGAAAGTGAAGATTCTATTCGTGAATCATTAGAAGGCGCAGATATGATTTTCATTACCGCTGGTATGGGTGGCGGAACCGGGACCGGTGCTGCACCGATCGTAGCTAAAATTGCCAAAGAAATCGGGGCATTGACAGTCGGCGTCGTTACTCGTCCGTTTACATTTGAAGGACCAAAACGCGGCCGTTTTGCTGCTGAAGGAATCGCTAAATTAAAAGAGAATGTCGATACCTTATTGATCATCTCAAACAACCGTTTGTTAGAAGTTGTTGACAAGAAAACGCCAATGCTTGAAGCATTCCGTGAAGCAGACAATGTCTTGCGTCAAGGGGTTCAAGGGATCTCAGACTTGATCACTGCACCTGGCTATGTCAACTTAGACTTCGCTGATGTGAAAACAGTGATGGAAAATCAAGGCACCGCTTTGATGGGAATCGGTGTTGCTAGCGGCGAAGAACGCGTGATCGAAGCAACGAAAAAAGCAATCTCTTCACCATTGCTAGAAACATCGATCGATGGTGCTGAACAAGTGCTATTGAACATCACTGGCGGATTGGACATGACTTTATTTGAAGCACAAGATGCTTCTGATATCGTCGCTCATGCGGCAACAGGTGATGTAAATATTATTTTAGGTACATCAATCAATGAAGACTTAGGCGATGAAATCCGTGTGACTGTCATTGCAACTGGCATTGACCCTTCTAAAAAAGAACGTGGGTCTCGCTCTAGCAGACAAAGTCAAAGCCAAATTCATTCTATCCCACAAAAACCAACCTTAGATATGGACCAAGCGCGTCCTGCACAAGCAGAAGAAAGCAATGGTTTTGGTGATTGGGATATCCGTAAAGAACAAAATGTACGACCTAAAGTAGAAGAAAACACATTTGAAAATGTAGAAAAGAAAGAATTCGACACCTTCAGCCGTGATGAAGTACGCTCGAATGATGACGACGAATTAAGCACACCACCATTTTTCCGTCGTAAACGCTAGGGGGCAGAGCACATGATTTCTGAGAACTTGCACAAGATCCAGCAAGAGATACAGGACTCCTGTGCTCTTGTTTCTAGAAATGCCAGTGAGGTCTGTTTGACAGCTGTGACAAAATCCGTCGATACAGAAACGACAAGAGAACTTCTAGAAAATGGTGTGCGTGATTGTGCAGAAAATCGAGTAGAAAAGCTACTTGAAAAAAAGGCAGCATTAACTGATTACCCAGATGTCCGTTGGCATTTTATTGGTAATTTACAGCGCAGAAAGGTAAAATCAGTTATAAATGAGATTGATTTTTTCCATGCGTTGGATTCAATCAAACTGGCACAAGAAATTCAAAAACGAGCAGAGCATCCGATCAACTGCTTTGTGGAAGTGAATGTTTCGCAGGAAGCAACGAAACAAGGGATTTTCGTAGAAGAGGTGGTGGCTTTTATTGAAGCACTCGCTTCGTTCGACAAAATTCGTGTTGTTGGATTGATGACGATGGCCCCGCTCACTGCTTCCAAAGACGAGCAGCATCAGATTTTCAAAGAATTAAAAAGGATTCAACAACAGATCGCTGACCTGCATCTTACACATGCCCCTTGCTTAGAAACGAGTATGGGAATGAGTAATGACTTTCCCATTGCGATTCAAGAAGGCGCAACATTTATTCGTGTAGGAACAGCATTATTTCAATAAAAAAGGAGGTTGACCGATGTCGCTCAAAGAGAAACTGACCAATTTTTTTGGATTGACTGACGAAGAAGATTATTATGAAGAAACATTTGCCACTGAAGAACCGGCACGCACGGCAGCGAAACCAGCTGTGAACCAAGGAGGAGCTTTTACCGCCCCTAGAACAACAGCGAGTACGCGTGCTTCTAGCCAAGCGGCTTCTTATACAACAAGTCAACCACAAAATCAAGCCTATCAATACAGACAGCAGCCTCAAACTGCTGCCTATCAACAATCCTCAGCGGCGGCTGAACGAGTAAGATCGGTGCCTAAGACGGAAGAAAAAGTCGTTCCAATGGCGCAACAAAGAACTAATACGAGAGTCAAAGACACAAAAGCAAAAGAAACTTCTCCACAAATGGCTGGAAAAATAACGATCGTAGAACCACGCGTTTATTCAGAAGCTATGGGGATTGCGAAGCAAGTCATCAATGGAGATGCTGTACTTGTTAATTTTCATTTAATTGAAGAGTACCAAGCTCGTCGAATAGTTGATTTTTTAACAGGAACAGTGTACGCTGAAGATGGTGATATCAAGCGTGTTGGCGATGAAATTTTTCTTTGCACGCCTAAGGGTATGGAAATTGAAGGCACTGCCCAAACATTAGCAGATACCAATTTTTTTGATATCTAAAGTGAGGAGGAACGCCAATTTTATTCTTGAGATTCGTTAAATTACTGAGTGATGCTGTTTATCTGTATACCATTTTATTAGTGATCTATGCACTTTTGTCTTGGTTTCCAGGAGGGTATCAGTCCGCTTTTGGCCGTTTCTTAGCAAAAGTGTGTGAACCGTATTTGAGTTTATTTGATCGATTGAAATTAAGTTTTGCTGGTATCGATTTTACGATTGCATTTGCAATTATTGTCTTACAGCTAGCATCACAAGCATTGATATTGATCTTACAATCAATTTTATTTTAACGTAAGGGGTGGTTATCGGTGAACGCAAATGTCTATCAACATTTTCGAAACGATGAACGCCCTTTTATTGATTCCGCTCAAGGATGGATCGAACAAGTGCAAATGCAGTATGCGCCTTACTTGACTGATTTTTTAGATCCGAGACAAGCGTATATCTTAGAAAGCTTGATTCGTCAATCAACGGATTTAAGTTTCCGCTTTTTTGGTGGATATGAAGCTGCTGAGAGACGACGTTGTTTGATTTATCCCGATTACTATGAGCCCACCACCGATGAGTTTGACATGACTTTATTTACGATTCAATACCCGAAAAAATTTACGGTGTTGAGTCATGGAAAAGTTTTAGGCACATTAATGGGGACTGGAGTCAAGAGGGAATACTTTGGAGACATTCTTTCCGATGGTGAAATATGGCAAGTATTCGTTGCCACTGAAGTCAGTCATTTTATTCAACTCCAAGTGGATAAAATCGGCAACGTATCCGTTCGATTGGAAGAAACAAAATATACCGATTTGATCGTGCCTAAAGATGGCTGGACCGAGGAAAGAGAAACGGTTAGCTCATTGCGTCTTGATACAGTGATCTCTGCCGTATACAACATCTCACGCCAGCGTTCGAAACAGTTGATCGAATCAGGAAAAGTAAAAGTAAACTGGACAGAAGCATTACGACCAGATTTTGTTCTGGATTTACTGGATATCATTTCGGTAAGAGGATTTGGTCGGATTCAAATACAGGGGTTAGAAGGAACCACGAAAAAAGAAAAAGTTAGATTGTTATTAGGTGTATTACGTAAATAAATCAAAGAGGTGTATAGAATATGGCATTAACTCCATTAGACATTCAAAATAAAAACTTTTCAGTAAAAATGAGAGGCTACAACCAAGATGAAGTCGATGACTTCTTGGATATGATCGTTCGTGATTATGAAGAAGCCGTTCAACGCAATCGTGAGTTAGAAAAATCGTTGAAACACGCAGAAGAAAAACTTGAATATTTCAATGAATTGAAAGATGCCTTGAATCAATCCATTATCGTGGCTCAAGATACGGCGGATAAAGTAAAAACAAGCGCAAGCAAAGAATCAGAAGTAATCGTTACTTCTGCTCAAAACCGTGCGGATGAAATGGTTGCTACTGCAGAAAAACATGCGCATGCCTTGATGACCTCAGCGGAAGAAAAAGCCAAAGAGATTTTGACGGATGCAACCGACAATGCCCGTCAATTGGCGACAGAAACAAATGACTTGAAGAAGAAAACCAGAGTCTTCCATAACAACTTATTAGTTATGTTGCAAACGCAATTAGAACAAGTGAAGAGTCCTGAGTGGGAAGAAATTTTGGCGCCATTTTCAAGCTATGTACAAGATTCCCACCAAGTGATCAGAGAAGTTTTGTCAAAAGAACTTGACAGTGAAAATGGTTCTGGAGTAAACTCAGAAGCAGTGGAAACATTTGATGTGGACATTGTTGAATCAGATGAAAAAATCGTTGATGTAAGTGAAAGCCCTGAAGTGAAAACATTAGATGATGCGAGAAACTTATTAGACGAATTGAACAAGACAGATAACAACTAAGACACAGAACAGAAAAATTTCTTATATTTTTCAAGCGAGTTTGGGAGAGTGGAAGCCAAATAAAACCCTGTAAGAAATCAGATCATCTGTGAGTTGCGTTCTTGAAAGAGCTGACTTTTCAAAGACTCGAGTAGAGAACGACGCCTGATCCCGTTACCGATCATCAAAGAATTGTCAACCGACAATAAAATTTGGGTGGTACCACGAACACGTTCGTCCCTTACCAGGGACGGACGTGTTTTTTGCTGTGAATCACTGCGATTGGTCCGCAAAGCGGAACAGAGCAGATGATGAACAGTACTAGGCGACCGCCGGGAGCGTAGTAACCGTACTAAGAATCACTATGATTGGCTTGCGAAGCAAGACAGAATAGATGATGAACAGTACTAGGCGACCATAGGGAGCGTAGTAACCATACTAGGAATCACTATGATTGGCTTGCGAAGGAAGACAGAGCAGATGATGAACAGTACTAGGCGACCGCCGGGAGCGTAGTAACCATACTAGGAATCACTATGATTGGCTTGCGAAGCAAGACAGAATAGATGATGAACAGTACTAGGCGACCGCCGGGAGCGTAGTAACCGTACTAAGAATCACTATGATTGGCTTGCGAAGCAAGACAGAATAGATGATGAACAGTACTAGGCGACCATAGGGAGCGTAGTAACCAAATTAGGAATCACGCTGATCAACTGTTAACAATCAGTGAATCCTAAATGCATTGAGTTTATGGCAACCAATCCATTTGACAGGTTCAATAGAAGCAATCGGTTGATCGAGTCGATGGATTTTGAAACTATACCAAAACGTTGAGAGACGAAAAGGAGCGAAACAAGAATGAAAATGAAAGAAACACTGCATCTTGGAAAAACCGCTTTTCCAATGCGAGGCAACTTGCCGAACCGCGAAGTGGATTGGCAAAAAGAATGGGAAGAAAATCAATTGTATCAACGTCGTCAAGAATTAAATGAAGGCAAGCCAACCTTTGTCTTACACGATGGCCCTCCCTACGCAAATGGAAACATCCATATTGGACACTCATTGAACAAAATCAGTAAAGACATCATCGTACGTTCCAAATCGATGTCAGGTTTCCGTTCCCCTTATGTACCTGGTTGGGATACTCATGGTTTGCCGATCGAACAAGTACTGACCAATAAAGGGATCAAGCGCAAAGAAATGAGCTTGGCAGAATATCGCAAAAAATGTGAAGAATATGCTTTGACACAAGTGGATACACAAAGAGCTGATTTCAAACGTTTAGGCGTTTCTGGTGACTGGGATCATCCATATATCACATTGACACCAGACTATGAAGCAGCAGAAATCCGCGTGTTCGGAAAAATGGCAGAAAAAGGCTACATCTACAAAGGATTGAAACCAATTTACTGGTCACCATCTAGTGAATCATCATTAGCAGAAGCTGAGATCGAATACAAAGATGTGAAATCACCATCGATCTATGTGGCTTTCCCAGTAGCAGATGGCAAAGATTTGCTTGATTCAGATACATCTTTTGTTATCTGGACGACGACGCCATGGACCTTACCAGCGAATCTAGGAATCTCTGTGAATCCAACCTTTGCCTATGTTCAAATCTTGGCCGATGGCCGCAAATTCGTCGTGGCAAAAGATTTATTAGAAACCGTGACGAATGAGATCGGTTGGGAATCTGTCGAAGTATTACAAGAATTGGCTGGCGATCAATTGGAAAAAATGACGGCAAAACATCCTTTTTATGATCGTACGTCTCTATTGATGTTAGGGGACCATGTGACATTGGATGCCGGTACTGGTTTGGTCCACACTGCACCAGGACACGGGGAAGATGACTACATCGTCAGCAAAAAATATGGTCTAGATGTCTTATCACCAGTCGATAGCCGTGGGGTCTTCACAGAAGAAGCACCAGGATTTGAAGGGGTCTTTTATGACAAAGCCAATCCAATGATCACTGAGCTTTTAGAAGAAAAAGGAGCCCTACTAAAACTAAACTTCTTTACTCACAGCTATCCACATGATTGGCGGACGAAAAAACCAGTCATCTATCGGGCAACACCACAATGGTTTGCGTCTATTGATAAGTTCCGTCAAAATATTTTGGATGAAATCGAAAAAGTAGATTGGATCATTCCATGGGGCAAAACTCGTTTATACAATATGATTCGCGACCGCGGCGACTGGGTGATCTCTCGTCAACGTGCGTGGGGCGTTCCGTTGCCAATCTTTTATGCAGAAAACGGCGAAGCCATCATTACGCCTGAAACGATCGAGCATGTGGCAAACTTGTTTGCTGAACATGGTTCAACGATTTGGTTTGAAAAAGAAGCAGAAGAATTACTGCCAGCTGGCTTCACGCATCCGGGCTCACCAAATGGCAAATTCTCGAAAGAGACTGACATCATGGATGTTTGGTTTGATTCAGGTTCTTCTCACGAAGCCGTGTTACGTCAACGTCCAGAATTGACGTTCCCAGCTGACATGTACTTGGAAGGTTCTGACCAATATCGTGGGTGGTTCAACTCAAGTATCACGACTAGTGTTGCGATCAATGAAGTCGCACCATATAAAGCCGTCTTGTCTCAAGGCTTCACCTTAGATGGCGAAGGTCGCAAGATGAGTAAATCTCTTGGTAATACCATTGCACCAGAAAAAGTGATCAATCAAATGGGTGCGGATATTTTGCGTCTTTGGGTCAGCAGTGTTGACTACGAAGCGGATGTCCGAGTGTCTATGGATATCTTGAATCAAGTGTCAGAAGTCTATCGGAAGATTCGCAATACCATGCGTTTCTTATTAGCGAACACGAGTGATTTTGATCCAGCAAAAGACAGCGTACCTTTTGAAAACTTGCGTTCTGTCGATAAATACATGATGGTTCGTTTGAATCAAACGATCAAAACGATTCGGGAAGATGGCTATGAAAAATATAACTTCTTGCATATTTACCGGACAGTCATCAACTTCTTGACAGTCGATATGTCTTCCTTCTATTTGGATTTTGCAAAAGATGTCGTTTATATCGAAGCTGAAAATGATTTCCAACGCCGTGCTATGCAAACTGTCTTTTATCAAACAGCGGTTGCATTGACGAAATTATTGACACCGATCATTCCGCATACCGCAGAAGAAATCTGGTCACACTTGAAAGAAGAAGAGGAATACGTACAGTTAGCGGAGTTCCCTGGCTATGATACATTTGCTAACCAAGAAGAACTGCTCGATCTTTGGCGGGCCTTCCTTGATTTCCGTGACAATGTCTTAAAAGCATTAGAAGAAGCGCGTAATGCAAAATTGATCGGAAAGTCCTTTGAAGCGAAAGTCACTGTTTATCCAACTGAGCCAGTTGCGGCATTGCTAAAAGCTATCGATTCAGATATTGCACAACTGCTGATCATTTCACCAGACTTCTTAACGATCAAAGAAGTCGGTGAAGCAGCTCCTGAAGCGGCATATCAATTTGAGGATGTGGCGATCTTAGTTGAAAAAGCCGAAGGGGAAGTATGTGAACGTTGTCGCCAAGTCCGGGTAGATGTTGGTGTAGAAGAGCAACTGCCAACACTTTGTGGGCATTGTGCAACCATCGTCAAAGAAAACTATCCCGAAGCAGTTGCAGAAGGCTTTGAAAAATAAAAGAACGAAAAAAGATGACCCCATTGCGGGTCATCTTTTTTTGCGCTTGCTCATTCTTATTCCTTGAGAATGGGAGAAAAACGCACGTTTCTGACATGAATATGAGAAAATAGGTGGCAATTGATAACGATTCTCATTTGTTTGCAATAATTTTTCGACAGTTTATTGTATAATAAAAAAACCTTACTAGACGAAGTTTCTTCCTTAAGGTCTGTAGGCAATTGTTTGTTCGAGATAGAGTATTTCACTGTCAACAGAAGAAACCAACGAGCTCGGATCAAGTAAAAAAAACTTGCCAGATAGAAAAACAGGTTGTAAACTGTTAAAAATCGGAATATTCAGAATATTGAAAGAAAGTGTGATTCCATGAGTGATTTAGAGATGATGAGGAAAACGAACCAAACGATGTACGATGCCGCTTTTGAAAAAGATGCTTGTGGGATGGGGTTTATTGCACAAAAAGATGGTCGCTATTCCCGAGAACTTGTGCAAAATGCCTTAACAATGTTAGAACGGATGAACCACCGAGGGGGAACTGGCGCTGAACCTGACACAGGTGACGGAGCTGGAATTTTGATGGCGATGCCTGACCCATTTTTTCAACAGCGAGCAAAAGAGGCCGAAATCTCATTGCCTGAAAAAGGCGCCTATGCTGTTGGGATGTTTTTTTTACCGAAAGAAAAGCTCCGAGCAGCACAGGTCCAAGAAGAAGTAGTCAAAGATATTCAACAAATGGGTTTTACCGTTTTATGGCAACGGGATGTGCCTTATGATTATTATCAGTGTGGACCGGGGGCGCAAAAAGTCATGCCCTCATTTGTGCAAGTCTTTATTGAAAAACCTGTCGATGTAGCTGCTGGACGTCTCTTTGAAGATCAGCTTTACCGGCTACGACGTAAACTGGAAAAAACGTATCATACTGATGAGTTGTCTATCTGCAGCTTGTCCAGTAAGACAGTTGTTTATAAAGGAATGCTGCATGCCTATCAAGTTGGCTTATTTTTCAAAGATCTTCAAAGTGCAGAAATGACTTCGAGTATTGCTTTGACCCATTCTCGTTTTTCAACGAATACCTTTCCAAGCTGGAGTCGGGCGCAACCTTTTCGTTTCTTAGCCCATAATGGCGAAATCAACACGTTACGCGGGGCAGAAAATTGGATGCATGGACATCAAATCGAAGTCTATGATGATGAAAATTCTGATTCGGCGAAACTAGAAAATTGTATGGAATATTTGTACCGTCAAGGGCGAGATATTCCTCAAGCACTGTTGATGATGGTGCCAGAAGCGTGGTCCAAAGAAGCTGGATTGTCACCGGAGCTGACGGCTTTTAATGAGTACAACGCAAGCTTTATGGCTCCTTGGGATGGACCGGCAGCTTTATGTTTTACAGATGGGGATTTGGTAGGGGCTGCACTCGATCGAAATGGGTTACGGCCATCTCGCTACTCGATCACGAAAACTGGTTTTGTGGTCGTGGCCTCTGAGTCAGGCGTTGTGGATCTTCCAGCATCGGAAGTGATTGAAAAAGGGGTGCTTGGACCAGCAAATATGTTTTTGGTGGATACCAAAAAAGGGGTGATCTTACGCAATCAAGAAATCAAAGCGCATTATGCGAATGCCCATCCTTACCAGGAGTGGCTAGCGGATCACTTATTGACACCAGAGCTGCTTCCTGAGACTGAGAAGCAGGAGGAAACAGCAGATGATGCGATCCAGACCCTTTGGAAACGAAATGGTTACACGGATGAGATCATTCGCACGTTGATTTTACCAATGGCTCAAACGGGAGAAGAACCAGTGATCTCCATGGGGTTTGATTCACCCTTAGCTATTTTGAGCGAACGTCCCCAATCCTTGTTTACGTACTTCAAGCAACAATTCGCCCAAGTGACCAATCCGCCAATCGATGCGATTCGCGAAAAATTGGTGATCGGTACCGAGCTGTTTTTAGGTCGAGATGGGGATGTTTCAAAGGACATTCGAATCAATTGTAATAAGCTGAAGATTGCTAGTCCGGTGTTAAAAACGAGTGAATATGAAAAAATCAAACAGTTAGATCAAAATGGTCAAAAAGCGGCTTTACAGTCGATTCTTTATGATTATGTACCAGAAAACGGGGCAGCTTTGCAACAAGCGTTAGAAGCGCTTTTTAAAGAGACGGAGCAAAAAATCGATTCTGGGGCAACGATCGTCATTTTAAGTGATCGGGAAGTCATCCAAGCGCAAGAAGGAAAAGTGGCGATTCCGATCCTTTTGGCGGTATCAGGTCTGCACAATTACTTGGTGCGAAAAGGCAAACGTTCCTTGGCATCAATCGTTGCGGATACTGCGGAAGTCTGTGAGGTCCATCATTATGCCATGTTAGTCGGCTACGGAGTAAGTGGGGTCCACCCTTATGGGGCTTACCAGACATTGGCACATTTTGAGCTTTCAGAGAAGATCGAAAGTTACCGTAAGGCATGTGAAAAGGGCATTGTCAAAATCATGTCACGAATGGGGATTTCAACGATTGCCGGTTACCATGGGGCGCAATTGTTTGAAGCTGTTGGTATCTCTGAGAAAGTTATCTCCGAATACTTTACCGGCACGGTTACTCGTATCGGTGGACTTTCATTAGCGCAAATCGAGCAAGAATACTTAACGCGTTATGAAGCGGCGTATGGCGAGAAACGCGTGGATTATCTTGATTCGGGTGGTAGTTTCCAATACAAAGCTGACGGGGAACATCATCTGTTCAATCCAAAAACAATCTATGGATTTCAAAAAGCTGTTCGTACCGGCAGCTATGCGCTTTATAAAGAATATGCGGCGGAGATGAACCAAGACGCGTTAGAGAATCCAACGACCCTCCGTTCTATGTGGACCTTTGGGAACACGAGACGCAGTATTCCTTTAGCTGAGGTGGAACCTGTTGAAACGATCGTCAAACGGTTTAAAGTCGGTGCGATGTCTTACGGCTCTCTAAGTGAAGAGGCGCATCGCTGTATTGCTGAAGGGATGAATGCGATTGGTGCAAAATCCAACAGTGGAGAAGGTGGAGAAAATCGGAATCGTTTCAAACCAGTGAAGGGCATTAACTATAACAGTCGTATCAAACAAGTTGCTTCTGGCCGTTTTGGTGTCAATGCCGAATATTTAATGAGTGCGGACGAACTCCAAATCAAAATGGCCCAAGGGGCAAAACCTGGTGAAGGTGGTCAATTGCCAGGCAACAAAGTCTTCCCATGGGTAGCGGAGATTCGTGGCTCAACACCTGGTGTCCGACTGATTTCGCCGCCACCACATCACGACATTTATTCGATTGAAGATCTAGCCCAGCTGATCTATGACTTAAAAGCAATCAACCCGTATGCCCGCATCAATGTCAAATTGGTTTCTAGTACAGGTGTGGGTACGATCGCTACCGGTGTCGTCAAAGCCGGCGCAGACGTAGTCGTGATCTCAGGCTATGACGGTGGGACCGGTGCTTCTCCGAGAAATTCGATTCGTGATGCTGGCTTGCCTTGGGAGATGGGGCTTGCAGAAGCCCATCAAACGTTAGCTATGAATCATTTGCGGCAGCGAATGACCTTAGAGACAGATGGAAAATTAATGACGGGTCGGGACATCGCCATTGCTGCTCTTTTAGGAGCAGAAGAATATAGCTTTGCCTCTTTAGCGCTAGTTGCGATTGGTTGTGTCATGATGCGAGTTTGCAGTATCAATACATGTCCTGTCGGCATTGCTACGCAAAATCCAGCGTTGCGCAAATTTTTCGCAGGGAAACCTGAGCACATCATCAATACGATGTACTTTTTAGCAGAAGATTTACGGGAAACAATGGCCGAGCTAGGGTTTCGCACGATTGATGAGATGGTAGGACACGCGGAAGTGTTGACACCACGCTTCGTTGCCAAAGGCAAAGCAAAGTCATTAGACTTTTCGAAAATGATTGGAACGACGATCCCGATCGAACGCAAGGTGACGGACCCATTCCTTGAGAAACGACAATGGCCAGAATTAGACGCTTTTGCCCAAGAAGCCATCGACAATAATCAAGAAATCGTTATGAATCATACGATCAATAATGTTCAACGTTCAGTCGGCGCTCGTTTAGGGGGGTGGATCGCAGAACGCTTTGGCAATTACGAAGTAACACCAGGTTTGTTGCAGTTTACGTACCGCGGCATTGCTGGTCAAAGTTTTGGGGCGTTTGCCACCCAAGGCATCCAGTTGAAACTGATTGGCGAGGCCAACGATTATGTAGCCAAAGGATTGAGTGGTGCCCGTTTGATCATTGTGCCGCCTGAAGATGCTGCTTACGATGCAGAGCATTCACCGATTGTCGGTAACGTTGCTTGTTTCGGAGCGAATCGTGGTGAAGGCTATTTCCGCGGCATTGCTGGCGAACGCTTTTGTGTCCGTAACAGTGGAGCCAAAGTCGTTGTCGAAGGCGTTGGTGACCATGGCTGTGAGTACATGACTGGCGGCGTCGTGGTGATTTTAGGAAAAACCGGTCGCAACTTTGGTGCCGGAATGTCCGGTGGCGTGGCGTACGTCTATGATCCCGATCAAACCTTTGCTGATAAATGCAATCGGGAAATGGTTGATTTGTACCGGATTGGCGAAAGTGGCGATGACCATCAGCTGAAGGAGATGATCCAGCAGCATTTTGCCTATACAGATTCATTGAAGGCGGCGGAGATTTTAGAAGATTGGGAAAATCAGCAGCACCATTTCATCAAAGTCTATCCGACAGAGTACCATCAGATGATCCAAGCAACGGAGACTTTGGCTGAGCAAGGATTTATCGGGGAGGAACTTGTGACGAAAGCCTTCGAAGCTGTTGTCGGTCCACAATTGACTATTCCAGGAAAGGAGCGTGACTAATATGGCAGATCCATTTGGTTTTTTAAAGTATCCAAGAATAGAAAATCCTACCCGACCGGTTTCAGAACGTATCGAAGACTGGCAAGAATTACAGACGCCATTGCCTGAAAATGAGCGTCAAGAGCAAGCGGCACGCTGTATGAATTGCGGGATCCCATTTTGTCATACGGGTTCTTTTTACGGCGGTCAACGGGCAGTTTCAGGTTGTCCCAATGACAACCTGATTCCTGAATGGAATGATCTGGTTTATCAAGGACGTTTCCAAGCCGCCTTTGAGCGTTTAGCCAAAACCAATCCACTACCAGAAATGACAGGGCGTGTCTGTCCTGCTCCATGTGAAAAAGGCTGTACCGAGGCACTGAATGGCTCAGGTGTCACGATCCATGACAATGAACGTTTTATTATCGATACTGCTTTTGAAAACGATTGGGTCAAAGCTTCCGGGTTGCCTCAAGAAGCGACTGGTTTCAAGGTGGCGATCGTTGGTAGTGGACCGGCTGGTTTATCCGCTGCTTGGCGCTTGAATCAACTAGGACATCAAGTGACGGTCTATGAACGCAGCGATCGCTTTGGCGGTTTGCTAATGTATGGTATCCCAAACATGAAATTAGACAAAGATGTCGTGCAGCGACGTATTGATCTAATGGCAGAGCTAGGCGTGACCTTTGTCGCTAATACGGAGATCGGTCGTGACTTGTCAGCAGAGGAATTGTCCGCTCAGTATGATCGGGTCATTTTGGCAACAGGAGCTAGTGTTCCTCGTGACTTGAAGATTCCAGGTCGTGAATTGACTGGGGTGCAATTTGCAGTCGATTACCTGACGGAAGCAACCAAAGATGTCTTAAAGCATGGCAAAGCGGCAACCAGTAAAAAACTTGCTGGCAAGCATGTTATCGTAATTGGCGGTGGCGACACTGGAAATGACTGTATTGGTTCAGCGATTCGTCAAGGAGCCGCTTCTGTGCGTCAGTTGGAGATCACGCCCCAACTTCCATTGACACGTACCGACAGCAATCCTTGGCCTGAATACCCAATGACAGCCCGCACAGGCTATGGGCAAGAAGAAGCGGCTGAAGTGCTGCAAACACAAGTGACGTATCATGGGGTGTCCACAACGGCCTTTATCGGCGCCGAACGTGGCCAGTTGATTGCTATTGAAACGGTCTCAGTGGATCAACAGTTTCAGCCGATCCCTGGTACAGAGCAAGTGATCAAGGCGGATTTGGTTTTGTTGGCAATGGGCTTTGTTGGTGCAGAGACCCAACTCTTCGATGCCTTTGGTGTGCGAGAAGTGTACGATGATTACACGACGAACAATGAACGAGTGTTAGTCGCAGGAGATGCTAAAAGAGGACCGAGTTTAGTCATCTGGGGGATTCGTGAAGGACGCTTAGCGGCAGAAAAAGTCGATCAAGCGTTACGATCATTGGTGTATCAATAAGCAATCAATAAAAAACAACCTGAGCAGCTCTTCCTCCTTCTGAATTAGAAGGGGAACAGCGAAATGCTCAGGTTGTTTGCCTGTTAAGCAGTTGGTTCAGATGGATGGGGCTTTGATCGCTGTTCATTTTTTTCCATTGCTGCCTTTGGTAAACGAATCGAAAAGACGATGGTTTCGTCACGGCTTTCCGCCCAGATTTTTCCACCTAATGCCTCAACGATTTCTTTGGCGATCGGCAGCCCCAGACCGGTCCCACCCGTCGCCGTTGCTCGGGAAGCGTCCATTCGGTAAAAAGGCTCAAAAATCAAGCCAATCTTTTCAGCAGGGATCGTTTTTCCATGATTGGTCAAACGAATCAGGATATCATCAGAGGCACTGATGGCTAAATGCAAGGGGGAATCGGCATAACTATAATTGATGGCATTGCGAATCAAGTTATCAAAGACGCGTTCCATCTTCTCTGTATCGACAGTCGCATAGACTTTTTTCTGTAGCTGCAGTTGCCAATGAAGGTTCTTTACTTCTAGCAGCGGTAAAAATTCGAACGTCAACTGTTCTAGCATCAAGCTAAGATCCGTGGTTTCGGTCTGTAAGGCGATCGTTGTAAGATTAAAACGAGTGATTTCAAAAAATTCGCTGATCAATAATTCTAGCCGCTGGGCTTTTTGCAAGGCGATCTTGGTATAGCGTGCGCGTAGTTCGGAAGAAAGCTGCGGTTCTTCTTCTAGAAGTGTCAAATAGCCGATCACACTGGTCAAAGGTGTGCGTAAATCATGTGCGAGATAGACGATCAAATCATTTTTCCGCTGCTCTGCTTCTTTGGCAGCTCGTTGATCCTGTAGGTTTTTTTCCCGCAACTGGTTCATTTCTTCTTGCACGTCGATCAGATTGCTGGAAAGAACGATTCGCTTCGTAGGTTCAGCAATCAATTGATTCGTGGCTTGAATCGTTTCATTCAAATAGCTGATGGCTTTACTCATATAATAAATCGTTGTGCTCACCCAAATCAGCAAGGCACCGATCGCTAGACAGACGAGCCAATAATCAGCAAAAAGCCGTAATATTTGATAAATGGGCTCATAGCCGTACCAAACCCTCAATCCTGCTACAAAGCGAACAGTTAAAGGGATCAGAATCAAAAGGAGCATTAAAACACCTGTGGTGATAAAGTATTGAGTCAAAAGTTTCCGGATCAATGGACTTCTATTTTTCAATGATATAGCCGACCCCCCATACAGTTTTGATTAATTTCGGTTTGCGGGGTTGTTCGTTTAGCTTTTCCCGCAGACGGGCAATATGTGCCATCACTGTGTTATTGTTATCTAAATATTTTTCTTTCCAGACTGCTTCAAAAAGAGTTTCTGAGGCAACGACCGATCCTTGGTGTTCAAATAAGTAAAGCAGGATTTTAAATTCGATGGGGGTCAAGAAAACCTCTTTGCCATAAAGATAACATTGGTGACTGTTGATTTTCAACAGTAAGCCTTCCTTTTCGTATTCTTCAATCTTCTGCGGAACAGCTGACTGATTGTATCGTTGGTATCGCCGTAGTTGCGTTTTGACCCGAGCAACAACTTCTAATGGATTGAAGGGTTTAGTCACATAATCATCTGCACCTAGACTTAGACCGGTAATTTTATCCAGATCTTCTCCTTTGGCAGTGAGCATCAGTACTGGAAAAAAGTGGGTTTTGCGAATGGTCTGTAACAGCTGAAAGCCGTCGATATCCGGCAGCATCACATCTAAAACTGCCACATCGACTGTTTCTTTTTCGAGATAAGCCAAAGCACTCGTTCCATCATAAAAAGGTTCCACTTGAAAGCCTTCATTCCTTAGAAACGTCGTGACTAACTCGGCGATTTCTTTTTCATCATCAACAACAATTATTTTTTCTGCCATCCTTGATTCACTCCAACTATCTACGATCTTTTTTCATTTAAACTACCATTTACTCTACCCACATCATACCGTAATCGGTAAGCGAATGCATTCGTTTTCTACTTTGACATTGAAGGGACGCGGGAACCTAGTCGACTGATCAATTCATTGGGAATGGTTTGTGCTTGATCAGCTGTATTCGTCCAATCGTTGATTACTTCTAACCAACTTTCGACCGCCAGTTCTGGATAGTCCGTTAAATCGATCAAGAGCATATCCATACAAATCAACCCAACCTGCGGGAGTAAAACCCCTTGATAAGACAATTGGAATCCTTGATTTGATAGGGCACGGGGGACTCCGTCACAGTAGCCGATACTAACGATCCCAATCGTGGTAGGTCGATCAAAAACAGTGGCTAGTCCATAGCCGATCGCTTCACCAGCGGCGACTGTTTTTTTGTCCACTAGTAAGGCTTTTAGGGTCAGAATCGGCTGTACGTTTATCTTCTGTTTTGTTGGTTCATTCGGGACACTCAGGGAACCAGTTAAAAGAATACCCGGGCGCACATAATCATACTGTTTCTCTGGATAATTCAATATTCCGTAACTGCTTTGCAGATGCGTCAGACCATAGGCGATATTTCTAGCGGATAAGCCAGCCAATAGATCATCAAAACAAATGATTTGGGCTTGTGTCCGTAAGATACTTGCCGTATCTAGCTGATCTGAAGAGCCTAGATGGGAAAAAATGCCTGTGATCTTGAGGGATGGCAAGGCATAAAGCCTTCTAACTGTTTCAAGGTCAGGGGCAACGCCTAGACGATGCATGCCGGTATCTACCGCTAAATGGCATTCGATCGGAATGCTTGTTTGGGCTAAAGCATGCCCATGGGCCTCACTAACGATGGTTGGAATCAAGGAATAATGTTTCAGCTCTTTGGCACGTTGGGCAGAAGTGTACCCTAAAATCAGTAAGCGACTTTTGATGCCAGCTCGCCGTAATTCGATGGCTTCTTCTATGGTGGCAACAGCAAAAAAATCGACGCCTACTCTTTCCAAGGTACGAGCGACCAATTGTGCATCGCAACCATAGGCATCTGCTTTAACCACCGCCATCACTTTTGTTTTTGCGGGGATCAATCGCTTGATTTCCTGCAAGTTGTGCAACAGGGCGGGGGCTGAGAATTCTTTGGCTGCCCGCTGCAAGTGGAGCGGCGTTTTTTTCGGAAACGGCAACAGCTTTTGCAAAGCAAAGAGACCATGCACCACCCCAATGGTCAGTCCTAAGACCACCAAGAAATTGATCAGATTGTTTTGCAGCAAGGGTAGCTTTTGACTAAGAAAATGGGTTACTGCAATGGTATAAGGATGGAGCAAATAGAGCCAAAGGGACAGACGACCCGCTTGTTTCCAGATCATGGGTGCTTGCCATTGCTGAATGATCGGAAATAAAAACAAGAGAACGAAGGGCAAAAAGACATACATGCTGTCATGTTTAGGTGTAGTAAAGTGATGCAAGAGATAACTTTCCAAAAGCAAGCAAATAAGACTAATCATCAGATAACTATAGCGATGGGGAGAAGCAGGTTTTTTGGCAAATCTTCTGGCTAGTACCCCTAAGATCAAAAATAAGGGAGCAAAAAAAATGCCGTTGCGAGTTCCATCCAATAGTTGGAAAATCAGTGAATAGAGTGGCGTGATGGGTGTTTGTGCAGCCAGGCCAGACCAACTGTCCCCACCTAAACCAACCACATACAAACCGACAGCAATGAAAAACACCTGCTTGAAAGAAAGACGTGTCAAGAGGCCCATCACTAGTAGACCGCCGGTAATGATCGCAGGAAAATACCAAAGATGGTAAAGAATGCCGTTGACTAGCAAAGTTTGAATAAAAGTGTCTAGTGGCATGTTCAATCCTAGTATGCCGCTGTACCAAGCAAGCGGCAAAAAGAGCAGTGTGGCAATGAGATAGACTTGCAGCTGTTTTTTGATAAATAACCAAATACGTTGTCTGGCAGGATAGCTGTTTTGGGTGGCTAAATCACTGAACACATAATACCCGCTGATCATAAAAAAGAAGGGGACGGCGATTCTGAAAAGAGTCAATGTGATCAGGATATCACCATTGGGCCACAATCGATGAAGGGGCAGACAGTGGATCGCGACCACCATCATCGCTAAAATCACCCGAAACTGCTCAATTCCTTGATTCTTCTTCATGCGAACTGCCTCGCGGTTTGTTCAAGATATTGATAGTATTCTTCCAATGTCCACTGTTGACTGGCGATGATTTGACTATGAGGCAGACCGACATAACGAAAATGCCATGGTTCATAGCCAATCCCTGTAGTCTCCTGTTTGTCTGCGGGATAGCGTAAAATAAATCCGTAGTTCATCATTTCCTGTGTAAATAAATCCGCCGCTGCGCTGTCACGAAACCGTGGGCAGATCAAATCACCTTGCTGGGCTTTTAAACCAACATCGATCGCTAAGCCTAACTGATGCTCGCTGCAGCCGGGCAACGCCACAAATTGTTTCGTATAGGCTAATCCATTTTCTTTTAAGGAATATTCCCATAAATGCCGTTGCTGCTTTTCGGTTCGATAGCCGTCTAATAAGCAGATCTCGTTTTCAAGTTTTAAGGCTTTGACGAGGCGTTCCCATTGTTTGGCTGCTTCAGGCTGCAAGTAAACTTCTTCTTCACTAAAAGCAGCAAGGACGAGGTGGGGCGGCTCTTGGTTTTTTTCTAATGGAAACTCTTTGCTAACTAACTGTAGATAGGGATTCATTTGCCTTCCTCCTTTGCTAAGACAAGCAGTTTTTGTAGTAGTTCTTGATAGGATAAGCCGATTGCTGCCATCATGGCAGGATAGCGGGAGTGACTCGTAAAGCCCGGCATAGTATTGATTTCATTCAAGTATAGTTCTCCTTGATCCGTGACAAAAAAGTCGATGCGAGCAAGTCCTTTAAGACCAAGACTGTGATAGAGCAGCTGAGCTTGTTCTTTGACCTTGGTTTCAATCGTTTCAGGCAATGGTGCAGGAACGGTGATCTTGGCGCTAATCAACTGGTACTTTTCTTCAAAATCGAAAAAGCCTTCTACTAATGAAATAGCGTCACAAGCACCGACAGTCAAAGAGTCGTTGCCCAAGATACCGCAACCAATCTCAACGCCAGCTATATTTTTTTGTAAGAGCACTGCGGAACAATAAGCGAAGGCTTCCTTCAAGGCAGGAGCAATTTCTTCGACACAAGTCACTTTTGTGATCCCTTTTGAGGAGCCAGCTTCATTAGGCTTAAAGAAAACCGGAAAGCCATGGGTCTGGATAAAGGCTTCGATTTGTCTTTGCTGGTTGTCTTGATTTGTCAAGAGAATCGTAGGAGCACTTTGTACGCCAATGGCTGCTGCAGCTTGATGCAGCAGCCATTTGTTCATACATAAGGCAGAGGCTGCCACCCCGCAGCCTACATAAGGCAGCTTCATCAATTCAAACAATCCTTGGATACTGCCATCTTCCCCGTATTTGCCATGCATAATGGGAAATAAAACATCAGGTACCAACGTTTGCTGCTCTTCACTTAGCCAAAAGCCGTTTCCTTCAAAAAGCGGCTGGATTTTCTGTTTATGTTTCGTATCCAACAGCCACGTGTCTTGTCGGATGTTTTCCAGTTCTCCTGTATACAAATACCAATCCATAGCATCTGGGGCGATCCCGATCAAAGAGAGGTCATAGTCATCGGGAGATGATTGGAGTGCTTCGATTGCGCTAGTTGCTGAGGCTAAAGAAACGGCGTACTCCGGTGAATTGCCTCCAAAAATAATGGCGATTTTTTTCATATTTTTCTTCCTTCCACTTTTCGATTCTTGCTACATTCAGTCTATCAAGGAAAGAAAAAAGAAATTTACGGGCTTACTGGTATCTTTCTTTTCTTTTTGTGATGAAATTGTGACGAATTTATGACAAAAGGAAGGCGACAACTGCCGCTCTTTTTACGCAAGAAAGGAAACAGAATTTGAAGTAGAAAAAGCTGCCATAAGATGGAGCGGAGAAAATAGTGAAAGGAGAGCACTTTTAAGGAAGGAAAGGAGAGGCAATAGCAGGAACGTTGACACAAAAAAAGCACGCCGAAGCATGCTTTTTCCTTTTGAAGATGGTTTTTCGCTCATTATACGATTCGCTTATTATGCGTAATGAGCACGAGGACCACCGATATATTTGGGCCGTGATCCCAGAGCTGTGACATGGGCAGCGCCAAGGGTCTTGATAGAGGGACGGATCGGGATTTGAACATGTTTGACATGCATACCGATCGCTGTGTCGCCGATATCGATACCCGCTTTGGCCACAATGTGCTCCACTTCGATAGGCTCATCGAACAACTGGAAAGCCGCAACTGAGCAAGCACCGCCTGCATGCAGCTGGGGAACTACTGCGACTTCTTCTAATTGATATAGTCGAGCCGTTTCACGCTCAACGGCTAAAGCCCGATTGAGATGTTCACAGCCTTGAACGGCTAAATGAATATTTTTGGGACGCAAGATCGCTCGTAGTGTTTCAACGATAACCATGCCTACTTCTTGACTGGAATTTTTGCCAATCAAGCCACCAACCACTTCACTTGTTGAACAGCCGAGAACAAAAAGATCATTTTCATCAACGTTCGCTGTCGTAATGACTTCTTCAACGATCGTAGTTAAATCCGTTTTTAATTGATTGATATCTGTCATGAGAATCACCTTTCATTTAAAGAAAACTTTTTCGTGCGGCGTAAGGCATGGGTCAGCGGTAAAGCAACGATGCTGCCAAAGACCGTTTGGATTAAATTACTTGGAACTGAGGCGATCCCTGCCCCTAAACCGAATAGTAAAACTGTTGCTGCTGCATAGCCGGCAATCATGATCAAGCTGCCAACAATAACGGCTGCTAGTGGTCGATGGTTCATTCTACCCACGATCCAGCCTTGCACACCATGGATCACAATGGAAAAGAGGGCCCATTCAGGATAGCCTGATAGAAAATCAATGATGCCACCGCTCATTCCGCCTACGAAGGCCCCGGCGCTAGGTCCGAACAAAAGGGCCGAGATATAGATCCCTGCTTCACATAAGGTCACAAAGCCCTTCGTTTGTGGAACAGGAATGATAAAGGTCAAAGAAAGTGCACAGGTAAGTGCCGTCAGCATAGCGATCATGGTTAGGTTTCTTACTTTCATAGGTGTTCCTCCTTTTTAAAATAGGCGAGCTGATTGACGTTGCCAGAGGTTCCTAAAGGCAGACCGTCTTCGATCCCTGCCCAAACAAATGCTTTTGCAGTTTGAACAGCTGTTTCCAATGAAGTGCCTTTGGCAAGTAAAGCGGCAATCGCCGATGAAAGGGTACACCCAGCACCGTTGGTAGTCGTTCGGGTACTTTTTTCTGCTTCGAAAACAGTATATTGCCCAGAGTGGTATAAAAGGTCGTAGGCTTTTTCTCCAGTTAGTCGACTGCCACCTTTGATCAGGACATTTGGGGCACCCAATGCATGGATTTTTTTCGCCGCGGTTTTCATTTCCGCCAACGTCGTAATGGTTTGACCAGAGAGGTGCTGAGCTTCGAGTAGATTAGGTGTTACTAATGCTGTGTAAGGAAACAATGAGATCAATCCTGCTTGATAGAAATGGTTAAAGGCAGTATCTCCTTCTTTAAAGGCAAGAACTGGATCGAGCACGATCGGTCCGGTAAATGTTTGTAAAAAATCCCGCAGCAATTCAATGATGGCCGTTTGATGAAGCAGCCCGATTTTGATTGCATCCAAGGAAATGACCGAGCGCACGGAATCCAATTGTGCTTGAACCACAAATTCCGGGAGGTCATGGAACAAAAGATTATCATTGATGGCGACCACACATGTTAATAGGGCATGGCCAAACACCCCGAATTCCTCAAATGTTTTCAAATCAGCCGTCATGCCGCCACCTGCCAAACTGTCGAGACCGGCGATCGATAAGACTTGTTTCATGTCTGCTGCTCCTTTCGTTTCTCATTTCTTTCTATTATAAACAGTTGGTAAAAAAGAAAAACGGCCAATTGGATGTTTTTTCCTCATCCAATTGACCATTTGCTTATTTTTCATTTAGTAAATCTCGCTCACGATACCATTCATCGGGGCGCCAGATCCATTCAAAACCATCGGCAGCTAAGAGATCATACGCAGCTTGGGGTCCCATCGTTCCTGCGGCATAGTTTGGAAAATCAGGTGTTTCTTGGTCCCAAGCGTGACGGATCACATCAACGATGCGCCAAGATTGGGCAACTTCATCCCAATGGGTAAAGTTAGTGCCATCCCCATTCAAAGCATCTAAAATCAATTTTTCGTAGGCTTCAGGGGTGTTTTCGACGATTTCAGTACTATTCCGATAATCTAGCTTCACTGGCAATGTCTCAAACCCTTGGCCAATTTCTTTTCCATTCAAGGAAAGAGAGAAGCCTTCTGTCGGTTGAATGTAGATTGTCAGCACATTCGGTGCCAAACTCTCGTTTTGCTTTTGTTCATTCAGGTCTTGCTTAAAGACATTGACAGGGACTTGTTTAAAGACAATGTTGATGCGAGTGCCTTTTTCCGTCAAGCGTTTCCCGGTTCGTACATAGAAAGGTACGCCGGACCAGCGGAAGTTGTCGATCAAGAATTTTCCAGCAACGAAGGTTTCAGTTGCCGATTCTTCATCAACATTGGCTTCTTCTCGGTAGCCAGCAAATTCCTTATCTTCTAATTGTCCTTTGGCGTATTGACCACGAACGAAGTGTTGTTTCACTTCTTCTTCGGAGTAAATACGGATCGCATTTAAGGCTTTGATTTTTTCCGTCCGTAATTCTTTTTCAGAAAAAGCCACTGGCGGTTCCATGGCTAATAAGGAAAGGATCTGCAGAATATGGTTTTGGACCATATCTTTCAAGGCGCCGCTCTTATCATAATACCCACCGCGTTCTTCAACACCTAAGTTTTCTGCGATATTGATCTGAACATTGTCAATGTACCGATTGTTCCACATCGACTCAAAAATGTTATTGGCAAAACGAATCGCAGAAATGTTTTGGATCATTTCTTTTCCTAAATAATGATCGATCCGGTAGATTTCTTGCTCTGTAAAGACTTGATTGATCTCTTCATTCAATTCTTTTGCTGAGTCGTAGTCGCTTCCAAATGGTTTTTCGATGATCACTCGATGGTAGCCGTCAGTATCCAGCATTCCTTGGGATTTCAAGTGAGAAACGATCGTCCCAAAGAAATTAGGGGACATTGCTAAGTAAAAAATCTGATTGCCTTCTAAATGGTATTTCTGATCTAAGGTTTCCGCCAAATCCTTTAATGAATCATAATGACTCGTATCTGTTACATCATGTGATTGGTAGTAGAAATGAGAAGCGAATGTCTCTGCTTGCTCTTGTGAGTCGCTCAATTCTTTGATCGTACCTATTACTACTTCACGATAGTGTTCATCCGACCAAGGACGGCGAGCAGTACCGATGACTGCAAAATCTTCTTTCAAATCGCCTTTTTTGTACAACCGAAACAAAGAAGGGTATAGTTTGCGTTGGGCAAGGTCGCCCGTACCGCCAAAAATCGTAAAAAGGACCTTTTTTTCCATCATCTTCACTCCTTACAGTTTATCAACAAAAATCGTGCTGGCGGCTTTGTAGCTGACAGCAATTTCTTTTGTGTCATTTTTGATCGTAATCGGACCCTCGTATGCTGCCGCATCGATGATCTCGTATTCTTCATGAATATTCAATTGGATCGAAACAAGGTAATCCAGCAGTTCTCGTTCATCAAGGACACGGGCGATACGAATCTTGGTTCCTACCGGGTAGGAACTCATGGTGTTTTTTTCGCCTTCGTGAATGAGTTCTCCTTGTTCGGGGATCATTCCGCCATGTGGGCAATACCGAGGATGATCAAGGTAGGCTTCTAAGCGGCTCGCCAGTGTTTCCGAGGTGACGTGTTCTAAAACTTCTGCGTCATCATGAACTTCATTCCATGAGTAATGCAGGTGCTCCACAAGAAAGACTTCCCATAAACGATGCTTGCGGATCAGAGCACTTGCAGAAGCTAAACCAGTTTCAGTCAACTGTACCCCTTGATAAGGTGAATGTTCCACTAAGCCTTCTTTTAATAATTTTGAAATCATTTCACTTACTGAAGCTGCTGAGACGTCCAGACCTGACACGATTTGTTTGTTATTGATTTTCTTTTGGTCACCACCAAGCTCCAAGATGAGCTTTAAATAATCTTCACGATTTGGTGTCATCGGATCCATCCTCTCTTATCAAAGACTATCAAAGTAGATTTTATCAAAAAAGCCGGCTGATTACTACGAAAAAACCCGCCGGTTTCCAATATTCTATGTAAAAGAAGGCCGAGGGGAGCAACTCCACCTCAGCCTTTTTTTATTAAGCCCAGTCACCATTGCGAAAGACAGGAATCGTGGTGCCATCTTCTCTGATGCCATCGATGGACATTTGGTCAGAGCCAACCATGAAATCTACGTGGGTTTGGCTGCGGTTCAAACCAGCAGCTGCCAGTTCTTCTTCACTCATCTCAGTGCCGCCTTGCAAGCTGAAGGCATAAGCGGATCCTAAAGCCAAGTGGTTTGAGGCATTTTCATCGAACAACGTATTGAAGAAGATGATGCCGGATTGTGAGATAGGGGAAGGATCAGGAACTAATGCGACTTCACCTAAAGATTTTGCTCCTTCATCGATTGCTAGCAGTTTGCCTAACACTTCTTCGCCCTGTTCCGCAGAAAAGTCCACGACTTTGCCGTCTTTGAAGGTGAACTTCATCCCAGAGATGATGGTGCCTGCGTAGCTCAATGGTTTCGTACTTGAAATATAGCCATCGATGCGACGATTATCTGGGGCAGTAAAGACTTCTTCTGTTGGCATGTTCGCCATGAATTTTTCATTGCGGGTATTGTAACTGCCAGCACCTTCCCACAAGTGGTTTTTAGGCAAACCGATGATCAAATCGGTACCAGGTGCCGTATAGTGCAGAGCACTGAATTGTTCTTTGTTTAATTCTTCGGCTTTAACTTGCAAGGTTTCATCGTGTTTTTTCCAAGCTGCGACAGGATCTTCTTCATAGATACGCGTCGTTTTGAAAATTTGATCCCAAAGCTTGTCTTGTGCTTCTTCAGGGGAAGCATCAGGGAATACTTTTTGGGCCCAATCTTGACCAGCCGCCGCAACCACAGTCCAGCTGACTTTGTTGGCTTGTGTTGCTTGACGCAATTTCATCATCGCTTTACCAGAAGCTGCTTGGAAGGTTGCCACTCGGTCTGAGTCGACGCCCGCTAACGCATCTGGATTCGCGGAAACGACACTGATACGGCTGGCACCTTTTTCAACCCAGTCTTCCGTTTGATCAATTTTGTGCTGAGGAATCGTAGACAAACGATCTTCGGCCGCATGAGTAAGAAATTCTTTTTGGATCTCATCGTCGGTCCATTGGACGATTACTTCGTCTGCACCTAATTCATACGCTTTTTTCGTTAATAGGCGAGCTAAAGGTGCTTGGTCCACGGCGATTTGGATGACGATCGTGTGCCCTTTTTGGACATTTACGCCAACTTCAGTGATCAGTTGGGCATATTTTTCAAGGTTCTGATTAAAGTTTGGTAAAACCATTAAAATTCCTCCATTTATTCTAAATTTATAACTGTCTTCATGATAGCACTAAGTATTTTTGAAAACAAACGAAAAAGTGAGCAAAAAAACAGTGGTCTTCAAATTGAAAAACTGGAAACACTAAGGGCAATAAATTTAAAAGTTTTTTTGCAAACTTAAAAAAACATGATACAATAAGTAAAAGGTATTTCTGAAAGCGATGTATAGCAGAATTAAGGAGATTAAAAAATTATGGCAAGAAAGAAAACTATTACTAGAGACCAGATTTTAAAAGCTGCCTATGAAGTTGTCGCAACCGAAGGATTTACACGTTTTACCGCACGCAATATCGCAGCGAAGATGAAATGTTCAACGCAACCGATCTACTTAGAATTTAAAAATATGGATGACTTAAAAAATGCATTGATCAATCAGATTTACGACTACTTAGCGACAGAAGTTTTTCCAGTTGAAAGACGGGGAGATGTCATCGTTGACTTAACGCTAAATTATATTGGCTTTGCAAATAAAGAAAAACGATTATACCGAGCGCTATATTTAGAAGAGCATGGTGGTGGGGATTCCATGCAACAGTTTTCATTTGACCTTTTTGTGAAATCAGTGAAAAAAGAACCAAAATATCAAGATCTATCTGATGTAAAATTACAATCTTTGCACACCGGTGTCTGGATCGTCGCTACCGGCTTAGCGGCATTGATGTCTTCGGGAATCATTCATCCGACAGAAGATCAGATTGCTAAGCTGATGACGGAAACCACCGATAATATTTTAGCAAGAGAAACACCCATCGATATCAGTTATCATTAAGCAAACAATAAACCTCTGACAGAATCAATTGATTTTGTCAGAGGTTTTCTTGTTTTATTCAGCGAATGCTTCTGCTAGTTTTTTGGCAAAGGCTTCTAAGTTTTGAATATCGTCTTCTTCTGCAGCCAAGTCAACTTTGACGCTGTCAGCTCCTTTTGTCGCACCAGTTTTGCTAAAGGCGGCTTCAAAGTCGTCAACCGATTTACAAAAGTCATCATAAAAAGTATCACCGGAGCCGCAGACTCCAAATATTTTGCCGCTTAAATCAAGTTCTTGCAAATCTTCATAAAAATCGACGATCTCATCCGGTAGCTCCCCGTCTCCATATGTATACGTTGCGACGATACAGATATCGGCATCTTCAAAGTCATCTGCATCCACTTGGGTACACTCATTCATTTCTACTTCCATGTCAAGATTTTCAAGGGCTTCAGAAACGATATCCGCAATTTCTTCCGTATTCCCCGTCATGCTTGCATAGACGATTTTTGCTAAAGCCATGGGCTTTTTCCTCCAATCTCATTCCTATTCTCAAGGAAAACTCTCTTACAGATTATAGCAAATGCACGAAAGTTTGAAAACAAAACTTGAAAAACTCTTTACAATGTCTGTGAATTTTGTAAAATAAGGGATTTCTATGGTAAAATAAGAGGAATTTAATTAAGGGAGACGAGAACATGATTACATTAAAATCTGCCAGAGAAATTGACCGCATGGCCGAATCCGGCGCGCTGTTAGCAGATGTCCACAAACAATTACGCAGTTTCATCAAACCAGGTATCACGAGTTGGGATATCGAAGTGTTTGTCAGAGATTATATTGAAAGCCACGGCGGCATCGCTGCCCAAATTGGTTTTGAAGATTACAAATATGCCACTTGCTGCAGTATCAATGATGAGATTTGTCACGGATTTCCTCGAAAAAAACCATTGAAAGACGGCGATCTAATCAAAGTCGACATGTGTATTGATTTAAAAGGCGCCATTTCTGATTCTTGTTGGAGTTATGTCGTAGGGAACTCGACGCCTGAGATTGATCGATTAATGGAAGTAACCAAAAAAGCATTGTATCTAGGAATCGAACAAGCGCAAGTGGGTAACCGAATCGGTGACATCGGTCATGCCATTCAAACCTATGCGGAAAAAGAAGGGTACGGGGTTGTGCGTGATTTCGTAGGACACGGCATTGGCCCAACGATCCATGAAAGTCCGATGATCCCTCACTACGGAGAAGCCGGCAAAGGGTTACGTTTAAAAGAAGGAATGGTTATTACCATCGAACCTATGATCAATACAGGGACGTGGAAAATGAAAATGGATCCTAATGGCTGGACCGCCTATACATTAGATGGCGGCTTAAGCTGCCAATATGAACATAGTTTGGCGATCACCAAAGAAGGTCCGAGAATTTTAACTTCTCAAGGAGAAGAAGGAACCTACTAAATTTTATAAGTAGGAGACTTCTGGTTTTTACGTATGACAAAGAAAAAAAGGCAGATGATTCGCTGGCGGAGGAAGAAACATGAAAATCGTTGATAAAGTAAAAAGCAATCAAAAGCTGATGCGTTTCATCGAAACGACGCAAAATAGAATAACTGATTCAGAAATGGGGACCACTTCGGTCGTCGTGGCCTACTATTTATTGCTTTCACTTTTCCCGTTAATGATTGCGCTGGGGAATCTTTTGCCTTATTTATCAATTGATCCGAACACGGTTTTATCTTATGTACAGGAATTGATCCCGAATCAAATCTATGATTTTATCGGCCCAGCGATCGAAAATCTCCTCACCACAAGCTCTGGTGGATTGTTGTCGATCTCCGCTTTAGCGGCGTTGTGGTCCGCGAGTCAAAGTATCAATGCCTTGCAAATTGCGATGAACAAAGCCTTCGGTGTGGACCAGCGTTCCAATTTTATCGTGGTGCGCGCAGTATCGTTTGTGATCATCCTGCTCTTTATGATTGCGATCGTTGGGGTTACGATGGTATTTGGGCTTGGAAAAATCATTCTTGATTTTTTGCAGCCGATTTTTAAGTTTCAAGACAATCTGATCGATACGTTCCAAACAGTCAAATGGCCAGTCACGATCGTTGCTTTGCTGTTTATCATGATGCTGATCTATTGGTTAGTGCCTAATGCAAAGGTCAAGTTGCGTTCGACTTTGCCGGGGGCGATCTTTGCAACGATTGGCTGGATGTTGCTGTCACAAGTGTTTGGCTTATACGCCCGTTACTTTGCTGCGAAAATCATTGGCTATCAAATTATTGGAAGTTTTATTGTTTTAATGATCTGGTTGAATCTTGCTGCGACGATTATTATCTTGGGTGGAATCATCAACGCAGTGGTAGAAGAGTATGTATCAGGACAAGAGATCAAAGAACGAACAGATCCTGTTCAGCGGATTTCTTCGAAAATCGAAGATACATTTACCAATAAAGAGAAATAACGGAAAGCGAGAATAAACGATGGATTTTGCATTCAAATTTGTAATGCGCTTATTTATAACAATGATCGTGTCTTTAATCCTAACACCGATCATTAAATTGATCTCTTTTAAGATCGGCGCAGTCGATCGACCAGGAGATCGCCGAATCAATACCAAAACAATGCCGACCGCAGGGGGATTAAGCATCTTCCTCTCCTTCTCTTTTGCATTGCTTTGGGAATTTCGCGCAATGATTCCCTTTGACTACGTCTGGCCGATGCTTTTAGGGGCAGCTATCGTCGTAGTTACTGGATTATTGGATGATATCTTCGAGTTGACTCCTATGCAAAAAACGCTAGGCTTGACGTTAGCGGCTTTGGAGATCTATTTTGTTGCCGGCATCAAAATCAGTACGGTTTCGATCCCTTATCTCGGGGTTTTTGATTTGGGCTGGCTTGGATTGCCTATGACGATCTTGTGGATTTTGGCGATCACAAATGCGGTCAACTTGATTGATGGTTTGGACGGTCTAGCGAGTGGGGTCTCCATTATCAGTCTGACGACCATTGGGATCATCAGTTATTTCTTTTTACCAAATTCAGTTGAAGTACCAATGGTGATCTTTACATTAATTGCCGCAATCGTTGGTTTTTTTCCTTACAATTTTTATCCAGCTACGATTTTTTTAGGGGATACTGGGGCACTTTTTCTAGGTTTTATGATCTCCGTCTTATCGTTGCAAGGGTTAAAAAATGCGACCTTCATTACAGTGATCACCCCGATGTTGATTTTAGGGGTACCGATCACTGATACCGTCTATGCCATGATTCGTAGAAAATTCAATAAGCAAAAGATCTCATCAGCGGATAAAATGCACTTGCATCACCGCTTACTTTCCTTAGGGTTTACCCATCGAGGAACAGTTTTGACGATCTATGCCTTGGCAATGGTATTTTCATTTATTGCATTATTGATGAATTATGCCAGCAACACAGCAATCATTTTACTGATCATCAGTACAGGCTTCGGCATTGAATTGTTTATCGAATTGATTGGTTTGGTTGGAGAAAATCGTCAACCATTGATGTGCGCACTGAAATTCCTTGGAAACCGTCGATTCAGGCAAAAAGTCCTCATGGCACGTGCGGAAAAAAGACAAGACAAGCAAGAAGAGGAAAGCGAGGATTTGGCTTCCAGTGCTTCTCAAATCAAAGAAAAGCGACGAAAGAGAAAACATTACCAAGCAAAACACAAAAAATAAACGATACAATTGCGGCATAGGAGCCCAACAGGCGAAGCGAATGTGATTGATTATTGAAGAAAAGACAGGAGCAGCCAGCGCTTCTCCTAGTACTTTCTCTCACGATCAGCTGACCATGATTCAATCAACCAGTTGGGCATTCTTGCCGCTTTTTATTTGTGTGAAGACGGCCCGGCATAAAATGAATGCCTACTGAATCCGTCCGTCTTGAATTGACGGATCTAGCCCTTAACGGCTATACTTAAAAAGAGTAGCAGACTAAACAAAGAAAGAAGGATATGAACGAATGCCAAATGTGAAACAAACGACCTCAGAAAAAATGGGAACGATTTATGAGCTTTCCAATGATAGCGGTACCATCGTAAGGCTGAGTCCCGAAGGCGCACGCTTATTGGATTGGGTCGTTCCAGTAGAAGAAGGCCGCGACATTGTGGTCGGTTATGATACGATCGAAGGACATCGCCAAGCACGCTATTATGGTGCAACGATCGGTCCAGTAGCGGGAAGGATCGCAGGTACCCGCTTTGAGGTTGAGGGGCAAGAATACCAAACGGAGGACAATGATGGCGGCAATACGCTTCATGGTGGTTCAAAGGGGCTTGACACGGATATCTGGATCGCTGAAACTTTTGAGGAAGCAGACAGAGCCGGCGTGATTTTTACTACCTCACGACAAGATGGCGACGGCGGCTTTCCAGGAAATGTTCGTTATCAAGTCACCTATACGTTGACTAATGTCAATGAACTATTGCTTGCATATGACGCTAACACAGACAAAGCGACTTTATTTAACCCAACGAACCACGGTTATTTCAATTTGACAGGTGATACCCAACAGCCGATCGATGACCACTTGGTTCAAATCAATGCCGAACATGTGGCTGAAACGAACGATGACGTGACGACCACCGGTGAAAAAACGCCTGTCGCAGGCACAAAGTTTGATTTTAGACAAGAACGCCCAATGGGAACGACCATGTTGGATGATCCATTCTTATTGGATCATGAGCAAGAGTGGGATCTGAAAGTAACCAGTCCCGATCAAAAAGTGCAGCTGACTGTTACTACTGACCGTCCTGCTGTTGTTATTTACACAACAGGTGAGGGAGAAGCTGGGGCCCCAATGAAGACCGGTCCTTTTGCCAAACATGGCGGGATGGCGATCGAAACACAAGGTGTTCCTGGCTCTGAGAAATTCACCCACTTTGGTGAGATCGTGCTGCGCCCAGAAGAACCCTTCCACTCTGTGACGACGTATCAGGTCCACTTTTAAACGTTGGAACCAAACCATTTTTAACGAAATAGAAAAAAGCATTGCCAAAATGCAGAAAGTTTGGCGATGCTTTTTTTTGACAAAATACGATTACAGATGTAAACTTAAAAATGTGAATCAGTTATGAAAGGAAGTGGACAAATGCAATCAGTGGTCGAACCAATCAAAATCAGCGATTCTGAATGGGAAGTCATGCGTGTGATTTGGACATTGGGACAATCCGATGCGAAAGAGATCACCGCTTTGTTAAGCGAAAATAAAAATTGGAAAGCAGCGACAGTCAAAACGCTTTTAGGACGACTTGTTAAAAAAGGCGTATTGAAAACAGAAAGCCAAGGGAAAAAGTTTGTTTACTCGCCACTTGTTTCAGAAGAAGCCACTGTTCGCAGTGCAGTTGAGAATCTTTTTTCTCATATTTGTGCCAAAAAAGTCGGACAAACATTAGCAGAAATGATCCAAGAAGCAGCATTGACGGCAGAAGATTTGGCGATGCTCCAAGCAGCAGTCGACCAAAAAGTGCCAGTAGCAGCGATTTCGTGTAATTGTATTCCTGGTCAGTGCCAATGCAAAACCCATGCAACAAAATAAGTAGCCAACAAACTGTTAAAAGAAATGAGGAATAGTAATGAAAAAAAATATGCAAATCAGCGGAATGAATTGCGCCCATTGTGCCGCAAAAGTTGAAAAAGCCTTAAATGAAGTACCGGGTGTGAAAAAAGCTAAAGTCGACTTGAAAAAAGCTCGTGGGACGGTCAAATTTGACGAGTCGCAAGTGACAGAAACAGCCTTAATCAGTGCAATAACTGAAGCTGGTTATCAAGGTGTTTTTGAATAAGCGATGCAAACGCTAAAGTGATAAGGAGAAAAATCTAGAAAGTCCAGCCGCTTGAAGCTTTTGTATGAAGGCGCAAGACTGTACGGATATTCAGTGAAATAGGAAGGGGAATACTAGGATGAATCAGAAAAAAACGTCACCTGCAGACAATCGTCAGACGTCAAGCCATCATAGGCATGAACCTAGGAATAAGCAGGATAATAAAGGGCAAGAAGGACTCACACACCCACAGGCGGAGGAAGTCCCTGAGCCCCGAAGCCATGAGATGAATGGGGTGGATCATCAAGGGGCGACATCAAAACTGCAGGAGCATGAAAGCGCCGATAGTAACCATGCTCACATGGATCATGAGGTTTCCAGTATGGACCATAGCCACATGGATCATGAGATGTCTGGCATGGATCACAGCCACATGGATCATGAGATGTCTGGCATGGATCACAGTCATATGGATCATGAGATGTCTGGTATGGATCATAGTATGCATATGGGAAATTTTAAGCAAAAGTTTTGGCTATCCTTGGTTTTGGCGATTCCAATCGTCATTTTATCACCAATGATGGGTATCGAATTGCCCTTTCAGTTCACGTTTCCCGGCTCAGATTGGGTTGTATTGATTTTAGGAACGATCCTGTTTTTCTATGGGGGGCAGCCGTTTTTAAGTGGTGCAAAAATGGAATTGAAACAAAAAAGCCCAGCCATGATGACTTTGATTGCTATGGGGATCACGGTTTCTTATTTTTATAGTCTTTACGCGTTTATCGCTAATCATTTTCTTGCTGTTCCTCATGTAATGGATTTCTTCTGGGAACTAGCGACTCTGATCGTGATCATGTTGTTGGGGCATTGGATCGAGATGAATGCCGTTTCTAATGCCGGCAATGCATTACAGAAATTAGCAGAACTGTTGCCAAAAGAAGTGATTCGGAAAAATGCAGATGGATCAGAAGAACAGATTCCATTAGAAGAAGTGACCAACAAAACACAGCTGATCGTTCGCTCAGGAGATAAGATTCCTACAGACGGAACGATTCTTGAAGGGGAAACAACGATCGATGAGTCGGCAGTTACCGGTGAATCCAGACGGGTACCTAAAACCATCGGCAGTACTGTCATTGGAGGATCTGTCAACGGCAATGGTACCATTACGATGGAAGTCACAGGGACTGGCGAAGACAGCTATTTGGCAAAAGTCATGGAAATGGTACGAAAAGCCCAAGCTGATAAATCCCGCTTAGAAGCACTTTCGGACAAAGTGGCGAAATGGTTGTTCTATATCGCCTTAGTTGCTGGTGTTTTGGCCTTTGCTGTATGGCTGTTTGTTGCTGACCTACCGACTGCTCTTGATCGAATGGTCACGGTATTCGTCATTGCCTGTCCTCATGCGTTAGGCCTAGCGATTCCCCTCGTCGTGGCTCGTTCAACATCGATCGCTGCCAAAAACGGCTTGCTCTTAAAAAATCGCAACGCACTGGAGAATGCGCATCATGTTGATTATCTGATCCTCGATAAGACCGGTACGTTAACAGAAGGAACGTTTACCGTAACTGGCATCGAGGCGACAGGCAGCCTTTCTGCATCAGAAGTACTAGCTTACCTAGCAGGTCTTGAGAAAACCGCCAATCATCCGATCGCAGAAGGCATTTTAGCCCAAGCAGAAAAGGAAAACATCACAGCCAAAAAGGCGACTGATGTTCAAACAAGGACGGGTATTGGCCTGGAAGGCGTAATCGATGGACAAAAGTGGTTGATCGTCAATCAAAAAGGATTGGAGCAATTAACCATCCAGTATCAAGGGAAATCCTTGAAAAATTATCAAGAGCAGGGCAATACCATTAGCTATTTGGTTCATGACGGCAAAGTGGAAGGAATCGTCGCATTAGGGGATAAGGTGAAACCAGAAGCGAGTCAATTTATTCAAAAAGTGAAAGACTTAGGCATCACGCCAGTTATGGCTACTGGGGACAACCAAGAAGCGGCGCAAGCCGTAGCCGATTACCTAGGAATCGAAGCCTTCCATGCGGCAATGTTACCAGACGATAAAGAACGTCTAGTCAGTGACTATGTCAAAGAGGGCAAGCGCGTCGTAATGGTAGGCGATGGGATCAATGACGCCCCAAGTCTTGCAAGAGCGACGATCGGGATTGCGATCGGAGCTGGTACCGATGTAGCGATCGATTCAGCCGATGTCGTTTTGACGAATAGCGAACCTCAAGACATCTTGCACTTCTTGACTTTGGCGAAAAAAACAAGGCGCAAGATGATTCAAAATCTCTGGTGGGGCGCAGGATACAATATTTTTGCTATTCCTTTGGCAGCTGGCGTGCTCGCACCAATCGGGATCATTTTGAACCCAGCAGTCGGAGCTGTCTTGATGTCTATGAGTACGATCATCGTTGCCATCAATGCAATGACCTTATCAATCGAAAAAAGCGGCGATTAGCCGCTTTTTTGTTTCTTTTCCTAGGAGCAGTGAAATACCTCTATAATCTGCTTCTGGATTTATGCTATAATGTGTTCGTTGAGACAAGGAGGACGTTGATTATGGAACTGAAGAAGTTGGATGTTCCCACTACTTCAATTACTGAAGTAAAAAAATCTCCGATGGATGTATTTAATCAAGCGCGAGAAGCAGAAACAGCAGTATATGTATTCAATCGTGAAAAAGTGGCGGGGGTCATGTTGACACAAGAGCAGTACGAAACGTTATTGCAGGAATTAGATTATTTGCGTCAGCGACCGCTGATGGAAGAAGAGCCTGAACAGCCGCCAGTGGCAGGGCTAGAAGAATTCTTACAAATCATGCGGCAAGCACTGATCACCGGTGCCAGCATCTCGGCAAAAAATTTAGATGAGCGGATGGTGGCGTTAGGCTTCATCACTCGTAAAACAGGTTTTGGCGGTGTCGTCGACATGGTGAACGAATTGAAAGAAACAGGCAAGATTGTTTATCAGTTGCGCAAAAAACAAGACGGCAAATCAGTGACTGCTGAAGTCATTGGGGAACAAGACAATCAAACGCAATTATTTGATAAATTGATCATCAAAAAAATCTTTCTAAAAGAAAAATAAACGCTGGAACTTGTCCCAGCGTTTCAGACAGTAGACAAAGTACGGGTGTTTTTGTACTTTGTCTTTTTTTGTAAAAAACTGGAGCTTGTTAACTTTTCAAAACTGTGAAAGATACTGGCCATCCAACCAACAAAAATTCCATCCAACTACAGACTGGGTTTTAAGTCAGCCAGTAAGTTTTTCCGTCTTTCGTCCGTTGCATAAATCCATACTCGATCAAATATCGTCGGACAGTGACATAATCGGTGATCGCTTGTTTTAATACATCGTTTACGGCAGCTTCTGAATAATTTTTCTTCGGATCAAATTTTTGTGCCAGCACACTTAAGACAACGATCTTGCGCTTTTCTTTGCTCGGAAACTGTTTGATAAACCCCGCTTCATCAAAATAAGTAGCAATGATCTTTTCTCTTTCACTAGCCGTAATGGCATAGCGATCATCAAGCATCGTCGCCCCTTTGTGAGGCGGCAGCAACGGGGTATCTTGCAACAAGGACATGATACTTATAAAAACAGTCGCTTGTCGCTGCTTTTCTTTTAGCTTAAAGCGATGATTCCTGACAGTCGAAGAAGAGATACCTAAGCGCTGGGCAATCACAGTATCGCTAACATCTTGGGCAAACAGTTGTAAAATCTCCTGCTGGCTTTCTGATAAGCCTGTTTGTTCTTTGGGTAAAGCCAATAATGCGGATAAAACGGTTCCGTGATGCTCAGTGATATGCTGTATCATTCGTTTTTTTGCCGTAAAAAAGGCGCCATCAACGGGATAGATTTCTTCTTTGTCGAAGGTCTCCTGACAAAATACGCAACAATAATCCGTTGTTGTTTCGACATATCCTTGCTGATAATCAGAAATGGTAAACTCTTGATAAGGTTTCATTTTGGGTTCTCCTTTTTTGTTTGATTATATACTAACACAAAATGTTTTTGTTTGTAAATAAGCAAACGGAATTGTGGTTATTAGATTAATTTCATCCGTTGCTTAAAATTGTCGCCTTTTTGTGTTAGGATTAACAACAATAGCGAATGAATTTGCTTAATTCAAAGGAGTGATACTATGGCAGACGTAAGCCAACGCTTCAATCACGAAGTGTACAATATAGCTGTTTCATTGATTCGTAAATTTGATGAACGGGTTTCTTCAATTCCTGATATTTTAAAGTTAACGTTAGGCGAGCCGGATTTTAACACACCAGAGCACGTGAAAAAATCGGGTGTCCAAGCAATCGAACAAAATTTTAGCCACTATTCTGGAATGGCCGGCTTAGCAGATGTTCGGCAAGCAGCCAGCCTCTTTTTGAAAAATAAATATCAGCTTGATTACGACTTTCAATCAGAAGTATTAGTGACGATCGGTGCAACGGAAGCAATCTCAGCTTCTTTATTAGCCACGTTGGAACCTGGCGATAAAGTTCTCCTACCGGCACCAATTTATCCAGGCTATGAACCAGTCATCCATTTAGCCCATGCCCAACCGATCTATCTTGATACGACGGACAATGACTTTGTTTTAGCGCCAGAAGTTTTGGAAGCAGCCTTAAAAGAGCATGGGGAGCAAGTCAAGGCAGTCATTTTGAATTATCCTAGCAATCCAACAGGGGTCGTTTATACCCGAGAACAAGTCAAAGCATTGGCGGAGGTTTTAGAAAAATACCCCGTTTTTGTTATTAGCGATGAAATTTATAGTGAGTTGACTTATGATGAAACCCATGTGTCCATTGCTGAATACTTGCGGGATCAAACGATCGTGATCAATGGCTTGTCGAAATCTCACGCGATGACTGGGTGGCGCGTCGGCTTCATTTTTGCACCAGAAGCGTTGACTGCTCAGATCATTAAGGTCCACCAATACTTAGTGACTGCGGCATCAACGATTTCTCAAAAAGCCGCAGTGCGGGCATTGATCGAAGGCATCAATGATGCAGAAGTCATGAAAGCCGATTACCGTGAACGCCGAGATTACTTGTTTGAAAAGATGACTGCCCTTGGTTTTGACATGGCGAAGCCATCAGGTGCATTCTATATTTTTGCCAAAATACCAGCTGGTTTCAACCAAGATTCCATGGCTTTTTGTGTCGACTTAGCGGAAAAGAATCAATTAGCAATCATCCCGGGTATCGCCTTTGGTCCCGAAGCAGAAGGCTATGTTCGTTTAAGCTATGCGGCAAGTATGGAAAACTTGGTAGAAGCGATGGATCGCTTGACACGCTATATGCAAAGCAATTGATTCTACAGACATTTCTTTCGTTTTTAGATAAAGCAAGCCCCCTCTGATGGATGCAGCGGGGGCTTTTTAGGCAATCGACGAACTTTACAAAAGATTTACATCGCTTTATCGATTCTTTACATGAAATCCATCAAGGGTTTACACCGCCTTGCTAAACTAAGCATATAACGAAAGGAGATTTACTAAATGAAAAAATTGGGACTTTTATTTTTTGCAACTGGATTATTATTAGCTGGCTGTGGGAGCGGTGGTACAAGCACTGAGAGCAGTCAAGCATCAGGCGGATCTTCATCAGGTGCCGCATCAAATGAAAATGTAGAAATTTTAGCGGTAGGATCAACTGCTTTGCAACCCTTGGTTGAAGCAGCAGGTGAAAGCTTCTCAGCAGACAATCCCAATTATACAATTACTGTTCAAGGTGGCGGTAGCGGAACTGGCTTAAGTCAAGTAGAAACAGGCGCTGTGACGATCGGCAATTCCGATGTTTTTGCGGATGAAAAAGATGGTGTGGACGCCAGCAAATTAGTTGACCATAAAGTAGCCGTAGTTGGTATGGCACCAGTGGTGAATAAAGATGCAGGCGTTACTGATCTTAGCCAACAAGATTTAATCGATATCTTTACAGGCAAAGTGAAGAATTGGTCTGAACTCGGTGGAGCAGATCAAGAAATCTCTGTAATCAACCGTGCGTCAGGCAGCGGTACGAGAGCGACCTTTGAAAAATGGGGCTTAGATGGTGCAGAGACGATCCAAACACAAGAGCAAGATTCTTCTGGAACAGTCCGTAAAATCGTTGCTGAAACACCAGGAGCAATCAGCTACCTTGCTTTATCTTATTTAGATGATTCAATCCAAGCGCTATCCCTTGATGGGGTAGAAGCGACCCCTGAAAATATTGCAGATAACAAATGGCCCATCTGGTCTTACGAGCATATGTACACGAACGGTGAACCAGATGCTAATGTCAAAGCCTTTCTTGATTACATCATGACAGACGATGTCCAACAAGGAATCGTTATCGAATTAGGATACTTGCCAATCACTGATATGAAAGTAGAACGCAGTGTAGACGGCGAAGTAACGAATGTTGAATAAACAGTTTTCATAAGGTACAAAAAAAGAAGGGAAGAACTCCTTCTTTTTTTGTACCTTTTTTTTATTTTTTATGTAAAATAGATAGTGAATATAGATGAATATAGTGAAAGGGGAAAAAAATGAAAAGATTTCCAAAAAAAATGTTAATAGCAGCATTGTATGCGGGAACGGCCTTTGTCATTTTTGGCATGCGTGTTGGTTTTGCAGACACGGAATCAACAAGTGAGTCAAAAGAGGCTGCTATTGTTTACTCTGAGACGAATGATGTGACAAGCAGTGACAGCCAAACAATTCGCTCGAATACAGGTGAAACCAGCGAAGACTCAATTGATTCAACGAGTGAGACAACATCATCAAGTAACCGCAGTGAAACGGGCAGTACGACTGTTGATAGCAGTACAGCCGAAAGTGAAGAAAAAAGCCCAGACAATGCTTCGGATTCTGTCTATGATATCAGCTCAGGATTAGACCCAACGTATCGAAGCCGTTCAGATTTGAAAGTCAGCTTAAGCCGTTCGGCACGGTCTGTTTCTAGTGTTCCTTATATTTCAGCAGGAGATCCCTCAACCCCAAAGCAAGACTTTATTGATATTTCCTCCCACAACGGAGAGATCACTGTGGAGCAGTTCAAGTTGATTAAAAGTTATGGCGTTTCTGCAGTGGTGGTGAAATTGACAGAGGCAACTTCTTATCGAAACCCACTAGCTGCAAGTCAAATTGCAAATGCTAAAGCCGCTGGGCTGATTGTACATGCTTATCACTACAGTTGGTTCACCACTGAGGCACAGGCAAAAGCTGAAGCAGATTATTTTGTAAGCTATGCGAGACAATTAAATTTACCGACTTCTGCTCTAATGGTCAATGACATTGAAGAGCCAAATATTAAGAAAAAAGCAGATCATACACAATTGTCAAAAGTTTTTGAAAATAGATTAAAAGAACTGGGGTATACGAATACGCATCATTATATAGGTGTGTCGTGGGTCACGGATAACGCGATCGACCCTGTTGCTTTAGGAAAAAACAAAGTTTGGATCGCACAATATCCATACGAACCGCAAAATCAGAAGTATACGGATTATAGTGCATGGCAGTGGACATATAACGTTACATTCCCAGGGATCAATGGCACCTTTGATATGAATTCAGATTATAACAAGTATTTTATCAGTCAAGGACAAGGCGGTGCGATCAATGATGGCCGTTATGCCACCGTTGTAAAAGATAATTATACGATTTGGCAAAATTTCTCTTGGACCAAAAAAGCAGACTCTAAAGCTTATCTGGGTCAGACCCTGCAAATAAAAGTGCGTTATGAGCATATTAACGGTAGCACCTATTATTCATTATACGACAACCAAGGGAATTGGGTTGGGTACATTAACTCTGGTGGCGTCAAAGTTGCTGATGGTCCTCAAGGGAATTGGCAATCAAAGCAAACCTATGTCAAATTCAAAGAGCCAGGAACGATATATCGAGATTTTACATTTACTAAGACTGCACCGGTAACTTCAGATATGGTGAAAAATACCTATAAAGTAACCGGTACTTACCATCACTTTGATGGCACGTATTATGATTCAGTTTATGATTTTTCTGGAAAATGGATTGGGTACATCGCTTCAACGAAATTAGCAGTTCAAACGAATCAAGGCCCCGCATTGGCCGATGGACGCTATGTAACGATCACCAGTGGAAATTACTCGATATGGCAAAATTTTTCATGGAAAGTAAAGGCATCCAGCAAGGATTACTTGAATAAAACAGTTTTAGCGAAATATCGCTATGAACACTTAAATGGCAGTATTTATTATTCATTATATGATCAATCTGGTACATGGTTAGGCTATATGAACGCTAATGGTACCAAAACAGCGAATAATGCAGGTGGAACAGCTATTTCAAGTGGTAAATATGTCACTGTTACAAGTAAAAATTATTCGATGTGGCAAAACTTTTCTTGGAAAGAAAAAAATAAAAGCAGTAATTTTTATGGTCAAACACTTCAAGTAAAAGTTTACTACAACCATTTCAATGGTAGCACCTATTCGTCACTATATGATAATAAAGGAACTTGGCTTGGCTATATCAATGCCAATGGAGCAAAGGAAGCAAGTAATGCTGCCGGAATAAACCAAAGTTACCATAAAAAAATAACGTTTACTCAGAATTTCCCACTATGGCAAAATTTCTCTTGGAAACAAAAAAGTACTGTGACTAACGCCATGAAAGGACAGACGTTCGAAGCGCGTTACGTGTATCGCCACTTTAATGGAAGTAATTACCTGTCAATTTATGATAATAAAGGAACTTGGCTAGGTTACGTCAATGAATCAGCAACAAAAGTTGTTAAGTAAGTATGGTTCCAAAAAACTAGCCGAGAAAATGCCATTAGACGTTTTCTCGGCTAGTTTTCTTTCTAATGTTCTCAATGAAGCGGCAAAGTCACCGTAAATGTAGAACCAATTTTAGGGAAACTGTCAACCTTGATGCTGCCGCCTAATAATTTGGTATAGTCTTTGACGATAGCCAGCCCAAGTCCAGTGCCGCCAGAATTGCGAGCGCGGGCTTTGTCCACCCGATAAAACCGCTCAAAAATCCGTTCTTGATCTTCTTCATCGATGCCGATGCCTTGATCCTGCACTTGAAAAAGCAGCTGGTCATCTTGCTCGGAATAGGATAATGTGATGACACCACCAGGTTTTGAATAGGTGACCGCATTTTCAACTAGATTTTTTACGATGGGCTGCAGCAGTTCTTTTTTGGTAGATAAAATGAATTGTTCGGGTCCTTCAAATTGAAAGGTCAATTGCTTCTTAACAGCTGCGGGACCATAGGTTTGAACGACTTGTTGCAGCAGCTCAGAAAAGTTGATCGGTTGGTCGACATACTGGAAAGAATCACTGTCTTGAGACAATTGGATGATATCTTGTATTAGATTTTTCAAGCGATAAGCATCTTTTTGAATGATCTCTAAGAAGGTCTGCAACGTTTCAGGGTCTTCTTTGGCGCCATCCAGCAGTGTTTCAGTAAACCCAATCAAGGAAGTTACCGGCGTTTTTAATTCATGGGAAACATTGCCGACAAAATCTTTTTGCATCTTTTCTAATTGTCGGATGCGTGTCAAGTCATAAGAAATACCAATCAACTGGTTTTCTTGGAAGCTTCGCAAGGTAACATCTAAGACTTTTGAACGTTCCCCGCTAAGGGTGGTTTCCGCATGGAAAATAGGGGTCTCGTCATTAAATTGATAGATCAACTGGATCAATTGTGTGTCATGGATCACTTCAGTAAAAGGTTGCGGTAAGATCGGTGCGGTTTCCATCCCTAGCTGTTCTTGCATCGTCGGATTCAACAGCAGCAGTTGATTTTCTTCATTGATGATAAAGACACCGATCATCAGTTCACTGAGCAAGCCGTACAGTTGCTGTTCAGAAGCCGCATAGGCACGATAGGTCTGGCTCATTTGCTCGCTCAGCTGATTGATCAGTTGATACAACTCATCATGTTCAGGGGTTTCTTGCATAATGATTGCTTGTTGATCGGGCGAGGTGATCATTTTTTTTACGACGGGCAGAATCGTTTGGATCGGCCGATTTCGCTGGCGCAAGGTATGGAAAATCAATAGGCTGATCAAAAAGCAAAAAACAAGATAGACAATCAAGATCGACTGCTTGATTCCTTCATTTTTTGCAAAAAAAGCCGCGGTCGGTTCGGCGATTCGCAAGATTTGAGTCAAGTTTCCATCCTCTTTGACAGGAATCGCCACGTAAAGCAATTCTTCATGCAAGGTGTCGCTTTCCCGCAGCGATTGACCGACGGAGCTTCCGCGCAAAACGGCTTGGACTTCTGGACGATTGGAGCGGTTTTCATGCAGTGTATGATCATAGGTATCGAAAATGATCTGACCATGGTCATCTAACAAAGTGATGCGACTATTGCTATCTTCAACATAGGTATCCGCAAACTGTTCTAAGGCCGCGGTTTGATTATCTGATAGATTCAAAAATACGGTGGCTTTCTCTTGGAGAAAAGCCACTTGCTGGGCAATGACTTGCTGACGGTAAAAACTGCTTAGAACTTGCCAGCACAGGAAAAAAATCAGCAATAGACCGATCGACCATAAACCATAGCCATAGCGTTTTTTCATTAGACTGGCTCCTGAAATTTATACCCGAATCCCCGAACCGTTACTAAGTATTCCGGCCGTTTTGGATCAGCTTCCAATTTTTCTCTTAAATGACTGATGTGAACATCCACGATTCGACTTTGTCCATCAAAGTCGAAGTTCCAAATGCGATTGAGCAAGGTATCGCGATCGATTACGCGGCCTTTTCGTTTCATAAAGTAAACTAGCAGCTCGAATTCTTTTGGCGTTAGGAAGATTTTCTCACCATCCACACTGACTTGGAAATTCGTCAGGTCTGCTTGGATCCCACCGACTTGCAGAATCTCTGCAGGTTGATCTTCTTCTCGTGTTTGTTGACGGGGTTCTAAACGACGGAAGATGGCTTTCATTCTAGCTAATACCTCTCTAGGACTGAAAGGCTTCGTCAAATAGTCATCGGCGCCGATCTCTAAGCCTAAGATCCGATCGATTGGATCATCTTTTGCGGTCAAGACGAGGATCGGGGTCTCGATTTTTTCTTGACGCAATTTCTTCGTGATCTCGATGCCGTCCATATTCGGCAGCATGACATCTAAGATGATAAAGTCAAAAGGCTTAGACAAGGCTAATTCGTAGGCTTTTTGACCATCTGAGGCGGAAACGACTTGATAGCCCTCTTTTTCTAGATTAAAGGTTAAAAGTGTGACGATGGAAGGTTCATCATCGACAACGAGTATTTTTTTCATGGCAAACTCCTTTAGCTTCTTTTTTTCAAGAAACGATTAAATTTCAACGAACAAGTCCTATTTTAGCATGAATAGACAATTGGTACTATTGCAACCACTAAATAAATGCTATAATAAAGGACGATTTCATAGGAAAGCTGAGGGTGCTATATGATCGGAATCAGTGCGTGTCTAGGCGGTGTACTTTGCCGTTATGATGGAAAACACCAAGCAGTGCCACCATTGATCGAACTGGTAAGAGCAGGTCAAGCAATGATGGTTTGTCCAGAAGTTCTTGGCGGCTTGCCGATCCCACGGGAACCGGCCGAAATCGTTGGTGGCGATGGGGTGGACGTTTGGGCGCAACGAGCGAAGGTCGTCACCATCTCAGGGGAAGACGTGACCGAACAGTTTACTACCGGCGCGAAAATTGCTTATCAAAAATTACAAGAGCAAGGCATCACCCAACTGATCCTAAAAGAGAAAAGTCCCTCTTGTGGCAGTCAGATGATTTATGATGGCAATTTTTCTGGAATCAAAAGAAGAGGGATCGGTGTCGCTTGTGCGTATTTTCGGCAACAAGGCATGACTGTTTTGTCCGATGTCGAATGGCTTGCAAAACAGGAGGAAGCAAATGGAAATTGAAAAGACCAATCGCATGAATGCGTTGTTTGAGTTTTATTCCACGTTATTGACAGAAAAACAGATGAATTACATGGAATTGTATTACGCAGATGATTTTTCTCTAGGAGAAATCGCTGAAGAGTATCAAGTAAGCCGTCAAGCAGTCTATGACAACATCAAACGCACCGAACGTATTTTAGAAGACTATGAAAAAAAACTACATATGTTTTCGGACTATATCATGCGGGAAGACTTGCTGGATCAGCTAAGCGAGTATACGAAAACTCACTATCCAAAAGACGAAACCTTACAGGGGTTTATTCAACAGCTCCAAGAAATTGAAGAATAAAGGAATGAAAAAAAATGGCATTTGAAAGTTTAACTGAACGCCTCCAGCAGGCAATGAGTAAACTGCGCAGAAAAGGAAAAGTATCTGAAGCAGATGTAAAAGAAATGATGCGTGAGATTCGTCTAGCTTTATTAGAAGCCGACGTCAATCTGCAAGTTGTGAAAGAGTTTACCAAAAATGTCCGTGAACGGGCAGTTGGGGTAGAAGTATTAGAAAGCTTATCTCCAGCGCAACAGATCGTTAAAATCGTTGACGAAGAATTAACCAAAACGTTAGGATCAGAAACAGTTGGGATTGAAAAATCACCAAAGATCCCAACGATTATCATGATGGCTGGTCTGCAAGGGGCAGGGAAAACCACCTTTGCTGGGAAATTAGCCAATCACTTGATCAAAACCGAAAACGCACGTCCATTAATGATTGCCGGTGACGTGTACCGTCCAGCCGCGATCGACCAATTGAAAGTATTAGGTCAGCAATTGGATGTACCTGTTTTCGATATGGGAACTGATGTCAGTCCAGTTGAAATCGTACGCCAAGGATTGGCTTTGGCTCGGGAAAAGAAAAATGACTATGTCTTGATCGATACAGCAGGTCGTTTGCATATCGATGAAAACTTGATGGAAGAGCTAAAACAAATCAAGGACTTGGCACAGCCAAATGAAATTTTACTGGTAGTGGATGCGATGACAGGACAAGATGCTGTCAACGTGGCGGAAAGCTTCAATCAACAATTGGGGATCACAGGGGTAGTCATCACCAAACTAGATGGCGATACACGTGGCGGTGCGGCATTGTCAATTCGTCAAGTTACAGGCGCTCCAATCAAGTTCACTGGTACCGGTGAAAAATTGACCGACCTTGAAGTATTCCATCCAGATCGGATGTCTAGTCGGATTCTCGGTATGGGTGATATGCTGACTTTGATCGAAAAAGCACAGCAAGATTACGACGAGAAAAAAGCAGAAGAACTTGCTCAAAAAATGAAGGAAAACTCCTTCGACTTCAATGACTTTGTTGAACAGATCGATCAAGTCATGGGCATGGGCCCCATTGAAGATCTTTTGAAAATGATTCCGGGAATGAGCCAAATGCCTGGCATCGAGAACGTCAAAGTTGATCCAAAACAAATTGCCCGTCAAAAAGCCATGGTTTATTCCATGACACCAGCAGAACGTGAAAATCCTGATTTGTTAAATCCAAGCCGTCGTCGCCGGATTGCCGCCGGTTCTGGCAACAGTGTCGTCGAAGTCAACCGCATGATCAAACAATTTAAAGAATCCCGCAAAATGATGCAGCAAATGAGCAAAGGGAATATGAACATTCCTGGCATGGATCAAATGTTTGGCGGCGGTGTCAAAGGGAAACTTGGAAAAATGGCCATGAATCGTATGGTCAAAAAACAAAAGAAGAAAAAGAAAAAACGCAAATAATCGTTTAACACTGATAGGAACTAAGAACCGAACCTTCTCTTAGGGTACAATTAAAAAAAACATGACCTGAAAAGACACCAAATCGAGAAGCTTTACCTCCTGATTCTAGCAGCTGCAGCTCCTCAGATTGCCTTCTTTCAGGTCATGGTTTTTTTATGTTCACAGTGTCCTCTTTAAATGAACTCCTTCAAAGAACATCAAATAGAACATCAAATAGAACATCTAAAGAACATCCCTTTTTATAGAGAAAGCCAGCTTTCTACTGAATATCCTAAATCGTCCAAGAGTCAAAAATAGCGAAGAACTATCGTTGCGGACAACTCAAAGGATAAGATAGAAGCAGAACATTCGTGCTTTCTGGCAAATGATGCTACTATTAATTTATAGCAAGTATGAAAGGAGTTTTTACGATGACAAACAAGGATCGCATTGAAGGAAAAGTAACCGAAACAAAAGGGAAACTTACAGGAGATGACTCCGAGGAGTTAAAAGGGAAAACCCAAAATAAATATGGGAAAGCCAAAGATAAGGTTGAAGATTTTGCGGATGATGTTTCTCGCAAAGTAAATGACTTCTTTGACAAAAAAGACGACGACAAACCTAAACATTAAACATAAAAGCGTCCCGGCAACAATTTCTTGTTGTAGGGACGCTTTTTTAAATATTGCTGACCTGTTTGTTTTTTCGTTTGTACCACCAATTCATCAGTGCTTTAGGATAGACAAGCAATAAACTGATGAATAAGCAAGCAACCAGCAACAAGCCAAGCCGAAGGATGATGTTCCAAAGACTGACATCATACCCCTCATAGAGATCACGGTAAAAAATTTCTAGCGGGTAATAAGAAATCATGGATAGATAGAACCAGGTTCCCAAAGAAAGCAGCCAATAAACCGGGGCGCGCAATTTAGGGATCGTTAAATAATCACCGTCATTTTCTAAAGAAATTTTCGAGAACACTTTTTCGGCAGCAAGAATCAGCAAGCCGCTCAAACCGAGGTAAAGGAGCAGTAGCCACCAAGGATAGACATATCCTTGCGGCCAATCGATCCACGTTTGAAAAGGAAGCAGAAAATCCCCATGACCAAGAAATACAAAACTAAAAAACTCGCGGGTACATTGGAAAAAGCTATACCCCATTGTTCCTAGAGAAAGAGTGAAGAACACCGACAGCACGCCAGTAAACAGATTCCCCAGTAAAACGCCCAACAAGATGCCGACAGCAAATACGAGTAGATTCGTTGCCAAAGTACTAAGGGCGGAAAGCAGCACGTCTTGAAGCGGCACAGCGAGATAGCGAGCCGGGATCATTGTGTATTCGATCAGGATATGACCTAACAGGCCCAACACTAAACAAGCGGTCAAGGGTAAGCCGATAAAAAGCAGTTTCTTGCGAAAGACGTGCTTTCTGCTAAAGGGTAAAGCAAATAAAAAGCGATTGAAATTGGTGCGGCCATCGACAAAAAAGGACAAAAAGCCCCAAATAAACAGGAAGACAATCACAAATTGATTCATGGTGGTCATATACGGGCGATTGTAATAAAAATCATCTGAGTACTCTTTGTTGATTGTCAATACCGCATCGCGGTACTCTGCTGCCGAATCAAAGTAAACCGGGGTTTCACCGTTGTAGCTTTTGACATAGTATTCTCGATTTTCGTTAAAATCTTTGATAAATTCCTCAGATGCCAAATAACGTTCTTGCTGGTGCCAAGAATTTTGTGATTGCCAGCCAGCACTAAGATACATGAAGAGCACGACAAAACAAAAACCGATCAACAGCTTACCGTAGCGTTCTTTAAATATATTGCTTAACATCGTTTTCCACCTCTATCCTTCCACCAATGCTTCTTGTCGTAAATTTGCTTCAAACAGATCTTCCAAAGTCAAAGGTAATTCTTCGAAAACCAAAGGATCAAGTTGCTGGATCTCAGCCGCCAGCTCCTCTGTGTAATTGTCAAACAAAGCAGTCAAGACTCGACCTTGTTTTTGAATCAGCTTGGAGTGCTGCTTGATAAGGGGAGGAATCTGTTTGCTGCGAAAGACGAGTTGGAGTTTGCGAGATTGTTCGCGAATCGTTTCCAAACGGTAGTCTCCTTCAATCGTTTTCCCTTTGATCAACAAGGCACGATCAATAATATGTTCTAATTCATTTAGATTATGAGAAGCGATTAAGGCGGTACGATTCGACTCGCTGAGGCTTTCCAGCAATAATCCAATCACTTTTTTACGGACGATCACATCAAGCCCATCAAAAGGTTCGTCTAACAGTAAAAACGTCGCATTTGAGGCGATCGCAAGAATCATTTTATAAAGACCTTGCATACCTTTTGACATCCGTCGGTAGGAAAGCGTCAGAGGAAGACCGTGACTTTGCATCAATTCTAAGTAAAGATTCTGATCGAAATTTGGATAAGCAAGCCGATAAAATTGATTGAGCTTTTTCAAAGAGTAGGCCGAAAGAAAGTTTTCTTTTTCATCAATATAAAAAAGTTGTTCTTTTAATTGCGGATGCTGATCCAGGCGTTGGTTATCGATGGAAATCTCCCCATCATCTAGTAAATAATGCCCAGCAATCGTCCGAAACAACGTGGTTTTCCCAGAACCATTGCGGCCGATTAATCCTACGAGCTCTCCTTTTTCCAAAGAGAAGTTCACGTTTTCTAAGACAATTGTTTGTTCCATTTTCTTGGTCACATGCTCGATCTTCACTGTGGATCGCCTCCTAACTCTTGTTCAAAGCCATTCATCCAATCGCTCAGCTCACGCATGCTGATCTGTAAATGGCGTGCTTCGATCACCAATTCTTTCAAACGTTCTTTCACTTGTAAGATCCGAATCTCATCGCGTGGCAGATCCTCAGTAACTTTCACAAAGGTGCCTTTTCCTTTGATGGTGACAAGTACTTGCTCATTTTCCAATACTTTGTAGGCTTTGCTGACGGTATTTGGATTCATCAACAGGCGCTTGGCCATTTCACGAACCGAAGGTACTTGGTCTCCGGCGGTTAGAACACCGTTCAGAATATCTTCTTTGATACTTAAAACCAATTGCTCATAGTAAGGTTTGCTGCTGGCTTTGTTAATGCGAACCACAAAATCAGCTCCTTTCATTTATGTGTACTAGTATACGTAGTACACTGGTGGAAGTAAAGTCATTTATGATAAAATAAACAAAAAGGAGCTGATGAGGACAATGGAGCGATGTGAATGGGCCAACAGTACACCAGCAATGCAGGAGTATCATGATACGGTATGGGGAAAACCTGAGTATGAGGATCAGCAGTTGTTTCGAAAACTGGTGTTAGATATGAATCAAGCAGGATTGAGCTGGCAAACGATTTTAAACAAGATGGCGAATTTCGATGCAGCATACGATCAGTTTAATATCATAAAAGTAGCGAACTATACGGAAGAAAAAGTGGAAGAACTGATGATGAATCCAGGCATCATCCGCAATCGGCGAAAGATTGAAGCAGCGATCATCAATGCCCAAGAAGTTTTAAAAATCCAGCAAGAATACGGCAGTTTCTCCGCATTCTTGTGGCGATATGTCGATCATCAGCCAGTCATCAATGAATTTCAGCAGCAATCCGATGTACCGACCCATTCGGAAATCTCCGATCAGCTAGCAAAAGACTTGAAAAAGCGAGGCTTTAAATTTGTCGGAACGACAACTATTTACGCGTTTATGGAAGCGGTCGGCATGGTTAATGATCACTTAGTCACTTGTGTTTGTCGAAGGTCAGAAGCAATCGTAAAAATAAAGGAGTGAGCCTAATTGGGAAAAGTGGTATTTTATGGTGCAATCAGCCTCGATGGCTATTTAGCAGGTATGGAGGATCAACTGGACTGGCTGTTTCAAACTGATACCGGTGTTGCAACGACCTATGAAGCATTTTTTGCAACCATCGACGCGACCGTGATGGGAAGAAAGACCTATCAAGAAGCAAAAAAACTGATGGATGATGGACTGCTATATCCTGAAAAGACCAACTATGTTTTTTCTCGTACCCGAAAAGAGCCGCTGCCGGATGCAACCCTAGTGTCAACGGATCCAGTTGCATTTGTTTCAGCATTAAAACAAGAGGAAAACGTATGGGTAGTAGGTGGGGGTTCCTTATTAAAACCATTGCTGGAAGCTGATTTGATCGATGAATGGTTTATTCAAATCGCGCCGGTGTTTTTAGGAGAGGGCAAGCGACTGTTTGAACCGGGGGATTATGCGAGACGCTTGACGTTTGTTGAAACAAAACAGATGGGGGAACTGACAGAACTTCATTTTGTCCGAAAGTCTGTGTCAGGCAGCGAGTAAAAAGCGCAAACGATTATTCTTCACAGTAAAAAGACCAAGAAACTCAGTGCCGAGTTTCTTGGTCTTTTTGTTTGGATTCTTAATTAGTTGAATCGTTGAAAGAGTTCAATATATTTTGCAATGATCGTTTCAAAGAAGCTTACTGTATCTGGGTTGATTTCGTTGTTTTCATCAATCAAGTTGGTGATTCCACCGATATAGGCTTCTGGTTGTTGTAGAGTAGGCATATCCAAAAAGACTAATGATTGACGTAGGTGATGGTTTGCACCAAACCCAGCGATCGCTCCTGGAGAAACGCTGACAACCAAAGCTGGTTTGCCACCCCAACTGCTAGCACCGTAAGGACGAGAACCAACATCTAATGCATTTTTCAATGCTGCAGGAACAGAACGATTGTATTCTGGTGTAAAGAAGAAGACCCCGTCAACGGCGCTTAATGCTTCCCGAAATGCTGTCCATTCAGCAGGAACTTTTCCTTCAACTTCCAAATCTTCATTGTAAAAAGGCAAGTTGCCGATTTCGATGAAAGATGCTTCAAAACCTTCTGGTAATAATGATGCGAATTTTTTCGCTACGAGTTTATTAAATGATCCTTCCCGTAAACTGCCGACGATAAAACCAATTTTTTTTGTCATGTAAATTTCCTCCTTGTTGTTTTCTACTCATTAAGCTTACCAAAAGTAAGTGGATGGTGCAAATAAAACGATTTGACTTTAAAAAGTTTCTCTATTACTAATGATACGCGTCCTGATTCATTCTGGCAAAAGATAACCATGCTTAGAAAATAAGAAAGAAGAAACTTTTTTTAGCTGTAAAGAAAAAACTCTTTACACCATCGGAAAAACCTGTTAAACTATCTCTTGTGATTAAATCAATGGAGGTGTAAATAATGGCAGTAAAAATTCGTTTAAAACGCATGGGTTCTAAAAAGAAACCTTTTTACCGTATCGTCGTAGCAGATTCACGTTCTCCTCGTGACGGACGTTTCATCGAAACAGTTGGTACTTACAATCCTTTACTAGACCCAGCTGAAGTGACAATCAAAGAAGATTTAGTTCTTGATTGGTTATCTAAAGGTGCGCAACCTTCAGATACAGTTCGTAACATCCTTTCTAAAGAAGGCGTTATGAAAAAACACCACGAAGCAAAATTCACTAAGAAATAAGGTGACTTTGGATGAAAGATTTGCAAGAATTAGTCTTAACGATCGTTTCACCACTTGTTACCAAACCTGAGGATATCAAGCTTGAGCTGGTAGAGTCAGATGATTTCTTGGAATATAATCTTACTGTGGCACCAGAGGATATTGGTCGTATCATCGGTAAACAAGGTCGGGTTGCCAAAGCAATTCGAACAATCGTTTACAGTGTACGGACAAATGGACCAAAAAAAGTTCGTTTGAATATCATTGATGGTAAATAAGCAAGAATGAAAAGCATTTCTCTTTGAGGAATGCTTTTTTTGTAAAATTCATGCTTAAGATGGAGGACAAAAAAAGGTGGTTTTGAGATAATCAAAAGGAGGAGGTGCTTGTATGTCTCAACTAATCGCATGGATCGTCGTTCTTTTGATCCTCGTCTTTATTTATAAAATTGGTTCTTTTCTTTGGCGAACGCTAGGGATCTTGTTGTTGCTCTTTTTAATTTGGGTCTATCGTGAGGAGATCATGACGCAATTGAACCAATGGACACAAAACTTTCGTTGGGGCGACCTATCGACGATCGCCAATCAAGTTTGGCAATGGATCAAGGATGGCTTTCAATCACTGCAAAATTGGGTGACAAATCTTTAAAAAATCAACAAAAAAATGACAGACAATCTGACTTGTTTGTCATTTTTTTTATTGAGGGGTATCCTTTGTATAAGGAGGGGAACATCATGAAAAAAGAACTAGGATTATTCGTTACGCTGCTGACGATGGGCGCCTTCGCTGGCTGCAATAATCAACAGGAACCAGAAACCAGTCAAGCCAGTAGTGCCGAAACAACAGCGACGAGTATGGTGGAAAGTACCCAAACGCAAGCAAGTAGTCAATCAGAAACAAGTCAATCAAGTACGTCTTCTAGTCAGGCGGCTTCTAGGGATTCTTCAAACACGAATAGTACTGCAGATATCTACGCTCAAATACAAGCGGCATTCCCTGATCTTGTCTTGCCCAAGGACATTCCACTTGCTTCAGGTAAAGTGTTGAATGCGGCCACAGCTGGCAGTCAGTCCGATGCTTCGATTCTTTATTATGGACTTGATAAGCAGCTGCCTCTCAATGACAAGGCTTTGAACGAGGAAACACCGATTGCTGCTTTTCAATCAAAAGACTATCAATCAGCGGATGAAGCTGCTGCAGCGGTCAATGTAACAGCTGATGATGGCGGACAAGCCGTTGATCTCGGATATGGCATTACTGGGCATATGCAAGGAGCTGCTGGCTCCAGTTATTTGAGCTGGCAAGAAGGAAATTGGTCATTGACTGTTCGAGCAGTCAATCAAGAGGAACAAGATCCAGTTCCGGTTGCCAAAGAAGTGGTAGCGTATCTGGAAGAAGCTATGCTCCCAGCGCCTGAGGTCGGTCAAATCACTATCGATATGGGAAAAAATGACCATACAGCAACTACAGTGGTTTGGCAACAAGAAAAGACCCTTCGAACGGTGCAACATCAAGATGCACGTTCAGCATTGAAAATGGCCGTTTCTATGAATCAATAAGGTTCATATTAGGACAATGCCCCTTTGATCAAGCGTCGAAGGGGCATTTTTCGCGCGATGATTTTGAGGAAAACATGGGGCGCTAGGAAACGGCTAGAATTCGCTACTTTGCTATGCTAAAATAGAACAGAAGTTAGAAGAAATGGGGAACGAACGTGACAGAATATTTAAACGTAGGAAAAATCGTCAATACACATGGAATCCGTGGAGAAGTACGTGTGATATCACAAACGGATTTTCCAGAAGAACGTTACCGTAAAGGGGCCGAATTGACACTTTTTCGTGAAAATAAAGAGCCAATAACATTGATTGTTTCAGGTCATCGCAAACACAAAAACTTTGATTTAGTGACGTTTGAGGGCTATCCCAATATTAACGATGTTGAACCGTTTCGTAACGGCATTTTAAAAGTTACCAAGGATGATTTGGTGGATTTAGCAGAAAATGAGTTTTACTACCATGAAATTATTGGTCTGGAAGTCGTCGAAGAAGATGGCACAATCATTGGTAAAGTCAAAGAGATCCTTTCACCAGGTGCCAATGACGTTTGGGTCGTTCAACGAAAAGGGAAGAAGGATGCCTTGATTCCTTATATCGAGTCGGTTGTCCACACGATCGATCTTGAAAATGGTCAGGTCACTGTGGAAATCCCAGAGGGGTTGTTAGACGATGAGAATTGATGTATTGACACTATTTCCGCGAATGTTCGAAGGTCCTCTAGGAGAATCGATCATTGGCAAAGCACGGGAAAAGGGACTGTTAGAAATCAACGTCTCAAATTTCCGTGACTATTCCGACAACAAACATCAAACAGTGGATGACTATCCTTATGGTGGCGGAGCAGGAATGTTATTAAAAGTCCAACCTGTCTATGACAATATCAAAGCGATCGAAGAAGCAGCACCAGAAACGAAGAAACGCGTGATCCTTTTAGACCCAGCGGGGAAACCTTTTGATCAAAAGATGGCAGAAGAATTTTCTACCGAAGAGCACCTCGTCTTCATTTGTGGTCATTATGAAGGATACGATGAACGAATCCGTTCATTGGTCACTGATGAAGTGTCACTGGGAGATTACGTCTTGACTGGCGGCGAATTGGGTGCAATGGTCATGATCGATGCGACGGTCAGACTATTACCAGAAGTTTTAGGCAATCAAACCTCCGCACAAACCGATTCTCATTCCACTGGTTTATTAGAACATCCGCAGTATACACGCCCAGCAGAGTTTAAAGGCATGAAAGTACCAGAAGTTTTGATGAATGGCAATCATAAATTGATCGAGCAGTGGCAATTAAAAGAATCATTGCGCCGCACCTTTCAGCGCCGACCTGATATGCTAGAAAATTATCCGTTGACGGAAGAAATGCAGAAGCTTTTAAAAGAAATTGAAGAAGAAGCGAAAGCTGGCAACTAAAATAGTGCCAGTTTTTTTGATATTCTGCGCGATGACAAGAAAATTCTCTTTACAGCCTGTGGTCGACTGTGGTAAGATGTTTCAGTGAGTGTAAACTCAACTATTACGATGTTCCGCTGGAGCTTTCATGCTTTAAGAATGTTTGGGAATAAGGAGAATGATAAACATGAATCCATTGATTCAAGAACTAACTCAAGAACAATTACGTACGGACATCCCAGCTTTCCGTCCTGGGGACACTGTTCGCGTTCACGCGAAAGTTGTCGAAGGAACTCGCGAACGTATCCAGTTATTTGAAGGTGTTGTCATCAAACGCCGCGGTGCTGGTATCAGCGAAACTTATACAGTTCGTAAAGTATCAAACGGTGTAGGTGTTGAACGTACCTTCCCATTGCACACACCACGTGTTGCACAAATCGAAGTTGTTCGTTACGGTAAAGTACGTCGTGCAAAATTGTACTACTTACGTGCATTACACGGAAAAGCAGCTCGTATCAAAGAAATTCGTCGTTAATCATTTATTATCAGATGAAGCAAAAGCCCTTGATTTCAAGGGCTTTTTTCTTTTGTCTGAGGTGACAAAAACTTTCTATTCGTTGTGATAAAATCATGAAACGACTATAAGAATAGGAGGGGATCATTGCTGCATACCACTGGGTAAACTTGTATTTTGATGGGAACAGTCGTCTGAGTGAAACACAATGCCATCGACTGAAACTTTTTGTGGTCATTTATCGGCTATCCGATAGTGACAGATTGCAGGTTGAAGATTGTTTGATCGATCACCTTTCAGCATTATTTGCTTTTATGTGCAGAGAAGGAGAAAAAGGGAGTGAAAATTGTTAGGAAAACACTGATGAGGGACATCACGTTAAATACCAATATGACATTCAGTGCCTGAAAGAAAATAAATCGTAAATCACCGAATTGATAAAAAAAGGATTAGAGAATAATGGGGAAGACCAAGATTACATGTTTATGTAATTTCCTCTTGATAGGTTTTATTAAAACTTTTGTTATTTATATGATGATTTTTTTCGTTTTTTTAGTCCTTGTAGTTTATGGAATTTGAAATATAAGAAAAAAACTTGAATTATTTCATTATTTTTTTCTCATAAATGATTACAGAAAAAAAGCAATATATTCCCCTTTTTTTGATGGTTTCTATGGTAACCTTCTCGATAGGGAACTTTCTTTTATCTAGCTATTGCTGACCTCTTCGTGTTAGTTAATTACTTCACAAATAAAAGAAAGTTCTTTATTTAAATGAATTGAAAGAGGTGTCTTTATGAAAGCAGCTGTAGTATCAAACGATAAGGTTGTAAAAATTGAGGAAAAAGAATTGAGAGCGCTTCGTCCGAATGAAGCATTATTGAAAATGGAGTGTTGTGGTGTCTGCCATACGGACTTGCATGTAAAAGATGGTGACTTCGGAGATGCATCTGGAATCGTACTTGGACACGAGGGAATCGGTAGAGTGGTCGCGATCGGTGATGATGTTACTTCTCTAGCAATCGGTGACCGTGCAAGTGTCGCTTGGTTATATGAAAGCTGTGGATCATGCGAATACTGTGTGAACGGGAATGAATCATTATGCCGTTCCGTTAGAAACGCCGGATATTCTGTAGATGGCGGTATGGCTGAAGAGTGTATCGTTGTAGCTGACTATGCAGTGAAGGTACCAGAGGGCTTAGGTTCTGCTGAAGCCAGCAGCATTACTTGTGCAGGTGTAACCACATATAAAGCGGTAAAAGTTTCTGACATTAAACCAGGTCAATGGATCGCGATTTATGGTTTAGGAGGATTAGGAAACCTAGCCTTGCAATATGCAAAAAATGTCTTTAATGCAAAAGTGATTGGGATTGATATCAACGAGAAACAATTGGACTTTGCAAGAGATCATGGCGCTGACCTTGTGATCAATCCTGCGAAAGAAGATGCGGCAAAAATTATTCAAGAAGCAACCGGCGGCGCACATGCAGCTGTAGTAACAGCTGTTTCAAAAGCAGCCTTCAATTCTGCTGTCGATGCCGTTCGTGCGGGCGGTACGATTGTAGCGGTTGGTCTTCCACCAGAAAGCATGGACTTGAACATTCCTCGACTTGTATTGGACGGTATTAAAATCGTCGGTTCCCTTGTTGGAACACGGACTGATTTAGAAGAAGCTTTCCAATTCGCAGCTGAAGGAAAAGTCGTTCCTAAAGTTGTCATGCGTCAGTTAGAAGAGATCAATGATATTTTTGATGAAATGCTTTCAGGAAAAATCAAAGGGCGAATGGTCATTGATTTTCAAGAGAAATAAATAGAAAAACCAACGGGTGAATTTTAAACGAAGGAGAAGATTTCGTGTGTAACTTATTGATCATTGATAGCAAAGAGCATGGAGCAGTTAACGATATGATTCGTTTGATCGATCGTCATTTTCCGAATGTCATCTTGCTTCCGACGGTTTGTTCAAAAAAAGCGCTTCAGCGTACCTGTCTTGAGCAGCCGGTTGAAATTGCAGTGATTAATGCGGATGGCGAAGAGGACTCTTTTGAATTATATAAAGTATTGCTTTCATTTTGCCCTAATGCAAAAGCAATTTTGTATTCTGCTGTAGAAAGTTTTGCTACCGCTCAAAAAGCGTTGCGTTACGGCTTGATTGATTACTTGGTCGAACCGATCACAAATGATTTTGTTTATGCATTGGATCGGGGAATTCAATCCATCAATCAGATTTCCTTGCTACACATCGAGAAAAATAATGAGGCTTCTCCTTCGCTTTCTTTAAGACATAAGATATTGCGCTATATTCATGAAAATTATAGAGAACATATTACGTTAGATACTTTAGCAGATCACCTGCATTTAAGCCGGTATCACACCAGTCGTTTGATCAAGAATACATTAGGAATGACCTTTTCATTGTACTTGATGATTTATCGTATTGAAGTTGCCAAAAAAGAACTATCAACAAGTGATCGATCAATCAGTGAAATCTCTGTCAGAGCAGGATTCAATGATCCAAATTATTTTAGTAAGAAATTTAAAAAAGCAACTACTTATACGCCAAAAGAGTATCGAAAAATTTATCGTGGGAAAGCTACCGTGATCGATTCAAGACTTGAGCTTTAAGTATTGAAAAAAACAGATCAGCTTGCAGTTGAATTGATTAGCGAAAAAATGGCTTCTATGCGATGCGTATCTGGTTACTTTTCCATAGATGATAAAAGCAAAAGGCCTTTCATGCAAAGGTTTTTTTGCTTGGAAAAACGAGTTTTGAATGAGCTGATAGAAATCAACGGCGTAGGATAAGGTCTGATGTTTTTGTGAATCCAACGATAGATGCTATAATGAGAGCGGATTCATCAATACAACTTATCAAAGAAAAGAGGCAAGAAAATGGCGAATAAAATGGTGTTTATAAATTTGCCTGTCACTGATATCAAACGCGCAACCTCCTTTTATGAAGCGTTGGGATTTGTCAAAAATGAAGAGTTCTCAAACGAGACTAGCAGCGGAATGGTTTGGAGTGAATCGATTTGGATAATGTTGTTAGAACATGAGTTTTATCAACAGTTTCTGAATGGCAGACGTATTGGGGATACGAAGAACACGAGTAGTGCATTGATCGCGTTTAGCTTTGATACGCCAGAAGAAGCGAAGAATTTTGCAAAGATTGCAGAAGCAAATGGTGGCCAATCGTTCCAAGTTGATATGGGGATTCCAGAAGACATGATGGTCGGCTATGAAATCGTTGATCCCGATGGCAATCAGCTTGAATCAGCATGGATGAATGGCTATTAGCAAAGTGATTGTTTAAATAAAAAGTAAAAAAGTGGTTCAGGATGCAGTTCCCTCAAGAAGTTAGGCTTTTGTACTAACTTTTTGAGGGCTGCTTTTTCTTGACGGGATCCTCGAGTTTTGTAAGATTGGTCAGTCCCCTTTGTCTAAATGCTAAAAAAGAGGTATGATACAAGAAAAAGGAGTGGAGACGAAGTGAAATACTCAACCAAATACAGCGACGCCATTCACATCCTCGCTTATATCCACCTCTTTAAAGGAACTGATTTATCAAGTGATCGGATCGCCCAGAGTGTTGAAACGAATCCGGCTTATGTTCGTCGGATTATGAGTGATCTACGGGTTGCTGGGTTGATCGAAAGCCAAAGAGGAAAACCAAACCCTAAACTAACGAAGGAACCAAACGAGATTTCTTTGTTGGACATTTATGCGAGTGTTGAAAAAGACCACCATCTTTTACATGCAGACAAAAAAACCAATCCCAACTGCTTGATTGGGGGGAATATCCAAGGGGTATTAGAAGAAACCTATGATGTGCTGCAAAAGAAAATCGAGCAAGAGATGAGCGCCATCTCGCTGCAATCAATCATTGAAGGCATTCAAGGGGAGGCCGATCAAGTAGATTGAACGGACACAACACAGTAAAAAGAACTTTCACCTGCTAAGCAATTTCTTGACAGGAAAGAAAGTTTCTTTTATACTCTAGTTGTAACTTGATTAGTAACAACTGTTTTAGTCAAACAAAAGATGAGGAAGGATGATTATCATGAAAATCGGTGTTATTGGCGCAACAGGAAATGCAGGTTCAGCTATTTATCAAGAAGCAGTACAGCGAGGACATGAAGTGACTGCTATTGTTAGAAATGAAGTTAAAGCCAAAGAACAATTTGGTGATACAGTCAAAACACTTACAAAAGATGCTTTTTCGTTAACAGAAGAAGACCTCGACGGATTTGATGTGTTGGTCGATGCGTTTGCGACAAGTCCTGACCAAGCGTACTTGCATGTGGATCTGGCAGCAAAATTGGTTCATTTGTTTCGAGAAAAGAACACGCGCTTGTTCTTCATTTTAGGAGCTGGCAGCTTGTTCAATGAAGCGGGTGAACGCAATCTTACCGAATTGAAAAAAGCCCCAGGAAGTGAAAGCTGGATCGCGATCCCAGAAAATCAGTTAGATGAATATCTCTTTTTAGAAACCGTCAAAAATGTTCATTGGGTCGGGATTTCTCCAGGAAATCTATTTCAAGAGGGACCAGCTAAACCAGCGATTTTAGGCAAAGATCACTTGCTTTTCAACGACCAAAAGAAATCAGTAACTTCCAGCGGTACGTTAGCCAAAGCAATTCTTGATGAAATTGAAACAGTGCAACATGAAAATACTCGTTTTACTGTGATTGATGCAGAGTAGGTTCAACAAATGATTGACCCAATCGATCAGAATCGATAGCTGCATAGGTTGGCAAGTAGCCTGTTTCAGGCAACATCTTTTTTCACAATTTTTGTTTCCAATACCCAATAATTTAGACAAGACAAATCCTCTGTCTTTGCTTATAATCAAGGACAGAGGTGATAAAATGAATAAAAAAATCGAAGCGTATGACTTGATGCTTCTGCAATTAAAAGGGTTGCTAGAAGCGGAGAGTAATTGGATCGCCAACCTAGCCAACTCTTCTGCTTTACTGAATGAAACATTGGAAGATACAGTGTTTGCCGGCTATTATTTGTTTGAAGAAGGCGAGCTGATTTTAGGTCCATTCCAAGGAAGAGTCTCTTGCACCAGAATCACATTAGGCAAAGGGGTTTGTGGGGAATCAGCGGAGAAAAAAACCACATTGATCGTACCCAATGTCAAAGAACATGAAAATTATATTTCTTGTGACTCAGCAGCGATGTCTGAAATCGTAGTTCCCATGGTGGTTGATGATCAGTTGCTTGGAGTGCTGGATATCGATAGTGGAAAAACGAACAGCTATGATGCGATCGATCAGAAATATCTGGAAGAATTTGCTGCTTTATTGGTAGCAAGTTGTCAATAAAGTACTTGTTTTTTAATTTTAACTATAAAACAACATAATGTTTTTAAGTGGGGCGTTCATTGAATAATGAACGCTTTTTTTAGTTATTATTTAAAAATGAAGGGCATATTACTTTATTTAATTAAAATTAGATGATAATATGATAATACAATTAGAAAAACGAGTTTTTAAGGAGAGAATTATGGAAGCAGAAACAATTGTATTAGGTAAAGCATATGAATGTAAACCAGTCGGCTTACAAAGCCGCGTGATCGGTGAAGTGGTCAGAAAAATGGAACGGTGTGTCGTATTAAATGTGATCCGCTACGATGGGATCGATCATGAAGATATCGAAGAACGTTGCGGACGAGTAGTTGCAAAATACAATGAGATCTATCAACCAGCGCTAGTTGAATGCTTTTTTAGCTGATCCATTGGTAATCACCCAATCAAAATAAAATGAAACCATGCATGTAAACCAATTCCCTTAAAAAAAGACTGTTTCTCAGAAGCAGTCTCTTTTTTGATTCTTAGACTCAGGTACCTAGCAAAAGAAGTGCTATAATAGGCGAGAAAACAACAGAAAGCAGGGAATAGGATGGAACTAAAAAAGACGATGGTTGAGGAACAGCAGTTGCTTTTTGAATGGCCGAATGAAGCAGGCCAACTGCAAATTGTTAAGGGAAGTTTAGCGCAAGTCAAAGAAAATACTGTGCTATTTTTTATCAAAGACGGCCAAATTTTCTCAGTAGCAGACGATAAAACCTTTGACGACCAGTTAGAATACGACCGCTTGATGATCCTCACACCACCTTGGGAGATCATGGCTCCTTACTTAGTAGCCTATTATCAAGAACAATATCAGTTAACCAATGGGTCCAAAGCATCCATCGGCATCCCACAAGAGTTGCAGCAAACCATTGCTGCTAGCGCAAAACCATTTGATCGATTTATCGATTTTCTTGGCTATGGATCTACGAGCAAAAAGACGACAAAAGAGGCAAAAAAAGGGGGCAAACCAAGACACAAATGGTCAAAAGAATTACAAGATGAACCCTTCATGGTTGACTATCAAGGAAGTAAAGCAAGGGTCTATTGGCAAAAACGCAACGAGGTTCGAATTGAAAAAGGCGCAATTTTGAGTCAAGAGATTCCCTTGAATAAAGACGGATCGGTTGGTTTTTCTGCTCGTTTAGCGGAAAAAATTCGGCAAGAAAACCAAGCGGCGATCAAAGAGGGACACACGATTGAAGACGTTGTATTAAAAAGTGTCAACGAGGTAGGAATGTTTCTTTACTATGGGGGCACCAATGGTTGGCTGCAATTAAAAGATCAGCAAGGAAGAACCTTGAACGAGCGAACGGTGGAGTAGAATTGCCAAGAAGCACAGAAGAAAAAAGCGCCTCTCAAAATGCTCGATCAATCTTTGAGCGTTTGAGAGGTGTTCTTTTCATTAAATAGGAGTAGTAGGTTCTTCATTGATCAAGACAAATTATTGACCGGTCTTGGACAAAACAAGGTTCGGTTTTGCAGTTCCTTCTTTTTCTGCTCGATACGCCTCTCGGTGCTTTTGCAAATGTTCGGGACGTTTTAACCAAGCTTGAAAGGCTTTTTTCTCAGTCCATTTTGACACCAACTGGAAAACGAGGCTGTCTTTTGATTCTGAAAACCAAGCTTCAGCAGAGTGACAGCCAGCAAATGTTTTCATTGAGGCGGTATCTTTTTTCATTTTAGCAAGAAAGAGTTCTTTTCCTTCTGGAATGACTTCAAAAGCAACGGTACGGATATACATGAAATTCCTCCTTTGACTCGGGACGATTTGGTTTAGTATAGCGCTAATTGAGAATGATTGTCAATTAGCTATGGAATCTTGTAAGCTTTTTATCGATAGTCATTTTTTGATCAAATTCCTCAAAAGCCTTGAACAAATGAAAAAAGTACGTATAATTAATATACGTACTGAAGAGTCCGAAGAGTATTGGAGAAAATGGATACTTGGGGAAGTCTTTCTTTTCTCACGTGCAGTACTCTTCGTTTGTTTAGTGTACCACTCTCATTTTAAAATAGATACGTTTATTTTACTTTCTGAGGAGATTTCTTTTGTTCCTTGAGGTGAAAGCCGAAAAAGTGGGAAGGTTCTGAGAAAGCACTATGAAGACAAAATTTGTGTCTTCTTTTTTTTGCGAAATGTTAGGAAAATAGTGGGAGTTTTTTTATCCATTTTTCTTCGAAATGATGTATAAGAGAGTAGCCAAAGTTCTGATCGCTAGGAGATCAGAACTTTTTTGTATGCTTTCTTGGAACTACTCCTTTCAACGATATTTAGCATAAAGTCGCTCTTTTCTAATTTTTACATTCAGAAGAGAACTTCTGACACAACTATGTAACCTCTTACATTTTTTGGTCGTGTTAAATTGACAGGCTGCATAAACATGCGGTAAACTCGGTACAACAAACAGAATTTTTTGAATTATCTGAATGTTAGAAGGGGATGAGTAGAAATGGGGAAACGCAGCAAATATACAGTATCGCTTGTGTTACTAAGCAGCTTTTTTTTAGCAGCTTGTCAAAATGGCAATCAAGAAAACGAGACGGATTCATCAGCAGCTTCTTCCGCAGAGCAAGTGATCAATGTGCAATTTTCGGCGGAGATGGGCAGTGCCGATATTTCTTTAGCAACCGACTCTTATAGCTTTATTACTCTGAACAATGCTTATGAAGGCCTTTATCGCTTGGATGAGAACAATGTTCCTGTAATTGCTGGTGCAAGCGAAGACGCTGAAGTTAGTGAAGATGGGCTTTCTTACACCATTTCACTGCGGGAAGAGGCAAAATGGTCCAATGGCGATCCAGTTACTGCAGCTGATTATGTTTTTAGCTGGCAGCGAACCGTTGATCCAGCCACTGCTTCCAATTATGCTTATATGCTGGCACCCGTTAAAAACGCTGCCGCTATTTCAGATGGTACGCTAGATAAAAGCGAGTTAGGGATCGAAGCAGTCAATGATTATCAATTGAAAATCACGTTAGAAAAACCGACGCCTTACTTTTTATCTTTACTGGCTTTTCCAACTTTCTTCCCGCAAAACGAGCGTGTCGTGGAAGAGTTCGGTGACCAATATGCCTTAACCAGTGAAAACGCGGCGTACAATGGACCATTCCTATTGACCAATTATGCTGGACCAGGCACCGACATCCAATGGACATTGGCGAAAAATCCCGATTATTGGGATGCCGATTCGGTCAAACTTGAAACAATTAACTTTGATGTCGTGAAAGACTCATCGACCGCTTATAACTTGTACGAAAGCGGACAAGCCGATGACATTATTTTAAGCGGTGAATTGGCGATGCAGAATGTGAATCATCCTGATTACATTGTTCAGCCTAGTGCAACCACTCAGTATTTAGAAATGAATCAAGCACCAGAAGATTCGCCTTTTCGAAATGCAAATCTGCGCCAGGCCATTTCGTATAGTATGAATCGACAACAAATCGTTGACAATATTTTAGGCAACGGCTCCTTACCGGCGGTCGGTTTTGTTCCTTCTGACCTAGCGTTTAATCCAGAGACAAAGGCTGATTTTGTCGAGGATGCGGCAACCACGTTAGCCTTTGACGAAGAAAAAGCCCAAGAATATTGGGAAAAGGCAAAAGCTGAACTGGGTATCGATACATTGTCTTTTGAACTGTTGACATCAGATACCGATCAATCGAAAAAAATGGCAGAATACATTCAAGGCACCTTGCAGCAAACACTGGATGGGCTGACTGTCGAAGTCACAAACGTTCCATTTTCTGTGCGCTTGGATCGTTCAAATAGCGGCGATTTTGAGATGGTCATGAACAACTGGATCGGGGATTATGCAGATCCAATCAACTTTTTGGAATTGTTCAAAAAAGACAGTTCCTATAATCGTGGAAAATGGCTAAATGATGACTACAATCAATTGATCGAACAAGCCTCCAATGAAAATGCTAACGATCCAGAAGCCCGTTGGGAAAATATGGTAGCAGCAGAAAAAATCTTAAACGACGACTTAGGCGTTATTCCACTCTTCCAAAGTGCTGAAGCACATCTACGGTCGTCAAAAATCAAAGGCCTCATCGTTCATAGTGTTGGCGCGGCCTATGATTATAAAAATGTCTTTGTCGAAGAATAAGGAGAAAAAAGCTTCTTTTGTCTATTCATTGTCTGACTTCGTTAAAGAGGGCAGCAGACGAGAAAAACGTTACTAGAATGTTTAGCAACTTGATAACAAGGAATAAAGCAGTTCTTTTTCTAGCAGCGAACAATGACGTATTCATTTTAGCTAGATAAGAACTGCTTTTCTTTTTGGGAGGAACACCAATGAAAATCACAGCAGTTGAAACCAAACGAATTCCGATCCAGCTGAATGCACCCTTTAAAACGGCGCTCAGAGAAGTGCACGCCGTCGAAGTGATTCGAGTGCTGCTTTCTTTTGACAATGGGATCGTTGGCATCGGAGAAGCAGCACCTACCGAAGTGATCACCGGTGATACAAAAGAAAGTATTTTAACAGATATCGAAACTGTCTTTGCCCCGTTCCTGTTAGGAAGAAAGGTAGATGCCCAATTGCTGGTAATGGATGAGCTTCATGCGTTGATCCAGCATCATACGAGCCCTAAAGCGGCGATTGATATCGCGTTGCATGATGCACTGGCAAAAGCGGCAAACTTGCCTCTTTACCGCTATTTAGGTGGTTCTGCCAATACACTGACAACCGACTATACGATCAGTGTTGGTTCACAGGAACAGATGCTGCATGATGCCCAAGCGAAAATCCAGGCGGGATTTCGCTCCTTGAAAATCAAACTGGGAGTAGACGCGATCGAAGAGGAGGTTGCGAAAATTCGCCGCATCAATGAACGTTTGGCAGGAAAGATCCCCTTTCGAATTGATGCCAATCAAGGCTGGACCAAAGAAGAAGCGGTGCAGATTTTAGATCAATGGCAAGACATTCCGATCGAGTTTGTTGAGCAACCCGTCAAAGCCAATGATTTTGCTGGACTTAGCTATGTGACTGCTCGGACGACGATTCCGATCATGGCAGACGAAAGTCTTTTTTCCTATGAGGATGCCAAACGTTTGATTGCTGAAAACTGCTGCGATTATATGAACATTAAATTGATGAAAAGCGGCGGGATCAAAGAGGGACAAAAAATTTATCAATTGGCAAAAGAGCATCAAATGCCGGTGATGGTCGGTTCGATGATTGAAGGGTATGGGGGAATGGCTGCAGCCGCCCATTTTGCCTTGGGGATGGCGGATGTCCAATTTTATGATCTGGATGTTCCTTTTATGTGGGAGACCCAAACGACTTCCCCTGAAATGCAAGGGATTCTTCAGCGTCCAGGAAGCTTGAGCGTCACCGAACGCATCGGACTAGGAATCAACGAATAAACAGTTATGAGAGGAGCAAAGATGAAACAAATTGTTCAGGCTGGCTCTTCCTTCTTATGGAAGGAACCCAAAGAAAACAAAGTACTAGCAAAAATCAAAGCATTTCCTTTAGAAGCACTGCACACTTTTTTGACTGATGAAGATACGATGCGGCTTTATCAGGAAAGCTTAGTGGACTCCGAAGTATTATATGGAACGATTGTAGAAGTCATCGCCCAAATGGATGGTTGGTCCCATGTGATCGTCTTGGATCAAATAAGCAATAAACACCCACTCGGGTATCCTGGTTATCTGCCGAACGAGGTATTGAAGCCATTGTCACCAGACTATGCAACAGCTAAAAGAAGAATTGGTGTGATTGTAAAAGAAGCCGTGCTTGTTTTTGACTCGACCACACGACTTGTTTCTTTTGGAACAGTTTTACCACTTGTTGGGGAAACCGCAGATTCCTATCAAGTGGCTACGCCTAATGGACCAGCAACGATCGCTAAAGCTTTTGCTCACGTCCTATCGGACACATGGGCAAAGCTCCCAGAAAAAATAATAGCCTTGGCCGAACAATTTATAAACCAACCCTATGTCTGGGCAGGCATTAGCGGCAGTGGCTTTGACTGTTCTGGATTCATGTATTCGCTGCATCGACTTCATGGTATTTTAATCCCCCGAGATACGATCGAGCAAGCACAACAAGCAAAAACTGTGCCGTACAGTCAGGCAAAACCGGGGGATCTGCTGCTGTTTGCTTATGAAGAAGGAAAAGGCGAAGTCCATCATGTCGGTCTATATTTGGGGGATGACGAAATGATTCATTCGAGAACACCTGGGTCACGGGTCATGAAAACCAAAATTACTGGTTCTAATTATGAACCAGAGCTCGCAGTTGTGGCGCGTTATTGGCAGAACCAACCGAATGAATCACAGGAATGCTCATGAACATTCTTTTCATGAACGTAAGGAAAGGGGTTTTTGATGGGAAAAGATGACTTGCGTGTAGCAATTGATCCTATTCTAAAAAATTACCAGGCAACATTGGAAATGGGGTTATGGATCGGTACGCCAACGGAATGTCTTGTTGACTATCAGAGTCAAAAGTCGTTTTCGGCAGCGAGTATCAGTAAGCTTGTTTTGTACGCGTATTATCTTGAACAAATAATCGAAAAAAAGATCGATCCCCAACAGGTAATTTGTGTGAGCCCTGTTGATCTGACAGGGGGTGCTGGGGTGATCCGTCTTTTTCCTCAGAAGAAAGGTTGGACCATCAGTGAACTTCTCACGGCAATGATCGCCGTATCTGATAATACTGCGACCAATGTACTATTGGACTTAGTAGGGTTGCCCACGCTTCAGGCATGGATTCAGGAGCCGGAGATCCAATTTGAACGGTATATGATGCGACCGATCAAAGACAAAGAGAACCGCTTGACACCCTCGGCGGCTGCCAAACTGCTACTAAGGTGTGTGGAACGAGAAGAAGCTGCACTAGGATTTTCACCTTTAAATCAGCAGCAATTTCAAGATGGATTAGCGGGGAATTTTGCTGAAACTGCGCAGCCTTCTTGCCGCATTTTTAATAAGACAGGTCGTCTTGACCGCATCGAACACGATGTAGCATATTTGCAAGCCAATGAAACGACGATCATCATTGCGGCATTTTCCTATGATAAAGCCGGTAGTGGCCGAGGGATCAGTTGGCTAAGAGAAATTGGTCAAACAGTCTATCAGCAGTATTTTAAGTAAAATACGCTGCGTATCGAGTGCCTCTGAGTGAGGATCGATACGCAGCGTATTAATTATTTACAACAATAAAATCCCCCATATCATAGCGGTGCCGTGATTGGGAAAATTCAAAAGGCGTCCCATCGCCGAGGTAAACCGTTTGTTCCACTTCTAAAATGGGATCGGTGGCAGCACAAGCTAAGTATTGCTGGTCGTAGGTGTCTGCACGATCCGCTTTGATACGACGGACAGATGTTCCAATCGAGGAGTGGAGTTGGTTCGTGATGTAGCTATAGACGGAAGAGGTTAAGACTTCTTCGGTAATGCCAGGAATGACATGAAGCGGCATGATGGTATATTCTAAAACAACGGGTATATCGTCAAATAGACGCAAACGAACGATATCATAAATTTGCTGGTCACTGCGAATGTTTAGTTTTTCTTGTTCTTTCTCATCGGGAAAAAGAATGGCAAAAGAAATGATCTTGCTGGTGATCTTTCCTGTTTCTCCAAGGCGCTTGGTCAGCCCGCGATTGATCTTGGCGTTGTAATCGAAGGTTGAATAGGAATCGCTGATAAACGTACCCGTGCCTTTTTTACCGTAAATAATGCCTTCCATTTGTAAAATATTCAATGCTTTTTGAATCGTCACGCGGCTCGTTTGATAATCCGCAGCCAGTTCGGATTGCTTCGGCAATTTTTTCTCTTCTTCGTAAAACCCGTGATTGATTTTGCTCCGTAAATCGGCAGCGATGTCATGGTAGTTCGCCATTTGCTTCACCTCAAAATAATAATAAGTGATAAAACGAAGTATGTAAACGTGGAGCTTTACATACCCTGTTTTGAAGGCTTTTCCTGCGTTTACATTCTTCAAGAAATGAATTACATTTGTAATGTAATCGTTTTCTATCAATTGAAGAATAGGGTATAGGAGGGAGTTTTATGCAAGGATTTATGGATCGACTCGCTGACGTTTTGGGAAAATTTGCCAACAGGATCAACAATTTACGCTACATCATGGTCATTAAAAATGCCTTTGCTGCTTTGATTCCAGTAATCATTACAGGGGCATTTGGTACATTATTTTCAGCAATGGTTTTTGATGCTGAAAATGGATTGGCACAAATCGAGGTACTGCGCTTTTTAGAAAGTTTAAAACCAATCTCATCTGCGGTCAGTTATGTGACATTGAGTTTCTTAACGATCTATGCAGTGTTTCTGATTGGGATTGAGCTAGCAAAACTAAATAAGATTTCTGGGGTCTTTCCAGGAATCATCGCCGTGATGTCTTATCTTTCTGTTAATCCAATGATCTTTGAATTTTTGCACGAAGATGCGACGGTGGTTGCCGAAAACGTGCTGGCTAAGCAATACACGGACACGAAAGGTCTATTTTTAGGCATGTTCGTTGCGATCGTTTCCATCGAGCTTTATGCGTGGCTAGGAAGACAAAAACGGCTGCAGATCACGATGCCTGATAGTGTTCCAGGGAATGTTTCGGCAAGTTTTTCGGCATTGTTTCCAACGATTTTCACCGTGACCATCATCGCCACCGCTGGTTTTGCTATCAAGGCGCTCACAGGAATGTATGCTTACGATATCATCTACAACGTGGTTCAACGCCCACTGGAAGGAATCGTTCAAGGCTTACCAGGCATCTTGTTGTTGATGTTTATCGCACAAGTCTTTTGGGTGATCGGGATTCATGGGAACCAGATGGTCAAACCCATTCGAGAACCATTGTTATTGGCAGCGATTGCCGTCAACACGGAAGCCTTTGAAGCTGGAAAAGAAGTACCCAATATCATTACGATGCCGTTTTGGGATATGTATATGAGTATGGGCGGCTCTGGCGTGACGATTGGTTTGCTGATTGCGATTTTGATCGTCGGTAAACGAGAGGATATGCGCCAAATCACTAAATTGTCATTAGCACCTGGGATTTTCAATATCAATGAGCCAGTGATCTTCGGAATGCCGATCATGCTGAATCCCATTTTGGCGATTCCCTTTATCCTCACACCGTTAGTAACAGGAACGATTGGGTACGTGGCGACAAGCCTAGGCTTTGCCGCTAAAGCGGTGGTAATGGTCCCATGGCCGATGCCACCGATCGTCAATGCATATCTAGCTACTGCTGGGGATATCGGGGCTGTCATCACGCAAGTGATCTGTATTATCGTAGCGATTTTGATCTATCTGCCTTTTGTTTTGGTAATGAATCGTACGACCAATGAAGTTGCATAAAGGAGTTTTGCAAAAATGGTAAAAATACCTGAGACATTTATTTTAGGCGCTGCTTCGTCTGCTTGGCAGACAGAAGGCTGGCAGGGAAAGAAAGAAGGGCAAGATTCGTATCTCGACCGCTGGTACAAAGAAGAACGATTTGTTTGGCATAATGGCTATGGGCCGGCTATTGCGACGAATTTTATGGAAAAGTTTTCGGAAGATATCCAACTGATGCAAGAAGTTCATTTGACCCATTATCGAACATCGATCAACTGGGCGCGCTTCTTTACCGACCATGAACAATTGATCGTTGATGAAGACTATGCTGCACATATCGATCAGCTCATTGATCAGTTGATTGCCGCTGGGGTCGAACCGATGCTTTGTTTGGAACATTATGAACTGCCAGCTAGTTTGATGGATGCCTATGATGGCTGGAGCTCGCGGAAAGTGGTCGATCTATATACCCGTTATGCCGAGATTGCCTTCGAACGTTACGGTGATCGAGTCAAACAGTGGTTCACCTTCAATGAGCCGATCGTTATTCAAACCCGTTGTTATCTTGACGCGATTCGCTGGCCCCATGAACAAAATACGAAAAAATGGATGCTTTGGAACTATCACAAAGTATTGGCATCCGCCCAAGCAGTGGCTGCCTATCATGAAAAAGGCTATGAGGGGCGCATCGGTTGTGTGCTGAATCCAGAAATGGTTTACGCACGCTCTTCCTCACCGGAGGATCAAAAAGCGCAAAAAATGTATGATCTCTTTTTCAACCGGATCTTTTTTGATCCAATGGTCAAAGGTCATTATCCAGAGGAACTTATCACACTTTGCCAAACCTATGGCATCTACTTTGATCCGACAGAAGAAGATCTGGAAACGATCTGCACCCATACGGTGGATTTCTTAGGTGTCAATCAGTACTACCCGAAACGCGTGCGGGCACCACGATATCAATGGCATTCGGATACACCATTTCATCCAGAAATGTTTTATGAGACCTTTGATTTGCCAGGGAAACAAATGAATAACTCTCGTGGCTGGGAAATCTATCCGAAGGTCATGTACGATATGGCTAATTATCTTAAAGAGAATTATGGCAATATTCCATGGCTGATCACTGAAAATGGTATGGGGCGGGAAAATGAAGAACAGTATATGGATGCCACAGGTCAAGTCCAAGATGATTATCGGATTCAGTTTATTACCGAACATCTTTACTGGCTGCTAAAAGCCGTCGAGGAAGGCGCCAACTGCGAAGGCTATATGCTTTGGGCATTTACCGATTGTGTTTCACCTATGAATGCATTTAAGAACCGCTATGGTCTCGTCCGAATTGAGTTAAATGAAGAACGGACCCGGTCATTAAAAAAATCAGCCGCTTGGTATCGTTCCCTTATTGATGAACGGTGGCTTCCATTTGAAGAAAAGCCATTGATTCTGTAATAAAAACCCACGATTATTTCCTAATCCTAAAGGAAATAATCGTGGGTTTTCAGTTAAAAGGGTTGTTTATGAGGAGCAAGTTTCTCCCAGTCAAATATGACACCAATCCCTGGTTCTTCTGGTGCAATCGCACGGCCATCGGATGGATCGATCACTAATGGTCTCGTGGTGTATTGATCGATTGGAAAACTGTGCATTTCAAGATACCCAGCATTAGGCATCGCCGCCAGTAGACTGACGTGTAATTCCTGCATGCCATGTGTAGAAACAGATAAGTTACTTGTTTGTGTTAAGGCAGCAATTTTCAACCATCCGGTGATCCCACCGCAATTGGAAGCGTCGGGTTGTGGAAAATCGACATTGCCATATTTGATCATATGAGCAAACTCAATAGGGGTGCGCAAGTTTTCCCCGCCTGCGACCGCAATTTGCCCTTCTTTAGCGATACGAGCGTAGCCTTCGTAATCTTCGGGGATTGTTGGTTCTTCAAGGAACAAAATGTCATAAGGCGCCATCAGTTTGGCGGCTTTGATCGCTTTTTCAACAGACCAGCTCATGTTGGCATCCACCATAAAGACAACATCGGGACCAATCAATTCTCTGACCGCTTTTATTCGAGCAATATCTTCGGCAAGTGTTTTTTGGCCCAATTTGATTTTGACCGCTTTTAATCCCATGTCTAAATATTTTTGATTATTGGCTAAGAGTTTTTCAAGAGAAAAGTTTAGATCGATCGTACCACCATAGCATTTGACTTTGTTGCTTGCGCCGCCTAAAAGTTTGTAGAGGGGTTCTTGTGCTTTTTTCGCGCGTAAGTCCCATAAGGCAATATCACAAGCCGCAATGGCGAAACTCGCTAAACCGCCTCTGGCAACATAGTGAATGCCCCAGTTCATCTGATCCCACAAGGCCTCCACACATGCTGGATCTTTCCCTAAAAGGATTGCTTTTAGTTCTTTGTCGATCAGTTTGGCAATCGATTCGCCACCGAAGCCACCAGTATACGTATAGCCCACACCTTCACGTCCCTCATCAGTAACGATCTTGACGATAGGCACTTCAAAGTGGGTGTGTAAGCCGTGCTTCGCATCTTCCATAATTTCCGGAAGAGGTATCCGATAATACGCTGTTTGTACATCTGTAATTTTTGCCATTAAAAATCCTCCTCAAACTAATGTTCACGTGTGCATTTTAATGTTAACGTTTGCATAATCATGTTAGCATGGGAACGCGAGATTGACAAGACAAAAATCGCTCAAATTCAATACTTAGGAAACAAGAATGTCTCTTTTTAAGAGGTCATTCACTTAGGAGCGAAGCTAAAGGACCTCTTCAGAATATAAATAGAAATTGGAGAGATGTTATAAGAAATGAATTGAAAACCTTATAAATTGTCATAAAAAGGTATTTAATGTAATTTATAGACATATTTATTGAATAAAAATCATTTTTGTATTATGATTATCTTAACAACGAGCAATGAAGAGTACTGGGGCAGATGAAAGCTTGGGGAAGTCTTTTATTTGGGATACCTAGTACTCTTATCTTTCTTCAACGACAAGTGAAATACAAAAGAACGACTGAACTTCTTTGGTTCAGTCGTTCTTTTGTATTTCATAAAGCGAGCGAGAGTAACTTGTAGTAAGGAAGAAAAAGTTTTTTCTCAATTGACAAAAGAATAATCATTGGCGGTTAAAACAGTACGAGCTTGTTCTACCTGATGCTCCTTGATTAAAATATAATCAGTATTGAAGGTAGAAACAGCAAAAATACTGATTGACTCCTCGGCTAGAAGGGAAGAGATTTTTGCAATAATGCCAATCAAGCTAAAATCCAGCACACCAATTATTTTCATCGCTTTCCATCCATCTTCTCTGTTTAGCGTTTCAGCTGGAACGTTTGCAGTTGGTAACACCAAAGAAAGTTCTTCTGACGTATGGGCAAAAAACAGAGGAACAATCTTCAGTATCGAAGGATCAATACTCTTTACTTGGATGACAGAAAAAGAGGGAGCCAGTAAGGTTAGTTTCATCTAATCACGTCCTTCGTTTGATGCTTTCATCATATCAAATGGGAAGAACGAAGGGAATAAGCTGTTAAACATTTTCAATTATCAAACCAATTAGCAAAGAGAACGATAGTCTATACCTTGATAGGAGCTCAACCTATCGTTCTGGTATTAAACTTTTCTTCGAGTCTTTAAATCATCAATCTGGAGTTCCAGTTTTTCGAGGGAGCTACCTAAGTCTGTGAGAAAAACATGGAATAATAAGGAGCAGGCATGATAATCTCGGATGATTTTCTGCTTATTCACGGGTCTTTTTTTGTCACTGAAAAATTTTTCTAATACACCGAGTGGTTCTTGCCAAGATTTCAATTGCTCCAAAGTATCTCCTAAACGATACATGTCCTGGTAGCTAATTTCTTTTACCGGCTGCTTATTACTCGTCTTAATACCCATCTTTTCTATTTCTTTCAACGTAACGCCTCCATTCTGATTTTATTGATGTTTGTATAGACACCACTTTTAATCCTATTTTACTATATGATGTCTCTAGGAACAACATCTGTTTGCAGAAAAGGTGGGAATACATGAACAGAAGAATAGAAATAGGCTTAAAAGAGCTTGTAAAAAGCCGAGGAATTTCTCTAAGAGAGTTAGCACGCTTATCGGATATTGAACCTTCGATTATTAATAAGCTGGCAAATGGAAAACGAGAGAAAGTTTACCTTCAACATATTGAAAGAATCGCTAATGCATTAGAAATTGACGATATTTCAGAAATTATCAGACTCACGAAAAAATAACTTTTTGAAAAGTAGGCTAAGGCAAAAAAGAGAACACTTAGAATATCGTAATCACACTGTAGCGACGTGACTATTCTAAGGTTCTCTTTGTTTTTATATCCTATAGAAATCAGAGAAGGCGACACAGAAGGATTTAGGAAGCACGCCAGCGGACGGCATCACTTCTAGCCCATCAATTTTCGAAGTGGTGGACTTTTTTGTGTGCTTTTGAAAAAACTATTTAGAGTGGTAGTCAAATAGTGCCACATACTGGCACAAGTAAAAAGCCAAAACCTTGTAAAATCAAGGTTTTGGCTCTTAGTGTCACTTACTGACAGTTTAAAATGGAGATGGCGGGAGTCGAACCCGCGTCCAAACATATTGCTACCTAAAAATCTACGCTCATAGTCAACTCATTTGTAGATTCGCTTTACAGCTTGCCGAGTGACAGGCAGTCTGTATCGCTAGTCTGATGATCTCTTTTTTATCTTACAGACGGAAAGATAAAACGTATCCCACTTAGAATAGGACCCTTACTCGAGCACATGGGCGATGCCGAGAGGATCTACGCTAACTGTTTTTAGGCAGCTAAAGCGTAAGAGTTTTCGTTTTTAGCAGTTATATTTAACTGTAACGTTTTAACGTAGACGTAACCTACGAAGCGCAATTCAGGCTCAACTATGCCTGTCGAATCCGTAACATCCCCTTGATAAAAGGGGTATCGCTACCATTCACTAGTATACCATATTTTCGTGCGTGTGCAAAGAATCAGATTAAGTCAAAATGTTTCAGGGCGTGTACGATCCCGCCTTCGGTATTTTTCAAGGTCACGAAGTCTGCCAGCTCTTTTAACTCTTGAATCCCATTTCCCATTGCAATCTTGTGGTCACAAGCTTCTAAAAGGGCGAAATCGTTGCTGCCGTCACCAAAGCCAAAGGTAGGTACATCTTCTAGACCCAATAATTCTACCAAGGTTTTTACGCCAGTCCCTTTAGAAGTCCCGGATTTTACGACATCGATTGAAAAGGGCGTATTACGATAAAAAGTTAGTTCGGGAAAACGCTCATGATAATAAGCATCGTTGCCGACACCTAAAACCAACAACATATTGGTCCGATCAGTTTCATAATGCAGAGGATCGATTTCTGGTAGAGGGCTACAGACGTAGTTATATGCACCAACCATTTCCTCGGTGTGACCAGTCGCCCAATAGCCTTTCTCATTGTAATAACACAGCTCATCGCCATTGTCTTTGACGGCTTGGTACATCCTTGCGCAAAGCTCAGGCTCAAGGGTATCGGAAAAAACTTCTTTGCCATCAATGCGGATAAAAGCACCGTTCATGACGATGTTCGAGGTAATACCAGCTGCTTCACGAATAGCGGTAACTTCAGGTTCGGTTCTGCCTGTTGCAATGATCGGCAGTACTTGGTTTTTTCGCAACCTCGCCATCGCATCAGCAATTTCCGAAGTGATTTGCGAGTGCTCATCTAAAAGTGTACCGTCAAGATCAAAAAAAGTTAATGCTTTATAGGTCATGTATCTTACTCCTAAGGTTTATAGTCATAGTCCACTCACAATCTTATCAAAGATTGAAAAAAAGGCAAACCTTTATGAATAATCGGTGAAGTTGTTGGTAGAAGAAAGAAATTCGAGTATACTATAGGAAGAATGGAGTGAAACGATGATTTTTTTAGTAATTGGCAGCATTTTTTTCTTGATTGGTCTCACTTTTTTTCTTTTTCCATCAAAAAAAATGAACCTTATTTATGGATACCGTTCCTATCTAGCAAAACAAAATGAACGCAATTGGCGACAGGCCCAAAAACTATCTGCCCGATTCTTTCTGCTTTTTGGCGGAATCATGGCGCTCATTGGGTTTGTCTTGAAATGGCAAGAATGGACCAATTTTTTTCTAGTTGAAATGATCGTGATCCCTTGGTTCATCGTGCCGATCTTTGGCCTGATCGAAGAAAATCTGCAACGATTTGATAAAGAACATAGAGGTGAAGAAAATGAATATATTAATGATTGAAGACAATGAATCTGTTTCTGAAATGATGCAAATGTTTTTCTTGAATGAAGGATGGGAAGCAGTATTTAAATACGATGGCAAAGAAGGACTAGAGGCCTTTGCTGCTGAACCAGACAAGTGGGATATGATCACCCTTGACTTGAATCTTCCTTCCATGGACGGCATGATGGTGGCGCGCGAAATTCGTAAAATCTCTAGTACAGTTCCTATTATTATGTTGACGGCCCGTGATTCAGAAAGCGACCAAGTCATCGGGTTAGAGATGGGGGCGGACGACTATGTGACGAAACCCTTTAGTCCATTGACCTTGATTGCACGGATCAAGGCATTACACCGCCGCAGTGAATTGGTTGAAAAAACAACACCTGAAGCTTCCGATGCCACCTTTGATATCGTCACCGATCATTTCAAAATGAACACAAAAACAAGGGAAGCCTATTTAAATGGCAAACCCATCGATGGGTTGACGCCGAAAGAATTTGATTTGCTTTATACGTTAGCGAAAAAACCGCGACAAGTGTTTTCGAGAGAACAGCTGTTAGAACTGGTTTGGGATTACCAATACTTTGGCGATGAACGGACCGTTGATGCACACATCAAAAAACTAAGACAAAAAATTGAAAAAGTGGGGCCACAGATCATTCAAACCGTCTGGGGCGTTGGGTACAAATTTGATGATGCGGGTGCTGCTTAATGCGCTACCTGTATCAACAGCTGATTGCATTTTTTGTGGTGATCTTCGTGATCTTGATGACGATTGGTATTGCGTTTACTCAAATGACACGCCAAACGTTACAAGAACGGAATTATGAGCAGTTAATGGGGTATGCTTCGTCGGTCGCGACGATTTCGCAAATCAGTGATTCAGAATATTTACAGCAAAATATGACCCGGGATGGCTATCTACAGTATTCCTTGCGTTTGGCTGAGAATATTTTGAGCAACCAAGATATCTCCTTTGCTTTCTTTAAAAGTCCTGATGACATTATTTATCCACTAGATACCGCTCATGCTGTTGATTTTCCGATCTCTGAAAAAGACTGGCAATCTTTAGAAAATGGGGCGCGTTTACAACTGACCTCCGCCACAAATTTATACGGGGAAAAAGAACTGACTTCCTATGTGTTGATACCTTTTTCTGTCAATCGCACGGATTTTTACGGTGTAATGGTGGTTTCGCAATCGGCAAGCAGTATTTTGAATCTTGTCAGTGCTTTTAATCAAAACTTGTTTAAAGTTTGTTTGATCTCGATCGTTGTCTCATTATTGATCAGTTACCTTTTCGCTACGTTCCAAGTAAGACGGATCAATCGAATGAAACGAGCAACCAAAGAAATTACTAATGGCAATTTTGATATTTTCTTGCCGGTGCATAATCGGGATGAATTTGATGAATTAGCCGAAGATTTTAATTTAATGACGAAATCCTTAAAAGAATCTCAAGAAGAAATTGAACGGCAAGAAGAACGTCGTCGGCAATTTATGGCCGATGCTTCTCATGAGATGCGTACCCCGTTGACGACCATCAATGGCTTATTGGAAGGCTTAGAGTACAACGCAATTCCTGAGAATCAAAAAGACAATGCGATCCGCTTGATGAAAAATGAAACCAATCGTTTGATTCGTCTTGTCAACGAAAACCTTGACTACGAAAAAATCAGGACCAATCAAATCTCGATGGTCATCAAAAAATTTGATGCGACGCAAACCATCAAAAATCTGTTGACGCAACTGGAGAGCAAGGCAGAAATTGCCAAAGATGTGCTGATTTTAGAAACAACCGAGCCAATCGATGTCTACGCGGATTATGATCGTTTCGTCCAGATCATGGTCAATATTTTACAAAATGCGATCCAGTTTACGGAAGATGGAGAAATTCGGGTCCGAATAGAAAAAGGCTATTTAGAAACGATTATCGAAATCAGTGATACGGGGATCGGTATGTCTGAAGAACAAGTCAAAAATATTTGGGATCGTTACTACAAAGTCGATCCGTCCCGTAAAAACCGTCAATTTGGCGAATCAGGTCTAGGCTTATCAATCGTTGAACAGCTCGTACGCCTGCACAAAGGAAAGATCAGTGTAGAAAGTGAACTTGGCAAAGGCACGACCTTTAAAATCTCTTTTCCAGATATCGACTTAAATGAAGAATAAGGAATCGACCGGCAGCAATTCGCTTAGCCGGTCGATTTTTTTGCGGTTCATTGGCAGCAGCCCAAACAAAAAGACTTGCTTTTGCAAGCAAGCCTTTTTGTATGAGGGCTATGTAAACTATAGATAAGTGGTATAGGGCGTATGGGCAAAGCATTCGTCTTCATGGATCAAATAGATGGCAACAGCAAATTGTTCGGCGATTTCTTGGCACAAAGGTAGCAGGATTTGGACCTCTTCTGTTGTTAACGTGCTCAAGACATTTTCGATTAAAAGGGTTTCTCTTTCTGAAAGTAACGCTAAGAGCAGCTGAATTTTGATCTCCTCAAAGGGGCCTAATTCTGTCCGCTCTTTTTTCAAAGCCGATAAGGGAAGCTGAACATAAGGCAGAACACCCTCTAAATCGCCCCCTTTTTTATTTGCAAGAGATACATTGTCCATGACGGATAAAAAGGGAACGGAAGGCCATTGAGCACGAATCAAGATGGCTTTTTTTTGTGAAAGCAGCAAACTTAATTCAGAAGTTTTTGTTTCATTGTCTTTCGAAACATAATAGAAACCAATTGGTTTCGTTAGCTGAGTTGGTTTTTCCATTGTTTTTTCCTCCAATACAGACTATGTCCGCTGGCAATCAAACCAGTAAAACTGGTAACAGCGGCAAGTAAGACGACAAGTGTGTGGCGTGTGCTTTCAAATAAAATAGCAAGCCAAGTGGTGCTGTTCAAATCGACATTTTGGACCAGAATTTGACTATTCTGCGGAATCGTAATGGCGAATTCTTGTCCAGGAAGACTTTGTACAGCCTCCCAAAAGTTATCAGAAGCACGCTCTCGATCAAGGGCAATGATATGCCCACTGAGTAATTCCCGCTGGAAATAAGGCTGGAAGAGTAGCAATAAGACAAAGGCGATCACAGCGGCTGCTAAGAGCGGCAAGAGCATTTCAATGATCTGCATCGCTACCCATTGTCTGGTGGTGGCGCCACTTGCTAACCAAGCTGTGTATTCCGAGCGTTTATATAATTGATAGTAAACTTGAAAGCCAATAAAGACCAGTGTAAAGGCACTAAAAATCAAATAGAACAGTTGATGATAGATTGTCGTGACTGGTTGGATCTCTTCGGCTACTTTCGTTTGCAGATCTTCTGTCGCCAAGAGATCTCTTGTTTGAGCGATCACTTGATCCATCGAATAGATCAAGGCAAACGTCACGATCAAGCCAATCACGGCAAAGAAGGATACAAGCGTATAAAGCACCATGGCTTTTTTATGATAAAAAATGCTGGCAATCGCAAAATGTATAGTTTTCATCTAAGTCACCTCATCCTAGTACATAGTATAAAAGGGGAGTTTGAATAAAGTATGAAGTTCTTGTAGTAAAATATCGAAGCTAAAAAAGTGGCAAGAAAGTTCGACTTTTTCCTATCAAATAGTGCAAAAAAATCCAGCAAGGCAGGTGCCTTACTGGATTGATTATTGGTTGTTCTTACTTTACTCGCCGCTATCTTGTTCCGTCATCTGCTGGTATTCTTGGAAGGTTTTTGTTTGATACAGATCGACGGTCGATTGATTGCCATTTTGAGAAAAGGCACTAGTTGAATCACTGCCTAGATTCTTTTCAATGTCCATCATTTGCTGAAGGGCGTCTTTGTAGTTATAGGTCGAAGGATCAACTTCTTCTAGACCGCTTTTCGCGTAGAATCGTAAAAGGTCACCATTATTGATCTGATCAGAAACCGAAAGCTGCTTGTCGACTTTGGCTTTCCATTCATCGACTTTGGCTTGCAATTCATCGGATGGATCGTTGATCGGCATGCCGGTACGATTGTCATACAATGTACTGCTGTAGTAGGTGTAGTCTGGTGTCACAAAGTCGCCATCGCGGAAGGCAACCAGTTGTTCGTTTTGATCAGAGAATAAATCTTGTCCTAATTGGATATAGTTTGATGTATCCACACCCAGTAAGTGCAATAGGGTTGGCAAGGCATCGACTTGGCCACCATACGTATGATTGATGCCGCCGTTTGATTGTCCTGGAATATGAATCATATAAGGCACACGTTGTAACGAGGCATTGTCAAAGTTTGTCCATGTAGAACTTGTTTTTCCAAGCAATTCTGCTAAGTTACGGTTACGAGAATTGGAAATTCCGTAATGGTCACCATATAAAACGATGACTGAGTTTTCGTATAAGCCACTTTCTTTCAAGTAATTGAAGAACTCTTCCACGGCTTTATCCAAATAATTCGCGGTTGCGAAATAGCCATTGATCGTTTGATCAGAAGTGTTCGCTAGCGGGAAGCCGCCTTCTTCATTGGTAAATTCAGAATATGGGTAGTGGTTAGAAACCGCAATGAATTTTGAATAGAACGGTTGTTGCAGACGTTCTAAGTATTGTACGGATTGTTCAAAGAACGGTTTGTCATGTAGGCCGTATTGGAATGAATTTTCATCATTGACATCATAATAAGATGCATCGAAGAAATAATCATAGCCAAACCGTTTGTAGGTTTCATTTCGGTTCCAGAAGGTACCGGTATTTCCGTGGAAAACAGCACTGGTATAGCCTTGCGTTTGACCTAAAATATCTGGAGCTGCCTCAAAGGTATTTTTCCCACCCAGTTGAGTGAATAACGCTCCTTGATTCAATCCAAACAGGGAATTTTCGAATAATGTTTCGGCATCACTGGTCTTCCCAGCTTTTACTTGGTGGAAGAAATTATCAAAACTAAAGGTACTATCGCTATGGTATAAACTATTGATAAACGGCATGACTTCATGTTCCACGCCATCTTCATCTTTCAATTTATAATCGATCAAGAATTGCTGAACACTTTCTAAGTGAATATAAATGACATTCTTGCCTTTTGCGATACCGAACAGATCATCATTTGGTTCTGCGTAATGTTCTTTAACATAGCTCTCTACTTCGTTCATGTCGTTGGGACTCGCTTCGGCACGTACTTGCGAAGCTTGATAAGTTTGTACCCCATCATAAACCGTAAAGGCGTTGATCCCAAGATATTTGACTAAATAGTCACGAGAAAACGTTCGAGTAAGCAATTCAGGACGATCCGCCTCTGCTAAGAAAAGGTTGGCAGAAAAGACCATGACAGCCAATGTTGAAATGGCGAAAGCCATCCGTGCCCGTACAGGACGAGTGTCCATTTTGATTTTCTTCATTGAAAAGGCTGCAATTAACACGATAAAGTCAATAAAATACAACACATCGTAGGGACGGAACAAGCGAATCGCGCTTTCTCCTAGACCACTTGCCACTTTTCCTACACCGAGCATTGTGTTGATGGTAATAAAGTCAGTGAATTCTCGATAGTACGAAACGTTGGAGAACAACAGCAGGGTCATCAGGAAATAAATCACAAGCATGGTGATATAAGCTGCTTTGGTTCTTCTTACGTACAATGCGATCGACAGCAGCAATAAGGTCGTTGCGATCGGATTGATGAATAAGATGAAGTACTGAATGCTGCTTTCAATACCTAGGTGGAAATCCACCATATAGGCAAAGATATTTTTTAGCCAAAATAATAGGGCTAATAGGAAAAAAAAGCCCATTCTTGTATTCACAAAGGTGGATACTTTATTTTTTTTCAAAGGAATCGTCCTCTCTTTTTCCAGTATAACCGGTAAATTACGATTTTACATCACAATACATTCTACTAGGCTGTGAAAGACGTGTCAAATGAATTCCTTGTCATGACGCGGAATTAAGTATTTCTTTACTTTCAAGGATACAGACAATACAGTCGCTTTTTGCTATACTAAAAAGGAGAATGAATGGAGCAGATGAACATGAAAATAAAACTAACGAAGCAAGGATCAGCGAAGCTTCGCAAAAAGAATCCGTTGATCCAACGAGAAGATCTTCAACAAGCAATCGAGACGAAGGAGTGGGTCACCTTTATTGATCAGGCCAACCATTTCTTAGGTGTCGGCTATCTTGGGGAACAAAATAAAGGGATCGGCTGGGTCGTATCCTTTGAAGAAACAGTGATCGACCAAGCATTCTTTGCGCAACGCTTTGCGAAAGCAAAAGGCAAACGCAGTGCTTACTATCAAGATGACCTGACAGATGCCTTTCGTCTGTTTAATGGCGAGGGGGATCAATTGGGGGGACTTACCGTAGATTTGTATGGCGAGTATGTCGTTTTTTCATGGTACAATGCCACCCTTTATCAACATAAAAAATCGATCGTGGCGGCTTTTCGTCAAATCTTTCCCGAGATCAAAGGGGCATATGAAAAAATCCGCTTTACGTCTGAGCTGCCTGAATCAGCATGGGTCTATGGAAAAACGGCACCTGAACCCTTACTGGTGAAGGAAAATGGCGTCACGTATGCGACGTATTTGAACGAAGGATTAATGACGGGCATCTTTTTGGATCAAAAAGAAGTTCGTGGGCAACTTGTTGATGGCTTGGCAGCTGGCAAGACGGTTTTAAATATGTTCAGTTATACGGGGGCGTTTTCTGTCGCTGCTGCTGTCGGTGGCGCTGCTCAAACAACGAGCGTCGATTTGGCAAAACGCAGTCTAGAAAAGACCCGCGAACAATTTGCAGTCAACGGCATTGATCCAGATACCCAGCGTATCCATGTCATGGATGTTTTCAATTACTTCAATTATGCCAGCAAAAAAGACTTGCGCTTTGATGTGATCGTTTTAGATCCGCCGAGTTTTGCCCGCAACAAGAAAAAGGTCTTCTCGGTTGCGAAAAATTATGGCGACTTAGTCACTGATAGTTTGGCGATTTTAGCGCCTGATGGCTTGTTGATCGCCTCAACGAATGCGGCCAATCTTTCACCGAGGAAGTTTCAAGAAATGATCGAAGCATCCTTAGAGAAAGCACACGTTGCTTATGAATGTATTCAAAGTTATCGTCTACCAGCTGATTTTGCGGTAGATAAGCATTTTTCCGAAGGGAACTATCTGAAAGTATTCTTTTATCAAATGAAAAAGGAGTGAAGTAGATGAGCCGATCAAAACCAGTAACGTTAGACGGGAAAACACCGTTGATTTGTGTGCCATTGATTGGGAAAACCAATGAAGAGATCTTGAAACAAGCCATTGCTGCTGAGGAATCAGAGGCACAGATCGTCGAATGGCGTGTTGATCATTACAAACATGTCGAAGACCAGCAAGCGGTCTTAGATGCGTTATCACATATTCGCACGACATTAAAGCACAAAGAGCTGCTCTTCACTTTTCGAACCTTGGAAGAAGGGGGCGAGCGGGCGTTCACATTGACCCAGTACAAAGAATTGTGTTTAGCTGCTGCTGATTCAGGCTTGATCGATTGGATCGATGTCGAATTAGAGAAAGCTGAATTTTTAGGTCGAGCCTTTATTCAAGAAATCAAAAAGGCACAGGTAAAGCTGATATTGAGCAATCATGATTTTGAGAAAACGCCAGAAGATGCTGTGTTGATTTTAAAGATCGGCGTAATGAATCAATTTGGTGCCGATGTTGGCAAGTTAGCGATGATGCCCAAGCAAGTCCAAGATGTTTTACGTTTGATGGGGATCATTACTAAAGCGCGTGGCTTCAACCAACTGCCGTTGGCGATCATGTCGATGGGGGAGCTGGGGAAAATCAGCCGGGTTAGTGGGGCATTGACTGGTTCGGTCTTTACTTTTGCTTCGTTGCAAGGTGCTTCAGCACCTGGACAAATACCGATCGAACGAATGACCAACTACTTACAAGAATTTTCACTCAATGAGTAAGACCAGCCAAGGCCTTCTCTTAAAAGAAACCAAAACAAAAGAGGGATAAAATGGCGAAGAAGAAACAAAAAACCAATGCGATCCGTCAAGTAGAACAACAGAAAATCGCTTATAACGAATATACCTATGAGTGGTCGGAAGACCATCTCGATGCGCAATCCGTCGCTGTGCAACTAGCACGCCCGCAAGCCATCTACAAAACGCTGGTGGCAGTGGGCAACAAAACAGGTCCGCTAGTGGCTGTGATTCCTGGAAACAGAGAAGTGGATCTGAAAAAGTTAGCCAAAGTCAGTGGAAACAAAAAAGTAGAGATGCTGCATCTGAGAGATTTAGAAGAAACGACTGGCTATATTCGCGGCGGCTGTTCGCCGATCGGGATGAAAAAGCTCTTTCCTACTTATATTGATCGTGGGGCGCAGACACTGGAAGAAATCGTGGTTTCTGCAGGAAAGCGCGGGTTGCAGATGGGGCTTGCCCCACAAGCGTTGCAACAATTGACTAGGGCGATCTTTGCCGATTTGTTGGCACCTGAACACGAATAAAAAATCCCCGTGAACCATCTTGAAATGCCGTTCACGGGGATTATTTTGTACTATTTTATTCCATTACTTCAATATCGAAAACCTCAATATTTTCTAAACCACCATAAAAGTCAAACCATGGAGTGGCATATTGTTTTAGAATGGCGTTTAATTCTTCAACATTTTCTTTCCCTTGGGTGTCCAGCCATTCCAACAACGCTTTGGCACCTTGTTTCCCATAAATTTCCACACTATCGCGCCAAGTTGCTCGACCTCCTAAGATTCCTGAGAATTTGGCACCATGTTGACCAGCAAAGGTCAATTCATCGCGAAAGACATTCGCTGGAACTCCCGCACTCAAATAGATAAATGGCCGAGTCGCGGCGTCACTGGCTTCTTTGAAGTAATTGGCTGCTTCTTCTTGCGTATAGACGGCCTCTAAGCCTTCTTTTTGGAAGCCTTCCACTAAGTCGAACTGAACCGGTACTTCGACTTTCAAAATATCGATATGGTAGTGATCTTTCGTCAATTCCTGAATGGTTCGGATGACCTTGCTCGGTTTGATCTTGGCAAAAGCAGGTGATTTGTCATCTGTGATCTCATCATCATAGACGATCGGTTCCACAAATAAGGGAATATCGGCCGCCTGTGCCTCCGTACCTAAACGCTCCAAAAACGCATGTTTGGTATCTAAAATCTCTTGGGGTTCATCTGGATTATAATAAACCAAGACTTTTGCAGCATCCGCACCTTTTTTCACCAAGCGCTGCAACGATTCATTGGGTAAAATCTCTGGCAAACGACCCGGCGTGTTGACATCATAGCCTGTTTTTTCATAGGAAAGGATCAAGCCAGCATTGGGATTCTTTGCTTCGATCCCTAAGAAGCCATATTCCTCATCTAACAGAATACTGCTGACATATTTGGTCAGTTCTTGGGAAACCAACTGTTTGAATTCATAAATGTGTTCCATCGTAAAGTCATCCGGTCCAGTTGCCGCCTTCATCATTTTTTTCATGGAACCACGTTGGTCGATCGCTAGTGCGGCAATCACACCGTCCTCATTTGAAAGTTTTTGCATTCGTTCAAATTTACCTCTTGAAATTCGTTTCATAAAAAAAACCTCCCTCGATCTTGCTATCTTTAGTCTACGCCTACTTTGAGAAAAACCCAACTAATAAGCAAAAAGAGAGGAGACCCAGGTGTTGGCAGCAACGGCAAGGATATTGCTGCCAACACCTGGGTCGTCGATCAATAACTGAAATAACTAGCTGTTTCTGCTGCGTTTTTTCCAGAAACATGACCCGTGCAAAACGCAGCGGTGATGTTGAAACCACCTGTATAACCATTGATATCCAGCAATTCACCGGCAAAATACAAGCCATTGATTTTCTTGCTTTCCATGGTCTTAGGATTGATTTCTTTCAGATGGACCCCGCCGCCCGTCACGAAGGACTTTTCTAATGGGAACGTGCGGACAATGGTGATTGAAAAGCCTTTGATCAAGGAAGCGAGCGCCGTCAACTGTTCCGGTGAGGCTTTTTCAGCAACCAGCTCATGCAAGTCTAGCTGCTGCAAAAAGAAGGTCATCAAGCGCTCAGGCAAAAAGCCAGCTAAAGCATTCGGCAATTGTTTCTTCGAAGCCGCAGACTGAATTAATTCTTGGGTCAAGGCTTCCTGGGCTTTCGTCGGCAGACAATCCAGAACAACCGTCACTGGTTGCTGCTTTTTCAATTCTTGGTTCACAAAAGAGGAACAGCGCAAAGCAGCTGGACCAGATAACCCAAAGTGGGTAAACAAAAGATCCATGGTATGGGCGACGATGGGCTTTCCTTTTTGATCCAAGACACTCAAGGTGATGCCTTGTAAGGAAATGCCCTGCAAGGTCCGCTCTTGAATAAAAGATTCTTCTGAAACAAGCGGCGATTCGGTTGGATAAAGCGGCGTAATGGTATGCCCGACTTTTTTCGCCATCTTATAGCCGTCCCCCGTCGCGCCCGTGGAAGGATAGGTGCGGCCACCCGTCGTCAAAATCACGCTTGGGGCAGAGAACTCATCGGTTTCGGTTCGTACGCCGCGTATTTGGCTGCCATCATGGATCAGCTTGGTTACGACCGTATTCGTCAACAGGGTGACGTGATGATCGTTGATTGCTTGAAGCAGCGCTTCGACGATGGTTTTTGATTTGTTCGTCACAGGGAACATCCGTCCGTGGTCTTCTTCTTTTAAGACGACACCTAAGTCTGCGAAAAACGCCATTACATCATAGTTATTGAATTGGGAAAACGTACTATACAAAAACTTGCCGTTTCCTGGAATATGAGCAACTAAATCATCTACCGGCCGATTATTGGTTACATTGCAGCGTCCGCCGCCAGTCATCAATAGTTTCTTGCCGATTTTTTTGTTTTTTTCGATTAATAAGACCCTAGCACCTTGTTTGGCAGCGGTGATCGCAGCCATCATACCGCTCGTACCTGCACCAACAACGATGACATCATAGGTTTTTTCCATTCTTCTCACCTCTCTGGGATTGTAACACATCGCCTATGACTGCTGAAAGGAGAGGGCGATTTTTTTCGAATGATAAAAAATTCTGACAATTCTAAAAAAAAGCGTGCAATTTCAGAAAATTTCTTTAAAATAGAAAATATCTTAAAGGAGGTAATGCACTATGACCAAAGCTTCAGCTTACGTGAAAGAAATTCAAGCGAAGATTCACGAGAAAGACCAACACCAACCGGAATTTCTTCAAGCAATTGACGAATTTTTGCCTACGATCGTTCCCTTTTTAGAGGAGCATCCAGAATATATTGAATCAAATATCCTTGCACTCTTAACTGAACCAGAACGTTTTATCCAATTCAGAGTCCCGTGGCAAGACGATCAAGGCAACTGGCAAGTAAACCGTGGCTATCGGATTCAATTCAACTCTGCAATGGGGCCTTACAAAGGCGGCTTGCGTTTTCACCCAAGTGTAAACTTGAGTATTTTGAAGTTTTTGGCGTTTGAGCAAATCTTCAAAAACAGCTTGACGGGTCTGCCGATCGGCGGCGGCAAAGGCGGAAGTGACTTTGATCCAAAAGGCAAATCAGATGCCGAAGTGATGCGTTTTTGCCAAAGCTTTATGACGGAGCTGTCAAAACATATCGGACCTGACCTAGATGTTCCTGCTGGCGACATTGGTGTCGGAGGTCGGGAAATCGGCTATTTGTTTGGTGCCTACAAACGATTGAAACAATACGATGCCGGGATTTTAACCGGTAAGCCACTAGACTTCTGGGGCAGTAAAAACCGCACAGAAGCAACGGGGTATGGCGCTGTTTATTTCGTTAAGCATTTATTGACAGACTTAGGTGAAACATTTGAAGGCAAAAAAGCGATCGTTTCTGGAAGCGGCAATGTTGCGATCTATGCAATTGAGAAATTGCAAGAATTAGGTGCGATCCCTGTCACATGTTCTGATTCCTCTGGTTTTATTTATGACCAAGACGGCATTGATCTGGCCTTATTAAAAGAGATCAAAGAAGTGAAACGCGAACGGTTGACGGCTTACGCCAAGGAACGGCCATCAGCGGAATATCATGAAGGGGCAACTGTCTGGGATTTTGATACTCCAGCGGAATTAGCCTTTCCTTGTGCGACCCAAAACGAGATTGATCTCTCGCAAGCCAAACGTGCAAAAGCCAATGGCGTCCGGGTCGTTTCTGAAGGCGCGAATATGCCTAGCTCATTAGAAGCAGCAGAATATTTTATTGAAGAAGGAATTTTCTACTGCCCAGGAAAAGCAGCCAATGCCGGCGGCGTAGCCGTTTCTGCTTTAGAAATGAGTCAAAACTCCCAACGATTGCAATGGGAAAAAGCCGAAGTCGATGCCAAATTGGATGATATCATGAAGTCGATCTATGAAGCATGCCGTGATACAGCTGAAACCTTCGATCAAAAAAATAATTTTATGTTAGGTGCGAACGTCGCAGGCTTTGAAAAAGTTGCTAAAGCAATGTTTGCTCAAGGACTTGTCTAAAATCACCTGACAGGCTATCTATCAGGAATTACTTGAAAAAAGTTGGAAAAAAACGTAAAGTAGGTAGTGTATGAAAAACTATTTTTTCAAGGAGGACAAATCATGTCACACATCAAGTTTGACTATTCGAAAGTAGCACCATTCGTGAACGAATACGAATTGAGCTACATGCAAAGTCAAGTTACAGCAGCAGACAAACAATTACGCGAAGGAACAGGTGCTGGTAGCGACTTTTTAGGTTGGATCGACCTTCCTAAAAATTATGACAAAGATGAATTTGCGCGTATCAAAAAAGCGGCTGAAAAAATTCAATCTGATTCTGAAGTACTAGTCGTGATCGGGATCGGCGGATCTTATTTAGGAGCGAAAGCAGCGATTGATTTCTTAAATCATTCTTTCTTTAACTTGTTACCAAATGAAGAACGCAAAGCACCACAAATCTTTTTTGCCGGTAATTCGATTTCTTCAACTTACTTAGCAGATTTGATCGAAATCATTGGTGACCGTGACTTCTCTGTGAATGTGATCTCAAAATCAGGAACAACTACTGAGCCAGCGATCGCTTTCCGTGTTTTCAAAGAACGTTTGATTGAAAAATACGGCAAAGAAGAAGCCAACAAACGGATCTACGCAACAACGGATAAAGCGAAAGGTGCAGTAAAAGTTGAAGCAGATGCCGAAAACTGGGAAACCTTCGTCATTCCAGATGACGTCGGCGGCCGTTTTTCTGTATTGACTGCTGTTGGTTTATTGCCAATCGCTGCCAGCGGAGCGGATATCGATGCCTTGATGCAAGGGGCAGCGGATGCTAGCGATGCTTACGCAAGTGACGACCTTGAAAAAAATGAAGCGTATCAATATGCAGCAATGCGTAACATCCTTTATCGCAAAGGCAAAGTAACCGAATTGCTGATCAACTACGAACCAGGCATGCAATACTTCTCAGAATGGTGGAAACAATTATTCGGCGAGTCTGAAGGAAAAGACCAAAAAGGGATCTATCCTTCAAGCGCAAACTTCTCAACAGATTTGCATTCTCTTGGTCAATACATCCAAGAAGGCCGTCGCAATATCTTTGAAACTGTCGTAAAAGTTGAAAAACCACGCAAATCAATTGCGATCCCTACACAAGAAGCAGATCTTGATGGTCTTGGCTACTTAGAAGGAAAAGAAGTTGATTTTGTTAATACGAAAGCTTTTGAAGGAACGTTACTTGCCCATACAGATGGGGATGTACCTAATCTGTTAGTAAAAATTCCTACAATGGATGCGTACACGTTAGGTTACACGATGTACTTCTTTGAGATCGCTGTAGGTATCTCTGGTTACTTAAACGGTGTGAACCCATTTGACCAACCAGGGGTTGAAGCGTACAAGAAAAACATGTTCGCCTTACTTGGCAAACCAGGTTTCGAAGATCTTGCAAAAGAATTGAACGAACGTCTATAATTCGACAAAGAAACGCCTTGTGCCAGTTCTGATTGGCACAAGGCGTTGTTTTATTTTCGCGTTTGTTGTGTTACTCGATAGTTGATCCAAAAAATCAGCGGTCTTCTTTTAATCCCCAAAGCAACGCAGCAGACAATAGTCCAAAGATACAGGTTTGAATAATTGGCATTTGACTCATCTCCTTTTGATTTCCTTTAGTATAAAATGCTTTTTAAGAAGTGGCACGAACAAACCAGTGCGTTTGAACGAACGAAACTGTCATTTCTTGGTGACAAATGCGTGATAAATTGAAATAAAACGTTTTCAATTTGATGCTTTTTTGTTATTATATCTTTATGAAAGAAAACGGTTGAGGTGAGGATATGGAGAATATTACGATCGGTGAAAAATATGTCTGCCAACCTGTCGGGGCGAGCAAGCCTGTGATCGGTGTGGTGGAAAAACTATACGTACATACGGCGTTGATCGTCGTTTCAAGTTATGAAGAAGAAGATCAAGCACAAGTAGAAGCTTGTAATCGTCGGATGATCGTCAGTTTCAATAAAATTTGTACGCAAACGAACGTTGCCTAACCAACTAGCAAAAAATGCTGCTCAACGGATCACCGTGAGCAGCATTTTTCTTTGTGTGAGATCAGCCAACGCCAATCACGAAATTCAATAGTTTGTCTGAATAAGTCATGTCTTCTTCCGACAAACTCAACTCTTCATTTAAAATCCCCATTTGGTCAGTAATGATCCCGTCTACACCGTAAAAACGCATTCGGCTGATAGTATCCGCATCATTGGGGGTCCAAACGAACACTTCCTTGCCATCGGTCCGGGCAGAAGCGATGAAGTTGCGGTTGATCGTACTGTATTCCATTGTCAGAAAGTCGGCACTGGTCAGTGGCGGCCCTACGACATTGAAAGGCATGATGTATCCCGACGTCAATTCAGGCGCCTTATCTTTTAATTCTTCAACAACTGTATAGGAGAGACTTTGCATAATATGCCCATTTGCAACTAAATCCTCTTGGTATCGGTCTAAGAAGGCATCTACGAGTGCCGCAGTATCTTTTTGTTGGGTTTTGATCTCCACCAGTAATTTTTGGTCCAACTGATTGGCAAGCGCCAAGTACTCGTCAAAAGTTGGAATACGGGCTGTCTGGTTGTTTTCTGAAACCGTCAGTGATTCGGCGTAACTCAAGGGCAATTGCTCGGGTTTTCCTTTGCCGCCTGTCAAAGGCCGGTAAGAAAAATCATGGTAGACAATAAAATGACCATCACTTGTTTGCTGGACGTCCATTTCCACGTAGTCCGGCTGATATTTCTCACTAGTAAATCGTAACGCTTCAAGGGAATTTTGGACCCCTTGTCCGTCGCTTACCCCTCGATGGGAGATCGTTACCGGATGGATCGAAGCAGCTGAGGTCAGATAGTTCATATTATACAGACTAACCCCAACACCAAAAAGTACCGTGACCAAGGTAAACAAGGAACTTTTCAGTCCTAGAAAATGTCGCTGGTTCAATGGTTCTTGGTGGAACCACGAAGGGATCTCTGGTAAAAAGCCTTCATCATCCATGAAATCAACGATGATGTAAAAAATAGCCACGGTCGATAAAATGACATTCAGTAACAAAATAAACTGCAAGAAAGTCATAATAAAAACAGCACTATACAACGCATAGTCCGGTGTAACAACTTCAATCACTGCTTGAAGGGTAATAAGCAGCGTGAAGCCCAGAGTCGTGATCAATAAGATACTACCACCGATAAAGACAAATTGACCAACGATGGCAAAAAAACGGCGTTTTGTTACTTGGAGGCTTTCTTTGATCGCTTTTCGAAAGGGCAGATCACGTAAAATCATTTCCGGTAAGGCAAAGATCACGCGAATCCCCAAGTAAATCAACAAAACATAAACCAAAAGCACTGCCCCAATGATCAAGACACGATTGGCAAAAATAAAGTCCATGATAAAGGCAGGAATTTTGATTTTTGCGAGTAAATCCGAATTAAAACTCAATCCACCGATGGGTAAAATCAGTAAGAAGTAAAAAAGGAAAAATAAAAAGGTCATCGGCCGTAATTTGCGCAATTGCAAAATAGTCATTCGTAACAATTGCCGCAAGCTGATGGGCTGCTTCTTTTTGATAAAATAGACACTCAGCAGTAAGAAAGTAAATTCAAAAAAGACGGCTAATAAGATCAAAAGCAAAATCAGGGTTAATGAGAGCAACACAACAGGGTGATCTGTAAAGATACTACCGATATTATCGAAAGAAAGATAAGGCAAGCCGCCGCGCTTTAAGACGAACTTGGTGGAAGCTGATAATATCGGGATCACTAAGAACAACAAGGCACCGTGCATCAATAAAACATCACGGAAGTAGGCATTGCTGTCTTTCAAAAAATCCCACGTGTTGACTAAGCTGTTTTTTAAATAATTCATGGTCGTCATCCTAACAAAGTAAGTATTGTGGTTCAATTTATTCTAGAAAGGCGGTAAAAAAGAGCCGAACAGTTTTAGAAGCACATTTGCCACAGGCATAGTTCCCTGTTTGAAAAGCAGCTTCTTTACGTTCGGCTCGCTGAATTGATCGTTTTTCTTACATATGATTCTTATCCGCCTAACAAACCAGTTAAGAATGTTCCACCGTAAATCAATGCCATACTGTACAAGAAAATTGAAGCAGGTTTTGCCAACAAAATAATCAACGTAAATTTCTTCACTGTCATGTTGGTCAAGCCAGCCATTAGACAAAGGGCATCATCTGGGGCAACCGGTAGAAAGATTGCAAGGGCGAAAAGTTTTTCAAATCGGCTTTGGTTGTCTAACCAGCCGATATATTTATCGTAAGTTTTGTCACTGATCATACTTAAAATGAATGGTTTACCATATCGTCGGCCAAGCAGGAAAATAATGACAGAACCAATACTGATTCCTACATAGTTATAAACGAATCCTAGATAAGGACCGAAAATCAAGACACCTGCAGCGCTGGAGACACCACCGGGAATAATCGGGATCACTACTTGCAAGATCTGCAATAGGATAAAGACGATTGGTCCTAAGATAACGGAATTTCCAACTAGACCTCGCAGTGCATTAATGTCTTTGAAAACACCTAGATTGATAAAATAGATGGTTAACGCGATCGATAAACCTAAGCCAATAATAGAAATCGTATTAATGATACGACGAGAAGTTGCTATGCTCACAGGACTTCATCTCCTTTATGTTTCATAATCTCACTATACGGGGTGAGACCAGAAAAATCCAGTAAAACAAATGACAAACGTCAAACAGTTTTGTAAGGTATGCCCTTATTATAAAAGAAGTCCGAAAAGAAAACATTGTACTAAAGTCTGAAATAAGAAAAATTTATAGTTTCTGCGCGCCAATAGTTTCAGGAGATTTTTTTATCTGGATGACGTTTTTTTGTGCGTTTCACTTGCCAGCGATTGACGATCTTTTCAACCACACTCGTCATCATGAACCCGCCGGCAATCGCCCCAGCGGTGATGACAACGATCATCAGATTTTCAAAACCGACAAAGTTGTCGCCCAAAGCGAATTCTCGAACGGCTTTGTAGGCAGGCCCACCCGGTACGAGGGGAACGAGGCTAGGAATGTTAAAAATGATCATGGGCATTTTTTTTCTGCGGGAAAAAAAGATGCTGACACAACCGACGGCAAATGCGGCTAAGAAGTTGGCACTGCCTAGACCGTAGCCAATCGTTTGCAATGACCAATAGATCATCCAGCCAACCGTTCCAGCAATGCCTGTGGCAACTAAGGCTCTTTTAGGAATATTGGTCAAGATGCCGAAGGTTACAGTGCTTAAGAAGCTGAATGAAAGGTGAATAAAAATCGTCATGAGATCCCTCCAAATAATGTGAAGACCGTGGCGATGCCTACACCGATCGCGGCAGCAGTAAAGATGGCCTCTGTTCCCCGAGCTGTGCCACTAATGAGATGGCCCGCCAAGATATCCCGAAAGGAATTGGTGATTGCTACACCAGGAACTAAGGGCATGACGGCACCGATAATCAAATTATCGACGTTTTGTGCGATATGAAGAGAGACCGCTAAGACAGACAAAGTACCGATCAGTAAGGAGGCACAAAACATATCCAAAAAGCGAATGTCGATCAGTTTCTTGACCCAATACGCACACAAAAAGCCAAGGCAGCCAATGACGAAGGTCGCTAGAAAGTCAAACCAAGCACCGCCAAAAATAATCATTAAGGTACTGCTGACCACGCCAGCACTAAGAACCTGTAGCCAGTAAGGAAAACTTGGTGTTGTCTGATTGACCTTTTTTAATGCCTCATGCAGTTCCGCTAAGGAAAGTTTCTTTTCCGCATAGGCGCGAGAGAGCCCATTGACGGCAACGATTTTTTCGAGATTGATGACTCGATCATGAACATTTTCTACTTGTGCATAGTGGCTACTGCGTAAGCCCATAAAAAGTCCAGTTGCTGTTACATAACTAATACTCCCTTGCTCTCCAGCGTTTGCCGCAATTCGATTCATCGTATCTTCCACGCGATACACTTCCGAGCCGTTTTCCATCATGATTTTCCCTGCTAATAAGCAGGTCTCCAATAATAGCTCTTTTGATTCAGCCATTTCCAAACCCCTTTTTCAATCGAATTTGCGTGCTACACTCTTAGTGTACAATTTCAGCGAGTTTTCAACAAGAAAGAAAAGTAGATTTGAAAAATAACTAGAACGCCATCCGTTGGATTTTTTGTGATAAATGAAAAAAGCAGAACATTTCCTATTACTAAACATTCGTTTTTAGTGAACAAAGTGAATAGAAATAAGATAACGGAAGGAGTGTTTTATTTTTAAAAAATGAATATCTCGGTTACAATTAAATAAATATAAAAAGGGGGATTTATTGATGCGAAGGAAGGTCTATACAAGAGAACACATTTTGAAGGCCGCTTATGAACTGATCAATAGAGAAGGTTTTGGCAACTTTACGGCCCGGAATATCGCTAAGCACATGGGAATTTCTACTCAACCAATTTATCTTGAGTTCGAAAATATGCAGGACTTAAAAAATACCTTGGTGGAGGCTGTTTTCAAAGATTTATCGGAAAATGTTTTTCCAGTCGTTCGAACAGGAGACAAACTTGTTGATTTAGGCCTGAATTATATACGCTTCGCGCAAGAGCAGCACAATCTCTACATCGCCCTTTTTATCGACGACTACGGCGGTGGGAAATTGATGCATGATTTTTCATCCACCTATTTCAAATCCTTGATCAAATCAGAAGAAAAATATGCAGATCTATCCGAAGATGCGATAAATGCACTACATAATGGCGCATGGATCGTTGTGACTGGTTTGGCTTCCTTAATGTCGGCGGGTATCATCACACCCACCGATGATCAGATCATCAAAATCATCAACGAGACGATCGAAGGCGTAATCGAAAAGAAAGAAAACTATATTTTCGATTAAAGAACAAAAAATCTGTATCCATTTCCATTTTGGATGCAGATTTTTCTTGACATTTTTTGTAAAACTAGCGAAAATAACTGTTATGGAGAGTTGGCAGAGTGGTAATGCAGCGGACTCGAAATCCGCCGACCCGGTTCATCCCGGCGCGCAGGTTCAAATCCTGTACTCTCCTTATACCAACGCTTTGGAGCGTTTAGCCTATCTTTCGAGATAGGCTTTTTTGTTTGTTGTGGGCAGAAGAATATAAATGACTGCCGAGGTTGATCGATAACCATCTGAAAAGCGATTAACCTACACTCGGTCTAGAAAACAGCATAATTGTTCCGTCAACTTGCCGATATCTTTTTTGCTTGTGATCCTGCAACAAACGAAAAGAATCAATCGGGCAAACGTGCTAAGGCGTATTCAATTTGTTCAGAAGTAAAGCCTTCAAAGGAAAGTTGGCTCGCCACACGCTCATCCGATAAGGATAAATTTTGCGAGTAGCGAATCGCTTTTTTCAATGCTTGCTCGTTCCAATCGGCATCCACGGTGGCTACGGCAAAGTCTGCTGCGCTCTCAGAAAAATCTTCATAGAGTAGTTGGCGTTTTAAGCTCGACTGAGAAAACGCATTGCTGGATAAGTATCTTTCTGCACGATTCAGTGCATTTCTTTCTTCACGAGAAAGTTCAGGTGTATGTTGCTCGTTGTTCGCGGGTTCTTCTTGTTGTGCGCTACTTGCTTCGTTGTTGCCAGCTTTTTGTTCTCCTTGTGCTTGTTCCATGGAAGCAGCGGCATCGCCAAAGGATTCGCTTTGCCTTGATTCGTTACGTAAAGAAAGGCTTAATTGCGCAGTGATGCTATCGAAAGATGTCACATCTTGGTAGAAGGACAAGCCACCATAAGAAAACAAGGCAATAAAAGCGGAAGCGACAATGATCAAAACGTTTCGATCTCGTTTTGCATTTTGTTTTACAAGCCCAATATAAAATAAGACAATGCCAAAAACGAAACAGAACAATCCAATGAAAAACAAAATGGCGAAAAACGTAGCCATAAAAATTCCTCCTAAATAAAAGTCTCCTGAAAAGACAATAGTACTATGTTCTGTACCAGAAAACAGATTTGTCTTTTCATGAATAGAGGAAAAGGATGATTTGACAAATGTAACGTGTATGCTATTAATGGATCATTCATAAGTATTAAAGGAATGACGCTCAAGAATGACTAGTGAAATAGATGGTAAACTTAATAAAAGCACAGTTGTATCAGTAGGAGGCAAGAAGATGGATTTTGAAGAAAAAGATTATTTTATGCGTTATACAAAAGTTGCGGCACAGGGATTGAGTAAGTTTATTACGCAAGGATCAGTTGATGAAATCTTACAGCTAGATGAATAGCAAAGTGGACAGAAGCAAGAAGTGGATGCTGCAACAGACAAAAGCGAGCCAAAAAACAAGAAAGCACCTAGCTAATTATTTCCTTAGCGAGGTGCTTTCAGTACGAATCGGTATCCTTCATTTGGATAAACTCCTTATGCAGTTTTTTTCAATTCTTGTACAGCTTGCTCGATCGTAATTCCAGTCGCAAAATGATTCGCATCTTTTTTATCGAAAACGATAAATAAATTCAATTTGGTATCCAGAGTTACACGATATTGTAGATCTGTGTTATAGAATGTCATAGTCATTCTCCTTTCTTAAAACTTGTCATTGAAAGGCAACGGTTAGTTGATAACGAAATTCCATAGTTAGAATAACACTTTTTTTCACAATAGTCCAATAAAACTATCAAACGAACAAATCTGACTGATTATTTTCAGGAAATCAATGCTGAGAATGGAAGCAAAAGAAGTTTGCTGGAGTCAGTAAATTCGGGAAAAGTATCTTTGTATATTTTCAGAAAAATAGAATTCATAAAAAATTTCTTAAGAATTTTGAGGATAGCTATTTTCTTAGATAACAAATTTGTAAGATTGAGAGTATGAGATTATTGGAAACCTTGATATCATAAGGTTTATCTTCAAATTGTGTTTTGTGCAAAAATATATTGATTGTATTTTTTTGAAAAAGAGATCGTATCTCTTGAATTCTATGGTATGATTTACTTTAGAAAAATGAAAATGGATTATGAAAACGGATGTGAAAATATGTGCGGAATTGTCGGCTTTGTCAATTCAAAAGACCAAAAAGAAATCATTATTGAACGCATGATGGACCGGATCGTTCATCGCGGACCAAACAGTTCAGGGAAATTTACCGACGACCGAGTGGCATTAGGGTTTCGTCGTTTATCGATCATCGACTTAGAAGGTGGCTCACAACCAATTTTTAATGAGGATCGAACAAAAGTAATCATTTTTAATGGTGAAATTTACAACTTTCAAGTATTGCGTGAGGAATTGATCCAAGCAGGTCATGTCTTCTCTACCCATGCGGATACCGAAGTAGTCTTACATGGCTATGAAGAGTGGGGCATTGATGTGTTGCAGCGCCTGCGGGGAATGTTTGCTTTTGCCATCTGGGATACTCAAAAACAAGAGCTTTTCGGCGCGCGGGATCACTTTGGGATCAAACCGTATTACTATGCGCAAATGAACGGCAGTTTCATGTTTGGCTCTGAAATCAAAAGCTTTTTGCCTCATCCAGATTTCAAGAAAGAACTAAACCAGGAGGCGTTGAAACCTTATTTGACGTTCCAATACTCGCCTTTGAACGGAGAAACCTTCTTTAAAGGCGTTCATCGTTTGCAAGAAGGGCATTATTATCTGTTTAATGAACAGGGATTGACGATCAAGCAGTACTGGGATGCAGATTTTTCAGTGAAAGAAAATCATTCAAGAGAAGAATGGGTCGATAAAATCGATCAAGCAGTCCAAGAATCAATTGCTGCTCATCAAATCAGTGATGTTGAAGTCGGCTCATTTTTATCCAGTGGTGTCGATTCAAGTTACGTGGCCTCGGTCTTGCGCCCAGATCACTCATTTTCAATTGGGTTTGATGACAAAACCTACAACGAAGCGATCGAAGCCCGCAAATTGACGGAAAAGCTCGGCTTGAACAACACAGCAGCGGTCATCGATGGTGAAATGTCCTTTGAGGCATTTCCGCTGATTCAGTATCACTTGGACGAACCGGATTCTAACCCAAGCTGTGTCCCTTTGTACTTTTTAGCCAACCTAGCAGCACAGCAAGTGCGGGTCGTTCAATCTGGGGAAGGGGCAGATGAATTATTTGCCGGTTATGCTGCCTATGGCTTCCACACAAACTCTAAAGCGGTTCGCGTTTTTGCCCAAGGCTTGAAAAAACTGCCGCAAAACATCCGCTTTCGTTTAGGGCGTCAAATCGGCAAAATGAAAAACTTCCATGGTCGAATTCATCTTTATGAAGCAACGGCACCTGCCCAAGACTTCTTTATCGGGCAAGCCCTGGTCTTTGAAGAAGAGGAAGCACTACAGCTTTTAAAACCAACGTATCAAAAAGGACCATCTGTTGCTGAAATCGTTGCGCCTCATTATGAGAAAGTCAATGGTCTCAAAGACGAGGTCAACAAGATGCAATATTTGGATCTTCATCAATGGATGCCGAAGGATATTTTGTTAAAAGCAGACAAAATGTCCATGGCGAGTTCTTTAGAATTACGGGTTCCGTTACTGGATATCGAGATGCAAAAACTGGCGCAAACGATCCCGACGAAATATTTGATCAATCAAAACAATACGAAAGATGTGTTTCGACAAGCGTCAAACCGTCATTTGCCAAAAGAATGGGCAAACCGTGAAAAGCTAGGCTTTCCTGTACCAATCAAGGCATGGCTGAAAGAAGGAACAGGGTATGAAGCAGTTAAAGCCCTTTTTGAGTCAGACTTTGCAGCAACCTTCTTTGATCAAACAGCGATTTTGCAAATGCTAGAAGACCATCGCCAAGGAAAACCGAATCTTCAGCGAAAAATCTGGACGATCTTTACATTCTTGACCTGGTACAAAGTATTCTTTATTGATGAATCGATTCCCGAAGCCAAAGAAATCGTTTATGAAACACTTTGATTTGAATATGGAAGCAAAAAAAAGCTGATGCGGACAATCCCGCATCGGCTTTTTTTATAGACCTAAATATTTTTCCAAGTAATCGACCATGCCATCTTCCGCATTGGTTTTGTCAGTAACATCATTGGCGATCGATTTTAATTGTTGCGTGCCATTTGCCATAGCAACGCCCCAACCCGCATAATCCAGCATCTCCAAATCATTGTGTTCATCACCAAAAGCGATGATATCTTGCCGATCCAAAGACAAAGAATCCGCGATCACCGAAAGACCAAGTGCTTTATGGACCCCTTTTGGTACGATCTCTAAGATGGCTTGAGGTCCGCCCCACGTGCGAACATCGACTGCATCGTCAAATTGATCCTTGATACGTAAAGAAACAGATTCTGCTAATTCATTTTCGGTTTTCACCAGTAATGAAGTGGGATCCGTTTTTAAATTTGCTAATAGATTTTTTTCGGAAGCATTACCCGAAAAGAAAAAGTGTTGATCAAATCCGCTTAGGTCATCGATGAAAAAGGTTTCACGATTTTCTGCTGCCACAAACGTCAGCCCCAGCTGCTCTTTTTGTGCCATGAGCTCAAACGCAATTTCTCGAGAGATCGAGTGCTCCATTTCGTTTGCCCATACTTGTCGAGGTTTATGGACCAACCCACCGTTAAAATTGACCATTGGTGTTGTGAGCGCCAATTCTTTATAGAATTGATCACTCATACGAAAAGGTCTTCCTGTAGCGATGGTAACAAAGTGTCCCGCTTTGGTGGCGCGAACCAGTACCTCACGTGTGCGAGGGGAAAGTTGGGATTCAGTATTTAAGGTTGTGCCATCTAAATCAATGGCGATGATTTTTGGTTTCAAAAGACTCGCTCCATTCTCTTATGGTAGTGGCTTAAGTGTAACATATTTCTGTCATTTCACAATACAAGTAAGTTTTCGATAAGTTTTCATAATAGTTACAAAGTAAAACACGAACATTAAACGTTTTTGGTTCGTTTTATTCGGAAAAAGGTTTGAAAAGCGAAAATTATTCCCTTATAATTTTTAATTGTTCGATGAAAAGCGCAATTATTCATTTTTTCTTTTCATAGAAACGATTAAAGTTCAGGAGTGAAACATAACATGGAAAAGTTTTTCAAATTAAAGGAGAATAAAACGACGGTTTCCACAGAAGTGATGGCTGGGGTCACCACCTTCTTCGCGATGAGTTATATTTTGTTTGTGAATCCGACGATTTTATCTGCTGCAGGCATGCCGTTTCAAGCTGTTTTCTTAGCAACGATCATCGCTTCAGTGATTGGTACCCTGATCATGGGCTTATTTGCAAATGTGCCTTACGCGCAAGCACCTGGAATGGGACTTAATGCATTCTTCACCTTTACCGTTGTTTTTGGTTTGGGGTATACGTGGCAGCAAGCATTAGCGATGGTTTTCATCTGCGGCCTGATCAACATTTTTATCACGGTGACTCGAATCAGAAAAATGATCATTCATGCGATTCCAGAAAGCATGCAGCATGCAATCGGCGGCGGGATCGGGATCTTTGTGGCTTATGTAGGGATCAAAAATGCCAACTTGCTAAACTTCAGTGCAGACACTGCCGCAGTGACGGGTTCAGTTGTCGACGGTGAGACGATTGTGAGTGCCAATTTTAATGGGGGGATCGTCCCAGCTTTGGCGAATTTCAATAATGCACCTGTTTTGTTAGCAGTGATTGGTTTAGTAGTGACTACTTTATTAGTGGTGAAAAATGTACGTGGGGCAATTATTTTTGGTATTTTAGGAACGACGATCATTGGTATTTTGATGGGTGTGGTGGATTTAAGTGCCATTGATTGGCACGGGAATTCATTAGGAAGTTCCATCAGCGAACTAGGAATCACATTTGGCGCTGCGTTTGGCTCTGAAGGAATGGGCTCACTATTCAGTGATTCTGCCAAAATCCCTCAAGTAATCATGACGATTTTAGCATTTAGCTTATCAGATGTCTTCGATACGATCGGTACCTTTATCGGGACTGGACGTCGTACAGGGATCTTTTCGAAAAAAGATGAAGAAGCGGTTGAAAATAGTAACGGGTTGAATACGAAGATGGATAAGGCTCTTTTTGCAGATGCCGTAGCCACTTCTGTAGGGGCCATCGTAGGGACCTCAAATACAACGACTTATGTGGAATCAGCAGCTGGCATCGGTGCTGGTGGACGCACGGGCTTGACTTCCGTTGTGGTGGCAGCACTCTTTGCGATCAGCAGTATCTTTTCTCCACTGATCTCAATCGTTCCCGCACAAGCGACAGCACCGGCGTTGATCTTGGTTGGGGTAATGATGATGGCTTCTTTTGCGGACATCAAGTGGACTGATCTAGAAGAAGCAGTTCCAGCCTTCTTCGCGTCCATTTTTATGGGCTTGTCTTACAGTATTTCAAATGGGATCGCTGTTGGTTTCATTTTCTATGCATTAGTGAAAGTAGTGAAAGGAAAAGCCAACGAAGTGTCTCCGATCATCTGGGTCGTCAATGCGTTGTTTATCCTGAACTTTGTCATTTTGGCTTTGATCAGTTAAGTTTAATGATGAAAATCTTTCTGTATTTTAAATGCAGAAAGATTTTTTATTTGATTATTACTCACGATACGGTATAGTATTTGTGAAAGAAGGTTTGTAAATGAAGATTGATTGGAAACGAAATCTACTGATTTCATGGGTAGGTTGTTTTTTTACGGGTGCCAGTTTTAGTCTTGTCATGCCATTCATTCCCTTATATATAGAAGAGTTAGGCGCTCCAGAGAGTCAAATTGAGTTGTTTTCTGGATTAGCAATCTCAGTAACGGCGTTTGCGGCGGCTATCATTGCTCCAGTTTGGGGAAATCTAGCAGACCAAAAAGGTCGTCGTTTAATGATGATTCGCGCGGCTGCGGGGATGACAGTGACGATGGGTTCTTTGGCTTTTGTACCGAATGTCTATTGGTTATTGATCATGCGTTTCTTTACCGGAATTTTATCGGGGTATATTCCAAATGCGACTGCGTTGATCGCTTCGCAGGCGCCTCGAGAAAAAAGCGGTTGGGCGCTTGGGACATTGGCTACAGGAGCCATCGCAGGGAATTTGATTGGTCCTTCGATGGGTGGGGCGTTAGCGCAATGGTTTGGCATGAAAAATGTCTTTATTATCACAGGCGTTGTTCTACTAATCACGCTGTTGCTTACGATTTTTCTCGTTCAAGAAGATTTTGAGCCAGTTGAAAAGGGCGATCTGCTTTCCATTAAAGAAATTTTTGGTCAAATCAAAAATATGCAGTTGCTTGTTGGCTTGTTTATTACTTCCCTGATTTTACAGCTAGGTGTAACGAGCATCAGTCCGATCCTCACATTGTATATTCGTGATTTAAGCGGGGATACGGGCAATATTTTGTTCGTCAGCGGATTGATCGTCTCTGTTGCCGGTGTTTCAGCGATTCTCTCCTCGCCGTTTTTAGGCAAAATCGGTGATCGTTATGGCAATCACAAAGTGCTGTTGGGGGGCTTAGTACTGTCATTTTTCTGTTTTATTCCGATGGGCTTTGTCTCTACTCCGTTTCAACTAGGCGTGTTGCGCTTCTTGCTTGGTTTTTCTACCGGTGCCTTGATGCCGTCCATCAATACACTGATCAGCAAGATCACTCCAATGGAAGGGGTCAGCCGTATCTATAGCTACAACCAAATGTTCTCCAACTTTGGGCAAGTGTTAGGTCCGATGGTCGGCTCAACGGTGGCAGCTGGCTTTGGTTATCCCGCCGTCTTTTGGGTAACTAGCGGGTTTGTACTGATCAATATTTTTATCTCAGGATTTAATTTCCGTAAAAGCTTGCGTAAAACGGACATCAGTGAATAGTTGAAAAGAAAAAAAAACCAGTTACAATAAAGGTAACTGGTTTTTTTTTAATGGCTTGTCTTTTCAGGCGCTGGTGCGATAATACCAACAAGAATGATCACCACACCTGTGACCAAAGAGATGATTGAAGTTAATTGAAAATCATAAGTTGCTCCAGCAAGTGAGCTGCCTAGATAGCCAACGACTTGACCTAATACAAAAGTCCAAAATAAAGTGACTAGGTAACGCATGACGACACCTCTTTTCTGCGTATCTTCCATTTCGACTTTAGTTTATCACAAAAATATTTATTGTAAAGATTTTCACTTTTTCATTTTGTTTTTCAAATCTATTTACTAGCAGAAAGAAAGAGAATTTTCATTTTTGGAGGGATTTCAATGTATTCACAGCTCACCACCTTAAGCGCCTATTCGTTGCTGCAAAGTACGATCAAAATTCCTCACTATATAGAGCAAGCCAAAAAGATGGGCTATCAGACCCTAGGCCTAACTGATCATAATGTTCTCTATGGCGCGGTCGAGTTTTATCAGCAATGCCTAGCGCAGGGCATCAAGCCGATTTTTGGTGCTTTGTTCGACTGTACCTTCGGGGAGGGATCAATGTCCTTTCCATTGTACGTATTTGCCAAAAACCTCAAGGGCTATCAAACCTTGATGCGTTTATCAAGTGAAAAAATGATCACCGAGCAGTTGAATTTATCTGCTTGTGATTCTTTGCAGGACCTCTTTGGTTTGCTGCCTGAAGGCGAGGGGTTTCTGCCTTCTCAGCACGATGATCTAGAAGCCAATCAAGAAGCACTGCGAGCAATCAGCCATAAATTTGATTCTGAGAGCTTGTTTTTAGGGATTACTAGCAAAGGGCTAGATCCAGAAACGATCGCTTGGTTTAACGAGCAAAACATTGCACCATGTGCGTATCAACCCATCGCGGCTTTAGCACAAGAAGAAGCCTTTGCAGTCAAAGTGATGACCCATATCAAAGATGGTTCGCAAATTGAAGACTTTCGTCAGGCAAAAGAGCAAGCGACTACGCAGCTTTTTTTACAACCGGCAGACCAATTGACTGCGTCATTTGGCGAAGCGTCGCAGGCATTGATGAATAATCAGCGGATTGCAGCTGAATGCGCCGTCGAGCTGCCGCTGCATCAGCGGCTGTTGCCTCATTACCCGCTACCAGCCGAAGAAAGTGCTGCGGACTATTTGCGGAAAATTTGTTTTGAGCGTCTGCCTCAGCGTGTTGCCCACGTTACATCGGCGTACGAACAGCGTTTGGATTATGAGTTGTCCGTTATCCATAAGATGGGCTTTGATGACTATTTCTTGATTATTTGGGACGTCATGGACTTTGCCCACCAACAAGAGATCGTTACCGGCGCTGGACGGGGATCGGCTGCTGGAGCACTGGTGGCATATGTTTTATCGATCACCGACGTAGATCCAATCAAATACGATCTTTTGTTTGAACGATTCTTGAATCCAGAACGTTACACGATGCCTGATATTGATTTAGATATTCCTGACAATCGCAGAGACGAGATTTTACAGTATGTGCGCCAAAAATATGGGCAAGAATATATGGCACAGATTGCCACGTTTGGTACCATGGCGGCCAAAATGGTTTTGCGAGATGTTTCTCGGGTCTTTGGTCTCTCGCAAAGTGAAGCTAATCGCTGGTCAAAAGCCATCCCCAATGCCTTGAAAATGACCTTAGATCTTGCTTATGAACAATCCAATCAGCTGCGAGAGCTGGTTTCGTTCAATGAGCGGAATCAAGTAATGTTTCAAGTCGCCAAAATCTTAGAAGGACTGCCCCGTCACGTATCGACCCATGCCGCCGGTGTGGTGATCAGTGACAAGAATCTGCTTGATTTGGTGCCTTTGCAAGAAGGCAGCGATGGGATTTGGCTGACCCAGTTTACCATGAATGACGTGGAAGCCATTGGCCTATTGAAGATGGATTTTTTAGGTTTGAGAAACTTGTCGATCATTGATAATACCTTGAAAGGTATCAAACGAATCAGCCAACAAATCGTAACCCAAAAAGAGATTCCTCTTGATGATCCAGCAACATTGCGTTTGTTTCAAAAAGGGGAGACGGCAGGGATCTTCCAATTTGAATCAGCGGGAATACGCAATGTCTTGCGCAAGCTAGGGCCAGAAAGTATCGAAGACATTGCTGCAGTCAATGCCTTGTATCGCCCGGGACCGATGCAAAATATTGATACTTTTATCAAGCGGAAAAAAGGACAAGAGCGGGTCTCTTATCCGGATGACAGCTTGATTCCAATCTTGCAAAACACTTACGGAATCATTGTTTATCAAGAACAGATCATGCAAGTAGCTTCCAAAATGGCTGGTTTTAGCCTAGGACAGGCAGATATTTTGCGGCGAGCAATCAGTAAAAAGAAAAAAGACGTGTTGGATGAAGAACGTCGCCATTTTGTGCAAGGTGCGTTGGCCAATCATTATGACGAGAAGACCGCCAATTTGGTCTATGACTATATTGAGCGCTTCGCCAACTATGGGTTTAACCGTTCCCATGCGTTTGCCTATTCCTTTATCGGCTTTCAAATGGCGTACTTGAAAGTGCACTATCCGGCACCTTTTTTTGCTTCGATCTTGCACTCGGTACGCAATACTGCAAGCAAAATGAAAGAATACTTAAATGAAGCCGCACGTTATGGCGTAGAAGTATTGCCACCATCGATCAATGCCAGTGGGTTTAGTTTTCAACTGCAAAATGAGAAACAAATCCGCTTTGGGTTCAGCAGTATCAAAGGGATTCGGCGCGACATGATCCAAGACATTTTGACAGAACGAAAAGAGCATGGCAATTTCACGTCCATGGATCAATTTTTACTTCGCTTGAATCAGCGGAACAGCAAGTGGTTAAAGTTGGACTATTTATTGCCGCTTTTGAGCATCGGTGTATTCGATGTGATTGCGCCTAATCGAAAACAAGCATTGATCCAACTAGAAGGGAAAATCCAAAATATTACTTATAGTGGCGGCAGTTTGGATCTCTTAGAAACCATGGCTTTAAAAGAAGAAGCCGTTGCCGATTACAAACTGGAAGAGAAACTGGCTTTGGAAGAAGAATACTTAGGTGTTTATTTGTCTGGCCATCCCGTAGAACAGTTTCAAAAATTGCATCAATTAAAACAAATCACCGATATTGCCGATCTGGTTCCGAATGAACGGGTCCGCATCCTTTTGTATGTCCGCAAGATTCGGGAGATACGTACAAAAAAAGGCGAACAGATGGCATTTGTTGAAGGAACGGATGCTAGCAAAGAAGTTTCAGTAACGATTTTTCCCATCGTTTATCGACAAGTGCGTTCCTTGATCGAAGAAAATGCTGTTCTCTATATTGAAGGAAAGGTCGAGGTAAGTCGTTACAATGGTGAAATCCAACTCATTGCTGATAAAATAGACTTAGCAGAAAACGTTCAAAATAAAATTGCGCCACAAACTTGCTACTTAAAGATTTCTGCTGAAGCCGAAACGTCGCACCTGCAAGCATTGTCGAAGGAAATGAAGCAGCATCAAGGAAATATTCCAGTGGTGATGTTTTATGAAAGTAGTGGCAAAAAAGTGTTATTAGCAGAAGAAAACTGGGTAACGGATGAGCCGAACTTTGTCACACAACTGAAGGCATTATTAGGAAATGGAAATGTAATTTTCAAGTAATTTTCCGAAAACGATAATTCAACTTACACTTTTTTCAACTTTTTCCCACTATTTCAAGACATTTTCATGGAATAATGGTAGAATATGTCTCGTGGTTATTACTTGAAAACTAGCAAACAGGGGCTTCCCTAAACAAAATCTTTTGATGAGGTGAAAGAATAATGAAACGCATTGGAATTCTAACCAGTGGCGGCGATGCACCAGGAATGAACGCAGCGATTCGCGCAGTTGTCAGAAAGGGTATTTTTGACGGACTTGAAGTATACGGAATCAACTATGGCTATGCCGGACTAGTCGCAGGCGACATTCGTCGCTTAGATGTTGCTGATGTTGGTGACAAAATTCAACGTGGTGGAACATTCTTATATTCAGCACGTTATCCAGAATTTGCGACACAAGAAGGGCAATTAAAAGGAATCGAGCAATTAAAGAAATTTGGCATCGAAGGGCTAGTCGTGATTGGTGGAGATGGATCTTACCATGGTGCGATGGCACTTACTCGCCACGGTTTCCCAGCAATCGGGATTCCAGGAACGATCGATAACGACATTCCAGGAACAGATTTCACGATTGGTTTTGATACAGCGATCAATACTGTCTTAGAATCGATTGACCGTATCCGTGATACAGCGACATCACATGTCCGCACATTTGTGATCGAAGTAATGGGACGTGGTGCTGGCGATATCGCTTTATGGTCAGGTGTGGCCGGTGGTGCGGATGAAATCATCATCCCAGAACATGATTTTGACATGCAAGTTGTTGCTGATCGTATCCGTGAAGGACGCGACCGCGGGAAAAAACATTGCTTGATCGTTTTAGCCGAAGGTGTGATGGGCGGAAATGATTTTGCTGACAAACTTTCTGAATACGGCGATTTCCATACCCGTGTATCAATTCTAGGACACGTTGTCCGTGGTGGTTCACCAAGCGCTCGTGACCGTGTGTTAGCAAGTAAATTTGGTTCATATGCCGTTGAATTATTGCAACAAGGCAAAGGCGGTCTATGTATCGGTATCGAAAACAATGAAATGATTGCTTCTGATATTATCGAAACCCTTGAAAACAATCGTCACAAACCAGATCTTAGCTTGTATAACTTGAACAAAGAAATCTCATTCTAAAGAGATTTTTTAGAGCAACGCAACAGTAATTTTGTAAAAAAAGCTTATTAGCTATTTTAAATAAATGAATAGGAGCGTTTAGTAATGAAAAAAACAAAGATCGTAAGTACATTAGGACCAGCAAGTAACAGTGTGGAAATTATTTCTCAACTGATTGAAGCCGGTGCGAATGTCTTCCGCTTTAACTTCTCTCATGGAGATCATGAAGAACAATTAGCGCGTATGACAATGGTTCGTGAAGCCGTGAAGAAAACTGGTAAAGATGTCGGTATCCTTTTAGATACAAAAGGTGCTGAAATCCGTACAACTGTACAAAATACGACAGAAGCTGACTTTGGTCGTGCTGGATACATCCAATTTAACGTTGGCGATGAAACACGCATTTCAATGGATCCAGAACACAAAGGAACAAAAGAAAAAATTGCTGTAACTTATCCTGGTTTATTTGAAGATGTTCATGTGGGCGGACACATCTTGTTTGATGATGGTTTGATCGACATGGAAATCAAAGAAAAAGACGAAGCAACCCGCGAATTAGTGGTTGTTGTTAAAAATGCTGGAATGTTAGGATCACGTAAAGGGGTCAACGCTCCTGGCGTATCAATCAGCTTACCTGGTATTACTGAAAAAGATGCAGAAGATATCCGTTTTGGTCTTGATAACGATATCGACTTCATTGCCGCTTCATTTGTACGTAAAGCGCAAGACGTTTTAGAAATTCGTGAAATTTTAGAAGAAAAAGACATGACTCATGTGCAAATCTTCTCTAAAATCGAATCACAAGAGGGTATCGATAATATCGATGAAATCATCAAAGTTTCTGATGGTATCATGGTTGCCCGTGGGGACATGGGTGTTGAGATCCCTGCTGAAGAAGTACCAATGGTTCAAAAGAGCATCATTAAAAAATGTAACGCTGCTGGTAAATCAGTTATCACAGCAACACAAATGTTAGAGTCAATGCAACAAAACCCACGTCCAACCCGTGCAGAAGCTTCTGACGTTGCCAATGCTGTCTTTGATGGTACCGATGCAACAATGCTTTCTGGTGAATCAGCAAACGGTGACTACCCTGTTGAGGCAGTAGCAACAATGGCACGGATCGACATTGAAGCTGAAAAAGCTTTATCAGAAAACAGCACATTCCAAATCAACCAATTCGATAAAACAGATGTAACAGAAACAATCGGTTTATCTGTTGCTCGTGCGGCGAAAAACCTAGGGGTTAAAACAATCGTTGCAGCGACTGAATCTGGCTACACTGCAAAAATGATCTCTAAATATCGTCCAGATGCTGACATTTTAGCTGTTACATTTGATGAACGTACAAAACGTGGCTTGATGCTTAACTGGGGTGTCTACCCAACCGTTGCTGAAAAACCATCAACAACTGATGAAATGTTTGAATTAGCAGCAAAACAAGCAGTTGATTTAGGTTTTGCTAAAGAAGGCGATCTAATCTTGATCACAGCCGGTGTTCCTGTTGGTGAACGCGGAACAACCAACGTCATGAAGATCCAATTGATCGGTTCAAAATTGCTTGAAGCGCAAGGGATTGGTGAAAAATCAGTTGTTGCCAATGCCGTGATCGCTCACAGTGCCGAAGAAGCAATTGCGAAAGCAAAAGATGGCATGATTTTAGTTGTACCAACAACAGATAAAGAATATATGCCAGCAATCGAAAAAGCAGCAGCTTTAGTTGTTGAAGATGGCGGCTTGACTTCTCATGCAGCAGTTGTCGGAATCGCGAAAGATCTACCAGTCATCGTTGGTGCCAAAGACGCAACAACAACCATCAAAGATGGCGAATTGGTTACTCTTGATTCTCGTCGCGGTATCGTTTATCGTGGAGAAACAACAGCGATCTAATGATTTTTAACGATTGATCAAGCAACAGGCAAGTGCACGTTGTGCGCTTCCTGTTGTTTTTTTGAGAGGGTCGAAATCCCTTGAGAAAGGGCATTAAAATGACACGATCAAAAATGAAAAAGGTGTCAAGAAAATTTCATTGACAAAGCCTCAGAAGCCCTGTATAATTGCTTTTGTTGCTTAGGGGTGATAAAAATGAAATGGTCTTTATTGGAATTAAAAAAATACCAAGAGACACCGCTGATGTTTGAAGAAACACTTGACTTAAAGAGTCAACTGATAAAACGCGATGGACAGATCATTGATTTGTCTCCTGTAAAAGTAAAAGGGCTGATGAGTGTTGATAAGCAAGGATACTTGCTGCACTATCAAGTAGAAACGACGATGACATTGCCATCTACTCGTTCTTTGACACCTGTAGCGATTCCTTTTGATTTTTCAGTGGATGAACACTTCATGACACCAGAGCAATTTCAGCGTCGCGATGAAACGATCGTCGAAGAAGAAGTTTTGATCGTTGAAGGTCAAACCATCAGCTTAGATGAATCAGTCGCTGATAACCTATTACTTGCGATTCCTTTGCAAGTCCTGACAGAAGAAGAAAAGCAAGGTTCAGCAATGCCATCTGGCAACGATTGGGCTGTTTTGTCAGAAGAAGACTTTGCAAATCAAAAAGAAGCGCAAGCTCAACAAGTTGATCCTCGTCTTGCAAAATTATCCGAATTATTCACTGAATCAGATGACGATAACGCGTAGGATTGGAATAAATTGCAGCCTCAAGGTTGCGTTCATTAACAAGGAGGTGTAGCAAAATGGCAGTACCAGCTAGAAAAACTTCGAAAGCGAAGAAAGCAAAACGTCGTACACATTACAAATTGACAATCAACGGTTTGAACGAATGTGCAAACTGTGGTGAAATGAAAAAAAGCCACCATGTCTGCTCAAACTGTGGTCATTACGATGGCAAAGACGTAGCAACAAAAGAAGCATAATTCCTTTTTTTCAGAAAGAGGATTCTAAAACCTTAGGCTAACCATGGAGCCTGAGGTTTTTTTGTTTTTTTGACTAATATGGAACTTTTCAGAAATATTTTTGTCCAGCGAAAGAGAATAGTTCAAAAGCAGGTACATTTGCGCTATAATGAAAAAGATAATTGAATCTTAGGAGGATGAAAGATGACAAAACAACAAATCGGCGTTGTCGGTATGGCTGTTATGGGCAAAAACTTAGCGTTGAACATCGAAAGCCGCGGTTATTCAGTTGCCTTATTTAACCGTACTGGTTCAAAGACAGAAGAAGTAGTAAAAGAACATCCAGATAAAAATTTTAAAGCAACCTATACGATAGAAGAATTTGTTCAATCTATTGAAAAACCACGTCGTATTTTATTAATGGTAAAAGCAGGATTTGCGACAGATGCAACGATCCAAGAATTATTGCCTCATCTAGACAAAGGCGATATTTTGATCGATGGCGGAAATACCTTCTTTAAAGATACGGTTCGTCGTAACGAAGAGTTGGCAAACTCAGGAATCAACTTTATCGGTACAGGTGTATCTGGTGGGGAAGAGGGCGCCTTGAAAGGTCCTTCGATCATGCCAGGAGGACAAAAAGAAGCGTATGAATTGGTTGCGCCAATCTTGGAACAAATTTCTGCAAAAGCCGAAGATGGAACACCTTGTGTGACTTATATTGGACCAAACGGTGCAGGCCATTACGTAAAAATGGTTCATAACGGGATCGAATATGGAGACATGCAGCTGATTGCTGAGTCTTATGATTTGATGCAAAACATATTAGGTCTATCTGTTGATGAAATGGCTGATATTTTTGCTGAATGGAACAAAGGCGAATTAGACAGCTATCTAATTGAGATCACAGCGGATATTTTGACTCGCAAAGACGATCAAGGTACAGGCAAACCAATCGTTGATGTGATTTTAGATGCTGCTGGTAATAAAGGAACTGGGAAATGGACAAGCCAAAGTGCCTTAGACCTAGGCGTACCACTACCATTGATCACTGAATCTGTTTTTGCCCGTTATATCTCGGCTTACAAAGAAGAACGGGTCAATGCCAGCAAAGTCTTACCAAAACCAGAAGCAGTTGCTTATGAAGGAAACAAAGAAGAGTTTATCAATAAGATCCGCGAAGCATTATACTTCAGTAAGATCATGAGCTATGCACAAGGATTCGCGCAATTACGTACAGCATCAAAAGAGTATGATTGGGATCTTCCTTTTGGTGAAATTGCCAAAATTTGGCGTGCAGGCTGTATCATCCGGGCTCAATTTTTACAAAAAATCACGGATGCTTATGACAAGAATGCCGACATTGAAAACTTACTATTAGATGACTACTTCAAAGATATTACGAAACGTTATCAATCTTCTGTACGTGAAGTAGTTGCACTAGCTGTCCAAGCCGGTGTACCTGTGCCGACGTTCTCATCTGCGATCGCGTACTTCGATTCTTATCGTTCTGATCGTTTGCCAGCGAACTTGATCCAAGCACAACGGGATTACTTCGGAGCGCATACGTATGAACGGACAGATAAAGAGGGAATTTTCCATTATTCATGGTATGACGAAGCGTAAGCTTTAAGAGAATCCAAAAGAGAAAGGCCGAAAGTGAGAACTTTCGGTCAATCTCTTTTTTATTTTTTAGATACATGATAAAATAAGACAGATAATGTCTAATTTAAAGGCAGAATAATCAATAAAGGGGCTATCAATAATGAGTAATATTCTAATCATTGAAGATGAAAAGAACTTAGCTCGATTTGTGGAATTAGAATTGAAGCATGAAGGGTATAATACTGAAGTTCATTACAACGGACGGACGGGACTGGATGCGGCGCTGAATAATGAATGGGATGCGATCTTATTGGATCTGATGCTTCCTGAGTTAAATGGGTTAGAAGTTTGCCGCCGCGTGCGTCAATCGAAGAACACCCCGATCATCATGATGACCGCACGAGATTCCGTGATTGATCGAGTATCAGGTTTGGATCATGGTGCTGATGATTATATTGTGAAGCCTTTTGCAATTGAAGAATTGCTGGCACGCTTACGTGCGTTGCTTCGCCGTATCGATATCGAAGGGGACAAAAACGTCGCAAAACAAACTACGATCACTTACCGCGATCTAACGATTGAAAAAGAAAACCGTGTCGTTCGTCGTGGAACAGATGTCATTGAACTAACGAAACGCGAATACGAGCTGTTGTTGACTTTAATGGAAAACGTCAATGTCGTTTTAGCCAGAGATGTTTTATTAAACAAAGTCTGGGGCTATGAGACAGAAGTGGAAACCAACGTTGTCGATGTTTACATCCGCTATTTACGTAATAAAATTGATGTACCAGGGGAGGAAAGCTACATCCAAACCGTTCGTGGTACAGGATATGTGATGCGGTCGTGAACCTTAAAAAAAGAATGAAAAAATTAAAAGAACTGAAGGGGCCTTCTTTAACTGTAAAGTGGGCCTTCGCAAGTTCTTTCTTTATATTCGTCGTATTTACGATCTTTGCCGTGATCACCTATAAAACATCGGTGAATTTGATCGTCGCTAAAGAAGAAAACAATGTGGAGCGGACGATGTCAGAGGTTGCTTCTCGTTTAGCCAATTCGGATCAAGAACTAACATTGGTCCGAACGTATCGTAATTTAACCAAAAATGATGCGGGAACGACGAGCATTTATGATCGCACTTCAACAATCGATGGCAACTTAATGAAAATCGACTCCTTTATTTCGGAATTAGGCCAAGCACCATTGAGCCTGTTTGTTTATAATTTGAATGAGGACCTTGTGTTTAAAACCCATGAAAATGATTTAGCACTGATCGACACGCAGCGCAAAGCGCCAACTATCGTAACGCTGGATGGTATCACAGGCTTTCTCTCGATCCAACCCATTTATTCAAAAGGCACCAGAGAGCGGATTGGCTATGCACAAACCTTTTATGAGTTGACTTCTTTTTATGAAATACGCAGCAAACTGCTGCTGACTTTGATTATCTTAGAAGTCGTCTCTCTGATTCTCAGCAGTGTACTCGGGTTCTTTTTATCAGCATATTTCCTTCAGCCGTTAAAGGTACTACGGGATACGATGGAAACTGTTCGGAAAAACCCGCAGTCAACCGTGCATATGCCAGAATTAAATACGAATGATGAACTGTCTGATTTAGCAGATATATTTAATGAGATGTTGGATCGCATGCGCCTGTACATTGAGCAGCAAGAGCGATTCGTTGAAGATGTTTCTCATGAGTTACGGACACCCGTAGCAATCATTGAAGGACACATGAATTTGTTGCAACGTTGGGGGAAAGATGATCCAGAGATCTTGGATGAGTCCCTCGCAGCCAGTATGCAAGAGATCAGTCGAATGAAGACGCTAGTACAGGAAATGTTGGATCTCTCAAGAGCGGAACAAGTGGATGTTCATTATGCAAATGAAACAACTAATGCAAAAGAAGTTGTCTATCAAGTGTTCAATAACTTTAAAATACTGTATCCGGATTTTGTCTTTACATTGGATGATGATTTGTATCATGAGTTGAAGCTGAAAATCTATCGCAATCATTTTGAACAGATCATTATTATTGTCTTGGATAACGCAGTAAAGTATTCCACTGATCGAAAAGAAGTTCATCTATCCATTTCATTGGATCGTCAATCTTTTGAAATTGCCATCCAAGATTTCGGGGAAGGCATCTCCAAAGAAGACCTCGATAAGATCTTCAATCGTTTCTATCGGGTAGATAAAGCTCGTGCTAGAACCAAAGGTGGCAATGGTTTGGGGTTATCTATAGCAAAACAACTATTGGAAAGCTATAAAGGAAAAATCACGGCGGAGAGTGTCATTGGCCAAGGAACAATCTTTCGAATTTATATACCGATTCTTCAAACGGAAGATCGGGCGAAAAGAGAACGTTGAGCAAAAAAGCTTAAGTTCTCTTTTTTCATTCTTAAATGATAGATTTAGTGCCGAAACACTGCTTATAAACGAACGTTCGAATCGTTTGGTAATGAATAATTCGCCTATGAAAATAGTTGTCAAAAAGCCTATTTTTTTAGTTGATTTTTCCTTTAAGAATTGCTATATTATTACTTGTCCTTGTTAAGACATTTGTAACAAACACTGATTGATCTTTTTTGAAATTAGTTGTTGACGAAACATTTTACAAGTGTTATTATAACAAAGTCGAAAAAATATCGTCTCTGAAAAAACCTGATAAATCAAAAAAACTTTTCAAAAAAGTGTTTGACATATAACGGTTGAGATGGTAAGATAAAAAAGTCGCTGAGGTTAAGAGAGAAGTTAAATAACAACTTCTTGAAAAAAACTTTTAAAAAAGAGTTGACAATCAAACGTCGCTCTGATATGATATAAAAGTTGCTAACGCAGCACGGTAGACCTTTGAAAACTGAACAAAGCAAGCAAACGAACCAATGTGTAGGACGTTTCAATTTATTGAAACAAATACATGCAAGCAATAGCTAGCAAAGTTAATTTTTATGAGCTTAATGACCGTATGGTCATTCAAACAAATCATTATGAGAGTTTGATCCTGGCTCAGGACGAACGCTGGCGGCGTGCCTAATACATGCAAGTCGAACGCTTTTTCTTTCACCGGAGCTTGCTCCACCGAAAGAAAAAGAGTGGCGAACGGGTGAGTAACACGTGGGTAACCTGCCCATCAGAAGGGGATAACACTTGGAAACAGGTGCTAATACCGTATAACACTATTTTCCGCATGGAAGAAAGTTGAAAGGCGCTTTTGCGTCACTGATGGATGGACCCGCGGTGCATTAGCTAGTTGGTGAGGTAACGGCTCACCAAGGCAACGATGCATAGCCGACCTGAGAGGGTGATCGGCCACACTGGGACTGAGACACGGCCCAGACTCCTACGGGAGGCAGCAGTAGGGAATCTTCGGCAATGGACGAAAGTCTGACCGAGCAACGCCGCGTGAGTGAAGAAGGTTTTCGGATCGTAAAACTCTGTTGTTAGAGAAGAACAAGGATGAGAGTAAAACGTTCATCCCTTGACGGTATCTAACCAGAAAGCCACGGCTAACTACGTGCCAGCAGCCGCGGTAATACGTAGGTGGCAAGCGTTGTCCGGATTTATTGGGCGTAAAGCGAGCGCAGGCGGTTTCTTAAGTCTGATGTGAAAGCCCCCGGCTCAACCGGGGAGGGTCATTGGAAACTGGGAGACTTGAGTGCAGAAGAGGAGAGTGGAATTCCATGTGTAGCGGTGAAATGCGTAGATATATGGAGGAACACCAGTGGCGAAGGCGGCTCTCTGGTCTGTAACTGACGCTGAGGCTCGAAAGCGTGGGGAGCGAACAGGATTAGATACCCTGGTAGTCCACGCCGTAAACGATGAGTGCTAAGTGTTGGAGGGTTTCCGCCCTTCAGTGCTGCAGCAAACGCATTAAGCACTCCGCCTGGGGAGTACGACCGCAAGGTTGAAACTCAAAGGAATTGACGGGGGCCCGCACAAGCGGTGGAGCATGTGGTTTAATTCGAAGCAACGCGAAGAACCTTACCAGGTCTTGACATCCTTTGACCACTC
>NZ_JBIORO010000001.1:1077500-1575000 GCF_051714285.1 Enterococcus sp. AZ149
TCAAATCCGGTTACCGCCTTAGTACTAAATACTAACCTTTCAACATGCCGGCGTGGCGGAATTGGCAGACGCGCTGGACTCAAAATCCAGTGCCCGTTGAGGGCGTGCCGGTTCGACCCCGGCCGCCGGTATCATTGATGTATCAGTCTTTTATAAGATTGATACATTTTTTTGTTTATAAAAGTCTACAAATACGATTTTGGAGGACAACTCATATAGCAAAGATTTTTTTGTTTTGTTACTATTGAAAGCCTTTTCTTAATCTTGTATAGTTTTTACATGAATAGCTGCAAGGAACAGGAAAGAGGGGGGATCAAATTGAAATGGTATGAGAATAGAATCGAATCAGCGATAGATGGGACAAATCCAATGGTGATCAAAGAATTGTCTGGCAGTTTTGCTGTTTATGGCGATGTCCAATTTCTTCCTGGATATTGTGTATTATTACCTAAAAGAGAGGTGGCTTCTTTAAATGATCTAGATTTAAATGAGCGACAGGTTTTCTTAACTGATATGACTCTTTTAGGAGATGCTATAATACAGTCGTGTTCTCCATTGAGAATCAATTATGAACTATTGGGAAATACCGATAACTTTCTTCATGCCCATCTTTTTCCCCGTTATGAATGGGAAACCGGCGAAGCGAAAAAAATGCCTGTTTGGTTGTATGACAAATCCCATTGGACTAATCCAGAGTATCACTATTCAGAAAAAAGAGATGGAGAGCTAAGACAAAAGATAGCCTCTTGTTTAGAAAATGCCTATCGTTTGTCTAATGAACCTTTCTAATCTAGTAACCTCAATAAAAGAACCTCCATGAAGCGATCGCTTCATGGAGGTTCTTTCCTTAGATCAATCAATATACTTAAGAATTGCGACTTCTTTTGGTTTCAGAACTGTCAACTGTTTGGTCTCTTTGGTTAGAAGGTCTACTCCAGCGGCTTTCAGCTTCACTTCTGTTGTCTGCTCGGTATGGTTTAAGAAAAAGACGAGTGTATAGCCAGCACCTTTGCGACAGGTAACGGAGATTTCAGTAGGAGCAGCCAAGAAGTGCTGGGCATGAGTCGTTAATTTGTGATTTTCCAGAATGGTCGCTAAAAATGTAGTTAGTCCTTCAAGAGACAATTCTGTTCCCACGTAATACGCATACCCATCGTCGATCCGGTTCATGGTAATGGCGGGCTTATCGGTCAAATAACCGGATTGGAAGGTTGCCAAAGCTTTCGCACCTTTTAGATGAATGACTTCCTCCCATAGAGAATTGTCGTTCCGATGACCTTGAAAGTCAATCTGATGCTGGGTAGCTGCTTTCATTGGGTAAAACTCTTCTACAATGATCCCTAATGTGTCTCTAAACAAGCCTGGATAGCCCCCAAGATAGACTTGGTCATTTTCATTGACGATCCCACTAAAGAAATTGGTCAAGAAGATACCGCCTTGTTGCACGTAATCATGGATCTTCTTACCGAATGCTTCGGGTGCTGAATAGAGATTTGGGGCGATCACTAAAGGATAGCCATCTAGGGATTCGGAAGGATGGACAAAGTCTACGCTCAAATTTAACGCCCTTAGCGCGGCATACAGGCTGCGTAACTGATGAATGTACTTTAAGGTTCTTGGTTTGGCATCCAATTCCAGCGCCCACCAATTTTCCCAGTCGAAGACAACCGCGACATCAGCCAAGAAGCGCGTCCCAACGATTTCGGATAGTTGCGAAAATTCGTTGCCTAATTGTGCACATTCACGAAAGATACGGCTTGACTGAGGATCTCCGTGAGGCACCATCGCACTATGAAATTTTTCCGCACCGCCACGAGACTGTCGCCATTGGAAGAACATGATACCATCAGCACCATGAGCTAGCGATTCATAACTCCAAAGACGCAACTGGTTGGGTGTCTTGGCCCCGTTGATTTGTCGCCAATTAACAGCGCTTGTGGCTTGCTCCATGATCAAGAATGGCTTTTTCTTCAAACTGCGGGTTAAATCGTTAGCAAGAAATTGCGGGTAAGGGATTTTTTCAAAGGGATTCGGGTACGAATTCCAGCTGACCACATCTATTTCAGGTGCCCATTTAAATCCATCTACGTATTTGTGTAAGCCCATAAGATTGGTCATATAAGGAATGTCATGGGAATATTTTGCGATCGCCGCCTTTTCAATTTGATAAAGTTCCAGATTCATGTCGGAAAGAAACCGACGGTAGTCTAATTGCTGTGCAGGATTTTTGAAGGTTGGCATTGCCTCTGGTAAGAAAATTTCCTCCCAGCTGCCATAGGATTGACTCCAAAACTTCGTTGACCAAGCATCATTCAATCCAGCGATGGTCAGATATTTCTCTGCTAACCATGTCTGAAATCTTTTCCGACAATGATCGCAATAACACTCGTGGATGTGACAGGTATATTCATTATTGATATGCCACATGACCAGCCCTGGATGATTAGCATAACGGTTTGCGACTGCTTCAGACAAATCGGCGGCATATTGACGATAGATAGGGGAAGTCGGACAGTAGTGCTGGCGCGCACCATGAACCAGTCGATTGCCATGAATGGTCACAGGCAGCATCTCAGGGTGTTTTTGAACAAGCCAAGCGGGAGGAGAAGCTGTTCCATTGGCTAGGTCGATCATGATATTGTTTTCATATAAAAGATCCATCAGCCAATCCAGAAATTCAAAATCATAGGTGGATTCATCTGGCTGCAGATTGACCCAGCCAAAAATATTGATACTTACATAGTTCACACCTGCTTCTTTCATTAAGCGCATATCTTCAAGAATGACTTCTTTAGACCATTGTTCAGGATTGTAGTCGGCACCATAGTAAAGCTGACGTTGCGTTTTCATCAAATCGCTCCTTTATAGACGTTTCTTTAGTATCAAGATACTTGAATCATATCAAATATTCATCTGTTTGATAGCGGTATCATTTGAAAATCATGAAATGATCCAAAAAAACAAAGATAGTTCAATCTGGTTTCGCAACTAGGGCTATAGTCCGCCAGTTCTTTTGCCTTGCTGTTTTTTTAACAAAAATATACAATTGAAAAAGGCGGTAAATTAAAGTATCTAGAATTTATATTCTTTATTAGTTGTTTTTTTATCGGGGGTTTCTTTTTTTAAAATGCATGTTTATAACTATATGATCCGAAAAAACTTTGAATCACGAGTAGAAAAAACACGATGAGTCGAAGAAATGAATAATTATGTGATGTAGAATCAAAAAAAAGAATGACATAAGTTATTCTACAAAATTGCCAAGAAGGAGAGAAAAGTCCATGAACCAGCCAATACAGATCTTTTCTGAGATTGCGCCCTTAAAGCGGGTGCTGTTGCATCGTCCAGGAGCAGAATTGGAAAACTTGATGCCGGATTATCTTGATCGCTTGTTGTTCGATGATATTCCTTTTCTAGACCAAGCACAAAAAGAGCATGATTTTTTTGCCGAGACTTTAAGAAACAGAGGGGTGGAAGTCCTTTATTTGGAAGATCTTGCTGCAGAGACATTGTCGACGACCGGTGCCAAAGAAGCTTTTTTAGAAGATTATTTAAATGAGACAACGATCCTTGATGAAGAGATTCGCAACGAAGTGCGCAATTTTTTCCTGTCGATCAAAGATAATCGCTCCTTTATCGATCATACGATGGCGGGCTTGAAAAAAAGTGAGGTAGAAATTCCAAGAGCTAGCAAGTTAACGGCGATCGTTGAAACGGAATATCCTTTTTTGATCGATCCAATGCCAAACTTGTATTTCACGAGAGATCCGTTTGCTACGATTGGTCATAGCGTTTCCTTGAATCGAATGTATTCTGCAACGAGAAGACGAGAAACCCTCTACGGAAAACAAATTTTTACGCACCACCCGATGTTTTCCCGCAATGAGACGAACTTTTTGTATCATCGGGACGAAACGACGCGGATGGAAGGCGGCGATCAGCTGATTTTATCTGATAAAATCGTGGCGATCGGTATCTCTCAACGAACCGAGGTTGCTTCTATCGAAAAAATTGCCGAAACGATTTTTGCTACAGAACCGAGTTTTGAACATATCTTGGCATTTAATATTGGTGAAGAACGAAAATTTATGCACTTAGATACGGTCTTTACGATGGTGGATCATGATAAGTTCACGATCCATCCAGAAATCGAGGGAGAACTTTCGCTGTATTCAATCACTAAACACAAGGACGGTGTGCGAGTATATGAGGAAAAAGATACGTTGGAAAACATTCTTTGCCGTTATTTAGATTTGCCTGAAGTACACTTGATTCGCTGTGGTGGTGACGACTTAGCGGCAGCAGCCAGAGAACAATGGAATGATGGTTCCAATACATTGGCGATCGCCCCAGGGGAAGTCGTGGTCTATGACCGCAATACCATCACCAACGGGTTGTTAAAAGAGGCAGGCGTCAAGTTGAATGAGATCTCAGGAAGTGAATTGGTTCGCGGACGTGGAGGTCCACGCTGTATGAGTATGCCATTTATTCGTGAGTAGGACGAATCTTTGTTATTTTAATTACGGATTTTTGCTTTGAAATTATGAAAGTTAAGAAATAGAAGAGAGAAAAATAAAAGAAAGATTTGAAACGGAATTCTGTTTCTAATCTTTCTTTTTTGTCATCATTTAACCCCCTATAAATTGAAAAGGATTTCTTTTTGTGAAAATGTGTAATTTTTGTGACTTTTATATGTAAAGACTATAAAAAAACGCTAGGAACCTTGTTCTATCGCTAAATTTATGGTACGGTTATATTAGAAAACGGAAATAGGTGAAGGTATTTGCCACTTATTGATTTTTGACACCCTACGATCAGCGAATGCCATATGCTTGATTTGTAGTGGTTTTTTTTGCGGAAAAAAAGGGAAAGCAGGTGAGAAAATGGCAGTAGATGCAATTCGATTATTACAAGAAGCAGAGCAATTTGCTGAAAATAAAAACCAAGAAGCGGAAGCAGAAAAAAAACAATTGGCACAAGAACGCGAAGAACTGTTGAAGGCGTTTAAAAAAGAGTTAGCAGAAAAAGAAGCCCAACAAAAAGAAGCAATCAATCAAAAAATCGCAGCTGAGTTAACACAGTCAAAAGAACCGCTCATGGCTAAAACGAAAGCAGAAGTGGAAACACTACGAACGATCCCTAATGAGTTAAAGGAAGAAGCATTGGCAATAATAATAAATAAGGTTGTGACATAAATGGCAATTGCAAAAATGCAAAAGTTCAGTCTGTTGACCTTTTACGATCAGAAAGAAGCTGTTTTAGAGCAGCTGCAAGACTTTCAGGGCGTAGAACTGCTTTCTTCGGAGAAATACTACGATTCTGAAGAAACGACGGGTGTTTTGACACCGGTTCGCGAGGAACAGTCTGAAGAAGAAATGGAGAACCAGTTTGGTCAAGTCAACTGGAGCTTAAATTTTTTAGAAGAATATGTACCCAAAAAAGGAATGCTGGCACAACTGCGGCAACCAATCAAAAAATATACCCTTCAAGAATTGGCTGAAACAGCCCACACCTATCCCTGGCAAGAATTATGCCAGACCCTTCGTAAACAAGACAAACGTCTTCGCTTGATCGATCAAGAAAAACGCGATGTATTAGCACAAGAAGCAGAGCTGTCGATTTGGAAGTATTTTAAAGAGCGTCCAGCGGTTTTAAAGGAATTAAAAAAATCAGGTGGCTTGCTAGGTTCGATTCCCACTTCTGAAATGACTGACTTCACGACGAACAGTGAGAAGCTGCCGCTCGTCTATGTGGAAACTGTTTATCAATCACAAACAACCACTTATTTACTGGTCCTTTTCCACAAAGATGTAAAAGAAAAAGTAACTTCACTTCTTAAAAAAGTAGCCTTTGAGCAATACATCTACCCTTATGAGGGCATCCCAGAAGAAGATCTGCAAACGATGAAAGAAAAATCCCAACGTTTAATTGATGAAGAAAAAGAGATCAAAGCCTCTCTTCGTGCAATGACAAACGAGCAAGAAACTTTGCGGATCGTTGCCGAGTATTTAGATGGAGCAATCACCCGCTTAAAAAGCAATAAGATGCTTTTACGTTCTACTCATGCGGTCTCGCTTTCTGGCTGGGTTCCTGTTGATGGAACGGCCGAATTAGAAAAACGCATCAAAAAAGGAACCTCGGATAACTATTACCTCGAATACCAAGAAGTGACGGAAAAAGAGATTAGTAATGTGCCGATTTTATTAGAAAACGCACGTTGGATCAAACCTTTTGAAGGACTTGTTCGGATGTACAGCTTGCCGCAATATGACGAGTTAGATCCGACACCATTTATGGCGCCTTTTTATATGGTGGCATTCGGGATGATGGTTGCCGATTTTGGCTATGGTTTGCTTTTGTTTCTGGCGACGTTTCTTGGGAAAAAGCTGTTCCACCTCAGCAAAGGGCTGGAACAAAACTTGACCCTCTTTCAGTTATGCTCGATCCCCACGATTATTTGGGGCTTGATCTATGGCAACTTCTTCGGATTTGAATTCTCATTCCAACTGTTGTCTGCCCAGGATGATGTCAACCAGATCTTAGTCTTATCCGTGATCTTTGGGTACATCCAGATCATGTTTGGTTTGGCGCTGAAATTCTATATTCTATGGAAGAAAAAAGACCAGAAACTGGCTGCGATGTTCCAAGCCGGTTCATGGATCGTCTTTTTGATCAGTGTGGCTTTTGTTGCCGCAGGAATGCTGCTTTTCCCTGACACACCGTTACAAATGATTGGGATCGTAATGATCGCTGCCAGTCTATTAGCAGTGGCCATCGGAGGCAGTTTAGAAGGTAAAACCTTAGCAGGAAAAATCGGTTCTGGATTGTACGGATTGATGGATGTGACCAATTATGTTGGTGACTTGATCAGTTACACCCGTCTGATGGCGTTAGGGGTTGCCGGCGGAAGTATCGCCTCAGCCTTCAACTTGATCATCAGCTACCTGCCGCCAGCAGCCCGGTTTACGGTTGGTATCTTATTATTTGTGGCATTGCATGGCCTAAATATTTTCTTAAGTTACCTTAGTGCGTATGTTCATGGTATCCGTTTGCAGTATTTAGAGTATTTTGGAAAATTCTTTACGGGGGGCGGACGTGCCTTTGACCCCTTCAAATCAAATGAAAACTATGTAGAGATCATCTCAGAAGAGAAGTTACAGGAGGACAATAATGGAAAATTGGATTAGTTTCTTTTACGAAAATGGTGGAATTGTTTTTGCAGCTTTAGGTGTAGCGACCGCAACGATTTGCGGCGGTATCGGATCAACGATTGGTGTTGGGATGACCAGTGAAGCAGCGTCAGGCTTGATCTCAGAGCAGCCAGAGAAATTCGGACAAGCGTTGATCTTAGAGTTGCTGTCTAGTACTCAGGGGTTATACGGGTTCGTAATTTCCTTCATGATCTTTGGTCAAATCAGCGGTTCGCTCTCATTCGATCGCGGATTGTACTTGTTTATTGCTTCATTGCCAATCGCATTAACAGCGATCGTAGCCGGAAAATGGCAAGGACGTGCCGCAAGTGCTGCGATGCAGATTTTAGCCAAAAAACCAGAACATGTGACCAAAGGAATTATCTTGGTAGCGATGATGGAAACGTATTGTATTTTAGGGTTCGTTATTTCCTTCTTGCTTGTCTTGAATTAAGAGGAGGGAAAAGTGAATGTCTGATATTACACGTTTAACTGACAAAATAACCGCTGATGCGGAAAAGAAATACCAGCTGCAAATCAAAGAAGCGAAAAAAGAAAGTGAAAATCAAGAAAACTTGAAGCGAACGCAATTAGAAAAAGAGCTTAGTGAGCGGTTAGCTTTTTATGAAAAAGAAAAACGTGCGGCGATGTATTTGGAAATCTCAGATGTGCATATTCAATCAAGAAACAAGGTCTTGGCAGCAAAGCAGTCGGTCTTAGATGAGCTGTTTACTGAGGCTTTGACCCGTTTAAATACGATGGATCAAGCAGCATTTTATGCGTTTATCGCTAATGGCTTGGCGAATGCAAGGTTAACTGGTGAGGTTGAGTTGCTTTTAGGTGAGAAGACCCGCCATTTAGTGGATGAGGAGCTCCTCGCTAAATTGCAGGCATCTGCCCCAGATGTTCAGCTGAAACTGGTAAATAAAACGATCCCTCGTAAGGGTGGCTTTTTGTTGCGACAAGAAGCGATCGAGTTGAATTTTACTTTTGATGCGCTACTAGAAGCCAACAAAGAAGAGTTAAGCAATACGTTACTGCAATTGATTTTTGAACAGTAAGCAGGTGCAAACAGATGAATGACATCAAATACAATACCTTAAATACGAGAATTCGGACGTATGAATCGCAATTATTCGATCGCAGCCGCTATGAGCGGATGCTCTCGGCTGCTAGCGCAGAAGAAATCTACGGTATGTTGCAAGAAACGGTTTATGGTGACTTCATCAACGAGGATGATCGTGTACACGACTTTGAACATGTGTTGATGGCGGAGTTGAAACGGGTATACGACACGATGTATCAGCTGACACCGGAAAAAGCGATCGTTGATTTCTTTGCTTTGAAATATGACTATCAAAATCTGAAAGTCTTGGTAAAAGCGGCGTACATGCAAGAAGATTTTTCTGAATATCTTGTCCCAATTGGTACCCAGCCGCTTTCCGTCCTTAAGGATCTGGTCAAGACCAGAAAAAGCAATCTTGTTGCCAAAGAGATGGTTGATTGTGTGGAAGAAGTCTTCTCTTATATTGAGAACTACCATGAGGTCCAATCGATCGACATCATCTTTGATAACCACTATTGGGAACAATTGTGGACGATTGGCAAAGAATACGACGACGATCTGCTGCAAAGCTTGATTCGTCGACAAATCGATATTTTCAACATTTCAACAACGTTGCGCAGTTACGCGATGAAACGCAAGCGCGGCTTTATCAGCGCAGTTTTAGCCGATCATGGAAACCTACCTGCAAAAGAATTGTTAGCTGAGATCACGACTTCCCTTGAGGCATTTGTGGCATATTTACAAGGGACTCCTTATAAAGAACTGATCAATCACAGCTATGAAGAGTTGGTAGAGAAGAAGACCTTGAATACCTTTGATATACGCAAAGACAATTTTCTAATGGCGAAGCTCAAAGAACATAAAATTGTTCCTTTTGGCCCTTCAGCATTGGCAGGGTACTTGTACGCCAAGGAAATTGAAAGCAAGAACTTGCGTATTCTCCTGATTGGGAAAATCAATAAGGTGCCGGAAGAGATTTTAAGAAGTCGGGTGCGTGATAGTTATGCATAAAAAAATAGCAATGATGGGTGGTAAGAACTCGATCTTGCCTTTCAAAGGGCTAGGGATCGACATCTTTCCAGTCAGCGATTTGGATGAAGCCGCCCAACAACTAGAAGAAATGGCTGAAGCCTATGGGGTAATCTTTTTGACTGAGCGACTGATCGAACAATTAGAACCGATCGTTCGCCGCTATGAAGAAGCACCGACACCAGCGATCATTCCGATTCCAAGTAGTACGGGTAGTTTAGGGATCGGCATGGCACGAATTCAGCAAAATGTGGAAAAAGCGGTAGGAATGAATATATTAGATTCATAACAGACAAGTCAGCCAGCTAGGAGGAATAAATGTGGCATTTGGCACAATTGAAAAAGTATCGGGACCACTGGTCACCGCCTCAGGATTAAGTGGCGCAAAAATCCACGAAATCTGCAAAGTCAGTGACAAGGGCCTTATCGGTGAGATCATTGAGATCAAAAAAGGGCTGGTTTCGATCCAAGTATACGAAGAAACAGCGGGAATCGGACCAGGCGAGCCCGTGGAAACGACAGGCGCACCATTGTCTGTCGAACTAGCACCAGGTTTGTTGACTCAGATGTTTGATGGGATCCAACGACCATTAGATACGTTTATGTCGCAAACAGAAAGTGATTTTTTGGAACGAGGGGTTACCATCGATCCACTGAATCGCCAAAAGAAATGGACCTTTGTCCCTCAAGTACAAGTCGGTGATACCGTACAAGGTGGCGACATTTTAGGTTCAGTACAAGAAACATCGGTGATCGAGCATAAGATCATGGTGCCACCAAACTATGAAGGAACCGTCAAAGAAATCATGGTAGGGAATTTTGCTATTACTGAAGTGATCTGTGTCTTAGAAACCATTGAGGGTGAAAAAAACTTGACGATGGTTCAGAAATGGCCGGTTCGTCAACCACGTCCCGTTACTGCTAAATTAAATCCAGGCGAACCGCTGGTCACTGGTCAGCGCGTCATCGACACCTATTTTCCAGTGGCAAAAGGCGGCTCAGCTGCCGTTCCCGGACCATTTGGTGCCGGAAAAACGGTTGTTCAGCACCAAATTGCTAAATGGTCGGATGTGGATATCGTTGTCTATGTCGGCTGTGGCGAGCGAGGCAATGAAATGCGGGATGTTATGAATGAATTTCCTGAACTGATCGACCCAAATACCGGCAAGTCCATCATGGAACGAACGGTCTTGATCGCCAATACGTCGAATATGCCAGTTGCTGCTCGGGAAGCCTCAATCTATACAGGAATCACGATTGCAGAATATTACCGTGACATGGGCTATAGTGTTGCTATCATGGCAGACTCAACATCACGTTGGGCAGAAGCGCTGCGGGAAATGAGTGGACGATTGCAAGAGATCCCAGGAGATGAAGGCTATCCGGCGTACCTTGGAAGTCGAATTGCGGAATACTATGAGCGAGCAGGGCGTTTCCATTCATTAGGCACACAACCTCGGGAAGGAAGCATTACCGCAATTGGTGCGGTTTCACCTGCTGGTGGAGACATCTCAGAACCGGTCACCCAAAATACCTTACGAATCGTGAAAGTCTTCTGGGCATTGGATAGTATGCTGGCGCAAAAACGGCATTTTCCTTCCATCAACTGGATGAATTCCTATTCCCTTTACGAAGATCAAATCAATTCTTATTTAGATCAATTATTAGGCGATCGCTGGTCGGAGCTAGTCAATGAATCAATGGCGATTCTCCAAGAAGAAAGCCGTTTAGAAGAAATCGTTCAATTGGTAGGGATGGATTCTCTTTCTCAAAGAGACCGTTTGACAATGATGACAGCCCGTTCTTTGAGACAAGATTACTTGCAGCAAAACGCCTTTGATGACGTTGACACGTATACATCTCGCAATAAGCAGTTCAAAATGTTGGAGAATATTCTTTACTTTAATGAACAAGCCCAACGTGCACTGCAGCTAGGTGCTTACTTAGATGAGATCACAAAAGGAACGGTTGATCTGCGTGAGCGCATCGCCCGCAGCAAATACATTCCTGAAGAAGAATTGACCCGCTTGGATACGATCAAGCATGACATCAAAGAAAAGTTACAACGAATCATTGAAACTGGAGGTGTTCATTGATGTTAAAAGAATATCGTACAGTTTCCGAAATTGCCGGCCCTTTAATGGTGGTCGAAAATGTTCGAGGCGTTAAATTCGACGAACTCGTTGAGGTCCGCATGGACACAGGCGAGATCCGTCAAGGTCAAGTACTGGAAGTCAGTGATGACAATGCTGTTGTCCAAGTATTTGAAGGTACCAGTAATTTGAGTGCTGAAGAAAGCAAAGCAAGGTTTCTAGGAACTGGTTTAACTTTAGGGGTTTCTCTAGATATGATGGGTCGGGTTTTTGACGGTTTAGGAAAACCAAAAGATAATGGCCCGAGAATCTTGCCCGAAAAACGCATCGATGTAAACGGTGAAGCCATCAATCCGATGGCACGGGACTTCCCGGATGAATTTATCCAAACTGGGATCTCAACGATCGATCATTTAAATACATTAGTTCGTGGACAAAAATTACCAATCTTTTCTGCTTCTGGTTTGCCTCATAAAGAGATCGCTGCTCAAATCGCACGACAAGCAACAGTACCCAGCCAAGAAGGCAATTTTGCGATCGTCTTCGCAGCAATTGGGATTCCGTTTGAAGAAGCTGAATTTTTCGTGGATGAATTCCGCAAAACCGGTGCATTAGATCGATCTGTTTTGTTTATGAACCTTGCCAACGATCCAGCAATCGAACGGATCGCTACTCCTAAGATGGCATTGACTGCAGCAGAGTATTTGGCTTTTGAAAAAGGCATGCACGTCTTAGTGATCATGACCGATATGACGAACTATTGCGAAGCATTGCGAGAAATCTCCGCTGCCCGCCGAGAAGTTCCGGGACGTCGCGGCTACCCAGGGTATCTATACACCAACTTAGCTACACTGTATGAACGGGCAGGACGTTTGATGGGCAAAGAAGGATCGGTTACACAGATTCCGATCTTAACGATGCCAGATGGCGATAAAACCCACCCGATTCCTGATTTGACTGGCTATATCACAGAAGGACAAATCATTTTGTCGCGGGACCTTTACAAACGCAATATCAATCCGCCAGTGGATATTTTGCCAAGTCTTTCTCGGTTGAAGGACAAAGGAACGGGAGAAGGTAAGACCCGTGCAGATCATGCGGCAACGATGAATCAAATTTATGCCGCCTATTCCGATGGGAAAGCTGCCAAAGAGTTATCGATCGTTTTAGGAGAGTCTGCCTTGTCTGATCTTGATAAAAAGTACGCGCGTTTTGCAGATCTTTTCGAAAAAGAGTATGTCAACCAGGGATTTGAAACCAACCGGACGATTGAAGAAACGTTAGATTTAGGCTGGAAGCTATTAGCTACCTTGCCAAAACAAGAGTTGAGCCGTATCAAAGAAGAATTTATCGACGCCTATTACCCAACGGACGAGGATGTGAGTTCTTAATGGCGATCTTAAATGTCAATCCAACTCGGATGGAACTAAGTCGTTTGAAAAAACGGCTGACGACGGCAACCCGTGGTCACAAATTATTGAAAGACAAGCAAGATGAGCTGGTGCGCCAATTCATTCAGCTAGTAAAGAAAAACCAGAAGCTTCGTAAAAAAATGGAAACTGCGCTGCAAGCAGGGATGGAAGAGTATGTGCTGGCTTCTAGTAGTATTCCCGATGTCGTTTTGCAAGAAGCATTTATGATCCCTTTAAATAAAGTGACCCTAGATGTACAAAGTCGGACCATCATGAATATGGATGTGCCAGTGTTAAATCCTGTTTACGAAGAAGAGAGCTCCGATGATGACTTTTCCTACGGTTTTGTAAGTACCACCAGTGAGCTGGATCTCTCGTTGTCTCATCTTGATCAGATGCTGCCAGTGATGCTTCAGTTGGCCGAAATCGAGAAAACCTGTCAACTGATGGCCAATGAGATCGAGCGGACGAGGCGAAGAGTCAATGCGTTAGAGTATATGACGATTCCCAAGCTGACGGAAACCATTCAATACATCGAAAGCAATCTGGCAGAAGACGAACGAGCAACATTGACCCGCTTGATGAAGGTCACAGATATCATTGCGGAAAATGAAGCAAAGTAAGGATTTTGCCAATCATTTGGAAGAATCAAAAAAGGCACGTAGAAGGGGGTTCCTTTCTACGTGTCTTTTTGCTTGTTAAGAGCGTAAGAGCAGTTGGTCATCTTTTAATTCAGCACCGCTATTTTGATGGAACATTTCCATCAATTCAGGGACGGTTAAATGTTGCTTTTGCTCACCGGCAATATCCACGACGATCTTGCCTTGATGAAGCATGATCAGGCGATTGCCATAGCGAATGGCATCTTCCATATCATGAGTAACCATGAAGGCCGTCAACTGCTGTGAACGAATCAATTGATCGGTCAATGCCATGACAGTCAACGAGGTTTTTGGATCTAGGGCAGCGGTATGTTCATCTAATAAAATCAATTTAGGTTGTTGCAACGTTGCCATCAAGAGGGTAATCGCTTGACGCTGTCCGCCTGATAACAAACCGATCTCGGCAGAAAGACGATTTTCTAAGCCTAAGTTTAGACTGGCTAATTTTTCTTGGAAAAACGCGCGATTTTTTGCTTTGACGCCTGTCGCAAACCCTCGGACTTGGCCCCGTTTGTAAGCAAGTGCTAAGTTTTCTTCAACAGTCAAACGAACCGCTGTCCCCATACGTGGATCTTGAAAGACTCGGCTAATATCCTTTGAGCGTTTCGTAACGGATAAACGGGTGATGTCTTTCCCATCTAAGGTGATTTTTCCTTGTTCTGTTGGGATCGTTCCTGCAATACTGTTTAAAAGGGTCGATTTTCCGGCACCATTGCCACCGATGATCGTGATAAAATCTCCGGCATTCATCGTCAGGTCAATGCCTCGCAAGACATGGTTCTCATTGATCGTCCCTTTTTCAAAGGTTTGGTGTAGATTTTCGATTGTTAAGACTGAAGTCATTAGGATTGGCCTCCTTTGGTTTTTGGCAGCATCTTTTTAAGTACTAGTTTTGAACGAAGCTGCGGTAACGAGAGGCAGATGACTAAGACGATTGCGGATGCCAGTTTGATATCATTGGCTTCGACATTGAACTCGAAAACGACGGCCAGGATAAAGCGATAAACGATCGCTCCAATCACGATGGTGATCAACCGCAAAAGCAAAGATTTATTGGCAAATAAAACTTCTGCAATAATGATCGATGCTAAGCCAATCACGATCGTACCGATTCCGGAGTTTAGGTCAGCAAAACCGTTGTTTTGGGCTAAAAGAGCACCTGAAAGGGCGATACAGCCGTTAGAGATCATGTAACCGATGATCTTCATATTATCGGTGTTGATGCCGTTGGCTTCACTCATAGCTAAATTATCGCCTGTTGCGCGCAATGCTAAGCCGATCTCTGTACGGAAAAAGAGGAACAAGCACAAAATGACGATAGCTGCGAAGAGAAAGCCCGCAAGAATCACGGCATTGTTTTTGGTCAGACCCATTGCTTGAAATTGGGTGAAGACCGTGTCTTGTCCTAACAAGGCAATGTTGGGAGCACCCATCACACGATTTGTGATGGAATAAAGCCCAGTCATCGTGATGATCCCGGCCAACAAGGCTGGGATCTTTAGTTTTGTATGCAGTAGTCCGGATACCAAGCCGGCTAACATGCCACCGCCAAAGCCCATCAAACTGGCTAGTATGGGGGAGACGCCATTCGTAATACTGATTGCAGCGATCCCTGCACCTAATGGAAAACTTCCTTCTGCAGTTAAATCAGCGATATCCAGAATACGGAAGGTCAAAAATACTCCGATTGCCAGCAATGCCCAAAGGATCCCTTGAGAGGTGGCAGATTGTAGTAATAGTAAGAACGTGTCGACTAAATTCATATGATTTCCTCAAATCTAAAATAGTATGGTTATTCTGGGGCAGTGATGCTGGCAGGATCAATCCCTAAAGCTGCAGCCATTTCTTCATTGACGACTAACTCTAAATTCTCCGCTGTTTCAACGGGTGTGGTAGCTGGTTCTGCATCGCCATCTAAAATTTTTGCTGCTAGTTTTCCTGTTTGAATGCCTAGTGATTTATAGTCAATACCATAAGTTGCTAGAGCTCCATCATCGACTTGTTCCACGGAACCTGCGACGATCGGTGTTTTGGTTTCTTTCGCCACTTCACCGACGATTGCAGCAGCAGAGGCAAAGGTATTATCTGTTGGAATATAAATGCCATCGACATCTTTTGCCAGGCTAGTGGTCACTTGCTGCACATCATTGGTGGTATTGGCGGTCAATACTTTAACGTCGACTCCAGCAGCTTTTAAGGCTTCTTCTGCCAAGTCTGCTTGAATTTTCGAGTTAGCTTCACCTGCATTATACATAATGCCGATCGTCTTGGCGTCAGGGACGATGCTTAACAGCAAATTGATCTGCTGCTCAATGGGTACCATGTCTGACGTACCGGTGATGTTGCGACCGGGTTCTTCATTTGAGTCGGCTAATTTTGCCCCAACTAAGTCAGTAACTGCGGTAACCACGATTGGGGTATCAGTGGTTTCATTTGCTAACGAAACAGCAGCAGGCGTAGCGATGCCCAATAAAAGATCAGGGTTGGCATTCACTAGGCGTTCGCTCATACTTTTTAAGTTGTCTTGACTGTTTTGCGCATTTTGGTATTCGATCATCAGGTTTTCACCTTCTGTGTAGCCCGCTTCTGCTAAGCCTTCTTTAAATCCTTCGTAGGCGGCATTCAAGGAGCCATGTTCCACGAGTTGCAAGACACCGACTGTTTTTGATCCGTCGTTTCCCTCAGAAGCATTGTTTGATTCCCCACAAGCTGCCAGTGCCAGTAGTGAAGCCGTTAATAATCCAGTTGTGATCCATTTTTTCATTTTCATTGTAACTCCTCCTATAAACGTTTCTTTTTTAATTGGGGTTTACCTGAACAAAAAAATCCATTCAGACAATCGTCTAAATGGATTCGATCCTATACCAAGCGTAAACGTATATTGGCAACCATTTAGAAGATTTTCTACATGGCTGCAAGTTCAAGTTAAAATGCTTTAGCCATCATAGATACAAACAAAACTCGTTTTGCGGTTTGCATCCATAATGTGTTATGAATACAAACTATCTAAAGTAGCTAAAGTAAAAGATATTCAGTTGTGGGGACACGGTCGTTTTTAACATAAAAAAGTTCCTCCATACTTGAATTGTTTTTAGTATAGACAAAAAAAAGCGGACTGTCAAATGTTTTTCCTGAATTATCTGAAAATTTTTGAATAACAATCAGAAAAAGTCTGAAAAAGATGCTTTGTTTCAACAAATTAAAAAGAAAGAAAAAAACTTTGTTTCATCAAGCTTTCTTGCTTGAAAATAAACAAAGTTTTTCTAAACATCACTCGTTTTCTTCTTTATAATAACGAATGGTATTTTTGATTTCACGAATACTGTAAAGCAGATCATCCTCAAAGGATTGATCTTGATCAATATCGATGGTCTCATTGAACATTGCTTCGTATTCAGCGATCGTTAGTTTTTGACGGGCATCAAGTAACGTTTGGTGAGCAGCTTGTGCTAACTGTTTTTCATAACCGGGTACCAATACGCCGCTGAAAAATTCAGCAACCGCTCCTGAGCCGTAACTAAACAGTCCTATCCGATCATTGGCTTGCAAGCTGGAGGAATTTTCTAATAAAGAGATCAAGCCTAGGTACAATGAACCCGTATACAAGTTGCCGGTCCGACGACTGTAAACGATCGATTCTTCATAGCGAGCCATCAGGCGTTCTTGTTGCGTTTCTTCTTCTTCGGCAAAAACAGCCAATAAGGCTTTTTTTCCCATTTTTGTATAAGGAATATGGAAACTCAATGCAGCGTAATCTTTTGCTGTGCGTTGCGTTTTTTCGCAATGGGCTTGCCAAACTTGTTTAAAGGAATCGATATAGACGGCATTTGACAAGTGGCCATCTACCATTGGATATTGATGACCAACGGGACGCCAAAAATCATAAATGTCTTGCGTCAACATCAAATTATCGTTATCCAACTGCAAAATCGCTGGATCTGCAGAGATCAGCATAGCAACTGCACCTACGCCTTGAGTGGGCTCTCCACCGGAAGCTAAGCCATACCGGGCGATGTCTGAAGCCACCACCAAAACTTTGCTTTTTGGATTGGCTTGTACGTGGGCTTTAGCAAACTGTAAGCCTGCTGTTGCGCCATAACACGCTTCTTTGATTTCAAAGGAGCGGGCAAATGGTTGAATACCCAATAGGCGATGCAAAACCACTGCCGAAGCCTTTGATTCATCGATGCCGGATTCTGTGCCGACGATCACCATATCAATTGCTTGTAAATCTTCTTTTGTGAGGATATCTTTTGCCGCATGCATGGCAAAGGTGACGATATCTTGCGTTTTTTTATTGACCGCCATTTGATCTTGACCGATCCCGATCGTAAATTTATTTGGGTCGACCTCTCGGGCGTGAGCTAGATCAACCATATCTATAAAATAGGGGGGGACATAAAAATTTATTTTATCAATACCAACGTTCATTCTGTCGCTCCTTTATGTTCTACGTACTTAGTAGGCTACACGTTCTAAGGTATCATATTTTTTGAAAAAAATGAAAAAGAATTGATTAGAATTTAAACTTTATTAAAGAAAGTAGAAAAGGGCACAGCAAGCTGATGTGGGGTATTCTTTTTTGGAGGATTTAATGATATATTTCAAGAGGAGGTGACGTACGTGGAAGAAGTTGTCATTATCGACGCACTAAGAACGCCAATTGGCAAATACCATGGGTCATTAAAAGAATATTCAGCAGTAGAATTAGGAACAATTGCTGCGAAAGCCTTGTTGGCAAGAAACCAACAAGCAAAAGAACATATCGCACAAGTGATTATCGGAAATGTCCTGCAAGCAGGCAGTGGGCAAAATCCAAGTCGCCAAGTTTCCCTGCAAAGTGGGCTTTCTTCAGATATTCCAGCCTCAACGATCAACGAAGTTTGCGGTTCGGGAATGAAAGCGATTCTAATGGGCATGGAGCAAATTCAGTTAAACAAGGCATCAGTCGTCTTGACTGGTGGGATCGAAAGTATGACGAATGCGCCGCTATTCAGTTATTATAACAAGGCGGATGATCAGTATTCAAATCCAGTATCAACAATGATGCATGATGGCTTAACAGACGCTTTTAGTAGCAAACCGATGGGCTTAACGGCTGAGACTGTTGCAGAAAGATATGGCATCACTCGACAAGAACAAGATGAATTTGCCTACCACTCCCAAATGAAGGCTGCCAAAGCACAAGCGGAAAAGAAATTTGAGCAAGAGATCGTACCCGTGACCGAAAAGTCTGCTACCGTTTCCCAGGATGAAGGCATTCGCGCCGCTACGACAGTCGAAAAATTAGCTGAACTAAAAACGGTTTTCAAAAAGGACGGTACGGTGACTGCTGGGAATGCCTCAACCATCAATGATGGGGCTGCCATGGTCTTGATCGCCTCAAAAAGCTATTGTGAGGAGCATCAGATTCCTTATCTGGCAGTGATCAAAGAGATCGTTGAAGTTGGCTTTGCCCCAGAGATCATGGGAATCTCACCAATCAAAGCAATCGATACTTTGCTGAAAAAGCAAGCACTGTCGATTGAAGACATCGGTATTTTTGAAATCAATGAAGCCTTTGCAGCTTCCTCGATCGTAGTAGAACGTGAACTTGGTTTGGATCCCAAGAAAGTCAACCGTTACGGTGGGGGCATTTCCCTTGGCCATGCGATTGGAGCAACCGGTGCTCGGATCGCAACGACCGTCGCTTATCAGCTAAAAGACACACAAGAACGTTATGGGATCGCCTCTTTATGTGTCGGTGGCGGGTTAGGGCTAGCGATGCTGTTAGAAAACTCTTCGGCGGCAGCAAGTCAAGCCGATTTTCATGAAGAGTCGGCATCAGAAAAAACAGAAAAAAAAAAGTTTTACGCCCTTACGCCTAACGAACGACTAACCTTTCTTGAAGCACAAGGGGCGATCACAGCAGCCGAATCCTTGGTTTTTCAAGAAATGGCATTAGACAAGGAAACTTCCAATCACTTGATCGAAAACCAGATCAGTGAAGTGGAGATTCCCTTAGGTGTGGGGTTGAATCTGCAAGTGAATGGCAAGAGATACAATGTCCCGTTAGCCACAGAAGAACCTTCTGTGATTGCAGCGATGAGCAATGGAGCAAAAATGGCTGGGCCCATTACAACGACCAGTCAAGAACGTTTGCTTCGAGGCCAGATCGTCTTTATGACTGTTCAGGACCCGGATGCCATTTTGGCAAAAGTCAACACAGAGCAAGCGGCGATTTTTGCAGTGGCGAACGCGGCGTATCCCTCGATCGTAAAACGCGGTGGGGGCTTACGACGAGTGATTAGTCGGAACTTCTCGCCAACAGAATCTGAATTAGCAACAGCCTATGTCTCAATCGATTTGTTGGTTGATGTCAAAGATGCCATGGGCGCCAACATCATCAATTCGATTTTAGAAGGAGTGGCCGACCTCTTTCGGAAGTGGTTCCCAGAAGAAGAAATTCTCTTTAGTATTTTAAGTAATCTTGCCACGGAATCGTTAGTAACAGCCACTTGCTCCGTGCCTTTTGACAAACTGAGCAAGATCGGAAAGGGTAGACAAGTTGCCGAAAAAATCGTTCATGCAGCTGATTTTGCCAAGATTGATCCATATCGTGCCGCCACCCATAACAAAGGGATCATGAATGGCGTTGAAGCGCTGATTTTGGCTACCGGAAATGACACTCGCGCCGTTTCGGCAGCTTGTCATGGCTATGCTGCCCGTAATGGTCGCATGCAAGGGCTGACTTCTTGGAAAATAGTAGAAGACCGTTTGATTGGTAGTATCACACTTCCGTTGGCGATCGCCACAGTCGGGGGTGCCACAAAAGTATTGCCAAAAGCCCAAGCGGCGTTGGCTTTGACCGGTGTTGAAACGGCGAGTGAGTTAGCTTCGCTGGCGGCAAGTGTCGGGTTGGCTCAGAATCTGGCAGCTTTGCGGGCATTGGTTTCAGAAGGAATTCAGCAAGGCCATATGAGCATGCAAGCCCGTTCATTAGCTATTTCAGTTGGGGCAAAAGGAACTGAGATCGATCAGCTGGCAGCTAAGCTGCGAGCGGCGAGTCAAATGAACCAAGAGCAAGCCCGTAAATTTTTAACAGAAATACGCAACTAAAAAAGGTTCTCTAGGGAAATTCCTAGAGAACCTTTTGTTTATCGTTTAGAAATCGCCGTGTGGGCATACGCCTCGATCAATGGAATGACTTCTAGTTTAACTTTGTATTTGCGTTCTAGAGCGGTTTCGATGGTAAAAGTATCACTTTCTGTTTCAGAAATTGTTGCTAGAACACGATCTTCTTTCGGGGAAGCTTCGATCACGGTCGTTTCTCCTGAAGATTGTTTTGCAGAAAATTTAGGGAATGCTGCGATTTTTTCGGCAAATGCTGAAAAAGTCATGGATTCGTCAGAATCATCAGCCGTTGATTTTTCCACTTCTTTAGTTTTAGTTGATGCAGGTATAGTTGGTGCCGTTTCTTCCTTCACTTCTGCTGGTTCTTTCGCAGGAGCGGAGGTAGGTGCCGCACTTTCTTGCGGATTGGTCGGTAACCAGTAAGCAGCGATCTCATCGACTAAGTTATCGCTGAAACGATCAAGTAAGCCAGCTTCTAAGCGTTGAATTCGTTTCACGACGATTTTGAAGTTCTCATCTAAAGGAACAGCGATTTTTTGTTCTTTGGGTGTTTCCTTCAACAATTCAATCAATAATTCCTCTTGATTTTTAGGATTGATATAAACAGTTGTCGGAAGGTCGAACTTATCTGCTGTTTTGCGCTCGATCGCTGTAAACAACTGTTGTCGAGCTGTTTCATAAGACGGGCGGAATTGTTGTTTCAATTTTGCTAATTGTTTCTTTTTCATAATCTTCTCCTCTCGATCACTATCGATTATAAGGAAAATTTGCAGAAAAGAACAGTCATTCTCATGAAAAAATACAAAAAAAATTATATATTTCCTGAAAAAACGCCAGCGCTGCTAAAGAAGCGGCGTTGGCGTTTCTACTAGATCATTGATTTGATGGTACTTAGGCATTAGGATCAAAAGCTCCTTGTCTCCAGTGGCGACTAAGTAGTTTTCCCAAAGAAAAAAGCGTACTTCCCCAGTGAGTTTCTCAGCCAGCATCTGCTGATAGTCGCTAGACGACCATTGACGCGCCGGAAAATGTTGGACTTTGTCTGGCCATACAAGAAAAACAAAATCAGCATGTAAGGCTTTTTGAACAGCAGGGGAGAGGTGAATCAAATCAGTTGTCTTCATAGGCTTCTCCTTATAGAGAGTAAAATTAAAACCCTGTCGTATCTGGATTGGTCGCTTTCCCAACGACACCATCTAATTGATCGATCGTTTTCATGTCTTCTTCAGATAGCTCAAAATCAAAGACATGGATGTTTTCTTCGATCCGACTCGATGTGACTGATTTTGGTAATGGCAAGAAACCATGTTGTAAAGACCAGCGTAATGCAACTTGAGCGATTGATTTTTGATGCTTTTCAGCTAATGCTTTCATTTCTGGTACATCAAATATCTTCCCGGTACCTAATGGGCTGTATGCTTCAAGCAATACATCGTGTTCTTGGCAATAAGTTACCACTTCTTCTTGTAACTCGCCAGGTGCAAGGAAAATCTGATTGACCATTGGGAAGATGGTCGCTGTTTTTTTCAATTCTTCAAAATGATGAGGCAAGAAGTTGCTGACCCCGATCGCTTTGATTTTGCCTGCCTGATACAGTTCTTCAAAAGCGCGCCATGTTTCTGCATTCGCTGTTTGCCAGTTGTCACGAAAGGCTACTGGGTTTGGCCAATGGATTAAGAAAAGATCGATATAGTCTGTTTGTAGTTTCTCTAAGGACTCTTCAAAAGAAGACATCACAAGATCATAGGAATGGTTCGCATTCCACAATTTTGTAGTCAAAAAGAGTTCTTCGCGGGGAATGCCGCTTTCTTTGATCGCTTGACCAACACTGGCTTCATTTTTATAGCCTTGGGCTGTATCAATATGGCGGTAACCTACTTCCAGTGCTTTTTTGACTGATGCTACGGCAACGTCGCCGTCTGGTGTTTGCCATGTGCCAAAACCTAACTCAGGGATGGTTACATTGTTTGATAACGTATAGCTGTTCATGTTCATTCCTCCGTTTTCTGTGATACCTTTAGTTTAGCAGACGAGGACGGATTTTCCAATGAATGCATCTTTCAAAAAGGAAGTGGCCAATAAGAAAAATGACGTTTGGCTCTTGTCAGTTCGCCTATTTTTTTTGTACACTAGACAAATGGATAAGGAGCGTAACTAATGGATATTTATTTGAAACATGCGATATTACACATTATTGACCGTCAAACTGGTGATCCGGTTTTTTCTCAAGTTGAACTCGATTTGACCACGGAATACATCCGCGATTATTTGACGAAAAAAATACAGAAACTTGCAACACCGCAAACCAAAACAGGGCGTTTACTCGAAACATCAATGATCGCTCAACTGGTCAAACAAGCACCCGAAGACTTTGTCGCAGCCAGTGAAGCGATCGTCCAACGGTGGTATGAAGCGTACAAGGAAAGTGAAGATGCACCAAGTGCGGATGCCTTTGTGGTCTTGTATGAATTTGATACAAGAATGCAGTTGGCGTTTTTGAAGGTCAACTATCAAGACGGCTATACGCACTTTATTGATAATGGGGAAGCTGGGATCGAAAACAATCTGATTTTGCATCGTGCCTTACTAGCAGGTAAAACTCAAAAGGCCGATGAAGGGATCACAATTGATGTGGAGAGCTTAGACTTTGAACTGATTGAAAAGAAATATAGCTTTTCAGGTGAAAAATATGCCTACTTTTCAACGAAAGTCATTGATGCCGAACCGATTCCCTCGTTAGAAGAAAACGTCAAAGTCATCAAAAAAGTAGCGGAAAAAATTGGTCAGAAATTTGAAACACCTACCTATAACGTTGTTGCCGATCTAAAAGAAGCGGTTTACGACACGATCGAAGAGTCAGGACACATTGATGTCAGTGAAGTGGCGCAAAAAGTCTTTAAAGACAATATTACCGCTCAGCTTTCTTTTCAAGAAGAAGTGGCTGAAAAAGGATTTGTCAATCAGGCACCAATGATGCGGGATGTCCGTGAGATCTCAGAGAAAAAATTCGGGAAACAAAAACTAAAATTATCTAACGGGATCGAATTGATCGTTCCTTTGGATGTTTACCGAGATCCAAATTTGATCGAATTTATCAATAATCCAGACGGAACGATTTCCGTAACGATCAAAAATGTAGAAGAAGTAATTAATCGGATGTAGGACAAAGGTCTTATGTGTGGATGATGCGGAGCTAACAACATAGAACGAGCACAAAAAAGCAGAGATTCCTCTTTAAGTAATGAGGAGTCTCTGCTTTTTTTCTGGATATCTTTGATCAATATCAGCAATTATTGATCGGTCAGTTTCTCAAGGGCGGCTTTGGGAATGTCTTCTTCAGAAACTTCTTCCCAGCTCAGAACACCTTTATTAGGATTGACCAATAATTTCAAATAGGCACCTTCTCTTAAAGGCGCGGAACGGTGCTCATTCATTTTGACCGTTTTGACTTCTCCAGAGGAACTGTAAGCGTCTTGTGTGTAACGGTAGACATCTTCGGCAACTCCGTTATCACTAATTTCCGTGTCGTGCTCGCCGGCATCCCTGATGACTGTATAGTAGTCACTTCCACCATAGTAATAATGATAAGTAGCAAAACAGCCACCAAGGAAAATTGCTGCAAAAACCAGCGTTGCAATGATTTTTTTCACATTTCTCACCTCATCTTCTATTATTCATAAAAATTGTCCTACGTCCAATAGATCGAAAAAAGCAAAGAAATTCTTAGGGATTAGCAGACGAGACATCTCACTTGACTTTGACTAATTTTGACCTATAATAAGAGTAGATTTAAACTTACAAAAAATAAGTTGATACTTATGAATTTGGAAGCGTAAATCGCAAAATATGATTCGAGTCAAAGAACGACTCAACTTTCTCTAGGAGGGAAACAATATGGCAAAACAACATTATGATCGTAGCAAACCCCATGTTAATATCGGAACGATAGGACACGTCGACCATGGGAAAACAACCTTGACTGCTGCTATTACCACAGTTCTTGGGAAAAAAGGACTTGCCAATCCGCAAGATTACGCAAGTATCGACGCGGCTCCTGAGGAACGCGAACGTGGTATCACCATCAATACTGCCCATGTAGAATACGAAACAGAAAAACGGCACTATGCCCATATCGATGCACCAGGACACGCGGATTACGTGAAAAATATGATTACAGGGGCTGCCCAAATGGACGGCGCAATCTTGGTCGTATCAGCGACAGATGGCCCAATGCCGCAAACCCGTGAACATATTTTGCTTTCTCGTCAAGTGGGTGTGAAACATTTGATCGTCTTTTTAAATAAAACAGACCTTGTCGATGATGATGAGTTGATCGATTTAGTTGAAATGGAAGTCAGAGAATTGCTGACTGAATATGATTTTCCAGGTGATGACATTCCTGTGATCAAAGGCTCTGCCTTAAAAGCCTTGGAAGGTGACCCAGAGGCTGAAGCAGCGATCTTAACGCTGATGGATACGGTAGATGAATATATCCCAACACCTGAACGAGACACTGATAAACCATTATTATTGCCGATCGAAGATGTCTTTTCAATTACTGGACGGGGAACCGTTGCTTCCGGTCGGATCGATCGCGGAACAGTAAAAGTCGGTGATGAAGTAGAAATCGTCGGAATCAAACCTGAAACACAAAAAGCAGTCGTGACAGGAGTAGAAATGTTCCGTAAGACGATGGACTTTGGGGAAGCTGGTGATAACGTAGGGGTATTATTACGGGGAATCACCCGGGATGAAATTGAACGGGGCCAAGTGTTAGCAAAACCAGGTTCCATCACACCACATACGAAATTCCAAGCAGAAGTCTATGTGTTGACAAAGGAAGAAGGCGGTCGCCATACCCCATTCTTTAATAACTATCGCCCACAATTTTACTTCCGTACAACGGACGTAACTGGGAATATCGTTTTACCAGAAGGAACGGAAATGGTTATGCCTGGTGACAACGTAACGATCGATGTGGAATTGATCCATCCAATCGCTGTGGAAAATGGAACGACCTTCTCCATTCGTGAAGGTGGACGAACAGTTGGTTCTGGTATCGTGACCACGATCGAAAAATAAAAAACAGTGAAACAGTGCTTCCATTTTCTGAAGGAGCACTGTTTCCTTTTTCATGTCAAACCAGCAACAATTCCTTCATCAGCTTAGGATTGCTTGTTTTTTTCTAAATAATCTTGTGATTTTATTAAGGATTTTTTAGGAGAGAAAAAATTCTAGTCAGCCTGTTCATTTCATAGTACGATAGATTCTGACTTAGAAAAGATGGGATGTATTTGATGAGAAAAATTCGACGTTTCCTAGGATTTGTACTGAAGCTTGCACTCTTGGTGCTGCTGATTGGAGCAGGGGTTTGGGGCTATCGAAACTACACGGCATTGAAAGCTGTCTATGCGTATGAAGCGGAAATCGCACAGCAGACACAAGCCCACGACATCTCTGAATATCAGTCTTTAGCAATGAGTATCATGCTGACGGAGTCAAAAGGACAAGGCAATGATCCGATGCAAAGTTCTGAAAGTGTATATGGAAAACAAAACCAATTTGATACGCCAGAACAAAGCATCGAACAAGGGGTTTCTTATTTAGCCGAGTTGATCGAAAAATCAGAGCAAATGAACTGTGATCTTTGGACCGCAGTCCAGGCTTATAATTTTGGTACAGATTATATTGATTATGTCGCTGAACGGGGTGGCGTGAACACCTTAGAATTAGCAGAAACATATTCCAGAGAGGTTTTATCCCCGTTATTAGGCAATGATACAGAACAAACCTATCGTTATTGGGGCATCCAATCGGTCTTTTATAATGGCGGTCATTTGTATCACAATGGCGGCAACATGTTCTATGCGGATCTAATAAAATTGAACCGATGGAAAATCGATGTTACGGCAGGGTTCTTTTCCTGATCGTCACAAAATAACTGAAGTAAAAAAGCTTGAAATACAAATAGAATATGGTAAAATCATTATGAGTGATTCCGTCTAATTATTCTTCGCACTGATACCTATTAGTGCGTTTTTTTACCTAGTAAACGATGAATACTTACCAAATGGAGGTGAGTGGATGGCACGAATTCCTCAAACGATCATTGACGACATTCGCGAACGTAGCAATATTGTTGATATCGTGGGACAGTATGTCCAGTTAAAGAAATCTGGAAAGAATTATTTTGGTTTGTGTCCCTTCCATAATGAGAAATCACCTTCTTTTTCCGTTGCAGAAGACAAACAAATTTTTCATTGTTTTGGTTGCGGTCGTGGGGGCAATGTTTACGGTTTTTTGCAAGAGCTTGAAGGCATCAGTTTTCCTGAAGCAGTCGTCAAAGTAGCAGAAATGAACGATATTCCTCTTGATCCGCAATACCAGCAATCAGAAGGCATCAATGAAGCGACCTCACAAACGAGTCAATTGATTGCGCTGCATGAAAAAGCCGCCGAGGTCTATCATCACATGTTGGTGAATACGGCTGCTGGCCAAGAAGCGCTTGATTATTTATTGGATCGCGGATTGACGATGGCATTGATCGAAGAATTCAATATTGGTTTTGCGCCGAATGAACGCTCGTTTTTGGAGAAAGTCTTTTTGAATGAACAAGCCAAAGCTGAATTTTTTCCTGATACAGGGCTCTTTGTTCAACGAAACGATGGCTCATTGGCAGACCGCTTTTACCAACGAATCATGTTTCCGATCCGTAATCCTCAAGGAAAAACAATTGGTTTTTCTGGTCGTTGGCTAGCAAGCGAAAAAGTTGGTGATCAAGACCAGCCGAAATATTTAAATAGTCCAGAAACGATCCTTTTCAACAAGCGCGAGGTTCTGTTCAACTTTGACAAAGCACGCCGTGCGATGCGCAAAGATGGCCAAGTGTATTTATTTGAAGGATTTATGGACGTGATCGCCGCTTGGCAGGCAGGAATCGAAAATGGGATCGCCTCAATGGGGACCAGCTTGACCAATCAGCAGATCGCCCATATCGAGCGAGTGGCACAAGAAGTGATTCTTTGTTACGATGGAGATAGTGCAGGGGTTGAAGCGACAAACCGCGGGATCGAGCTTCTGCAAAACAATAGTCGTTTGAAATTATCTGTGGTGCGAGTGCCGGAACGGATGGACCCAGATGAGTATTTGCGCAAATATGGGACAGAAGCTTTTTATAAACTAGCTGTCCACGGCAAAGAAACCGTTTTTGCCTTCAAGATGGATTATCATCGGATGAATCGCAATTTAGCCAATGAGAAGGAGCAACTGGACTATGTCCAAGTTGTTTTAAATGAATTGCAGCGTGTGGATTCTTTGTTGGAGCAAGACCGCTATTTGACTCAGTTGTCTACAGAGTTCAATTTGAGTCGTGAGACCTTGCAGCAGCAGCTCAAGCAAAACCGGCAAGAGCAACGGACGATGCAAGATGTAGCGCCACCGCCGCCAACAGACACCCCTGTGGTCTTTACGCCGCCTACACGGCAGCAGCCCAAAACACAGGTGGAAAAAGCGCAAGAATTATTATTGTACCGTTTGTTTCATGACAGTACGTTAAACCATCGCTTTCGAGCGAGTGGTATATCCTTTATTCATGATCGTTATCAACAACTGTATCTGCTGTTTGATGCGTATATGGAAACAGAAGAACACTTTGTTTTAGCAAAGTTCTTAGATTTTTTAAAAGAAGATTCAATGAAAAAAATGGTGATCGATATTGCAGATCTTAAAGCTTCTGAGGAAGGGACTGAACAAGAATTTCAGGACATTCTGCAGGTCTTTCAAAAGTCGGGCATTGCTGAAGAAATCAATCAAAAACGAATCCAGCAGCAAGAAGCAAGACAAATAGGAAACCAGCAATTAGAACTTGAACTTGCAATCGAAATCATTGATTTGACCAAACGGTTGAAACAAGCTAAATAGCGAACTGAAAGGGGCTTTCTTTCATGGCAGAAGAAACAAAAAAAACGTATGACAAAGCAGTTGCCGAATACATCCGAGAAAACAAAACAAAGGGGCAAGTTGTTTACGATGACATTACCAATCGTTTAGCAACGCCTTATACTTTGGATGCTGATGCAATGGACAAACTAATTCAAAAACTGGAGGATTCCGGCATCAGTGTCGTGGATGAAAATGGAGAGCCTTCAGTCCATAGTTTAAAGAGTAATGAAAAACGACAAGAAACCCAACCTCAAGAAGATTTGTCTGCACCGACTGGTGTGAAAATCAATGACCCTGTGCGGATGTACTTGAAAGAGATCGGTCGGGTACCGCTTTTGACCGCAGAAGAAGAAGTGGCTCTCGCTCTGAAAATCGAAGAAGGCGACCAAGAAGCGAAACAGCGTTTGGCAGAAGCCAACTTACGTTTGGTAGTCAGCATCGCCAAACGTTATGTGGGTCGGGGAATGCAATTTCTTGATTTGATCCAAGAAGGAAACATGGGCTTGATGAAAGCCGTTGAGAAATTTGATTATCGCAAAGGGTTTAAATTCTCGACCTATGCGACCTGGTGGATCCGTCAAGCGATCACTCGTGCCATCGCTGACCAAGCTCGAACCATTCGGATCCCAGTGCATATGGTGGAAACCATCAACAAATTGATTCGTATCCAACGGCAATTATTGCAAGACTTAGGACGCGAACCGACACCAGAAGAAATCGGCGCAGAAATGGATTTGCCAACGGAAAAAGTTCGTGAAATCTTGAAGATCGCTCAAGAGCCCGTTTCATTAGAAACACCAATCGGTGAAGAAGATGATTCTCATCTAGGTGATTTTATTGAGGACCAAGATGCTACAAGTCCGGCAGAGCATGCGGCTTATGAGCTTTTGAAAGAGCAATTAGAAGATGTATTGGATACGTTAACTGACCGTGAAGAAAATGTGCTACGCTTGCGTTTCGGAATCGATGATGGCCGTACTCGGACCTTAGAAGAAGTCGGCAAAGTCTTTGGGGTAACCAGAGAACGGATTCGTCAGATTGAAGCAAAAGCGTTACGGAAACTACGCCACCCATCTCGTTCAAAACAATTGAAAGATTTCTTAGAATAATTAAGGTTTATTGACTTTCCAAAGACCCCCTTTGGAAAGTCTTTTTTGTTCAGGTTTTGTCATCTCTCCATAGGATAAGTAAAGAACTTAATAAAAACGTAACCAAGCAAGTGTTGGCTAATTGCCTAGAATGTGATAAATTTAATTTTGTGCATCTGCACAATTGAGTAATAAAAAAGAAATGCGAAAAAAGACCCATTATTTGTCGGTCTTTGAAATAGGAAGCAGTGGGCGCATCAAGCGTTTGATCTGGTAGGGTACTGCTTCATAGAAGGAAATGCAAAAAACAAAAGGAGTCAGTTTGAATCAATGAAGAAGACATGTCCTGAATGTGGATTTCAAGCAATAGAAGAAACACCCGTTTGTCCCAATTGCGGGTTTCAATGGAACCAAGCAAAGGAGAATGAACAGGAACCATCATCTGACTCTTCCGTTACGCCAGAAGAGCTACAAAACAAAAACGATGATATTCGCTGGTCTGACTTTAAAAATGTTCCGATTGGAAAAATGGAGGAGCACTTAGGCGATCGGCCATCCTCGAATGAAGAAACGATCGACCTTGCACAGCAAGAGGCTTTTTCTGATGAGCAAAAAACAACACTTGAATCAGAGTCTAAACAAGAACCAAAAACAGTGGAAAACTCTGAGTCTACAGAAGAACACACAATTTCAGCCAGTGAAGAAGTTAATGAGACCGATGCACTGAGTACGGATGAACAGCATGACTCTGAGATTTTGGCCGCTTATATCCGACAGCACAAACTTGATGAAGAAGCAAAGGCAGCAGCTGCTCTAGAAGCAGAAGAAACCGCCATTGATCTTTCCTCTGCTGAAGAGGAAAGTCAGATGCAAGCCAGCGAGGAACCTCTGCCGTCAAGCGAGGAGGAAGTGGTGACGGAGCCAGTTATTGAAGAAGCTGAGAAGCAGCCAGAACCAGTCATCGATCCAATTCCTGAACCAATCACCGCAGCGGATGAAACGCCACAAAAGGCGACTGCTGAAGAAGAAACATCTTCTTCCAGTGAAAGCAAGAAGAGCCCTCGCAAAGCACTCTATATTACAGCGGCTTGTTTGTTAGTGGCAGCGGGTGGTGGTTGGGCTTATTACTATCAACAGCAGCAACAAGAAACTGCCCGAGAAACGCAACTGGCGCAGGAAAACCGTACACTCGATCAGATCGAAAATGAGTTGAATGATTTTTATACAAATGATGAGCGAGTGTTCATTAAAAGCGACAAAACAGCAGAACAGCTGACGGCTGTGACGAATCAGTTGGCAGATTTTCAAGACCACGAACGATACGATATCTTGTCACAAGAAGCAGAGACAATTGCTGACAAATTAGCAGCTTTGACAGAGATCAATAGCTATTTCAGCAGTCCTGCAGTTGTGGAGGATCAGTTGGAAGAAGTCTCGTTGAAAGAAGCGACTGCTGTCACAATGGCGAAGCGTGAGAATGGGGATGCCTTTGATGAGTTGATCAATCAAGCCATCGACATGGGACAAAAAGAGTTCAGCGCGATCGAGGAAGTTCAAAATGCAGTGAAGAGCATGGTGGCTTTAAGTGGTGACGGTGAAGCACCGGCGAGTGTCACTCGTGAGAACTACAATGCCTTGATGAAAAAAATCCAAGCTTTGCCAATCGATTCACTGGTTGAAAGTCTTACGACGGAACTACGTAAAGTCGATACTGCCTTGACGAAGCGTGAAACAGCTACCCAACAAGCAGCGGCGCAACAACAAGCTGCCCAAGAAGCAGCACAAGCGGCGGCTTCCGAGAACAACGCTTCCGCTTCGAGCAGCGGATCTACAAGCGCTGCGACGCCCGCGCAAAGTACTTCTGAAGAAGAGTATGTGCTTTCGCCGGATACACCAACAAATACCAACAATCAGCCAATTATTCCAGCCCGCCAAAGTGATTTGAATGATGTAAACAATAGCGCCTGGGTGTGGGCAGATGGTGTCCAAGAAAAAATCATCGCCACAGCGATTGCTCGCGGTTATGTGGTAGAAGGCGGCTATACTTTTGAACGTGTACGAATCGTCAATGGTGAAGGCTATTACAATTTTTATGCGACAAATGCCCAAGGCAGCTTGCTTAAAGGAACGGATGATTCAGCGTTCCCGCTATACTTATTTACGGTAAACGCCAAAACTGGCTATTTCAGAGGCAATGGGAACGATCACACCGTTCGCTAAGTCTCCTGAGACACTAGAAAATTTTCAGAGTTATTACATGCACATGTGAAAAATACTTGTTTCCCCTCCTTGTTTTCGATATGATGAGAGATAATCGTTCAAACAAGGAGGGGTTTTTGTGCAGAAAATTGAGAGATATGATCGGTTTGAAGACGGGGTCATTGCTTGTGTACCAACGATTCTTGGGTACCTGGGCATTGGTTTTGCAATGGGGGTTGTGGGAAAAGGCGTTGGGTTGTCTATTCTAGAAATTATTTTAATGTCTATTATTGTTTATGCTGGCAGTGCTCAATTTATCATTTGCGCCTTACTAGCGATTCAAGCACCTTTCATGACAATCGTCGCAACAGTTTTTTTAGTGAATTTACGACACTTTTTAATGAGTTTGTCAGTAGCTTCCTATTTTAAAAAGACACCGTTGCTTTCTGCCATTGGTATCGGGACACTTTTGACTGATGAGTCCTATGGCGTTTTGACGACGGCATTGCAACAAGACAAACCAGTCACAGCAAAATGGACCCACGGGTTGAACGTAATGGCTTATTTGAGTTGGATTTTTGCGACGTTTTTGGGTGGTTTATTGGGTTCCTTTATTCCAGATCCAGAAGCGTTAGGCTTAGATTTTGCCTTAGTAGCTATGTTTGTTGGTCTTTTTTTATTTCAAGTAGAGCGACCGCTTAAGAAGAAAACCCAGCAAACGCTCTTGATACTAGGGACAGTTGTGGGGACCTTGATTTTATTTATGCGTTTTTCGACCGCAGAGATTGCGGTAATTGCGGCGACACTGGCAGGATGTTTGGTTGGGACGGTGACACACCATGACTAATTTTGTTATACTGATGCTAGTATGTGGATTGGTTACTTGGCTTCCGCGGATCGTTCCTTTTTTATTTTCTAAGAAGCTCGTCTTCCCGGAAACTTTCACCGTTTTTTTGAGTTATTTACCGTTGTGTATTTTGGCGGCATTGTTGGTGCAAAATTTACTGACCTTTCGTGAAGGCCAATTCCCCATTTTGAAAGTTAAAGAAACCATTGCCTGTATCCCGGCATTATTGGTGGGGTATTATACCAAAGATTTGATGAAAATCGTTATCACAGGCGTTATTGCTATGGCGCTGTTGCGTTTCTTTTTATAGGAACGAGCAGTTTTAAAGAAAAAGGAGAGAATAGATGAAAGACTTATTAGCATCCGTATTCAGCGGATTGATCATTGATGAAAACGAACAGAATTATTTTGTTCAAAAAGGCGGGGTTACCTTCCGACTAGCCAAGGAAGAAGGCGAACATCATTTAGGTGAAGCCGTCGAAGGGTTTGGCTATCAAAATCAAAAGCAAGAAAATGTGCTCACTACGAATATTCCGAAAAGCCGCAAAGGGCATTATGCCTTTGGTACAGTCACAGGAAGCCGTCGCGACTTAGGCGTTTTCGTCGATATCGGTTTGAAAGACAAAGATATGGTGGTTTCATTAGATGAATTGCCAACAATGCGGGAACTTTGGCCCAAAAAAGGCGACCGTTTGATGGTCAGCTTGCGGGTCGATGACAAAGAGCGTATTTGGGCTTCATTAGCAGATGAGAAAATTTTTAAGGCATTGAGCAAAAATGGTACGGAGCAAATGAAGAATCAAGATGTTACAGGTAGCGTGTACCGTTTGAAGTTAGCGGGTACTTACTTGCTGACGGATGATTTTTATATTGGCTTCGTCCATCCATCAGAACGGTATCAAGAGCCGCGCCTTGGGGAAGTGGTCAAAGGGCGAGTGATTGGGATTCGTCCAGATGGTGTCTTGAACCTTTCATTGAAACCAAGAGCCCACGAGGCGATCTCAAATGATGCCGCCATGGTTCTAACCTTTTTAGAACGAGCACCTGAGAACAAAATTCCTTTCACCGACAAATCAGCCCCAGAAGAGATTTTGCAAACATTTGGTATTAGTAAAGGCCAATTTAAACGGGCATTAGGAACCTTGATGAAACAGCGTTTGATTGAGCAAAAAGACGGCTTTACGATTCTTATCAAAAAACCTAATTGAGAATACTTGTTTCTTTTATCGTTCTAATTTATAATGATTACAATGTTTGTCTTGAGTGATTTTCACTCAGATTAGAATCGTTATAAATTAACGGCATACGGAGGCAACTATGAACACAACAGCAGCGTTAAAAAAGACCAAGAAACAATTGCACGAGTCGGGGTTTAAATTAACTCCTCAGCGAGAAGCGACGTTGTTGGTCTTATTAGAAAATGAGAAAGACCATTTATCCGCAGAAGAGATTTTCTTTTTTGTGCGAAAAAAAAATTCTGAGATTGGCTTGGCAACCGTCTATCGAACATTGGAGATCTTAACGGATCTGAAAATTGTCGATAAAGTCAGCTTTAATGACGGTGTCGCTCGCTATGATCTACGTAAAGAAGGTGCCAAACACTTTCATCATCACTTGTTGTGTTTGGAATGCGGCAATATTGAAGAAGTCGAAGAGGATCTGCTGGGCAGTGTCGAAGAGATCGTTGAACAAAAGTACCATTTTTTAGTAAAGGATCATCGGTTGACCTTTCATGGTGTCTGTCAAAAGTGCCAAAGCAAAGCCGAGTGATTGTACTTTGGCGATCTTAAATAAACGTTTGTTATCACCCGAATGATAGTCAGATGGTTTCCAATAGGAAGAGTGCTCTTTTTTCCGATTTGAAAGAAACCGAAAAATCTGCTATGATTCGGGTGTTTCCTTGGGCAAAAGATACGGGTAGATGCCTCTTTTTTATTGGCAAGCTACTATCTTAACGAGCCAGAATTTGATATGATAAAAAAGCTGAAAGTAGAGGAAGCCCATGAACGAACAAATCATTGATTATCTTCATTATTTGACCATTGAGCGCGGGCTATCCCAAAATACCCGTGCCAGCTACCAGCGAGATCTGCAACAGTATCTTGCGTTTTTACAAAAAAAACAAGTCACTCAGTGGCAGCAGATCGACCGAGTGATCGTTTTGTCTTTTTTGCAAAGTCTGCAAGAAGCGGGAAAATCCTCGGCAACCGTGATTCGGATGGTTTCCAGTTTGCGAAGGTTCCATCAATTTTTGCGTCAAGAACGGTTTACCGATCATGATCCAATGCAGCATATTGATTCACCAAAAAAACAGCAGAAGCTGCCTGATACCTTGAGTTTACAAGAAGTGGAGCGGTTGATCGAAACACCGGATACGCGAGCAGTTTTGGGCATCCGTGACCGAGCGATTTTGGAAGTGATGTATGCGACGGGCTTGCGCGTCAGTGAGTTGATCGGGTTAAAATTAAACGATCTGCATTTAAGTATGGGATTGTTGCAAACAACCGGAAAAGGCGACAAAGAACGGATCGTTCCATTAGGGGACTTAGCGATTCAATGGATCGAAACCTATCTCAGCGATGCGCGTCCGTATTTGACGAGAAAAACGCCGGATGAAAGCCATCTGTTTGTAAACAACCATGGTACGCAACTGTCTCGTCAAGGGATCTGGAAAAATTTAAAAGCCTTGGTTCGACAAGCTGGGATCACCAAGAATGTGACTCCCCATACGCTGCGCCATAGTTTTGCGACCCATCTATTAGAAAACGGGGCAGATCTACGAACGGTTCAAGAGTTGCTAGGGCACGCAGATATCTCGACCACTCAGATTTACACGCATATAACGAAGAAACGGATGACGGAAGTGTACAAGCAGCACTTTCCGCGCGCCTAGAAATCGAGGATGGAATGGAAGAAATCAAAATAAAATTAGCTGTCTTTGAAGGACCGTTGGATTTGCTGCTTCATTTGATCAAAAAACTGGAGATCGATGTTTATGATATTCCAGTTGCTACCATCACCGAACAATACATGCAGTACATCCATGCCATGAAAATTTTAGAATTAGAAGTCGCTGGAGAGTATTTAGTCATGGCGGCGACTTTGATGGCGATCAAAAGCCAGATGCTGTTGCCTAAACAAGAGTTGATTGCTGAAGTCGAAGAGTACGAAGAAGATCCGCGGGATATGCTGGTGGCACAACTGCTAGAATACCGAAAATTTAAGTACGCAGCCGAACAGCTTTCAGAAAAAGCGGAAGAGCGCAGTTTGTATTACACGAAAGATCCGATGGATGTCGATGAATACAAAGAGGAAGAAGATCAATTAAGAGCCAATCAATTCAACACGATCGATCTCTTTTTGGCTTTTCAAAAAATGATCGAGAAAAAGAAAAATCGCCAAGTACTAGAAACCAAGATTTCTCCTGATGAAAGCACCATCGATGAAAAGATGGCGGCGATTCAGTTGGAGATGCAACATGTGAGTGCTAAAAAAGGCCGCAGCTTTGATTCGTTTTTTACTTCTTACAATAAAACAGAAGTTGTGGTAACCTTTATGGCATTGTTAGAATTAATGAAAAAAGGAACGATTCGAGTAGAGCAATCAGACAATTATGCGTCGATTCTGCTCTATCCAACAGGTAAAGAAGATGAGTAAATATAGTGAATTAGAAGCGATCTTATTCGTCGTCGGTGATGAGGGGATCGGACTTGAAGAACTGAGTTATTTAGTCAAAAGTAATACTGCCAGTGTCTATCAGCATTTGCAGGAACTAAATCAGCAATATGAAGAAAATGAACATACCGCGTTGCATATTCTAGAAGTTGGCAATCATTTTATTTTAACCACTAAAAAGCAATTTGCCCCTTTATTGAAGAAATACGCCGAATCACCGATGGGGAGTTCATTGTCGCAAGCCGCTTTGGAAACTTTGTCGATCATTGCTTATAAGCAACCGATCACTCGGATGGAAGTAGAAGAGATTCGCGGCGTTCAATCCAGCGGTTCTGTCCAAAAACTGGTGGCAAAGCGGCTGATTGAAGAAAAGGGACGCGTGGACGGACCAGGACGAGCGATCCTATACGGTACGACGGAATACTTTATGGATTATTTTGGCTTAAAAAGTTTGGCTGAATTGCCTGACATCCAATCAATGGAAGATGAACTTGAAGAAGATGCACCGTTTGATCTTTTTTACGACCGCTACAAACAAGCAGAAACAGAAGGAGAATGAAGATGGAACGTTTGCAAAAAGTGATTGCCCATGCCGGCATCACCTCAAGAAGAAAAGCTGAAGGATTGATAACCGAAGGCCGTGTGCGAGTCAATGGACAAGTAATCAAAGAATTAGGGGTCCAAGTCGGTTCAAAAGACGTCGTTGAAGTGGACGGCGTTCCGATCGAACAAGAACAACATGTCTATTATCTGTTCTATAAACCTCGTGGCGTGATCTCAGCTGTAACAGATGATAAAAAACGCAAAGTCGTTTTGGATTATTTTGCTGAAGTCCCTGAACGGGTGTATCCAGTCGGCCGCTTGGACTATGATACCTCCGGTTTGCTGCTACTGACAAATGATGGGGAATTATCACAGACACTGATGCATCCAAAACACGAAGTCGAAAAAGTGTATGTTGCCAAGGTCAAAGGCATTGCGGATAAAAAGCAACTGCTCCCATTGACAAAAGGAATTCGGATCGAAGGGCGTAAGACCGCGCCTGCTCGCTTTGAAATCTTATCGACAGACCAAACGGCACAATCTAGTATTGTGCAATTGACGATCCACGAAGGTCGCAATCATCAAGTCAAAAACATGCTAAAAGCAGTTGGTTTGCCTGTGCAAAAACTAAAACGGGAAAACTATGGTCCGTTAGATTTAAAAGGTCTTCGTCCAGGGGAATACCGAGAGTTGTCGAAGAAAGAAGTCAGCCAGCTGAAAAACAGTGCAAAATAGTTGAAAAGTATCTGAAAACGTAACTATTGTTAATTTTTAGATTTTGTGTATAATAGAACATGTAATAAATAGAATAAAGGTTCGTCTTCAGGGGCAGGGTGCAATTCCCGACCGGTGGTTATAGTCCACGACCTATTTCTTCGGAAATAGCTGAATCGGTGAAATTCCGATACCGACAGTACAGTCTGGATAAAGAAGATAGAGCGTATTTGATTTGCTTATGGCTATTTCGAATGCCCTCTTTTTTCCCTGTGGAAAAAAGAGGGCATTTTTTGTCTGGCGCCGACAAGAAAGCCGAGGAAATTTAATAGGTTCGTTTGAAGAGGAATCCTGAACTTAGGAGGATTTATACTGATGAACAACAAAACAAGAAAAATGGTGACGATCGCCATGTGTGCTGCTATGGGAACAATTTTGCAATTTATCGCTTTTCCAATTTTTCCGGCATTCAGCTTTTTAAAGATCGATTTTAGTGATATTCCCGTGATGATCATGATGTTTTTATTTGGTCCTTGGAGTGGGGTAGTGACTGCCTTCATTCGTTCGGTCCTGCATTTGTTCTTATCTGGTTTTTCACCTGCTGATATGGTGGGAGATACGGCAAGCTTTTTAGCATCATGTGCCTTTACTTTGCCAATGTACTACTTTTTCCGCAAAGGTATCCACACCAAAAACAAAATGGTTGGTGTCATCAGCGGTATCTTGTCGGTAACGATTTTTATGAGTGTGGCGAACCTATTTGTGATCACACCGCTTTATCTACGCTTTTTCGGGGTCACAGCCGATCAATTTTTAGGGATGTCTTTGCCGCAATATGTGGCGATCGGGATTTTACCCTTCAATTTGGTTAAAGGAGCGATCGTCAGTGCCGTCTTTTTAGCACTACATGCCAAACTGCTCCCATGGTTGGCTCGTAAGCAGCCCCATCATTCTGCTATAGGAAAATAAAAAATGAGCCGACTTGCTGTGGCAGACGAAAGGTCTGTTAATGGCAGGTCGACTTTTTTATTTTTCTATAAGGATCGCTCTGGTGGGGCATTTGCGATAAGCAGTTTTGACTTTTTCTTGTTGTTCTTCTATGATAAACTGTTGCCGTGCACTCGGTTCTTGGGCAAATAAAACGATCCCATCTTCATCATAATCGAAGATCTCGGGAGCATAGATCGCACATAGTCCACAAGCAATGCAGCGCTCAGGAACAATTTTACAGCGTTGTGACATTTTTTAGTCCTTTCTGGGAGGAAGATATGGATTCTTTTATTTTAGCGCTGTTTTCTGATACTGACAAGTTGCGTCCATCGACACTTTATCAAATTCTCATTGGTAAGCGCACTAGCTCTGTCTTGAGTTATGCCTTTTTTTATGATCGATTAGGTCTTTTTCAAGCGTTGCCACAGTTGAATGAGAGGGAGTATCAACAGACGATCGCTGACTTGATCCAACAAGGGATGCTAAGTCGAGATTCAGATGGTCTGCTGCTCAAAAGGACCGCTGCAAATTATGAACAGTCAAAAGAAATGTTGTTGCATCATACGGATTATTTTCGGTATGGACGAACGACGGAGGAGGCGTGGCGTTTTGTTCGACTGCTGGTCCAAGCAGCTGCATATCAAGGGGTGACCAATCAGTATATTCCTGTTGAGAACACGCCTTTATATACAGAACCTGTGCGTCGACTGATCCATCAATACCCTGAAATCAAAAAGATCACTCATCGAGAACTTTCGGCAGTTTTTGCCCAACTTCCCGCAGAAGTCGCAGATTTTTTAGCAGGCACCTTATCTGGTCCCGATCTTCTGGGGCAGGCGTTTTTCCAACTTTTGCCAGAATCTGTACAAGGTAAGCCTTGGGACAATCTTTATGTAGGAGCTGCGATCCATCAATTTTTAGCCCTGGTTGAAAAAGAGTCTCAGATGGTTCTGTTTCAAGGATTGTCGCCTTTTCTAAATAGGAATCTGAATCAAAGTATGCTGGAAAGTCGTGCATTGTTCTTGCAAGGAGCTTCTGTTGAGCAGATCATGGAAAAAAGAAGGATCAAACGAGGAACCGTTAATGATCATTTGATTGAGTGGGCACTGCTTGATCTGACATTTCCGTATCAGCGCTTTGATACATCATTGATGAATAAGCTGCCAGAAACTTCTTGGAAAAACAGCTATCAAGAATTACAGGAGCTTCTTACGACTGATTTTTTGACGATCCGTTTGTTACAGATTGCTCAGAAACGGGGGATTCGATGTTAGAAAACGCACTGAATCAGTACTTTGGCTTCAAAACATTTCGTCAAGGACAAAAAGAAGTCATCGAAAGTGTTTTAGCGCAGCAAGATACGTTAGCGATTTTGCCTACCGGGAATGGCAAAAGTCTCTGTTATCAGCTGCCAGGGTACCTCATAGATGGCATCGTAATCATTATCTCACCGCTTGTTTCTTTAATGGAAGATCAAGTCTATGGCCTACAAAAGCAAGGGGAAAAACGCGCGATTGCGTTTAATAGTCAACTAGACCCTACCGATCGTCACTATGTGATGCAGCATTTATCGCAGTACAAATTTTTGTTCTTAAGTCCAGAAATGATCGTGCAAGAAGCCATTTTGCAGCAACTCGAACGAGCTAAGATCGCTATGCTCGTGGTGGATGAAGCTCATTGTGTTTCCCAATGGGGCATTGATTTTCGACCAGAGTACTTGCAGCTTGGTGAAGTAAAAAAACGTTTGAAGACACCCGTCACATTAGCATTGACGGCTACTGCTACGGCGCAAGTCGAAGCAGATATTCGGCAAGTGTTGTTAGCAAAGAATGCCAATGTCTACCGTTATTCGATGAACCGCAGCAATATCGGCTTGTTCGTAGAGAAAACGTCAGACAAAGATGCGGCATTAGCAGACTATCTCAGCCGCTTAGGCGGGGCTGGGATCATCTATTGTTCCACAAGAAGCAAAGTCGAAGAAGTCTATAACAAACTGCGTCAGCGCTATTCGGTAGGCTATTATCATGGTGGTCTAGCGAGCGATCAAAGAAAAACGTTGCAGCAGCAGTTTTCTCAGAATAAACTAAAATTGCTCGTCGCAACCAATGCGTTTGGGATGGGGATCAATAAAGAAGATATTCGTTTTGTGATCCATTATGACTTGCCTGATTCGCTGGAAAACTACAGTCAGGAAATCGGTCGAGCAGGCCGCGATGGCAAACAAAGCAGTGCGATCTTGCTTTATCAGGAACACGATGAGCAGATTCACTACTTCTTTCAGCGAGAAAACAAAGAAGAACGCCGTGCTTTAGAACGAATGGATCAGAAAAAGATGAAAGGACCTTTGACACCGCTGCAAGAAAAATGGCAGAAGAAGATGAAGGAGTTGGGGGCTGCGTTTTGGCTGGAAACGCTAAAACAAAACGAACAGCAAAAGCAAGAACAATTACAAAAAATGTTGGCTTATATTCATTTTACCGGCTGTCGTCGCCAGTTTTTATTGGCGCACTTTGGGGAAGAAGCATCAGCAAATCCTTATTGTTGCGACAATGACGGGATCGAATTGGCAGTGGAAGAAGAGCTTTTAGAAAAAAAAGTCATCCTTCATTGGCAAGAACGTTTAATAAAAATTTTTAAAGATATAAATTGAATCGTATTTTGCAGGACAGTTTTTATTTACCTATGGTATAATACATCGGAAGGAAACTAGGAGGGAATACGAGTGAGCAAGAAAGACAATGACTACAATTCAGAAAATCAAGAACCGTGGGAACAACCAATATATGATACAGAATACGATGATTCTGCATCAAGATCCCAACAAAGAAAACAAAAGCGTGGGAATTCACTCTTTTTGACGATCGTTTTAGTTTTGCTTTTCTTGATCGTGGCAATTCCGGTTGGTGCCGGTATTTGGGTATTGAATCATAACAGTGATGCCCCGACCGCAGCAAGTTCAAGCAGTACAGTAGAAAGTACGACAGAATCTTCGACAACCGAGTCATCAACAACGGAATCATCAACTGCTGAATCGACAAGTGAAACGAGTTCGTCAACAAGTGAATCAAGTTCTTCATCAAGCAGTAGCAGTTCTGCACCAGCTTCAACAACGCCATCAAGTAGTAGTGAGCCGGCTCAACAGGAAAACAATGCAGGGCAAGACACTACGCAAAATAATCAAGGGCAAGGAGCGACTGGTACCGAGGAATACACGACGGTGCAAGCAGGTGAAGGTCCTGAACAAGTGGCAGCCCGTACAGGCATCTCAGTTGAAACCCTATATCAATTAAATGGGATTGATCCAAACAACTACATGCTATACCCTGGCGACACATTACGAATTAAATAAAAAACCGCTTTGGCGGTTTTTTTTCTTGGTAGGAAGAAGCCAAGGTGAACGATAAGCAGAAACGATGAAGGAATACACATCGTTGGGAAACGAGGAGTAAGAAAAATGAAAAAAATCAACATCGCTATTGATGGTCCGGCGTCATCTGGGAAAAGTACCGTGGCAAAAATCATCGCCAATGATTTAGGGTTTATTTATACAGATACCGGGGCCATGTACCGCAGCATCACGTATTTGGCCTTAAAAAGCGGCTGTTCATTAGAGGATGAAGCGGCGATCGCTGCTTTGATCGATCAATACCCCATCACTTTTGAACCGACTGAACACGGTCAAGAGGTCTTTGCAGGAGGAGAGCAAGTCACAGAAGCGATCCGTCAGCCAGAAGTAACCAACGCAGTTTCGAAGGTATCGGCATACCCTGCGATCCGCGAAAAACTAGTCCAACAACAGCAGATGATCGCTAAAGATGGCGGTGTCGTGATGGATGGCCGCGATATTGGTACGGCGGTTTTACCACAAGCAGAAGTCAAGATTTTTCTGGTAGCAAGTGTGGAAGAACGGGCGCAGCGCCGTTTCAAAGAAAATCAGCAAAAAGGGATCGGTACCGATTATGAAACTTTAAAAGAAGAGATTCAGCAAAGAGATTACTTGGATTCTCATCGGGAAGTCTCCCCTTTGAAACAAGCAACAGATGCCGTTCGAATTGACACCTCCGGTTTAACAATCGAGCAAGTCGTAGAAGCGATCAAAAAAACGATCCAAGAAAAGATCGACTAGCGAAAACAATGGGTGTTCCCCATTGTTTTTTTATTTTTCCTACGAAAAAGATGAAAGCAAGCAAGAAAACAGACGTGAAAAGACTTTTTCAACGAAAAAACCGTAGTTTTTTAGGAAAATAAGAGAAATCGCTTTATTTTTTTTTCATTCTATTTTAAACTAAAAGATGTAGTGCAATTATTGCAGAATTGTTGGTTAGGAGGACATGAGAGATGACAGAATTTGAAAATAATCAGGTTGAGAGTGGAAATGAATCAATGGAAGCCGCTTTAGACAATTTCCAAGAAGTAAAAGTTGGAGATATCGTTAAAGGCGAGGTATTGGCCATTGAGGATAAACAAGCGATCGTAGGGATCGAAGGCGCCGGTGTCGAAGGCGTTGTTCCTGCAAAAGAATTATCGACTTTACCTGTTGAAGACATCAACGAAGCAGTCAAAGTAGGGGATGTCTTAGAATTAGTTGTGATTTCAGCAATTGGGAAAGACAAAGAAAATGGCAGCTATCTCCTTTCTAAACGTCGCTTAGATGCGAAAAAAGTTTGGGAAGATATCGAAAAAGATTTCCAAGAAGGAAAAATCATCGAAGCACCAGTCACCAACGTCGTTAAAGGCGGATTAGTGGTTGACGTAGGGGTTCGTGGGTTTGTTCCAGCATCAATGGTCGAAGATCATTTTGTTGCGGATTTTGAAGATTACAAAGGGAAAACATTGACCTTTAAAATCGTTGAGATCGAGCCTTCTGAAAACCGCTTGATCCTTTCTCATAAAGCTGTTGTTGAAGCAGAAAAAGCAAAACAAAAAGAAGCTTTACTAGCTGATTTATATGAAGGACAAGAAGTAGAAGGAAAAGTAGCTCGTTTGACTGACTTTGGTGCCTTCGTGGACCTAGGCGGCATCGATGGACTTGTCCATGTCTCTGAAATTTCACATGGGCATGTTGGCAAACCGAGTGACGTTTTGTCTGTGGGAGATACCGTCAACGTCCGTATCTTATCTGTTGATGCAGACAAAGAACGTGTGTCTCTTTCAATCAAAGACACATTGCCTGGACCTTGGACCAATATTGAAGAGCAAGCGGCTGTTGGCAGTGTCTTAACTGGGACTGTTAAACGTTTGACAAGCTTCGGTGCGTTTGTGGAAGTCTTCCCAGGTGTTGAAGGGCTGATCCATATTTCACAAATCTCCCATAAACACATTGCGACACCACATGAAGTCTTACAAGAAGGCGATGAAGTGCAAGTGAAAGTGCTCGAAGTGAACCCTTCAGAACACCGAATCGCATTAAGTATCAAAGCATTAGAAAAAGCAGAAAATACCAATGAAACACAAGAAGTTTCAGAGGATGATTATCAATTGCCAGAAGAATCAACTGGGTTTACCATGGGTGATATCTTAGGCGATGCCTTAAAAGACAGCGACGAAGAGTAATTGTATGCCATCAGCTTATAACGATTCGATGTTTGAATTTGTTATAAGCTGATTTTTTGTTTGCCGAGAAAGCTTGCAACTTTCCATGGCTTTAGGTAAACTAAGTAAGATTGAATACAAGAAGCAGCGTACAAGGACTGCTTTTTTAAATGGAGGGTAAAAAATGTCAAATCCAACAATAGCGATCGTTGGACGTCCGAATGTGGGGAAATCGACCATTTTCAACCGGATAGCTGGAGAACGAATTTCGATCGTTGAGGATACTCCAGGAGTGACCAGAGATCGTATTTATGCCACTGGTGAATGGCTAGGCCGTGAGTTTAGCGTAATCGATACTGGTGGGATCGATTTAAGTGATGAGCCGTTTATGGATCAAATCAAGCATCAAGCAGAAATCGCCATCGATGAAGCAGATGTCATTGTTTTTATTACGAGTGCTCGTGAAGGAGTAACAGATGCTGACGAGCTTGTGGCTCGTTTGTTATACAAAAGCAACAAACCCGTGATTTTAGCGGTCAACAAAGTTGATAATCCCGAGATGCGCAACGATATCTATGAATTTTATGGTTTAGGTCTGGGCGATCCATACCCAATCTCAGGAAGTCATGGATTAGGGATCGGTGATGTCCTAGATGAAGCAGTCAAACACTTTACCAATGAAGCGGAAGAAGAAGACGATTCCATTATCAAGTTTAGTTTGATCGGTCGACCAAACGTCGGGAAATCCTCCTTGATCAATGCGATTCTTGGAGAAGAGCGAGTAATTGTTTCAGATATCGAAGGAACGACTCGTGATGCGATCGATACCCATTTTACTAGCGAAAGCGGTCAAGAATTTACCATGATCGATACCGCCGGCATGCGTAAAAAAGGGAAGGTCTACGAATCTACTGAAAAATACAGTGTCATGCGAGCAATGCGGGCCATTGAACGTTCAGACGTCGTCTTGATGGTCTTGAACGCCGAAGAAGGAATTCGCGAGCAAGACAAACGGATCGCTGGCTATGCCCATGAAGCAGGCCGTGGAATCATTATCGTTGTCAATAAATGGGATACATTGAAAAAAGAAACGAATACGATGCGTGATTTTGAAGAAGAAATCAGAGATGAATTCCAATATTTGGATTATGCACCAATCATTTTCGTTTCCGCAGTGACGAAACAGCGCTTGAATAAGTTGCCGCAGTTGATCGAAGAAGTCAGCATGAATCAAAACATGCGTATTCCATCTGCGTTGTTGAATGACGTCATTATGGATGCGGTGGCGATCAACCCAACACCAACAGACAAAGGCAAACGTTTGAAGATTTTTTATGCGACGCAAGTGGCTGTCAAACCGCCAACTTTTGTTATTTTTGTCAACGAAGAAGAACTGATGCATTTCTCTTATGCGCGTTTCTTAGAAAATCAAATCCGCAAGGCATTCACTTTTGAAGGAACGCCGATTCGGATCATTCCACGCAGAAGAAAATAGAGATTTTATCATACTTTGTTTCTTTTTACAAAGAAATCTGTCCTTTTCTAGAAAAATGGGAAAAAACCAAAAAAAAACCCCCTAAAAACGTTAAAATCCTTGATATTACAAGGTTCTTATGATAACGTTATATCAGAATATTGATGGTAATCAATATTTGACAAAAACCTTGGACCACTCAAGATTTTTGTTGATGCATGACATCAAAAAAAATATCAGGAGGTGAAACCATCCATGGCAAATAAAGCAGAATTAATCGAAAAAGTTGCAGCAGCTACTGACTTAACTAAGAAAGACGCAACTGCAGCAGTAGACGCTGTATTCTCAACAATTCAAGACGCTTTAGCTAACGGTGAAAAAGTTCAATTGATCGGCTTTGGTAACTTTGAAGTTCGTTCTCGTGCAGAACGCAAAGGACGCAACCCACAAACTGGTGAAGAAATCAAGATCCCTGCTAGCAAAGTACCTGCATTCAAACCAGGTAAAGCTCTTAAAGACGCAGTGAAATAATTGAGTCTTGTAGAAACCCTTGAGTAATCAAGGGTTTTTTCTTTTGTCTAACTAGGAACTGCCACTATGCAGGCGGATCGAATGGGAAAAGAAACGGTTATTATTGTCAGAAAATTCAAAAATATTTTTTGTTTTTCTTTTGGTCTAAAAAAAACAAGGGTTGCTGGCACACTTTAATTCTCAAGCAAGAATAAAGGTGATTTAAAAGTCATTCTTATCAAAAGAAGCAAGCGATTAAATGACATCTGATGTGAGAAAGGGTTCCTTGGAATTGTCATTATTGAAAAAAAATTCAGAAAATTCGTTGACAAGTGATTTTGCAAAGGGTATATTGGTAAACAATTACAAGAACGTTACTATTTCTAATGAAGGAGCCATTTTCTATGCGTAATTTTAATCAATATTTATTAGTCATTATTATTGATACCAGGACTTAGAACACGGAAGCAAAAATTATCCGTTTGTTTGAGTCCTATTTGCGTAAGTAAAATGGGATTCTGGCAAAGCATCCCAGTTTTTTATAACCGGGATGCTTTTTTTTATTCCAAAATGCAGGAGATGATGAGTGTGAGAAGTGATCAAATTAAAAAAGGGATCGATGCAGCGCCAGCTAGGAGTCTGCTCTATGCCACAGGACAAGTTAAAAATATCCATGATATGAACAAGCCATTTATTGCGATATGTAATTCCTATATCGATATCGTGCCTGGGCATGTGCATTTACGGGAGTTAGCAGATATCGCAAAAGAAGCGATTCGTGAAGCTGGCGGCATCCCTTTCGAGTTCAATACAATCGGCGTAGATGATGGCATTGCGATGGGACATATCGGTATGCGATATTCGCTACCTAGCCGAGAATTGATCGCTGATTCTGCAGAAACCGTCATCAATGCCCACTGGTTTGACGGCGTATTTTATATCCCAAATTGTGACAAGATCACTCCTGGCATGATCTTAGCAGCCATGCGGACCAACGTACCAGGAATTTTTTGTTCCGGCGGTCCTATGAAAGCCGGCATTGATCCTCGGGGACATCAAATAACCTTATCTTCCATGTTTGAAGCCGTTGGGACGTACAAGACGGGTAATATGACAAAAGAAGATTTTGAGTTTATGGAACAAAATGCCTGTCCGACTTGCGGCTCCTGCGCAGGGATGTTTACTGCCAATTCGATGAATTGCCTCTTAGAAATCTTAGGATTGGCAATGCCAGGCAATGGTACGATTCTTGCCGTGTCTGAAGAACGACGAGAACTAGTTAGACAAGCCGCCTTTAAGTTGATGGATCTTGTTGAAAAACAAGTGAAACCTCGAGACATCGTGACCAAAGAAGCTATTGATGATGCCTTCGCTTTAGACATGGCGATGGGGGGGTCCACCAACACAGTGCTGCATACCTTAGCGATCGCCAATGAAGCTGAGATCGATTATGACTTAAGACGGGTCAATGAAATCGCTAAAAGAGTGCCTTATCTCTCAAAAATCGCGCCATCATCAGCCTATTCAATGCATGATGTCCATGAAGCCGGTGGGGTTTCAGCGATCATTAGGGAGCTATGTGATATCGAGGGAGCGATTCATCCCGATCGACCGACTGTTACCGGTAAGACGTTGCGAGAAAATGTCGCTGAAGCGAAGATCCACAACGAAGAAGTCATCCATCCGAAAGAAAATCCGTATAGTCCAGTTGGCGGTCTATCGATCTTGTACGGAAACATCGCCCCAGAAGGCAGTGTCATCAAAGTTGGCGGGGTTGATCCAAGTGTCCAAGTGTTCAAAGGGAAAGCGATCTGTTTTGATTCTCATGATGAAGCAGTCGCAGCAATTGACAATCATACCGTACAAAAAGGACATGTCGTAGTGATCCGCTATGAAGGCCCGAAAGGGGGGCCGGGAATGCCGGAAATGCTGGCGCCTACCTCAAGTATCGTTGGTCGTGGGTTAGGCAAAGATGTCGCCTTGATTACAGACGGCCGCTTTTCAGGAGCGACGCGGGGGATCGCAGTTGGACATATTTCTCCGGAAGCTGCAGCCGGTGGTCCATTAGGACTAGTCAACGATGGCGATGAGATCATTATTGATTTGCCAAATCGAACGCTAAATCTGCAAGTTTCAGAAGAAGAGCTTGCCAAGCGTGCGCAAGAACGACCGAAGTTTCGTTCAAAAGTAAAAAAAGGATGGCTTGCACGTTATACCGCTTTAGTGACCTCTGCGAATACGGGCGGGATTATGCGAGTACCTGATGAGGAGGAGTAGCAATGGAAAACATCGACTATCAAGCATCGCATCTAAGGACTGGCGCGCAAGTGTTAGTGGACAGCTTGCAAGAGCAAGGCGTCGAAATGATCTTTGGCTACCCGGGTGGCGCCGTCTTACCGTTATATGACCAATTATATGATGCAGCGATTCCGAATATTTTGACGCGTCACGAGCAAGGCGCGATCCACGCCGCTGAAGGCTATGCCAAAGCTACTGGCAATGTTGGGGTCGTTTTAGTGACAAGTGGTCCAGGTGCTACGAATGTCGTTACTGGCATTGCCGATGCTATGAGCGATTCCGTACCGTTGGTGGTTATCACGGGGCAAGTGGCCGTACCAGGAATTGGCAAAGACGCTTTTCAAGAAGCGGATATTCTAGGTATCACGTTGCCGATCACGAAACACAATTACCAAGTCCGTTGTGTGGATGACTTACCGAAAGTGATCGCTGAAGCCTTTCACATCGCTTCAACTGGGCGTAAGGGACCTGTTGTGATCGACCTTCCGAAAGATATTACATTGCAAGAAACCGCTGAAACCTGCTCATTGCCGATCACAAGGAAAAGTTATCAACCGAATGCAGAGCCTTCCCGTCTGCAAATTGAAAAATTGATGCACGTTTTAGAAAAAGCACAGCGACCAGTGGTACTGGCTGGTGCAGGCGTGATCGCGGCTGAAGCTGCGGCTGAATTAAATGCATTTATTGCCAAGTACAAGTTGCCGACAGTCACAACGTTGCTCGGCTTAGGCTTACTGCCAAATGATCATCAATTTTTCTTGGGCATGGGCGGTATGCATGGAACGTATGCGGCGAACATGGCTTTATCAGAAGCCGATTTGATTATCAATATCGGCTCTCGCTTCGATGATCGCTTAGCGACTGCCGGCAGTCAGTTCGGTAAGCAGGCCATCGTTGCTCATATCGACATCGACCCGGTGGAGATCGGCAAGATTGTAGAGACAAAGATCCCAATCGTCGGCGATGCCAAGGCTGCTTTGAAACAGATGCTACGGTATCCGCCAACTAGAGGAACGTGGTCTACCTGGTCGGATCTATGTCAAAAACGGAAGACGGAAAAACCTTATCGCTATGATCGCACTCAAGCACAAGAAATCAAACCGCAAAAAGTCATCGAAGAAGTAGGGCGTTTGACCAAAGGAGAGGCTTACGTCATCACCGATGTTGGGCAGCATCAAATGTGGGTCGCGCAGTATTATCCGTTTCGCTTTCCTAAGCAGTTGATCACCAGTGGCGGACTAGGCACGATGGGCTATGGTATCCCTGCGGGAATTGGCGTCCAATTTGCTCATCCAGAAAAAATGGTCGTGGTGTTTGTTGGCGATGGCGGGTTCCAAATGACAAACCAGGAATTTGCTATTTTGAATGAGTATGGCTTGAATGTCAAATTTGTTTTGTTGAATAATCGTTCGTTAGGAATGGTCCGCCAATGGCAAGAAACATTTCATGGCAAACGACGCTCTGCCTCTGTTTTTGCACAGCAACCTGATTTTGTTAAACTAGCACAAGCTTATGGCATCGAAGGCTGTCGGATCGATGAACCCACTCAGCTTTCTGCTATGCTAGCGGAAGCTTTTGCACATACGGGGCCGCAACTGATCGAAGTAATGGTCTCGCCCTCAGAGCATGTGTTGCCGATGATCCCACCGGGGAAAGCCAATCATGAAATGATGGGGGTCTAAGGGGATGAAACGGGTATTAGCAGCAATCGTCCATAATGAAGCAGGTGTTTTGAGCCGCATCACGAGTGTCTTAAACCGCCGGCAGGTCAATATCGAGAGTATTTCTGTCGGCACAACGGAACGGCCAGAGTTTTCACGAATGACGATCATTGTCAACGTGAACGATTTGGCAGAAACAGAACAAGTGACCAAGCATTTAAATAAACAAATAGATGTCTTGAAGGTTTCTGATATTACAGAAGTTCCTCATATCGAACGAGAGCTGGTGCTGATCAAAGTCAATGCACCAACCACTAGCCGCTCGGAGATCCAAGCAGTGATTGATCCGTTTCGAGCGCACATTGTCGATGTCGCACTGAAAACGATCGTTGTGCAAGTTGCCGGCGATACGAAAAAGGTAGAAGCATGCATCGAAGTTTTGCGTCCCTACGGGATCAAACAGTTGGCACGAACGGGTGTCACTGGCTTTACAAGAGGGTAAGTGCAATTTTGAATTGCTTAAAATAAAGAAAGAATTCGGAGGAAACAAGTATGGTAAAAGTATATTACAACGAGGAAGTTACAGATAATCTAGGAGACAAGAAGATTGCGATCGTCGGCTACGGCTCTCAAGGGCACGCTCATGCGCAAAATTTACGGGACACAGGTCATGAAGTCTTTATCGGCATTCGTGAAGGAAAGTCAGCAGAAGCTGCAAGAAACGACGGATTTGAAGTCTTTCCAGTAGCCGAAGCCACTCAAAAAGCGGACGTAGTCATGATCTTGGCACCCGATGAGATCCAAGGATCGTTGTATAAAAATGAGATCGAACCGAATCTTTCTGCCGGCAATGCATTAGCATTTGCGCATGGTTTTAATATTCATTTTGATGTGATCGCGCCGCCAGAAGAGGTGGATGTGTTCCTAGTTGCGCCTAAAGGACCGGGCCACTTGGTGCGTCGAACCTTTACCGAAGGGTTTGCGGTGCCAGCCTTGTTTGCAGTCTATCAAGATGCGACTGGCAACGCACAAGCGACAGCTTTATCTTATGCAAAAGGCATTGGTGCCACACGGGTCGGCGTTTTGGAAACGACCTTTAAAGAAGAGACCGAGACCGATCTTTTCGGGGAACAAGCCGTACTTTGTGGCGGTTTGACCAGCATGATCGAAGCGGGCTTTGAAACATTGGTAGAAGCCGGGTACCAACCGGAATTGGCGTATTTTGAAGTTTGTCATGAATTGAAACTGATCGTTGACTTGATTTATGAAGGAGGATTCAAAAAAATGCGCCATTCGATCTCGAATACGGCAGAGTATGGCGACTACGTTTCCGGTGCTCGGGTGATCACCGCACAAGCCAAAGAAAACATGAAAGCCGTATTGACAGATATCCAAAATGGTCAATTCGCGAAAGGATTCATTGAAGACAATCAAAATGGCTTCCCTGAATTCTATAAAATGCGTGAAGAAAACAGCAACCATCAAATTGAAAAAGTCGGCAGCGAGTTACGGAAAATGATGCCGTTTGTTGCGAAAGATTAGAGGTGGCGCGTTTGTTGGTGACAGTTTCTGCAATCGAACAAGCATATGAACGACTGCGGGGAGCAGTTAGTCATACACCGCTGCAGTATGATCGCTTTTTATCTGAAAAATACCAAGCGACGGTTTTGTTGAAGCGAGAGGACTTGCAAAAAGTCCGCTCCTTCAAATTACGAGGTGCCTACTATGCGATCACCCAAGCAGATCCTGTGCAGACCAGTCGTGGCGTCGTCTGTGCCAGTGCCGGAAATCATGCCCAAGGCGTTGCTTATACCTGCCAAGAACAGCAGATCCATGCGGTCATTTTCATGCCAACAACGACGCCGCAACAAAAAGTCGCGCAAGTTCTCTTTTTCGGCGGCGACTACGTCAAAATCGAATTGGTGGGAGATACCTTTGATGCGGCGGCGCAGGCTGCCAAACAATTTGCAAAAGAAAAGCAAATGGCTTTCATTGCTCCTTTTGATGATCCCAATATTATCGCAGGACAAGGAACAGTAGCCGTGGAAATGTTGGCGGATGCTGAAAAAAAACAAGTATCGATCGATTTGGTGGTGGCAGCCATTGGTGGCGGTGGTTTGATCAGCGGGACCGCAGCCTATTTGAAAGAAAAGCAGCCAAATATAAAAGTTGTTGGAGCAGAACCTGTAGGGGCCGCCTCGATGCAAGCAGCCTTTGATCACCAAGGACCGGTGGCTTTAGAGCATATTGAAACCTTTGTCGATGGTGCGGCAGTCAAACAAGTCGGAGCTCAGACCTATGCCCATGCCAAACGCTATGTGGATCAATTGGTAACGGTGGAAGAAGGTGGAATCTGCCAAACGATTCTAGAATTATACAGCAAACAAGCGATCGTCGCTGAACCAGCTGGTGCCTTGAGCGTGGCAGCTCTGGATGAGATCAAAGAGCAAATCAAAGGCAAGACGGTCGTCTGTATTGTGAGTGGTGGTAACAATGATAGTTCCCGCATGGCAGAGATCGAAGAGAAATCACTGATTTATCAAGGATTGAAACATTATTTTATCGTCAATTTCCCACAACGTCCCGGTGCGTTGAAGGAATTTGTTAGCCATGTATTAGGGCCTGATGATGATATCACGAGGTTTGAATATACGAAAAAAATCAATCGTGGAACAGGACCAGTAATGCTGGGAATCTTGTTGAAACAAAAAAACGATCTACCCGCATTACTGTCACGAATTGAACAGTTTGATCAAGGCTACATCAACCTTCAGCAAAATCAATCACTTTACTCGCTTTTGGTTTAGAAAAAAACATGGTTTCCTTTGTAATACAGGAAACCATGTTTTTTGCTTTTTGGCATAGAATCATGGGACAAATCGGCGAAAATACTTCCTAATGGTTAGCGATTTAGTAGGTGTTTCAACGGCTTCTTGCTATAATAGTAAGTAGTAGCAACAAAGGAGTGAGCCGATGGAAGCTGTTTTTTACAGAAATGAGCAAGAAACCCAGATTTCTTACGGGGAAACATTGGCATCGGTCATGAAAGGACAGTCGATCGAGCCGCAGCAGGTGATCATTTTGACGAATCAGCGTTATTATGACCGCTTTTCAGAAAAAGTAACCCGCCTGTTTTTGCCGCGCGAGGTCAATTGGTATATTTGTACCAACCAAATGTATTGCAACAACTTTAGTGAATTTAAGGCCGCGATGGATTTCTTCGGTCGCTTTTCAAAGCAAGAGTCCTTGTTGATCGTCGGGTTTGGGAATGAAGGTGTATTGGCACTGAGCAGTTTTATCCATGCGACTTCGGTCCTATCGACACAGCTTTGGTTGATTCCTGTTTCCTTGCGGGCCTTAGCCAAAAGTGTCAAAGAAACAGCGATCGTTGTGAAAAAGCCAGATATCCCGATGCTGGAAAATCCTAATGCACCACAATTTGTTATTTTCGATCAGACGATTGCCGAAAAGCAAATCGATGGGAAACTTGTCGACTTTTTGACCCTGATCCGTGGTGGCGTGCTTGCCGATAGCGATTTTTTAAAGGAACTTTATCGAACGTACCCCAGTCATCAGGCATTGATGAGACACTCGTTGGCAGCTTATACCAATCAGCTGATCCAATTGTATCAGCAGTCGGGACGCGAATTAGAGGAGTTTGGGCAACTCTTTGCCGATGCTGCTTATCAAACAGAAAATGGTCACTTGCTGTCTGATGCGATGAAATTGTTCTTTGGCTTTTTGTTTCATTTTATTTGGACAGTCCAGCAGCAGCAGTTGACTGTCGATCTGCCAGTATTTTGCCAATGGCTTGCACGATTAGGCTTTCCTATCGAATTGCCCGAGTCTTTTTCCTTAAGCGAATATTTCAGCCGTGTACTAGAATTGCAGCAAAAAGAAAAAAAACTGTTATTTTTGGCAAAAGTTGGTACAATAGGGGGCAGAACGGAAATCGAGGAGAAAGATCTTGTCCAAACGATGGAGACTTATCAGCGATTAATCAATGAGATTCGAGGGGTCTAAATGGAAACTTATAGTGAAAAAATGTTAAAAGCACTAGCCGCAGAAGAGTTGGCTGAAGCACAATTGAATTTTACCGAAGCACTGCAAAAAGATGATGATGAAACACTTGGCGCTTTAGGCGATGAATTACTGCAGATCGGTTTTTTAGAAGAGGCGAAAACGTTATTTGAAACCTTGCAGCAGCGGCATCCTGAAAATGAAGCTTTGCTGCTTCCTTTAGCGGAAATTGCGATGGAAGAAGACCAGATTGAAACAGCCTTCACCTATATCGATCAAATACCACCAACGAGTGAAGCTTATCTGCAAGCCTTGTTATTGAGTGCGGATCTCTATCAACTGATCGGTATTCCGGAAGTCAGCGAAGCCAAATTAAAAGAAGCGCAAAGCCTTGTGCCAGAGGAACCCTTGATTCGTTTTGCCTTAGCTGAGTTAGCTTTTTCAACGGATCGCTATCAAGAAGCTGTTGACCTTTATCAAGGATTGCTGGAAGAAGATATTACGGATATTTCGGGGATTTCGATCGTTGAACGGACCGGAACGTCATTGAGTATGGCAGGTAAGTTTGAAGAGGCGTTGGAATATTTTGAAGCAAGCTTAGAAGACGAACAGACGGACGAGCGTCTCTTTCAAACGGCTTTAGTCTATTTGCAGCTGAAGGAAAATGAACAAGCGATTCGCTACTTGCAGCAGTTGCGGGTCATGAATCCCCAATACCGGGCCTTGTATCTTTATTTGGCTGAAGCATTGCAAGAAGAAGAACAGCTGGAAGAAGCGCAACGTGTGATCGAAGAAGGGATTCATGAAGATCCATATCAAGTGGATTTCTATCATTTTGCTGCCGAGAATGCTTACCGACTTCATGACAGTGAAGCAGCCGAGTCATTTTTACTTAAAGCACTGGAAACTGGTGAAAAAGAAGAGGATACATTACTGACTTTAAGTAATTTATACTTGAATGAAGCGCGTTGGCAAGAAGCGATCTTGGCGATCGAGCGAATGGAAGACAATGAACAGCCTCACGCTTTATGGAATCTAGCGCAAGCCTTCAATGCGTTAGAAGATTTTGACAAAGCAGCAAAATATTACGAAGAAGCCAATGCTGATTTGCACCATGAACCGGCGTTTATGAAGGAATACGGCATTTTCTTACGTGAAGAAGGGCGTTTACCTGAAGCTCTTCATTTGCTACAACATTATTTGGCACACGAACCAGGTGATTTAGAAGTACAGTCGATCGTGGAGGACTTATTAGAAAGATAGGTGAGAGAAATGAACATCAATGTACAAGAAAAGAAAAAGTTTCTTAATTGGTTAGTTTCGACCGTTTCCTTCAGCCGCCGAGAAGTCTCTTGGGTGTTAAACTATCTGGCGAACCATGAAGCGATCTTGGCCAATGTTCATTTTGTAGAAGGGGCAGCCGCAGCCAAACGGGGCTTAAGTGTCCGCAGTACGGAAGTTGGAGGCGAACCCTTTGTCTTGAGTATCGAAGGACAGACCTTTTATGACATTGATCAGATTTTTCACGAGATTCGCATGAATTGGAAACAACCCTTGTATCTTGAATGTCTCTTTCCAGATTCTTGGTCGCAATCCTTTTATTTAGCAGTTTTAGAAGACAATCCTTATGAACGTTGGAACGACCACTTGGATCAAGAAATGACCCAACATGTTACCCAGTACCTTGAAAAAGAAGAAGCAAAAACCAAAATTGATACCTTGTATCGGCAGATCGATCTAGCATTGGAAAATGGGGATCGTGATGCCTTCTTGGAACTTTCCGATGAAGTAAATCGGCACTTGCTCCAACAAAAAGAAGAAAGCCGCTGACAAATAAAAAAGCAGTCCTTTAACCGGGACTGCTTTTTTAGTCTTTATTTTGTTTTAGAGACCGCTGCTTTGCGCTGTAAGAACCGTGACTTAGGTCTTAAGTAGGTAAAGCCTTCGCCTTCGACTTCATGGACATTGATGACAGAAACAAACGCTTGCGGATCAAAGTCATGAACAATGCGCTTGACTTCAGAAATCTCCCGTCCGCTGACCACCATATAAATGATTTGTTTCGATACTCTTGAGTAAGCCCCTTCGCCCTGTAAAAACGTGACACCGCGTTCCAATTCATCCATTAAAACAGGAGCTATCTCTTCGCTATGATTGCTGATCACTAAAATCCCTTTGGCTGAATAGCCGCCGTCTAAGATCGAATCGATCACACGAGTGAAGACATAAGAAAAAATCAAGGTATACATCATGCGGTTCAAATCTATATAGGTCAAAGAAAGCAACAGGACGAACACATCAAAGATCAAAAGCGACCGCCCGATCGTCACCCCAAAGTTTTTCTCTAAAATGCGCGCCAGTACATCGACGCCACCTGTTGTTCCACCGACTTTGTAGACGATCCCACTACCGATCCCTGCAATCAAACCAGCCAAGAGTGCGACGATCAGTAGATCATGCTGTAGATCGATCAACAGGGGAACACTCTGCCAAAATGCCAACCAAAAAGACAAACCAAAGGTTCCTAAAATCGTATACACTAATGAGCGTCGACCAAGAATTTTGCCACCGATCAAAATGATCGGAATATTTAAGATCAATGTACTAATGGCAGGATTGATTCCCCATAAGGCTCGCAGGATCAAGGTGATCCCTGTCACACCGCCTTCTGCTAAGTCATTTGGGATATTTAAATAGACTAGACCGAAGCCATAAATACTCGTACCGAAAATAATCAAAACAATGTCGCGAATCGTTCGCCATGAAAAAAATGCCCGCATCCTGTTTCCTCCGTTATTCAACTTCCACAAGTATCAATGTAGCACGAAATCATTGAATGTACAACAAATCCTGAGGGGGCTCTATCTAGGCAGGCAGCCATTCTTTTGGTAAGATAAACGAGAAAGGGTGAAGAAGATGACAGATAAACGTTCCTTGGCATCGATGCAAGAAGAAGTCGACGCCTATATTCAACAATTTAAAACTGGCTATTTCAGCCCCCTCGCCCAAATGGCTCGTTTGACTGAAGAAGTTGGCGAATTGGCGCGAGAAGTAAATCACTATTACGGGGAAAAAAATAAAAAAAGCGATGAAGTTGAAAAGACCGTGGCAGAAGAACTGGGCGATGTACTCTTTGTGACGATGATCATGGCCAATTCACTAGACATCGACCTGACTGAAGTGTTTGAGGAAAATATGGCAAAATTCAATCAGCGGGATGCGTATCGTTTTGAAAGAAAAGATGGGAAAGTACATGAAGCTGACTAAACTACCAAAAGAATTTGCAGAAGCTGCGCCACTCCTAAAAAAAATCGAAGCCGCGGGCTATGAAGCATACTTTGTTGGCGGCAGCGTGCGGGATACGATTTTAGGCCAGCCGATCCATGATGTCGATATTGCTACCAGTGCGTTTCCAGCCGAAATCAAGGCGCTTTTTCCTCGAACCATTGACATTGGTATCGAGCATGGGACGGTGCTGGTCTTGTGGGAACAGGCGCAATATGAGATTACCACCTTTCGAACCGAAGCCGCCTATCAGGATTATCGCAGACCTGACAAAGTTGATTTTGTCCGTTCCTTGAAAGAAGATCTAAAGCGGCGGGATTTTACCATCAATGCATTGGCACTTCAAGAAGATGGGGTCATCATTGATCTTTTCGATGGTCTGGCAGATATCGACAATCAGATTTTACGAGCAGTGGGTCACCCGCAGGAACGTTTCCATGAGGATGCCCTACGAATGATGCGGGGGCTGCGTTTTGTCAGTCAATTGGGCTTTGTTTTAGAAACAGAAACATTGGCTGCTATCCATGCGAATCATGCCTTGTTGGGGAAAATCTCTGTTGAACGGATCATGATTGAATTCGTGAAATTGCTGTTAGGCAATCATCGGAACCAAGCACTACGAGCACTAGTAGAAACCGAATGCTATATCTATTGCCCAGGCTTACGGGAATACGGTGAGGCGTTACTGCGGATGGCAGACCTGCCAGCGATCCCATTAGAAAACGAAACGACGGCTTGGGTATTGCTCATTGACCAAATCGGTTTAGCTCCTGAGGCAGTCCGCAGCTTTTTAAAAGCTTGGAAATGTTCGAATGACTGCATCCGCCAAGTACAAACGGTCTATCAAGCACTGCTAATGCGTCGAAACGGCGAATGGAACGATCTGCTGTTGTATCAGTTCGGTTTAGAAGCAACCTGTTTAGCTGAAGGATTATTGCGTTATGACAAGCTGCCCAATGATCCTGCAAAAATCAGTCAGCGCTATCAGCAGCTACCGATCCATTCACTGAAGGAGCTGGCGATCAATGGACGTGATTTACTGCAGACAGTTGATCGTTCTTCTGGTCCGTGGCTCAAAGAAGTCTTGGCCGCTGCCGAAGCTGCAGTCATCACACGAAAAATCCCTAATGAAAAAGAAGCACTATTGGCGTTTGCCCAAGCATATTTAGCGAAGGAGGGATAACTGAAGAATGGAAAGCAAAAAAGACTTTCTCGTTGACCTTCAAGACACTGCGGCTGTTTTGGGTTCTGGCGGTTTAGCGGTTTTAGCAACCCCTCGACTAGTCGCAATGGTGGAAAACACCTGTTGGGAAGCACTTGAGCCTACTTTAGATAAAGGGTTTACCACCGTCGGTACAAAGTTTTCGATCGATCATTTGAAACCTTCACCAGTCGGAGCGACAATCACAGTTCTTATACAATGGGAAAAAGAACAAGGATTCCAGTTTGATTATCAGGTGACCGATGGGGCGCAACAACTCATTGCTAAAGGGACTCATCAACGAGCGGCGGTGGAAATCTCTCGGTTTATGAAAAAAGTCAACGAAAACCAAAGTTAATTTGTGTCCCAGTAGCGACTATGTGTTAGAATTAAAATGTATTATTAATAAAAAGGAGCGTTTTGTCATGGCTAGAGAAATGAAAGCTTTAAAATTTTATTTCCGTAATGGAGAAACATGGACGATCGAGCGCCGTTACATCGGTGACTTATGGATCAAACAAATCACGACCAGTTTTGGCCGTATCCACGGAAGCGAATTCGTTGAGATTCATCCATGTGCTGGGTTCAAAATTGAAATCTTTCAAGAAGGCGATCATGTGGCAACACATGACATCAACTTAGGCGGACTTGAATTAGGGATGTTTGCTCGTGCGTTGAAATATGAAGATATTGAACGGATGGAAATTCTTTACCGTAACGGTACACCGGATCTTGTTTATTTCCCATACAAGGACAAAGATACGGAAGGATTGGATAATGTATACCAATCAACAAAAATCAGTGAAAAAACGAAGAGTCTGTATATCGTGATCGACCCAAATCAAACGGTTGATGATGTTTATCAAGAACATTTCGAAGAATAAGAAAAACGCAGAACCAGTTGGTTCTGCGTTTTTTTTTAGAATGTTTCTTGGAACATATCCGTATACTTTTTTAATAAAAGATAATCTTCGGCATATTCATCCTTTAAAACGATTGTATCGCCAAAGAAACTCTTACGAGCATGTTGAATGATCCGATGCTGAATATCTTTTTCCAGAAGGTAATCGATCTCAGACTGTTTCAGGTTTTGTGCAGCAGTCGCCCGATTCTTTTCTAAATATTGCAGCAAATCGTACTCAAGGTGTCCCGCACCATTGATGACTCGTTTGTATTCGATTTTGTCAATTTTCATCTGCTCACACTCCTTGCTATTAAAGTACCTTAGAAAGAAGTAAAGGGGGAGATGGGGGCCTCGAAATTACATAAATCTTTAAAAAATGGATCGTTTGTTAATGTTATCTTAAGATTTGTCATCGAAAAGGAAAGAAAAACGAGTCAAGTGCCAGTATTTTTTGAACCATCAGCAAACGGTTCTTTTTCTTTTTGCTGATGGACAGGTCCTATGTTGGCGATCCCATCTAGACCACCAGCGTGACCACCGACTAATTTGCTGCGTGCAATGGCACGAGCGCCTTCCATTCGGCTTGTGGCATGAACGATCGAAGTGAAGCCGTATTTCTCACGAATCTTATCGATGATCAAATCTAATTTACGCTGGCGTAATTGCGTTTCTGCTTGCTCAAAAAGATCCAGCTGGACATTTTCTGTATAAACCAATTTTGAATAGGTGATACCGATGTGGCGAACGACTTGCCCGGTATAAAATTTTCGAAAGAGAAATAGGCAATGAGCAACAAGCTTACGTGTATTGTCAGTTGGCGGGATTTTCATTTGTCGGGAAAAGCCAGAGGCAGTTTCACCAAAGGCTACGCCGATGTAAACATTGATACAAGCGGTCTGACAATGATGGCGGCGAATTCGAGCGGCAACTTGCTCTGCCATTTCCTTGATGACGATCTCGATTTCTTCTTGTAAATAATAATTGCGATGTAGGACCTGACTATTGCCGTAGCTTTTTTCCATGACCTGCGGTGTCGGTTCGGCTAAAATGGTGCGGTCAATGCCGTGAGCGTGATGGTAGAGCTGCTCACCAATGATTCCCATGCGACTGCGCAAAAGATCAGGACTGGCATGAGCCAATTGTTCAATAGATTCAATCCCCATCAAGTGAAGTCGTTTTTCTGTGCGTCGACCGATTCCCCAAAACTCAGTCATGGGGCTGATTTGCCAAACTTTTGTCGGGACATCTTCGTAGGTCCATTCGGCAATCAAGGAACGGTTGTGTTTGGATTCGTTATCTAAAGCTAGTTTTGCTAACAAAGGATTGTCACCAATACCGATGGTGACATACAATTTCGTTGTTTCGTAAATGTCTTTTTGAATTTGCTGGGCAATCAGCCAACGTTTTTCTTCGCGAGAAATCGTGTTATCAGGAATGAAAAGATCCAGTGTACGGGTCAGATCCATCATCGTTTCGTCGATTGAATAGAGCAGCAAATCATCTTGTCCAACATATTTGCGAAAGACATCATTGACTTTGGTGTTTTCTTTGATATAAAAACTCATACGTGGCGATGCTTTGTACAAATCGGGATGCGTCGGCAGATTGTCATTGCGGGTCACATTTGAAATTCCTAAAGCCGATTTTGCCTTTGGGGAAGCCGCTAAGATTAAGCCGTTTCCAGTATTGTCAGAATGAGACATGACGACCAGCATCGCTTGGATAGGGTCTAAACCGCGCGAGATGCATTCGACAGAAGCATAAAAACTTTTGACATCGATAAATAAGATATCGCGTTTTGGCTCGAGCGCATAATTAAAACCACCCATTTTTATCACTCCTTACCGAGATTATACGAACGTTTGTTCTTTTTTGTCAAGCGAACAGGAGCGGATGGGTGGATTTGTTTTTTTATAGAGAGATTATTTTTGGCTTATAATGATGGGAAACGTTGTTTTATAAGGGATACATTCATTTCAGGTTATCAGAATCCGATTGGACATAAAAACGTGATTTTGTCTTTTTACCCGAAGGTGTGATTAAAAAAACAGCCGATCCATTGGACCGACTGTCGTAGCTTAAATCAATTTTCGGCAGGTAGCATTGCAAACAAACTTAAGAGATTGCCGTCTATATCTTTGACGATGGCATAGCGTTGCCCCCAAAAGGCACACCAAGGTTCTTTGAAAGACTGATACCCGGCAGCTACGACTTTTGCATGAAGGGCATCAACCTCTTCAGGGGAATCACATAAAAAGGCTAATTCAATTGTGTCACCAACAGTCATTGGTGCATGTCCGTAGATCCCGGCAACCATCTGGCGGCTATTCAAAGAGATGCGAACCCCGTCGTTTGCTAATTCCATATAATCTTCTGAGTGCTGACCTAATGGCGTGAAGCCAAGTACTTGATAAAAAGCCAGTGCCTGTTCCATGTTTTTTGTGATAATACCAACCATATCTAGTTTCATTGTTTTCTTCCTTTCTTGTGGGAATTCTTTCCATAACAGTCAATGCAGTTGCTAGCAATGAAGATTACCTCGTTTCTGTCAGACGGTAATGGTGCAACCGTTCAGCCAACGTACCAGTATGTAGTTCAAACAAATGGTTGTCATCGTCGTAAAAGTAAATGGAAGCACCTTCGCCTTTGATACGAGAACGATCTTTTTCGATCTTCAATCCTAGTCCTTGGATGCGCGTAATCAAGGAATCGATTTGAGTTTGATCGATTTTAAAGGCAATATGGTTATACGTTTTCGGCAGCTTCTGGGAGGCATCCTCCATAACAGCAAGCCATAAGCCATCGATCAAAAAGAATTTTTCTGGGAAGTAAGAATGGGGCTGGTCTCGGCTATCATAAATTTCCTCTGCTTCAAACAATGTTTCCAGCATCGTTGTCGTCTTTGCTAAATTCTGTACGATCAACGTGATATGGGAAATCTCCATCGCATCAACACTCCTTCGTTATGACGAAATAGGGGGAAGAGAAAAAATTAGTATCAAAATAAGCATTATGTTAGTGATTGTAAAATACCAATAGGAAGAGCAGAACATAAAACAGTGCATCAGTTGTGCAAGGAATAACTTTCTTCTTGTATTTTGTCCAAAAGAAGACATTTATTAAGAAGAGGATAATCACTGTCGGTAAGCTAAAGGTCCAAGCAGGGTGTTTAATGAAAATGAAAAGCATATTTCCAATAAGAGCAAAAAGAAAAGCGCCATAAAACAGACGATAGTTACTAGGTAGATACGTAAAATTGCCAAGCATGGGTTCACCTCCTATAGGCAGTATAGCATGAAAGGATCGACTGGCACTCAAAGTATATTGAAAGGACAGCTAGAAGAAAAAGCTAGTTCATGTTCTATGTGCCGCCTTTGTTGAACATTAGTTTCTTTTTTACATTATACATTAAAATTTATTTATACGTCGCTTCAAAGAAAAAGTTGGCTCAAAAGTTCAAAGCAAATAAGTGAAAATAGGGGAGTGGTTGTGTAAATAGGGAAATAAAAATGCAGCAGCTATCATTGCAAAATGTCTGAAAAAAAAGAAGTTCGCAAACGCCTTGGTTATCAGCGTTTGCGAACTTCTTAAATAGTATTATTTTGTTTCGCGGTGTAAAGTAACTTTTCTTTCACGTGGGCAATATTTTTTCTTTTCCAAACGATCAGGATTGTTACGTTTGTTTTTGTTTGATAAGTAGTTGCGTTCTTTACAAGAAGTGCACTCTAATGTGATGTTTACGCGCATGATTTTCCCCCCTAACGATACAAGAATCCTCTAAGAAATCTCTCAGACTAAAATATAATAGCATGTTTTGTGCGGGAATGCTAGCTTTTTCCTGAAATTTGTTAAGTAGTTTTACTTGACGAATTACTTGAAACGCATTAGTCCAATTTGCTCTGGATATCTTCGATCATTTTGGTATAGGCGATAGGACCGTTGTAGAGCCAGCTTGATTCAGGACCGAATTCCCATAAATGATTGTTTTTGACTGCATCAAGATTTTGCCAGACTTGTTCGCTGAAAAAATCAGCGCCTTTATCACTATTCACTAAAATCAAGTAATCGGCATCCAATTCTGCCAATTTTTCCAGAGAAACGGCAGACCAGTCAGCAGTGGCACTTTCACTGATTTCTGAAACAAGCGAGGGAACTTCAAAACCGAGTTCGTGATACAGCAGTTGACCACTTGATTTTGTTTCTGAAACCATGAAGACAGAATTATTGACCACCCATAAAACAGCAATTGACTTGCCTTGGATTTGATCAGCGTACGTTTCCTTGGTAGTAGCGACTAAGTCATCATAATCAGCTTCTACTTGGGCAGCTTCCTCTTCTTTGTGTAAGACCTTTGCGATATCTGTCAGACGTTCACGCCAGGTTACTTCCTCGCCATTTGTGACCACATAGGTCGGCGCGATCTTACTGTACTGATCATATTTGTCGCCTTCCACCATGGAATTGCTATCCATCAGCAGCAGGTCTGGCTCAAAGCTCAAGACATCTTCATAGGGCAGATCATAGTTGATTCTTGGCACATCTGCTAGTTTGTCTTGCAAGTATGCTTGATCACTGTCATTGCCGACTGTCCATTGAGCAACCGGGGTTACCCCTAAAGCGACCAAATAATCTTCCAAGTAACTACCGATCACCCGTTGTGGGTTTTCGGGAACAGTGACTTCATTTCCCATCGCATCGGTAAAGGTTGTTGCTATTTCTGAAGAAGTAGTGGCTGATCCACTGCTATCCGTTGAGTCATTATTCGTACCGCAAGCACCCAGTAGAGTAAGGGAGCAGGCTGCTAGCAGGGTAAGCCAAGTACTTCTTTTTGACCATTGTTTCATAGAAAAACTTCCTCCTTTGTTAAAAGATGAGCACTTATCATTTTAATTGAGAATAATTCTCATTTGCTGATTGCTATTATTACGGAGAAACGCTGATTTGTCAATCTTATTTTTTTATTTCCTTTTTTTAGAACTATTGACGAATAGTAGGATTACATTCATAATTGATAAGCATTATCAATCAATTATTTTGGGGACGAATATGGCGAAATTACGAACAGTTGACTTGAGTGTCGGCTATCAAAAACAAAAAATTGTGCAAAATCTAACAATTGAGATTCCAGAAGGGAAAATCATCGGCTTGATTGGTCCGAACGGCAGTGGAAAATCGACATTTTTAAAGGCACTCGCCCGAATTTTACAGCCTTTGTCTGGTGAGGTCCTATTAGATACACAAAACCTCCAGAACATCAAAACCAAAGAAGTGGCTAAAAAGATTGCGCTGCTTTCACAAGTTAGCGACTCATCGATTGGCTTGACGATTCGCGAAATTGTTTCTTACGGTCGTTTTCCCTATCAAAAAGGACTGAATAGTCTATCGGAACAAGATCTTGCAGCGATCGACTGGTCTTTGCAGGCAACTGGTTTGACGGCACTGGCAGAAGAAGTGATCAGTACGCTGTCAGGGGGACAAAAGCAGCGCGTTTGGATCGCCATGGCACTGGCGCAAGATACGGATATCGTGATTTTAGATGAACCAACAACCTTTTTAGATCCTGCGCATCAATTAGAAATTTTGCTCTTATTACAGCAAATCAATAAAACCTATGGGAAAACGATCATTATGTCGATTCATGACCTGAATCATGCGTCACGTTTTTCTGATTATATTTACGCATTAAAAGGTGGAGAGCTTTTGGTTTCCGGTACACCGGAAACGGTGCTGACCAAAGAATGGCTGCAGCGTTTGTTTGAGATCGATGCCGTGTTAGGTACCTTTCCTAATAGTACAAAGCCGCTGGTCTTGACCTATGAGTTAGGAGCGCAGATATGAAAAAGTTTCCTTGGCTGCTGCTGCTTTTTAGTGGCTGCTTTATTATCTGTTTCTTTTTAGCGATCACTCAAGGAGCAGCGGACCTTTCTTTTGAAACGATCTGGGATGCCGTCTTTGCTTTTGATTATGAGAATCAGCTGCATCAAGTCTTGCGCAATATTCGGTTGCCACGTGTTTTGGCTGCTTTTCTAGTAGGAAGTTGTTTTGCTGTTACAGGAGCCATCATGCAGGGGATTACGAGAAATCCCTTGGCAGATGGTGGTCTTTTAGGTGTCAATAGTGGGGCTGCCTTGGGACTAGCGATCGCATTTATCCTCTTTCCTAGTGTGCAACCGAGTCAAGCGGCGCTGTTTTCCTTTTTTGGTGCGTTTGCGGCAACTGGGCTGCTTTTTTTACTGACCAGATACGCCAAACTAGGCATGTCGCCCACGGGACTGATTTTGGCTGGTGTGGCATTAAGTTCTTTTTTCTCAGCCATTAGTCAAACTCTGTCATTGCAATTTGATTTAAACCAAGAGATAGCCTTTTGGTTTATCGGTGGTGCGGCGAATGTGACTTGGCAGCAACTGCGTTTTGTGGGCCCCATCTATCTGATCGCCATCGTTTTTGTGCTACGGCTAGGAAAAGCCCTCAATCTGTTAGCACTAGGAGATGACACCGTCATTTCATTAGGCAAGCACCCGCATCTGATTCGGGCATCTGCCTTACTGTTAGTCGTAGTTTTGGCGGGAATGGCGGTTTCGCTTGTAGGACCGGTCAGCTTTGTCGGCTTAATGGTTCCTCATGTCGTGCGGGGGATGGTGGGCAAAAACTATCAACTGATTTTGCCTTTGACGATCCTTGGAGGGGGAACACTGGTGATGGCCGCTGATCTGGCAGGTCGCTTGATCAATCCCCCTTTTGAGACACCCTTTGGGATACTGATGGCATTGATCGGTGTGCCTTTTCTATTGGTCAAGATACGGAGGGAAGACTGATGAAAAAAACACTCTTTGTTTTTTTTCTACTGGTGATGGCCGCTTTTTTAGGAAGTGTCATGGTGGGAAAAACAATCTTAACCTTTCAGACATTAGGGGCAATCTTTCAAGGTACGGCTTCTTCGAGTCAGGTACTGACGTTTACTGAGTTTCGACTACCACGGGCTTGTCTGGCGCTGATCGCCGGCGGTGCCTTTGGTTTTTCTGGTTTTGTCTTGCAGGGGGTGACGAGAAACGAGCTGGCTGATGCAAGTATCGTAGGAATCAACAATGGCGCGGGTCTCTTTGTAATGATCTACTTAGGGGTTTATACCCAAGGATCGCAGCTTTTACCTGTCGTTGGGATCTTCGGTGGCTTGTTGGCTGCTGTACTGGTCTATTTGATTGCCTATAAACACCGCCAATTGTTGTCGATGGAGCGAGTGCTGCTTGCGGGAATCGCCGTCAATGCAGGGTTGGCCGCGGCTACTTTACTTTTTACGGTGGAATTATCAAAAGACCGCTATCGCTTTGTAACAGCATGGCTTTCTGGATCTATCTGGGGAACCTCGTGGCAGCAAATTACCAGTCTGCTTCCTTGGGTCATCGTATTGTCTGTCGCAGCTTTCTGGACCGTACCTAAACTTAATCTGCTTGGTTTTGGTGAGGAACAGGCAATTAGCTTAGGGGTTTCTTTGACACGGTTGCGGACGTGGTTTTTAGTGATTGCGGTTGGTTTGGCTGCCAGTACGGTTGGCTATACCGGTAATTTAGCCTTTGTGGGCTTATTGGCGCCTCATATCGCCAAGGGACTCATCGGCAGAGAATCTCGCAGTGCCTTTTTCTTAGCGGGAATGATCGGCAGTCTGCTGGTCTTAGTAAGTGATACGATCGGTCGTTTACTATTGACAAGCGGTGAGATCCCAGCTGGTATCATCAGTTCTATCGTGGGGGCACCGTACTTTGTCTTTTTACTGATCCGGCGTAAAGAAGGATGAGCAGATAGTCATGATCTTGCCAAGAAATCTGCGATTCTAGTTTGCTATTTGGACACAGTTTTTGGTACTATTTCTGAGAGGAGTGATCCAATGGAAAAACCAGTCATTAGAGAGCACATGATCCAAACATTAAAAAAAATGCCGAGCAAACAAAAGCAGCAGAAAGAAACGGTGATTTTGCAGTTGCTGTTTTCTTCTCAGATTTGGCAAACGGCTAAGTCAGTAGGAGTGATCCGTTCGTTGCCATTTGAATTTGATACAGCGGCTATTTTTGCTAAAGGATTTGAACAAAACAAACGAATCGCAGTGCCGAAAGCACAACAAAAAAAATTGCAGTTTTATCATGTGGAGCCGGCAACGCGTTATGAAACGTCGGCATTTGGGGTTGAAGAGCCGATCAGTGAGCAAGAAGCCCATCACTTGGATTTACTCATTGTTCCCGGCTTGGCTTTTTCGAAAAAAGGCTATCGCATCGGCTTTGGCGGCGGCTATTATGATCGTTTCTTGTCAGCTTTTGATGGCAAGACCGTTTCTTTGGTCTTCGGAGAACAATTCAACGATCAATGGACACCAGATGTATTCGACATTCCAATCGATAAAATCTATACGGATTCGCTTATTCGCACGTAAAGGAGCACGTCAATGAATTCTCAAATGAAAAGATGGCTGAATCAGTCTATCTTCACGTATCTATTTTTAGCTATCCAAACTATTGTGTTTATCTTGGGTTATTTTAGTCCCTCTATTCAATCAGGCGGGGTGATGTTTGGTCCGTTTGTCGTCTATTTAAATGAATATTGGCGTTTCGTTACCCCAATCTTTCTGCATTTCGGGTTGGCACATTTTGCAATCAACTCTGTGATTCTCTATTATATGGGGCAACAAGTAGAAGCCATCTATGGTCATAGCCGTTTTTTTGCCTTGTATTTACTAAGCGGCATCATGGGCAATACCATGAGTTTTGCTTTCAACCAAATAGGGGTTCAATCAGCAGGCGCTAGTACTTCATTATTCGGGCTTTTCGGGGCATTTTTGATTTTAGGTTGGCATTTTAGAAATGATTACCGCATCCAAGCAATGGTACGGCAATTTGCCCTATTCGTTGGATTGAACCTGGTTTTTGGGGTGTTTGATCAAACGATTGATATGTGGGGACACATTGGCGGGATCCTCGGTGGGTTATTGTTAGGGAATCTTTTGGCATTGCCAAAGAACTATGGAAAATATTCGATCCACACCAGAATCCTCTCTGGCGGACTCTTTGTTTTCTTATTGGCTATTTTTGTGATATATGGTTTTAAAAAATATTAATTACTTGTATAATAAGCAGGAAGTGGTTAAATGGAAACGTTATATGACGTACAACAATTACTGAAACAATTTGGTGTTTACGTATATGTCGGCAAGCGGATCTACGATATAGAACTGATGCAAATCGAGTTGAAAAACTTTTATGACAGTCGCTTGATAGATCGGGATGTATATCTGACTGCCCGGCGAATTCTTACGCGGGAGCATCGAATTGAAGAAAGCCGGGAGGAAAACAAGTGATGGACAAAAAAATCATCGGAATTGATTTAGGCGGAACAACGGTGAAATTCGCTATTTTAACGAGCGAAGGCGAGATTCAGCAAAAATGGAGTATTGACACCAATATTCTTGATGAAGGCTCACATATCGTGCCAGAAATCGTGGCATCGATCAATCATCGCCTAGAATTATATGGCTTACAGCCGGAAGCATTTATCGGTATTGGTATGGGGACACCAGGAAGTGTCGACCGTGACAAAGGAACCGTCATAGGTGCCTACAATCTGAACTGGAAAACACTTCAGCCAGTCAAAGAACTGATTGAAAAAGGCACAAAAATCCCATTTGCCATCGATAACGATGCCAATGTAGCAGCTTTAGGTGAGCGTTGGAAAGGGGCAGGGGATAACAATCCTGATGTCATCTTTATCACACTAGGTACAGGTGTTGGCGGCGGTATCATCATGGAAGGGCAATTGCTTCATGGGGTTGCTGGTTGTGCCGGAGAAATCGGTCATATCACTGTTGATCCTGAAGGGTTCGAATGTACTTGCGGCAAACGTGGTTGTTTAGAAACGGTTTCTAGTGCGACGGGTGTTGTGCGAGTTGCTCGACAGTTGGCAGAAGAATATGCTGGCGACTCGGCATTGAAACAACAGCTGGACAATGGGGAAGATGTTTCAAGTAAAGATATTTTTGAAGCGGCTCAAGCAAACGATTCATTTGGCTTGATGGTCGTTGATAAAGTGTGCTTCTACCTTGGGTTGGCATGCGGAAACCTAGGAAACACATTAAATCCATCAAGTATCGTTTTAGGTGGAGGCGTATCGGCAGCCGGTGAATTTTTACGTGAACGGGTTGCTGCCTACTTTGCTCAATTTACCTTCCCACAGGTAACGGAAAGTACTGAAATCAAATTGGCCGAACTTGGGAATGATGCCGGTGTGATTGGGGCAGCATCATTAGCTTTGCAGTTTGCAGCAAAAGCATAGATGACAAGCTGCTAGGCAAGGATAGATTAAAGCAGCATAAATCAAAAAAGAATGTTTGTTACAATAGAGAGGAATAGAAGAAATGACACCAATTATGTGGCTAAACTTGGTTTTGGCATTAATAATCTTAGCAATCGCTTTGAACTGGGCGTATTTTCAAATTATGGGACGCCGTTCAGCAACGATCATCTCAGAAGATGAATTTAAAGCAGGAATGAAGAAAGCCCAAGTGATCGACGTTCGGGAAAAAAATGAATTTGACAGTGGGCATATTTTAGGGGCGCGTAATATTCCCTTTACTGTTTTAACCAATTCCTTCAGCGCATTTCGTAAAGATCAACCGATCTACTTATATGACACGCGTAAATCGTTGAGTATTCGCGCAGCAAATAAATTACGAAAAGAAGGCTTTACCAATGTCTATATCCTAAAAGAAGGTTATGAAGGCTGGAGTGGCAAGACGAAAAAGAAAAATAGTTTATAAAAGAGAGAACTTAAGGCAAAAGAACACAAGCAAATTTGAATGAGCGACGAAACACCAAACGGAGTGTTTCAAGTAAGTCATTGTTCAATTTACATTGTGGACTTTTGCCTTTATTTATAGAACTTAGGTCTATCGATAAGGAGAGTGTGCGTTGATCAAGCGAAAAAGAATTTATGAAGTGGCGGAAACGACAGATGGCTATCGGGTATTGGTGGATCGCATCTGGCCTAGAGGAATGAAAAAGGAGGCAGCCCAGATCGATCTATGGCTCAAAGCAGTCGCACCAAGTACTGAATTGCGCAAATGGTTTGGGCATGATCCTGAACGTTTTGATGCGTTTAAAGGCCGCTATCTACAAGAATTAGAGAAAGCGCCAGCTAAAGATGCCTTGGCACGGTTAAAAGCGTTGGTTGCTGAACAACAGACCGTGACCTTACTTTACGGAGCGAAAAATGAAGAACAAAATCAAGCCGTGATTTTGCAGGACTTACTGGAGAAGGCAGAATGATTACCTAAAAGAGCCGCCAGCCTATTGAAGGCTGACGGCTCTTTTGTAGCAAATGATTAGCGGGCAACGCTTTTACGCATCGCGCGTTTCCGTTTTTCATCATGATCTGCTTGTTGTTCGTCAATTGGATCAATCACTTGTTTCTTGACCGTCATAACAACACTTGCAGCTGCAGCAACCGTTGCGACTGTTCCTACTAAAAATCCTGAAAGAAATCGTTTCATCATTAAACACCTCGCCTTTAGTTATAGGTTCATTATGAATGAAAACGGAAAAAATATCAAAAAAAATCACTTTTGGGATTGAAAACGCTTGAAATAATTTAGTAAATAATTTACAATAAGTTTACTAAAAAGAAAGTGGGAGTGAGAAAAATGGAGCAATTGCAACAGATATTTATTGATAAATTTGGAACAGCAGGCACAGGCATGTATTTTGCGCCAGGGAGAATCAACTTGATCGGTGAACACACAGATTACAATGGCGGTTATGTTTTCCCGGCGGCAATCACATTAGGCACGTATGCAGTAGCACGAAAACGTGAAGACCAGTTGATCCAACTCTATTCAGAGAATTTTCCAGAAAAAGGCGTGATCTCCTTTCAGTTAGATGAACTAGATTACCGAAAAGAAGATGATTGGACAAACTATCCGAAAGGGGTCGTTCGTTTCCTAAAAGAAGCGGGGCAAGGGATCGATCGTGGCTTTGACATCGCTTTTTATGGCAACATTCCGAATGGCGCAGGTCTTTCTTCTTCTGCATCGATTGAATTGCTGACGGGGGTTTGTCTAAAAGATCTCTTTGATTTAACTTTGAAGACCTTGGACTTAGTTAAAATCGGCAAAAAAGTCGAAAATGAGTTTATTGGCGTTAACTCAGGGATCATGGATCAATTTGCGATCGGAATGGGTCAAAAAGACCATGCATTGCTTTTAGATACGAACACTTTAAATTATGAAGTCGTACCAGCGGCATTTGGTGATTATGTCGTAGCGATCATGAATACCAATAAGCGCCGCGAATTGGCTGATTCTAAATACAATGAACGACGTGCAGAATGTGAAGAAGCATTAGCTCGTTTGCAAAAATCATTAGCCGTTGATTCATTGGGTGCATTAGACGAAGCAACCTTTTTTGCAAATACAGCATTGATCGATGATCCACGCTTGATCAAACGGGCGAAACATGCAGTGACGGAAAACCAACGGACATTAAAAGCAAAAGCCGCTTTGACTGCTGGTGATCTTGAAGAATTCGGCCAGTTGTTAAATGCTTCGCATGCTTCATTGCGGGATGATTATGAAGTGACAGGGCGTGAACTAGATACATTAGTCGCAGCTGCTCAAGCGCATCCTGCTGTTTTAGGTGCGCGGATGACTGGTGCGGGCTTTGGCGGCTGCGGGATCGCATTGGTCAAAGCAAGTGAATGGGCTGATTTTGAAGCGTCCGTCAAAGCAACCTATTTAGCAGAAATCGGCTACGCAACCGACATTTATCAAGCAAGTATTGATGATGGTGCACGAAAACTGTAGAATAAGAAATGATGAAGGAATTTAGAAAGAAGGCTGAAAATATGGCGATTTTAGTATTAGGAGGAGCCGGCTATATCGGTTCTCATGCAGTCGATCAATTGATCGGACAAGGAAAACAAGTCGTTGTCGTTGACAATTTGCTGACAGGACATCGCCAAGCGATCCATCCAGCAGCAACCTTTTATGAAGGGGATATTCGCGACAAAGCATTTTTACAATCGGTTTTTGAAAAAGAAACGATCGATGGCGTGATTCACTTTGCTGCTAGCTCTTTGGTGGGTGAATCCGTAGAAAAACCATTGAAATATTTCAACAATAATGTGTATGGGATGCAGGTCCTCTTAGAAGTGATGAAGGAACATCAAGTGAAACATATTGTCTTTTCTTCTACAGCAGCAACCTATGGGGAACCTGATCATAGTCCAATCACGGAAGAAACCCCAACAAATCCTAAAAATCCTTATGGCGAAAGCAAGTTGATCATGGAAAAAATGATGCGTTGGTGCGATGAAGCCTATGGTATGAAGTATGTCGCATTGCGTTATTTCAATGTGGCTGGCGCGAAGTCGGATGCTTCGATCGGTGAAGACCATGATCCAGAAACACACTTAGTACCGATCATCTTACAAGCTGCTTTAGGACAACGAAAAGAAGTCGCGATTTTTGGGGAGGATTACGATACTCCAGATGGGACTTGTGTTCGTGATTATGTCCATGTCGAAGATCTGATCGCTGCTCACCTGTTGGCATTAGAATATTTACAAAAAGGCAATGAGAGCAATGTCTTCAATTTAGGCAGCAATCATGGGTACTCTGTGAAAGAAATGGTGGAAGCGGCCCGCAATGTAACGAAAAAAGAGATCCCAGCCAGAGTGGCGCCTCGCCGTGCCGGTGATCCAAGTACCTTAGTGGCATCGAGTGAAAAAGCACGAAAGGTTTTAGGCTGGAAACCAGTCTATACCGACGTCGAAGCAATCATCGAGACTGCTTGGAATTGGCATGTCAGCCATCCAAATGGGTATCAAGGGCAGGAGGAATAACCAATGACGATCAGCCAAACAATCAGCGATTTCGTCACTTTAGCAATCAAGGCTGGCGGCTGGATGGAAATGGATCGTATTTATTTGCAAAACCGAGTACTAGCTATGATCGGGGAAGCTGTTTTTGAGCCCAGCGAAATTCGTTCTGTTGCTCGTTCCTCGATTGAAATGATGGACGAACTGGTGGCATGTGCATTGAGCAATCAGCAAATTGGCGATTCTCACGCAGAAAGAGAAATCTTTGAAGCCCAGTTGATGGACTTTTTGACGCCACCACCTTCAGTAGTCAATGCTTTTTTTGCGCAACATTATGCCAATGATCCTAAAGAAGCGACGGATTATTTCTTTGAGCTGTGCCGTCAAAATGATTACATCAAGACTCGGGCCATCGCTAAAAATATCGTCTTTCCTGTTGATACGGAGTATGGGGAGATCGAGATCACGATCAATTTATCAAAACCTGAAAAAGATCCGAAGCAAATTGCCCAAGAAGGTACCGCTGCTTCTGTAGATTATCCGAAATGTATGTTGTGTTTGGAAAATGAAGGCTACCAAGGAAGGGTCAATTACCCAGCGCGGACCAATCATCGGATCATTCGTATGAATTTGGATAATGAAGCGTGGGGCTTCCAATATTCTCCTTACGCCTATTACAATGAGCATTCGATTTTTCTTTCTTTAGACCATCGGCCTATGAAAATCAATTTGCAAACCTTCGCTCGCTTGTTGCAGATCATTGAAGTGATGCCGCATTATTTTGTCGGGTCCAATGCCGATCTGCCGATCGTTGGGGGTTCGATCTTGTCCCATGACCATTACCAAGGAGGGCGGCATACGTTTGCCATGGCAAAAGCGCCAATCGAACAACACTTTTCTTTGACTGGGTTTCCTGATGTAGCTGCGGGGATCGTGAAGTGGCCAATGTCGGTGATACGATTACAAGCGAAAAACAAACAAAAATTAGCCGCCGCTTGCCAATATGTGTTAGCCCAATGGCAACAGTACTCAGATCCAAGTGTTTCGATCCTTGCTTTTTCAGAAGATGGGACGGCTCATCATACAGTGACACCGATCGCCCGCAAGCAAGGAGAGCTGTTTGAAATGGACTTAGTCTTGCGGGATAATAATGTTTCCAAAGAACATCCTGACGGCATTTTTCATCCACATCAAGAAGTGCAGCATATCAAAAAAGAAAATATCGGATTGATTGAAGTCATGGGTTTGGCAGTTCTCCCACCGCGTTTAGCTCCGGAACTAGAAGAAGTGACTGCTTATCTATTGGATCAGCCCAATCAGATCGCGGCTTACCATATACCGTGGGCAGATGCGATCAAAGCCCAGCACCCAGAATGCAATGCCGAAAACGTGTCGCAGATTTTGCGCAATGCATTAGGAGAAGTCTTTACACAAGTATTGACGCATGCAGGCGTCTTTAAACGAGACCAGACAGGGCAAGCGGCCTTTGCTCGCTTTATAGCTACTTTATAAAAAAGTTCCCCGCAAAAAAAGGAGGCTGGAAGATGGCAACGATTAAAGATATTGCACAACAGGCTGGCGTCTCGCCAGCCACTGTATCACGGGTGCTGAATTACGATTCAGAATTATCGGTCAGTTCTGAAACCAAAGAGAAAATTTTTAAAGCCGCAGAAGCACTCAATTACACAAAACATAAAAAAAAGAGTCAGCCAGAAACCAGTAGTATGCGCTTGATCCAATGGTTTGATACCGAGGAAGAATTAGCGGATCTTTACTATTTAGCGATCCGTATCGGGATTGAAAACAAAACCGAAGAATTAGGGATCCGTTTGCTGAAAGAACCCTATGAAGGATTGTCTGATACCGCCGTCGATGGAACGATCGCGCTAGGGAAATTCGATGATCACCAGATTCGTCAATTGAAAAAAAGCCAATCCAATTTGTTGATGGTCGATTTTGACGCATTGGCCCAGGGCGTCAATTCTCTGGTGGTGGACTTTCAACAAGCGGTCGATTTAGTGATCGATGACTTTATTGCAAAAGGCCACCAAAGGATCGGCTTGTTATCAGGCGTTGAGTTTACCAAGGACCATCACCAAGAAATCGATGACCCTCGGCGCCGGATTTTTGAGGAACGGCTTCGTCGGTTGAAGTTGCACCACCCGCAATATCATCTCAGCGCACCGTTTACAGTAGAGGGCGGTTATGAGGCGATGAAAGAGTATTTGCAGCAAAACAAAGAGTTGCCAAGTGCCTTATTTGCTTCCAGTGATGCCTTAGCGATTGGCGCTATGCGTGCTTTGCAAGAAAAAAACATCAAGATTCCAGATAAGATCGTAATTATCGGCTTCAATGATGTCAGTGTCGCAAAGTACGTCTTTCCGACTCTGTCAACCATCAAAGTTCATACGGAATGGCTGGGGGAGCTGGCAGTGACGACCTTGCTGGATATCATTACGAATGCAGCACCCGTTCCTCGAAAAGTTACGATCGCAACGGAGCTGATTACGCGCCAATCTTCTTAGCAACCAGTTGAATCATCGGAGGATACCGTTACACACGTCAACTGAGTTTTAATGAAATAACAAAAAAATGAATATCGCCTTACCCGAACCTTTAAACAGCCCCGCTGGTTTGCAACTGCAGCCGTGCTTGCTTTTTTCAAAGGTTCGGGTATTGTTGTCCTATTGCTTTTTTTCTAAACGCAGGCATCTTTTTGGAGACTTGGTTGGGCATTTGATTAGAATATGGTAGAATATGAGAGAGTTTTTTGAATGGGGAGAAGATAGATGAAAACATTAGCGATTGATACCTCAAACCAGACACTGGCGGTTGCGGTGGTCGATGGTCAAGAAGTGTTGGGACAAAGCCAGACGATGGCGATCAAAAACCACAGCACAGCATTGATGCCTGCCATTGATGGATTGATGCAGGCGGTGGGGATGGCCCCTAAAGAGCTGGAGCAAATCGTTGTTGCGAAAGGTCCTGGCTCGTATACGGGTTTGCGCATCGGTGTCACAACAGCAAAAACGCTGGCACAAACATTGAACATCCCGCTGATTGGTGTTTCTAGTTTGAAAGCAGTCGCTGCCAATTGCGTGGGCGTATCGCAAGTGATCGTCCCGTTGTTTGACGCTCGCCGTCAAAATGTCTACGCAGGTGCCTACCAATGGCATAATGGTACCTTAGAAACAAGGATCAAAGACCAGCATATCTCACTGTCTGAGTTATTGACCCAGCTAAAAGCAGTTGATGGTCAAGAAGTGCTATTTGTCGGCGCCGATACCGTCAAATTTAAAGACATGATCGAGGCGGAACTGCCGACAGCCCATATCAATCAAGTGTCGTTTTGGAATTACCCGAATGGCGTTGTTTTAGCTGCTATTGCGAAAGAAGAAGCGCCGGTGGCTTCGATCCATGATTTTGTACCGGACTATTTAAAATTAGTTGAAGCCGAAGAAAAATGGTTAGCCTCGCATGAACCGGGAGTGGATGCCTATGTTGAAAAAATTTAAAACGATGACGGGAAAGTTGGCTCTTTTCCGTCAGATTCAATATCCAGAGCGTAAAAAAGAGATACGAGGGGAAACGTATGTTGTTCGTGAATTAGTCGGTGATGACATTAAAGAGCTGCTGCAGGTGGAGCGTCTCGTGTATGCTGGGGAACTGCCTTGGACCAAGAGCGCCTTTTTGTCAGAACTTTATTCACGGGTCAAACATCTTTATTTGGGCATCTTGCATAATGAACGGATGATTGGGTTTATCGGGGTGCGGATTTTAGGCGCTGATGCCCATATCACTAATATCGCGATCATTCCTGATTATCAAGGAAAAGGGATCGGTTCTTTCTTGATAGGAGAGATGGAACGTTATGCAAGGAAAAACAAATGCGACCGTTTGACATTAGAAGTTCGCCTGGGCAATCGTGATGCGCAACGTTTGTATCGGACCCTCGGGTTTGTTTCACAGGCGATCAAAACGGCGTATTACACTGAAGGCAATGAAGACGCATTGGATATGGTGAAATTTTTAAATGACTAACGAACAAGCAGAACAAACGATCCCGACACCGCAAATGCTCTGGTCATTGGCGGATCAGAGCTATCCCTTTGGCTCGCCTTGGAATCTGCAGCAATTTCAGCAAGATTTGCAAAACAGCAACAGTCGCTATTTGTTTCGTTATGGAAAAACCAACCAAGAGCTGATTGGGTTTCTCTGTTTTCAGCAAGTGCTGGATGAAGCAGAGCTGTTTAATGTAGCGGTTTTACCAGCATATCAAGGGCATGGTTTGGCGAAAGAATTGTTGAAACAAATGGAATCGCTCGTGGAACAAACCGATGGTCGGCGGATCTATCTTGAAGTACGTGTGTCGAATTTACAAGCACAGGCCCTTTATTTGCGCATGGGCTATACGGTCATCGGTCGTAGAAAAAAATATTACAGTCATCCTGAAGAGGATGCGTTGATTATGGAAAAGAAAGTAGGCGGAAAAAAATCAAATGAATGAATTGATTTTAGCCATTGAAAGCAGTTGTGATGAAACCAGTGTGGCAGTGATTAAAAACGGCGACACCATTTTAAGTAACATTGTTGCTTCGCAGATCAAGAGCCACCAGCGCTTCGGCGGTGTCGTACCAGAAGTCGCTAGTCGTCACCATGTCGAACAGATTACTTTGTGCATCGACGAAGCATTGACCCAAGCCAACACACAACCAGAAGAATTATCAGCCGTGGCCGTCACCTATGGTCCAGGGTTGGTTGGGGCACTGTTGATTGGGCTTTCTGCAGCGAAAGCCTTTGCGTGGGCCCACAGCTTACCGCTGATTCCGGTCAATCACATGGCAGGACATATTTATGCAGCTCGCCTAGTGAAGCCATTGGTTTTTCCTTTAATGGCATTATTGGTCAGCGGCGGTCACACCGAATTGGTGTATATGGCAGAAGATGGCTCTTTTGAGATCATCGGAGAAACGAGAGATGATGCCGCTGGTGAAGCCTATGACAAAGTTGGTCGAGTTCTCGGTTTGCCTTATCCTAGTGGGAAAGAAATTGATCGCCTTGCACATCTAGGTAGTGATACGTATCACTTTCCTCGAGCAATGATGCAAGAAGATAATTTTGATTTTAGTTTCAGTGGCTTGAAGAGTTCCTTTATCAACTTTGTGCATAATGCACAGCAAAGAGAGGAAGCATTGTCAGTAGAAAATCTAGCAGCCAGTTTTCAAGCCAGCGTAGTCGAAGTATTGGTTCACAAAACAGTGCGGGCATGCCAAGCCTATCCGGTAAAACAACTGATCGTCGCTGGCGGGGTCGCCGCGAATCAAGGCTTGCGTGACGCTTTACAAAAAGCAATGCAGGAATTGCCGGAGGTAGAACTGTTGATTCCACCGTTGCGCCTTTGCGGAGATAATGCGGCCATGATTGGTGCCTATGCCCATGTTGCGTTGAAAAAGCAGCACCTAGCAGACCTTTCATTGAATGCTGATCCAAGTGTCAGCTTTGCCCATAGGATTTCTTAAGATGATTGCACCTAAGATCCGTTCTTAGGTGTTTTTTTTGTTTCATTTATGAGCAAACAGAAGATATAGTTGTATTATATTTCATTATTTGATATTCTGATGTATATTTATTAATTATTTGAGAGGCGGGTATGCAATGACATCAGTTTTTAAAGGACGCAGTTTTTTAGCAGAGAAAGATTTCACAAAAGAAGAACTGCAATATTTAATTGATTTTTCCCAGCACTTAAAAGGGATGAAAGCCAACAATCAACCACATCGCTACTTAGAAGGAAAAAATATTGCACTTTTGTTTGAAAAGAATTCGACACGGACGCGAGCAGCCTTTACGGTTGCAGCGGTGGATTTGGGGGCGCATCCGGAATTTTTAGGGGCCAATGATATTCAGTTGGGGTCTAAAGAATCCGTTGAAGATACCGCCAAAGTATTCGGCCGCATGTTTGACGGGATCGAGTTTCGCGGCTTTAGCCAACAGGTCGTCGAAGATCTGGGCAACTATTCAGGCGTGCCTGTTTGGAATGGCTTAACGGATGACTGGCATCCAACACAAATGATCGCTGACTTTTTAACCATTCAAGAAAACTTCGGTGAACTGACTGGCTTGACCATCGCATACTGTGGGGATGGGCGCAACAATGTCGCCAATTCTTTGTTAGTGACGAGTGCGATTTTAGGGGTCAATATTCATGTCGTCACCCCGAAGGCCTTGCAGCCAGAAGCAAACATTATCGAACAAGCAAAAGCCTATGCTCAGCACTCTGGCGCAAAGATCCTGGTGACGGATGACGTGGATCAAGGTGTTTTAGGCGCTGATGTCGTGTATACCGATGTTTGGGTTTCAATGGGCGAAGAAGAAAAATTTCAAGAGCGGATCGAACAGCTGCTGCCTTATCAAGTAAACCAATCGTTGATGGAAAAAACGCAAAATGACCAAGTGATTTTTATGCACTGTTTACCGGCTTTTCATGATGAACAAACTATTTATGGCAAAAAAGCAGCGCAGGCGTATGGGATTTCTGAGATGGAAGTCACTGACGAGGTCTTTCGTAGCAAGTATGCTCGTCAATTTGATCAAGCCGAAAATCGTTTGCACTCAATCAAAGCGATCATGGCAGTGACTGCCGGGGATCTATTTATTCCTAAAGTATAAAAATAAAATTTTTGAAAAATGCCAGAATCTCGCTAGCCAAACAAACATTTCTTTGCTATACTTTCTGGGAAGTAAATAGCCTTGATTTGATGAAACAAGAGAAGTAGCGATTCGAGTATCAGTTAGCGAGTTCGGGGTGGTGGAAGCCGAATTGATCAGATTGTGAAACGCACTTGTGAGAATTTGCTAAGCAAACGGAATTCTGCCGTTATCAGAAAAAAGTGGGTCCGAATAGGACAATCAGAGTGGTACCGCGGGAAATCTCGTCTCTAGTGCAAGTTATGCGCTAGAGGCTTTTTTGTTTTTATCAATCATTTCTTGCATGAAAAACATACAACTGTTTGCTTGCTTCAAACAACGTTTCATAAAAAAATGGGTTCAGTCATTATAGGAGGGATACTATGAATAACAAAGAAATCGTCGCACAAGCGATCCATCAAGTAGTAAAAGAAGATCTATCGATCGAACAAGTTCAGCAATTACTGGAAAATCCAAAGTCAGCCGACCATGGGGATGTGGCATTCCCAGCCTTCTCGCTAGCAAAAGTCTATCGGAAAGCGCCGCAGCAAATTGCCGCAGACTTAGCAGAAAAAATCGATCAAGCGTCTTTTGAAAAAATTGAAGTGGTCGGTCCGTATTTAAACTTCTTTATGGATAAAAAAGCAATCTCTGCCCATGTCTTAGAGCTGGTTCTCAAAGAAAAAAATCATTTTGGCGATCAAACCATCGGCAATCAGCAAGCAGTACCGATCGATATGTCTTCACCAAATATTGCCAAACCCATCTCAATGGGGCATTTGCGTTCCACTGTGATTGGTAACTCGATCGGCTTTATTTTAGAAAAAATCGGTTATCAGCCAATTCGCATCAACCATTTAGGCGACTGGGGCACACAATTTGGGAAATTGATCGTTGCCTATAAGAAGTGGGGGTCAGAAGAAGCGGTCAAAGCGGAACCAATCAACGAACTATTACGTTTGTATGTTGATTTTCATGAAGCAGCCGAGACAGATAAGCAATTAGAAGATGATGCGAGAGCTTGGTTCAAGAAACTAGAAGATGGTGACCAAGAAGCAATGGATTTGTGGCAATGGTTCCGTGATGAATCATTAAAAGAATTCAATAAAATCTATGATATGTTGGAAGTTTCCTTTGATTCATTGAATGGCGAAGCTTTCTATAATGATAAAATGACAGAAGTCGTGGCATTATTAGAAGAAAAACACTTGCTAAAAGAAGACCAAGGGGCAGAAATCGTTGATTTGGCTGCCTATGACTTAAATCCGGCGTTGATCCGTAAGTCCGATGGTGCGACCCTTTACATCACACGGGATATGGCTGCAGCGCTTTACCGCAAACGGACCTACAATTTTGCAAAATCATTGTACGTGGTAGGGAATGAACAAAGTTATCACTTCAAACAATTAAAAGCTGTTTTGAAGGAAATGGGCTTTGAGTGGGCAGATGATATGACCCACGTACCATTTGGGTTGATCACCAAAGATGGGAAAAAACTGTCTACAAGAAAAGGCAAGATTGTTCTTTTGGAAGAAGTATTGAATGAAGCGATCGATTCAGCGAAAGAACAAATCACTGAAAAGAACCCAACCCTTGAAAACAAAGAAGAAGTAGCAAAACAAGTCGGTGTCGGGGCAGTCGTTTTCCACGATTTGAAAAATGACCGTTTGAATAATTTCGACTTTACGCTAGAAGAAGTCGTCCGTTTTGAAGGAGAGACCGGACCATACGTGCAATACTCTCATGCCCGTGCCATGAGCATTCTTGAAAAAGCCAACTTTGATCCCGCTGCTGTCAGCAGTCTGGCGTTGGCAGACGCTGAGAGCTGGGAAGTTATCAAATTGATTCAGCGCTACCCAGAAACGGTCATGCAAGCGGCGGAAAAATATGAACCATCCGTCATTGCCAAACATGCCATCAAGTTGGCACAAGCCTTTAACAAGTATTATGCCAATGTCAAAATCTTAGCCGAAGATACGGAAAAAGACGCACGTCTAGCTCTTGTTTATGCAGTAACTACTCTATTGAAAGAAGATTTACGGTTGCTTGGTTTACACGCACCCGACAAAATGTAACAAAAAAAGCTGTGTCACTTGTTTCGACAAGGGCACAGCTTTTTTTGTAGTGAAGAATGCAGCTAGATCCTATAGCTGTTTTTGCGCTATAAGACCGCATGGTTTCTGATAAATTGATAAAAAGTTTCAGCGTCTTCGTCGCTGCGGGAAATCACCGCTACTGTATCAAAGCCCGCCAACGAGCAAACTTTTTCTGGCATGGTCACTTCATCGATCGCTGCCGAAAGCAAAGGCGCATTGTCCGCAACGGTATGGATCAAGGTCATGAATTGCACACGATCTACTTTAGTGACAACGTCTTCGATCATCTGTATCAAACGCTGCTCTTCTTCTTTTTCATCCTCAGAAGCTTGCATTCCTTGAAAAATGACAAACTTTGTCTGACCTGACTCATCGGGCACTTTCACGATTTTCAAATCACGAATATCGCGAGAAATAGTCGCTTGCGTGGCGGAGACGCCTTGGGCTTCCAATTGATGCAATAATTCTTCTTGCGTGCGTACAGTATGTTCAGTAATGATTTGTCTAATAAGTAAATGGCGATCAGCTTTTCGCATAGGTAAACTCCTTTAAGCATGATTGATTAAGTCAGCCTTATCATAGCAGATAACGCCGAAAAAACCTAGATATTATAAGAAAAGATTTAGAGTGTTAAAAAAAGCTGGATCGCGAATCGTAGTTTTTCATTTGAATCAGTTGCATTTCTTTTTTAGCTACTGTATACTGTTTAAGGCGTGAGTTTTTCACGTCAATCCCACATCTTGTTCCATCTGCGAAGCGGTGCTGATCGATTCAGTTCTTCAAGGAGTAAAAGAGCAAGAGAGGAAAACAAAAAACCAAATTGGAGGAAACACAACATGGCAGTAATCTCAATGAAACAATTACTAGAAGCCGGCGTACACTTTGGTCACCAAACTCGTCGCTGGAACCCAAAAATGAAGAAATATATCTTCACAGAAAGAAACGGCATCTACATCATTGATTTGCAAAAAACAGTGAAATTAGTAGACGCAGCTTACGACTACATGAAAAATGTTGCTGAAGAAGGCGGCGTTGCCTTGTTCGTAGGTACTAAAAAACAAGCACAAGAAGCAATCAAAGAAGAAGCAATCCGTTCAGGTCAATACTATGTTAACCATCGTTGGTTAGGTGGAACATTGACAAACTGGGAAACAATCCAAAAACGTGTTGCTCGTTTGAAACAAATCAACAAAATGGAAGAAGATGGTACATTTGCTGTTCTTCCTAAAAAAGAAGTCGTTGGCTTGAACAAAGAGCGCGAACGTCTTGAAAAATTCTTAGGCGGTATTGCTGATATGCCTAGAATTCCAGATGTAATGTACGTTGTTGACCCACGTAAAGAACGTATCGCGATCCAAGAAGCACGCAAATTAAATATCCCGATCGTAGCGATGGTCGATACAAACTGTGATCCAGACGAAATCGATGTTGTTATCCCATCAAATGATGACGCTATTCGTGCCGTTAAATTGATCACTGCGAAAATGGCAGATGCTTTCATCGAAGGTAACCAAGGCGAAGACCAAGTAGCAGAAGAAGATTTTGCTGCTGAATCAACAGAAAACGCAACTTCAATCGAAGAAATCGTTGATGTTGTCGAAGGCGACAACGCATCAGCTGAATAATAAATGATGGAGCTGTTTCAAAGGCTAGGCGCCAAGCCTCACTCTCCTTTGAAACAGCTTTTTTTAAAGACAAGCAATCTTGTTTAAAAACATTTAGGAGGAAACAAAAAATGGCAGAAGTAACAGCTAAATTAGTAAAAGAATTACGCGATATGACTGGTGTAGGAATGATGGACGCAAAACGTGCATTAGTTGAAGTAGAAGGCGACATCGAAAAAGCCGTTGACTTATTACGTGAAAAAGGTATGGCAAAAGCTGCGAAGAAAAACGACCGTATTGCTGCTGAAGGTTTAGCATCTGTAGCAATCAACGGCAACACAGCAGCAATCGTTGAAGTGAACTCAGAAACTGACTTCGTTTCTAAAAACGAAATGTTCCAAGACTTAGTAAAAGAAATCGCTGAAGTAATCGCAGCGAACAAACCAGCTGATATGGATGCTGCTTTAAAATTAGAAACCTCTAAAGGCACAATGGATGCTGCGTTGATCGAAGCAACACAAGTAATCGGAGAAAAAATCAGCTTCCGTCGTTTTGAAGTTGTTGAAAAAGATGACAATGCTGCTTTCGGCGGTTACCTACACATGGGCGGACGTATTGCGGTATTGACTGTTCTTGAAGGAACAACTGACGAATCAGTTGCGAAAGATGTTGCAATGCACGTTGCAGCGATCAACCCTCGCTACGTGAACGAAGCACAAATCTCTCAAGAAGAATTGGATCATGAAAAACAAGTCTTGACAGAACAAGCATTGAACGAAGGCAAACCAGCGAACATCGTTGAAAAAATGGTTGAAGGACGCTTGAAGAAATTTAAAGCAGAAATCGCTTTGGTTGACCAACCATTCGTTAAAGACCCAGATATGACAGTTGAAAAATATGTTGCATCAAAAGGCGCAACTGTGAAATCTTTTGTCCGCTTTGAAGTCGGCGAAGGTATCGAAAAACGCGAAGACAACTTCGTTGAAGAAGTAATGAGCCAAGTGAAAAAATAATTCTGTTCCTCGAACAGATGGGAACGCATGGAAGTGCGCTCCCTTTTTTTAAGCAAAAACGGTTTTTGAAGAAATAGTGTAGATAATTTTCAACGAAAGAGCACCAATATGCTACAATAGTATTGGAGAATGTACGGAGGAATCATGATGGGCAAACCAAAATATCAACGTGTTGTATTAAAATTAAGTGGTGAAGCATTAGCGGGTGACGAAGGCTTTGGGATCAAACCACCGACCATCCAGGAGATCGTTAAAGAGATCAAGGAAGTCCACGAATTAGGTGTACAGATGGCGATCGTGGTCGGCGGCGGAAACATTTGGCGTGGACAAATCGGTGCGCAAATGGGGATGGAAAGAGCCCAAGCTGATTACATGGGCATGCTAGCGACTGTGATGAATGCTTTAGCATTACAAGATACACTAGAAAACGCTGGTGTACCAACGCGTGTCCAAACTTCAATCGAGATGCGTCAAATCGCTGAGCCTTATATTCGTCGTAGAGCAGAACGCCACTTAGAAAAAGGACGGGTCGTCATTTTTGCTGGCGGAACCGGGAATCCTTATTTCTCAACTGATACGACCGCAGCCTTACGGGCAGCTGAAATCAACGCCGATGTCATTTTGATGGCAAAAAACAATGTTGATGGCGTCTACTCAGCAGATCCTAAAACGGATCAAAGTGCTGTGAAATTTGAAGAATTGACTCATTTAGAAGTCATTTCCAAAGGATTGCAAGTAATGGATTCAACCGCAAGTTCATTAAGTATGGACAACGATATTCCATTAGTCGTATTCAACTTGAATGAGCATGGAAACATTCGCCGCGCCATTTTAGGTGAACATATTGGAACGACAGTAAGGGGGAAATAACATGGCTGACAAAATTTTAACAGAAGCAAAAGACAAAATGAAAAAAGCAGCAGAAAACTTGCAGCGGGAACTAGGACAAATCCGTGCTGGCCGCGCGAACGCGAGCATCTTAGACCGCGTAATGGTTACTTACTATGGTGTACCAACACCCTTGAACCAAATGGCTTCAATTACGATTCCAGAAGCAAGAATTTTGATGATCACACCTTTTGACAAAACAATGATCCAAGAAGTTGAAAAAGCCATCATGCAAAGTGATATTGGTATCACGCCTGCCAATGACGGAACAGTGATTCGTTTGGTGATTCCTCAATTAACGGAAGAACGCCGTAAAGAATTAGCAAAAGACGTGAAAAAAGAAGCTGAAAATGCGAAAATCGCCGTCCGTAACATTCGTCGGGATGCCATGGAAGCTTACAAGAAACAAGAAAAAGCTGGCGACATCACAGAAGATGATTTGCGGGAATCTGAAAAAGAAGTGCAGACTGCTACAGATAACAGCATCAAAGAAATCGATGCCATCGCAGCTGAAAAAGAACAAGAATTACTTGAAGTTTAAAAGGAATGACGAAGAGTCGCTTCAGCGGCTCTTTTTTTATGGGCGAAACTATCTCATGTACTTGAATATGACAGCTGTTTTTTTGTTTTTTCTTAATATGGAAATCTTTTCTTGGTTTTCATAGGCAAGAAATCTGATTATTGTTATAATGTAAAAGATGAATTTCAAGAATTGGAAGAGGAGCGAATACGATGCTGCGTTTTTTTCCACAAAAAGACAAATATATCAAAGAAGCGGCTGAACATGAATTTGATCGATCACTGCCGATTCCCCAACACATCGCGATCATTATGGATGGTAACGGCAGATGGGCGCAAAATCGGCGCTTGCCAAGAGTAGCTGGCCACAAAGAAGGCATGGAGACGGTAAAGAAAATCACGAAACACGCTTCACACTTAGGTGTGAAGGTATTGACGCTTTATGCATTTTCGACAGAGAATTGGAAACGGCCGAACGAGGAAGTAGACTTTTTGATGCAACTACCAGTCGACTTTTTCGACACCTTTGTTCCTGAGCTAATCAAAGAAAATGTTCAAGTCAAAGTGATGGGGTTCACGGATTCTTTACCCCTACACACGCAAGAAGCGGTCAAGCGAGCGATCGACCAAACCAAAGACAATACGGGAATGATCTTGAATTTTGCTTTGAATTATGGCAGCCGCGCAGAAATTTTGACAGCTGTCCAAGCGCTTTATGAAGAACTCTCGGCTTCCGGCGAAGTCCTACCAGAGCTCACGGAAGACATGCTGGGGACGCATTTGATGACTGGTTTTTTACCAAGCCCTTTGCGGGATCCTGAATTGGTGATTCGAACGAGTGGTGAGGAACGTGTCAGTAATTTCTTGTTATGGCAGATTGCATACAGCGAGTTATTCTTTACGAAGGCGCTCTGGCCTGATTTCGATGCTGCGTTATTAGAGGACGCAATTGGGAGCTTTCAACAACGAAACCGGCGTTTTGGCGGTTTGAAAACAGAGGAGGAAGAAGAGTGAGACAACGTGTAATCACTGCGGTCGTCGCATTAGCCTTTTTCCTGCCAATTATTTATGTTGGCGGTATTGCCGTCGAATTGCTGGCAGCAGCAATGGCAGGAATTGGTGTTTATGAATTATTTCGGATGAAAGGACTAGCTATTTTCAGTTTTGAAGGAATTCTTTCAATCCTCGGGGCGGTGATCTTAGTTTTGCCTCAAGAACGCTGGTTTTTCTTTTTGCCAGAGGGGACAGATAAAAGTGCCTTGTACTATCTGATCGTTCTTTTGTTACTAGGGATCGCGGTTATTTCGAAAAATACGTATACCATCGATGAAGCTGGGTTTCCGGTGATCGTTAGCTTATATACCGGTGTCGGGTTTGAACGTTTCTTGACGGCACGGTCAGCAACGGATGGATTAGTTGTTTTAGTTTTCGGGCTGTTTATCGTGTGGGCAACGGATATTGGGGCTTACATGGTGGGACGGCGTTACGGCCAACGAAAATTATGGCCGGAGATTTCTCCTAATAAAACCATCGAAGGGGCCCTAGGCGGGATTGCTGCTGCGGTGGTCGTAGCTGGTTTGTATCTATTAGCATTTCCTGGGAAAGATTATTTTGGACACGGTAGTGCCATCATGATTTTATTGACGGTCCTCTTTTCGATCGCTGGGCAATTTGGTGATTTAGTGGAATCCGCGATCAAACGTCACTATGGCGTGAAGGATTCAGGGAATATCCTGCCAGGTCACGGAGGAATCTTAGATCGCTTCGACAGCATGTTGTTTGTGTTTCCAATCATGTATTTATTCGGTGTCTTTTAGAAAATTTTTAAGAAGTGCAGGCTTGGCTTGCGCTTCTTTTTTTAAATTCTTGTTACAACGGGAATGTGAGTTCCTCAACGGGAACCGGTGTGATAAAATAAGGAAAGGCTGCCCTGAATGAGAGGGATGCTGTGAAAGAGAGGAACGAGCATGAAAACGATACTTGTATTTATCATTATCTTTTCCGTGGTGGTAGTGATTCACGAATTTGGACACTACTTCTTTGCAAAACGGGCAGGTATTTTAGTAAGAGAGTTTGCCATCGGTATGGGGCCTAAATTGTTCGCGCATCAAGCGAAAGATGGGACGACCTACACGATTCGGATGCTGCCATTAGGCGGGTATGTCCAAATGGCAGGCTGGGGCGAAGATGAGACCGAATTAACGCCTGGCATGCCAGTCTCCTTGGTTCAAGATGCAACTGGTAAAGTCACCAAAATCAATACAAGCAAAAAGATCCAATTGCCGCAAGCGATCCCCATGGAAGTGACCGACTTTGACTTGGAGGAGAAGTTGACGATCACTGGCTTCATCAACGGCAATGAACAAGAAGCGGTTACGTACGCTGTGGATCATGACGCAACGATCATTCATGAAGATGGCGTTGAAGTTCGGATCGCACCAAAAGACGTTCAATTCCAGTCTGCAAAGCTGTGGCAACGAATGCTGACGAATTTTGCAGGACCGATGAATAACTTTATTTTATCCTTGGTTTTATTCACTGGGTTGGTGTTTGCGCAAGGTGGTGTCGCGAATCAAGATGCAACCGTCGTGACAGGAATCGAAGCAGGAACCCCGGCTGCTGAAGCCGGGCTGCAAAATGGCGACGAAATCCTAGCAGTTGAAGGCGTCGATGTTTCCAACTGGTCAGAATTGACGACAGAGATCCAAAAGTACCCAGCTACTCAGATTACTCTAGAAGTCAAACGAGGAGCGGAAACACTTGATTTGACAGCAACTCCTGCGAGTCAAGAATCAGGGGAGACCACGATCGGTTTCTTAGGGATCACGGCTTCGTTAAAAACTGGGATCGGAGACATCTTACTGGGTGGCTTACAAACGACCATTGACAATTCGCTGGTTATTTTTAGAGCAGTCGGCAACTTGATCGCCCAACCAGATATCAATAAATTGGGCGGACCGGTAGCGATTTTCCAACTGTCTTCTCAAGCCGCATCGCAAGGTGTCACAACGGTGATCGCCATGATGGCGATGATTTCCATCAATTTGGGGATCTTTAATTTATTGCCGATTCCTGGATTAGATGGTGGGAAACTGGTTTTAAATATTTTAGAAGGTGTGCGAGGCAAGCCAATCAGTCAAGAAAAAGAAGGCATCATTACCCTGATTGGGTTTGGGTTTTTGATGCTGCTGATGGTTCTCGTTACCTGGAATGATATCCAACGTTTCTTCTTTTAAAAATAAGACGCACAAGCAAATCAATTGTTGATCGGGTGAACATGATTTTTTGTAGCAAAGGAGAAAAAAATGAAACAGTCAAAATGTTTGATTCCGACATTGAGGGAAACCCCCAGCGATGCGGAGACGTTAAGTCATCAACTGTTAGTTAGGGCAGGGTATATTCGACAAGTGGCGGCAGGCATCTATGTCTACTTGCCATTAGCTCAAAGGGTGTTAGAAAAGATCAAACGGGTCATTCGTGAGGAGCTGGCAGAAATCGATGCTGTGGAGATGGCGATGCCTTCTTTGCTTCCGTATGAACCATGGAAGGAGTCTGGACGGGCCTCATTGTATGGTGAGTCTTTGTATCGGTTGACGGATCGAAACGAACGAGAGATCGTTTTAGGGCCCACTCACGAAGAGCCGTTCACGACATTGATCAAAAACGAGATCACGTCTTATAAGCGGCTGCCTTTGAGCTTATATCAGATCCAAACGAAATATCGGGACGAACAGCGGCCGCGTTTTGGATTGATTCGCAGCCGTGAATTTATCATGCAAGATGGCTATTCTTTTCACGCCGATGAAGCCAGCTTAGATCAAACCTATAATCGCTACGAAATGGCTTACCATGCCATATTGAAACGCTGTGGGATCGAGTATCGGGCAGTGGTCGGGGATAATGGCTTGATGGGTGGCCGAGATTCAAAAGAGTTTTTGGCATTGTCTGGAATCGGCGAAGAGCTGATCTGTTATTCGACTGAAAGCGACTATGTCGCCAATTGGAAACTAGCAACTAGTCAGTATATCGCTAAAAAATCTCATGAGACCTACTTAGAGTTACAAAAAGTCGTTCATAAAGAATCATTATCGTTAGAGGAACTGGCGAAAACATACGATACGGATTTGCAAAAAATCGTTCAAGTATTTTTGCTGCTCGTTGACGAGCAAGTCATTATGGTATTGCTTCGAGGTGATCACAGTCTCAATGAAACAAAAATCAAGCATTTTTTAGCGGCTGATCAAGTGAAGGTCCTGACTGCTGAAGAAGCCGAGTCCTATCTGACCAGTGACACACAACTTCGCAGCCCCATTGAGCTTGCTGATTCGATCCAATTGTATGCGGATCAGCATGTCCAAGATATGGCGAATCTGATCGTCCCAGCGGCAGAAAAACAGAGCTATTTTCTCAATGCAAATGTAGGCCGTGATTTTCAACCACTAGCCTTTGCCGATTTTCGCTTGGTTCAAGAAGGCGATCCTTCCCCAGATGGAAAAGGAACCTTAACCTTTACGCGAGGAATCGAAGTTGGGCATATCTTCAAGTTAGGAACCAAGTACAGCGAGGCCCAAGAAGCGACGGTTGTCGATGAAAATGGCGATGAACAACCAATCATCATGGGCTGTTATGGTCTGGGCGTTTCTCGGCTGCTTTCAACAATCGTCGAACAATACGGCAATGAGTTTGGGATCGATTGGCCCCAAGAAATTGCCCCATTTGATGTGCATATCATCCAAACGTCGATTGAAGATAGCTATCAAAATGCCTTAAGTGAAGAAGTAGAAGAAATGATGAACCAAGTCGGCTATCAAGTATTGGTGGATGACCGCAATGAACGTGCAGGGGTCAAATTTGCAGATGCCGATTTGATTGGTTGTCCGATTCGCTTGACCATCGGTAAAAAAGCCGTAGAAGGCATCGTGGAGATCAAAATCAAGCATACTGGCGCAACCGTTGAAGTGAGGAAAGAAGAAGTCGCTTCGACCTTGACGATTTTATTAGCCAACCAAGAATAAATCGGAACAAATGGTAGATCGAGAGAGGAAATCCTTTCTCGATTTTTTAATGAAAGTGAAGACAAAAAGAGGTATACTAGTGAGTACTGAGAAAAGGAGGATCTTCAATTGTCAAAAGAAAGAGAGACCTTTGAGATATTATTAGACCAAATTGCAGCTGCCCCAAATCTTCGGCAGCATCCGTTGATGCAGACTGCCCAAATCAGACAAGTAACCGTGCATCGACAATCAAAAGCGTGGACGTTTTATTTCCAATTTGAACGTTTATTACCGGTGATGGTGTATCAATCCTTTAAACAACACATTGAACTAGCGTTTAAAGAGATCGCGGAAGTTCGCATTGTCATTGAAGCTCAAGATGGTTCCTTCGATGAGCAGTTCATTCAAGAATACTGGCCATTAGCGTTAGCCAATCAAAATTGTGATCGGCCGTTAGTTCATCAAGTGATTAAAAATCAAATGCCTATGATTCAAGAGAACAAAGTGATTTTACCCGTCAACAATGATGCGGTCATCACGATTTTGCAGCAACAGTACTTACCGATCATTGAGGAAAATTATGGGACTTTCGGGTTTCAAAAATTTCGGATCTTGCCGCAGCTAGACAAAGAACAGGCTGAGGCAGCCTTGAAAGAACTTGAAGCACGAAAAGAAGAACAAACGGCAGCCTTCCAATTGCAAGCCGCTGAGAACTTAATGGCCCACGAGCAACGCAAAAAAGAAGTCAAAACAGTCGAATTTGACGGACCAATTGCCTTGGGACGTAATATTCCTGCCGATGAACCTGTGACACCGATGATCAATATCATTGAGGAAGAACGCAGAGTTACGATCCAAGGGTATGTCTTTGATAAAGAAGTTCGAGAATTGCGTTCAAAACGGAAGATTTTGATTTTGAAAATCACCGACTATACGTCGTCGTTTAGTGTGAAAAAATTCTCCAATAATGAAAAAGATGAACAAGTCTTTGATGCCATTGCTAAAGGTAGTTGGGTCAAAGTGCGTGGTAGTGTTCAAGAAGATACTTTTATGCGAGATCTCGTTATGAATGCACAAGATTTGCTGGAAGTCAAACACGAGGCCCGCAAAGATTATGCACCTGAAGGCGAAAAACGGGTCGAACTTCACCTGCATTCAAATATGAGTACGATGGATGCAACCAACAATGTGGCAGACTTTGTCGCTCAAGCTGGCAAGTGGGGCCATAAGGCGATTGCGATCACCGATCATGGTGGCGCACAAGGGTTTCCTGATGCCCATCACGCCGGAGAAAAAGCCGGGGTAAAAATTCTTTACGGTGTGGAAGCCAATATCGTGGATGACGGGGTAGCGGTTGCCTATAATCCGAAGCCTGTCCCACTGACTGATGCCACTTATATCGTGTTTGACGTGGAGACCACCGGATTGTCTGCAGTGTACGACACCATCATTGAATTGGCCGCTGTGCGGATGCATAAAGGCAACGTGGAAGGCTCCTTTGATGAATTCATCGATCCTGGCCATCCTTTATCACGAACGACCGTAGAATTGACGGGGATCACCGATGAAATGGTTCGGGGGTCAAAATCGGAAGAAGAAGTCTTACGTTTGTTCCGTGAGTTTTCTGAAGGAGCCATTCTAGTTGCCCACAATGCGTCATTTGATATGGGCTTCTTAAATACAAGTTATCGAAAATACGGTATTCCAGAAGCAGAAAATCCCGTCATTGATACATTGGAACTCGCTCGTTATTTGTATCCAGAGTTTAAGCGATTCGGTTTAGGTGTCCTTTCCAAAAAATTCGGCGTTAGTTTGGAGCAACATCACCGAGCGATCTACGATGCCGAGGCAACCGGTCATTTAGCGTGGATCTTTGTCAAAGAAGCGATGGAAAAACATGACATGCTGCTGCACGAAGATTTGAACCGACACGTTGGGGGCGAGAACTCCTATAAAGCAGCTCGGCCTTTCCATGCCACGATCTTAGCCCGAACACAGGCGGGATTGAAGAATTTATTCAAGCTGATCTCGATGTCGAATGTGAAGTACTTCCATGATAAAGTCCCGCGGATCCCGCGCTCAGAATTGGTGAAATTGCGGGAAGGATTGTTAGTCGGAACCGCTTGTGATAAAGGGGAAGTCTTTGTCGCAATGATGCAAAAAGGGGTTGATGCAGCGCGGGAACTTGCTAAGTTTTATGACTATATCGAAGTCATGCCCAAAGCAGTTTATGCCCATCTCCTAGAAACGGAGCTCGTGAAAAGCGAAAAAGACCTAGAAGACATTATTCGGAATTTGATCCAAATGGGTGAAGAGTTAGGAAAAATCGTTGTTGCTACTGGGAATGCCCACTACCTGAACGAAGAAGATGCCATTTATCGTAAGGTCTTGATCAATTCGATGGGGGGCGCCAATCCCTTGAATCGACATAGTTTACCGGATGTACACTTCCGAACAACCGATGAGATGCTGACCGCTTTTCAGTTTTTAGGTCCGGAAGTAGCGAAAGAAATTGTGGTGACGAACCCAAATAAAATCGCTGATCTCTGTGAAAAAGTCATTCCGGTAAAAGATGATCTGTATACACCAAAGATTCCCGGATCTGAACAAGAGATCACCGACTTGAGTTACAACCGTGCCAAAGAGCTATACGGTGATCCATTACCAGAAATTGTGGAAAAACGTTTGAAAAAAGAGCTTGATTCGATCATTGGGAATGGGTTTTCCGTGATCTATTTGATCTCACAAAAACTGGTTCATAAAAGCAATCAAGACGGCTACTTAGTAGGGTCACGGGGATCAGTCGGTTCTAGTTTCGTAGCAACGATGACTGGGATCACTGAGGTCAATCCATTAGCCCCTCATTATTATTGTCCCGATTGCCAGTATTCTGAGTTTTACGAAGACGGCTCGTATGGTTCTGGTTATGATATGCCAGAGAAAAAATGTCCAAAATGCGGCACACGTCTGAACAAAGATGGCCATGATATTCCTTTTGAAACCTTCCTTGGTTTCCATGGCGATAAAGTCCCCGATATCGATTTGAACTTCTCTGGGGAATATCAGCCAGAGGCCCATAACTATACGAAAGTGCTCTTCGGCGAAGAATATGTCTATCGTGCCGGAACGATCGGTACAGTAGCCGATAAAACAGCCTTCGGTTTCGTAAAAGGCTTTGAGCGCGATCATAATCTCCATTATCGAGCAGCTGAAGTCGATCGATTGGCTAAGGGTGCAACTGGCGTCAAACGGACAACTGGTCAGCATCCGGGGGGAATCATCGTTATTCCAGACTATATGGATGTCTATGATTTCACGCCGATTCAATACCCAGCAGATGATCAAAATTCAGAATGGAAAACGACCCACTTTGATTTCCATTCCATTCATGACAATATTTTAAAACTGGATATCCTGGGACACGATGACCCAACGGTGATTCGGATGCTGCAGGATTTATCAGGAATCGATCCTAAAACGATCCCCACGGATGATCCGGAAGTGATGCGTATTTTTGGTGGTACGGACGTGCTAGGTGTGACTGAAGAGCAGATCTACTCAAAAACAGGTACATTAGGCATCCCAGAATTTGGGACCCGATTTGTGCGGGGGATGTTGGATCAAACCCATCCATCGACGTTTGCAGAGCTCTTGCAGATCTCTGGTCTTTCCCATGGTACCGATGTATGGTTGGGCAATGCCGAAGAACTGATTCGTCGCGGAGATGCCAGTCTAGCAGAAGTAATCGGCTGTCGGGATGATATCATGGTGTACTTGATCCATGCTGGCCTAGATGACGGGATGGCCTTTAAAATCATGGAGACGGTTCGTAAAGGGCAATGGAACAAGATCCCTGACGACTTGCGGGACACTTACTTGCAAGCGATGCGGGAGAACAATGTCCCTGAATGGTATATCGATTCTTGTTCGAAGATCAAGTACATGTTCCCGAAAGCCCATGCAGCGGCGTATGTTTTGATGGCGTTGCGGGTGGCTTACTTTAAAGTGTACTTCCCAATTCTCTATTACTGTGCTTATTTCTCTGTCCGGGCGGATGATTTTGATTTGATTGCCATGTCAAAAGGAAAAGACGCCGTAAAAGAACGGATGCAAGAAATCACTGACAAAGGATTGGATGCGTCAACGAAAGAAAAGAATCTGTTAACCGTTCTGGAGTTAGCCAATGAAATGTTAGAGCGCGGTTATGAATTTGGGATGATCGATCTGTATAAATCGGATGCGGAAAACTTCGTGATCGACGGAAAAAAATTGATCGCACCATTTCGAGCAGTGCCGAGTTTGGGACTAAACGTAGCGAAACAAATCGTGGAAGCACGGAAAAATGGTCCTTTCTTATCGAAAGAAGATCTCGCCAATCGCGGGAAAGTTTCTAAGACTTTGATTGAATACATGACGGATAACGGTGTTCTAAAAGATTTACCTGATGAAAATCAGTTGTCTTTGTTTGATATGTTGTAAACCACCGGCTGTTCACTTAAGATAAAAAATAAGCACATCATCATAATGGCTAGTATAGCTAGTTTCTGCATGATGTGCTTTTTTGTCTTGTTTGTGAAATCGATCTAAGCAGCCACAATCTGACGAAAATCAGTAAGATCGTGGTCTATTGTGGGAAATCATAGGGGCCAGCCTTGGTAGCGAATCAATCGAACCTTTACCATACAAAGAGGAGAAAAATACTCGTTACCGAAAGAAGCGAATGCCTTTGGTAACGAGTATTTTTCGACAAAGTTCGTTAAATAGCTAAAAAAAGAAAAAAAGCAAAACAGGCAAATACACCATGTACAGTAAGACGGAATAGCCTAGACATGAAGTTGCAAATTCTTCATCCCCTTGGTAGTTTCGTACAAGGATCGGGACAGAGTTTTGGACGGGCATAGAGGCTTGAATAATAAACACAGAAAGCATCAATTCAGGAACAGGGATGATTCTGCTTAACAGCCACACAACGAGGGGCGAAAGAACGAAACGACCAAACAAGACACCGACAATGTCTTTCGTCATTCGCAAATTTTTGAGTCCCCCAAAGTAGACGATGATTCCGATAATAAACATTGATAAGGGTGTCGTCAAATCTGCTAGATAGCTTCCAAGGCCATCAACAAATGAGGGCAGTGGTAAGGTGAATAGCATCCAGATCAAACCGATGATGAAACCAATCAAGGCTGGTGAAAAAATCTTTTTTAGCATGACCAATGGATGAAAGGAAATCCGGGCTTCACCAAAATCAGGATTGTCTTTTGCTAAATCAAAAATACCGATGGTCCAAAATAATGTCGTATTTACAATATAGTACAACAACACATAAGGAACGGCTTTTTCACCAAAAATAGCTAAATTGATCGGTAAGCCGATGAAGATCGTATTGGAAAAGGTAAACATGGCGGAAAATGCGCCTTGGTGTTTGGCTTCAACTTGCGCGAAACGTCGCCATAAATAACCAGCGAAGTAAGTGATCATCATGGAAAGTAATGGGATGATCATCCCCGAAACCAATGAAAGAAATTCATCTTTCGTAAAATTTTTAATAATCGTTAAAAACATATTGGCTGGTAATGAGACATTTAATACCAATTTTGAAAACGTATCGGCGGTTCGATTAGAAAACCATTGTTTGTAAGACAACCAATAACCGATAAACATGAGACTGAAAATGACAAAAATATTGATATATGCTTGAAACATGTGCTCACCTCTCATTTACTATAGCGAAAGGCAGAAGAAGAAGCAACTGATTCCCATTTGAAAACAACAAAAAACCAAACCACTCATTGAGCGATTTGGTCAAGAATTACTAACGTTGCTGCTTGCCTGCGTTACGACCTTTTCCACTAGGCTTTGTCGTGTTCAACGCTTTTTTGACAGCTTCTGTTTTTTCAGGAGTTACATCTTTGCGAGGCGTAACCACCGTTTTTGGCGGATTGGCTTTCATTTCTGCTTCGACTTGGGCACGAATTTTTGGTTTCATGATGACATTCGTGATAAATGTTTGGATACAACTGAAGACCCCACCGACTACCCAATAAAGTGTCACACCAGCTGGTGCACTCATTGACATGAAAACGATCATCAATGGAGAAACGATCAACATGGTTTTCATCGTTTTTTTCTGTTCTTCTGGAATCCCAATGGTTGAGATGTATCCTTGTGCCAGGTAGGAAATACCAGCAATCGCCACAAAGAGGATGCTTGGGTCACCTAATGATACGCCAAAGAACTCAGAGTTTTGGATTCCTTGTGTGTAACGGGCGGTGAAGTAGAGGGCAGAGAAGATCGGCATCTGAATCAGTAAAGGCAAACAACCGATACCGCCAAACATACTGACGTTGTTTTCAGAATAGATTTTTTGCATCTCCGCTTGCGCTTGCATTTGTTCTTCCCGAGTGGTTGCTTTCTTCAAATTGGCTTGCGCAATATCCACTTGAGGTTTCAGAAACTGCATTTTTTCACTTTGAATCATCGTTTTTCGAGACTGATGGATCCCTAATGGTAAGATAATGACGCGGACAACGATCGTTACGGCGATGATCGCCCAGCCGTAAGACCAGTTGAAGTTTTCAACGAGCATCGTGATCATATCACCTAAAGGTTTCACCAAAAAGCGATAAATCATTCCTGTTTCTTTCGGCGTACCATCAGCATTGGTACTGACACAGCCTGATAATGCTAATAACAGGCCAAATAATCCTGATGAAAGCAGCCATTTATTCATTTTAGACATTCTATTCTTCCTCTTCACAATAAATTTAGACAAAAATAACTATACTAAAAAAGACCGACTATTTCAATGTACAAAGAGAAATTCATTGAAAAATCAATCTTTCGACTTAGAAAACATTCAATTATCAATAATAGACTACATCAAAGCTAGTACGTTCTTTAATGGTATCGTCTGGTTGGATGTCGATTTGGTTCACTTTTCCAGCGGGAGAAGGAGAATCTTTCACTCCGGCAACAAAGGCATCGATGATTTTTTCATCTCCCATCGCTTCAATCGAAACAGAACCATCTGCCTCATTTTTTACAGATCCTGTGACCCCTAATTGATCGGCAAGCATTTTCGTGGTATAACGAAAGCCGACACCTTGGACACGCCCTTGAACATGGATTCGTAGTTTCTTCATGGACAATCCCTCCTCTGCTTATAATGATAGCGTTTTTTCAGTAAAAGAACAAGTTAGATCGATTGACTCATGCTATAATAAATCGAGGTGACCACATGAAAGAAATTCAATCGAAAAAAAATACCTTTATCAAGGAAATCAAAAAACTAACACAAAAAAAACACCGTACACAGACCAATACGTATTTGATCGATGGCTGGCATTTAGTGCAAGAAGCGCTGCAGGCCAAAGTACCTATCAAAGCGTTGTTGGTGACACCGCGAGGGTTAAGCGAAGCCAACGGGCAGCTCGATGATTATCAGGAAGAAAGCTATTTGATCACAGAGGAGATCGCAGCGATGCTTTCTGATTTACCAACACCACAAGGAATTTTTGCCGTGGTGGAAAAGCAAGAGCAAAACTTACAGACACTGACGGGTAATTGGTTGATTTTAGATAATGTGCAAGATCCCGGGAACGTTGGTACCATGATTCGAACAGCGGATGCTGTTGGATTTAGCGGGGTGTTTCTCGGCGAAGGAACAGCAGATCTTTACAGCACAAAAGTCTTGCGCAGCATGCAAGGAAGCAACTATCATTTACCGATTTTAGAAGGAGCGATCCCGCCATTTCTAAAGCAGCTACGCTCAGCTGGCGTGACGATTTATGGCACCGAATTAAATAAAGAAGCCGTTCCTTATACCGAGCTTCCTAAAGAACAAACAGCTGCCTTCATTTTAGGTAACGAGGGACAAGGGGTTCACCCAGAACTGTTGGCTTTGACTGACAAAAATGTGTATATTCCCATCTATGGTCAGGCGGAATCATTGAACGTCGCCATTGCAGCCGGAATTTTGATGTATTTTTCTGTCAGTTAGATTTTTAAGGAACTGTTAAACTATTTGAATCTATTGCACCTCACCTAGAATCTTCGATGAATAGGTGCTATACTTTGTCTTGTAACAATCAAGCAGATCAAAAAAAGGTGGCAGACAAAAATTTATGACAGAAAAATGGCAAGAAGATAGCGAATATATGTCTTACGTGGCTGACCTGTTAGAAACAGAAGCTGTAAAAAAATTAGCCAACTTTGTGCAGCATATGAACTCCACACGTTTGGAACATTCGATCAGCGTCTCTTATTATAGTTACAAATTGGCCAAGAAATGGGGCGGCGATGCTCGTGCAACAGCTCGTGCAGGACTCCTTCATGATTTATTCTACTATGACTGGCGTACCACAAAGTTTGATGAAGGTACCCATGCGTATATGCATCCACGAATTGCAGTAAAAAATGCTGAAAAAATCACTGAACTAAGTGATCTAGAAAAAGATATCATCTTGAAACATATGTGGGGAGCAACGATTGCGCCGCCACGTTATAAAGAAAGCTATATTGTCACAATGGTTGACAAATATTGTGCGATCAAAGAAGCATCAGAACCACTTACAGAAAGTATGAAAGAAAAATGGCAACAACGTTTCTGGAAGAAACATCGTACGATTCAATAAGAAAAAAGTTCTTCGAACCAGCCGGTTCAAAGAACTTTTTTTGTTTGCTTAGCCAAAAATAAGTTGGAGGATCGCTGCGCCTACATAAAGGATCAGTAAGGTGATCAATACCGTTAAGTGTCGTCTTTTGTGCATAAAAAGGATCGCTACGAATTCTCGTAAGAAGGCATTTGGTAAATAGTAAAAGGCGGTGGGTGCTCCGATACCATCCGCTTTAAGTTGTGCTTGATCTGCATAGAGACCGGCACGAAAAATATGGTAATTGTTGGAGGAAAAAATAACTTTGTAGCCATTTGGCTTTAAGGAATCCATGATTTCTTTCGAAAACTTCATGTTTTCATAAGTAGTCGTGGAATTTGTTTCTACTAAAATCTCTCCTTCGGGCACTCCTTGCGCAACTGCATATTCTTTCATCGCGACAGCTTCTGGCAGCTTTTCATCGCTTCCTTGGCCGCCTGACATCAGTAACCGAGGAGCGGTTTTTTTCGCTTTAAATTGCGCTTCGTAGAACGAGATTGCTTTATTGATACGCTTGGCCAATAAAGGGGAGACCGTGGTGCCATTCAAAAGACCTGCTCCTAAGACGATGATAAAATCTTGATTGTAACGAGGATGATTGAACTGATAAATGACTGAAATCGATAAAAAGTTCAAAAAGACCACAAATAGATACATCAGACTTAGGGGAACAACGCCGAATAAGGTTCGGATCCAATCCGGGAAAAAGTGCAAAAGGGTATCTGAAAATAATAAAACGGTCAAAACCACTGCTAAGATCAGGGTCAATAGATTGGCGATTGATCGCGACTCTCTTCGTAAAACAATAATGGAATTCCAGTAAAGAAAGACCACGAGAATGGCTAAGCCGAATAATAATACAGCAAAGAAGATCGCTAGCAAAACAGCCAATAGACCACCTACAAGAATATCTTGTGTTCGGTATAGATTAATGACTAGGTAGCCACCAAATGCTAAGACAAACAAATTAAAGAGCAAGCCATTTACGAGTCGGTGCTTGTTGCGCCGATAAGAAAATAAAAAAAGGCCGGCGAAGGCGACTGGTATTAGAATAAAGAAACTGCCTGTCCGTAATTCTGAGACGGCTAAATAAATCAGCAGGGCTAAAATCGTCCAACAGCACTCAAAAAAGAAAATATCTGGCTCATCTTTACTCTTGCGCCACTTTTGAACGACGATCACACCCGTCAAATAGCTGATGGCAAAAATCAGCAATTGCGTAAAATCCATGTTTTTCACTCCTTTAACGATACACCTAGTATACCGAAAAATGACAAAAATTGCTTGTTGCTAAGGTCAAAGTTGCTGAATTTCTTGCAATTCGCTAAAATGAAGAAAAGAAGGAGGAAGGAACATGCAATTAGGTGAAGTGATTCGCGTTGAACGGCCCGCTTTTTATGTGATCGGAAAAGAAGGCAAGGGATTAGCGGAAGAAGGAGCTTCTTGGGTACCAGCGCTATGGGAACTTGCAACAAAGGATTTTGAAGAGATCGAATTTCTAGTGAGCGATCAAAAGGCAGAAGAACTGGAATTTTGGGGCTTAATGAGTGATGGCACTAATTGGTTAGAGCCTTGGCAAGAAACCGGCCGTTATTTGGCAGGCGTTCAAGTCCATACAGAAAATTTTCCTCCCGTCGGTTGGGTCCGTTGGGAAATGCCCGCAATGACCTATCTCGTTGTAAAAACGGATGAAAAAAACTTGACCATGATGACTGAAAAAATGTTGATCGAAGTTTTACCAGAAAATAACGTCCACTTGTCAGCAGCGATCCAAGAAAGATATCTTCCTCATTTTAAAGAAGGGGAAGTTGAATTGTTTTTCCCTGTTGAGCCTTTGGCAGCAGCAACGGTGGAAACGGTAGAATAAAAAAAATCTGTCCGAGAAGCAATCTTTGCTCAGGACAGATTTTTTCTTTGGTTTGGATTAAAAAAGATTCTCGAAAAAGGTAGACACACCGCGCCAAGCACGAACAAAGATGTTGGCTTTTTCTACCGTTTGTGTTGTGACCAATCCTGCAGTTTCGTCATGATCAGAAGCATCAATATAACCAAGCGTATCAGCTGGAATCGAAGCACTTACAGTACCGACTTCTGTGCCCTCAGTCAATGGCGCTTGCAGGGCAGAATCACGATAATGCTCATTAAAGTCAATGGTTGTTTCAAAGGCTGTTGCATCCATATCTCCACGTACCCATAAGGTCAAACCTTGATTTAAGGCAACGGGAACACTCAATTCTTTCCCATCTTTGACTGCCACCGTCTGTGTATCTTCTAACTGTGCATTTTCTGGTAGAATTTCTACTTGTTCCCAAGCATCGAAGGAGTAGTCCATCAACCGACCTGTTTCGATAAAACGTACGCTTGGATTTTCCGCATGACCATTAACGTTTAGCACGACGGTGATAATTCGTTGACCATCCTTGACGGCGGTTCCGACAAAGCAGGCGCCTGCCATATCTGTCGTACCAGTCTTAAGACCGTCAACACCATCTTTAGTATTCGTAAAACCTGGAAGCATCCAGTTCCAATTGACCATCTCGACAGGCGAATAGGAACCTTCGCCAAATTGTTTGGTGGAAAGACTTGTTACTTCTAAAACGTCTGGAAAGTCTTGCAGCAAATGGCGAGCAATCAGGGCGACATCTTTTGCGGATAGTTCGTTTTCGTCAGTGGAAGTTGACCCGGGATAGATATTGTCCCCTAAATAAGTATTGTTCAAGCCAGAAGCATTAACGATCTTTGCATCGGTAATGCCCCATGATTGCACTTTTTCTTGCATTTGATCAACAAAGGCACTTTCAGACCCAGCAATCAGCTCCGCGAGCGCTACGATTGCAGCATTTGCAGATTGGATATAACTGGCATCATACAAATCTTTTACTGTATAGGTAACGTCTTGATGCAAAGGGACATTCGATAAGTTTGGCGACACGCTGAGATTCGCGGCATAATCTGAAATAGGGACAGGATCATCCCAAGCGATGGTTCCTTGCTCTACTTGCTCAGCTACAAGGTAGAGACTGATGATCTTGGTGATGGAGGCGATGCCCATGGCGGTCTCACCATCTTGATCATACAACACTTTGCCTGTGTCAAAATCAATGGAGTAAGCGGCTTTTGCATCGACTGAAAAATCTTGGATCTCTTCGGCGCTCATAGCTGTATCATCAGCATACGAAACGACGGATAAGCCGGCAGCAGCAAAGAGGATTGCCAAAGCAGCAACGATGGAATACCCGAACTTGGTTATTTTCTGCATATATGTAGTAGCTCCTTTAAAGTTGTATCTAAGCAAAAATTTTAACAAAGAGTATCCACCGTTGCAATACTCTAAGAGAAAACTTAGCATTTAATTGCGTAAGACCGATCCCTCAGTAGACAAACTGAGACGTTACGTGACTAAGGTTGTTTACTGTAAATAATAGCTAACAAAAAAACTTACCTTCCTATAAAATAGAAGGCAAGTTTTTGTGAATTGACATAGGGTCAAACTGATTCACTTAGCGACGATTGGAATGGATTCTCGGGTTTTGGTTTTGGACTCTGACGGGAACTTTCACCGCCTTCGTTTCTTGTTGCATAGCCAATTTTGCTAAAAAGAATGTCCCAGCTAACAATGCAGCTAAAGCAAAGATGGAAAAGAGTGAAATAAAGGTCGTTAACATAAAAATCCCTTCTTTCTATTTAAAATAAATGTGGAAGGTAGGAATCGAACCTACACCTTAATCTATGAACGATCAAACATCACTCAACGGAACACCTTGTTCAACCACTTGTTAAGTTAATGATAGCATGGATTGCCAAGAAATGCTGATAAAAAGTCTGAGAATTGACCGAAGAAAATGTGAAGAAAACATGAACTTGTCTTTCTCAGCGATTTTAGATGATTTTTGTCAAAGAATAGTGGCAATCTTCAGCTTCATCATATAAAGTAATGACGGAGCCTTTTTGTTCAAGAACTAAATGATAGCCAAATGTGTCCAGTAAAACTAACCGCATCGGAGTCAATTCAACGATGGAAGCAGTCAAAGGCTTGCCTTCGATGGTCAACGAATAATCATTGGCTATTTCTATCGTGACATCTTCTTTTGTCTTGGAAGTAAAACGCCAATTACCAATGAAATTCTGGCGATTCTCATTTTTTTGTTTTTCTTTTCGCAACAGCAAGGAGCTGACCACGCCCGTTGCAAGAGATAAACCAATCAAAATAGACCTTTTCTTCATTTATACACGTCCTATCATTTACGATTCATCAAGTTGTGCCTTGTGGACAGGTGTCCACTTTTTCGCACTAGAAAATAATTGCCATAAGTATACCATGAGAAGGTAAAAAAGCATGGTACTTTAGTTTGAAGTTTAGAAGTTTTTATCAAAATATGCTATGATTCAAAAGAGCAGGTGAGAAAATGAATTATCCGAATACCCTTTTAGCCACGTTTCTCGTGCGAGACAACCGGTTCATTGCCCGATGTCTCGTTGACGGTCAAGAAGTAATCGTCCATGTAAAAAATACCGGACGAGGAAAAGAGCTCTTGCACAAAGGTGCGCTTGTTACCCTGCAATATTGGGACAATCCGAAACGCAAAACCAATTACGACTTGATCTCAGTCAAGAAACAAGACCAATGGATCAACATCGATAGTCAAGTACCGAATCGTTTAGGCTATGAAGGCCTCTTGGATGGCACGATCCAGTTGCCAAATATCAAAGGGAGAATCGCGCTTTTGCGAAGGGAAGTTGTCTATGGGACATCAAAATTCGACCTTTATTTTGAAACAGATGAACAAGAAAAAGGCTTTTTAGAAATCAAGGGAATGACCCTTGAAAACAAGCAAGTCGGTGCTTTTCCAGATGCACCAACCATTCGTGGCTTGAAACACGTCAATGAATTGATCCATGCCAAAGAAGCTGGCTATTATGCGGCGGTTTTGTTTATGATCCAATTTGAAGCGGTGCAAATCGCCACGATCCATCGACAGATGCAACCGGATCTGGCCACTAAAATCGCTGAAGCGCAAAGCAAGGGTGTCGAAGTGTTTGCCTATAATTGCCAAGTAAACCAAGGGATGATCACGGTCAAAGAACCAATCCCTTTTGATTTGAATGTCGTCTTTGACGACCCTAATCTATAGAAGAAAGAAGGAAAAAACATGATTCATTTAGGGATTATCGGCACAAATTGGATCACCGATCAATTTGTACAAGCAGCCCACGAAACCAAACGCTATCAATTGGTTGCCGTATACTCAAGAAAGTTAGCAACGGCACAACGTTTTGGAGAAAAATATGGGGATATCGAGTATGCGACCGATCTGGACACTTTTTTTGGCTTAGCTCATATGGACACGGTCTACATCGCGTCTCCGAATAGTTTGCACTTTGAACAAGCCAAGCAAGGTATTTTAGCAGGAAAAAATGTCATTGTGGAGAAGCCAGCCTTTTCAACGCCTGAGGAAATGGCGGAGATCATCGAATTGGCAAATCAGCAACAGGTATTATTCTTTGAAGCAGCTCGCAACATCCATGAAGCAAGTTTTTCTACTGTAGCCGAATTCTTACCGACACGCGGTGCCATTCTTGGGGCGAACTTTTCTTATATGAAATATTCGTCTCGTTATGACGCTGTACTAGCTGGGGAGGAACCAAATATTTTTTCTCCACATTTTTCTGGCGGTGCCTTAGCAGATTTGGGCGTCTATCCGATTTATGCGGCGATCGCTTGGTTTGGCAAACCGCAAGATGTTCATTATTTTGCCCGTAAATTACCGACTGGTGTAGATGGTATCGGGACTGCAGTGTTGCGCTATGCTGACTTTGATGTCACAATCCAAACAGGAAAAATCGCTGATTCAGAGTTGCGTTCAGAAATCTATTTTGAAGACGGTACATTAGACCTAAATGCCGTCAATGCCATCGAAGAAGCCGCATTTTATGAGCGAAAAACAAAACAAACCCAGGCATTAGCAGTAAGTGCTTTAGAAAACCCGATGATCGAAGAAGCACAAGACTTTGCAGACATCATCGAAAACAAAAATGATCCCCAACAAGGACAACGGTATGAGGAATGGGTGGAACTTGCTCGCAGTGTCAATGAAACCATCGCTCTTATGCGTAAACAAGCAGGCATCATTTTTGATGCAGATAAAAAATAAGGAATGGAACATTTATGACAGTATTTGAATTGACACAATTGCCAGACATCTGGCAGGAAAAATGGCAGGCGGCAGGGTATCACGCACCGTCCTTGATACAAGAGAAAACCTTTGGCCCTTTAAAAGATGGTGAGTCTGTCATTGGAGTCTCACCGACCGGTTCTGGTAAAACTTTGGCGTACCTCTTGCCACTGTTAACAAAAGTCGAGGCAAAGCAAGGTAATCAGTTGCTGATTTTGACTTCTTCACAAGAATTAGCGATGCAAGTCACAGAAGTGGCCCGGGAATGGGCCCAAGCCATTGGTTTGACCGTTCTGCCGCTAATTGGTGGCGCAAGTACAAAACGCCAAGTGGAAAGACTGAAAGACAAGCCCGAGGTCTTGATTGGCACCCCAGGCCGAGTGTTAGAATTGATCAAAGCAAAAAAAATCAAGACCCAGCAGTTGCAATCGTTGGTATTAGATGAGGTTGACCAATTATTGAAAGAAGGGGCCTTCACACTGGCTGCCAAGATCAATCAAACATTGCCAAAACAAATCCAGCGTAGTTTCTTTTCAGCAACCGCTAACGAAGTGATTGATGAGATTCGACCATTGGTGACAAAAGAGCCGCTGATCATTGATGTTACCCAAGAAGATCAGAGCAAAGGCGTGATCCATCACTACTATTTGAATTATCCGCAACGACGAATCGTGGATGCTTTAAGGCGCTTTGCTCATTTACCAAGCTTTCAAGCCTTGGTTTTCTTCAATGAATTAAGCGCAATGGGAAATGCAGAAGAAAAACTGCTGTTTCACGGCTTGCCGGTGGCATCATTAGCATCTGACCAAAACAAACTTGCCCGAAAAGGCGCACTGGAGAGCTTCCGTCAAGGAAAACTAGTAGAATTATTGACGACCGATGTCGCCTCTCGCGGCTTAGATGTGGTGGATTTGCCTTATGTCATCAATACGGAAGTCCCGTTAGAAAAAGAATCCTATCTGCACCGGGCAGGACGTGTTGGACGAATGGGCAAAGAAGGAACCGTCGTCACGATCGTTCAAGACCATTCGTTGAAGGATTTGAAAAAAATCGCGAATCAATTGTCCATAGAACTCAAGGAAGTCTATCTGCATGGGGGACAATTACACACAGAAGCACCTGTTATCGAAAAGGAAAGCAAGAAAGAAACGAAAATAGTAAGTGTGCAGAAAATTTCCAAGAAAACATCTGAAAAATTACACACTCCTGTTAAAAAGACCAAGAAAAAGACGAAAAAGCAAAAAGACAAAGGAAAAAGACGCCATTGAGCGTCTTTTTGTGTTACCATTAACGTTGTTTATTATTAGTGTGTAAAAAAATGAGGAGGCTATCGAATGAATTCGCGAAAAGAAGAGATTTTTCAAACGATCGAACTGCATAAGCAAGGGTTGACCGCAGTTGACGTCGCTAAAATCTTACAAATCGATCGCAGCAATGCAAGCCGTTATCTCAGTGAGCTTTATAAAGAAAAGAAAATCGGCAAACGTTCCGGCCGTCCGGTCGTTTATGAGCCATTAGAAGAAACGGTGCATGTGGATGTTTCCTCTGAAGTGAGTTTTGAAAGTCTTGTTGGGGTTCAAGCTTCTTTAAAAGTAAGTATCCAGCAAGCCAAAGCAGCAATTTTATATCCGCCTAGAGGACTCCATACCATTATTTTTGGAGAGACAGGTACCGGTAAATCCTTATTTGCCGAATGTATGTATCACTTTGCGGTTGAATCAAATATGTTAGAAAAAGATGCTCCTTTCGTATCGTTTAATTGTGCGGATTATGCACAAAATCCGCAGTTGTTGTTTGGTCACATCTTTGGCATCAAAAAAGGGGCCTACACAGGTGCTGCAGAAGATAGTCCAGGACTTATGGCAAAAGCCGATGGCGGCATATTGTTCTTGGATGAGATCCATCGACTGCCGCCAGAAGGCCAAGAAATGCTCTTTACCTTCATTGACAAAGGGATCTACCGCCCATTAGGGGAAAGCAACCAAGTTCATGAAGCCGCCGTGCAGATCATTGGTGCCACCACTGAATCATCAGAAACCTTTTTGACGACCTTCAATCGGCGAATTCCCATGGCTATTACTTTGCCAAATGTGGAAAGTCGTTCGCTAGATGAACGGTATGAAATCATTTCCTTGTTTATCAAGCAAGAGGCGACCCGTCTAAATCAGCGGATCGATGTCGAGCGAGATGCGATATTGGCCTTTATGCTCTATGATGCAGAAGGCAACATCGGTCAAATCAAGCGAGACCTGAAACTCGTCTGTGCGAAGGCATTCTTACATTATCGGACCTATGGGAAAAAACACCTCCTGATTCGAAAAGGCGATTGCTCACTGCAAGTTCAAAAAGGGCTGTTGAAGATCAAAGAAATGTCAGAACGCTTGGATCGGTTTTTAGATGGCAAAGGCGACTTTCTGAGTTTCGAACCCGGCGACCCAGATGTTGTCTGGTCTCGTGATCCGCAACGGAATATGCAGGTGTACAATGAGATCGAAGAAAAAGTCAGCACACTGATTGAAACCGGTGTAGCCAATGTTGATTTAGAAAACTTGATCTCTAAGGATGTGGATGCCTACTTTGAAAAATATGTCGAAGAATTGATCCAAAACCCTGTTCATAAAGAGTTGATTCCAGAAGACATTTGGAAACTGACCAATGTTCTTTATGACTTGGCAGGTCAGAGGTTAGATCGAACTTATAGTGAAAAAGCCCGTTTTGCCTTTGCGTTGCATTTGCAAAGTACGCTGGAACGTGTTAAAGAGGGACATATGATCGTTCATCCGGATTTGAACACGATTAGAAAAAACTTAAAATCCGAATTTCAAGTGGCAATGGATTTATCGACGATCATTGAAGAGGAACGTCATGTCGAGATCCCATTTGATGAAATCGGCTTTATCAGTATGTTTTTAGCGATTCAAGTCAAACAGCCTTCGCCATTGCCCCTTGAAAAAATCGAGATCATTGTCTTGATGCATGGCAAGGCAACTGCCAGCAGTATGCTGGAGACAGCCCAAGAGCTGCTGGAGACCGACCATGGCAAGGCAATGAATATGTCTTTGGATATGGAAGTCGGGCAAATGTATGACCAGCTGTTGAATTATATCAATGAAAACAAAGAGAAGATGAGCAATGGCTTATTGCTTTTAACCGATATGGGCTCCCTCAATTCATTTGCGAATTTGATTTCCGAAGAGACGGGGATTCGTACGAAAGCTATTTCGATGGTCAGCACGATGATTGTTTTAGAAGCTTTGCGGATGGCAGAGAGTGGGCGCAGTTTAGAAGATATCTACCAAAACATTCAGCGTTCTTTTGAAACCATCGTACAAGAACAGTTCCGTACGGTTCGTGAAGCAAAAGGAAATAAAAAGGCAGTCATCGTTACTTGCTTTACTGGGGAAGGTGTCGCTGCCAAACTTTATCAACGAATTTATCCCGTCGTCGATCAATCAAAAGTCGAGATCATCCAAATGCAATTTATTGAAAAAGAAACCTTCAAAAAACATATTGACGGCTTGCTAGAAGAATATGAGATCAAAGCTATTGCCGGCACCGTCGAGATCGATTATCAAAACATTCCGTTTTTCTCCGCCTATGATGTTTTTGATGACAATCGCTTGAATGTGCTAAAACGAATCGCTTCAGATGAAGTGCCGATCGAAAAGATCGTGCGTTCATTGGAAAATACGATAACTCATGTTGGGTCCGTCTATCATCTGATCGAAAGTCTGCAACGAATCGTTCATCAGATTCAAAATCAATTGCATGTGATTGTAGAACCAACCGTCGATGCAGGATTAGTCATTCATTTAGCCTTTTTGGTAGAAAGTTTATTGAAGAAGGAGCCTTCCCGTACTTTCGTCAACTTAGCTACTTTCCAAAAACGGTACCGAATTGAAATGGATGTTTTACGAACCCATTTATTACAAATTGAAAAAAATTATCAAATCAAATTTTCTGAAGATGAGATCGCCTATTTAACCCAAATGTTTTTAGAAAACAAAATCAAAAATTATGATGAATCCGCACACAATTTTAGTGTGTAATGAAAAAACTGCGAGTGTGTAAACGAGAAATTGGTTCAGACCATTGATAAATAAAGGTCTGAACTTATTTTTTTTTGGCACGCTTTTTGCTTTATAGTAAAGTGTAACTTACAACAGAAAGGAGCAGATGCGCGATGGCGAAAAAAACGATTATGCTGGTTTGTTCAGCAGGAATGAGTACCAGTCTATTGGTGACAAAAATGCAAAAAGCAGCCGAAGCTAAAGGAATGGAAGCAGATATCTTTGCTGTTTCAGCTTCAGAAGCCGACCAACATTTGGAGTCAAAACCAGTCGATGTTCTATTGTTAGGACCACAAGTACGTTTCATGAAATCACAATTTGAACAAAAATTAGCACCAAAAGGCATTCCTTTGGACGTGATCAACATGGCAGACTATGGCATGATGAACGGCGAAAAAGTATTGCAACAAGCAGAAACATTAATGAACTAAGATTTTTTAGGATCGAAGTGTAAGGAGGATTTTTAAAGATGGATGAGCAAAATTTGGAAGCCATTATGGGATTGATCATGTATGGTGGTAATGCAAAAAGTGACGCAATGGAAGCAATCGCGGCAGCAAAAGAAGGGAACTTCGAATTAGCTGACCAAAAAATCAAAGATGCTGAAGCATCTCTTGTGGAAGCGCATCATTCGCAAACAGGATTGTTGACACAAGAAGCGCAAGGCAATCATATGACCGTGACATTGTTGACCGTGCATTCACAAGATCACCTAATGACATCAATCGCATTTACCGATTTAGCGAAAGAAATCATTGATGTCTATCGACGTCTAAATAACGAATAATCTTTGAACGGATAGAAGTAGTTATTGTCGATGAATCAAAAAATCTTCTTTGACGAATAGAACTTATAGGAGGAATTAAGAATGGATGGATTAACAAGTTGGATGGAGAGACACATTCTCCCGGTTGCAGCTAAGATTGGTGCGCAAAAGCATTTGGTTGCCTTGCGGGATGCTTTTATCGGAATGATGCCAGCAACGATGGCTGGGGCAATTGCAGTATTATTGAACGCCTTCATGCGTGATTTTCCAAACACTTATCTTGGTGCGGACAATGCAATCACGAAATTTTTCACGCCAGTGATCGCAGTCAATGGTTTAGTTTGGACAGGTACCTTAGCAATTATGGCGGTTATCTTCTCAGCTTCATTCGGTTATAATTTAGCGAAGGCTTACAATGTTGATGCACTATCAGGTGCGTTGGTCTCTTTAGCAGCATTTATTATGGGTATTCCACAATCTGCTTCTCTTTCTTTAGCGTTAGAAGAAGCACTACCAGCAAACGTGGTAGACATGATCAACAGTACAAGTGCTACATCAGGATTTGCAGCAGATGGTTCAACGATCAGCGCTGCAGGCTGGGGCTACTTCCCATTTAGCGCCTATATGGGTGGCTCTGGATTGTTCACGGCAATCATCTTTGGTTTCGTTTCAGTTATTATCTTTGCAAAATTGATGCAAAAAAATATTATTATCAAAATGCCAGATTCAGTGCCACCAGCAGTTTCCCGTGCCTTTGCAGCGATTATCCCTGGGATTGCCGGACTATATGCTTCAGGTTTGATTTACTATTTATTTGAACGCTTTGTCGGTATGCCGATAATTGACTGGATCTCCGAATCGATCCAAAAACCATTATTGGGTCTCTCTCAAGGGTACTTTGCCGTATTTATCATTGTTTTACTGGTCCATGTCTTGTGGTTCTTTGGATTACATGGAACAAATATCATGGGACCTGTTCTACAATCGATCTACGGTGTGGCAATGGTTGAAAATACTAATGCTTATCAATTAGGGGAAGCTGTTCCTTATAAATGGGTAGCAGGTTCATTCGAAGCATTTGTTTGGCCTGGTGGAGCAGGTGTGACTTTAATGCTCTTGATCGCAATTTTGCTATTCTCTAAACGTGCCGACTATAAGACAGTTGGTAAACTAGGGATTGGACCTGGGTTGTTCAATATCAATGAACCAGTAATGTTTGGTCTACCAATCGTGTTAAACCCATTGTTTATCATTCCATTTATTGTTGCACCGTTAGTTACAGCAACGATTGCTTACTTTGCAACAACTTTAGGGTTAGTTGCACCAGTTGTGGTAAATGTGATTTGGGTAATGCCAACGATCCTAAGCGGCTTCTTAGCTACCGGTGGAGACTGGCGTGCGATCATCTTGACAATTATTAATTTGGCTGTAGCTTTATTGATCTGGGCACCATTTATTATTGCTGCCAACAAAATCAATCCAGCAGACCAAGAGAACTAATCAAATAAACTAGATGGGTGGCTTCACCCATCTAGCTATCTTTTTTAGGAGGAGAAAAAATGATTATTGTAAATTCCGCGATGCAACAAGACAACATCAAAGCATTACTTGAGTCTTTGACAGAAGGTGAGATCAAGTATACCTTTAAAGAAAAAAAAGGGATTCAGTTGATTTTTGAAACAACGGCAGAAGACAAAGAAAAAGCAGCGAAACTTGCCAAAGACGCAATCAAAAATACTGATTGGGGTCGAGTGCTATACTTTAACGTCGTTAGTCAATAGTGAGGTGATATCATGTTTAAAAATGGATTGTTTTTTATAAGTATCGGTAGTATGTTATTTATATACAGCGCTAACGCGCAGTCAGGTGAATACCACTGGGTGAATCTCATCACGTCAGTCATTCTAATGGCTATTGGAGGAATCATGGCTTCAATTGGACACAAACGCAACAAGAAAGACAAGGAGGCGCAAGATGGAAATCACTAAAAAAATGAATGTACCCGCTGACTTTTTATATAAGACGATCATCGATTCCGTTTTACATGATATTAAACAAGCGACAGATCAAACACTTACTGAAGAGCAATTAGAAGGATACAGCTATCTTAAACAGTTTTATAAAGATAGTAATGCCACCATAACAATCGAAACGGTCAAGAAGAATCAAGCCTATGCGTTCCAAACGGCGACGAAAAAAAATACCTTCCGTGTACACTATCAGATCGAAGCGATAGACGAGTCGCACTGCAACTTGCATTATGAAGAAAAAATGACTTCTGAAGGCATGATTCAGCAATTAAATGACATGCTCTTAGGTACGATTCTAGGATATTTCAAACGCAAGCAATTTAAAAAAATGTTGAGTATGATGGAAGAAGCATATTAAGGGGTCGACTGACGCCTTTTTTGCGTTTCTTGCGTGTTTTCAAGTAGAGGAGATGAAGGAATGACAGATGTCAAAAAAATGACCGAATTTGGTTCGCAAGAAGTACTGGACTTGGTTTCTTATGCCTTTCAGTGGGAATTGAATGAAACAAATATCAAGCGCTATCGCAAGCTTGCGGAAAATTCTTGGAATTATGGTTCCTACGATGGGAATGGAAAATTGGCGAGCCAAATCATGGCAACGATTTTTGATGTGAACTTTCATGGAACGAGTTATCCGATGGCAGGGATCGGTTTTGTGGCTTCGTATCCAGAGTATCGCAGCCAAGGTCGGATCGATCGGATCATGAAACAAATCATTAAGGACTGCTATGAACAAAAAATCGTTCTTTCCTATCTGGCACCTTTCTCCTTTGCGTTTTATCGCAGATATGGGTATGAGTATACTTTTGAACGGACGGTTTATGAAGTCGATGCGCATCAATGGCCCGATGGCAAGAAAGTGAATGGAACGATTCAACGCATGAATTGGGAGGAAGCACAGCCGATCATTCACGAGATTTATCATCAATTGCCGCGCCATCAAAAGGGCGGACTGATTCGCCAACCCTGGTGGGAAGAAATCAAGTTTGTTTTGCGCCGACCGTATACGTTTGCGATTTATCGCAATGAAGCAGGGGTCCCTGAAGGCTACTTGATTTACTTTATCGAGGGAGGACGTTTCGATATTCAAGAGTGGGGCTATTTGACTGCGAATGCTTACCAAGGATTTAATCGGTTTATCGTCTCCCATGCAGATTCAGTAGCACAGATTAACTATCGACCAGGGTTTGATGGGGAAGTCCTACAAGCAAACGCGGCCAAACCATTGTCTCACTACCAAGTGCGCCCGGACATGATGGCGCGCGTCATCGATGTGGAAGGGTTTCTAAAAAGTTATCCATTTACGATGAAAAAAGCTGGTCGTTTTGCCATAGAAATTCAAGGGGATGAATATGCCCCATGGAATAATGGGTGTTATGAAGTGACAATCGAAAACGCTCAGCATCAGGTCACGAAAACGACGGCCACCAAGCTGCCAAAAGCAACCTTGTCGATTCAGCGTTTTGTGCAGCTGTTCATGCAGGCACAATCCCTCGATTCTCTGGTCTTTTTCCAGCAAATGGAAACGGAGAAGGAAGCTGCAATGATGATTCAGGAAAACTTACCAGACGGAAAGCCGATTCTGGAAGATTATTTCTAAGCAAATCGAGGCAGAGGTATTTACTTTCCAACAAAAAAAGATTCCTTAAAAATAAGGAATCTTTTTCTTCAAAAAACGTTCCCTGCCGGAATCGAACCAGCAACTAATCCTTAGGAGGGACTTGTTATATCCATTTAACTAAGGGAACACAATAGCTATATTTTACCTGTTATTCGTGTTTCTCGCAAGATGAGAAGGAAAAGAAAGGAAGAAAAACATGGTCAAACGATTGATAAGTGCAAACTATAGTGAAATCAAAGAAATGTCGGCGCAAGAATTAAAGCAATCCATTAAAGCGAGCGAAGGACGAGTGATCGTCTGTGAAACGGTGGTTCAAACCATGCCGCAAGCTGGCGATATCACCAACGCAGAAGTCGCGGCAGCTTTTGGGGCTGACTTGATTTTGTTGAATGGCTTTGATTGTTATCGTCCAGCTATTTTTGGGATGCCTGGTATCACATTGGAGCAGCTGCTTGATCCTACACAACCGATTGAAAACCCGATTCCTCAACTAAAACAACTGATTGGACGACCTGTCGGCATCAATCTTGAGCCGATCCCAGCTACGACGGAGATGATGAGTGAAAAGATCAGCATCAGTCAAGGCCGAACAAGTTCGGTTGACACCATCAAAAAAGCCCAAGAACTCGGGGTGGACTTTCTCTGCTTTACAGGCAATCCTGGAACAGGTGTGACCAACCGAGAAATCGCTAAAGCAGTAAAATTGGCAAAAGAACATTTCTCTGGGTTGATCATCGCTGGAAAAATGCACAGTGCCGGCTCAGATGAACCTGTGGTTGATCGAGAAGCCATCATTTCTTACGCTGAAGCTGGGGCAGATATTTTGTTACTGCCTTCCGTTGGATCGATTCAAGGCTTTCTAGAAAAGGATCTGATTGAAGCTGTTCAAATTGCCAAACAATATGACTTATTGACGATGTCAGCGATCGGAACGAGTCAAGAAAGCGCACGTCCAGAAACGTTGCGTCAATTAGCCATTATCAACAAAACCTGTGGGGTCGATCTGCAGCATATCGGTGATGCCGGCTATGGCGGCATGGCACCGACCGAAAATATTTTCGAAACATCGGTTGCAATTAGAGGCATGCGCCATACGATCAATCGTGTCGGGCGTTCAATTAATCGTTAAATCAGAAAAAATTACTAGCGAAGGAAAACGAAGAATCGTTCTGCTTCGCTTTTTGCTTTTTTTCGCTAAGTTAGAAAGAAAGGAGGAAATACAAAATGAAACAAGCATTGATCATTTACGGAGGATGGGAAGGACACGCCCCAAAAGAAACCAGTCAGTTTTACCAAACGTTGCTGGAGTCAGAAGGATATCAGGTGACACTCGCCTCAGATTTTGAACCTCTCTATCATAAAGAAGAATTAAAAAGGCTGGATCTGTTGATCATGAATTGGACGCGTGGAGAATTACCTGATGAGCCGCTGCAAAATGTCACTCAGGCTGTAGCAGAAGGATTAGGATTAGCAGGAGTTCATGGCGGCTTTGCTTCGGCTTTTCAAGCCAGTAAAGGCTGGTTGTTTCTGACTGGCGGCTGTTTTTTGGCACATCCTGGCGGCTTGGAAACGACCTATAGCATCGATCTTACGACAAATCACTATATTACGGCAAATACGCAATCGATCCCTCAGTTGACGACGGAGCAATACTATTGTCTGGTTGATCCAGCCGTCACTGTGTTAGCTACCTCAACATTTGCCGCTAAAGATCATCCGAATGCAGCTAACCAAGAAGTCATACTGCCAATGATGTGGATCAAAAAATGGGGCAAGGGCAGAGTCTTTTTCCAATCTGTTGGACACAGTTTAAAAGAGCTGAAAGAGCCGATCATTCAGACTTGGACCAAGCGAGGCTTTCTATGGGCCACCAGAAACACATTGACAGATCCGTTGAAGAATAGTCGGTATAGTGAGTCATCAGAAAAACGAATGAGGAAATAAAATCGTGCAATCGTTTTACTTTATGGAAGAAAATAAGCATGGTACACTTTATTTGTATTTGATTAAGCAGGAGGTAATGTGGAATGGGAAAATTTGGAAAAAGTTTTTTATCGCAGGTAATATCTGACGGAATCAAAGGACCATTTGTCACGATCATGCTCAATACGCATGTCGGCCACCAGAATGTCGAAAAGGATCAAATCAAATTTAAGAACTTTGCCAAAGATGCGAAGCGCCGCTTTGAAAAGAAATACCCAGAACATTCTTGGGATCTTTTTCAAACGAAAATTGATGAACTGCTTGCAGATCAATCATTTTGGCGCAACAGTACAACAAGTGTGGCGGTGATTATCACCCCAGAAGAGGTACTGGTCCATCGGTTAAGTATTCGTGTGGATGATCAATATTACGTAGGGGAAACCCCTTATGTATTAGCTGTCATCAAAAATGCACAATTTAATTACCCATTTTATCTCTTAGCGTTGAATCGCGATTCAATGCAAGTCTATCAAGTTGAAAACAATCAAGTGCGTGAAGTCGAGTTGCCAGAAGAGGCACCGACGACGATTGAAAAAGCGCTGGGGGAAGAAGTCACTGGTGGTGGTAACTTTAATTACAGTGCTCAAGGTGGCCCTAACTCAGGGGGAGAAGGCGTTGCTTATCACGGCTTTAGTGCCAAAGATGAAGAAGTCGAGATCGATCACGTCAACTACTACCAAGCAGTTGATGCATTTTTCAAGAATGATTTTTCAAATGAAGAGCATTTACCAATGTATCTGTTTGCATTACCAGAAAATCAAACGCTGTTTAAAAAAGTGGCAAAAACGAACTTTTTCAAAGCAGAACCAAGTATTTCCTCTTCCCCAGCATCGTTATCCTTGAAAGAGATCCAAACGTGTACGCATAAGTTGATTGCAGAGTTGACACAAAAAGAAGTTGGGGAATACGGTAAGCTGTTGGATCGAAAATTTATTGACCAATTGGTTGATATCGTGCCTGCAGCCAAAGAAGGCCGGATCGCCTATCTGTTTGTGGCTACCTCAAATCTCGCCGATGGTTTTGGAGAAGATCCTGATACAGAGTACGATCGGCGGCAAGTGTTAAATACAATGGCAATCGATGTTTTAGAGAACGGCGGTGAGGTATCTATCTTGGAACAAAAAGATGCCCCTGGAGAAAAAAGTTTGACGGCGATTTTGCGCTACTAAACGCAGTTGCGTCGTTAGCCAATAAATCGTTTCCAAAAAAGAGAAGACTGTTGCAGATCTTTAATGCAGCAGTCTTTTTGCAAATTATAAAAAAAATAAAGGCGTTTTCATTTTTTTTGATTTTCTATTAGTCATAATGAAGATAATGTGCTATAATACAAAGTGTAGTTTTTGTTACGGTAAATTATGGTAGCTTGTTTCATCTTAAACATCTTCCACATTTTCACCTTATACAAGTAATTGCAAAATATGTGTATAAACACAAGGAGGATTTTTATTATGGAAACAGGTACAGTTAAATGGTTTAACTCAGACAAAGGTTTTGGATTCATCACTGCAGAAAACGGTAACGATGTATTCGTTCATTTCTCAGCTATCCAAGGCGAAGGCTTCAAAACTTTAGAAGAAGGTCAAGCAGTGACTTTCGATATCGAAGACGGACAACGTGGCCCTCAAGCGACTAACGTTAACAAAGCATAATTAGTGAATGCCTTTTAAGAGCAGCTTAGCTGCTCTTTTTTTGTGCGCGAGATAGTTGCTTGCAGACAAAGGAGTTGTTATACTCTTAAAAAAAGGAGGCACATTTATGGGGTTGAATGAATTTATTCTCGGATTGGCTAATTTAGAGAAGATCCAACGAGCGCCGGGTTTTTTTAAGTTTACTGAGCACAGTGTCGCTGCTCATTCATTTCGAGTAACGATGATTGCCCAGACCTTAGCTGATATCGAAGAAAAGGCGGGGAATCAAGTCAATTGGCAAATTCTCTACGAAAAAGCCTTGAATCATGATTACACCGAACGTTTCATCGGTGATATCAAAACGCCGGTCAAATATGCGAACAAAGAATTGCGGGCAATGTTATCAACCGTTGAAGAAAAAATGACCGATGCCTTCATCGAAGAAGAAATTCCAGGAAGCTTTCAAGCAACGTATCGCAGACGCTTAGCGGATGGCAAAGACAACAGCCTTGAAGGGCAGCTATTAGCAATTGCGGATAAGATCGATCTTTTGTACGAATCTTTTGAAGAGATCTCAAAAAGCAACCCAGATAAAGTATACAAAGAAATGTTTCGAGAGGCCGTTTTAACCGTCAAAGAGTTTCAGCATCGTCCGTGTGTCACTTATTTCTTTGAAGCCATTTTTCCAGAGTTACTAAATGCAGATTTTTATGGCAAAACTGCTTTTCTAGAAGAAATTGCGGCTTTGGTGGAAAAATAACCAAAACGAAAAAACGAAAAATCAAGAAATGATTCATCTCAAGGGCTTCAATGAAACAAGTGAGGGGATCAGGTTTGATTTTTCGTTTTTTTGTTGGATTAAAGTAAAGATTCCGCTCCATCAATATAGACTTCCGTTCCAGAAATATTGCCGGCAGCCTCTGAAGATAGAAAAAGCACAAGGTTGGCGACTTGTTCTGGCACGCCTGTTTCTTGCTTTAATGGTCGAGAACGTTCTGGATATTTGACGGGGATCTCAACGCGAGCAACCTCTTCTTCAATTTCTGTGCTGGCATCGATATTCGTCGCGATCGCCCCAGGGCAGATGGCATTGACCCGAATATTATAACCAGAAAGTTCCAGCGCAGCCATTTTTGTAAAGGCGACTTGACCTGCCTTAGACGTACTGTAAGCAGTCGCACCAAAATTGCTGAAGATGCGGGTTCCATTGACTGAACTCGTAATGACAATGCTGCCACCGTTCGTTTTCATAAAGGGAATGGCTGCTTTGACGGTAATAAAGGTACTACGTAAGTTTGTGTTGATCGTCTGATCCCATTCTGCCACTGTCAGCTCTTCGATCGGTGTCCAGGTACCGTTGATGCCGGCATTGACATGGAGTACATCGAGACCGCCTAGTTCTTCTACAAGACCACTCATTGCTTCTTGCAGCTTATCCGCTTCAGTGACGTCAACAGCTCGATAATGGGCTTGTGCTTGATAGTCAGCAAGAAACTCCTGCAGCTCTTCTTCGTTGCGATCAATTAACCCAACAAGTGCGCCCTGTGCTAGAAATTGTTCTGCCACCGCTTTTCCAATCCCTGAAGCAGCCCCCGTTACAATCACTCGTTTGTTTTTGAAATCATTCATTTTTTTCGCCTCCTTACAGTAAATTATAAAAAAGATCCCTTTTTTTGTCGAAAAAAGCGATCAGCGAACAGCAACAAACTTCTTCAGCTAGAAAACGCCAATGGTTGGTTTTATAATTTTACCTCCCGAGAACCCTCTTATCTAGTGGGAAAACAGATGTAATCGCCATTGATTTTGTAGTATAATGCAGACAGTGTGCAAGGAGGAATACAATGAAACCCATATACGCTGTGGTGGATCTTGAAACAACAGGAACCGATTCGACGATTGATCGAATTATTCAATTTGGCTGTGTCTTAGTCCAAGATGGCAAGATCATCAATCGTTTTGCCGCAGATATCAACCCTGACCGCAGAATTTCTAAGCAAATTCAACGATTGACACACATCACAAACCAACAAGTAAGCAAAGCGCCATATTTCGAAGACGTAGCTGATACGATCTATAACTTACTCAGCAACACGATTTTTGTGGCGCATAATATTTATTTTGATTATCATTTTTTAAGCAATGAATTTGTGCGTTGCGGGCTACCGCCTTTATCACTTCCCGGAATCGATACGGTGGAATTGGCGCAAGTGTTTCTACCAACAGAAAGCAGCTTTCGTTTAGGCGATCTGGCAGATAGCATCGGCTTTCGTCATGATAACCCGCATCAAGCTGATAGTGATGCAGAAGTGACCGCAGCTTTATTTTTGTATATCGAAGCGATCATGCGAGAACTGCCCCGAACGACCCTGAAACAAATTGCGCTTTTAAGTGGTCAAATGGGCATGCAAACGAGTGACTATATCCATGGAATCTTAAAAGAAAAAGGCCCAGAGTTGGCAGAAGATTTAGAAGTGATCGACGGTATCGTCTTGCGGAAAAAGACCGTCCCGCTTTTTGAATCTACGCATTTTCAAGAAACGTATCCGAAAGTTAAAGCGGAAAAAGAACAGCGCTTTGGCCAGCACTTAGTCTATCGGAAACAACAAGCACGCTTGATGAATGCAGTGTATACGCATTACACCCAGCCAGAGAAAAATCTGATCATTGAAGCAGAAACAGGCATGGGGAAAACCATTGGTTACTTGTTTCCAGCCGCCTATTTAGTGACACCAGAAAATCCGTTGATCGTTAGTACCTCTTCAATTCTATTGCAAAATCAAATCATCAACAAAGACATTCCTTTGGTAAACCAAGTACTGCAGCAACCTTTGCAAGCAGTTTTGGTCAAAAGTCATCGTCATTACATTGATTTGCAGCGTTTTAAAGCGACCCTTGATCAACCGATAGAGCAAAAGCAATATGCGCAATACCAAATGGGGATCTTAGTTTGGCTAACTAAAACAGAAACGGGGGATTTCGATGAATTGAACTTGGTTCGACTTGATCATCCTTTATTTACCGACATCCGCCATCGCGGCGTTGCTTTTTTAGCCAAAGATCAACCCTTCTATGAACAAGATTTTGTCCGACATTTATATCGGCGGATGGCGCAAAGCAATGTTTTGATCGTCAACCATGCCTTTTTGATGCAGGAAAATCGGCGAGCGCAGCCACTGTTGCCAACGAGTGATTACTTATTGATTGATGAAGCCCAACAGTTGCCGCAACAAGCAGAAGGCTTTAGTCAACATGTCTTTGACTCTGCTCACTTCAAGCGGCAGTTTTTACAGCTAAATGAAGAAGGGCTATTTGAAGAAATTGCCCAAATCATTACCGAGGATGACTTTCTGCAACGGATGTTCTCGTTGTATCGAAACGCGTTGTCGATTTTGGTCGAAACACAAGAACAGTATTTTCGCAGTTTGTCGATCGATGCGCCAGAGCTACAAGTCGTGCACCATGACGACCTCTATGATGGCACGTTAGAACAAGACAAGCTGCATCAGAAATTGAGCCTTTACTATCAAGAAATCAATGAGATCCAACAACAGTTGCGTCAGCGATTCGAGTTGACCAATGATCGGTGGTATGCAAGACAACGAATCGTGATTGCTCGTTTGTTTGATTTCTTTGGTCAAATGGAAACCCAGGAACAAACGGTGACCGCATGGTTGACTTGGTGGCATCCTCGTTACGTTCATTGGTTGAAAAAGCATCCCCAGTCAGGAAATGCTGTGATTGAATTAGCTGATCTAGAAGGGCATTCGATCGTGGAAAGCACGTGGTATCAACGCTATCAGCACATCATTTATCTTGGGGGGACATTGAAGATCCCAGGAAATAAAGAATATTTTGCCCATCAGATTGGCTTGACCGATGTGCCAGTCAAAACGATTCCCGCTTTTTATGACTACAGCAAACAAACTCGACTCTATGTAGTTAAAAAAGGACTCTCGATCCAACAAGCATCAGCTGCCGAATACGCGGATTATTTAGTCGAAGCGTTAGTCCCAATTTTGTTTGACAATCCGCAACCAGCGCTTGTGTTGTTTACGGCGCACGAAACTTTGAAAAATGTCTATGATCGATTGAATAAAAAAGCCCTGCATTATGGCAGAGAAATCGTTGCTCAAGGAACTGGCGGAACCCGTGAGAAAATCTTAAAGAAATTTTTATTAGCGGAAAATGGCATCTTATTAGGGACTAGCAGTTTTTGGGAAGGGATCGACCTACCAGGTCAGGCCTTGAAGATCGCTGTGGTGACTCGCTTACCTTTTGAGAATCCTAAGCAACCAATGGTCCAAGCACGGCATGCCTTCTTGGAAGCAGAAGGCATCGATTCTTTCAAAGAAGATGCCTTACCTAAAGCGATTCTACGGCTACGCCAAGCGTTGGGGCGCTTGATCCGTTCTGAAGAGGATACAGGCGCGATGGTCGTCCTTGATCGACGCTTGTTATCAACGAAGTATGGCAAACGGATGGTCAAAGGTCTACCTAAAAACTTACCTCTGATTGAAGCTAGTCCAACCGAAATTGCCGAAGATATTCAACATTTTTTTGCGCAAGAGGAAAAAGCGGCGGTTGATTTTGAAAAATGAGTCGAACATCTGATATAATGAGTTTTATTTAAGATTGGAGTACGAAGTGTGAAAACAAAAGACAAAGAACATCGGCGAGTGATTATTTTGCTGAGTGCGATCACGGTTTTACTGGTCGTTATTCTCTTCGCTTCTATTTTCTATCTCCGTTCTTCTCGTCCAATGCGGCAAGCAAGAAACGAAGCGATCGAAATAGCAGAAAGATACACCGATTTAGCAGAGGTCGAACAATTTTATTGGTTCACCCGTGAGGAAACATCTTTTAGCATTGTTGGAAAAGATACGAATAACAATGAGATCGTCGTGATCATTCCTAAAAGCGGCGAAAAGGTTTCCGTTTTTAATCAAGGGGATGGATTGACGGAAGCACAGGCCAAGGCCTTCGTTCGCGACAACCATCAAGGGCAGGAAATCCAAAAAGCAGCATTGGGTATTTTTAAAGGCGAGCCCGCTTGGGAAGTCATGACTAAAGACGACCAAGGCCGCTTGAACTATTATTTGATTGGTTTCAAAGATGGAGAAGAAATCAAAGCGGTCACTGAACTATAAAAAGGCGCTTTTGATAGACAGAAATTTGGATCGTAGGAAGGATGATAAACATGGTACTTTCAAAAAGAGCAGAAAAATTAGAACCCTCCGCTACGTTAGCGGCATCTGCTAAGGCAAAAGCATTAGCAGACCAAGGTGTAGACGTATTAAGTCTAACCGTCGGTGAGCCCGACTTTATTACCCCGAAGAACATTCGCCAAGCAGCGATTGCAGCGATTGAGAGCGGCAAAGCTAGTTTTTATACAGCAACTGCTGGGATTCCAGAGCTAAAACAGGCGATTCTTGCTTATATGAAAGAGTTTTATGGTGCTGACTATGATTCAAACCAAGTGATCGTGACAGATGGCGCGAAATTTGCCCTTTATACGTTGTTTCAAGCGCTTCTTGATGAAGAGGATGAAGTACTCATTCCAGTTCCTTACTGGGTCAGTTATGCGGAACAAGTCCGTTTAGCAGAAGGGACACCTGTGTTTGTTGAAGCTAAGCAAGCAGCAGATTTTAAAGTTTCTGTTGCTCAATTAGAAGCCGCTCGTACAGAGCAAACGAAAGCCATCATTTTAAACTCGCCTGCCAACCCAACAGGGGCGATATACTCAAAAGAAGAATTAACGGCAATCGGCAACTGGGCAGTGGAAAATAATATTTGGATCATAGCGGATGATATCTATGGTCGTTTGGTTTATAACGGCAATACCTTTACATCAATCGCTAGCCTATCAGAAGAGATCCGCAAACAAACCATCGTGATCAACGGCGTTTCTAAAACCTATTCTATGACTGGGTGGCGGATCGGATTTGCTGTCGGCGATGCAAAAATCATCAAAGCGATGGTCGATATCGCTTCCCAAGCTACCAGCAACCCGCCGGCTGCTAGCCAATACGCTGCAGTTGAGGCACTGACTGGTAATCAAGAATCGATCGAAGTGATGCGTCAGGCCTTCGAAGAACGCTTGAACAAACTATATCCGCTAATTGCCGCTATTCCTGGTTTTCAGGTGACGAAACCCCAAGGCGCGTTTTACTTGTTCCCAAATGTCAAAGAAGCCATGACAATGTGCGGCTATCAAACCATTGATGCCTTCGTAGAAGCTTTACTAATGGAAGCCCACGTGGCAGTAGTGACTGGTGCTGGTTTTGGCACACCGGATTATTTACGGATCAGCTATGCAACTGATTGGGACACGTTAGAGGAAGCTACCAAACGAATCCATGATTTTGTTGAAAAGAAACGCCAAAAAGCTTAAAATGCTCTATGGTGCCTTTATTAATTAGATAGGAGAGAATCAAGTGGAATCTATTCAAATTTTAGATGCAAAAAAACACGTTGGCGAAACCGTTCAAATCGGAGCATGGGTTGCTAACAAACGTTCCAGCGGCAAGATCGCCTTCTTACAACTTCGCGACGGAACAGCGTATTTCCAAGGAATCGTTGTGAAAAGTGAAGTAGGTGAGGAAGTTTTCCAATTAGCGAAAAATTTAAATCAGGAAACTGCCGTACTGGTCACTGGGGAAATCAGGGAAGACAGCCGCTCAAAATTTGGCTATGAAATTGGCATTTCTGGTTTAGAAGTTGTTGGGGAAAGCCATGATTACCCAATCACACCTAAAGAACACGGAACAGATTTCTTGATGGACCATCGTCATTTATGGTTGCGTTCCTCAAAACAACACGCCATCATGCAAATCAGAAACGAAATCATCCGGGCAACGTATGAATTCTTCAACAAGAATGGCTTCATCAAAATCGATCCACCGATCCTAACCGGATCAGCACCAGAAGGAACGACCGATTTATTTGAAACCAACTATTTCGATCAAAAAGCATATCTATCTCAGTCCGGTCAATTGTACATGGAAGCTGCCGCTATGGCGTTTGGCAAAGTCTTTTCTTTTGGACCAACTTTCCGTGCCGAAAAATCAAAGACACGTCGTCACTTGATTGAATTTTGGATGATTGAACCAGAAATGGCCTTTATGCACCAAGAAGAAAGTTTAGAAGTCCAAGAGCAGTACGTGGCATTCTTAGTGCAAAATGTGCTCGATAACTGTGACTATGCGTTAGACGTCTTAGGTCGTGACCGTGAAGTCTTGAAAAAATACACCAAATTACCATTCCCACGAATCTCTTACGATGATGCAGTGGAATTATTACAAAAGAACGGCTTTGATGATATTCAATGGGGCGATGACTTTGGCTCACCACATGAGACCTTTATTGCCAATTCATTCGATCAGCCCGTCTTTATCTTAAACTATCCAAAAGCCATCAAACCTTTCTATATGAAGCCACATCCAACGAGAGAAGATGTCGTGATCTGTGCCGATATGATCGCACCAGAAGGCTATGGCGAGATCATAGGTGGATCTGAACGTGCCATCGATCATGAATACCTCCTAGAGCAAATCCGCGCCCACGGCTTGGACGAAAACGAATACTCATGGTATTTAGACCTACGCAAGTACGGCTCAGTTCCTCACACCGGCTTTGGACTTGGACTAGAACGGACCGTTACCTGGTTATCAGGAATCGAGCACGTAAGAGAATCCATTCCGTTTCCACGGTTGTTGAATCGGATTTATCCGTAAAAAAGATAAAAAGTCAGCTTGATTTGAAGCTGACTTTTTTTGATTTCTTAAATGTGATGAATAAGATTACTGCTCATTGACTGATGCTAATGAAAGAAAAGCTCAAAAACAGTTAGAGTAATATAACGGTTTTGTTACAATTATTTTCTTTTCACTAATAATCATGTAAAATAAGAACTAATGTGAAAATAGAGGGTAATTATGAAAAAAAATTTTTTTGTTTCATTATCAAAAGAAGTATATTTATTTTTAGTTCGTCTTTGTTCCTTAGGGAAAAGGCGTAAAAATGATAAAATCATTTTTCTTGTCAGTTTTCCTTCAACAAGCAACTACGTTTTGGAAGCTCTGGCTGAAGCCTATGGTGATCGACTGATAATTTGTTACACCAGAAATGCGCGACAAATGGTTTCAGTATTTGAGAAACAAGGATTTAAGAGCTATCTTGTGGATTCCTTTGCAATCCTTTGTTTAAAAATCATACCGATACTAAAGAAGTCAAAATTGATCATTTGTGATAATTACTTTGCTTTTTTGGGTGGTATGATATTAGATAAACAAACGAATGTTGTTCAAATTTGGCATGCCAATGGAGCAATTAAAAAGTTTGGTCTTCAAGCACAGTATGCAAAAAATGCTGCTCCTGCGGATCGTCGGCGCTATCAGAAAGTTTATAATAAATTTACTCATTTTGTAGTAAGTTCACCCACAATGGCAACGATTTTCAAGGATAGTTATAATATTGATCCGATCTTTCTAAAGTTCGGCTATCCATTAACTGATTATTACTATCAATTAGATGATGAAACAATAACTTATCAAAAAAACGCGTTGCTAGAGGATATGAACAAGAAAATCGCTCTTTATTTACCTACCTACAGAGAGAATACCGATGATAATAATCCCTTAGATTTTGATTCTATATCAAATCAATTGAATGAAGATTGGGCATTATTCATTCATCCACATCCACATGATAAAAAGATGATAGAATTAGCAAACCAATACCCAGAATATTTTATTAAAGATGATAAGGACTACGATTTAAAAAATTTAATAGCAATGGCGGATTGTTTGATTACAGACTATTCTTCAGTACCTTTTGAATATTCTTTAGTAAACCCTCGTGGGAAGATCATTTATTTCTGTTATGATTTTGAACTGTACGATGAAATTGTCGGAATTCAAGAAGAGTTTAAGAAAGATATAGGTTCTTCCATTGTGAAATCCTCCGAGGAACTTTTTTCCAGTATAGAGACGATGGGAAATGAGGATTTGTCAGATTTTAACCAAACTTGGAATACGTATGTTTCCGGGCGCGCCATTGACTCTTTTTTAGAATGGATTGATAAGCAATATGAAATCTGAAAATATAATGGGCGTTTTAGTTGATCCAATCACTTATGGAGAAGTGGTGGATGATTTGGCACGCTACATCGATAGTGATAAGAAAATGACTATCATTAGTGTAAATCCGCAGATTATTACTGAAAGCAGAAAATACCCAGATATTGTAACGTTTATCAATCAGAGTACCCATCGGATACCTGATGGCGTCGGAGTGGTACTTGTTTCAAGATTAACTGGCGGAAAGATAAAAGAAAGAGTTACTGGTTACGATTTAATGGTAAGATTGCTAGGTTACGCAAATGAAAATAAAATGAGTGCTTTTTTTTATGGCGCAAAACCTGAAGTGTTGACTGATGCACTAAAAAATATTAATAATCAGTATCCCGACCTAACAATTGCAGGAGCGATAGACGGTTATACGACTCTGGGTGATGAGGCAATTGTCAATCAAATAAACGCTGTGAAGCCCGATTTTGTTTTTGTGGCGCTAGGGTTCCCCAGACAAGAACGGTGGCTTGCCCAAAATATGAATGCGATACACGCTTCTGTTTTTCAAGATGTTGGTGGGAGCTTTGATGTTTTGAGTGGTCATGTAAAAAGAGCCCCTAATTTTTTTATAAACCTTCACTTAGAATGGTTGTATCGCTCGTTAAGTAATCCGACCAGATTAGGAAGAATTGCGCAATTGCCTGTTTTTTTAGTTAAAAGTATCTATTGGAAGCTGGTGAATAGAAGTGATCAAAAGAATAATTAGTTTTTTTTATCGAATACTATTTAATTTTATAGCATCTATTTTTCCAGTAAAAAAACAAATGGTTATATTCGAAAGTTTTAACGGGAAAATTCCTTCTGATAATCCTTTAGCGATCTATCAAGAGATGATACAATCGATTGATTTTGCAGATTGGACTTTCTACTGGAGTATAAAAAAAGAAAGTTTGTCAGAAGCGAAAGAAAAATATCCTGAAATGTTTTTTATCTCACGTTTTTCCTTTAAATGGCTTTTGTTAATGCCAAGGGCTAGTTTTTGGATCTTTAACTCCCGTTTATCTGAATGGCTTAAAAAAAATAAGCAGACAATTTATTTGCAAACGTGGCATGGTACGCCCCTTAAAAAATTAGGAGCAGATATTGATAACGTGGTTATGCCAAATACTGATACGCAAAAATACAAAGCTGGCTTCTACAAAGAAAGTAATCGGTGGGATTACTTGATTGCCCCAAATGAGTATTCAAAAAATATCTTCAAGACGGCGTTTGGTTTTGAAAATACTTTCTTAGATATTGGTTATCCAAGAAATGATGTTTTAGTACGTTTCAAAGATGATGATAATACAATTAGTCAGCTTAAGAAAAAAATTATTGGAGATAGAAAAGGGCATGTTCTATTATATGCACCGACCTGGCGGGACGATTATTTTATTTCAAAAGGAAACTACAAGTTCTTTATGCCATTTGAATTGAGTCAACTTACTTCTAGAATGAATAAAGACGATACATTGATAATTCGACCGCACTATTTAGTCAAAGAATCTATTGTAATAGATGGCTATGAAGACCAAATCAAAATATGTTCGGATGAGGATATTAATGAGTTATATTTAATTAGTGACTGTCTCATAACGGATTATTCTTCTGTAATGTTCGATTATTTGATATTAAAAAAACCGTTGATTTTCTATCCATATGATTTAAATCATTATGAAAATGGAATCCGAGGATTTTACTTCGATTATAGTGAAGTACCAGGATCTATCTGTTTAGATGAACAGTCATTCTACCAGGTTATAGAAAAATTTTGTCGTCAAACTATTGATTCAGAATGTTCGGATACGAAATATCTAGAATTCTATAATAAATTTTGTTCTTGGGAAAATGGTGATGCTGCTAATAAGGTAGCTGAACTGATCAAAGAATGCAATATAAGGGGATAACACATGAGTGCTTTAAGTAATGTGAAAACGATATTAAGTAAAGTAGTGACTAGTTTTGTTTCAGAAAATGGCAAAATTGCCTCATACTATATAAAAGCGAGTAAAAAGAAAATACAAAAGAACACGATCCTTTATGAAGTTCGAGATGGGCAATCAATCGTAGATTCTCCCTACGCAATGTTTATGCATTTAGTAAAAGACCCCGAATATGCTCATTTTCATCATATCTGGGTTATCAACGACTTAAATTATCCCACAGTAAAACGTATTAAGGCAGAATTCGACAATGTTGAATTTGTAGAAAGAAACTCAAAAAGATATTTGCTTTGGCTGGCAACAGCAGAGTATCTAATTAACAATGCTACTTTCCAGTCATTTTTCTTAAAGAGAGAAGGTCAAACATACATAAATACTTGGCACGGAACGCCTTTGAAATATATGGGATTTGACATTCCTGGTAATCCAGCCCATTCTCAAAATGTTGTACGAAATTTTTTAATGGCTGATTACATCTTGTCACCTAACTCACATACAACAGAGATTTTCTCAAAAAGTTATCGTTTAGATGGCTTATTTCCTGGAACGATTTTAGAAGGCGGATATCCAAGGATCGATAGGACGAATACTATCAATCGAGAAAGTATAAAGAAAGAGTTAAAGAAGCTAAACTTAACTTATAATGATCGTTTACCTACAATTTTATATACACCGACTTGGAAAGGATCATCCATCTTAAATCCCTCGAATGATAAAGAGCAGATCGTTAAAGAAACCATTTTTTTGAAAGAACATTTTAAAGATCAGTACAATGTATTGGTTAAAGTACATCCATATATTTATCGTGAATTAAGTAGAGATGAAGAGATTCGCTCAATACTTATTCCTGACTACCTAGATCCTAATGAAGTTTTGTCTATTGTTGACTTATTAATAACAGATTACTCTAGTATATTTTTCGACTTTTTAGTAACTGATAAACCAATTATTTTTTATGTTTGGGATCGAGACTTATATGAAGTGGATAGAGGAATGTATTTAAAAGAAAGTGATTTACCAGGACCAGCTGCTGAAACAATAGATGATCTTATTCGGTTAATAGAAACAAAAGCGTATTCTACTGAGCAACATCGGGAATGTTACCAATTGATGAAAGAGAAATTTTCCAGATATCAAGATGGTAAAGTTACTAAAAGATACATCGAAAGAATATTTAATAATAAAAGAACGAAAAGAATTGAAGAAGTTATTCTAAGAAACGATTTAAATAAGCTTATTATTTATCCTGGCGGAATGAAAAATAATGGTATCTCAACTAGTTTTATCAATCTTACCAATAATCTAGACTTCAATAAGTATGATATTTCCATTATCCTCAACAAACCAGTTTCCGACGAAGAAATCAGTAATTTAAATAAAATCAATGAAAATGTTCGAATGATTTTTCGTCCTGGAAGGACCCTTTATACGAGAAGTGAAATATTGAGAGACTTATTTATTCAGGCGTTCACTTCGAAAAAAGTATGGCGTTTTGTCCTTCCGAAAAAAGCGTACAAGAGGGAAGCAACTAGAATAGTTGGGAATGTTCATTTTGATACTGCGATTGATTTTAGTGGCTATAGTTTTTTCTGGGCAAAAACTATAGCGTTTATGAACAGCGATAAGAAAATTATTTTCCAACACAATGATTTATTAAGTGATTCAAAAAAAATAATTAATGGAAAAGCCCCACACAAGAAAAATTTACCAGCTGTTTTTTCAATATATTATCTTTATGACCGCATCTTAAGCGTATCGAAAGAGACTATGGAAGTTAATAGACGAAACTTAAGAAGATTTATTGAAGATGATCAACTTGGTTTCACTATAAATACTATCGATACTAGAAAAATCCTAAATGATGATTTTGTTTCTAAAGATCATAATATAGTAAGTAATGAAGTAGTGGAATTTCGATATAATGCAAGAATCAAAAAAGAGGGTTTTTATAAAGTAGCAAAAAACTTAGTTTCATTAAAAGACAATTCCTTTTTCAATATATTGATTTCTGAAAAAGACACTATCTTCGTAATTGCTTCAACGAGAGTTAATGTTAAGGAATATGTAAAGATTACGTTGAATGGACTATATACAGGATGGATGGACGGTAAAGATGTTGATCCAATTAATCACATGACTGAATTAGATACTGTTGTAGATAAATGTTCATCAATTGCTACCGTCAATTGTGACAATGATGCAATGATTTTTAAGTCATTAAACAATTTAACTGAATTTCGCTCACCACTAAAGATGCTTGACAAAACCTATGTTTATATAAGTAAGCGAATCATATTCAATGATCAAGGATTTTGCTTTATTGAGAATAATTCTGGCGAAGTTGGCTGGGTGAATCAAAGTAGTCTTTCTAATTTTCATGACACTAAAGGTCTTAATTTTTTAAAAAATTATTTTCTGAGAAAAAATAAATCAAAAAATATAAATCTTTATGATTCATTTGCAATGGAGTTTGTAATTGGAACAGTTGCTAAGAATCCTATTGTAGCATCTCTTACTCCTGAAATAGATTCTGAAGGTGAACATTTAGTTTTGGAAAACCAAAAGGGTAGGGTTATAAGTTTTTCTAAGCAAGCAAGAATTGCTGATAAGATTTACTACTGCACTAATGATTTTAACAATCAGTCTCTTTGGGTTGAAGAGGATGATTTAATAGGAATTTCTGATATACAAAGTAATGAATATAATTTTAATAAAAGTTATCGGAATGAATATACTGATATCAACCAACGAACAGAAACTGAATTACCACAAACATTAGATAATTATTTTAATTTAGTCAATATGGGAAGATTATCACCTGAAAAAAATCAGATCAGTTTAATTAAAGCAGTTAAGACTGTACTAGGTAAACAGCCAAATATTCGCCTATTTATTTTAGGAGATGGACCTTTAAAGAACGAAATGCGTCAGTTGATCTTGAGCTTAGACTTAGAAAAAAATGTTTTTCTTTTGGGACATCAAGAAAATCCATTTACAATTATGAAACAGTGCGATCTTTTTGTTTTCCCCTCAATTTACGAAGGACAACCAATGGTCTTACTTGAAGCATTAACTTTAAAACTTCCTGTTTTAGCCACTAATATTCCGGCAAATCTATCGGTCCTCAAAGATTATGCTTCGGAATATATTGAAGGATTTTCTTCTGAAGATATAGCACAAGCAATTTTGAGAAGTATTGAAGAAAAAAATCATATAAAATGTTTTAACTATCTCGAGTACAATAATAAGGCAATGAAAAGTTTTAGTTTGGAAGTAGATAGATAAGAAAATGTCTTGTTTGGTGAGTTTTTAATAAGATGGCAACTTATAGCATAGATAAGAGTGAATATAAGGAATTGTTAATTATAATATTTTAAATTCTGGAGGTGATTAAAATTAGTGATAAAATTGAAATTAGAACAGACATGGACGCTTGTTACCTTATTTCAAAAACAATCGATTTAGACGAAGTAGTCATTGTAAAGGGAAACAAAAGGAAGAATTTTATTAGAATTAACACAATCACTTGGAAAATATTAGCTATCGATATTGCGGAATTAATGAATAAAAAACAAGAGGACAGAGTGTATATTTATTACGGCAAAGATATGAAACAATTTTCTACAGATTCTTTTGAGTTCTCCTTTATGAATTCTCCAATAATGCGTGCTTTTAACACCGAAATCTATGTCTATCTCACATTAGATAATAAATTAAGATTTATATGGAATCAACATCCATCTGCTAAAAGTTATGTTAAAAGCAATCAAATAAGCAATATAGAAATAGCAGAAAATAAGATAATGAACTTTTGTTTTTGTATTGTTACAAGATTTATCCCCATTAATAAAATGAATTTAATAACATCACATCGACAAAGAAAGAATACTTGTACGTCAGAAACAACATTTATTTCTAGTACTAAGAATACAGACAATACTTTTAACAATTATTTTTCTGTAGCGTATGATATTGTAGAATCTGTGAAAAAAGTTACAGGACCAATTCAATATGACCATTATTGTTATGATATTATTGATTTTGGTTTTACTATACAATCAGATTTTCTTCCTCTGACTGCTTATATAACTCAGATTGATTTTTCTTTTGAAACAGAAAAAGAGTTTTGGTTTAATTACTCAGAAGAATGTAGACTCATGACAAGATTCTTTAAGAATGCTAAAAATAAAGTCTCAGCTAGAATTGGGCTGTTGAATAATCCAGAAGCTGAATACTTAAGAGAACTTGAAAAAAATCAGAAGAAAGTTCAGATGAAGAAAAAGAAGAAGATTATTTTAATCATGGAATACCCTCATAGAGCTCAAGAAAGCGGCTTGATCTTCTTTAAGTATATGATGGATAAGCAGAAAGATTTTATTCCCTACTACATTGTTTCTAAAAGCTCAAAGGATTTAGCAGAGCTAGAAGATTATATGACGAATGTTTTATTTTATAAAAGTAAAGAACATATAGAAAAAATGTTCGAAACTAGTTATTTAGCCCATACCCATACACCAAACTATGCTGCGCCAGTTTTAACGAAAATTATCGAAGGTAAAATAAAAAGCTTTAAGAATATCTTTCTCCAACATGGTATTATAGGTGTCCGAAATTTGGAATATATGTATGGGAAAAACTCGAATCCTGAATTGATCAACAAATTTGTTGTCTCATCAAAAAGAGAATTTAATATTGTAAGAGATGAATTGTGTTACTCTGAAGAAGAGATTATCTTAGCTGGTCTTCCAAGGTTCGATTCATTGTTAGAACCTTTTACTCAGTTTAAATCGTTTTTGTATAAGAATGATATTCTGATTATGCCTTCATGGAGAAAAGGCCAAGAAAATTTAACAGATGATGAGTTTAAAAAAACTTTATTTTTTAAGTCTTTTCATTCATTAATTAATAATCAAACATTTGAAAGGGAGACCAAGAATAGAAATTTAACTGTTAATTTCTTTTTGCATAATAATTTTCAAAAGTATAATCACTTGTTTAAGTCTAGTTTTGTTCATATTATTGAATCAGGTGAACAAACAGTTCAGAATTTGCTAAAGAAACATGGAATTTTAATTACTGACTACTCAAGCGTAGGACTTGATTTTTCTATTTTATATAGACCTGTTTTATATTACCAGTTTGACAATCAACTTAGTGAACAAAGAGACCTAGAATCTGGCAATTTAGAATTTTTACCCGGTAAAATATTCCATGATGAAAATCTTCTTTTAGAGGAACTTTATCGGAAAAACGATCTTTATAAAATGGATAAAGAGTACAAACTGTTAGTAAAAAATGACATTTATCAGTTTCGAGATAGAAAAGCATGCCAAAGAATTTTTCGAAATTTACAATCTATGAATGAATAAGATAGCCATATTTAAGGAATTTTCTATTTAGTGTAAATCTATTCTTTTTAGTGAAGAAAGGTGTTTAGTGTGAATATATTATCTAAAGTGCGAAAAAAAAGTAATCTATCTTTTAAGTTGGCTACATGGTCAGCGTTGTATTATGACACCTGTTTGCAGGACCCAAACATAATATTTTATGAATCACGAGATGGGAAAAATATGGTTGATTCTCCGAAAGCAATTTTTGAATTTATGGTGAATGAGATTAAATACCAGTCATACACCCATGTTTGGAGTTTCGATTCCTCTGTGGAAGAATGGAACGAAATTTTTGAACTTTATAAAGAAAATCCAAATGTTCTCTTTGTTGAGAGAAACACGGAAGAGTATGTAAAATATCTTTATAAAAGTAAATATTTAATTACGAACGCTACTTTTCAATCTTTCTTTGTACCTAGAAAAGATCAAGTAGTGATCAATACTTGGCACGGCACGCCATTGAAAAAAATGGGTTTTGATATAAAAGATTCGCATCCTGCCGGTGCTCAAAACGTAGTCAGAAACTTTCTTTTTGCAAATTATTTAATTAGTCCAAATAGCCATACAACTAATATGTATGTAAACAGCTTCAAATTGAATGGTTTGTATCAAGGAGAGATTATAGAAGCAGGCTATCCGCGAATTGACTTAACGAAAAAAACTACATTTGATAAAGAATTAAAAAAATTAAAAGATTTGTCATTAAATGTAAGTTTTGACAAAAAAACTATTCTATACTGTCCCACATGGAAGGGCAAAGATGTAAATAATCCCACGTCTGAACTGAAGCAAATGACAAGCGAGGCTAAGTTTTTACAAAAACGAATCGCTCCTGACTATAATTTATTAGTTAAAGTCCATCCATTTATTTACAGTGTCGCGAAAGAAATGGAGGAGTTACGTGATATTCTTATTCCTGATTCATATGATGCAAATGAATTAATGGCAGCCGTTGATTTATTAGTGACAGATTATTCTAGTATCTTTTTTGATTTTATGGTGACTGGAAAACCTATTCTATTTTATTGCTGGGATAAAGAGCTTTATGAAGAAGATCGAGGGCTTTACATCTCTGAAGATAAATTACCTGGACCTGTAGCTACGACAATTTTTGAAGTTAGTGAATATATAAAAAATATTGATAAAGTTAAAAAAGAATACAACACTAATTATGAATCGCTTAAATCAGAATTTTTAAAATATGAAGATGGGAAAGTTACTAGTCGAATTGTATCTTATATTTTTGATAAAGAGAAGTTGGACTCTGGAACAACTATAGTTGTAAAAAATAGCAAAAAGAAGTTACTGTTTTATGTTGGAGGAATGAGAAATAACGGAATAACCTCTAGCCTAATTAATTTGCTTAAAAATATTGATTATTCAAAATATGATGTTACTTGTTTTTCTGGGTACCCTAAAGCTTCGGATAGTATTTTTAATATTCATTCTATTCCCAAAGAAGTTAGATTTTTATTTAAGCCCGGGTATGCGATGCTTAATTCCAAGGAACAGAAACTTGTAGAAAAGTATAATATAAATCCCTCGAAAAAAAATTCTGAATCACTCCCATGGAATGGATTAAGAAGAGAGGTAAATCGAGTATTCTCAAATCTTAGTTTTGATGTAGCTATAGACTTTAGTGGATACAGTTTCTTTTGGTCAAAGTATATTTTGGCATCTGATTCTGCGAAAAAAATATGTTATTTACACAGTGATATGATGGAGGATAAAAGTCGCACAGTTAATGGCGTTCGGATTCATGAAATGAATCTACTAAGATTGTTTTATCAATACAAAAAATTTGATAAACTAATTACTGTTTCACCTGTGATGAAGAAAGTAAACCAAGAAAAGCTAGGAGAATTTGTAGATGATAATAAGTTTGCATATGCTTTGAATACGCTAGATATTGAAAAATTATTTTCAACCAATACAATTTTAGAAGAAAAGACAAAAATTAATGAAGGTAATGCAGACTTAGTTAATTTAAGTGATTCTATAGAAGTATTTAAAAATCCTTATGATAAACATGGAGAAAGAAAGAAAATTCAATCTGATGATGCTCTAAGATCTGTTGCCCAAGTCATTAATGAAAATGATATAAGATATAAAACGTTAATGAACGATATTTTCATTGGGTGGACATCTTCAGAAGATGTTATTGTACAATTACCACAAATTGTCAGTTTGGAGAATGTAAACTATTTTTGCTATATTAAGAGAAATAAGAAAAGAATTTTATGGAAAGAACTTCCCACATTTAAAGAAGCAAAAGTTGTTGGTAAGATTTGGGAGTATCGTTACTTGATTGCTAAAGTTAACAAAGAGGCATATTTAAGTAATGATCAGATTTATGCTCATATCCAGATAGATTCTGTAGATATAGGTTGGGTTGAGAAATCCGTCTTAAGTAATATAAATAATAGTTTATTACTTAGGAAATTAAAAAATCATTTAACCAATAGAAAACGACTGGCTGAATTGTCTGAAAGAACCTTGGAAACAGTTTATGAAGAAGGATATATAGAAGTAATTAGCCTTCCCGATAAGGATCCTTGGAGTAAAGCATTAAATGGCGAATCTGAATATAATGATATATATTTAGCTGATGGGAAAATTTTGAGATACACTTTAAAAATCCAAAATGCACACGGTTGGTATTATCGAATATGGGATGACAAAAGTTTAATTGGGTGGATAAATGAAAAAGAAGTTCGTAAGATTGATGATTTTCGGGTTGTGTCAAAACAGAAGATATCAATGCGAGTAAAAATTCTTTCCGATTATGTTTTTGAAAATATAGAAAGACAGAAGACTATTGCTATAGAAAAGCCAGAAGCTGTTTTGGTTCAAAAGTATATTACAACATTTGGAACATATTATAGAACAAGTGAAAATAAATTCGTAGAAGAAACACAAATCGAAGTGATAGAAAACTTCGGAAAATATGATTTGTTGGGGAATTATGTACTATACCCTGATAAGCAAAATTATAATATTATCACAATGGGAAGACTGTCTCCAGAAAAAAGGCAATCCGATTTAATTGAAGCTTTTTCTCACTTTAATAGGTCAGTTGAAAACGCCAGGCTTTATATTCTAGGAGATGGACCTTTAAAACAAGAATTGATCAATCAAATTAATGACTCTAATCTAGCTGATAAAGTCTTTTTAATGGGGCATGAAAAAAATCCGTTCCATTTGCTATCTCTTGGTCAATTTTTTGTTTTAACTTCTGAATATGAAGGCCAGCCTATGGTATTATTAGAAGCAATGGCACTGGGGGTTCCAGTGGGAGCGACAAATATACCAGCTACGCAATTCGTGCTCCAAGAGGGTAAATTAGGCATTTTAGCGAAAAGTAATAATATCGAGGGCATACAGAATATGCTTTTTAAAGCATACAATGATAAAATCCGACCAGCTGAATTTGATGTGGAAGAATATAACAATAAAGCTGTTCAAATGTTTTATAAGCAGATCGAGGAGGCATAAAAAATGAACTATCTTATTACAGGAGGAGCCGGTTTTATCGGTTCAACCTTGGTAAATGAATTAGAAAAAGGCGACAATAATGTTTTTGTCGTGGATGATTTATCAATGGGAAAGAAAGAGAATCTCAATACCAGTTCGAAAATTATTCTTTTTGAGAAAGATATTAGGGATCTTGTTTTTTTAAATGAGATCTTTTCTGAGAATCAATTTGATTATATTTTTCATTTAGCAGCAATCGCTAGTGTTGCGGATTCAATCGAAAGACCAATAGCAACACATCAAGTTAACCTAGAGGCTACACTAAATTTATTAGAACTCACAAGACAAACTCAGAAGAACCTAAAGCGATTTGTCTTTGCTTCTTCTGCCGCTGTATATGGTGATGAACCTTCTTTGCCTAAAACTGAAAAATCAATGATAAAGCCATTATCACCATATGCTATTGATAAGTATTCTTCAGAACAATATGGTTTGCTCTATAATTCACTTTATGATCTACCTACTAGTGCTGTACGATTTTTCAATGTATATGGACCTAATCAAAACCCATCATCGCCCTATTCAGGTGTACTTTCTATAATAACGAACCATTTCAAGAAACTGAAAAACCATGAAAAAAATGTGTTTACCCTTTATGGTGATGGAAGTCAGACAAGAGACTTCGTCTATGTTGACGATGTCGTTCAAGCATTAAAAATTGTGTCAGAAAAAGAAGAGGCACAAGGTAATGTTTATAATGTTGGTACTGGTATTCCAAGTTCAATTAATGATGTACTGGATATTTTTAAATCAGAGACAGGTATAGAGCCAATCATTAAATATGAAAATGTAAGAAAAGGAGATATTCAAGACTCATATGCAGAGATATCTGAATTAAAAAAAATCGGCTATTCCCCTAAATATGATTTGAATAGAGGCATATCCACATATCTATCTACTGAACTGAATTTCGGGGATTAGAATGGATAAATATAAATTAATAAAATAGAAATGGAGCGAATTAATGATTGTTTCTCGCATCAATAAAACCAAAGGGTCGAACATAGAAAAAGGTTTTTCGCTAATAATATTAACTATTGTTATAGTAAGTATATTGCTGACATTTAATTCTAATCCTTTTTCAAATAGGCTAGATGCGCATGATTCTTCAATGTTTTTGTATTTTGGTAAAGGGATGTCTGAGGGGATGGTTCCTTACAAAGATATTTTTGATCATAAAGGTGTCGTCTTATTTTTTATTCAATATCTGGCAAGTATAGTCGGATTTGGAAATATATTTATAGGTATTTTTGTTATACAGGCTGTTTTTTTAGTTGTAGCGATAATTTATCTTTACAAAATCGGTATACTGTTAACTAAGAGTTATACAGTTAGTAGTTTGATCTTATTGATTTCCACAGGGCTATTTGCTGAGCTTTATGAAGGTGGTAATTTATCTGAAGAGTATGCATTAACTTTTATCGCTATTTCATTATTTTATTTCATAAAGGAGATTATGGCGGATTCTTTAAAGAATCATACTTACTTTTTTCTTGGGTTAATGGGTGGATTAGTTTTCTTTATGAGAATGAACATGATTTCATTATGGGCAGTATTTTGTATTGGGATTGCTATCCGAGAAATTATGACTAAAAATTATAAAGTTTTAGCAAAGAAAGCCTTGTTGATTTTTCTGGGCGGAATTTTTGTTGTTGCAATTGCATTTAGCTATTCAATAATAACAAACTCTTTTAGTGAAATGATATATCAAACTTTTACATTGAATTTGGAGTATTCATCTGTTACATTTTCTGAAAGAATCTCCTCTTTTAGATTTTTCTTTGAATTATTCTCAGTTTATGGAATGCCACTTATATCAGCTTTTATGCTTGCTGTGTATTTTATTAGGTCAAAATATTTGACTAAAAGTCAGCGTACGATCATTCTTAGTATCTTAATATCATTGATATTAAACTTTTTTACAATAATACTTTCTGGACGTAATTATCGTCATTATGCAACTACAGGGATTCCTTTTTTATTGGCAGCACAATTTATTGTTGTTAGTTTTTATTCAACGAAATTGAGTAAGAAAAATAATTTTTTAGCAATATGTACAGTTGTCATTTTTATGGTGCCGGCTTTTGTACCCACTGTGGCAGAAAGAATCAATAATGTTGTCAGGAAAGACATGCCTATTTTTCAGCAAGAGCAATTGGACATCGCTGATTATATTAATAAAAATTCGAGTGAAAACGATGTGATCTATGTTCATGCAATTGATGCGAATATCTATTTGCATGCAAATAGATTCTCGAATTCCCAATTTTTTGTATTACCGTCTTTAAACTATGAAGAATTCCCTGATTTGAAAGATCAGTTTATACATTCAATGGAAAATAATCCTCCTAAATTTATAGTTATATCAAAGAATTCTTATTTGTCTGATAATCCCAACAATACTAGATTAAATAAAGTTGTTATTGATAAGATACAATCGAACTATATTCAAATTGGAAAATTTGATAAAAACTACTATCTTTTTGAATTGAATCTTTAAGAAAAGCTGTTTTTTAAATCTATTAAGAAAGAAACTAATTCTATTCCACTCCTCCTAACTTTCGTGTATAATGGTACAAGCCAGTATTACGAAAGTTAGGAGGAGTTGTTTTGAGTAAACAACATCCAGAGGATAGATCCTTTAAAGACGAAGTATTAGGAGCTTTAAAGCAACCTCAATCAGATCAAACCCATGAAGACCAAGGTTTGAACGAGCGTCCTATTCAACAACCTCAAGAAGAGGTGGGTTCGCGAACTGCAAGTGGAAAGACCAAAAATAAACAAGCAAAGCAAGCTGCTACAAGTCGTAGGGCAGCAGCGGAAGAAGTGCCCATAGCTGAAGGTGGGGAAACGCAATTGCGCAAGCAGCAACGCAAAAAAGAAGATCGGATTGTCAATCGGATCGTTTTGATCGTAGTCCTTGCTCTGCTCGTCATCGGTGGTGTTTTAGGATTTTCAATGTATCGTTATGTAACATCAGGATTGCAGCCGTTGAATCCAGAAGATACAGAAACGGTGGCAGTTGAGATTCCTAGTGGATCGTCCAACAAAGCAATTGGAGAAATATTGGAAGAAGACAATATCATTAAAAGTGGTATGATCTTTAACTATTATACGAAATTCAATAATTTAACTGGATTTCAAGCAGGAAATTATCATTTTTCTCCTAGTATGACTTTGGATCAAATCTCAAAGATGCTGCAAAATGGCGAAGGTTCGGTCACCTCTGATGCAAAAGTGACGATTCCAGAAGGATTTGATGTGGACCAAATCGGTGATGCTCTAGCGGAAGCAACAAATATCTCGAAAGACGATTTCTTAGCTTTGATGGAAAGCGATGAGTTCTTTGAAAAAATGAAAGAAACCTATCCTGAGCTTTTAGCAAGTGCCGGCGATGCGCAAGGCGTGCGTTACCGACTAGAAGGATACTTGTTCCCAGCGACGTATGACTACTATACAGGGAATACCCTAGAAGAAGTCGTTACCCAAATGGTGGATAAATCAAATTCAGTCTTGTCCAAATATTTCGATCAAATTGCTCAAAAAGAAATGACGGTCCAAGAAGTCCTTACATTGGCTTCACTTGTTGAAAAAGAGGGTAGTAAGCTAGAAGATCGTAAAAATATCGCACAGGTATTCTTCAATCGTTTAGCGATTGATATGCCGCTACAATCGGATATTTCGATTCTATATGCGTTAGGTGAGCACAAAGAGCTAGTCACTTATGAGGACACTCAAGTTGACTCTCCTTATAATCTCTATGTGCAAACTGGCTACGGACCTGGACCATTCAACAATCCAAGCGAAGCAGCGATCCAAGCGGTCTTAGATCCAACACCGAATAACTACTATTATTTCGTTGCTGACATTCAAACCCAAGAAGTTTACTTTGCGGAAACCTATGAACAGCATATGCAATTAGTGGAACAATATGTAAACAATACCTCAAATTAAATTTTCATAGGTTTATAGTTTACATTTAAAAAAAAGCATGGTAATCTTTTGTGGACTCATCGCAAAAGATTACCTTTTGCGATTTATTAGAAGTTACTAAAAGGAGAAAAGAACTATGGTAGAAAAAGTTTACCCAATGACACTTGAAGGAAAAGAAAAGCTAGAACAAGAATTAGAAGAATTGAAAACGGTAAAACGCGGGGAAATCATTGAACGTATCAAGGTAGCCCGCAGTTTTGGCGATTTATCCGAAAACTCCGAGTATGAGTCTGCAAAAGATGAACAAGCGTTTGTCGAAGGCCGAATCACTACTTTAGAAAATATGATTCGTTTTGCAGAGATCATTGATAATGAGGGTGTAGACTCTGATGAAGTTTCCATCGGAAAAACTGTGATTTTTGTTGAGTTGCCTGATGGTGACGAAGAAGAGTACATGATCGTTGGTAGTGCTGAAGCAGATCCGTTTTCTGGTAAAATTTCCAATGATTCACCAATCGCTCGTGCCTTGATTGGGAAAAAAGTCAATGATGAAGTGACGATCTCAACGCCAGGCGGAGATATGCAAGTAAGAATCACAGAAGTAAAGAAAAGCTAGTCGCTTGATCACTAGGTAGATTTAGGTGACCCTGTTGTTCATTCTCCTTTAGGGAAATTGATCAAACAGGGTCTTTTTTCGGACCAGCGACGGATGGACAAACCATTTTTTTCAGGTATGATAAAGTAGAATTACTAGGAGGAGGAGCTTGAATGAAAAGTCCTTGGCGTTTTTTCTTTATTGTTGAAGCGCTCTTACTGCTTTTTGCGGTATGGCAAATTTTATCTAATCCGCCATTATTATTTTTATTAATACTTGGTGTGACGTGCTTGGTCCTTGTGAACCGAAGTGAGCGCAAGAGCAATTTTAAAAATTTCTTGATGGTCTCAAGTTCCATTGCTATTTTGATCAGTTTGTTAAATAGTCCAGCACTGTGGCTGATGCTGATTTTTGCGATTTTATTTATTGGTTTAAAAGGCGTCGAGATTACCGGAATCGACTTAACTAAAAATTCATTCTGGCGCAAAAAACAAATGATTATCGTTGAAACTGAAGAACCCAAAGCTGATCATCCGCTGAAACAAAAGCAGCAATGGTTAGGCAATGAACGGATCGGCAGTCAAGTCTATGAATGGGACGATATCAATTTAGATATCTTGACGGGAGACACTTTCATCGATCTAGGCAACACTTTATTGCCTAAGAAAGAAAACGTCGTGATCGTACGAAAAGGCTTTGGTAGAACTCGTATTTTAGTGCCTGCTGGCATAGCGATCAAATTAGAGCACAGTACTTTTATTGGCTCTGTTATCTTTGAAGGTGAAGAAACGAGCTTAAAAAATGAAAAAGTGACGATTTACAGCCCGGATTATGGCGAAAATAGTCGGCGTTTGAAAATCTTAACGAATACCCTTGTTGGTGATGTTGAGGTGATTCGGGTATGATTGGGAAATTTTCAAGAGGCATGATCGCTTTTTACGCAGGATTAGCAAGTTTTTTCACCATGATATTGATGCTGTTTTCCTATTTGTATGCCAGTGGGAAAAATAATTGGCTGATAGAAGTCTTTCAAATCAAACTCTTTTTTATCCCAATCGTCTTTCACTTACTTGTAATATCTGCATTGATTGCTTTAGCTGTCTTTTTACTGATTTCTTTTTTTCGCAACCGTCAATACGGTCCGGTGGAAGAAAAGCTAAGACTGTTAGCCAGCGGCTATATCGATAGCCCTTTATTGGAAACAAAGATCCCACATGCGTCTGAAAACCATTTGATTGCGAATGTGGATCGTGATATTGCCAGTATCCAATCGAAGATGAAACAGATGTCGATGGAATTACAGCAATTGAATGCGAAACCGCAGTTTGTTGATGGTCAGACGAAAGAAGAGATTTTAGAAGCAGAAAGGCAGCGTCTGGCTCGTGAACTGCACGACTCTGTTTCTCAACAGCTGTTTGCCGCCATGATGATGATGTCTGCACTGAATGAGCAAGCGATTCGAACAGATGCTCCAGAAAGCCAAAAGAAACAGTTAGCTATGGTCACAGACATTATCAATGCTTCGCAATCTGAAATGCGGGCGCTCTTGCTTCATCTACGACCTGTAACTCTGGAAGGGAAGAGTCTAAAGCAAGGAATCGAGCAATTGTTAAAAGAATTAGAGACCAAAATCAAAATTCTATTGACTTGGGATATTGAAGACTTTACGATGCCTAGTTCGATTGAAGATCAACTCTTTCGTGTGATCCAAGAACTCTTGTCTAATACACTGCGTCACGCGAAAGCTGATGAGTTAGAAGTTTACTTGCATCGCATCGATAATAACGTGTTATTGCGGGTGATCGATGACGGAGTTGGCTTTGATCCCCAAGATCAAAAGGCCGGCAGCTATGGCTTGATGAATATCCGAGAACGGGTAAGTGCTGTTGGCGGAACGTTGAAAATTATTAGTTTTAAAAATCAAGGAACCAGTATTGAAATCAAAGTTCCACTGTTGAAGGAGGCATAACGTATGATTAAAGTGTTGTTAGTTGATGACCATGAAATGGTTCGTCTGGGGGTCTCTTCTTATCTATCAATTCAAGACGATATAGAAGTAATTGGGGAAGCGGAAAATGGTCGAGTCGGGTATGAAAAGGCATTGGAATTACGTCCAGATGTGATTTTGATGGATTTGGTGATGGATGAAATGGATGGGATCGAATCTACGAAATTGATTTTAAATGATTGGCCAGAAGCAAAAATCATCATTGTCACTAGTTTTATTGATGACGAGAAAGTCTATCCTGCAATTGAAGCGGGTGCGGCCGGTTACCTGTTAAAGACGTCTACTGCTCATGAGATTGCGGAAGCCATTCGTGCAACCCAGCGAGGAGAGCGGGTCTTAGAACCCGAAGTCACCACGAAAATGATGGATCGTTTGACGAATCGGACACCAATCCTACATGAAGATTTGACCAATCGGGAACAAGAAGTGTTACTGTTGATCGCTGAAGGAAAGAGCAACCAAGAGATTGCGGATTCACTCTTCATTACGCTGAAGACAGTGAAGACACATGTGTCAAACATCTTATCAAAATTAGAAGTAGAAGATCGTACACAAGCTACAATATATGCTTTTAAACATGGCTTGATAAAATAAAATCTTAATAATCATACCTCCTCATGGCAAGCAGGGGAGGTTTTTGTTATACTAAATAATGATCTGGCAAACAAAGGAGCGTTTGTGGTGAAGCAAAATTATGCAATTATTGGATTAGGTCGTTTCGGTGGAAGTATTTGTCGTACGTTGATTGAATCAGGTCAAGAAGTGTTGGCAATCGATAGCAACGAAGATCGTGTCAATGAATACATGAATATCGCCACCCATGCGGTGGTCGGGAACGCACAAGATGAGATGACGTTGCGTTCATTGGGTATCCGTAACTTTGACCATGTCATTGTTGCGATAGGTGAAGATATTCAAGCCAGTATATTGGTCACACTGATGGTTAAAGAAATGGGTGTTCCTAATATCTTAGCCAAAGCCCAAAACGAATACCATGCCCGTGTACTGGAAAAACTCGGCGCCGACCGTGTCGTCCATCCTGAACGTGATATGGGGATTCGCATCGCCCATAATCTAGTTTCCAAAAATATCTTAGATTATATTGAACTATCTGACGAATTTTCTCTAGCAGAGATTCGCGTGTCCAATCCACGCTTTTTCAATAAATCCCTGATTGAGCTGAATTTTCGACAAAAGTATGGTCTGACAGTCGTTGCGATTCGTCGTGGACCAGGACAAGTGATCGTTTCGCCTGATGCAGAGGCAATCGTGCGTGAAAATGACAATTTACTCGTGATCGGCAATACAGATGATGTAGATATACTCGATGAACATATGAATGATTAGGAGTGAAGAAAATGAACTTAACAATAAGTCCTGAAGCAATGCAATGGTTCAAAAAAGAGTTGGTGGTAGACCAAGGAAGCGGGATTCGTTTTTTTGGAAAAATTTATGGAAAGACACAAGTGCATGACGGATTTTCCGTGGGGATGTCAGTAGACAAACCAGAACGTCCGATCGTTGAACAAACCATTGACGGCTTGCTTTTTTTTATTGATGAAGCGGATGAGTGGTTTTTCAAAGGCTATAATCTGACAGTTGATTATGATCAAACGTTGGATGAACCGAAGTACGATTTTAGTGAAGATAAAAAATAATGTGGATTCGGTCATAGCTGACCGGCTTCCCACGATTGGCTCTAGGAGATGAAACCGATGTTATCAATTGTTGTACCTTGTTTTAATGAAGAGGCGAGCTTGCCGATATTCTTTGAGGAAACAGAAAAAGTGAAGAGACAATTAAATATGCCCTTTGAATATATTTTTGTCAATGATGGCTCTTCAGATCAAACACTACCTGTTTTAAGAGCGTTATATCGTGCCCATCCCGAAAGTGTTCGCTATTTATCTTTTTCGAGAAACTTTGGCAAAGAAGCCGCACTTTATGCAGGCTTACAAGCGGCGAAAGGCGATTTTGTCACTGTGATGGACGCAGATCTACAAGACCCGCCGACATTACTGCCAGAAATGTTTGCGATGCTGGAAGCAAAACCAGAGCTTGATTGTGTGGGGACTAGACGGGCGGATCGCAAAGGAGAACCGAAGATCCGTAGTTTTTTCTCAGATGCTTTTTATAATATTATCAACAAGATTGCCGATACCGAAATGGTAAATGGTGCTCGAGATTTTCGCTTGATGCGCCGTAATATGGTAGATGCCGTTTTACAACTGTCTGAATACAATCGCTTTTCCAAAGGGATCTTCAGTTGGGTCGGCTTTGATACAGAATACATCGCCTATGAGAACCGGGAACGAGTCGCTGGCGAGACTTCGTGGTCATTTTGGAAACTATTCCAATATTCGATCGATGGGATTGTCAACTTTTCGGATACGCCGCTGAACATTGCTTCGTTTATTGGGGCGCTTTCCTGTTTTGGCTCTCTGATTGCGTTGATATTTATTGTGATCAGAACCTTTATCTTTGGTGATCCAACAACTGGTTGGCCATCGATGGTTAGCATTTTCTTATTTGTGGGCGGCTTGCAATTGCTTTGTTTGGGAATCATCGGGAAATATATTGGGAAAATTTTCTTAGAAACCAAAAATAGACCCTTATATTTCTTGAAAGAAACTGAAAAAGACCAAGAAAAACAACGATAAATTAAAAGTGTACAATCTGAAGGTTTCGCCTCCAACTGTACACTTTTTTTGCGGAAAGAATTTGTTAGTAGCCTTTATCCAAGTTTATCTCATTTTTTTCAAGTTCTTGTTTCGCCAAAAATTGTTGGAAATTCGCTAAGAAAATGGCCATAAATGCCTTTTGAAAATGGGGCGTATGCCCTGAGATATGGGGGGTTATCAAAAGGTTCTCGATGAGCCATAACGGATCATTCTCGGGCAATGGCTCTTCTTCAAAAACATCCAGAGCGGCAAATGCTATCTGCTTTTTTTCTAGGGCTTTTGCTAATGCATCGGTATCCACACTAGGCCCACGGCCGACATTATAAAAGGAAGCACTAGGTTTCATTTGGGCAAAAAAAGCTGCATCATACAAGTGAGTGGTTTCTTCCGTCAGAGGAAGGATGTTGATGACGCAATCGGCGGTTTTTGCGCAAGCGTGTAAGTCAGATAACGCAAACGTTTTTTCAAAACCTGTCACGTCATGCCCGCTAGTATTGATACCAATGGGACTTACACCAAAAAAGGTCAATGCTTGAGCTAACTTTTGGCCAATTTGTCCTGTACCAACGATCAAAATCTCTTGGTCCGACAATTTTGTATAGTGAATTGTATTCGGTGACCATTGCTGTTTTCTCTGTTGCTGAATTGCTTGGAAAATCCCGCGGTTTTCCATAAATAGTAGAGCCAACAAATGGTCTGTGATCGATTCGGCATGGATGCCGCTGCCATTAGATAAGCGAATATTGTATTTCGCAAACTCTTTTAATGGTAAGGTGTCTACGCCAGCTGAAATCGCTTGGACCCATTTCAAATTTGTTTTCTCCGTTAGCAGGTAGTCCTTCCATTCCGACTTCCAACCAATGGTGATTTCTACTTGTGACCAATCAATTGCTTGGTCCTTTGTGTACACAAGAAATTGATAGTCTTTTTCGATTTGTTTCACATATGTGTCGCGAAACTCTCGAGTGGCTAAGATTATTTTTTTCATTGCCAAGCCTCCTTTTAACTTAAGTGTAGCAAAGAATGAGAAAAAAACCATGTTCAAGGAATTGAACATGGCCTAGATTAGGTTTTAAACTGAATTTTTGGAGAATGTTTGACCCCTTGTGTGAATAAGAATAAAGAACCAAACAAAATAAAGGTGGTTGCATCGAAGGAAGGCAATAGTAGTTGTACGATTACACTAATAAGCGTAGGCAATGCAGCACTTACGATCAGAATCTTTAAATTTTCAAAGAAAGTATAGGAGAATCGTTTTAATCTTGTATAGATCGTTGCAATAAAGGTCCCCATCACTAAGGTGATCAGCAAGCTGACAAATGATGGATACAATGCAACAAAAAAGACAATGAGTTTGATTAGCCATGGAATTGCTTGGTTTGATAGCGCTTCTCGAATCGCCTGACCGTTAAGATTGCGCAGCGCAGGCTCACTGTAATCAAATTCTAATTGATTAGAATCTAACATTGACGTCGATAAGCCAGAAGAGGGGATACGGATGACCAGCTGATCTTTTAACAAGCCAACAGCGATGACAGAGCCAGTAACATCAGATGCAATATCTGCTGGCGTACGGTTGCCATCTGGATCGAAAGTAAAGATGATCGAATCGGTTTGATAAATGAAACCTTGCGTATCCGGCGCTGTAGCAAGCTGCCCATTTTCGATCGTAAAATCTGGAATCGATTCTCCAATTTTTTGTCCGTCTGCTTGCACATCGCGAAAGACACCTAATACATTGATGGTCATCGGTACCGCGATAAGCACGGAGGCGCTTAATAGAAAAACGATTACTTTGGAAAATTCTGCTTTTTTGACAAATTTTAAATCAGGTATTCGGAAAAAAGCAATTTTAAATAGTTGGACGATAGTCATTTGCTGATGAACTCCTTTGTGGTATAACTAGAGTAATTGTAACGAAGGGTTCTTTGAATTACAAGGAATTCACAAAAAAAGAACCAATAATCGAATGAATGAATAAATAAAGAAATGAAAGTAGGCAAAAGAATGCAAAAGTACAACGAATACAAGCAGTTCTTGCAGCAAAAAAAGTTGTGGGAGCCGATTACGTATTTATTTTTTGGTGGATTAACGACTGTAGTCAACATTGTCGTCTATCTCATTTTTCGTGAAGGATTTGGTCTTTATTACCAGACAGCGAATGTGATTTCCTGGATTGCTTCTGTTTTGTTCGCCTACTTTACAAATAAGTTATGGGTCTTTGAAGCAAAAACCGAGACAAAGCAAGAGTCATGGGCGGCATTTGGGAAGTTCATTTTCTTTCGCGTCTTATCATTAGGCTTAGATATGCTTTGTATGTATCTATTTATTTCAATTTTGGCAACCGGCGATCTAGTTGCCAAGCTGGTCACCCAAGTTGTTGTTGTTTTGGCAAACTATGTGTTTAGTAAATTTTTGATTTTCAATACGAAAAAAAGTGAGAAAAAGTAAGCATATTTTTTGAACAAAGTCTGATAGTCTGATAATGTTACTTATGTAAACATTATCATTGAGGAGGAATTTTTTTATGACTTACACATTACCAGATTTACCTTACGCATACGATGCATTAGAACCATACATTGATGAAGAAACGATGCATTTGCATCATGATAAACACCATAACACTTATGTAACAAACTTAAACGCAGCGATTGAAAAAAATCCTGAATTAGGTGAAAAAACAGTTGAAGAATTATTAGCTGACTTTTCTTCTGTACCAGAAGATATTCAAACAGCAGTTCGTAACAATGGTGGCGGCCATGCCAACCACACGTTCTTCTGGGAAATCTTAGGCCCAAATGCTGGTGGCGAACCTACTGGAGCCATCAAAGAGGCAATTGAAGAAACTTTTGGCAGCTTTGAAGACTTTAAAGAAGAATTTAAAACTGCTGCAACCGGACGTTTTGGTTCAGGTTGGGCATGGTTAGTCGTTAAAGATGGCAAATTAGCAATCACCTCAACAGCGAATCAAGATTCACCATTGATGGATGGCCAAACACCTGTCTTAGGTTTAGATGTTTGGGAACATGCGTATTACTTGAAATACAAAAATGTTCGTCCAGATTACATCAATGCTTTCTGGAGTGTTGTTAACTGGGACAAAGTAAACGAATATTTCGCAAAAGCTTAAACAATTTACTAGAAAGAAGCCTGCTAAAAGGCTTCTTTTTTTGTGGATAGAAAGAATCGTTTTGATATTGCTAACGCTTACATAATCCGCTATAATAAAGGCGACGGAATCGTCGGATTATAATTATTGGAGGCTTTACACACTATGGAACATGGGAAAGTAAAATGGTTCAACAACGAAAAAGGATTTGGTTTTATTACAGTTGACGGTGGCGATGATGTATTTGTTCACTTTTCTGCCATTCAAGGAGACGGTTTTAAGTCACTTGAAGAAGGTCAAGAAGTTGAATTTACGATCGTTGAAGGTGCCCGCGGACCTCAAGCAGCGGAAGTGACCAAAGTCTAAAACAGAACGGAAAAGCTGAGTAAGCCCTCAGCTTTTTTAATTTGCTATTTCTCGCCATATTTGGTATCTTCAATACATTAGTAAGACTAGGAAGCGAAGAGGGATAAGAATGAAACGAGTAATTACTTACGGAACATTTGATTTATTGCATTATGGACATATCAATCTTTTGCGTCGTGCAAAAGAGCAAGGCGATTATTTGATCGTAGCACTATCAACGGATGAATTTAATTGGAACGAAAAACAAAAAAAATGCTACTTTTCTTATGAGAAAAGAAAGCAGTTATTAGAAGCGATTCGGTATGTGGATCTAGTGATTCCTGAAGAAGGCTGGGGCCAAAAAGTTTCCGATGTCAAAGAATATCATGTGGATACCTTTGTTATGGGAGACGATTGGGCTGGCAAATTTGATTTTATTCAAGAAGAGACAGATGCTGAAGTGATCTATCTAGCACGGACTCCGGAAATATCAACTACTCAAATCAAAAAAGATTTGAAACTTAACAATTAAAAGACTATTATAAAAAAGCATCTTTTACAGATGTTTTTTTTATTGAGCCCAACTTCAAGAAATTAAGATTTTATTACTAGTTTTTCATTGATTATTTGTTCAGAACACAAAATATGGTATGATGTTTTGTGAGTTGACTCGATCAATTAGAAATTCTATGAGAATGGATGAAGAAAGTGGAAAAAGAAATCAAAGTCCGTGCAACTTTAGTGACGAAAGAATACGACTTATATAAAAAGAAAGCGGATAAAGTAAAAGCACTATTCAAGTTCTATCATCGCAATGTTCCTCGATTTTGGGCCTTAAAAGGGGTCAGCTTCGATGTGAAAGCCGGCGAATCAGTAGGGATCATTGGAATCAATGGTTCTGGGAAATCAACTTTATCCAACGTGATCAGTGGGATTATCCCACCGACATCTGGTACGATGGAAGTAAATGGTGACACCTCGATTATCGCAATCGGTGCGGGGTTAAAATATCAGCTGACTGGGTTAGAAAATATTCGACTCAAAGCATTGATGTCTGGAATGACTAATAAAGAAATTGATGAAAAAATGCCTGAGATCGTGGCCTTTGCTGATTTGGGTGACTTTATCAATCAACCGGTTAAAAGCTATTCCAGTGGGATGAAATCACGGTTAGGCTTTGCTATTGCTGTTCATAATGATCCAGATATTTTAGTTATTGATGAAGCTTTGTCTGTCGGTGATGAAACTTTTTATCAAAAATGTGTGGATAAAATCATGGAATTTAAAGCAGCCGGAAAAACCATCTTTTTTGTCAGTCATGCTTTAGGACAGGTAGAAAAACTTTGCGACCGAACGATTTGGATGCACTATGGTGATTTACGGATGTTTGGTCCTACTGAAGAAGTAATGGCTGAATATCGCAAATTCATTGATTGGTTCAAAAAGCAGCCAAAGAAAGAGCAAAAAGCGTATCAAGACAATTATAAAGAAGACCAGAAAGCCTTTAATTTGGAGAAATTAGCAGAAAAAAGCCGTGAAGATCACTTCTTGCAACAACAAAATCTTTCGGACCAAATGATCCAAAAAAACTTGAAACGTACACCTTTAGGGGAAAAAATGAGCTGGCCAACCAAAGGAATCCTAGGTTTGGTAGTAGCCGCAACGATATTTTGTTCGCTGGTTTCTTTTAGTGGGCGTTCGATTACTTACGCAATTAAGAATCCTATTGAAACGATTAGTCAAGTTTTCAAATAAAGAAGATGTTTCTTTGTTTAGTTCATATAGAAAAGGAAGAAGTTTGTGAAAGAGATTGCTGCAGTTATAAAAGAACAATTTAAAAATGCGGGGATTATTTTTCGGATGTCCCGTTATGAAGATAAAGCAACCTATCAGAGTCACTATCTAGGTTTAGCTTGGCAGATTTTAAATCCCGCTATTCAAGTAGGAATCTATTACTTGGTTTTTGGTCTAGGCGTTAATCAAAACAGAAATGTTGACGGCGTACCATTTATTATCTGGATGTTGATTGGGATCACGGCATGGTTTTATATTAGTGCGTCAATCTTAGGAGCCTCGAATAGTATTCACCGACAAGTAGGAATGGTAGCGAAAATGAAGTTTCCAGTCAGTATTCTACCATCGATCAATATTATAAGTAATTTATCATCCTACATCCCTATGGTGGCAATCGTGGTAGGTTCGTTATTCATAGCTGGTGTGACGCCAAGTATCTATTGGTTACAATTTATTTATTACTTTCTTGCGATGATTGTTTTCTTATTTGCATTTGGTCTATTGAACGCCACAATAACAGTACTAGTTCGAGATTATCATATTTTCTTACAATCAGTACTTCGTTTATTATTCTATGTTTCAGGACCTATTTGGAATATCAATAATCGTAATTTACCAGATTGGCTAATTAAAGTGTTACATTTAAATCCAATTTACTATTTAATCGAAGGATTTCGTGATGCTTTCCTTTCTCGTGCATGGGTTTGGGAAAAAACGACTTACACACTTATATTCTGGTGTTTAACTTTGATGCTTCTTATTTTAGGAAGCCATCTGCATATGAAGTTTCGTGCTCGTTTTGTGGATTATATTTAAAAAAGTGACTATTTGCGGTGCACTCTCTAACTTAGAGGGTGCACTTTATTTTTGTTTATTTCAAAGAAGTTACGGAAGGATTAAATATGAAGTTGATGCATGATAGCGATTGCTGAAAGATGCGTTTTGTGGGAAAATTTATTTGATGAGTGAATTTTTATTAGCGAGGTGTAAGATGCGGAGATATCAAAAGGTAATTTTAGGTATTTTAGTCGTGTTAGTGGTTGGAATCATTGGAGTAACGATCTACGGGATGCAGGTTTATCAAGAGACGAATGCTACTTTTAATCAAATCTCTCACGCTGTTGATCGGAAAACAGACAAACGAGAGGAAGCGATCAGCATTGAAGATCGAGATCCGTTTTCCATTTTGCTAATGGGAATCGACACTGGGGCTTTAGGGCGAACCGAACAAGGTCGTTCGGATAGTATGATGGTGGTGACGGTCAATCCAGAAAAAAAACAGTCAACGATCATTAGCCTTGACCGTGATATTTACACACAAATCGTTGGGTACAATACGATCGATAAGCTGAATCATGCTTATGCTTTTGGTGGGGAGGCCATGGCCATGGACTCTGTTGAAAATCTCTTGGACATTCCTATCGATCACTATGTGACGATCAATATGCAGGGTATGCGGGATCTGATCGATGCAGTTGGGGGCATCGAGGTGACAAATGATATCGATTTTACTTTAGAAGGTGTTCATATCCCTGAAGGGCGAATTACTTTAGATGGTAAGACAGGTCTGGCTTATGCAAGAATGCGAAAACAAGATCCGGAAGGGGATATCGGTCGCCAAAGACGGCAAAGAGAAGTGGTTACGAAAATTCTTCAAAAAGTTATGAGTCTGGATGGTATCAGTAATTACCAAAAGATTCTTAAGGCGGTTGAAAAGAATTCGAAGACGGATCTTACGTGGAATGATATGATGGACATCGGTACCAATTATATTCCTGCTTTTACGACCATCAAGCAAGAGCAACTCCAAGGAGAAGGGCAACTGATTGGTGGAGTATATTATCAGTTATTGGGGACGAATCAGTTGTTGCATACGCAAAATTTATTAAAGGAGCAGTTGCAGCTTCCGACGAACGAGGGTTTGACCCAAGGCGACGAATTTACTAACGGATCGCCTAATTATCAGTTATACGACGACAGTCTGACCTTTTCAGAAGAAAACTCAACAACTGGAGAGTAGCTAGTTTCTTTAGAAGCCTAAAAAGCAGGAGAACTTTTGGTCATCCTGCTTTTTAGTTTTCCACAAAAGCACCAACGAAAATCTTGTTTCACGAAACCATCAAATGAAAAAACATAAGAAAGCTTAAAAAAACAATTTTTTCATGAAAGAATGAAAATGAAACAATCAAACTGTGAAACATTTACTCGGATTCACGCCAATTTTTATAGTTTTTTCTAAGGATTAATGGATATTTTTTGTTTTTTCTGTTTCGAATCGAATTTTTTGGTAAAATAGGACAGTAGTCATTATAGATTGGAAGGATAGATGAGATGAAGAATTTGAAAGATAAAGTTGTCCAAGGGATACGCAAGGGGCCAGAAGAACCAAAGGCTAAATCGTATCGCAAATCTCATGTTCCATTTCGATTGAACTTTTTGTTTTTTATTATTTTTGCTTTGTTTGTGTCCTTGATCGTTCAATTAGGCTATCTACAGATCGTCAATGGCGACAATATTGAGCAGCAGTTGAAAGCTTCATCTGTAGTGGAAGTCAAAGGAAGCGCCCCTCGGGGAATGATCTATGACGCTTCTGGAAAAGCGCTGGTGGAAAATCAAGCCAATGCAGCAATCACATTTACCCGCGGAAACAAAATGACCGCTCAAGATTTGTTAGAAACGGCCAAAAAATTGAGCGAGTTGATCGAAGTACCTGTGGACAAAAACTTGTCTGATCGTGATCTTAAGGACTTTTGGCTGGCCGATGAAGAAAATCTTGAAGCAGCAACTGACCGATTGAGTGATGAAGAGCGTTCTTTAGGTACTTCTGAACAATATGCGGCAACCGTTGATAAAGTGACAGAAGATGAAATCAATTTCTCTGATGCAGAATTAGAAGCAGCCACGATTTTTAAGCGGATGAATAGCGCCCAATCTTTGAGTACGGTCTTTATTAAGACGTCGGATGTGTCTGACCGTGAATTAGCTATTGTTGCTGAAAACATGGTCGATTTACCGGGAATCTCCACCGGTACCGATTGGACGAGAAACATCGTTGAAGGAAGTTCTCTGGCTAGTTTGATCGGAACGGTGACCAGTGAAGAACAAGGAATTCCGGAAGAAGTTTTGGATGAATTTTTAGAAAAAGGCTATGCTCGTAATGATCGAGTTGGACGTAGTTATTTAGAGCAGCAGTATGAAGAAGTCTTACAAGGCACAAAATCCATTTCTGAGATTTCCCTTGATAACAATAATAATATTGAAAGTCAAAAAGAAACCTTTGCTGGGGCAAAAGGGGATAACCTTGTATTAACATTAGATGCTGAGTTTCAAGCGAGAGTTGATAAAATCTTGCAAGACAATTTCCAAAAACTGATTGATTCTGGGGCAGCAGAATATTCTCCAGGGGTTTACGCAGTGGCGTTAAATCCAAAAACCGGCGGCGTTTTGTCAATGTCCGGCTATCATCATGACACAGGTTCAAATGAATTGCAGGAAAATGCCATTGGTACCTTCATTAATTCCTTTGTACCAGGGTCCGTTGTCAAAGCAGGGACTTTGGCTGCTGGCTGGGAAAATGGGGTCTTAAATGGCAATGAAGTGTTATTGGATCAACCAATCAGAATTGGCTCCGATGTAAAAGCCTCAATTTTCAATCCAACTGGGGCAAATAATCGTAACCTTTCTGCGGAGCAGGCGTTGGAAGTTTCTTCTAACTCCTATATGATGCAAGTCGCTTTACGTTTGATGGGCATCAATTATCAGTCAGGTATCTCGATTCCAACAGTGGATCGTCAAGGGGATGTCTATGAAAAACTACGTTCATCTTTTGCCTCTTTTGGTATGGGAACTGAAACTGGGATCGATTTACCGGGAGAAGCGACTGGTATCAGCACATCGATCGATAATATGGACCCCGTCAGTGATGGTGGGAAGATCCTTGACTTGGCTTTTGGTCAGTTTGATACCTATACCACGTTGCAGCTGGCACAATATGCAGCAACCGTTGCTAATGGTGGCAAAAGATTGCAGCCTCATATCGTCGACGGTATTTACGGCAATGATGAAACTGGCGGTCTTGGCTCACTGATTGAAGAGATCGAACCAACGGTATTGAATGAAGTTGGTTTAACAGATGCTCAAATGCAAATTGTTCAAAATGGATTTTATGATGCAGTTCATGGAACGGATGCTTGGGCAACTGCCAAAGGCTTGGCTTCTGCGAAAATGGAGGTCTCTGCCAAAACAGGTACTGCCGAAACACCAATTGTGGATAGTAATGGCAATACCATCAGCTTAGTTAACCTAAACATCGTTGCCTACGGGCCAAGCAGTGATGCGGATATTGCGATTGCGATCGTAATGCCTCAATTAAAAGGCGACACAGATACCCATCCAAATATTCAAATCGCCAAAGAGATCATGGATGCTTACTACGACTTATATATGAAATAAGCATAAAAAATCGCAGTGAAGACTGCGGTTTTTTTGTTTTATAAGAAAACTGATAGAAAACCAACATTTAGTGAGAAAGACTTGCTATTTTTGAATGATTGGCTTAGAATACTAGCGGTCAAGAGATAATTTTGATTTGCACGTTAAATAAAAAGATAAACTGATGATAAAAGGGGTAAAAAACGTAATTATGAACAAGGAATGTTTAAGTAAGCAAGAACTAATGAAGCAGTTGGGACAATTTACACCAGCTGAAAAAAAGGAGATTCGGGATTATTTGCAACGGAAAAATCCATTGCTTTTCCGAAAATTTGAACGAATGAAACACGATTTATATCGCTTGGAATCACGGCGTGTCCAATGCGAGATTGAAAATAACGAAAAGGAGTTAGGTCTTCTAAACGACAAGATCCTTTTAAAAAAAGAAGATTTTCTTGAGCTGTTATTAGCCATTCGAAAGAAAAGAGGGTAATGGATGGAATTTATTGAACTCGTCATTATCATTGCAATTCTTGTCACATTATCAAATGTGGCGAGCAAAATATTGCCCTCAGTACCGATCTTTTTTATTCAAATCATCTTAGGAATTTTATTAGGTCTTACAGAAATGGGTCAAGAGATCGCCTTTGAACCGGAAATGTTTTTAGTAATGATCATTGGTCCATTGCTATTTCGAGAAGGGGAACGAGCAGATGTACCTGAGATCCTAAAAAACAGCAAGATCGTGCTGTTTTTGGCTTTTGGTGGCGTGTTAATGACGCTGTTTGCGGTCGGCGGAACCCTCCATTGGTTGATGCCGACGATACCTCTGGCTGCTTGCTTCGCTTTCGGGGCTGCGTTAGGACCAACTGATGCGGTGGCAGTCTCCTCATTAGCAAAGCGTTTGAAAATTTCCAAAAACATTATGCATATTCTTGAAGGCGAGGGCTTACTGAACGATGCTTCGGGGGTTACCGCATTACAGTTTGCTATCGTGGCTTTGACTACCGGGAGTTTTTCAGCAGCCAACGCAGGCTTCCAACTTCTTTTCTCTAGTATCGGTGGCGGGCTTGTCGGTTACTTGATAGTATGGCTGAAACGCCGGATTTTACGTTTTATTGAAAAAATCTCGGCACAAGATGTCACAGTATACTTATTGATTGAACTGCTCTTGCCATTTGCTGCCTATTTGCTGGCAGAAATGATTGGCGTCTCAGGGATTATCGCAGCAGTTGTGGCAGGTGTAGCCCAAGCCCAAAGAAAACGCCGGATCTCGTTGTTTGATGCAGAATTAGCGAACATTTCGGAAAGCACATGGTCGACCATTGTCTTTACATTGAACGCATTAGTGTTTCTCTTTCTAGGGATCGAGTTGTCACAAGTCTTTTCACCGATCTGGGAAAGCAAAAACTATGCAAACTGGCATCTAGTCATCACGATTTTAGTCGTCACAGCGGTGATTTTCCTCGTACGTTTTATCTTTTTGCTATTTTATTATTGGTTCTTACAGTCAAAAAAACAAGTATCCATGAATCAAGTCGCCTTGTTGACCTTTGGTGGCGTCAAGGGAACAGTCAGTTTGGCAGCCATCTTCATTTTACCGGTGATGGTGCATGATACACCGTTTCAGGAACGGAGCTTGCTCCTGTTTTTGACCGCCTGTGTAATTTTGCTGACATTGATCATCAGCGTGATGGTCTTACCTTATTTGGCAGATGGTGAAGCTGCCGAAAGTGTCGACTTCAATCACTTGCTGATCTTAGAAGACGTCATCGAACAATTGGAAGCAGAAGAAAAACAAGAGCTTTCTGATAAAGGTCGCTTAGCGATCGATGCTGTCATCAATTCCTATGAAAATCGTCGTTGGGAATTGTATCGCAATAGTTTGACTGATTCAGAAAAACAAGAAATCCAAGAAATTCAAGGATTGATCTTATCGATCGAACAAGACGGCTTGGATGAAGCTTATCGAAATGGGAAAGTCAGCCTAAATGGCTATCGTTTTTATTCACGCTTTATTTCTCAGCAGCAGCATTCCCTCGCAAAACAAATTCTCTCATTCTTTAGTTTTTGGCTCTTCTTTATTCAGCGTTTTATTCGTGTACTGATCCATCCACGTTTGTTTTTACAGCGGCAGCAGCAACTGAAAGATGCCTTGAAACAACGAGACATTTCTGAAGTACAAAAAATCTACTTAAAAAACAGCGAATACATTTTTCACAGTTTGAGCAATTTAGAAGATGTTTATGATTCCTCGCTGATCAATTTCTTTATTCGTCAACGAGAAATGAGCATCAAACGGTTTGAACATAGCAATTTCATTGAAACGATCATGATTGAGCAAGACCCGATTTTTGTTAAGAAAGTCCTTTGGGGCTATTATCTTGAGCGCAAGACGATCGATGAATATGAAGTGGCTGAGAAAATTTCAACGATTTCTGCAAATGAGTACCGACGCAATGTCAATCTGTTAGAATCGTATGCGATGTCTCGAGCGGAAGAACAACCGAAACAGCGGATGTTCCGCCGATAATATGTCTCAAAAGGCGCGCAACTTGATGCACGTTTTATGGAGTGTCTCCGTCAGGTTATTCCTAAAAGATGATCAACATCGATGATCAGAGGGAAAAAACTGACGAAGGCATTCTTTTTTATTGCAAAAACTGCTCCTTTCTCTCATCGTTTCCTCGGATGAAATGTGGTACAATGAGCGAAGAAAAAACTCAGGAGGGATTCTGTGAAAGAATTAAAAGTAAGTGAATTAACCAAAACTTACGGTGAAAAAACACTGTTTGATCAGCTTTCTTTTCTGATACATGAAAAAGATCGGATCGGTTTGATCGGTGTCAATGGCACGGGGAAATCAAGTTTGCTGCGAATCTTAGCAGGTTTGGATCGTGGAGATGGTGATCGCCAAACTGTTTTTGCCAGTCAAGATTATCGAATTGGCTTTTTAGCGCAAGACAATCAGCTACAAGAAGAATTATCCGTTGTAGATGCTGTTTTTCAAGGGACCAGTCCGCTGATCCGCGTTGTTCGCGATTATGAAAAAGCGCTGATTGCTTTAGAAAATAATGGTATGGATCAACAAACGCAGCGCAATTATCAATTGGCAGAAGAAGCGATGAATAAAGCCGATGCTTGGAACACAGATACAACAGCCAAAATTATCCTCCAAAAACTTGGGATCAGTGATTTAAAGAAAAAGGTCAGTGAGTTATCTGGAGGTCAAAAGAAACGAGTGGCTATGGCTCAAGTATTGATCGATGAACCAGACCTGTTGTTATTGGATGAACCGACTAACCACTTAGATTATGATGCGATCCAATGGTTGGAAGGCTATCTAAAAAATTATCGGGGTGCGTTATTGATGGTGACCCACGATCGCTACTTTTTGGATCGAGTCGTTAACCGGATCTTTGAATTGTCCTTTGGCAAGCTGCATGAATATCAAGGCAATTACGAGACGTATCTTCATGCTCGAGCAGAACGAGAACGAGTGGAGGAGACGCAAGAAGACAAGCGCAAGCAGTTATACAAACATGAGTTGGCTTGGATTCGCACCGGAGCAAAGGCCCGTACAACGAAACAACAGGCACGGATCGATCGTTTCGATGATTTAAAAGAAAACCTACATCAAGTAAAACGTAACGGCGAAGTGGCCATTGATGTTGCTACGACACGCTTAGGCAAACAAGTCTTAGAGCTAAAAGATGCGAGTTTCCAAATTGAAAACAAAACGATTTTGTCTCACTTTGATTTGTTGATTCAATCAAGAGAACGCTTAGGGATCACAGGAGAAAACGGTGCGGGCAAATCTACGTTGCTCAATATTTTAGCTGGTCGCCTGCCTTTAGAAGAAGGGGAGCGGACGATTGGCGTGACTGTGAAAATGGCTTATTATACGCAAACGATTGAAGCGATGAACCCTGATCAGCGAATGATTGCTTATTTGCAAGAAGCAGCCGAGGAAGTGCAAAAAGTGGATGGCTCACAAGTCAGTGTCGCAGAAATGCTGGAACAGTTTTTGTTTCCGCGATCCATGCACGGCACTAAGATCGGCAAGCTGTCTGGCGGGGAAAAACGACGCCTATTTTTGCTCAAGCTATTGATTGGGCAGCCAAATGTTCTCTTGTTAGATGAACCGACCAACGATTTGGATATTGATACCCTGACGATTTTGGAAAATTATTTGGAAACATTCCCAGGTGCAGTAATCACTGTTTCCCATGACCGCTACTTTTTAGATAAAGTTGCCCAAAAATTGCTGATCTTCGAAGGAGACGGCAGGATTAAGTCCTACTTTGGTTCCATTAATGAGTACTTAGCAGCCAATACCAATAAAGCTAGTTCAAGTGTACTAGAGCCAAAAGAATCAAAAAACGATTCCCTTTCTGCTGATAGTGAGGAGTCTGCTGCAGCGCCTGTCAAAAAGAAACTGAGTTATATGGAACAAAAAGAGTGGGCGACAATTGAAGATGATATCGCGGTGTTAGAAGAAAAAGCTGCCACTTTGACTGAAGAGATGAATCATCAAGGAGCTGACTTTACCAAGCTCCAAAAATTACAGCAAGAAATCAGCGAGGTTGAAACGCAACTTGCAGAAAAAATGGATCGTTGGGAATATTTGAGCGAATTTGTGTAGAGTAAAGGAGAGAACGATGGAACAAGCATATTTAGATCTAGGAAGAAAAATATTAGCAGAAGGCAATGATAAAAGTGATCGTACAGGAACGGGAACACGCAGTGTCTTTGGTCACCAAATGCGTTTTGATCTGTCCCAAGGCTTTCCATTGTTGACAACCAAGAGAGTTCCTTTTGGCTTGATCAAAAGCGAATTATTGTGGTTTCTAAAAGGAGATACCAACATTCGTTATCTCCTAGAACATAATAACCACATTTGGGATGAATGGGCGTTTGAGCGCTATATTAAAAGTGATGCTTACACAGGTCCTGACATGACGGACTTTGGCCGTCGTTCCCTAGTGGATGAAGCTTTCAATGAACAGTACCAACACGAGTTGAAACAGTTTTGTGAAAAAATCTTATCTGATGATACATTCGCTGAAACCTTCGGCGATTTGGGTCATGTTTATGGGTACCAATGGCGCCATTGGGAAAAAAGTACGGGTGGGTTTATCGATCAAATCAAAGAAGTGATCGAGATGATCAAAACAACGCCAGACTCTCGTCGTTTGATCGTCTCTGCTTGGAATCCAGAAGATGTACCGACGATGGCGTTGCCCCCTTGTCACACGATGTTTCAATTTTATGTTCATGATGGTCGCTTAAGCTGTCAGTTATATCAACGCAGTGCCGATGTCTTTTTAGGCGTTCCCTTCAATATTGCTAGTTATGCGCTATTAACGCACCTGATTGCTCATGAAACTGGACTAGAAGTCGGAGATTTTATCCATACATTAGGTGATGCTCATCTGTACAGTAATCATATAGAACAGATGAAGGAACAGTTGACTCGTTCAGTACGTCCGGCGCCAAGCTTACAGTTAAATCCTGAAAAACAGTCAATCTTTGATTTTGAAATGGAAGATATTACCCTGGCAGGGTATGATCCGCATCCAACAATCAAAGCACCGATCGCAGTTTAAGTGGTTGTTTGGTTTCATTTCATAAAGAAAGGAATGAGGCGTAATGGGAAATACCCACAAACGAGGCTTTGCGGCGACCTTTCATCAGAGACATGTTGGATCGATTCATGCATTGCTCATTGATCAATGCATTGATTTCTTGCATCAGCACTATGATACAGTTTGGCTATCCGTATCCGAGGAAACAGTGCCGGAGCTAAAAGAAGCCATTCGATCAAATCAGCAGTGCACTGCCCTTTTTATACCAGCAAAAGGGGCGGCGGATGCCCGCAGAAGGCTTATTTTTGCGGCACAGCATACTTTACCAATGCTGGATTCATTGCATATTTGTGATTTTGATCGCGTAGTGACTTGGATCGAGACGTATCCGGAAGAACTTGTGGCAATAAGCAAACAGCCGTTACCAGAGAATACGTATTGTATCCTAGGGCGAACTGCAAGGGCGTTTGCGAGTCATCCGCAAACGTGGCAAAGAACGGAGCGCTTGATCAACGAGATCGCAGCTGACTTTTTTCAAATACAAGAAATTGATGTCGCAGCTGGTAGTGCTCTCTTTCCTATCTCCCTGATACCGACCTTACTGAAAAACAACAACGCGCGTTTAAACGATGGGGAATGGCCGAGAAATGTCCAAAGAAGCGGCGGCACAATTGTTTACCAAGCCTGTGATGGCTTGCGCTTTGATGAACGCAACAAAGATCCATTTGAGCATGAATCAGCTTTTCAGCTGATGCAGCGGCTGCAGGTTGCTGCTACTATTTCGGAATCATTTTATACAGAAGGGATGTAATTTTTATGTTGATCGCACTTTGGGCACAAGATCAAAAGGGTTTGATCGGAGCGGATGGCACGTTGCCGTGGCATTTGCCAAATGATTTGAAATTTTTTAAAGAGCAAACCATCAATAATACGATTATAATGGGGCGCAAAACCTTTGAAGGAATGAGAAAAAGATTACTGCCGCAGCGTACGACAATCGTTTTGACAAGTGATCCACACTATCAAGCCAACGGCGCGTTAGTGATGCATGACCGAGAGGAAATCTTAGCGTATGTGAAGCAACAAGAGCATCCCGTTTTTTTAACTGGTGGAGCGGGTGTTTTTGAAGCGATGATTGACGATTGCGATCAATTGTACCGTACAGTGATCGATGCGGAATTTAACGGAGATGTGTATTTCCCAGAGATTGATTGGACGCAATGGAAACTTGATCATGTGATCGATGGGATCGTCGATGAAAAGAACCGTTATCCCCATCAATTTGAATTTTATCATAGAAAATAAAAGAACAGGAAGCTTTCTGCAGCGAAAGTTTCCTGTTCTTTGTTTGTAAGCAATGCTTCACTTTTAGGTATACAACAAGACGGAGAAGTACATCAGTCCAGCACCTAACATAACGAATAAGTGCCAAACCACATGCATGAATCGAACGGATTTTAAACTATAGAATAGCGCACCTACAGTATAAGAAACACCACCGCTTGCTAGTAAAAATGTTCCCCAGTAGCCTAAATGTTCGATCAGAGGTTTGAAGGCGACGACACATAGCCAGCCCATGATGATGTAGATCAGGGTGGAGATTTTTGAGACAGTCTCTTTTTTATGAAGAGTCAGTGACTTATAAACGATGCCGCTAATTGCTAGTAGCCAAATCAAGACAAAGAGTGACCAGCCAAGCCAGCCTTGGATACTAAGCAAGCAAAAAGGTGTATAGCTTCCGGCGATCAGCAAGAAAATGGAGGCATGATCAAAGACTTGGAAGACCTTTTTTGCTTTGGTAAAAATCAAACTGTGAAATAAGGTAGAAAAGAGGAAGAGCAAAATCATCATCGACCCATAAATGGCATAGGAAACGATGTGGATAGGTGACCCTAGATTTGCCCCCTTGATTAAGAGGATGACCAGTCCTGCGATACTCAGTCCTAATCCGATCCCGTGGGTTACTGCATTTAATACTTCATTGACGATCAAATATCTGCGACTAAACTTCATGTGCTGCATTCGGCACCGTCCTTTCGAATCGAAATTAGATGAAAAAAAATTTTCTCTCTGTTATACTTAGTATAAATGGTCTGTGGTTATTTTACCACGAAAAAAGACTTGATTTAAAGAGAGAGTGAATATATGATGGCAAATCTTAAAATTGTGACAGATTCTTCCAGTACGATGGAACCAAGTGTCCGTGATGCTTTGGCTATCCATGTCGTGCCTTTATCTGTAATGATCGATGGTGTCGTTTATCCAGATGATGAAACGCTGCCGGGAGAAAAATTTATGCAAATGATGGCGCAAGCCAAAGAATTACCTAAAACTAGCCAGCCGCCAATCGGTCATTTTGTAGAACTATATGATGAATTAGGCAAAGATGGCAGTGAAATACTATCGATTCATATGACCAAAGGGCTTAGCGGAACCGTGGAAGCGGCTCGTCAAGCCAGTCATTTATCAAAAGCTAAAGTCACCGTGATCGATAGTGACACGACAGACCAAGCGTTGGCTTTTCAAGTGATTCGGGCAGCAGAATTGGCTAAAGCCGGTAAGACACTAGAAGAAGTTTTACCAGAGGTGGATTTGGTGCGTGAGCATACGAAATTATTTATCGGCGTTTCAACGTTAGAAAACTTAGTAAAAGGCGGTCGTATCAGTCGTGCCAAAGGTCTTTTATCGAGTTTGCTGAACATGAAAGTGATTATGGATTTTGATCATTCAGAACTGATTCCAGTCGTCAAAGGACGTGGTGTCAAGACCTTCAATAAATGGTTTGAAGAGTTAAAAGCTGAACTGAAGAGTATGCCTAAAGTGACGAAAATTGGTATTTCTCATGCTGAAGGGTTAGAAATCACAGAACGTTTCCAAAAGGAATTAGCGGAACTATTCCCCGAGTTGGATATCCCCTTGTTGCACACGACACCGATCATCGCCACTCACACAGGTAAAGGTGCCTTTGCGATTACTTATAGTACGGAATAAAAAAGCATGTTTTCTTTCAGCGATTCGTTTAATGACGAATCGCTTTTTGGCGTATGACAAGCTGTCGGGAAGAAAAAACAAAAAAAGAAGCTGCCTTTGCTTGTCGACTCTTTGGCAGGTAGCTGTTTTCTTTCTTAAGTTTGAAGGATTGCGACTAGGAATTTTATGAGAATTTTGTTAAAATAGCAAAGATTACAAAGGAGTTTGAATACCTGTGAAATGGAAGAAATTAGTAACTTATCTACTCGTTGTGGGATTGATAGCTATTGGAACTGGCTTACTGTTTCATTTTACTGTTCCCAAAGCCCAACCATTGCTGACCCCTGTGGACAAGCTAGCAGCCAATGATTCGAAAAAATCCGCCATTGAATATCTCGCTCTTGGGGATTCCTTGACAGAAGGGGTTGGTGATGAAACAGCTCGTGGTGGCTTTGTGCCAATTTTGGCTGGGGATCTAGAGGATCGCTATGATTTGAGCAATTTGGTAACTAAAAATTATGGGGTCGCTGGTGAAAGAAGCGATCAGATTTTAAAGCGAGTGAAAAACGATGAAGACTTACGCCAAGATCTTAGTCAAGCGGATTTGATTACCTTGACTGTCGGCGGTAACGACGTACTAAAAGTGATTCAGAGCAATTTCTTCGGCTTGAGCATTGAGACGTTTACGGAACCGATGGAAGATTACCAGGAACGTTTAAAAGACTTGTTTGCTCAAATCCGCGATTTGAATAGTGATGCACCAATCTATGTCTTGGGCATCTACAATCCATTTTATCTGAATTTCCCAGAAATCACGGATATGCAGACGATCATTGATAACTGGAATAAACAAACGGAAACGTTCGTCAATCAGCAAGACAATGCCTTTTTTATTCCTATCAACGATTTGCTCTATAAAGGGTTAAGTGATGAGGTCGGTATTGCTGATACAGAAGAAGGAGAATCAGAGAAAACTGCCGAATCATCGGACACAGAACGCTTATCTGATTCATCGTCGACAGCTTCGGATGAATCACAAAGCAGTACTTCAACGACAACTGACTCATCGCAAACTGTCGGGAATAATATCACAAACAATGTTTTGTATGAAGGCGATCGCTTCCATCCCAATAATCTTGGGTATCAACTGATGGCGAATGCCGTTCGCGATGAAGTGATCAAAACGCAAAATTATTGGTTGCTAGAGGAGGAAGCAAAATGAAACCAAGCGAATCAACGAAGCAGCCGGAAAAAACAGCTGCAACGAAAAAAAAATCGATCAACTACTGGAAAATTGCTTTTCTAGTGTTGGTCGGTATCCTTTTAGGCACAACGGTTTTCTTTGCTTCAAGAATTTTTCAACAGCGAGAAACCGGCTTAAATGAAAGTGCTGAACTTGTTCAACGGGAGGGCAGTCCTGTTCTGACCGTTAACAGCAACAAGAGCCAGGTCAACCAATTGATTGATTTTTATCTGTCAGATTTTCAAAAAGATCAAGAGGTCAAGTATAATTTTGAGCTAAGAAATGAGGCATTGTTGACGGGAGAGTTTCAAGTATTAGGATTTCCTATCACCTTCTATCTCTATTTTGATCCTTACGTGACCGAAGAAGGTAACGTTCAATTGAAAGCCAAAAGCTTATCAATCGGCACCTTGGATCTGCCCACCAGTGAAGTAATGAAAATGATCAAACGTAGTTTTAAATTTCCTGACTGGATCGATGTCAATGCAGATGAACAAATCATTTTGATACGTTTGGATCAATTCCGTATGCAAAATGGCTTGTTTATCAAAGCCAACAAAATCAATCTTGTGGATGATGAAATTCAAATGAGTTTATATTTACCAGCTGAAACGGAGGATGAATAATGGAACGAGCAATTTTTGCCGGTGGGTGCTTTTGGTGTATGATCCAACCCTTTGATGAATTAGAAGGGGTGCATTCAATTTTTTCCGGCTATATCGCAGGACATACCGAAAATCCAACCTATGAAGAAGTCAAAAGCCATCAAACCGGGCATACTGAAGCAGTGGAAATCATTTTTGATCCTGAAAAAATCAGTTATGAAGACCTTTTGACGATCTATTGGCAGCAAACGGATCCGACAGATGCTTTTGGTCAATTTGAAGATCGCGGCGACAATTATCGTCCGGCTATCTTCTATTTTAATGAAGAGCAGCGGAAAAAAGCCGAAGCCAGCAAAGAGGTGCTTCAGGCTTCCGGTCGATTTACCGATCCGATCGTGACCACGATCGAACCAGCCCAACCTTTTTATTTAGCGGAAGAAGAGCACCAAGAGTATTATAAAAAGAATCCTGAGAATTTTGCTCGCAATCATGCCCGTAGAGCAGCCTTTTTAGAAAATCATTGGGAGCAAGAACATGCGTAAAAGTTTTTATACCTATTTAATGGCAGTCAAAGGACCGAGTCATACAGATGAGGCCCAGATCTTTGCTACTCATGCAAGTCATGATATCCAGTTTCCGAAGCACAGCGATGACTATGATGAAGTCTCTTCTTATCTGGAACTAAATGTTGATTATTTGCCATCCATGGATATTTTTGATCGTATCTGGGCAGAGTATCTCGAAAATAACAAATAAAAAAACGATTCTTCGTTTTGTATGGTTGCATAAAATCCGCAGAACGGAGCTGTTTTTTCTCAGAGAGGTGTTGTGAATGAAAGGTTTAACGACGAGCCAATATATCGTTTCTCTCGTTTGTGTCGCAATTTTGTCAGGAGGCGGTGTCTATTTATGGCAAACGGCTCAGCAAAATCAGCAGACGACGCAACCGGTGACAGAAACGACCACAGAAGCCAGCGGAATGGAGAAAATCCAGTCGCTATATGACCAAATCCTTGCGAATTATTACCAAGAAGTTGATGAGGATGCCTTGATAGAAGGTGCCCTTCAAGGGATGACTGATGCGCTAGATGATCCTTATACGACGTATTTGAACCAATCAGATGCGGATAACTTAGAACAATCACTTTCTGGAAGTTTTGAAGGGATTGGTGCTACCTTGTCAATCGTTGAAGACTATCCAGAAGTCGCACAAGCGCCGATAAAAAATACGCCTGCTGAAAAAAGTGGTCTGCGGATCAATGACCGAATCGTCAAGGTAGACGGTGAAGATACGCAAGGACAGGAATTATCTGAAGTTGTGGGAAAGATTCGTGGTGAAAAAGGGACGAAAGTCACCTTAACGATTCAACGTGATCAGGACACCTTTGATGTGGAGATCACTCGTGATGTGATCCCAATCGAAACAGTCCATGGAGAAATTGCTGAAAATAATGACACAATCGGTCGTATCGATATTACTTCCTTTGGTGAAAACACAGCAGCTGAGTTGAAAGAAACCATCACCGAACTGCGAGAAGCCGGCGCAAAGTCGTTTGTTTTGGATTTAAGACAAAATCCTGGCGGATTGCTGGACCAAGTACAGATCATGGCAAGTATGTTTTTAGAAAACGGCCAAACGATCGTGAAGTTTGCCAACAATCAAGGGGTGGTCAGTGAGACCAAAGCGAGCGAAGCATTGGATGAAGGATTCAAAGTCACAGAACCGGTCGTTGTTTTAGTCGACGGCGGCAGTGCCTCTGCATCGGAAATTTTTGCCGCAGCCTTGCAAGAATCAGCGGATATCCCAGTTGTTGGTACAGAAACCTTCGGCAAGGGAACCGTTCAGAACGTGAAGGATCTGGGGGATAATAGTGAATTAAAAATGACGGTCATGAAATGGCTGACACCGGATGAAAATTGGGTCAATGATCAAGGTGTGATGCCGGATTATGAAGAGGACTATCCAGAGTATGCGTATTTCCCGCCATTACCACGGGACAATGCCTTAAAAGCTGGACAATCATCAACGGCAGTCAATAACCTAAATCAATTTCTTAAAGCGTTAGGGTATGCCACTAGTGGTGATACCTTCAATGATGAGACGACAGCAGCAGTGAAGACTTTTCAAGAGGCTCATGATTTAAAAGTGACTGCGGAAGTCGATGCAGACACTGCCCAAGCGATCGAAAAAGAAGTAACGGAGAAACTCAAAGCAGAGGACCCAGCATATTTAAAAGCACTGTCCTTGCTTTCTGAAGAATAAACTAAGTGAAAAATTGGAGAGGAGGCAGACGTGTGGAGGCGAAAAAATTCTGGGTTGATCGTTTTTGGCTAGTAGTGAAATATGCGTTAATTGCTTTTGCAACAGCATTCTTGATTCGGGCATTCTTGTTGATCCCAGTTCCTGTTGAAGGAAATTCGATGGAAGGAACCTTAAAACAAGGAGACATGGTGGTCATTGAGAAGATTTCGCCAATCCAACGTTTTGATGTCGTTGTTTTCCAGTTGCCGGATGGTTCGACCTATATCAAGCGGGTGATTGGCTTACCGGGTGAGTCAGTGAAATATGTCAATGATCAGCTTTACATTGATGATGAACCGGTAGATGAAGATTTTCTAGTGAAGAACCGCAGCAATGATCACGAGTCTGTCTCTTACACCAATGACTTTGATTTGGAATCTTTATTAGGTGTTGAGAAATTAGGGAAAGATAGTTACTTTGTCATTGGAGACAATCGACGTGCCTCCAAAGATAGCCGTTCCTTTGGACCAATATCAGGAGAGGCCATTTTAGGCAATGCTCGTTTTGTTTATTATCCATTGACTCATATTCGATTGATTTAGTCTGTGTAAAATCAATAAATAATTAAATAATGAATCCCCCCCTTGGAATTATCCGTTGATTCCAAGGGGGGGATTTTGTCTAGCTTTTTATTCTTTTTCCAAAGGGAAATGGTTAGCATCGAAAGAAGCGTTTGTTTAGTCACTAATTGCTGTTAATTTTTTTATTTTTTCATTAAAAGCATTCGATAGTTTCTGACATAAATTCGTTTCAAAATCACGATAGCGACAAAAATCAATGATTGCCGAGTTTTCTTCGGTTGTAAAAGGGGGTAAAAGCTGTGGTGAGCTCAAAATATAAAAGTCAAAAGGTTCTTCAGTTGGCAGCGTGATCCGTTCAATTTCAACGTAGGGCAACCGTTCACATATATTAAAAACTTCCATGGAAACCAAGTAGTTAGATACATAGACAAAAGCAACTTTAAGTTTATATTTTTGTTCCTTTTCAATGTAAATGGGATAAAGCAAACAGGCTTGATAAAAAGCAAGATCGGTATAACAGGTTTTTAACCACTCATAACCTTTACGATTTGCTATTTTACGCCAAAAACTTTGAATGGTATTTGTCAAAATCGTATGTAATGGGTATTTATCCTTAATGACATTTGCTTCGAAAAAATTTGAAAGGGGGACTTTTTGCTTAAATATACAGAACTTCAGCAACGTAAGATATGTATTCATATAAAGGAACGACTGATGGTCGAAGTCAAAATCACAGAGAAATTTTTGGCAATGTTCTTCAAACTCAGTCATCAGCTCTTTTAATTCTAACTTTTCGTGATTGTAACAATCCGCTACAATCGGAAGACGCACATCTTTGGCAGAAGTCAGCATCGGCCAGTAATAAAAAAGAAAGAACAAAGAATTGATCTCAAGAATGTCTATTGCTGAATCAATGATCATAAAGAAAGCAGAGAAGAAATCAAGCTTTTCACCACTGGGGATAAATGATCGGTTCGTTAACTGATAAAGATTTGTCTTGTGACCATCCTTTAAACGAAACAGACAAATCTTGCAATGAAGTAAGGCTTCTTTTTTGCCAATTTCATACTTGCTTTTGTATTTCGTTCCTTCATAGGTAACAAAAAGCTCTTCGATCTCTTGGTCAAAGGCCTTCACCAAACTATCCCCTAAAGAAATGTGCCAGATAAAATTAAACAATAAGATGCGAATCACCATCTCTGAACCGATAAGCGTCATGGCGGATTGATTTAAGGTTACGTTGAATTCCTTTAAATGATCCTGAAGCTTTTTAGTTTGTCGGAAACAAGTCGAACGACTGATATAGTTTCTTTGGCAAAATGCCAGCAAACTTTCATCTTGGTTGGTCAAGATACTTAACAACATTTTATAAGAAATACTTTCTTGGGCTAAAAACTGTTGATATTGATTGTATTCAATCAAATTTTTAGGGAGACTAAGGGTGTTTTTATGTAATGAAAGATTTACTGGGGAGAGGTTTTGCAGGTCCTCTTGGATCGAGGAAAGTAAACTTTTCAATCTCGTTGCACTTAAATGGGTCAGATTTTTCACGAACTCTATGTTGTATTCACCCGGAGCAATTGATAGTAGTTTTCCGTAGAGTCCGATTTTGTCTAATGCTCGGGTATCTAAGAGTATTTTTTCAATCAAATGATCACCTTCTTATTTTATTAATAACTTATTTATATTACTGTGTAAAGACACGTCTCAAAACTTTTGCTTTTTTTTAGAAAAACTGAGACAAATTTTTGCCAGAGCTGTCTCATAAAGAACAAAAATAGAAATCGCATGTGAAAAACGCTAGTTTTTTTTAGTTATTAAATAACGTTGGTTAATTGGTTCCGCTTTGAAATAAAAAAACTTTTTTTATTTATGAATAACTACAGATGCGTAAATTTTTCCTGTTTTTCAGAAAATAAAAAAAAGAGGTGTCTTTCGCTTCTTTCTTGTATCATCAGCTTGTAATTTTTGATTCTTTGAAAGGAGGTCTTTTTATGTTTTTGACAAAGAGACACCACTGGTTCTCTTTCATTTTCTGTATGTTAGGGGGGATATTATTTTTCATTTATTCGAGTTTGCAAACAAATGGGATAGCAAGTGCACAAGAAGAAAATACGATCGCTATTACCGAAACGGAGCAGATCAAGTTGACAGGTCAACGGGAGGGCAATCAATTTACTTTACGATATCAGCTATCACAAAAAAACAAACAGCAACGCATCTGGCTGCAATTATATGCACTTGATGAAACGAAAGAACAACCGCTAACGAAAACGAACAACAAAGAGGTGGTTTTTATTGAGGATGAATCTGCGCAGTCTTGGCTAACAACACAAGACTTCTTGCAAACACCCTGTGAACAAGAAGTAACGTTTCAACTACCTAATGAAACAAAAAAACTGAAGTTGGCGATTCAGATTGAAAAATATGATCACGAAAATCAAGAATCGCACAAATTGGCGTCTTTGGATGAATTGATAGTTGACATTCCGCTTGCGACAGAATCTGCTTCCTCAGATAGGGTGGAAGTCAGCTCAATTGATTCACAAGCTGCAGAAACCGGCACGGAGTCAACTTCGGAACAAGTGTCGAATGAGGACTCAAAAGGTGTTTTAAACGAAGAAACGCAGGAAGAGACAAAGGAAACAGGAACAACGACAAGTTCTTCTGAAGACGAAACACTCATTGAACCGTTTAAACAAGAACGTCTTTATCAAAAAACGACCGTTTCACAGGCTTTTGCTTCGATTGAACCAGATTATACGACAGACCAAAGCGGGACGTATCCTTCGGCTAATTGGACAATTGATGAAAAGAGCAATGTCTTAAATCATCAGGGGAACAAAGATGCAGGCGAAACCTGGGATGGCGTAGCTACATGGAATGGTGATCCAGAAAATTTGACCAACTCGTATATTGAGTATGGTGGTGTGGGAGATGAAGCGGATTTTGCTTTACGGAAATTTGCAAAAGAGACGAATACTCCAGGACTGTTTGATGTCTACCTAAATGTACGAGGGAATGTTCAACGCCAAATTGATCCGATCGATGTTGTGTTGGTAGTGGATTGGTCAGGGAGTATGAATGAGATGGGACGCATCACTGAGGTAAAAAAAGGTGTGGATCGCTTTTTGAATCAAATTGAAGGAAGCGGCATTCAAGACAGTGTCTACATGGGCTATGTCGGTTATTCCAGTGATGGTAACAATTACCAAAACAAAACCTGCCAGTTAGGAAAATTTTCTGAAGTCAAAGAGACGATCCGAACGATGACGCCAGAAACAGCAGCTGGGGGGACCTTTACCCAAAGAGGGCTTCGCCAAGCTGGGGATATGCTATCAACGCAAAATGGACATAAGAAAGTCATCGTTTTGCTAACAGATGGCGTGCCGACCTACAGTTATCATGTGTCCAAAGTGCATACACAAGCAGATGGTAGTTATTATGGAACCGCCTTTTCTCTTTCTCAAGACCAGCCGATGAATACTTCACATCTCTACAACGGGTATTTTGCATCTGATCAGTACGGTAACTCTAAATGGATCAACAATACGTTTGTCGCCACGATCGGTGAGGCGATGGCGTTAAAAGAGCGCGGGATTGAGATTCACGGATTGGGGATTCAACTGCAAGGGGATCAAACAGCTGGGTATACAAAGGCCGATGTTGAGAACAAAATGAGACAGATGGTTTCTGCTGATGAAGAGGGGCATCTTTATTATGAGTCAGCCAATGAAGCAGCGGATATTGCCGACTATCTCGAGAAAAAAGCCCTTCATATTTCGGCGACAGTCACTGATGGAGAGATTACTGACCCCATTTCGCAGCCATTTTTATACGAAGAAAATAGCTTGTCCATCAAAAGTGTCGGTTCTGCTGCTCTAACGGTGCAGCCTGAGGTCACGATATCTGACAATACACTCAATGCTTCTGGTCTTTATTTAGGCGAAGGACAGGAACTGCAAATTCATTATCAAGTGCGGATTCAAACGGAAGCAGCGGATTTTAAACCAGATACTTGGTATCAAATGAATGGAGAAACGGTGTTTTATCCGAATCATCAGTCCGATCAAAAGGCATTGTTTGGTGTGCCTTCTGCCAAAGCACCTGGGAAAGAGTTGACGATCAAAAAAGTCTGGGAGGAATACGATGGCGATACGTCAAGTCGCCCAGAATCTGTCTATTTTGAAATAAGCAGAAGCCCAGTTACTAGCAAGGAGAGCTGGCAAACAGGATATCTCAAACTTACTGAGACCGATGCACAAGATCAGACAAGTTGGGAACGAAGCAAGGTTTCCGCGGTTTCTGAAAAGGATGGAACGGATTACGAAGAAACCCGTCTACTGCCGCTTTATAACAATCAAGGAGAAACGTTTAATTATCAAGTCACAAATGAACTGGCAGTATCAGGCTACGAGTCGACAAGAGTGGACGTTTCTACATGGAAAAACACAAAGACGTTTGTGCCCCTCGCATTAAATCTGATCAAAAAATCCGCTGTAGGAGAGGTGAAGCTGACAGGTGCTGTTTTTGAATTGACGGGCGCTGGAAAGACAGTAACCCTTGTGGATCAAGGGGATGGAACGTACGGGCTGCCAGCAGATACTACGTTGCAAAAAAGTCAGACGTATCGTTTAAAGGAAGTCACTGCACCGGCGGGACATCATTTGGCTAAGCAAACAGAGTGGCTGATCCATATTGATGAGCAAGGGCATGCGACGATTGATGGACAACCTGTCACACTGGTCGAGCATACGATTATCCTGGAGATTACCAATCCGTTTACAGAAATTCCAGTCGCTATTCGAAAATATACGTTGCAAAATGAGCAGCAAGTATTGTTAGCAGGCGCTGTCTTTTCTCTTCAACAAAAAACAGCAGGAGGGGATTATCAAGAAATCGCCTCAGAAACGTCGGATGATGTTGGGATGGCTGAATTTACGATCCTTGAGCCTGGCGCTTATCGTATCTCAGAAACAGCCGGTCCGCTCGGATATGATACGGTTGCCGGTGACTATGAATTTGTCGTTGGTACAGACGGAAAAATCCAGTATCAAGGGGAAAATGTCGACGGGGATGCCAACTGTTGGACCCTTACCCATGGCAATCAGTTAAAACCTTTTGATTTGGTGGTCAATAAACAGGATGAACTGGGACAAGCACTTGAGGGGGCAAAATTCCGGCTAAGTGGAAACGGACGGACTGTCGAACTGCCTGAAAACGGAGAAGCACTAGCGGTATTTCACTTCCAAGATCTCACACCCGGCAGCTATACCTTGGAAGAAACTGGTACACCCGCAGGCTATGCAGGTTTAACAGCACCTGTCCAAATCAAGATTGAAGAGGATGGTCAGGTCTTTATCGATGAAGAACGACTACCGAATCTTCTTGTTTCTGGAGAAAAGAACAATCAAATAGAATTGATCGTAACCAATCAAGTGAAAGTGTCTCTTCCTGAAACCGGAGGGAATTGGCATGGATGGATGGTCATTCTTTCAGCAAGTCTGCTAGTCCTTTTAGCTGGTAGCTATTTGCACGTTAAGCGCAAAGATAAGTCTTCATTAAAGTAATTTTTCCATTAGCGAATGAAAAACGAAAAAAAATTTAGAAGAGAGGAAAGAACAATGAAAAAGATTTTTAATCATACGAAAATGGTTTGTCTCCTATTTTTACTTTTGCCATTTGTCTTTTTTGGAACAAAAAATCAGCAAGTGTCTGCAGAGAGCAATTTGGCACAGATCCATCTCCATAAAAAGAAAATGGTCAATCTGCCAGGTTCATTGATTCAAAATAGTGGGACTGAGATGGAAGAGTTTGATCAATACCAAGGCTTAGCCGATGTCACTTTTTCTGTCTATGATGTGACAGCAGCATTTTATGAAAAACGATCTGCAGGGGCATCCGTTGAAGAAGCCAAGCGTCAAGTTCAAACCTTGACGTCTGGTTCCCCTATAGCTAGCGGGAAAACAGATGCAGCCGGTGATTTGGTTTTTGAATTGCCGAAAAAACAAGCCGATCGGGATGCAGTTTACACCATTGTAGAAGCCCCTAAAGACGGCGTTACCACTGCTGAGAATATGGTGATCGCCTTTCCCGTATATGAAATGATCCAACAAGCTGATGGCTCATATGTTTATGGAGAAGAAGAGCTAGACACGATCCATCTTTATCCGAAAAATATCGTCACAAATGAAGGAATGCTCCTTGTGAATAAGCGAGGAACGGGGGAAAACGAACCACTGAATGATGCGGAATTTGTTGTTTCAAAGCAAGAAGGACGCGAAAATACCAAGAAATACATTTTAAGTGCAGCCGATGGACTTTATACATGGACAACTGACAAACAGGCAGCGTACCGTTTTTTGACAGGCAAACAATATGCTGCTGGAGACGCTGGTATCGATGTGAGTGAGAACCAAAAAGGACAGCTAAAGATTGCGCAACTAGAAACAGGCGCCTATCAATTAGAGGAAACGAAAGCCCCAAGTCAAGCCGCCTTAATCGAGGAAGAAAGAATCAAGGATTTCTCGATTGATTCAGGAAGTAACGTTACTGTTGAGCTAACAATCAAGAATGACACAACAAATGTTACAAAAACAACACCACAATTAGACGGCAAAGACGTAGAGATCGGCGAAAGAATCCAATATCACCTAACAGTCAATATCCCATCAGGTATTCAAGATAAAGTAGGATCAGAAAACAAATACAAACATTTTCAATTGATCGATGCCCATGATCCAGCATTAACTTTTGAAAATACAGCTGAAGGAGAAACGGGCTATGCGTTGTATGATGGAGAGCAGAAAATCGATGCGACGAATTACCAAGTAACGGAAAAAGAGCATGGCTTTACGGTAACTATCAATCCAGAATTCGTGCCGCAATTAACGCCGGGAAATCAATTGCGCTTTGTGTATTATATGTATTTAAATGAACAGGCTATGCCTATCAATGGCTTTACGAATGAAGCAAATGTAGAAACGGATTTCATGACGGATCAAACGCCTCCAAGCGTGGAAGTTTTGACAGGGGGCAAACGGTTCTTAAAAGTCGATGGGGCTGTGACCGCTACCGAAGCATTGGCAGATGCAGTTTTTGTTGTACGGGATCAAGACCGTGATGATGCCAACTACCTGAAAATCGAAGAAGGAACCAAACAGGTATCTTGGGTGCAAACAGCGGATGAAGCGACGAAATTTACCACAGGGACAGATGGATTAGTTGATATCATCGGGTTAAAATTTGGCACCTACTATTTGGAAGAAGTAAAAGCACCAAAAAATTATGTACTGCTAACAAATCGCATCGCTTTTGAAGTACATGAAACGTCTTATGGAACGAAAGAGCAATTGGGAGATCCAGAAAAAGTCCCTAACCGCCGCAAAGGAACCTTACCGGCAACTGGTGGTGCCGGCACGTATTTAATGGGCGCCATCGGAGTGGTGATCGTTGGTTTAGCTGGGTGTTATTTTGTAAAACGGAAAGGGTAAGTAAATGAGATGAAAATGCACGATGACAATCAAAAGGAAAAGAAATGGCACGAAAGTACCTACTCAAAAAGTGACTTTGTTGGATGTTCTAATGGGTATTCTGCTGCTGCTAGGTGTTCTGATCATCAGTTATCCTTTTGTAAGTAATCAGCTCAACACCTTTTTGGATCAACAGTTGATCAGCTACTACCAAAGCCAAGCTAAAAAAATGAGTGAAATAGAAAAACAACAAAAAAGGAACCAGTTGGAACGAGTAAATCAAGAGCTGGCACAGCATCCCAGCAATCCTGGAATCAAAGAAACGCAAGATTTATCAGAAACAAGGGACTCAGAATCAGGCGATACACCTGATTACTATGAACGACATACGATCGGCGTTTTAAAGATCCCCGTGATTGGTGTCGCTCTCCCGATTTTTGATCAAACCACCGATACGTTGTTAAAAAGAGGAGCAACATTATTGGAGGGCGCTTCGTATCCAATAGGTGGTGAAGATACCCATGCAGTTCTGTGCGGACACCGTGGGTTAACGAGTGCAACCCTCTTTACGGATCTGCCTAAGCTGCAGATCGGCGATGAGTTTTATATCGAAACGTTTGATGATACGTTGGCGTATCAAATAGATCAGATTAAAACGGTCGCCCCTGATGATACCGAAGCACTAAAAATTGTCAAAGGCAGTGATTATGTCACCTTACTAACCTGCACACCCTATATGGTCAATAGCCATCGTTTATTGGTTCGCGGCAAAAGGGTTCCTTACAATGAAGAAAATGAAACAAGTGCCGCAAAAAAAGCAAACCAGCAGGATTTGTGGGTGCTGCTAGTTGTAAGCACCATACTATTACTACTCCTGCTGGTGATTAGCAGAATCAAAAGAAAAAAACAGCATGATTTGATCACTCCCAGTGATAAGAAGAAAAGATAGCAGGTTTTCCTCTAGATCCACTAGAAAATGACTTGTTAACCTTACTCAGAACGAAACATGTCGTGTGAAATATGGTACAATAACGAAGATAAAAGGTAGTAAAAAGCAGTCGGTCTAATGGTAAAGGTGTCAGAAAAAAGGAAGAATGAGTGGATAGACAAGCTTTTTCCAACCACTTCCCCAAAATTAAAAAGCGAGAAAGCGCGTATGACGCATGAGAATCGCGCTGAAAGCTTTACCTATGCACGAGGTTGGAACAAGAACATTGTCCTAAAGCAATTTTAGCAAAATGCCCAGTGTGACTAGTTTCTCTGATGGTTTTAGAGCAAATAGTCCTCGTTCTTGTCAGATATATACTGCATGGATTTAGACACTACTGTCTTTTTACCAATTCGAAGAAGTACCAAGGAGGAAAACGTTCAAATGACCATTCAATGGTTTCCAGGCCATATGGCGAAAGCCAGACGTGAAGTAAGTGAAAAATTAAAATTCGTGGATATCGTTTTTGAACTCGTGGACGCACGCTTGCCGATCTCATCCCGCAACCCCATGCTGGACCAATTATTACAGCAAAAACCACGATTGATCTTGATCAATAAAGCGGATTTAGCAGATCCCGTTCAAACCAAAAAATGGGAGCATTATTTCCAAGCACAAGGCTATTTAGCCTTGGCGATCAACGCCCAAGACAATCAAGGCGTCAAAGCCATTGTCCCGACGGCTAAGCAAGTCTTGAAGGAAAAAATCGCTCGTGACAAAGCCAGAGGATTGAAGCCCCGTGCGATTCGAGCGATGGTGATTGGCATTCCGAATGTCGGAAAATCAACCTTGATGAACCGTTTAGTAGGGAAGAAAATTGCTCAGACGGGTAATAAACCCGGCGTGACCAAAGGACAGCAATGGCTGCGTTTTGGGACTGATCTAGAGCTGCTAGATACGCCTGGGATCTTATGGCCAAAATTTGAAGATCCTGAGATTGGTAAAAAATTGGCATTGACGGGGGCTATTAAAGATCAGCTGATCCATTTGGATGATATCGCATTGTATGGACTTGATTTTTTTGCCCGCTATTATCCTGAAAGAATCGCCAATCGTTACCAACTAAAGGCGGAGGAAGAGGCGTTGTTAGCGCCGGACCTGTTGATGAAAATCACTGAAAAACGTGGGTATAAAGATAACTATGATCGAGGAAGCGAGCTTGTTGTCTTTGACATTCGGCAAGGAAAATTAGGCCGTTATACACTAGATCGAGTGGAGGAAATGGAAAGCCAAGATGAAACAACCGATTAAGACAATCAAAGAGCGATTATTTGATCCAACCTTTAATGACCCGGCATTTTTGCAGGAATTGCTAGCAGATGAACGCGCAGGGGTCCAAAAGCTGTTGCAACGATATGAGAAACAATTAGTCAAACAGCAGCTATTGCAGGAAAAATACGAAGAAATGATGCGTTTTGAAAACGAAGCATTTCAACAAGGCGCCCGTTTTATCGCCGGTTTAGATGAAGTGGGGCGCGGACCTTTAGCAGGACCCGTGGTGTCAGCTGCGGTGATTCTGCCTAAAGAATGCCAGATTTTGGGGTTAAATGATTCAAAACAGCTTTCTGCGAAGAAAAGAGAAGAACTGTTTATCGAAATTCAAAATAAAGCCGTTGCTGTCGGTATCGGTGTGGTTAGTCCTGAAGAAATCGATCGGATAAATATCTATCAAGCGAGCCGCCTGGCGATGAAAGAAGCTTTGATCGACTTAGCGGTCAAGCCGGAACATTTGCTCATTGATGCGATGACCATCGAGACCGACATCCCTCAACAAAGCTTGATCAAAGGCGATGCCCGCTCCATTTCGATTGCCGCAGCAAGTATCATTGCCAAAGTCTATCGTGACAATTTAATGAAAGATTTTCATGATGTGTATCCTTTTTATGGGTTTGATCAAAATGCTGGGTATGGGACCAAAGTTCATTTAGAAGGGTTAGCTGCCCATGGAATTTGCCCTATTCATCGAAAAACCTTTGCCCCAGTTAAACAATACCTATAAATTTCATCCATCCCTCTTTTTTTAGCGAATCTTATAAGTAAGATCACTAAGAAAAGAGGGCTTTGTTTATGAAATATCAACAAGCAACAGATTTTGAAAAACAGTTGATAAAACTGTACTACTGTCAGGGAATCGGTCTGCAAGGTTGCTGGAAGATTATTTGGCATTGGCTGGAAACAAAAGAAATGCGTTGTTCGTTGGAAGAGATGATTGCCATCGGCGTCCTTCCACAGCATAGGACGGTCTTTCGCCGATCGTGGGAGCAAATGACAGAAGAGCATATCACACAAAAGATGGGGGGACAAAACTACCTCACCTTCTTTTCAGCGGAGTATCCGATGCTTTTAAGACAAATTGCGGACCCACCATTATTACTATTTTACGAAGGAAATCTGCAATTGTTGCAAACGCCCATGATTGGATTTGTCGGCGCAAGAACAGCTTCTCGCTACGCGCGTAAAGTTTGCGAAAAGCTGATCCCGCCTTTAGTGACAGAAAACTATACGATCGTCAGTGGATTAGCAAATGGCGTCGACAGTTTTGCCCATGAATCAGCCATCAGAAATCGGGGACAAACCATTGCCGTGATTGCTTCTGGTTTGGAACATTGTTATCCTACTTCTGCGTATCCGTTGTTCCAGCAGATTCGTCAAGAACATCTAGTACTGAGTGAATATTCTCACGACACCAAACCGCAAAGACATCACTTCCCCTTACGCAATCGCATCATTGCCGGTATTTCAAAAGCAATCTGTGTGATTGAAGCTAAAGAAAGAAGCGGTTCTTTGATTACGGCACAATTAGCAATGGAAAATGGCCGAGAAGTTTTTGCAGTGCCTGGTGAAATGATTTCCGATCAGTCAAAAGGTTGTCACCACTTGATTCAAGATGGCGCAAAATGTACGATTAGTGTGTCAGATATTTTACAGGAGTTAGCCTTTTTTTGATTTTTCCAATCAACCTTCCTTGACAAACCTTTTCTTGAAAGCTATGATAAGCTACGATTTGTATGTTTCATCTGCATACGATAGGTTCACTGATTGATAGAATATAATAGTAGGAAAAATTCAGGAAGGAGCCATTCTTTATATGGCATATAAATATTTAGTAATCGTGGAATCGCCGGCAAAGGCGAAAACCATTGAAAAATACCTTGGACGAAATTACAAAGTCGTCGCAAGTGTCGGTCATATTCGTGATCTTCCGAAAAGTAAAATGGGAATTGATGTCGAAAATGACTATGAACCGCATTACATTTCGATCCGTGGCAAGGGCGATGTGATCAAAAGTCTCCGCTCAGCTGCGAAAAAAGCCGAAAAAGTCTACCTCGCAAGTGACCCGGATAGAGAAGGAGAAGCTATTGCGTGGCATTTATCTTTTCTACTAGGGTTAGATTTAAAAGATAAAAACCGAGTCGTCTTTAATGAGATCACTAAGGATGCGGTCAAGGCAGCTTTCAAAGAACCAAGAACGATCGATGTAGATCTCGTTGACGCTCAACAAGCGCGCCGGATTTTAGACCGATTGGTGGGGTATTCATTGAGCCCAATCCTTTGGCGTAAAGTGAAAAAAGGATTGAGTGCTGGCCGTGTTCAATCGGTGGCGCTTAAGATTATTATAGATCGTGAAAAAGAGATCCGTGAGTTTGTTCCTGAAGAATATTGGAGCATCGATGGGAACTTTAAAAAAGCCACGAAAAAATTCAAAGCCAATTTTTGGGGCCTAGATGGCAAAAAGAAAAAATTACCGAATGCTGAAAGCATAAAAGAAATCACCGATCGTCTTTCTAGTAAAGAGTTTCAAGTGACGAAGGTTGAAAAGAAAGAACGCAAACGCAACCCGGCGGCACCGTTTACCACCAGTAGCTTGCAACAAGAAGCAGCCCGTAAACTGAACTTTCGAACGCGGAAAACCATGATGGTCGCACAACAGCTCTATGAAGGGATCGCTCTTGGTAAACAAGGCACCGTTGGTTTGATCACCTATATGCGTACCGATTCGACCCGAATCGCAGACACAGCCAAAGGCGAAGCGGCAGAATTTATTGAAAGTACTTATGGTTCAGAGTTCTCGGCGCACGGTGGCAAAAAACGCGCGAATGCACAAGGGGCACAAGATGCCCATGAAGCGGTAAGACCAACAAGTGTGATGCGTACGCCAGAAGCCATGGAGAAATTCTTAGACAAAGACCAACTGAAACTGTATCGCTTGATCTGGTCTCGCTTTGTGGCTAGTCAAATGACGCCGGCGATTTTGGATACAATGAAAGTTACCTTGGATCAAAATGGTGTCATCTTTATTGCCAATGGTTCAAAGATCAAATTTAAAGGGTTTATGCAGGTCTATGTGGAAGGGCGCGATGATGGCAAAGAAGACAAAGAGAACATTTTGCCAGAGTTAGTTGAAGGAGATGTGGTCCAATCCGTATCGATCGAACCAAAACAGCATTTCACACAACCACCTGCCCGCTACAGTGAGGCCACCTTGATCAAAACCCTTGAAGAGAACGGTGTGGGTCGTCCTTCAACTTATGCACCAACGTTGGAAACAATCCAACGACGTTATTATGTGAAATTGACACAAAAACGTTTTGAGCCAACTGAACTTGGTGAGATCGTCAATTCATTGATCGAGGAATTCTTCCCGCAAATCGTTGATATGCATTTTACTGCTGAAATGGAAAATAGCTTGGATAGCATTGAAGCTGGGAAAGAAGAATGGGTCAAAGTCGTCGATCAATTCTACCGTCCATTTGAAAAAGAATTGACGACCGCAGAAGAAAGTATCGAAAAAATCCAAATCAAAGACGAACCTGCAGGCTTTGACTGTGACCTTTGTGGCCATCCAATGGTGATCAAATTAGGTCGCTACGGAAAATTTTATGCCTGCAGCAATTTCCCTGACTGTCGCAACACGAAACCAATCGTCAAAGAAATCGGCGTTGAGTGCCCGGTCTGTCACCAAGGCCAAGTTGTTGAACGCAAATCGAAAAAAAATCGGTTGTTTTATGGATGTACCCGCTATCCGGACTGTGACTTTACTTCTTGGGACAAACCTGTAGGCCGTAATTGTCCGAAATGTGATAATTACTTAGTCGAGAAGAAAGTCAAAGGCGGCAAGCAAGTCGTGTGTATCAATGGGGACTATGAAGAAAATGTGCAAAAATAACTAACAGGATTCCCTGTTAAAAAAAGAATCGGCGCATTCTTTTGAACGGTCAGCCTCGATGTTGGCTGACAAAAGAAAGTGCCGGTTCTTTTGATTAATACAAGCAGTTTCTTATGAGAAGAGGCGAGCTTTTGAAATAAAAGGAGAGCACTATGAAAGAAATCAATGTTATTGGTGCCGGTTTAGCCGGAAGCGAAGCTGCTTGGCAAGCAGCGCAAGCAGGTGTCGCAGTAAAGCTTTATGAAATGCGTCCTAAGAAATCGACAGAAGCCCATCATACAAATAATTTTGCTGAACTTGTTTGTACGAATTCACTTCGGGGCAACAACTTAACGAATGCGGTCGGTGTTTTGAAAGAAGAAATGCGCCGCTTAGATTCAGTCATTATTACCTCTGCAGACAAAACAGCTGTTCCAGCAGGTGGTGCTTTAGCTGTGGATCGTGATGATTTTTCAGAGTTAGTCACCAAACGTGTCAAAGAACATCCTTTAGTCACTGTCATCGAAGAGGAGATCACTGAAATTCCAGAAGGGATTACCGTGATTGCAACTGGACCTTTGACTTCTGAACCTTTATCAAAAGCGATCCAAGCTTTTAACGGATCAGAAGGATTTTATTTCTATGACGCAGCAGCACCGATCGTCGATAAATCCACCATCAATATGGATAAAGTTTATTTGAAATCACGCTACGACAAAGGCGAAGCAGCCTATCTGAACTGTCCAATGAACGAAGAGGAGTTTTATGCGTTTCGTGAAGCTTTAGTCAATGCGGAAGTGGCCCCTTTGAAAGAATTCGAAAAAGAAAAATTCTTTGAAGGATGTATGCCAATCGAAGTTATGGCTGGCCGTGGACCGAAAACTATGTTGTTTGGTCCGATGAAACCCGTTGGTTTGGAAGATCCGAAAACCGGCAAGCGTCCTTATGCAGTGATTCAGCTGCGGCAAGACAATGCAGCTGCTTCTCTGTACAACATCGTTGGTTTTCAAACACATTTGAAATGGGGCGAGCAAAAGCGGGTATTCCGGATGATCCCTGGTTTGGAAGAGGCAGAATTTGTGCGCTACGGCGTGATGCATCGGAATAGTTTTATGAATTCACCAGAGTTGTTACAACAAACGTACCAATCGAAAAAACGTGAAGACCTCTTTTTTGCTGGTCAGATGACAGGCGTTGAAGGGTATGTTGAAAGTGCAGCCAGTGGATTGATGGCCGGGATCAACGCTGCCAAACTTGCAAAAGGGGAAGCGCCGATCATTATGCCACAAGAGACGACAATTGGCAGTATGGCGTATTATATCACTCATGCAGAAGGCAAACACTTCCAACCGATGAATGCCAACTTTGGTTTGCTGCCAGAACTTCCAGAACGAATCAGAGATAAAAAATCTCGTTATGAAGCATTGGCAAACCGGGCATTAGCTGCCTTAGAAGAAGCCAAAGAACAACTATAAGAGCGATGAGTCATCACCTTCTTACTAATAAATGGTAAGAAGGTTTTTTTTTAATTTGTCTTGAAACTTTAATCAAGGTGACTTATGATAGACAGTAACAATGACAGAAGGTGGTGAAGATGGTGATTGGAGAATGGATTCATTTGATTCAAAACTATTTACAGCGTTTTCCTACAGTAATTCAATTTTTAGGATGGCTGATCCTGTTGGTCGGGGTCATTTTCGTTGTCTTTGTTTTATTTAGTTTGCTGTTAGGTCCCATTATGTGGCTTTACAATCGCATCACAGACAAAAACCGCAGCAATGTCATTAGTCGCAATGATTTTGTGATCGGTGAACTGACGGAAAAGATTGTCGGAGATACAATCGGCGAAGTCATGGAGATAGGGAGTCAAGGTGCACGTTCTGTTTATCCTGCACGTTTTTTTCGGGAAGAAGATCGTGAAAACAATGTTCGATTGCCAGTCGGAACCAAAGTCATCATTGTCGATTTTGATAAAAAAGGGATCGCGTTGGTGGTGGAAAGTAAAAATTTTATAGAATAGGAAGTGTTACGTTATGGTGGATACAGGATCAGCAGTAGATTTTTTAAGTAATCCGATTTTATGGGGTGTTGTCCTCGTTGTTTTATTGATCGCTTTTTTGATGATACGCTATCGCATTGGGAAACCCGATGAAGCATTGATCGTTACGGGGTCGTTTTTAGGAAAAGAAGGCATCAAAATCTTAAAAAACAGTGGGACGTTTGTGATTCCTATTGTTCAAAAAGCCCATAAATTAAGTTTATTAACCCACAAGTTAGAGATTGGGACACCAGAAGTTTATACGGAACAAGGCGTACCGATCAAAGCCAGTGCGACGGTGCTTGTGAAGGTCGGCAACAGTACCGAGTCGATCAAGACAGCTGCTGAGCAATACTTAGGCAAATCCACAGGTGAATTGGAAGATGAAGCCCAAGAAGTCTTAGAAGGTCACTTACGGGCGATTCTAGGAACGATGACGGTAGAAGCCATCTATAAAAACCGCGATGATTTTGCGGAACAAGTGCAAGAAGTTGCCTCTACGGATTTGAAGAAAATGGGGTTGGAGATCGTTTCGTTTACGATCAAAGATGTCAGCGACAGCAATGGCTACTTGGATGCGTTAGGACGCCCTCAGATTGCTGAAGTGAAAAAAAATGCCGAAGTAGCGGAATCCAATGCCTTAAGAGAAACTCGAATCAAGCAAGCTGAGAATGAGCAATTGGCACAGCATGAAGAGATCCGTCGCCAAACAGAAATTGCAGAAGCGACAAAAGATATGGCATTGAAACAAGCACAATACAAACAAGAACGCGAAGTTGCGGATGCGAAAGCGGAACAGATCGCGGTCGGCGAACAAATGAAAGTTCAATTGATCGAACAAGAAAAAAATATCGAGATTCAAGAAAAACAAGCGGAATTGACGGAAAAAGAATTGAATGCAACTGTCCGTAAAAAAGCCGAAGCGGATAAATATGTGGTTGAACAAAACGCTTTAGCAGACAAAGCAAGAGAAATCGCACGAGCACAAGCGGAAGCGGAAAAAGTCAAATTAGCTGCCCAAGCAGAAGCCGAACGAATTGAAAAACTAGGTAGTGCCGACGCGGAACGGATCGCAAAAGTCGGTCAAGCCGAAGCGGAAAGCCGTGAAAAGATGGCGATTGCTTTGACCAAACTGAACGAAGCTGGTATTTTGATGGAGTTCATCAAAGTGCTGCCTGAAATCGCGAAAGAGGTCAATGCGCCACTGAGCAATATTGATAAAGTGGTTAGCTTTGGCGGCAATGATGGTCTTCAATCAATGGGGGAAGCTGGTTTAGCGCGAACCTTTGATACGATCAAAGAGACAACCGGATTAGACTTAGTTGGGTTAATCAATGACACGATGTCCACAAAACAAGGAAACAAAGAGCTAGTTCAGGTTGTATCTGAAAGCACTGGTTCGCATCAGCCAACAACTGATCCAATCGAATAAAAGCAAATAAGTGGAAACGTATCAGTCCCTCTTTCTTTTGAGGAGAGGGACTGGTACGTTTTTCTGGCGCATTTAACGGATCTTTCTGAACAAAGATAAGAATCTTACGTAGATTCTTAGAAAGTTTTCACAATTATGTCTAAACTTTGAAATATTGATTAAATTCTGACAATTCATTTGTTTTTTTTTGTGGTCTATGCTAAAGTTATTTCGAATCATGAAAAGGGGGGTTAATTTGCAAACAGATCAGTTTCAAGAAGAGTTTTTTCGTTATCTTATTGTTGAAAGAGGGTATTCGGAAAAGACAAAAAAAGCGTATCAAGAAGATATGGGCGATTTTTTTCACTTCTTAAAAGAGTCTGGCAATGAAGACCCATTAGCAGTGGAATACCGCGATGTTCGCGTCTATTTAAGCTATTTGACGGAACGAGAGTACAGCCGTAATTCCATCAGTCGTAAAATGGCTAGTTTGCGATCTTTTTATCAGTTTCTAACCAAGCATGAGATCGTCAAAGAGAATCCTTTCGCCTACATTCATTTAAAAAAGAAAAACGCCAAATTGCCGCGTTTTTTTTATGAGAAGGAAATGGATGCTCTCTTTCAAAGTGTTGCTGGCGATGAGCCACTACAACAGCGCAATCAAGCATTGTTAGAAGTCCTTTATGGTTCAGGTTTGCGGGTCAGTGAGTGCAGCAGTCTCACACTGGGGGCAATCGATTGGGAAAGCGGCGTATTACTGATCCATGGGAAGGGGAATAAGGATCGCTATGTTCCTTTCGGTAGTTACGCACAAGCAGCAGTCAAACGCTATCTTTCCTCAGGACGCAAACAGCTGATGGAAAAGCAGAACAAGGAACACGAGATCCTTTTCGTGAATCATCTTGGTGACGGGATCACTGCAACTGGGATCGAATATGTTTTGAATCAAATCATTCGAAAAAGCAGTTTAGACAGTAAAATCCATCCTCATATGCTTCGGCATACGTTTGCAACCCATTTATTAAACAACGGCGCCGATATGCGGACCGTTCAAGAATTGTTGGGGCATGCCAATCTATCGACGACACAGATTTATGCGCATGTCACCAAAGACAGTTTACAAAAAAATTATCGCCAATTTCATCCACGCGCGTAAAATTGGTACAGGAGGAACATAAATGAAGTCAGAATTTCATTCAACCACCATCTGTGCGGTTGAAAAAGATGGGAAATTTGCCATGGCCGGTGACGGACAAGTAACGATGGGAGAACAGGTCGTTATGAAAGGAACCGCTCGGAAAGTCCGTCGAATTTACAACGGTGAAGTGATCGTTGGTTTTGCCGGCAGTGTGGCAGATGCCTTTACCTTGGAAGAAAAATTTGAAGGAAAACTAAATGAATACAACGGAAATTTGCAACGAGCTGCAGTAGAATTGGCACAAGAATGGCGGACTCAGCAGTCGATGCAAAAATTAGAGGCGATGCTGATCGTCATGAATGATAAGGAGATGCTTTTGGTCTCTGGGACAGGCGAAGTCATTTCGCCAGATGAAGGAATCTTAGCCATCGGTTCAGGTGGAAACTATGCCTTGGCAGCAGCCCGTGCGATGAAACGTTATGGCGGTGAACTATCTGCCAAAGAAATTGCTGAAGGTGCCTTGAATATTGCCGCAGACATTTGTGTCTTTACGAATCACAATATCATTGTAGAAGAGTTTTAAAGAGGGATGACGATATGACAAACCAAAACAAATCACCACGAGAAATCGTGAAAGAGTTAGATGAATACATCGTTGGACAAACCAACGCCAAAAAATCAGTGGCTGTTGCTTTGAGAAATCGCTACCGCCGGCTGCAATTAGATGAAAAGATGCAACAAGATGTCACACCAAAAAATATTTTGATGATCGGACCAACAGGGGTTGGTAAAACGGAAATTGCGCGACGCTTAGCAAAGATCGTTGATGCACCTTTCGTTAAGTTAGAAGCGACGAAATTCACGGAAGTCGGCTATGTCGGTCGAGACGTAGAATCGATGGTACGTGACCTCGTTGAGAATGCGATCCAAATCGTGAAAAAAGAACAATATAAAAACGTGCGGATCCAAGCAGAGAAAAAAGCCAACCGTCGTTTAGTAAAAGTCTTAGTTCCTGGTATTAAAAAGGAACAGAAAAAGAATACCAATCCTTATGAACAAATGATGAATATGTTCAACGCCGCACAACAACCAGAAGAGCCAAAAGAAGAATTGACGGATGAGATTCGCAGCAACCGTCAAGCCATTTTTGAGCAATTAGAAAAGGACCTTTTAGACAACCGGGAAGTGACGATCCAAGTCGATGAGCCGAAAAATCAAGCACCGATGATGAACAATGGCTTAGAACAAATGGGGATCGATTTGAATGAAACCTTAGGAGCATTGAAACCGCAAAAGAAAATTGAACGCACAGTAACCGTAAAAGAAGCACGAGAATTGCTGATTCAAGAAGAATCCTCAAAACTGGTCAACGACGCGGATATTCATAGTGAAGCATTACGTTTAGCAGAATCTAGTGGCATCATTTTTCTAGATGAAATCGACAAAGTATCTTCGAAATCACAGCAGTCAGGAGAAGTTTCTCGTGAAGGGGTGCAAAGAGATATCTTGCCGATCGTTGAAGGATCGCAAGTCAATACGAAATACGGAACCCTACAAACAGACCATATCCTTTTTATTGCTTCTGGGGCATTCCACCTGTCGAAACCAAGCGATCTGATCCCTGAATTGCAAGGGCGTTTCCCGATTCGTGTGGAACTAGATGATTTGACAAAAGAAGACTTTGTTAAAATTTTAACGGAGCCCAACAATGCCTTAGTCAAGCAATACATTGCCTTGTTAGGAACCGAAAATGTCAAAGTAGTCTTTACGATGGAAGCTATCGAGAAAATTGCCGAAATTGCTTATCAAGTGAATCGCGATACCGACAATATTGGTGCTCGTCGTTTGCATACGATTCTAGAGAAACTACTTGAAGACTTATTATTTGAAGCATCTGAGATGCAAATGGGTGAAATCACCATCACAGAAGCGTATGTGGAAGAAAAACTTGCGTCCATCGCAAAAGATGAAGACTTAAGCCGGTATATTTTATAAAGGGAGCGGACCAATGAAAACATTATTAGAAAAGACAAGACAAATCAACGAATTATTGCAGCAAAAAAACACCTTTAATTTAGCTTCTGATTTGCCTTACGACAAGATGGCTGTCATTTTAGGAAACATCCTAGACAGCAATGCGTATATTATTAGCATTGACGGTAGCGTGTTAGGTTTTGTTGAGAACCATGATGTCAATAATGAACGCATCAAAAAAATGTTTGTTGAAAAACAGTTTCCTAAAAATTATACAGATTTAGTCGATCACCTGACTTCCACAGAAGCTAATGTGCCAATCAGTGATGATATGACCGCTTTTCCTGTAGAAGGCCGTGAGTTGTATCCCAACGGACTAACGACCATCGTACCGATTTACGGTGCAGGAGAACGTTTAGGTACGATCATTCTTTCCAGAATCGATAAGTCCTTTGATGACGACGATTTGGTATTAGCGGAATACAGTGCGACAGTTGTTGGTATGCAATTCTTGTACCAAAAATCCCGCAGTATCGAAGAAGATGTTCGCAGTACCACAGCTGTTCAAATGGCAATCAACACCCTTTCTTATAGTGAGTTGAAAGCTGTTCAAGCGATCTTTGAGGCATTAGAAGGCGACGAAGGTCGTCTGACCGCGTCAAGTATCGCTGATCGCATTGGAATTACACGGTCGGTGATCGTAAATGCTTTGCGTAAACTAGAGTCTGCCGGCATTATAGAATCCCGCTCTTTGGGGATGAAAGGCACCTATTTAAAAGTGCTTAACAGCCGCTTTAAAGAGGAATTGACGAAACATCAATATTAGGAGATGAGACCATGACAGTTACCATCACGGCGGGTCATCTGCAAGCAAAAATTGCAGAAAAAGGGGCTGAGCTACAAAGCTTAGTTGATACAAGCAATGACCTTGAATATATTTGGCAAGCTGATCCAAACCACTGGGGAAAGCATGCGCCAATCTTATTTCCGATTGTTGGCGCCTTAAAAGAGGACACCTATCAGCATGAGGGCAAAAGTTATCATTTGCCCCGTCATGGGTTTGCCAGAGACATGGTGTTTACTGTCGTTGAAAAACGTACAGACTATGCCTTGTTTCTATTAGAAAGTTCAACTGAAACCAAAGTGAAGTATCCGTTTGATTTTCAGCTGTATGTCAGTTACGAATTAGGCGGTGATGGCTTAGTCGTCAAATACCAAGTAAAGAATAGCGGTCAAAAAGAACTATTCTTCTCCATTGGAGGACACCCTGCATTCAACGTCCCACTTGAAAAAGGGCTGACATTTGAAGACTACTACCTTTCTTTTTCTCCAAAAAAATCACGAGTGAAATTGCCATTAAAAGGCAATTATATTGATTATGAACAACGCACACTCGGTCAAACGAATACGGATTTGCGCTTGACCCACGATATGTTTGCAAATGATGCGCTGGTTTATGAAACGAAAGGATTACATTCCTACTCGATTCGCAGTGAGAAATCGCCTCATAGTGTTACGTTAAGCTACAATAATATGCCGTATGTCGGTTTTTGGTCCACGTATCCCGTAAAATCGCCGTTTCTATGTATAGAACCATGGTGCGGTATCGCAGATACACTGGAAGCTTCCGGTGAGCTTTCAGAAAAATTGGGTATTCAAGCACTTTCGCCTGAGGAGTTATTTGAAACAAAGTACTCGATCACAGTCAAATAAAAGCAGGCAAAAAGAAGCTGAGAAAAGTCATTGCACTTTTCTCAGCTTCTGCTTATTTGTTCGCTTGACGCTTATTCAGACCAAACGGTACCCGACTTTCAGTCCCGTCTTTAATACGTGAAATATTTTCGCGATGGCGAATAAAGATAAAAATCGTTACGCCGATCGCGATGAAGGTCAGCAACCAGTTTTGCTCAGGCAATATCGCAGGGGCGATAAAAGGCAAAACGACCGTCGATAAGGTGATCAAACACGCCGCGATCATACTGGTCAGGCTTACCATACTTGTCACATAAAGACAGATAACAAAAATCAATGAAGAATAAATGAAAAAGAGCGGATTGTATCCTAAGAGCATCCCAGCACTTGTCGCCACCGCTTTGCCGCCTTTAAACTTGGCAAAGATCGGAAAGGTATGACCTAAGATCGCGCAGACCCCAAACCAGAGCGGATTGACGGTATGGAGACCAAAGAGGACAGGCAAACTGGTTGCCAAAGTTCCTTTTAAGATATCCATCAATAAAACAACGATCCCGGCTTTCTTTCCTAAAACGCGAAATGTATTGGTCGTTCCCGTATTGCCGCTGCCGAATTGGCGAATATCTTTTTTGAAAAACAATTGGCCAATCCAAACACCCGAGGGGATCGAACCTAAAAGGTAAGCAACAATAAATAAAAGAATCGTATTCATAATAACCAACTTTCTTTGCAAGGCTAGGGCAATTTTAGCATGAAAACGCCTTTCCAACAATAAGAAAATCTTTCGCTAGTCAGGGAAAGAAGAAAAACAGCTTTCCTCGGAGCTGTGAAACACAAACAAGCCATTTTGTGACTCTAGCTTGTGCAAACAAAGGAAAAAGGATAAGATAGTTTAGAAAAATGTTCGCTTGAAAAAAGCGTATTTTGTGTTAAGATTTTTTTTGCAGTCCTTTCAGCAGTAAAAAAGGACTGATCAAGATTAAAGGAGCGGTGGGTTTGGCAAAGAAAACCACAGAATATAATGATGCTTCCATTCAGGTCTTAGAGGGCCTAGAAGCAGTAAGAAAACGGCCAGGAATGTATATCGGCTCGACCGATAGCCGCGGCTTACATCACTTAGTGTATGAAATCGTCGATAATGCGGTTGATGAGGCACTCTCAGGATACGGCAATGAAATCGATGTTACGATCCACAAAGACAATAGTATCAGTGTTCGAGACAACGGGCGAGGAATGCCGGTCGGGACACATGCATCGGGAATCCCTACTGTTGAAGTGATCTTCACAGTGCTACATGCCGGCGGGAAGTTTGGCCAAGGAGTCTACAAAACTTCTGGCGGCCTTCATGGGGTTGGTGCCAGTGTTGTAAATACTCTATCCAGCTGGCTGGAAGTAGTCATCGTTCGTGATGGCATCGAATACAAACAGAGCTTCAAAGACGGTGGGAAACCAGCGGGTACTTTGAAAAAAATCGGCAAAACTCGTAAACCAACTGGAACCACAGTCACCTTTAAACCTGACGACACGATCTTTTCAACAACCAAATTCTCCTATGAAATTCTCGCAGAACGTTTAAGAGAATCGGCTTTCTTGCTAAAAGGGGTCAAAATCTCCCTGACGGATGAACGTGGGGAAGAACCAATTCATGAAGTTTTTTTATATGAAGAAGGCATCAAAGAATTCGTTGATTATTTAAATGAAGAAAAAGATACCTTGACCCAGGTGGTGTATTTTTCCGGTACCAAAGAAGCAATCGAGGTAGAACTTGCCTTTCAATACAATGATGGCTATTCGGAAAATGTCTTGTCCTTTGTCAACAATGTACGTACCAAAGATGGTGGTACCCATGAAGTGGGGATGAAAACGTCAATGACGAAAGCTTTCAATGAATATGCCCGCAAGGTCAATTTGTTGAAGGAAAAAGATAAGAACCTTGAAGGTAGTGATTTTCGTGAAGGCTTAGCGGCCGTGTTGTCGATCCGTGTTCCAGAAAATCTTTTGCAATTTGAAGGGCAGACCAAAGGGAAATTAGGAACACCCTTAGCAAGAAATGCTGTAGACAATGTGATTGGCGAGCAACTAGGCTATTACCTGCAAGAAAACAGTGAAATGAGTCAAATGCTGGTTCGTAAAGCGATCAAAGCAAGAGAGGCCCGTGAAGCTGCCAGAAAGGCGAGAGAAGAAAGCCGCACAGGAAAGAAACGCAAAAAAGGTGAGTCACTGCTTTCTGGAAAATTAACGCCTGCTCAGTCTCGTAATCCTAAGAAAAATGAATTGTATTTGGTGGAGGGGGACTCAGCCGGCGGGTCAGCGAAGCAAGGCCGTGACCGCAAGTTCCAAGCGATTTTACCGTTACGAGGCAAAGTTATCAATACAGAAAAAGCCAAGATGCAGGATATTTTGAAAAATGAAGAGATCAATACCATGATCTATACTATCGGTGCCGGTGTTGGCCCAGAGTTTTCGATTGAAGACTGCAATTATGACAAAGTCATTATCATGACCGATGCGGATACCGATGGGGCGCACATCCAAGTGCTGCTTTTAACGTTTTTCTACCGGTATATGAAACCTTTGATCGAAGCGGGAAAAGTATACATTGCTTTGCCACCTTTGTATAAAGTGTCTAAAGGGTTAGGGAAAAAGGCAGTAGTCGAATATGCTTGGACGGATGATGAACTAAGCAAACTGACCCAAAAAATCGGTAAAGGCTATATGCTTCAGCGCTACAAAGGGTTGGGGGAAATGAATGCCGATCAATTGTGGGAAACGACGATGGACCCAGAAACGCGGACGCTGATTCGGGTAAGAATCGATGATGCGGCCCAAGCAGAACGCCGTGTCACCACACTGATGGGGGACAAGGTAGAACCTCGTCGGAAGTGGATCGAAAGCCATGTTCAATTCAGTTTAGAAGAAGATGGCAGTATTTTGGATAAAAAAGAAGATACGGTACCGGAATTAGTTGATGAAAAGTTAATGGATACCGAACAAGCAGAAAGCAAACATTTAGTTAAGGAATAGGAGGTGGTCTCTTGGAACACAGAAGCAATATACAAGAATTGACATTGGAAGAAGTGATGGGAGATCGCTTCGGTCGATATTCCAAATACATTATTCAAGAACGGGCATTGCCAGATATTCGTGATGGGTTAAAACCGGTTCAGCGGCGCATCTTGTTCGCCATGAACCAAGACGGCAATACGTATGACAAAGGCTTCCGCAAATCAGCGAAATCAGTCGGGAATATCATGGGGAACTTTCATCCCCATGGTGACTCGAGTATTTATGAAGCAATGGTCCGCATGAGCCAAGACTGGAAATTGCGTCAGATTTTGATTGAAATGCACGGAAACAACGGGAGTATGGATGGTGATCCGCCAGCTGCCATGCGTTATACCGAAGCACGACTTTCAGAATTAAGCGGTGAGCTGTTAAAAGATATCGAAAAAAACACCGTCGAATTGGTGTGGAATTTTGATGATACCGAAAAAGAACCAACTGTCTTACCAGCAAAATACCCAAATCTGTTAGTCAATGGCTCAACTGGGATCTCAGCTGGGTATGCAACGGAAATTCCCACCCATAATTTAGGGGAAATCATTGATGGAACGGTCTATTTGATCGACCATCCGCAAGCTTCTTTGGATCAGCTGATGAAGTATATTCCCGGCCCTGATTTTCCAACAGGAGGGATTTTACAAGGGAAAGAAGAAATCAAAAAAGCCTATGAAACAGGCAAAGGCAAAGTGATCCTGCGTTCGAAAACCAAGATCGAAGACATCAAAGGTGGCAAGCAGCAAATCGTTATCAATGAGATTCCCTATGAGGTCAATAAAGCCAATCTAGTCAAAAAAATGGATGAGATTCGTTTGAATAAACGGATCGACGGGATTGCTGAAGTGCGTGATGAAACTGACCGTACTGGTTTGCAGATCGTTGTCGAGCTGAAAAAAGAAGCAAATGCACAAGGAATTTTAAATTATTTATTTAAAAATACCGAATTGCAGATCAACTACAACTTCAACATGGTGGCTATCGACAATATGCGCCCCCAACAAGTCGGTTTGAAACGGATTTTAGAAAGCTACATCAAGCATCGGCGTGAAGTGATCGAAAAACGCAGTCGTTTTGAACTGCAAAAAGCCCAAAAGAGACAGCATATCGTCGATGGGTTAATCAAAGCTTTATCGATTCTTGATGAAGTGATCGCCACCATTCGCGGCAGTAAAGACAAAAAAGATGCCAAAAACAATCTGGTTGTTCAGCACGGTTTTACGGAAGAGCAAGCAGAAGCCATTGTGAACTTACAGTTGTACCGCTTGACCAATACGGATATCACACAATTGCAAGCAGAGGCGAAAGAACTTGCTGAAACGATCGCTGAATTGACAACGATTTTAAATGAGGAAAGTGAATTACTGAAAGTGATCAAAAAGGAATTGCGGGAGATCAAGAAAAAATATTCGACACCGCGATTGACTGAGATCGAAGCCGAAATTCAAGAAATCAAGATCGAAACACAAGTTTTAGTCGCGCAAGAAGAAGTCGTCGTGACAGTCACAAGAGACGGTTATGTCAAACGCAGCAGTTTGCGTTCTTACGGTGCCTCAAAACCAGAAGAGATCGGCATGAAAGAAGGCGACTCTTTACTTTACAGCAACCAAATGAATACGTTGGATCATCTGTTATTGGTAACCAATAAAGGAAACACGATCTATCGTCCGGTTCATGAATTGCCTGATTTAAAATGGAAAGATCTAGGCGAACATATTTCGCAAACGGTTATGACACTGGCGCAAGATGAAATGATCATTGGGGTCTTTGCCTACAAAGAGATCGATCCGTTGAAAAACTTTGTGCTGATCAGTAAAAACGGCATGATTAAACAAACACGAATGACGGAATTTGAACCTTGGCGCACCTATAAGACACGGCCAATGACGATCATGAAGCTGAAAGATGAATCAGATGAATTAGTCAATGTCTTTTTGACTGATCAAACAGAAGAAATGGATGTCTTTTTAGTCAGTCATCTTGCCTTTGGCTTACGGTATTCGCTTAATGAAGTGCCCGTTGTGGGACCAAAAGCAGCTGGGGTCAAAGCGATGAACCTTAAAGCGGATGATTATCTTATCAATGGGTTGTTAGTTTATTCAGAAGGGGATACACCGATCGTTCTGATTACCCAACGTGGCGCAGCAAAACGCATGCTAGCCCAAGAGATCACCCAATTAGGACGGGCGAAGCGTGGATTGATGGTCTTACGGGAATTGAAGAAAAACCCTCATCGCGTAGTCTATATGGGGAATGGAGAGAACCAGCAGCTACTGGTAACCAACCAAAAAGGACAAGCCTTTGAAGTCATCACGAATCAAATCCCGATCAATGATCGGACCTCCAACGGCTCATTTATCATGGATGAGAAAACAGGGGGGCAAATCTACGAAGTGAAAACACAAATCAGTCCTGCAATCGCAGAGGATTCTGTACTATAAATTATAACAAAGCAACCATTCTGTACCAGTACAGAATGGTTGCTTTTTTGCCCCTTAATTAATCTTTCACATTAATAAAAAACGCACTTTAATAAAAGATTCACATTTGATAAATGCTTATAAATCAACGTTTTTAATAATAAAAATCTTAAAAAAAACTAAATTGTTCAAAATAATTCTTGAAAACACTTGCAATCATTAGGGTGTGTGTTATACTGTTCACGTAAAGCTGTTACATTAGTGAACAGAAAATTTAAGGAGGTCCATCAGATGGAACAATGGAATGGATTTAAAGGAAAAACTTGGAAAGAAGAAGTAAACGTACGCGACTTCATCCAAGAAAACTACACACCTTATGACGGAACAGATGAATTCCTAGCAGATGCTACTGAAGCAACGACGAAGCTATGGGATCAAGTCATGGAACTGAACAAGCAAGAGCGTGAAGCTGGCGGCGTATTGGATATGGATACAAAAGTCGTTTCAACGATTACTTCTCATGGACCTGGCTACTTAGACAAAAACTTAGAAACAGTTGTTGGTTTCCAAACGGAAAAACCATTTAAACGCAGCTTGCAACCATTTGGCGGCATCCGCATGTCAGAACAAGCAGCAGAATCTTACGGCTATGAAATCGATGCGGAAGTTTCTCACATTTTCCGCGACTACCGTAAAACACATAACCAAGGGGTATTTGATGCCTATACACCTGAAATCAGAGCAGCTCGTCGTTCTGGTGTAATCACAGGTCTTCCTGATGCATACGGCCGTGGCCGGATCATTGGTGACTACCGTCGTGTTGCATTATACGGAGTGGATTTCTTGATCAAAGAAAAACAACAAGACCTATTGTATTGCGGAAACGGAACCATGTCTGAAGACATTATCCGCCAACGTGAAGAATTAAGTGAACAAATTCGCGCTTTAAGCGAATTGAAAGAATTAGGAAACATTTACGGATTTGATATTTCTAAACCAGCTCAAACGGCGAAAGAAGCATTCCAATGGTTATATCTTGGTTACTTAGCAGCCATCAAAGAGCAAAATGGTGCGGCAATGTCATTGGGACGTACGTCAACTTTCCTTGATATTTATGTTGAACGCGATTTAAAAAATGGCGTGATCACTGAAGAAGAAGCACAAGAAATCGTTGACCATTTTGTCATGAAACTACGTCTTGTGAAATTTGCTCGGACGCCTGATTACAACGCATTGTTCTCTGGTGACCCAACTTGGGTAACTGAGTCAATCGCTGGTATGGGTGAAGATGGACGCCACATGGTAACAAAAAACAGCTTCCGTTTCTTACACACGCTAGCAAACTTAGGTCCAGCACCAGAACCAAACTTGACTGTTTTATGGTCAACACGTTTGCCTCATAACTTCAAAACATTCTGTGCGAAAATGTCGATCCAAACATCAGCGATTCAATATGAAAACGATGATGTGATGCGTGGACATTGGGGCGATGATTACGGAATCGCTTGTTGTGTATCCGCAATGCGCATCGGGAAACAAATGCAATTCTTTGGTGCTCGTGCCAACTTAGCGAAAACATTGTTGTATGCAATCAACGGTGGGGTCGATGAAAAATCAAAAGCACAAGTTGGACCAAAATTCCAACCAATTACTTCTGAATACTTGGATTACAACGAAGTAATGGAAAAATATGACACAATGATGGACTGGATTTGTGATCTGTATGTGAACACATTGAACATCATTCATTACATGCATGACAAATATTCTTATGAACGCATTGAAATGGCGCTCCAAGATACAGATATTCTACGTACGATGGCTACTGGTATCGCTGGTTTCTCTGTTGCAGTTGATTCATTATCAGCGATTAAATATGCCAAAGTTCGTACGATTCGTGATGAAAACGGCATTGTTGAAGATTACGAAATCGAAGGCGATTATCCTAAATACGGAAACAATGATGACCGTGTAGATGATATCGCAGTCAACTTGTTGAAAGCTTTCATGAAGAAAGTAAAACGCACAAAAACATATCGTGATGCAAAACATACAACTTCGATCCTTACAATCACTTCTAATGTGGTTTATGGGAAGAAAACAGGGAACACGCCTGATGGACGTCGTGCAGGTGCACCATTTGCTCCAGGTGCAAACCCAATGCATGGCCGCGATACGCATGGTGCATTAGCAAGTCTTTCGTCAGTTGCGAAATTACCATATGATTACTCATTAGATGGTATTTCAAACACCTTCTCAATCGTACCTAAAGCATTAGGTCGTGACGATGAGACACAACAAGAAAACCTAGCAACAATGCTAGATGGCTATGCAGCAAAAGGTGGTCACCACTTAAATATCAACGTATTTAACCGTGATACATTACTTGATGCGCAAGCTCACCCAGAAAAATACCCACAATTAACGATTCGGGTTTCTGGTTATGCGGTTAATTTCATTAAATTAACCAAAGAACAACAAGATGATGTCATTGCTCGTACAATGCACGAAGCAATGTAATAAGCAACAACTTCAGGCGGCGGACGGGAAAATCCGCCGCCTCTTGTTTTGAGAGTATCAGACGGAGCATGGTTATCCGTCGTTTCGAAGAAAGGAAGAGCATTATGGCAGTAACAGGACAAGTACATTCAACAGAAAGTTTTGGATCAGTAGATGGACCAGGTATCCGTTTTATTGTATTCATGCAAGGATGCCGCATGCGTTGCCAGTTTTGTCATAATCCAGATACTTGGAAGATTGGCACGGGTATCGAACGAACGACCGATGACGTCTTAGAAGAGGCGTTGAAATATCGCGAATTCTGGGGACAAAAAGGTGGGATCACCGTTAGTGGTGGGGAACCGTTACTTCAAATGGACTTTCTGATCGATCTGTTTCGCAAAGCCAAAGCAGAAGGGGTCAGCACAACACTGGACACTTGCGGAAAACCATTTACACGAGAAGAGCCTTTTTTCAGTAAGTTTCAAGAGTTGATGACTGTGACTGATTTGCTGTTGTTTGATATCAAACATATCGATAACAAAGCCCATAAAGAGCTGACCACCCAATCCAATGATAATATTTTGGATATGGCAAATTATCTTTCAGAGATCAATCAGCCCGTCTGGATTCGTCATGTGCTGGTTCCTTTTAGAAGCGATTATGATGACTTCTTGATCCGTTTGGATGAATTTATCAAGACGTTGAAGAATGTCGATAAAGTTGAGATCTTACCTTATCACACGATGGGGAAATACAAGTGGGATGAGCTAGGCTTGAAATATCCCCTTGAAGGGATCGAACCACCAACCGAAGATCGGGTGAAAAATGCCAAACGTTTGCTCCATGTAGATGACTATAAAGGCTACTTAACCCGTTGATCAAAACAGGAAAGAAGAGATTGCTATTGCTTCTTTCCTGTTTTTTTACTATGATTAGAAAGTGAATATCAATTGAAATAGGAGCGATGAAGAAATGTCGAAAATATTAGTATTCGGTCACCAAAATCCTGATACCGACGCTATTGGTGCAGCGATTGCCTTTGCAAACTTACAAAATCAACTTGGGAAAGACTGTGAAGCGGTGGCGCTAGGTACACCGAATGAAGAAACACAATTTGCACTAGACACCTTTAGCCTGGCTGCTCCTCGTGTAATCGATTCAGTAACTAAGGAAACACAAGAAGTAATGCTGGTGGATCACAATGAGTTTCAGCAAAGTGCGGCAGATATTGCGGATGTTACAGTGTTGGCAGTGGTTGATCATCACCGTATTGCTAACTTTGAGACAGCCAATCCGTTGTATTATCGTGCAGAACCTGTTGGTTGTACCAGTACGATCGTATTGAAGTTATACAAAGAAAATCAAGTGGAAATTCCAAAAGCGATCGCAGGAATCATGCTTTCAGCGATCATCTCCGATACATTGTTGTTCAAATCGCCAACATGTACCGATGAAGATGTAGCGGCAGCAAAAGAATTAGCGGTTTTAGCAGGTGTTGAACTGGAAGCATACGGATTGGATATGTTGAAAGCCGGCACAAATCTTGGAACGAAATCAGCAGCAGAATTGCTGGATCTTGATGCAAAAAGCTTCCCAATGGGCGGGAAAAACATCCGTATCGGACAAGTCAATACAGTCGACCTAAAAGAGGTCTTTGACCGTCAAGCAGAATTGGAAGCTGCCATGAAAGAATCAATGTCAGCAAATGGCTATGATTTGTTCTTGCTTGTTGCTACTGATATCTTAGACAGTAATTCTGAGCTATTAGTTGTTGGTGAACCAATTGCCCCAGTAGAAGCAGCGTTTGAAACGACATTAACGAACCATCGTGCCTTTTTACCTGGCGTTGTTTCTCGTAAAAAACAAATCGTTCCTCAATTAACAGCGGTTTTCGAAGGATAATTAGGATAAATGTCAGAGTGCTGGTGAGATCTGTTTTGGTAGATCAAGCCAGCATTTTTCATGATTTTTTTAATAAGGAGTACACACAGTGAAATTTTTTTATAGTCCCCATTATCGTTCGTTGCAACCGATCCTGGCATCTTCTGAATTCCATGATTTGGTTCATGTGCTTTTAAGCTGTCAGGAACCGCCGACACTACGAGAGCTAAAAGCGAAGTTTCCAGAGGTGTCATTTGATAAAACCCTTGACCGTCTGATCGCATCAGCTTTGATCATCCGCCAAAATCGACGCTATTTTTTAGGTTTTCCTGTTTATACTGAAGAAGATCAAAAGCAGCTGCAAGAAAGTGACGGTTTTTATCAAGATGCCCTTGATTGGTCAACACAAGAAATCGCTGGTTTTCTCAAAAACTTTGCGACATTAAGTAATGAAAATAAATACTTCTATGGTTGTTTGCAGGAGGTGGAGCAGGGGATTGTTTATTCCTTGGCCCATGAAAGTTTTCAGATGATCTCATACGCAGAAGCGCCATGGCCACCAACGCTGCCGGCTTTTTTTGAAGCAAATCGCCAGCTGCAAAATCTATCGGTTTATGACGAACTAATGGATTTGATCGGTGATGTCGATCCGGTCTATTACTTAGATCAAGTAAGTGTCATCTTTGAACGTATCCGTAAAAACAAAAAAGTGCGTCCGAGTATTTTTCTAGAATCGCTTCAACAGTTGAAAATCGTTAGTTCCGAGCTAGATTTCTTGCTGGAAGAAATAAATTGTGATAATCTAAAAAACGGCCGTTATCCATCTGCTGAAAAGGATATTTTCTTGCAACGATCAGTGCTCGCTCACTTAGCGAAAAAAGCAGGTTCATACAACACGTTTTTTTTCAATGATAATTGAGATTTCTAATAATTATGTTATTTGTTTTAAATTTTCTGAATATTACAAAGCTGTTAGATGTTATTCTAATAGCTTTTTTTCTTGTTCACTAAAATGATAATTTGATGAATAAAAATTAAAATATAACGATCGTTTTGTTTGGAGATTTGATTTCTTGATGATATGATGATTTTAGAACGTTGAAAGGGGATATAAAAATGGAAGGATATAAAACGGTTGATTTTGAACAGTTGGAACGGAATAAAACGAAAGCAGAAATGATTACATTCGTATCAATGTCAGAGATAGAAGCGGCACGGCAAGCAATTACAAATGCGGGGATCGATGAAACGCGTTTTTCTGATGGAGATCTCATTCTCGCATTAAAGCAAAAGGAACGATTTGGGGCAAATACGATCGTTTCAGTGGTTATTGATTGGCTAGTGAATCAAAACTATTTAGTGAATCCCGCGAATGCCCTTCGTTATTTGGCGAAAAAAATGGCAGATGGTCCATTAACGAGTTATAAATTATTGAGTGAGGGAGAGTTTGACTGTGATGGCAATTATTACTTAATTGGTCACGCAGACAAGTCCTTGGCAGTAAATAAAGCCTATAAAGTTTACACCGATGGGCAAGTAAAAGAGCTTTGGCAAGCAAAATAATTGAAGGTGATTTCGGCTCTAGCGAAGAAGGGAAACGGCTGTAGAAGCAGTTGTTTTCGTAAAAGGATCGAAGATTGAAGGTTGTGAAGGACGCGTGAAACTAAACATTCGAATCAGCTTAGCTGGCAGTCATCTTTTGATTGGTGCATTCAGTTTGATCGGTGCATTGCTGACGCTTTATAAAGTACCAACTAGTTTTGGTACGATCCAAGTCATGTTAGGTGAAATTTATTATACCGATACGGTATTTGACCGATTTACTCAGCTTTTCTTATTGGGGATTATTAGTCTTTATACCGTAGTGACGAGTTTTTACGGGTTTCGATTCTGGTGTTTTTGCTCCGCCTCTTCTGCATTTGGGACACTGCTGGCATATGTTGAATTAACTGAGACACTTCCGGTGATGATTGTTTTCATCCTGGTTTTGGCAAGTTTGTTTCAGTTAAGTGTAGTCACATACTTCATTTTCCAAAAGCTAAAAAGTAGAGCTGAAACAGGTTGAACAGATACGTTCAAGCTGTTTTTTTCTGTCCTGAATAATTCGTTCGTATCATAGGGTTATTAGGTTACTAGAATTTTATTTTATGCTATGCTAACAGTAGAGATCGTTTGATTGCAAATGCTTCTCTATGAAAAAATGGGACAATGATCGATCGTTAAAGAATAAGCGATCAAGATGAGTCGAAGGAGGACTGATGAGAGAGTGGTTACCAAACAACAGGTACTGACTGCAGAAAAGGACTTTCTGAGCGGTGAAAATTTTTATGTCCAACATTTCTTAGGAGCCCATCAAGCGGATGACGGCTATGTGTTTCGTGTTTGGGCACCAAACGCTCAACAAGTTTGGCTGGTTGGTGATTTCAACCAATGGACAGACACTTTGCCAATGAATAAAAGGGCAGAATCTGGGGTCTGGGAGATTGAGACCAACCAAGTAAAAGAAGGACAGCTTTACAAATACAAAGTCAAACAAGCAAATGGACGAGAAGTATTGAAGATTGATCCTTTTGCTGTCCATTTCGAAGCTCGACCAGGAACTGCTGCCGTGTTGCATTCGATCCCACAAAAAAAATGGCGGGACGGACTATGGCAAGGCCGCAAAAAAAGACAGAAAACATTTAATCGACCTCTAAATATTTATGAAGTTCATGCCAGCTCGTGGAAGCACCACGAAGACGGCACCCCTTATCGCTTCTCTGAATTAAAAGATGAACTTATTCCTTATGTGAAAAAAATGGGTTATACCCATATTGAATTTATGCCTTTGATGGAACATCCATTAGGTACCTCGTGGGGCTATCAGCTGACAGGTTATTTTGCGCTCAGTTCCTATTATGGGACACCAGAAGAATTTCAAGACTTTGTAGAGGCATGCCATTTAGAAAATATTGGTGTCTTTGTTGATTGGGTACCAGGACATTTTTGTGTCAATGATGACAGCTTAGCTTATTATGACGGCACGCCGACATTTGAATACATGGATGAAAACCGTGCCAAAAATGTTCGCTGGGGTGCGATCAACTTTGATCTCGGCAAACCACAAGTCCAAAGCTTTCTGATCTCAAGTGCCTTGTTCTGGATCGAATTTTACCACATTGATGGTATTCGGGTAGATGCCGTTTCCAACATGATCTATCGCGATTATGATGAAGGTCCATGGGAACCAAATCACGAAGGGGGCAATCGCAACTTTGAAGGCTATTACTTTTTACAGAAGCTTAATTCTGTTATCAAGTTAGCCCATCCAGCAGTGGTCATGATTGCAGAAGAAAGTACGTCTGAAACCAAAATAACAGGAATGGTCGAAGAAGGCGCGTTAGGATTTGATTATAAATGGAATATGGGCTGGATGAACGATGTCCTGCGTTTTTATGAAATGGACCCGATTTTCCGTAAAGATCATTTAAATCTGCTTTCTTTCTCTTTCATGTATCGGATGCAAGAAAATTATATCTTGCCACTTTCTCATGATGAAGTCGTTCATGGTAAAAAAAGTTTGATGCATAAAATGTGGGGGGACCGCTACAAACAGTTTTCACAACTACGAAATCTCTATACGTACATGATGATGCATCCAGGGAAAAAATTGTTATTCATGGGTAGTGAATGGGGACAGTTTTTAGAATGGAAATATGATCATGGGCTTGAATGGGTCGATTTAAACGACACATTAAATGCAAAAATGCAGTTCTTCACCCAGACCTTGAATGAACTATACAAAGAAGAACGAGCCCTTTGGGAATTGGATGATCAAGAAGATTCATTGATGGTGATCGATGCAGACAACTTAGATGAAACGACATTGACTTTCTTACGACAAGGAAAAACGAAAAAAGATTTCTTGATCGTTGTTGTCAATCTGACACCAGTGGAGCGTCACGATTTTGCGATCGGCGTGCCATACGAAGGAACGTATCGAGAGATTTTAAACACTGAACGGGATGTATTTGGTGGAACTTGGGTGGCTAATAACCAAGACTGCCAGACCAGTAATGCCCCTTTTAAACAATACGACTATCAAATCAAAACAATTTTGCCTGCACTTGGGGCTTTGATTATCAAACCAGAAAAAATCAAAATGACTCGTAAAAAAGCAGTAAAGAAAGCATAAAAAAGAGTAGAGGGGGAACGGTGAGTAGATCACCAAACAAAATGAAAACAGAAATGTTAGCAATGATCCTCGCAGGAGGACAAGGGACTCGTTTAGGGAAACTAACAAAAAATATTGCCAAGCCAGCAGTTCCGTTTGGCGGCAGGTATCGGATCATCGATTTCACGTTGAGTAATTGTGTCAATTCTGGAATCAAAAATGTGGGTGTAGTCACGCAGTACCAACCTTTAGCACTGAACAACCATATCGGCAATGGCGCCAGTTGGGGATTGGATGGAATCAGTACCGGTGTGACGATTTTACAGCCATATTCAAATTCAGAAGGCGAAAAATGGTTTGAGGGAACTGCCCATGCCATCTATCAAAACATCGCCTATATCGATGAGATGGACCCGCAATACGTCTTGATTTTGTCCGGCGACCATATCTACAAAATGGATTACGAAGAAATGCTGGAAAAACACAAAGAAAATGATGCTTCATTGACGGTTGCAGTTCTCGAAGTTCCGATGAAAGATGCTTCTCGTTTCGGGATCATGAATACTGATAAAAATGACCGCATCATCGAATTTGATGAAAAACCAGCCGAACCAAAAAGCAATCTTGCTTCGATGGGGATCTATATATTTGATTGGAGTCGTCTACGCAGTATGCTATTGAGTAACTACACAAAAGACGGCGAAATGGTCGATTTTGGGAAACATGTGATTCCTTCTTATCTAGAAAGCGGCGACAACGTTTTTGCCTATCGCTTCTCTGGCTATTGGAAAGACGTAGGAACGATCGATTCATTGTGGGAAGCCAACATGGAATTTATTGATCCAGCTATGGAGTTGAATATCCGGGATAAAAGCTGGCAAGTGTTCTCCAAAAACCCAATCGCACCACCGCACTTTGTAACTGAAACCGGTGCTGCTAAAAATTCGCTTGTGATGGACGGCTGCTATGTTGCTGGGGAGATCGAGCACAGTATTTTATCAGAGAACGTGCAAGTGAAAGAAGGCTCGACTATCAAAGATAGCGTGATCATGCCTGGAGCGGTGATTGGCAGAAATGTCAAATTAAATCGAGTGATCGTTGGGGAAAATGCAGTGATTGGTGACGACGCAGAGATCGATGGAACAGACGAAATTGCCGTAGTCGGCTATTCTGAAATTTTAGGGGTGACGATTGATGAGAACTAATAAAATGTGTGCAATTTTAGGGAACCTACAGCGATACCAAGACTTGATGCCATTAACGGAGAATCGTCCGCTGTCGACCTTGTTGTTTGACTGCAAATATCGCTTGCTGGATTTCAATCTTTCAAGTATTGAAAATGCCAACATCAAACAAGTCTACATGATTTTCAATGAAGGAGAGACCCAGTCAGTTTTTGATCATATCGGTGGTGGAAAAGAGTGGAACTTGGACGGTGTTCAAAACCGGTTCTTTATCCACTTATTCCAAGACTCATTGAAAAAGCAAGCCGAAGGGCAAGAGTACTACTATAACGTCATTGACTATTTGGAAAAATCAAAATCAGATCACACTGTATTTATGGGCAGCAAAATCTTATGCAACATCGATTTGCGTGCTTTGCTGAAAATTCATCAACTACAAGGCAATGAAATGACTGTGGTGTATAAACGCATCGGCAGTGACAATGTTTCTGAAAGTGACTTGTTGTTTAATGTTGACAGTGAAGGACACTTAGAAGAAGCGATCCAAGCGAAAAAAGGGGAAGTTGGCTCCCTAGTCAACTTGTGTACGGATATTTTTATCATTCAAACGGATCGTCTGATCGCGGCTCTTAAAGAAGGGCAAAAAGTTGGCGCAACGGCAGATCTCGGTCAATTTTTACGAGAGATGATCTCTGTGGAGAACACTGGCCTATATGAGTACACTGGTTACTTAAGTAACATTTATGATATCTCTTCTTATTATCAAACAAATATGGACATGCTAGATGTGCATAAATTCACCTCATTGCTTTATTCGAATCAAAAAATCTATACCAAATTGAAGAATGAAGTACCAACCTATTATTCGGAAACGTCTGAGGTGAAAAATAGCCACTTTGCTTCTGGTTGCATCGTTGAAGGCTCTGTCGAGCAGTCACTGGTTGCTCGCCGTACGAAAATCCATCCTGAGGCAAAAGTCAAAGGCGCGATCATTTTCGGAAATAACGAAATCAAAGCAGGTGCCGAAGTCTCTTATGCGATCTTAGATAAAAATGTAACCATCGCAGAAGGTGTAAAAGTGCAGGGAACCAAAGAAACCCCGATTGTCATTAAGAAGAATTCTCATGTGACAGAAGATGTAATCGGAGGAGCAAGCGCATGAAGGTTTTGTTTACAGCAGCAGAGTGCGCTCCGTTTTTTAAAACAGGCGGGTTAGGGGATGTTGCAGGTGCATTGCCAAAAGAGTTGGTCAAAAAAGGCGTCGAGACAGTTGTCGTCTTACCTTATTTCACGAAAATGCCTGCCGAATACCAAGACCAAATGGAAGATTGTTTTTCCTTTGAAGTGGCGGTCGGCTGGCGCAAGCAATATTGTGGAATCAAAAAATTAGTTCTAGGCGCTGTGACTTATTATTTCATAGACAATCTCTACTATTTTGGTCGCGAACGGCTCTATGATTTTTATGATGATGGGGAACGCTTTGCTTTCTTCCAATTAGCCGTGATCGAAATGATGGAACGCATTGAATTTATTCCAGACGTCGTACATGTCAATGATTACCATACGGCGATGATTCCGTTCTTGATCAAAGAAAAATATCATTGGATCCAAGCGTATCAAAACATACGCACCGTTTTGACGATCCATAACATTGGGTTTCAAGGGTGGTATAGTCGCGATATTTTACCGGATCTTTTTGGGATGGGTACGGAAAGATATGATGATGGAACCTTGCGTTTAAACGATTGCTTGAACTTTATGAAAGCAGGAATCTTGTATGCGGACCGCATCACGACCGTCAGTCCTTCCTATAGTGAAGAAATCAAAACAGCTGAGTTTGGTTGTGGTCTTGAAGTCATTTTACGCATGGAAAGTGGCAAGCTAAGCGGTATCTTGAATGGAATTGATTATGAAATGAATGATCCAGAAACCGATCCTCATTTGGACTATCCTTTCAGTGTCGAGGATTTATCAGGAAAAGCTAAAAACAAGCGAGCGCTACAAGAACAGTTTGGCTTGCCAACTCGTAAAGAGGTTCCGTTGATTTCCGTTGTCAGTCGTTTGACCACTCAAAAGGGGTTCCATTTAGTTCTTGAAGAAATGGAAAACCTCTTGCAGTTTGATGTCCAGTTTATCCTATTGGGAACCGGTGAGCATGATTTTGAAGAAGGCTTTCGCTACTTTGCGCAGAAATATCCTGACAAATTTGCTGCCGCGATTTCTTTTGATATTGCACTGGCGCAAAAGTTATACGCAGCAGCGGATCTCTTCTTGATGCCTTCGGCTTTTGAACCATGTGGACTATCGCAGATGATCGCGATGCGTTATGGTACATTACCGATCGTTCATGAAATCGGTGGCTTGAAAGATACGGTGGATTCCTATAATCCGATCACGAAACAAGGAACCGGCTTTGGCTTCCAAGAGTTTTCACCTTTTTACTTGATGAATGCTTTAAAACAGGGGATTGAATTGTATGAATCGGATCCGACAACATGGACGGCATTAGTCAAGCAAGCAATGAAAAAAGATTTTAGCTGGAATCAAAGCTCAGATCTTTATGTTGAGTTGTATAATAATATCAAAGTTTGATTGTTTTAAGACAGAAGAATCCTTGTCTGCAACAGAACGGCTAGTTGTATGACTAGCCATTCTGGCGGCAAGAATTCTTCTTTTTTATAAACGGTTAGCATAAAGGAGTGTAACCCTATGACAAAAGAACGATTGCGTGATCTGTTAGAAACCAACGTGCACGAACTGTTTGCGATAGAGATCGATGAAGCATCACCGCAGGAATTGTTTCAGGCGCTAGCCAATGTCGTGAAGCAAATGTATTCAGAAGACTGGCGTCAGACCAGAAAAAATCTCTTGTTGGAGGATCAGAAACAAGCGTATTATTTTTCAATCGAATTTTTACCCGGCAAAATGTTAAAGAGTAATCTGTTAAATATGCAGCTGTTGGAGCAAGCGGAAGCCGTTTTTGAAGAGTTAGGGGTTTCACTTGACGATGTTGCAGAGACGGAAAAAGACATGGCTTTAGGCAACGGGGGACTCGGTCGCTTAGCGTCTTGTTTTATGGATTCATTGGCTTCTTTAGGTTTGCCGGGAAATGGCAATGGGATCCGCTATCGCTACGGATTATTTAAACAAAAATTTATTGACGGTCATCAAGTAGAGTTGCCCGATGACTGGTTGCGTTCGGGGAATGTTTGGGAAGTCCGCAAAGAAAGCAAGGCGGTGCCTATTCGTTTCGGGGGCCATGTCTATCTCGTTACCGGAGAGGACGGGAAATTAGCCCCAGTTTATGAAGGTGGCTTTACCTGGCGGGCGGTTCCTTATGATACAGCAATGGTTGGCTACCAAAATCACCATCTCAATACCTTGCGTTTATGGAGTGTTGAGGTTCCTGTCGAAGATGAGGCGCACTACGCGACACTAGAATCGCGGCAAGCATTGGAAAATCTGACAGCGGTCTTGTATCCCGATGATTCCAATGAGACAGGCAAACGGACCCGGCTGATGCAAGAATACTTTTTTGTGTCTGCAGGGATCCAAAGTATCGTCCGTTATTATAAAAAATTGAATTTACCTTTGACCATGATGAGTGAACGAGTAGCGATCCACATCAATGATACGCACCCAGCCCTTTGCGTCCCAGAACTGATGCGCATTTTAGTTGATGAAGAAGGTCTTGCTTGGGAACAAGCGTGGTCGATCACCGTGAAAGTCATGAGTTATACGAACCATACGATCATGGCGGAAGCCTTAGAAAAATGGCCCGTGCGCATGATTGAAGAAGTTTTGCCGAGAATGGATCAGATCATCAAAGAAATTGATCGCCGTTTTGTGGAAACGATGCAAGGGGTCCATCCGCAAGCCTTACTGGAACGGACACGAATCATTATTGATGATCAAGTCCATATGGCACATCTCGCGATCATCGGCAGCCACAGTGTCAATGGCGTAGCCAAGCTCCATTCTGATTTACTAAAATCAGTGGTACTCCATGACTTTTATCTTATTTATCCTGCCCGTTTCAACAATAAGACCAACGGCATCGCGCAACGGCGTTGGCTTCAGCTAGCCAATCAACCGTTAGCCAAAGTATTGGATCAGTCCATCGGAACAAGCTGGCGCAATGATCCATTAGACCTGCAACTACTCAAAAACTATTATGAGGACGAAACTGTTCTCCAACAAATTGCCGACGCAAAAATGAGTAACAAGCGTGCACTGGCACAGTACATTCAAAAAGCAACGGGCATCACAGTAGATCCGACGGCAATATTTGATGTGCAGATCAAGCGTCTGCATGCATACAAACGACAATTACTAAATCTTATGCATATTCTAAAGCTCTACTTTGAGGTCAAAGACGATCCAACTGCTGCGTTTCATCCAAGAGTCTTTCTCTTTGGTGCCAAAGCCGCACCAAGCTATCACTACGCAAAATCGATCATTAAAGTCATCAATGAAGTGGCGAATCTGATCAATCAGGATGAAACCATCAATGATAAAATCAAGGTTGTTTTTTTAGAAAATTACAACGTTTCTTTAGCAGAAAAAATTATCCCAGCAGCGGATGTCAGTGAACAAATATCATTGGCCTCCAAAGAAGCTTCAGGGACAAGTAATATGAAGTTGATGCTAAATGGGGCAGTAACGATCGCCACTTTAGATGGTGCCAATATTGAGATTCGAGATGCAATCGGTGATGAAAACATCGCGATCTTTGGGCTAACCGAAGAAGAAGTGTATCAGTATTACGCCCAGCGTAATTATTCTGCCTATGCGTATTATGAGTCAGATCCACTACTACAACGTGTAGTCAATGCCTTTATTGACGGGACAATCCCCAATATCCAAGTAGAAGGACGCGAGATTTTTGATTCACTTTTGAAATACAATGATGAGTACTTTTTATTAAGAGATTTCCACGCCTATTGTGATGCACAGCATCGGGTGGATATTGCTTATCAAGATACTCATCGCTGGCAAAAAATCAGTCTAATGAATATTGCGAATGCTGGGAAGTTTTCGGCGGATGAAACGGTGCGAAATTATGCAGCAGATATTTGGCAGATCGATCCATTATTTGCCCATATCAAAGAACCAAATGCGGCAAGCTTGACGGAGTCAGTGCCTCCAAGGGGAGACAATTGAAGCGACTTCGGTTGAAATGGCGCAGTCTTTCGTGAAATTCTCTTTTATTTGTGGTATGATGAAAAAAATGCATGTAAGAGGATGAGTTCAGTGGCAAATTATTTAGATGTGAAACGAAAACACTTCCGTTTTCCTGCTTATGATGATACAGACGGTGTGAAGCTTCAATCCGAGCATCGCCCCGCATTCAGTAAAGCAGATGATTGGATTTTAACCGAAATCAAAGATCCCGTGAGTCATTCTCACAAGGAAGAAAATCAATCTTTGCAGCGTAAAGTGCAGTCCAGCCAACGCGATCGAGGGCACAATGTTCGTCAAAAAGAAGAGCTTGCCAATCACCGTGCCAACTTGCCTCAGTACGGAAAACGTCCGGTGAAAGAGCAGATGCCGACAGGAAAAACCAATTTTTTTGGCAAAGAAGCGAACCATTCTTCTTATCAAGTGACTAGTAAGAAGGAAAAAGCTGAGGTTCCTGTTTCTTCAAAAAAAGAATATTCGGGACGCTCTTACTTCGTGCCTAAATATATTCCTGCATCAATTATTCCTGATGAGCAAAAACCTGAAATTACGCCGAACGATTTGATGGATGCAATGGCAAAAAAACAAGAAAGTTATTTGTTATTTGACACTGAACCAGCAGCTTATCAAGTCAAAGAAGAAAGCGATCCAACCGTCAAAAAATTCAATCGCCACCCCTCTGTTGGGATGACACGCAGCGAGTTTCGCGCCAACAATAAAAAAAATGGTGAGAAAAAACGGTCTGTTTTAGATCGATCATTAAAAGGAATGATTGAAGACGATCAACAAGAAGAATCTTCAAATGGCTATTTTCGTTCTAAATAGTAGAGACAGTTACTCTTAATAGAAGTAGTCCTTTGAGCATAACGATGAATGATTTCAGCTAGATGGCGAACATCTAGCTGTTTTTTTTGTGTGCTGAAACTGCCGATTTCACAAAATACTTAGTCGAATTACATTTTTCACCGACTGAGGAATATTCTGATTTTACTAAGCAATAGCGTGGGCTATAGAATAAAGTGAAACGATCAAAACCATCGTTATTTATAATGTTTGTTATTTTAATTGGCGATTTCTTTTGTCATTTAAAATCGATGGCAGGATTGTGGTTTTCTGATCAGCCGTAATTGAAAAAAGGAAGCAAGCGTCCTGATGGTTATAGCTGCTCTTTGGGAAGGACTGATCCATGATCGATTTCAAGTGAAAGATACGCTGAAAGGTGGGGCATCAACAAATGAACAAGAAAAAGAGAATGGTATATTTCACCATCATTATTGGCTTACTTGGAGGACTCTACTTTTTTTCAACCATGAGTGTGTTTTCTTCAAACATTTTCTTTGCTGCACAGCTGGAGGAAGAAACGGTTGCGAGTGACCCATTCGAACCGATACGAGAGAAAGAGGCTGAGGGAAAAGTTGCCATTTATTTTGATGAATCAACGAAAGCCGGGACTGTAGGAGACATGTTACTAGTTGCGTTTCATACGGGCCGTCCCATTAGTGAAATAGCGATCCGGTTGCCGCAATCTGCGGTTTTTGTTGAAGAGGAGTTGCCAAAGGGAGTCAAAATTATGTCAACCACTGAAGAGAATGGTTGGAAACTAACGACTGATATCCCTAGAAGTGATTTTTTGGTTCCATTGGTAGTTGATACAGCAGGGGCGTTTCCATTTGAAGTAGCAGAATCAATGATAAGACTTGAAATAAAGGAAGCACGGGAGACAAACCCTACGGATACACAAGAGGATGCGCTAACCGATTCGAGTGACTCCACTGACCAATTCGATCAAGAGGACAAAGAGGATCAATTACCAAAAGAGAAGGAAATAGAAAGCCAGATTCCTGACGAATCAGAGTCAGATCCTGGCAATCTATATCTGTTAGGCGACGACGTAAAAAAGAGAGGGGTTGCTAACTGGGTCGAATTTATGGCTGCAATGGTCGATCCGACGGTCAATTATATTTATTTGACAGCCAGTTTTCAAACGAACGATAATCCTCGTTTAGGCATTACGGGAATTGACGGCTGGAGCAGCAGCGCCAATCCTAATGGCGGATTAGCCTATGTTTATATCAATGCCTCGAGAGTTTCAAGAACGTTAATCATCGATGGTCTCGACACCTTTCAGATGGATCTTAGAGCCGTAGCGATCTGTTTCCGCGATTCCAGTGTCAATCCTGATTCCCCATGGGACATTACCTTGCAAAATTTGGAACTTTACCATGGAAACTTTTGGGGGGCAATTGAATATCATGATTTGAACATGTCAAATCAGCAGCGTTCAATCATTCGGTACCACAATCTCAACCATACTGGCAATCAGTTGTTTTACGGTTTGCACTCTCGAGCCAGCTTTTCTGGACATTCGGTTTCACACCAAACGCCTAGATATACATCAGACTTCAATGCTTCTTGGATGATTCACTCGAACACCCAAGCGAATTTTGAAATCAACCAAATCGAGCTTCGTGAGGGAGCAAACGTCGAAATGTCGACGATCAGCTCAGGAAATCTTGATTTTTATAATACGAATGCGCGTCTCATACTAGGGAATAATGCCCGACTATCATTAAATGCCAACGGTTCAGCTGGCGAAGCAGGCGGTGCCAATATTCGCTTTGTCGCTGGCAATGGACGCATTGAGTTAGGAAAAGGTGCGGAATTGGCATTAAATACACAAAACAACAGTCCGGCAGTCATCACATCAGGCACGCCCCATGATATTCGCTTAATGGAAAAAAGTCGCTTGTCAGTTACTGCTACAAACCGAACGTTGTACAGTCATATTTTCTGGTTAAGTGCCAATACGCATGTCACCTTAGAAGACAGCAGCACCTTAGAGGTTGAAGCAACAAATCAAAATACAACCGCAAATATCTTCCACTTCTCTGGCACGACTGGCAATCTCAACGTGGGCAAAGATGCTACCTTAGATATTCGTTCGGACAGCCCACAAGCTGTCCAACGGCTACTTTTCTTTACCGGTGCCAACAATCCCGCAAGATTGACGATCGACGATGCCAAGCGTGTCAATTTGCAAAGAACCCGCGCCATAACGACCACCACAAATGGTCTAATTGAAGGGGGAGGAATCACTGCAAAGAATCAGGCGATTCGCCAGTGGCGGCATGGAAATACAGGAGATCCATCTGATTTTCAGTGGCAACCGATTCTGTCCATGACTGCGGCGATTTCCGGAACCAACACCAATGTGACCAATGTATCTTCACTGAATGAGGAAACAAGTCGAGGGTTTGCCTCGCAGTTTGCTTCTCGTTCACAACGTCTATTATTTGAGAGAATCCCAGACATCACGGTGACCATCGATCCTTTGACAGAAGATAGAACCTTACCTAATGCCTATACGATTTCGGGAACCGCCAATCCTGGTAGCTACCTTCGATTTCAAAGAGAGGGGCTGATGCCAGAACCGACGCTTGAAACGCCAGTCGATAGTGCCGGCAATAGCGAGTACTTTCACACACAAGCGGGTGAAAATGGGCACTATTTACTTGATCTATCTGATTTAGAACCTTTCCAGTATTTTACACAAGGTGAGGTGGTCACCGCTCAGGCATTTCTTGATGGTAAATGGGCAGAAGCATCAACCACTGTGGAACCCATTGGTGACGTTGACCCAAAAGATCCCCTTGATCCTGATCAACCGATTCTACCTGAAAATCCACCATTGATACCAGAAAATCGCGGGTTTATCAGTATAGACTTTGTTTCACAATTCGATTTTGGTACAGTACCGATTCGCTCGTCGACAAGCCGCTATCCGGCGCGTCCGCAACGAATTTCTTCAGTGGATGATCATGAATCAACCGAACGACCAAACTATATTCAGGTTTCCGATCGTCGATTTCTCCCAAATGGCTGGACCTTGAGTGCCCGATTATCTGAGGAAGGGTTCGTAAGCACGGATGCGTTTAAGCACTATTTAAAAGGAGCGAGTGTGCATTTGAATAATATTGAAATGGTCACCTCTAAAGAAAATCGCTCTGAAGCACCAGACTACGTTGAAGCAATTGAGCTAGGACCGCAGAACCAAGTGATTGCACGTGCCAATGAAAATCAAGGGACGGGTACTTGGATTCAACGCTATGGAAACGAGCATACCATGCAAAAAAGTGTCGAGCTGGAAATCCCTATTGGCGCGAGGCCGCAAGCAACAAGTTATCAAGGAACCCTTCGTTGGGAGCTGAGTTTCGTACCTGGTGCTGACGAATAACCCCTTGGAAAACAAGTAAGCATGTTCTGCAATCGTGAATATGATCGAACACTGTAAAAGTTGCTCAGACAAAAAGAAGTCCAGTTGCCATTGGACTTCTTTTTTGTCTGAAACAGACGAGCGGTGGTTTAAACTGCTTTTCCCACTTTGGTGGATATGCTTTTCGATCAATAGAAGAGAGTGAAACCACAGGCAATGGACCAATGAGCAAAATCATGACATGGTAGTGATCAATGAAATCACTTAAGCACTATATCTTCCCCAGTATAAATTTTATTTAGCTATTTTAGTAATTAAATCCTGCTCAAATATTTTAATTTTCTCTTGCCTTTTGATATGCTAAGAACAAGGGGGAATCAAAGATGGAAGTTGATCTACAAATGCTGGCGATGATTTTCTTTATCAATCTCGCCTATGTCACATTGAACACACTGCGATTTTTATTGACAATGAAAGGGTATCGCGTGATTGCCCCATTAGTGAGTATGATCGAAATCACGATCTATATTTTAGGCTTATCTATGGTATTGGATCGTTTGGATAACCCGCTGAATCTCTTATTCTATGCATTAGGTTATGCTGCAGGAGTCAGTATTGGTATCAAAATCGAAGATAAGCTGGCTCTGGGCTATACAATGGTCACAGTGATCCTACCTAGTAATACGGATGAGGAAAAAAGTTTGCCTAAGATCTTACGACAAGAAGGCTACGGAGTTACACAAAGTTATGGAGAAGGCTTAGAAGGGCCACGACTGATTTTAGAGATTCTTTCCCAAAGAAAAAGTGAGAAAAAGCTCTATCAAACCATCAAAGCGGTGGAAGAACGAGCGTTTATCATCAGCTATGAACCCAAGTATATTTCGGGCGGTTTTTGGACCAAAAAAATCAGCCGTAGAGAGGCGAAGTTGAAAAAGCAAGCACCTGTTGATTGAGGAACTAGAGGCAGCTTGATCCATTCGTGAAGAATAGTTGCATAATAAGCAGGGAGTTTATTGATGAGAGGAAGCGTAAGGTGTGGAAAAGAAAGCAAATGGTATGATGGCGGTCATCGCTGCCCTGATCTCAAATATTTTGGTGGCTATTAGTAAGTTTGTCGGTTATGCACTAAGTGGCAGTGCAGCCATGTTGAATGAAAGCATTCATAGTGTCGTGGATTGTAGCAATCAAATCTTTTTATTGATCGGGGATAAACGGGCAACAAAGGGCCAAAGTGAACTGCATCAGTTTGGAGAAGGTCGGGCGAAATATTTTTTTAGCACGATCGTTGCGATGATGCTCTTCTTTGGTGGGGGCGCACTCGGTGTGATGGAAGCGGTAGAAAAGCTGCTGCATCCTGCCCATGAAGTTGGTAACGCTTGGTTGGTGATCGCTATTTTGATTTTCGGGATGATCGTTGAAGGAAGTTCGTTGTGGATCGCGATCAAGGAGATCCGCGAACTGAATGTGGAACGTCAACCAATCTATCGTTTTTTGAAAGAAAGTCGGCATAGTGAGATTCTGATCATTTTCACAGAAGACTTTTGTGCAATGATCGGCCTAATGATCGCACTATTTGGTACGATTTTAACCATGATTACGGGTAACGCATTTTTTGATGCCTTCAGTGGTTTGTTGATTGGTCTTTTATTGATGGTAGCAGCCATTTTCTTAGCCCGCGAATTTTACAGTCTACTGATTGGCGAAAGTGTCACAAAACGGGATCTAGCAGTGATCAAAAGAGCATTTGAACGGCCAGATGTTGATCGCTTGATTGATGTTAAAACGGTGCATTTAGGACCATCAGAAATTTTGATTGCGGCAAAAGTTGATATTGCCTCGAAACAAGAAGAGGTCGGCTATGAGATCATTAATGAGATTGAAGCCGAGATTCGACACCAGATGGCAGATAAAAAAGTCTATATTTATATTGAGACAGATGAGTATGACCCTCACTATATGGAGAAACGCCGTAAACTTGTGCGACCTTCCCACTGATTTAGCTAGAATAAAGCAGCTTTTTTTGATACAATAGACAAGGATTATCACATAGTGAAGGAGATTTCAAAATTATGATCAATGCAAGTGACTTAAGAGCTGGAATGACATTCGTTCAAGACGGCAAACTTATCAAAGTATTAGATGCTAGCCATCACAAACCAGGTAAGGGAAATACGGTTATGCGTATGAAATTACGGGACGTTCGGACTGGTTCGACTTATGATACAACCTTCCGTCCAGAAGAAAAATTTGAAAAAGCGCATATTGATACGAAAGCTGTACAATATCTATACACAATGGATGATACAGCATTCTTCATGGATCTGGAAACGTATGAACAATATGAAATTCCAGTTGAAGTGGTAGAAGAAGAAATGAAATTTATTCTTGAAAACATGGAAGTAAAAATCCAATTCTTCGGCAGCGAAGTAATCGGCGTTCAACTACCATCAAGCGTAATCTTAAAGGTTGTTGAAACACAGCCGTCGATCAAAGGGGCGACTGTGACTGGTTCAGGCAAGCCAGCAACGATGGAAACTGGCTTAGTTGTCAATGTTCCTGACTTTGTTGAAGAAGGCGAAATGCTAGAAATCAATACAGCTGAAGGTACCTACTTAAAACGTGCGAAATAAGAAAAAAACCGCGACTTGTTCGCGGTTTTTTCTTTTGCTCTGGAGGAGGGATCAAAAGTGAATCATTTCCCGTCTGCCAATGATTTTTGTAAGGGATAAATACTATAGGGTTTACTGATAAAGTAGGCGACGGAGCAGACGATCACAAACAAGGGCAGATTTTCAAAGCCAAAGACTTCCCCACCGATAAAGATCGGTGCAAATAAAGTGCTAGTAGCACTGCCAAAGACACTGGCATAGCCTAGGGCTGCCACCAGTTCGATAGGCAGTCCGAAGAGCGGTGCCAGCACGACGCCCAAAGAGGCGCCGATCGCAAACAAAGGGGTGACTTCTCCGCCCAAAAAACCAATACTGATAGTCAGTACAGTTAACACCATCTTAAGCAGCCAGTCATAAGAATAGATTGGTTGATTCGTGAAACTAGCGCTGATCAAATTCGTTCCTAAACCTGAATAACGACCATGATACAAAAGGACAAAAAGTAAGACTAGCACGAGTGAACCGATGCCAATGCGCCAGAGAGGATGAGGAAAGCGTCGTTTCATGATCCGTTTCATCGTTTCTAATAATCCCGCAAAGCTGCCACCAACAATACCAAATATTAAGCCAATCAAAAGTAATTTCAGAAAAACAGCCAAAGTCAAATCGGGGGACGGTGACAAAGCAAAACTAAATTTTTCTAATCCTAACAATTGAGAAGTCGTACTAGCGGTGAAAGCAGCCAGCAAAGTTGGTAAGAGTGCATGATGACTGAATTTACCGATGACAAGTACCTCCAGTGCGAAGAACGTCGCAGCGATCGGGGTTTCAAATAAACCAGCAAATCCCGCAGCCATCCCAATCATGATCAGGGTGCTGGCGTACTTTTCTAGTCGCAGCCATTTTCCTAAGCGATTGGCGATGGTGGCACCTAACTGAACCGCAACCCCTTCTCTGCCAGCGCTTCCTCCAAATAAATGCGTCAGCCAGGTTCCCACCATTACAAAAGGAATCAAGCGCAACGGAATGTCTTTTTCTTCTTCATGTCCGACTAAAAACACTAAATTCATTCCCTGAGGACTTCGGTCACCGTACTTTTGGAACAGGTAAGTAAAACAAATGCCGATAATGGGTAAAAAGAGAATCAAGGGCAAAAAATGACTATCACGAAAGGCGCTTAAGGAAAGTAGGATTTTCCCAAAGAAGGTGTCGACGGCTCCAGCGAATACGCCAATAACCAGACTGACCACACCTAAAGCAGTCAGTTCCCAATTAGTTGTTTTTTGTTTCATCATTTCTATCACGATCCTTTAAAAAGAATATAGGAACAATGCTCCTGCAAATACGACGACCTAGTGAAAATAAAAAAATGACTGCTACACACTAAAAAAAGTGGTAGAAGTCATTAGCAAAATTGCGGTTTCAGTAAGAACTGAGGGAGACATTCATTCCCGATTAGCATTAATATTATCTGATAAAACCCTCCTTTTGTCAATGGATGTTTGTTGTGAAAAGCAATTCATCTAACACTTATCTTTTCTACATAGTTATGGTAAAATTAATCTCATAAGAACTTATATGGGAATTGAGCGCCTTGAGGATAATTGGCATGAAAAGGGATGAAAGGACGATCCTTCTACTGTTTGACCAAAGGTAAGACAGTGAGTAGTGAGGAATCGAAGAGGAATAAAAAATGGTTGCATTTATGACGAGCGAAAAATGGCTGCAAAGTGAGCGTTTTTATTATGTGATCCTACCAATTCTCATGGTAGTTGGTCTGATTGCGTTATTAGGGTTCCTGATGGTTCTGCTTTATCGAGAAAACCGCAACCCAAAAGTGACGCTATTGCTTGGCGGCATAGTCGTTACGTGTCTATTAGGTTTTTTTATTGGGGATCAAGTGTATGGTGAATTCAAAACGTATAATGCGCTGATCACACCGAATATCCGAGATCGCGAAAAGATGTTTCTAGGCTATAAATATTACGAATCTGATACTACAGCAATTTATCAGCGCATCCAAAGCAATGAAGCGATTGAAACTTTAGGAATCTATCAAGCAATACCGGTGGAACGGGAGATTGAATTTCTTGGTTCTGCTCATAACTCCGTATATTTTAAAATGGGCGCCCAGGTTTACTATGCTCGCTATCAACCGACTTTTGTGGATGAGGAAACAACTGCTAAACTGCAGGGGGTTCAATACCATTTGACTGATCCTTCCTTTGAAACAATTGGTTTCTATTCCGAAACCAACAACTATTTAACGGCAATTACGATTCCAAAGTCCCAAGAAACCCTCGAATATCAATCCGTTGATTCTGTGATCCCGAAAGAATTTGGGAAAAGTCAAACCCAATGGGCGTTACCGAATAGGAATGAATAACGATAAAAAAACTACCTAAGTCACGAAAGAAAGCTCCCTCAAGAAGGAAACTTCCGTGCGCAGGTAGTTTTTTGCATGCTTGGTCAGAGAACATTGCTTTTCCTATGACTGATCAGGTAGTCCTCTTTCTTTTTGCGAGGCAATTTTTTGAAGGCGGCTTCTGCTTGAGTGGCTTTACTGCGAGTGGAAAAGCTTTCCGCATGGATCATTTGCAAGGGTCTGCGACTAGCGGGACGGGTATATTTTGCCCCGATCCCTTTGTTATGCTCTAATAAGCGGCGACTCAAATCGGTAGTATAGCCGCCGTAAAAGGATTGGTCGTTGCAACGTAAGACATAAAAGTAATGGTTGTCAGCAGCCATAGAGCATCGCCTTCACTTCTGGACTATAAGAGCCCGTTTCATCATAGGTAATGAGAGGAGAATCAATTTTAAACCCTTCCGCCTTACCATCCTTGATTCCTTCAATCAATAAAATATTGGCCTCTTTGCCTACTTTCGGATAGACGAAGCGGACTCGTTTTGGCGCGATTCGATGGGTGCGCATATTGTCCAAAATATCGAGAAAGCGATCCGGGCGATGAACCATCGCAAACCTTCCATTCATTTTTAACGCTTTACTGGCGGTTTGGATCACTTCATCTAAATTTGTGGTGATCTCGTGCCGGGCGATCGCTAAATAGGGATTCGGGTTTTTGATCGCCGTCGGTATATTTTTAAAATAAGGCGGATTGCAGACCAAAAGATCGACGGAATCAGGTTTGATTTTTTGAAAGAGATTCTTCAAATCCATAGGATAGACCGTCAGCTGTTCTTGCAAGTCATTTAATTCGATACTGCGCTGCGCCATATCCGCTAAGCGTTCCTGCAATTCGACCTGATAAATATGAGCAGTCGTTTTTCTGCTGATAAATAAACCGACTGCGCCATTCCCTGCACAAAGGTCAACGATCACACCTCTTTTTGGTACTCTAGCGTAATTGGCTAATAAGACAGCATCTAATGAAAAAGAAAAAACTTCGGAACTCTGAATAATCTTGATGTCATCGGCATACAATTGGTCAATGCGTTCGTTCGGTTGCAACATGAAGCATACTCCTGTTCTAAATTCATTTCAATGTATTATACTACGATTAAGAATAATGGGAAACGCTAAAAAAGGCTTGTCATTTAAACCGTTTTTTTGCATACTTGAATAGGAGAGAAATAGAAAGGAAAATGAGTATGTTTTTTCGCTTTATGCGCGGTGTGGTTCGCGTAGTATTATTTTTGATCAACGGCAATGCTCGTTATCAAAACAAAGAGGTTTTACCTAAAAATGAAAACTATATTTTAGTGGCTCCTCACCGAACCTGGTGGGATCCATTGTACCTAGCAGTGGCTGCTCGGCCAAAGAAATTCAGTTTTATGGCGAAAGAAGAGCTGTTCAAAAACCCGATTTTACGGTTCATTTTGATTCATGCCAATGCTTTTCCAGTCAAACGGGACAAACCAGGACCGAGCGCGGTAAAGACGCCAGTCAAAATCTTGAAGGAAACCGATCTTAGCTTGATCATGTTCCCAAGTGGTACGAGACATGCAACGGCCTTAAAAGGTGGCATGGCGTTGATCGCGAAAATGGCCAAAGTCAAGATCGTTCCCTCTGTTTATCAAGGACCGCTGACATTAAAGGATTTATTTAAACGCAAGCGAGTGACTGTCCGTTTTGGGGAGCCAATCGATATCAGTGACATCAAAAAGATGGACAAAGAGGGCTTGGCGGAAGTGGAACGGCGCATCCAAGGTGCATTTGACACACTGGATCAAGCGATCGATCCGTCATTTGTTTATCAAATCGATGAGTCCAAAAGAGAAGATTAATACCTAAGAAAAGCCGTTGATCCTTTTGTGATCAGCGGCTTTTTTCTAATGATTTAATCCAACAATTCGAAAGCAAATTTGGTCCATGGTTTCAAATATTCCAACAAAGGCAACTCCTCTTTTGGGATAGCACCGACTTTGTTTTTTCGGGCGTCTTGGTGAGGGGTCAAAACGATCTGCAATTCGTTTTTGTACTGACCAAAGGTATCATTGCCGATAACGATGTCCCCATAAGCAAACGGTTCTTGGTTTGTATGAGGGAGGTTTTCGATGGGACGGTATTTCACCCGTGATTGTGTGGAACGAGCGACTAACGCATTACTGTCACCGCGACGAAAATGATTGGTTTCAGCTAATATCCTCCGTTCGATTTCGCTGGCTTCTGCTTCTACGGAAACGCCAAAGGTCAGTTTGTAGCGATCGATCGCCGCCAGAGCTTTCAGTTCTGCATCCGACGCATAGGCATTGCCAATAATCACCGTATCGATCAACCCAGAAGCAAAAAGCAGCTTTCCTTGCAACGCCAAAGGTAAATCGCGACAAGATTCTAAGGTTGGCAGGCCATCATTGACTTCCCAAGGGCCAATTTTGGCTGATTGACTAGTGATGAAGGCGGCTGTTTTCAACCCATTTTTTTTAAAACGTTGACTGCAGTTGCGGAAAAAAGCCTCCGTTAATCCTGTGCCTCGTTGGGGGTAAAAATTGTGGCAGCCATATAAAAAAGGTTCATTGGCTTGATAAGAAAGGATATTTTCTAAATAGTTCACATCATTACTCATGTTTAATTCAATCGCCAAGCCGAATGGATTGAAGGTCAGTTGGGCTTCTTTGCTGCCATCAAACCCTTGATCCAAGCGGATACCGTCCGCACCTAATTCTGCAAAGAAGCTTAGATCGTCATAAGAGATCGCCAGATCACTAAAAACAGCTGGGGAAATATCTAAAATCGTTTCAAACCCAAGGTTCTTGGCAAACCCGATAATCGAAGAGAATTTCTTTCTGACGGTCTCTTTGCCTTCACTGACTTCTAGCATACTCATAAATAAGCGAGAGTAACCAAGGGCAGCAGCTTTTTTTAAATAGTCTTGATCCAGTAAAGGATCGCTATGGTCGGGGTAAATCGAAAGGCCAATTTCTCGTTTCAATGGTTTTCCCTCTTTCTAAAAAAATCGTACGAAGCACCTCTTAGTATCGAAAAATGCTGCTGTGGAGCGCTTCTTCCGATTGTCTTGATGGGTGCTTCGTCCGACCTTTATCAACAAATTATTGTGTGACTGGTTGATTTTCTTTTTCCAATTCGTTTTTGTCATAGATTTTTACGAATGGGTAATAGATCAGAATCGATAAAAGAATCAAAAGAACATTCAGCACGATCGCACGCCAATCGCCGCCAGTCGCTAAGAAAGCACCAATTGGTCCAGGCAATGTCCAAGGGGCATTGACCGTGACGGCATTGACTAAACCTGCTGAGGTGGCGACCCATGCAATGACACCATTGATTAAAGGCGCAATGATGAATGGTGGGATCAAGATTGGATTCAAGACGATCGGTGTACCGAATATCAGTGGTTCGTTGATGTTGAAAATAGCTGGAATCAAGGCTGTTTTTCCTAGTTTTGAACCGAATTCCGATTTGGTGCGAAACGCTAACAAGATAGCCAAACCAATCGTTGAACCAGCCCCACCGATCCAGATGAACCATTGATAAAATGGTTCGGCTGCAATATTGGGAATCATATCTCCCGATGCAAGCGCTGTTGTATTTCCTTCTAACAACTGTAACCATAATGGACGAGCCAGTGAACCAACGATAGAAGCACCATGGATCCCGAATGACCAGAAGAAGGTCGTCAAGAAGGTGATCAAAAGCACACTTGGCAAGGTATCTGCGGCACTGACTAAAGGATCGACCACTTTTGCCACGATCGTGTGCCAGTCAAAACCGATATAGTAAGTGATCGCGCCCATTCCTAAAATGATCACTAAAGTGGGAGTCAAGGCTTCAAAAGAGCGAGCGACTGCAGGTGGGACTTGTTCTGGCATCGTGATTTTGAATTTCGATTTGTCCGTTAACCGATAGATTTCAACGGCAAGAATCGAGGTGATGATCGCCACAAACATACCAGCACTCCCTAAATTGGCCATTGGCAAGACAAAACCGACCGTTCCGGCAGCATCCAACGCTTCTGCTGGGATATTGACCGGGGTGAAGGTCAGTAAGAAGGCGGTCGTAGCTAAGATCCCGCCTGAAAGACCATCAAGCTTATAAGAGCGAGAAAGACTGTATCCAATCCCGAATGCAGCATACAAGCTCATAATGTACATCGTCATTCGATAAGGCAATAAGATGGTTGTGGCATTGCTAGACAAGAATTGATAGATGCCCCAACTTTGAGGTAGCGGTGGAAAGGCTAAAATCATAAAGAACGAACTGACGATAATCAATGGCAATGTTGAAACGATCCCGTCACGAACCGCTCGCAAATGACGCTGGCTGCCAAGTTTTTCCATCGGTCCTGCCAGATGGCGTTCGATGAACTGAGTGAATTTATCTAACATGGTTTATCCTCCTAAGATGTTTTACATTATTGTTTCCCATGGATTCGGAATGATTTTTCCTAAAATCACGCCTTGGGCTGCCCCGGTTGCTGCAGGGGCATTGTTGACACGGCTGTGAAGGGTTTCATTTCCTAAGATGGCGAAAGCCACCGCTTCTTTGGCATCGTTCGAACCGCCAATGTCATCTTGTGTTACAACGGCTACTGTTTCGGGTAAATAGCCTTTGATCATCTCAATCAGCAGATGGTTATGGGCGCCACCACCTGAAAGAATCACTTCAATATCATTTGTTCCCAACTGAGGGAAAATGAACCTTTGGTAACTGTCAGCAATGGAAAATGCGGTGAAATCGGTTAAAGTCCTCACCAAGTCTTCCGATGCTACTTGGGGATATTCGGTCATTAGCTGCTGCACAAAATGTTTGCCAAATTGTTCACGTCCAGTGCTTTTCGGCGGTTGCTGGGACAAATAAAAATGAGTTCTTAATTCCTTTTGCAAGGTGGGTATAATTGCTCCCGCTCGGGCTGTTTCGCCAAACGCATCATAAGGCTGACCGAATAGCTGAACCATTAGTTCATCGATGACCATGTTTCCTGGACCTGTATCAAAAGCATATAATTCGCTTAAGCCACCATTTTTAGGCAGAACCGTAACGTTGCCGATGCCGCCAATATTTTGCAATAAACGATTTTTATCGTTTGATTGATAGAGCAGATAGTCCGTATAAGGTACAAGGGGCGCTCCTTGCCCGCCAGCAGCCATATCCATCACTCGGAAATCGGCGACGACTTTCGTTTGTAAGCCATAAGCAATAATCGAAGGTTCGCCAATTTGCAAGGTGCTGTTTTTCGCTGGATCAGCATCGGGGGAGTGCCAGATCGTTTGTCCGTGGCTGGCAACAAAATCAATGCTTTTTTCTTCAATACCGGCTTTTTGGCAGAGGATTTGACACGCTTTCAAAAATTGATACCCTAATTCAGTATTTAATTGGCAGATGAGGGGAACATTTGATTCCACCGGATCACAAGCAGTTTTTATTCGTTCCTTCAATTCTTCATCAATGGGCAGTGTGAGCATTTCCATCAGCTGGACGTCAGTTTCGATACCGCAGCCGTTGATTTTTACTAAAGCAGCGTCGATTCCATCCAAACTGGTTCCTGACATGAGTCCTATTGCAAGCATATCGTTTCTCCTTTCTTTTAGAATAGTGATGAAAGCGATTGTTGAATTCGATTTCACACTCATTGTAAATGAAGTGTAATTATATTTCAAGATATAAATTTATAATTGAAAAAACATTTCAACATAATGATGTTAGGTGTTCGCTATTTTTATCAAAAATGGGTGGTAAATGAAATTTCGCTGGAAGAGAGATGTCTAACGATCAGGGAAAGTGGTATAATGATTGGAAGGATATTTTTTAAGAAGGTGAAGAAATGCGCTTTATACATACAGCTGATTGGCACATCGGAAAAAAACTACATGGCTATGATCTGCTGGAAGACCAACGAGCAATCATTGATCAAATCATAGCGCTAGCAAGAGCAGAAAAGGTCGATGCCATCGTCATTGCGGGGGACCTTTATGATCGTTCGGTTCCTGCTGTTGATGCAGTCAAATTACTAAATGAAAAAATCGCTGAAATCAATTTAACGAATGAACTGCCATTATTGGCTATCTCAGGAAATCATGATAGTCCAACTCGTTTAGAAACCGGCAGTCAGTGGTTTCAACAAACACGCTTTTACCTGTCCACCAGCATCGAACAAAGTTTGCACCCGGTTGAGTTTGACGATACACAATTCTTTTTACTACCGTATTTCGAACCCATCGAGGCCCGCTTGTTTTTTGATGAACCATTAATGAAGATTTCTGATAGTGTCCAAAGAGTCATTGAGGAGATGACCAAGAACTTTGACTCGTCCAAAAAGCAAGTGCTAGTGACCCATTTTTTTGTGGCGGGTTCTAGCCAAACAGATTCAGAAACAAAAATTCAAGTTGGCGGATTGGACAGCGTACCGACCACCGCTTTTGCGCCTTTTGATCGGGTTGTTTTAGGCCATTTACATGCCAATACGGCTCTCAAACACCCAAAGATCGGGTACAGCGGCTCACCACTGAAATTTTCCCTTTCTGAACGGACGAACCAAAAAGGGATCTATCTTATTGATACCGTAAAAGATACCAATGAATTTATTCCACTGACACCAAAAAGGGATATCCAGCAGCTGACGGCGTCCTTTGAGGAGTTGATCGATCCGGTTTTTTACCGTGATCTGGATCGTGAGGCGTTTTGGCATTTTCTGCTGACGGATCGTGCTGTGATTCCAAATATGATGAATCAGTTGCGAAAAATCTATCCATTTATTTTGTCTGTCGAACGGTTGAATGGACGAGAACAGACGAAAAAAAGACAGCTAACGACACGAGAAACCGACCCGCAGACCTTGATCAGTCATTTTTTTCAAGAAATGACGGGAGATTCATTGCTCGATTCACAAACCAAATGGATCGAACAAGGATTAAATGAAGCATTTGTCGTGGAAAAGAGGGAATAGTCATGCAACCGAAGTCTTTACAAATGAAAAATTTTGGTCCATTCATTGATGAAAAATTGGATTTTAGTCAGCTGCAAGCTGGCGGGTTGTTTTTGATCAGCGGTAAAACTGGTGCAGGAAAAACGACGATTTTCGATGGAATGACGTTTGCCTTGTTCGGTGAAACATCGGGGAATCTGCGCTCAGGCAAAGAAATGCGATCGATGTTTGCTTCACCAACCGAAGAGACCAGCGTCACGTTTACTTTTGAACATCAGCGTTTTACCTACCAGATCCAACGGAAACCGGAACAGACGTTAGCAAAAAAACGTGGTGACGGTGTCACTAACCAAACGGCAAAAGTTCAATTGACGATTTTTGACGCCGATGGCAAAGAGAAAAAGCAGATCAGTAAACGGACAGAAGTTGATGCGTTTATCAAGGATCTGCTGCAGCTGGATGCAAAACAGTTTTTTCAAATCATGATGTTGCCGCAAGGAGAATTTCGTAATTTTCTGATTTCCAGTAGTAACGAGAAAGAACGGGTTTTACGAAATCTATTTGGTACAGAAATGTACCAGCAATTTAATGAATGGCTAAAAGAGCAAGTCAAAGCACAAAGTAGAAAGCTTGAACATCAGCAACTAGTCGCTTCGCAGATCATGGAGCGTTTTGAATGGGAAGAAGTGCAAGAAGTTTTAACGGTTGCGGAATGTCTGACTTTATGGGCGCAAGATTTAGAGAAACAACAGATTCAACTTCAAAAGTTATTGCAGAGAAAAGACCAGGCAACGCAAGAAATGAAAGCTGCGCAAGATGCCTTTTACCGTGCAAAAGAAATCGAAAATGCTCGGATCGAATGGCAAGAACTACAAGAAAAAGCACAACTGTTGAATGCCCAAAAAAACGAGATCGATCAAAAAAAAGCACGATTGACTCAACTTGTGTGGGCGCTTGAACATCAAGAAATCATGCAGCAAAAAGAAGAACGCGTAAATGAAGCGCAGCAAGCAGCACAGCAAATCGACGAAACGAAGCAGCTGTTGCAAGATGTTCAGCGGCAACAAGTAAGCTGGCAAGATCAAAGACCGTTGATCGAAGAGACTAAGAAAAAGCATGAAGCTGCCAATCAAAGAAGCCAACAGATCCAGCAGCAGATTCCATTGGCGCAACGCACAGAAAAGCAGCGAGAAGAAGTGGCACAGCAGGAAAAAGCAGCACAGCAGCAAACGAGCAAATTGACCAAAATTACTCAAGTGCTTGCTAACACCAAAACACAAGAGCAGCAACTGGTAGAAAAAATTGAAACGTTAAGAACATTTCAAACAGAAGCATTAAAACTAGCTGAAACACAATTGCTAATTGAAAAATGGCAGCAAGCAAAGGCACTGGTTCGTGAAGCAGAGCAAAAAACAGGGGAACAACAACAAATTCATTCGGATTTGGTCCTTGAAAAACAGCAACTAGAAACATCTTTGCTAGAGCTGCAAAAAACGCTAAAACAAGAAACCAGTCAAAATGCTCGGATGCAAATTGCGCGGCTTCGTCTTTTATTGGAAGAAAATGAACCTTGTCCCGTGTGTGGATCATTGGATCATCCGAATGCACAGGAGCATACGACCTATCCCATTGAGGACATTCTTGCGAGTGAGCAAAGACTTGAGCAAATGCAAGAAAAATTGACGATAGTCCAACAGCAGGTATCGGCAAATCAAACGCTTCAAGAACAAGCGTTATTGCGGATCAATGAATGGCAAGCGACAAGCGTTTCGGCGGAAAAGCAAGCGGCTGCTGCTTGGAACGACGTTCAGCAGGCATACGCTAGGTTACAGCCTTTCGAAACGCAAGAGAAGCTTACTGAAGAAACGATTGCACAGGAATTAAAAAAACGACAATCTATCAATCAGCAAAAAGCCTCCTCTTACGAAGCAGCGCAAAAAACATATCAGGCAGTAAAGGGGCAATTGACAAAGTTAGATGAATCCTATCAGCAAGTCAGTGAGCAAGCAAAAAAGGCCGAGGAAGCGCGCCAACTTGCGGCAGGAAAATTGGCCTCTTTGCAAGAACAACTTGGTGGTGCTACTTACCAACAACTACAAGCCGATTTAGCGTCAATTCATCTTTTACTAAGGGAATATACGCAACAAATCGAGGCGGATGCCCGGCAAGAAGCACAGATCAAAGAGCAGCAAGCGATCCTTTCAGAGAAGTTGAAGAATGTACAACAATTTTTCGAAGAAAAGCAAGCCGCCAAGGCGAAAGCAGAACAACGGCTGATGCAACGATTGCAAGAAGCAGCGATGACTGAAGAAGCAATGCGGGAATTGATTGCCCAAGCTCCTCAAACAACCCTTCTGACAGAAGAAATCAAAACCTATGAGCAAGAAACGGCGTTTGTTCAACAGCGTCTGATATTGCTAGATACCCAATTAAAAGAGCAGGCGACAATGGATTTAATCCAATTGGAAACGACCTACCTTCAGTTGCAGACTGTGATGGAGAAATTACAGCAAGAAACGGTTCGCAAACAGGAGAAGGTCAACAGCAATCAACGGTTATTTGACGAGTTGCAAGTCATTTATCAGAAAAATGTAGAAGAACTTGCCCAATTAGGCCAACTTCAACAGTTGGCAGAAACCATCAATGGCGAAAACACGAAGAAAACCAGCTTGGAACGGTATGTGTTGCAACAATTTTTGACGGAGATCTTAGAAGTCGCCAATGAACGCTTGTCCCGTTTGACCCGTGGCCGCTATCAATTTGAATTAGCGGATAAAGTTGGTAGCTATCGAAGCTCAACAGGCTTAGAAATTGACATCTATGACGATAATGCCGGTCAAGTCAGAAGAGCACATACACTGTCAGGCGGTGAAAGCTTTATTGCAGCCTTAGCGTTAGCAATCTCTTTAGCAGATGTGATCCAGCAACGAGCTGGCGGGATTGAGATCGAAGCACTTTTCATCGATGAAGGGTTTGGCTCGCTTGATGAAGAATCATTGGAAATGGCGATGGAAGCATTAGAAATGATCGAAAATGAAGGGCGCATGATTGGGATCATCAGTCATGTTCGAGAACTGCGGGCAAGGATCCTGCAGCAAGTTTTCGTAGAAACCAACGGCAGCGGGCAAAGCCGGATCCGAATAAAAGAATAAGGAGAGGAGGGCTCTTATGAAGTGGAGTATTCCAGAAAAAGTAATCGAGCGGGGGAGAACGTATCTTAATGAAGGCCGTGTCCTGTCTGTCACCCCGGATAAAGAAAAAAATGTGTGGCATGCAGAAGTACTCGGAACAGAATTGTATTTAGTTACTTTGGATGCTACTGCCAAAGAAGTGGATTATTGCCAATGTCCCTATTGGGAAGAACATCATTATTGCAAACATACGGTGGCCGTCGAACTCTATTTACGCCAACAAGGAAAAACACGAAAAATCAATGAACAAACCCCCATCAAAAAGGCCTTCTCTGCTTCAGAGATGTTTTCAAATGGTTTTGCTCGCTTAGACAGCGAAAAGGAAGCGAGTAAACCATTACAGATTGAATTTCGGGTAGATACGATTGCGACAAATCCTTATCACCAAGAGATGGATATTTTAGGGGTCTCTTTGAAGGTCGGGCATCGCGGCACGGCCAGGACCTATGTCGTCAAAAACATTTATAAATTTTTACAGATGTATCAAGAGAACAAGCAATATGCGGCCAATAAGCAACAGACCTTTTTGCTTTCTGCGGATGCCTTTGATGAGAAAAATCGAGCTTTATTGAATCGATTGACAGGAATCGCGCAAACCCAACAATTAATGGGGCAAGCGGGCATTCAAATCAATGGCAAACTTGATAAAAAATACTTGCTTCTGCCCGTTGAATTCGGCAAAGAACTGCTATTGCAATTCAATGATGTCTACACGCAAATCACCATTGGTGAAACCAAGGTCAGCCAAGTAGACTTCCAATCGGGGGAACCATTGACGTTTTCAGTTACAAAAGAAACGGATCATTTTCCGCTGCAGTTCGTAAAAGACTTCGACCACTTACTTAGTTATTATAACTGGGGGCTGTTGGACGGAACATTTTATGAATTGACTGTCGAGCAAAAGGAGATCTATGTCACGATGCAGCAGCTGTTTAAACGTTTTGAACAGCCAATCATTGATTATCCAAAAGAAGAGCTGGCGAATCTCTTTATGAAAGTTTTGCCTTATTTGCGAAAAATTGGGCGTGTCCAAGTGGCTCCTGAGGTTCAAAATGACATCGAAGAATCTGAATTGAAAGCAGTTTTCTCCTTGCGGAAAATCAAAGGTCAAGTAGATCTACAAGTTGATTTTACTTATGGAGAAGTCGTTTTTTCAAGTGATGAAAAACATCAATACATGCCAGAAAATCATCCAGAGATTTTACGTGATTTCCAACAAGAAGCACGGATCGAAGCCATTATTGAAACCTTTGGCTATCAAGCCAGCAGCAAAAATTGGCAAAAAAATCTACCACTAGGTGAGCAACTCTATACCTTTTTTACGAGAGAGATCCCGGTCTTGAGACAATTAGGGGAAGTGCGGATCGGCAAGAAGCTGCGGGAACTCTACCTTGATGCCCAGCATCATCGACCAGAAATCGTGATTGAAGAGAATGGTTCTTGGTTGGATATCAAGTTTGATGTTAGCGGCATTCAAGAATCAGAGATCAACGATGTTTTGCGGAGTCTGTTGCAATCTGCGCAATTTTATACCACAGAAAATGGTCAAGTTCTTTCGTTGGAGTCGGAAGAGTTTCAAGAAGCAAGTGCTGCCCTCAAAAAATTGCGGCTCTCGTTAGATACGAAAAACGGGGCAATCCAAGTCCCATTGAATCAAGGGCTATTACTGCAAGAACAGTTTGCCGATCAAGCGAGTTTTAGCACAGGCTTTCAGCAAATGACGAAAGATTTGATCCATCCAGAAAACTTTGAGGCACAGTTGCCAGACAACTTGCATGCTGAGTTGCGGCAGTACCAAGAAGTTGGCTTTCGTTGGCTAAAAATGTTGAGCCATTATCAATTTGGCGGCATTCTTGCTGATGAAATGGGGTTAGGGAAGACCGTCCAAACCATTAGCTATTTGCTTTCTGAGAAACAAGAGCATCAAAAATTGAATGCGTTGATCGTGGCGCCAGCCAGTCTAACATTCAACTGGCAGCAAGAAATCAAACGGTTCGCACCTTCAATTTCAGCGACTGTCATCAGTGGAACGAAAGAAGAGCGAGAAGCGCAGATGGCGCAATCAGCGGACGTCCGAATTACTTCGTATGCAAGCTTGCGTCAGGACATTGATGCCTATCAAGCACTAGAGCTATCGTGTTTGATTTTAGATGAAGCACAGATGGTCAAAAACAGCGCGACCAAAACGGCACAGGCATTGCGATCCTTGGAAGTTCCGCAGCGGTTCGCCCTCAGTGGCACACCGATCGAGAACAATTTAGAAGAATTGTGGTCCTTGTTCCAAATGATTATGCCAGGCTTTTTCCCCAACAAGCAGAAATTTAAGGAACTATCTACACAGGAAATTGCAAAAATGATCAAACCCTTCATTTTGCGAAGAGATAAAAAATCTGTGTTACATGATTTGCCGCAAAAGCTGGAAACAAATTATTACAGTGTCCTAACAGAGGAACAAAAGAAAATTTATTTGGCGTATTTGCGACAAATGCGAGAAGAAATCGCGCAAATGGATTCTACGTCTTTCCGCAAAAATCGGATCAGTATTTTGGCTGGCTTGACTCGTCTACGGCAAATCTGCTGTGACCCTCGATTATTCGTGGAGGACTACGAAGGGTCTTCTGGGAAACTTGAACAGGTCAAAGATTTACTCTTAGCAGCCAAAGAAAATGGCCGTCGTGTCCTGCTATTTTCTCAGTTCACCAGTATGCTTTCGATCATTGAAGAAGAATTAGCCCAGGAAGGGTTTGAATCCTTCTATTTGCGTGGCAGCACACCGCCGCAAGATCGTTTGACGATGGTCAATGCTTTTAATAGTGGCGAAAAAGATGTCTTCTTGATCTCATTAAAAGCAGGAGGAACTGGACTAAATCTGACTGGTGCAGATACAGTGATTTTATACGATTTATGGTGGAACCCGGCAGTGGAAGAACAAGCCGCTGGACGAGCCCATCGGATCGGTCAAAAAAATGTAGTCGAAGTCTGGCGAATGATCGCCGAAGGAACCATTGAAGAACGAATGGATGCATTGCAACAAGAAAAGCGTGAGCTTTTCCAAAAAGTGATTCAAGGCAATGAAACCCAGCTTCAACAAATGACCGAAGAAGATATTCGCTTAATTTTGAGTATCGGCGAAGAACATTAAGCATTCAAAAAAACATGGACCCGCTTGAAGCGAAGGTCCATGTTTTTTAGTTATAGGCGTATGCAGGAAGCTGCAAGAGGGCGTCAATACTTTCTTGGAGCTGCGAGAAAGCAGTGATCGACACATCGGGTAAATCTTCCAATCCATTAGGCGCCTGACGAAGACGATGATTGAACCACAAGGCTTGCCAACCGGCTTTTTTGCAGCCCACTACATCATTATCAAAGTTGTCACCTACGTACAGTGTTGTTTCTGGATCAAGAGCAAAGGCGGTTTCTGCCAATTGGAAAATTTCTAGTTCTGGTTTCTGATAACCGGTTGCTTGTGAAATGATCATATGCTCTGGTTTGATCCATCGAGTCAGTTGCAACTGATTCAACTTCTTTTGTTGGTGGTCGGTGGGACCGTTAGTAATAATTCCTAATTTGATTGGCAATTTGGACAAATAACTCAAGGTTGACTCAACTTCTGGATGTAGCGTGATAGCATCTAGTTCTTGTTCATAGCACAGCTGAAACTGGCAGCTTTCTTCCATAGTAATAGAGAAATAACCTAAGTCCGTTAGAGAATGAGTCAGCCGGTAATAACGAAAATGCTCCAGCGTCCATTCATTCGCCAATACCCTTCCAAACTGTTCATCGCTATGTACGCGAAAACGCAAATAAAGAGCGGTTAGGTCCTTGCGGGCAATTTGTGGAAAGCATGAGGTTATGGCATTACGAAATGGTTGTTGCTGGTCATATAAGGTATCATCGACATCAAAAAGAATACTAGTGATCAAAAGAGACACGCCTTTCAGAGTTAGTGAAAATTTTCAGTTTGTTTTCGAATCAATCATAAGCCATTATTCCTGTAAAAAAAAGAGGGAAATCCCTGTAAAATAAAGGTTTTATTTACTGTTTTTAGAAATCCGCGTCTTGATAGGTTTTCAAAATTATAGTGAATTTTACCCATTTTCACATGTTTCTCATTTTGCATTTCTTCAAAGAGTTGCTTATAATGAAAGCTATTGAGGAGGGGGAAATGTGTTAAAAAGGTTTTTTCGTTATTATCGACCGTATCGGTCACTATTTATGCTAGATTTTACTTGTGCGGTATTTGCTGGTTTATTAGAACTGGCCTTTCCCGTTGCCGTCAACCAAGTAATCGATAAGATCATGCCCCAGAACAACTTTCGCTTGATACTATTGGCTTGCTTAGGCTTGTTCTTGTTTTATGTGATCAATACTGTGTTGCAATATATCGTGGTTTTTTATGGTCATAAACTTGGGGTCAATATTGAGACAGATATGCGTCAAGAACTGTTTCGACATCTGCAGACCCAATCTTTTGAATATTATGACAATCAAAAGACCGGCAAGCTGATCAGTCGCTTGACCACGGATCTCTTTGAAATCTCTGAAGTCGCTCACCATGGGCCAGAAGATGTTTTTATTACCATCATGACTTTGGTGGGGGCATTCCTATTGATGTTGAATATGCACGTTCAATTAGCGGTAGCGACATTTGCGTTGATTCCATTGATTACGATTGCCTTGGTTTTTTTCAATAAGAAAATGACCAAAGTCAATACACAGATCTATGACAACCTCGGTGAGTTCAACGCCGGAGTGGAAGCATCTGTTAGCGGCATTCGAGTGACCCAATCGTTTGCTAATGAAACGTTCGAACATAAACGCTTTGATGGATTGAGCGAAATCTATCGGCAATCGAAGATCCTTTTTTATAAGGTAATGGCGATCAGTTCAGCGTATAATTACTTTCTGATTCGCTTGATCAACTTGTTTGCTCTGATTTTTGGTGCTTACTACGTGATTCGTGGTGAACTGACGAATGGCCAGTTTGTTGGGTTTATTTTATTATCGAATGTCTTTGTTAGACCAATTGAGAAGGTCAATACGATGATTGAAAGCTATCCGAAAGGCATCGCTGGCTTCAAACGATTGACCGAAGAATTGGATAAAGAACCGACGATCAAAGACAAACCAGGGGCACGGGCTGTTCAATCATTAAAAGGGGATATCGTCTACCAAGATGTTTCTTTTTCCTATGCGGATGCGACGAAAGTCTTGAATCACATCGATTTATCGATCAAAGCTGGCGAGACGATCGCCTTCGTCGGGCAAAGTGGCTCAGGGAAAACCACGTTATGCAACTTGTTGCCGCGTTTTTATGAAGTCACTGAAGGCGCCATTACGATTGACGGCATCAATATTCAGGAGATGACCCTGGCTTCTTTACGTCAGCAGATTGGGACTGTGCAGCAAGATGTCTTTCTTTTCCCGGGAACGATTCGAGAAAATATTGCTTATGGCAAACTTGATGCAACAGAAGAAGAGATTTTAAAGGCAGTCAAATTAGCACACTTAGAAAAGGTCATCGATCAAATGACGGATGGGTTAGATACGGTCATCGGTGAACGAGGAGTCAAATTATCCGGTGGTCAAAAGCAGCGGGTAGCGATTGCTCGGATGTTCTTAAAAAACCCGCCGATTTTGATATTAGATGAAGCAACATCAGCGTTGGATACAGAAACCGAGCAAGTGATTCAAGAGTCATTGAATTCTTTGGCAGATGGCCGTACAACCTTGATCATTGCCCATCGCCTCGCAACGATCAAACATGCGACACGCATCATTGTCGTTAGTGATAAAGGCATCTTAGAAGAGGGGACCCATGAAGATTTGATGGCGAAAAAGGGACATTATCGCGCATTGCATGATGCGCAATTCGCTCGTGATGGAGAACCTTCTCTCCCTTAGAAGAAAGAAATGAACGATCAATCCAAGAAAACACTAGTCTTTTTATACTTTGTCAGGAAAAAGCATAAAAGACGGGTTTCTTAGGTTGATCGTTTTTCACTAAATTTTTGTGAGAAACCCTTTTCATTTATAAGCAGATATTCATTTCTCCTACTGTTTTATTGTCGATTATGACAGAAATGCTTGTATGGTTTTCTGATTAAAAAGGAATGTGATACAATGGAATCAAGAATGAAGACATTGGTTGAGAATCTTCTCTGGAAAAAATAACATATATTTTTATTGTAGCCCTGTCGTTTCCAAGGCAACAAGGGATCGTGAAATTTTTCCTTTGAAAACGATTGAGCCATGGACTTGGTTTTTTCCTCCTTTTTTTTGATTACACATGTAATTACAGAGGGGAAATTAAAAAACGCGGGATTCAACTAAAAGAGTATTTTAATATTCTGACATCTTTTTGATACACCTTTGACACACTGTTGTATAAAAGAAGTAATATTAAAAAAAAATTTGATTTTTCTCATTTAAAAATAAACTTTTTGAGTGAAACCTTTTGCCTAAAAGGTTTCGCTTTTAATATAACTTTCGAGTTTTATTAAAAAATATGAGATTTAGACTAGATTTTTTTTAGTTAAACCTGTATAATTGAAATCAAGCGAGGGAACAGGACTTGCTTGATTGAAAATTAAAAAGGAGAGATGCACGTTGTTGACACTATACACTTCCCCAAGTTGCACATCTTGTCGCAAAGCTCGTGCGTGGTTACAAGAGCACGAAATCCCTTTTGTTGAAAGAAATATTTTTTCAGAACCGTTAAATATTTCTGAGCTTAAGGCAATTCTACAAATGACAGAAGATGGCACAGAAGAAATTATTTCCACCAGATCCAAAGTATTCCAAAAGTTGAATATGGATCTAGATGACTTGCCCCTAAAAGATTTATTGACACTTGTTCAAGAAAATCCAGGATTATTGCGTCGGCCAATTATGATCGATGAAAAACGATTGCAAGTTGGGTTTAACGAAGATGAAATTCGTCGGTTCTTACCTAGGGATGTTCGCCAACTGGAACTAAGACAAGCGCAATTAATGGCAGGCTTATAAATTTGACTTCATCGACTCGCTTTCTCGTAGAAAGTGAGTCTTTTTTTGAGTTTTTACGTTTTTCTTAAGAGGATATTCGTTTTCTCTTTACTTTTTATCAGGTTTCGATACAATGAACCTATAGTGAGTAGCAAAAGTGAGGTGTAGCTAATATGGAAATGGAACATATCAATGAGAACACCATTCGTGTATTGATCAAAAGTGAAGACTTAGCTGCGAGAGGCATCACTTTTCTTGACCTTCTAGGAAATCACAATGAAATTGAAAACTTCTTTTACAGTATTCTTGAAGAAGTTGATATTGACGAAGAATTTAAAGGCAGTGAAGCTGTAACTTTCCAAGTCTTGCCTAAAGGCGATGGGTTAGAATTGTTTATTAGCAAAAATCTTCCACCAGAAGGAATGGAAAATTTTGATGAGATGAACGATGAAGCGAATGAAGACATTACCGATATGTTGAAAAAACATGTAGCGGCTCAATTACAAGAGTCAGAGCAAGCAGAAGAAATCGGCAATCGTTTTGTATTTGAGTTGTTGCGATTCGAAGATATGATTCAATTGGCATCCGAAGTATATTTGGATTCCGTTGCAACCAATCTTTACCAAATGGGCAATCATTATTATATTGAAATTCGATTTATGGATGTAGATATTACTGATATTGAAGTGGAAAATGCACTTTCTTATTTGATGGAATTTGCCCAAAGGACTTCAGTGACGCCCGAAGTTTTATCAGAATACGGTGAGTTGATCATGGAAAACGATGCACTTGAATTGACTCGTTTCTATTTCAAGAATGATTAATGGATGAAAATCATTTCCAGCCAAGGACATTTTGACAATGTTTTTGGCTTTTTTGATTGTGTTTGACGAATCTGGCGTACCTCTTATTGAGGTGAGCCAGATGTTGAAAGCGTTTAACCAAAGAAAAGAAGTCATCCTAGCGAAAGGGGCAAAGAAATCCTCGGGCCCTTTTTATTGCCCAGGCTGTCAGAAAGAAGTGATTTTGAGGCAAGGACTTAAGCGACAGTCCCACTTTGCCCATCAAGCCACCACTGATTGTCAGACATACAGTGAAGGGGAGACGAAGGAGCACTTGGAAGCAAAACAACTTTTGTTTGAATGGTATCAAGAGATGGATATTGAACTTGAAGCCTACTTGCCGCAACTTCAGCAGCGACCTGATCTCTGTTACAAAAATATTGCCGTTGAAGTCCAGTGTTCTTCACTCAAGTTTTCACGATTTCTGGAACGAACCAGCACTTATTTAGCAAATGGTTATCAGCCTTGGTGGATCCTAGGGACCAAAATGTATCCGAAACGCCATTGGTCGCTTTTGGCAAAAGCCTGCTGTACTTATCAGTCTACTGGCTTTTGCTTGTGGCTCATTGATACGCGAAATCAGGCATTGGTGCGGCTGCACCAAATCAAATGGCACTATCAAGAAGGGGTAATCAGTCGACGAAGCGCTATACAAAAAGGGGAGCCATACAGGAAAGAGACACTTCGACCTTTGTACGAAGCAGATGAATCAGATACCCACCATTCTATTGAATGGGTAGCGGTCGATTATCGTTTGTGGGTGATTCGAAAACTGCGAAACAGACTGCCTAAAATCAGAGAGATTCAAGAAATAGTATACCCGTTGAATGGGAATGTCTCACAGTTGCCTCTTTGGTGCTATTGTGAAAGTCGGTTTGGCTTTTTATTTGAACACCACATACTGATTTTTCGCTTTCTCTATTTAAGTGAATGTCCCATTAGTTTTGAACAGTGGTTGATTCAGTTGAGGAAGCTGCATTGGCAATGGTGCTTTCCTTTGCTTGATCAAAGAGAAATATTGAGAGAAATCTTTCAAGAATGCCAATATTTAGAAAATTCGGTTTCTTTTTCAAGCCAATGATTTGGTTTCGTTGAAAAGTGTGATAAGATATTTTTAACCAATGAACAAGGAGTGAAGGGAATGTCAGAAACAAAACAATTACCAGCACGTGAATCGATTCCAGTCGAAAAAACGTGGGACTTAACGAAAATCTATGCCGATGATGCGGCTTTTGACATAGAATTTCAAGAAATCCAAGCACAGCTTAAAGAAGCTAGCAGTTACCAAGGCACTTTAGCAGATGGGCCACAAGCCTTCCTATCCGCTTTAGAATTTGTCTTAGATCTTTCTCGCCGTTTAGAGAAACTGTATGTTTACAGTCATTTGAAAAATGATCAAGATACCGCTAATACGACTTATCAAGGCTTATATGCGAAAGCCAGCAGTTTAGTTGCGCAAGTAAGTGAAGCCGTTGCTTGGTTTGATCCCGAATTATTGACGATGTCCGATGAAACCATTTGGGGCTATTTCGATCAAGAACCGAAACTAGCTGTTTATCGTCATATGATCGAAAAAACTATTAACGAGCGGCCCCATGTTTTGCCTGCCGATCAAGAAGCGCTATTGGCCGGAGCAGGCGAAATTTTTGGAGCATCCGGCAACATTTTTTCTGTTTTAAACAATGCTGATTTGGATTTTCCAGTAGTTGAAGACGAAAACGGGGAAAAAGTACAGCTATCTCATGGTGTATACGGTGAGTTGATGGAAAGCACGGATCGGTCTGTTCGGGAAGCGGCCTTTAAAGGTCTCTATGGCGTTTATGAGCAATTCCGCAATACCTTTGCCCAAACCTTAAGTACGAATATCAAAGCCCACAACTTTAAAGCCAAAGCCCGTAAATACGACTCGGCACGCCAAGCCGCTTTGAGTGCCAATCATATTCCTGAAAGTGTCTATGATACCTTAGTGGACGTCGTTAATCAGCATTTGCCATTATTACACCGATATATGGCATTAAGAAAACGCCTGTTGGCTGTCGACACGCTTCATATGTATGATGTGTACACGCCGATTTTAGGGGAAGCACCGATTCGCTATACCTATGAAGAAGCAGTCGAAAAAGCGAAAGAAGCGCTAAAACCATTAGGGGAAGAGTATCTAGCTGTAGTTGAAGAAGCCTTCAGCAATCGGTGGATCGATGTCGTTGAAAACAAAGGCAAACGCAGTGGTGCCTATTCTTCAGGTGCTTATGACACACTGCCTTATATCTTAATGAACTGGAATGATCGATTGGATCAACTCTTTACCCTCGTTCATGAAATGGGACACAGTGTGCATAGTTACTTCACACGGAATAACCAGCCTTATGCCTATGGGGATTACTCGATCTTCTTAGCAGAAATCGCTTCAACCACGAATGAAAATATTTTAACGGAATACATGCTTCGGACTGAGACTGATCCGCGGGTCAAAGCCTATGTCTTGAATCATTTTCTTGATGGATTCAAAGGAACGATTTTCCGTCAAACGCAATTTGCCGAGTTTGAACACTTCATGCACGTGGAAGATGCGAAAGGAACGCCGTTGACCAGTGAATTCTTAAGCGAGAACTATGCCGAGTTAAATGCAAAATACTACGGACCATCAGTTGAAAAAGATCCGGAGATTCGTCTTGAGTGGTCACGCATTCCGCATTTCTATTACAATTACTATGTTTACCAATATTCAACTGGTTTTTCGGCAGCTTCTGCTTTGGCGAAGAAAATCTTAGCTGGCGAACCGGATGCCTTAACTAACTATTTGAACTATTTGAAAGCCGGACGTAGTGATTATCCAATCGAAGTCATGAAAAAAGCAGGCGTAGATATGACGAAAGCAGATTATATTGAAGATGCAATGAAAGTATTTGAGCAACGCTTGAATGAATTGGAAGAACTCGTAAAAGAAATCGAAGCATAATTGAAAAGAGTACAAACCAGTCCGAAAAGGATTGGTTTGTTTTTTTTGTTCCTCCTGCAATGAAAAACGCTGCGCAGCGAGCCAAACACAAGATCATCGTTTGGCTCGCTGCGCAGCGTCGCTATTGAATAGGGTTTCATAAAAGAATCAACCCTCGATCAATTTCATGAATAGTGGAAAGTTTTGGTGCTTTCAAAGACTGAGCTTTTTGCATAAATGTATCGAGTTCTGTTGCTGTACCACAGACGAGAGGAAGACTTCTCAGTTCCTCTGATCCTTCTAAAAGGACCCCATATTCTTCTTCACTTGAAAAATCATACACCACAGCAGAAGGTGTGATCGTGATGCCCATGTCTTTCGCTACCCTCTGATCGGTGGCAAAGTTCTTTTTCACTAACTCAGATGTACGATCTTCTAGGAACATCTCTAAATCACCATTCGTTTCTGAAAATAGATCTTTCACTAAGGTGTCACAATATTCCTGTTTTTCGATCCCTATCCGTTGTTGCAATTTCAATAAGAAATCCCGAGCAATTTTTTTTCCTTGCAACTGGGCTGCTTTATAATCCAATGACGCAGCATAGATTTGGTTGGTCTGTTCATTTCGCAAGACCAAATCCGCCTTATTCATGGACAAATAGTCCATTGAAACACCTACGGAAAACAAGTTAACGAAAGGCAGGATCTGCAAATGGATTTTTTTGCGGCTCGTGTTTAATTTGTTGAGAATCTCTTTTTCGATATCATAACAAATAGGCCCAATCGGATTAATAAATAAAAAAAGTTCGATCATTTGAATCTCTCCCCAATTAAGATTCTTGAGTAACTTGAAAAACAAAATAAGTATGTTTTATTAAATATAGCAAAAAAACGCGAAAAAAGTAAGCAAAAGGGCATCCTACAATGATTTTTCTTCAACGGCTCGAATGATCTTGTTTTTTGCTGGTCGGTAAGGAACACCAAAAGAATGCAATAACGATTGAAAGGCAAGTTTTCCTTGAATTGGCTCACTGACTTCTAGCTCTAACTCATAATCATGCTGTTGACCATACCAGCTTTCATCCAAAGCAAGTAATCCTTCATTGATCGGAAATTCCGCCCGTTTCGTTTTTAATGCTGCGATCATGTGTAATGAATCAGGTTTGATATCCGCTGCTTTTAAGCGTTGAGCAACCACACCTGTTTTTAAAATTTTTTCTGACGCGATCAATGACGCTGCGGTTTCGATTGTCAAAGGATCAGTCGTTTCTAACAGACCGTGTTCAATGGGGGTCTTTAGCGTTAATTCTGCATTGGTAGGAGTCGTGCGAATGCGTAAGCCAAAATGCTTTTCTCGCAGTTTATAGTCTTGCGTATCAAAGTAATAATTGGTTTGCGTCTTGAAGGCTTTTTCTGACAATTTGTAATAAGCAAGCAACTGGTGGTATTCTTTTTCCGTCAACATTGTTTTATATTCAATCTCAACTTGTTCGACCATTGATTTTCACTCTCTTTCTATTGCAAACATAGTGTACGCTGTTTCAGCTATTCCGTCAAAGAAACTAAACAAAGAAAAGCGGAAACGATTGGGGCAGACAAAAAAATCTTTTGCTTCTGCACTTCTGTCCATTCAGTTTTATTCCAAGAGTATGGTAGAATAAGAGGTATGTTATGAACAGAATCGAGGGAGAAGAATGATTCGAGATTGGGAAGAATTCTTAGCGCCTTATGAACAGGCGGTTTCAGAATTAAAAGTAAAATTAAGAGGCATAAGAAAACAATATCGGGAACAAAACAAACATGTTCCCATTGAATTTGTCACGGGACGTGTCAAGCCAGTAGATAGCATTTTAACAAAAAGCAAATTACGAGGAATCGCACTGGATCGTCTTGAAGAAGAAATGTCTGACATCGCCGGTTTGCGAATCATGTGTCAGTTTGTGGAAGACATTCACCAAGTCGTTGAACTGTTGCGGACACGTAAAGACATGAAAGTCATTATTGAACGTGACTATATTACCAATAAAAAAGTCAGTGGTTACCGCTCGTATCATCTGGTGATCGAGTATCCAGTTCAATTGATCGATGGAGAAAAAATTATCTTAGCAGAGGTACAAATTCGTACACTGGCGATGAACTTTTGGGCAACGATTGAACATTCATTGAACTACAAATACCAAGGGGAATTTCCCGATGAAATTAGCGAGCGACTACGACGTTCGGCAGAAGCAGCCTACCAGCTAGATGAAGAGATGTCTAATATTCGTGAAGAGATCCAAGAGGCACAGCGGTTGTTTTCTCATGGGAAAGGCAAACGCGGCGGACATGACACGCCCAAGTTGCCGAAGGAGGAATCAGAATGAAAGGCATCCGCGTGGCAATCGTCCATAATCAAGAAAGCAAGTCAGTAGAAGTGACGAAGCGTTTAACTGTCCTCCTGGAGCAGTCTGAAAACAAGATCGATCAAGAGAACCCTGAATTAGTGATCTCTGTTGGTGGAGATGGTACGCTTCTTTCTGCTTTTCACTTGTTCAACCATAAGTTAGATCAAGTACAATTTTTAGGGGTCCATACGGGACACCTCGGCTTTTATACAGATTGGCGTGACTATGAATTGGATGAATTGGTAGAGTCTTTATGCAATGACCATCAAAAGAGTGTCAGTTATCCTTTATTGGATGTCCGAATCACTTATGCAAATGGCAAACCAGACAAGCATTTCCTGGCATTGAACGAATCAACGATCAAACGCGGCAATCGCACCATGGTTGCCGATATTTCTATTAAAGAAGACCTCTTTGAAAAGTTTCGCGGGGATGGCCTCTCGATCTCAACGCCAACCGGCTCAACTGCCTATAACAAAAGTGTTGGTGGGGCAGTATTGCACCCAAGTATCAATGCGTTTCAATTAGCAGAGATTGCTTCTTTGAACAATCGCGTCTTTCGGACACTTGGATCACCGATCGTCGTGGGTCATCACGAGTGGGTCAAAGTGCAACTGCAACAAAGTACCGACTATTTAGTGACGATTGATCAATTTACCATCGAGCAAGAAGAAATCGATGCAATCTATTACCGGATTGCCGACGAACGGATTCATTTTGCGTCTTATCGGCATATGCATTTTTGGAATCGTGTCAAAGATTCCTTTATTGGAGAAGAATAAACTCATGGAATTTACGTATCAATATACTGGACAAGGGCAGCAAGTCAAATATTTTTTGAAGGAACAAGGAGTATCCAAAGGTCTGCTAGCGAAAATAAAATTTCAAGGCGGAAAGATATTTGTGAACGACCACGAGCAAAACGTCTTGTTTTCTTTGGCGCAAAATGATAGGGTAACTATTGTAATTCCTCCTGAAGGGGAACATGAAACGATGCTGGCTGATCCGACACCTATTGAGATTGTGTATGAAGATGCCCATCTGTTAATCGTGAATAAGCCGGCTGGCATCTCATCGATTCCTGCGCAATATCATCCGACTGGCACGATGGCCAATCGAGTCAAGGCCTACTATCAAGCGCAACACTATGAAGATCAAGTGATCCATGTAGTGACTCGCTTAGACCGTGACACATCAGGATTGATGCTTTTTGCAAAACACGGCTTTGCCCATGCGAAGCTGGATAGCCAGTTACGGAAGAAGCAAGTTGTTAAAAAATATCAAGCCCTCGTTGCGGGAGATCTTTCCGCATTATCCGCCCATAGCGAGATCGATTTGCCTATCGCTAGGGACCTGACCTCGCTTTTGAAACGCAAGGTCAGTGAAGAAGGAAAAGAGGCACGTACGGAGTATTGGCTAAAACAGCGCAATTCAGATTGCGCATTAGTCGACATTCAACTACACACAGGCCGGACACATCAAATAAGGGTCCATTTTTCTGCAATCGGTTGTCCCTTACTAGGAGACGAGATGTATGGGGGACCAATGGCTTTTGGGATCAGACGACAGGCACTTCATTGCTGTCAGCTGCAATTCCAGCATCCCTTTACGAATGAACCGTTGGCTTTTGAACTGCCTTTACCTGCAGACATGGCCGCTGTTTGTTCAGCTATCGATAAGCAATAACAAATGAGGTGAAGAGATTGGATGAAAATCAAGAATTAACCGAACGATTTGATCAACTGAATCAAGCACTAAAAGACAATGATATCCAGGGATTTCGTGAGGCATTCTTGGATCTGCATATCTACGAGCAGGGTCAATTCTACCAATCTCTAGAAGCAGACGATCGACAAATCGTCTATACGTATCTATCGCCGAAAGAATTGGCAGACATGTTTGACGTCATTGAAGAAGACGATGAAAACATGGTGGACTATCTTTCAGAAATGCGGCCGGCATATGCTGCAACGATGTTAGCAGAGATGTATACCGATAATGCTGTCGATCTACTGAATACATTGGACAAGAAACAAACGGCCAAATATTTGAGTCTGATGACTGCTGAAGCCGCTAGCGAGATCAAAGAACTATTGCATTATGAAGATGAAACAGCTGGATCATTGATGACAACCGAGTTTGTTTCCATTGTTGCCAACCAAACGGTTCGTTCAGCGATGTATGTCTTAAAAAATGCCGCAGATGTTGCTGAGACGATTTATTATATTTACGTCGTGGATACCGACAACAAACTTGTGGGCGTTATTTCTTTAAGAGACTTGATCATCAATGATGAAGATACCATGATTGCTGATATTTTGAACGAGCGGGTGATGTCGGTTCATGTTGGAGATGACCAAGAGGATGTCGCTCAGACCTTCCGGGATTATGACTTTCTCGCATTGCCAGTCACCGATTATGACGATCACCTATTAGGGATCGTGACCGTCGATGATATCATCGACGTTATCGATGATGAAGCAGCCAGTGATTACTCGGGTTTGGCAGGGGTCAATGTAGAAGAAGTCAGTGAAAACCCGATCAAAGCTTCTTCGAGAAGGTTACCTTGGCTCATCACCTTACTCTTTCTCGGAATGGCAACCGCCAGTTTAATCAGCCATTATGAAGAGTTAGTTAGTGAAGCAAGTATTCTCGCCGTCTTTATCTCACTGATCACCGGAACTGCCGGCAATGCCGGTACCCAATCTTTAGCGGTAGCCGTACGCCGCTTGGCGATCAATGATGATAAAGAAAATAGCTTTATGAAAACAGTGGTCGGTGAGGTGCTTACAGGACTTTTCACAGGAGCTATTACCGGATTGACGATTTTTGCTATTGTGGCTGTCTGGAAACAAAATCCGATTCTAGGGTTTGTGATCGGGATGGCTATGATGTGTGCCATCACAGTAGCCAACTTAGCGGGAAGTTTGATTCCGATGCTAATGGATAAGCTTGGGTTTGATCCGGCAGTGGCGAGCGGTCCGTTTATTACGACCCTCAGTGATTTGACCAGTGTTTTGATCTATTTCAATATTGCCAGTCTTTTTATGAACTATTTTATTCAATGAATAAAAAATAAAAGCAAGCCGATGATTTTTCTTCGAGTGAAGAATCATTGGCTTGCTTTTTAATTTTTTGGTTTTGGCAACACCCCAGAAGGAGAGACGCCATAAAGTTTTTTAAAAGACTTGCTAAAGTGATAGGCATCTTGATAGCCAACTGCAGAGGCGACTTCCTTGATCGTGAGGTTGTCATTTTTTAGCATGTCTTTGGCACGTTTTAGGCGGATTTCTATCAAATAGTTAATGGGGCTGACCCCTGTCGCTTCTTTAAAAATCTTGGAAAGGTACGTCGGACTGAGAAATTGATCTTGTGCCAGTTTTTCCAAGGTGATTTCTTCTTTATAATGATTTTCCAAATAATAGACGGTATAGTTGACGATTTGTTGTTGTCTTCTTTGGCTTTTGGAAAGGTAAGGAACGACATTGATGTGGTCTTCATTTAGTCCGCGTAAAATATAGACGAGCATCTCCATCAAGACAGCTTTTTGCATCAACTGAAACTCATCCCGCTCTTCACTGCTTTCTCGCACCAACTGCCACGCTTTTTCCAAAACTTGATGATGGTATTTGCCTAATTCTAACAATGGGTGTTTGTTGGGGAAAAAATTTCGCTTGAATCCTTCCAAGGAAATATTCTTCAGTCCAATATGCAACTGGTGGGAGCGAGTGCCTTTAGGCTGTAATTCGCAGTGGTCGACACCAGGATTAAAAAGCATGACACTGCCAGCACGAATTTTCTTCGCTGGTTCTTTTTCAAAATAATACGTACTTTCTCCTTCTAACAAGACGCTGATTTCTAAAAAGTCATGATGATGCATTTCTCCATGACTTTCTGCTTGCGTCCATGGGTCAAAGAGATAGATGATTTCGGGATTGAAGGTCCGAGGGTTAACTAAATTCATGGCTGATTCACTCCAATTGGGTGCCCATCTCCGATAAAAAAAGGGAATGGTGCTTCTTACTAATATTTTACATCAAAATGAGTAAGAAAAACCATTCAAATCGCTTTTCAAAACGCTAAGCTTAACAACGAGAGGGGGAATTAGATGAGTAATACACAATGGATCTGGCGCTATGCCAAAAAGAACCGCGGAAAAATCATATTGGCGATCCTGTTTTTAGTGATCAATGCAGCGCTGATCATTGTTAATCCGTACTTGGGAGGAATGGTGATCGATGATGTCATCAATCAGCAAAAAACGCACTTATTGATTCCATTACTGTTGATCATGATCGCAACGACCGTCATTCGCACCATTGTCCGCTATAGTTATCAAATTTTATTTGAACGGGTCGGACAAAATACGCTATACGATTTACGGGAAGACTTGTATCAGAAACTGCAGGAATTGGATTTTGACTTTTTCAATCACACTCGTGTGGGAGATATTATGGCACGAATGACCGGGGATACCGATGCTATTCGCCACTTTGTTTCTTGGGTGACCTATAATATCGCTGAATGTATCTTATGGTTCTTTTCAGCGGTGGTTGTGATGAGCTTTATTGATTGGAAATTGATGCTGGCACTGGTGGCTGTCACACCGATCATTTTTCTGTTGACCAACCGCATGTCTAAAAAAGCACACCCACTGTTTTTTGACATTCGTGAGAGCTTTTCGCGCTTGAATTCAATGGTAGAAGAAAATATTGGCGGCAATCGGGTGGTGAAAGCTTTTGCTCGTGAAAATTTTGAGATCGAAAAATTTCGCTCCTACAACGAAGATTTTAAGACCCGCAACATGGCATCTGCCAAAGTTTCCCGCACTTATCTGCCCTGGCTTGATGGCTTAGCAGGAAGTTTGTCAGTCATTGCCTTAGTCTTAGGCGGAATTTTCGTAATCAATGGGGACATGACCTTAGGAGATCTTGTTGCGTTTAATGGCTATCTATGGATGTTGAACAACCCCATGCGTATGAGCGGCTGGTTGATCAACGATGTTCAGCGATTTTCTGCGGCCTGTATCAAAATTCGACAAATGCTGGCACAAGAATCGAAAATACCGGTTCACCAACAAGAAAAATTAGAACCGATCAAAGGATTTGTGGAATTTAAAGATGTTTCGTTCCACTTTTCAGATGATCCAGAGCAAAATGTACTGGAAAACATCAACTTCAAGATTGGGCCGGGACAAACGTTAGGGATCTTAGGCGAAACCGGCTCAGGAAAAACGACCTTGGTGAATTTAGTCGGACGTTTTTATGACCCGACTGAAGGGGAAGTATTGATTGATGGAAAAAATGCCAAAGAGTATCCTGTGCGCCAAATGCGGGAAAACATTTCAATGGTGATGCAAGATGTCTTCTTGTTTTCTAATACCATCTCTGACAATATTGCCTTTGGAAATCCTTTAGCAGATGAAGGCTTTATTCGCCAAATGGCGGTAGTCGCCGATGCAGATACCTTTATTTCTCGAATGCCTCAAGGCTACGAGACGATTGTCGGTGAACGAGGCGTCGGACTTTCTGGCGGACAAAAACAACGGATCTCTCTTGCGCGGGCCTTAGCCAAAGATCCATCGATCTTGATTTTGGATGACACGACGTCTGCCGTCGATATGGAGACAGAATCGAAGATCCAACAAGAGCTGACAAAATTAACAGGAGAGAAAACGACGTTCATCATTGCCCATCGGATCTCCTCTGTTCGAGAAGCCGATCAGATTTTGATGATGGAAAAAGGTCGGGTCGTTGAACAAGGCACCCACGAAGAACTCGTCAAACTGCGAGGAAAATACTATGAAGTGTATCAAAAACAATTAGGCTTGTCAGGAGGTGAAGACGATGGCGAGAAATAAATTTGATGTCGATGAGGAATTAGACCAGGAATTTAGCTGGAAGGATTTCAAGCGTTTGTCCCAATACGTCGTACCGTATAAAAAAAGTATTGGAAAAGTACTATTTACGATCATCCTGGCAAACTTAGCAGGAATGCTGGCGCCCGTTTTCACGAAGATCGCCATCGACTCATCGATTCCTGAAAAAAATGTCAATCAATTGCTGCTTTTAGGAGCTGCCTTTTTAGTGACCTTGATCGTTATTGGCGTCTGCATGCGTTATCGTATTTACCATATCACGAATATTGGGCAAGATGTTTTGAAGGATATGCGCTTTGATATTTTTGAACATCTGCAGCGGCTGCCGTTTTCTTATTTTGATACAAGGCCCCATGGCAAGATCTTGATCCGCATCGTAAACTACATCAATACACTGAGTGACCTGTTGAGTAATGGCCTGATCAATTTGATTTCCGATGTTTTCAACGTCATCATCACCTTGATCTTTATGTTTGCGATCGACTTCAAATTGACCCTATATTCCCTTGCGTTGCTGCCAATTTTGTTCATCATGGTGATGGTAATCAAAAATAACCAGCGCAAAGCCTATCAGGAGTTGAGTAATAAACAGTCCAATTTAAATGCTTACATTCATGAAAGTATTGCCGGCATCAAGATTACCCAATCCTTCGCACGGGAAGAAGAAAATGCAGAGATTTTCCAAGAAGTCAGCAATGATTATCGGACTTCCTGGATGAAAGCTGTCAAAATTCAGTTTCTCATGTGGCCTGGGGTGCAAAACATTTCAGTCATTACGACTTGCTTGATTTATTTTGTCGGCATTCGCCAAATCGGTGTCGATGTCAGCACAGGTACGTTGATCGCTTTTATCAGTTATATCAATAATTTTTGGAATCCAGTCATCAATATCGGGAATTTTTATAATTCTTTGATTACAGCAACAGCCTATCTTGAACGGATTTTTGAAACGATGGATGAAGTGCCAGATATCGAAGACAAACCAGATGCAAAAGTATTGCCGACGATGAAAGGAACCGTTGATTTTGAACACGTGACCTTCCGATACGAAGAAGGCAAAAACATTCTTTCTGATGTCAACTTCCACATCGAACCCGGGGAAAGCATTGCCTTGGTTGGCCCTACTGGTGCTGGGAAAACCACGATCATCAATTTGCTGAGCCGCTTTTATGATGTCAATGAAGGCAGTGTTAAAGTAGATGGGATGGACGTTCGTGACGTGACGCTGGAATCGCTGCGTTCACAAATGGGGGTCATGCTGCAAGATACCTTTATTTTCTCAGGAACGATCATAGAGAATATTCGCTATGGAAAATTAGATGCGACAGAAGAAGAGATCATCGAAGCAGCGAAAATCGTCCGTGCTCACGACTTTATCACGGAGTTGAAAGACGGCTATCAAACCGTCGTCGAAGAACGAGGAAGCACTTTATCTGCAGGGCAACGGCAACTGATTTCCTTTGCCCGAGCGTTGTTGGCTGATCCAAAAATTTTGATCTTAGATGAAGCGACCTCAAGTATCGATACGAAGACAGAAGAATTGCTGCAAGAAGGATTGTTGAAGCTGTTAGAAGGCAGAACCTCTTTTATCATTGCTCACCGGCTGTCCACGATCAAAAATTCTGATCGAATCTTTTACGTGGCAGGGGGCACGATCGCTGAATCGGGTAACCATGATCAGCTAATGGCACAAAAAGGCTTGTACCACCATTTGTATCAATCACAATACGACTTACTGCAAGCCATCTAAAAAGAATCCCCACAAACGATGCGTTCTCATCGTTTGTGGGGATTTCTTTGCGTGATTCTTTTGTGTCACGCAAGCTCAATCATTAAAGTCGACGATTCTGGTTCCATGAACTTCTTTTACACCTAATGTATCAGCAACTTGTTGGGCATTTTCAAAGGAAATGCCACCGCCAGGTAAAATCGTTAAACGCTCACCAGCATAGGCGATCAATTCTTTCAGATGATCGAAGTTGTCTTCAATCGGAGTCCCTGCAGCACCACCATGGGTCAAAATCCGCTGTACGCCATGCTCAGCTAACCAATCGATCGCTTTAAATTGGCGCGCTGCAGGAATCGCGTCGAAGGCCATGTGAAAAGTAACCTGCAAGCCTTCTGCGGTTTCTAACAATAGCTCCAATGCTTCTTCGTCTAACCAGCCGCTAGGAGTTAAGCAACCTAGAACAACGCCGTCTGTTCCTAATTTTTTTGCTTCGATCAAGTCGGTATGCATGATTTTCAATTCTGTATCATTGTAAACAAAATCACCGCCCCGAGGTCGAATGATCGTCATAACGGGTATTCCTTTTTCGCCAGCATATTGCAGGACTTCTTCTTGCACGCCGGTACTTGGTGTTGTTCCGCCGACTGCTAAATTATCACAGAGTTCGATGCGTTGGGCACCTCGGGCGATTGCTAAGGGAATATTGGTATAATTTTCTGCACAAAATTCTTTTAACATGATTTACCTCCAATAGATGGGTGTTCAATTGATTTGTTATTCTATCCACTAGCATTCTACCACAAGAATATGCTAAAGTAGAGCAGAGATGAGGGAAGTTGAATGTTAAAAAAAATCGATCGCGGGCGCCTTTTTTTAAACGCCCATTATCACTTATTTGAATGTCCGTTGTGCCGCCAAGCATTTTTCCCGACCGAAAATGGCTTGGTTTGTCCAAATCGTCATCGATTTGACTTATCAAAGAAAGGCACACTTTTCTTTTTGGATCATCAAGTTAAAGCAGATTATGATCAAGCACTGTTTTTGCCGCGTCAACGTATGATCGCTAGCGGCATGTATGCACCAGTCCTTGAGACCATCAAAGCAGCTTTGGGGGATGCTGAGTATCTTTTAGATGTCGGTTGCGGTGAAGGCAGTTTCCTTGCACAGATGGTCAATGAAAAGACCCAAGCGGCTGTCGGTTTTGATATAGCCAAAGACGGGGTCTATCTAGCTACCAATCAAAACGTACCCGCTTTTTGGTGTGTGGCGGATCTGACTAAGTTACCGTTTGCTGAAGCGAGCTTTGATACGATTTTCAATCTGTTTTCACCGTCAAATTACGGGGAGTTCAACCGCATTCTAAAAAAGGGTGGCCAGTTGATCAAAGTCGTCCCAGCAGCGGATTATTTAAAAGAACTACGAGCCGCTTTTTATCCTGATGACGAAACAAAACAGCAGTATTCGAATGAACGGGTCGTTAGCAAATTTTTTGAACACTATCCCACCGCATCCCGTCAAAGAGTAACGCATGTTTTTGCGATTCCTGAAGAAAATCGGCAAGATTTACTTGCCATGTCGCCGTTAGAGTGGGGGGCTTCGGAGGAAAGGAAAGAAAAGCTGCGTCAAACCCCTTTGGCACAGATAACTGTTGATGTTGAGGTGTTGATTGCGAAAATTTCCTGAAAATATTTTGAACTTTTTTGTTATTTACTCTTGCAATCATGCCATGGGAGTGATATATTGTTCTCAAGTCATTTTTCATTGGTTTTTATCAGGTTCCTGTTCTGATAAAAGTTAGTGAAAAGAGCTTCACTAACGTAACGACTCGCAGTGATCGACACCGAGTTGGTACGTTTTTTTTTATGCCCAAAATTCAACTTAAAAAATGTCTTTTTCAAAAAACAAGCGTGCCAAAATATGGTACTATAGAAGTTATTGAAGAAGCTATTGAGAATCAATTGTAAAACGCAAGATACAGAGACACAAATCAATGCGAGAACCGATCGGCAATATCCGATCGAAAGGAGTTTTTATCTATGAATCACATCGTTCTTTTTGAACCTCAGATCCCGGCCAATACGGGGAACATTGCACGTACTTGTGCAGCAACAAATACTCATTTACACTTAATAGAGCCACTAGGCTTTTCAACGGATGACAAGCAATTGAAGCGGGCAGGACTTGATTATTGGCATGATGTCAATATCACCTATCACAAAGATTTGGCTACTTTTATGGACTTTTTAGGAGAGCGTCCGTTGTACCTGATCTCGAAATTTGCCAATCGCGTGTATTCTGACGTCGATTATACCGCGGATGATGATCAGTTCTTTATTTTTGGGAAAGAAACGACGGGGCTTCCGGAAAGCTTTATGCGTGAGCATGCCGAAAAATGCCTACGCATTCCGATGAATGATGAGCATGTTCGTTCCCTAAATCTATCAAATACGGCTGCTTTGATCATTTATGAAGTTTTGCGGCAGCAAGGCTTCCCACAGCTGGAATTGACACACCATTATGAGAACGACAAACTAGATTAAGAAACGAGGCTTGTTCGATGCAATTATACTTTACCCGTCACGGAAAAACAGAGTGGAACCAAGCGCGCCGCTTTCAAGGGATGCTAGGGGATTCACCGTTATTGCCGGAAAGTCATGAAGAGATCAAACTGCTCGGTGATCATCTGGCTGCTATTCCTTTTGAGAAGATTTATTCAAGCACGTCTTTACGAGCAAAAGTAACTGCCCAAGAGATCCAAACAAGGCTCCATCACCCTGTTGAAATTATTTATAATGAGAACCTGCGTGAGATCGGACTTGGTGAATTAGAAGGACGTTCTATCGATGAAATGCATGAGAAGTATCCTCAACAATTGACTGATCTGCGTAATCATCTTGATCGCTACGATCCCAGTGCCTTTAAGGGAGAGCCGATCCAAGAAACATTGAGCCGGATCGAGACCGTCGTCATGGATGCGGTGATGCAGCATGAAGGCCCATTATTGTTCGTCGGTCATGGGGCATCCTTTACGGCTGCTATCCAGTGGCTTGCAGGCAAACCATTAGCCGAATTAAGAGAGCAAGGTGGATTAGTCAATAACAGCGTTAGCTTATTAGAGACGAATGAACAAAAAGTATTGCCTTTTGAACTAAAAGTTTGGAATGAAGCAAGCTTTTTAAGCAATCAGGCAGGATTAGACGCTTTATTGTAAACCATGAAAGGAGCGGCACCATGATTCCAGAAAGAACGTTTTTTGTCGGCCATGTTGCCGCCATCTTTTTCCAGAATCCCAGCAATTTTTATAAAGTACTATTAGTTAAAGTCACTGAGAATAATGCCGACTACAAAGACTCGGAGATCGTCGTTACTGGTAGTTTCGGCGAAATCCAAGAAGAGGAAAAGTATCGGTTTTTTGGTGAGCTGGTCAATCATCCCAAGTATGGCGTCCAGTTGAAGGCCGAAAGCTACCAACAAGAACAACCGACCTCTGAACAAGGGTTGATCGCCTACCTTTCTGGAGAAAAATTTCCTGGGATCGGCAAGAAGACCGCTGAAAAAATCGTTGATCTTTTAGGAGAAGAAGCGATCGACCGGATGCTGGAAGAACCGGCATTGTTGGAGCAGATTCCAGGGTTAAATGAAAGTAAGCAAAAAATGATTTTAGATACCGTTCGGCAAAACCATGGGATGGATCAAGTAATCGTTGGCTTGAGTCGCTATGGCTTTGGTAGCCAGCTATCTTTTGCTATCTATCAAGCCTACAAAAATGAGGCGCTATCCATTATTGAGGAGAATCCATATCAGCTGGTGGAAGACATTGAAGGCATTGGCTTTAAACGCGCAGATGGCATCGCTGAACAGCTGGGGATCGAAGCTTCGTCACCGCAACGGTTTCGAGCGGCGGTCTTGCATCAAATCTTCGCCCAGTCCTTGCAGACGGGCAATACCTTTATCCACGCCCAAGATTTGTTAGAGCAGACACTGCGCCTATTAGAAACGAGCCGCCCCATTGAGATTGCGCCTGACGATTTGGCATCAACGATCATTCATCTAGTGGAAGAAGGAAAGATCCAACAAGAAGAAACCCGTTTATATGAAAATAGTTTGTACTTTTCTGAATGGGGAATTGCCAGTTCCATCGAACGCTTGCTTTCCCGCAAAAAAGAAATCGTCTATCCTGAGAAAAAAATCAGTAAAACGTTACGTAAAATAGAAAAGCACTTAGGCATCACCTATGGTTCCTCGCAAGAAGAAGCGATCAAAGAAGCAATCCGATCGCCATTGTTTATTTTGACAGGTGGCCCAGGTACTGGGAAAACAACAGTGATCAATGGGATCGTACAATTATTTGCTGAGTTGAACGATTTGGACTTAGAACCATCAAAATACAGCGACGAAACCTTTCCGATTCTCTTGGCAGCACCGACTGGTCGAGCCGCCAAACGGATGAACGAAACGACTGGTTTGCCAAGTGGTACGATCCATCGTTTGTTAGGATTGAATGGCCGTGAAAAAGCACCATCGATTAGTCCCAAAGAGTTAGAAGGCGGTTTACTGATCGTCGATGAGATGTCAATGGTCGATACGTGGTTGGCGAATACGCTCTTTAAGTCGATCCCTACAAACATGCAAGTGATTTTTGTGGGGGATAAAGATCAGCTTCCTTCTGTGGGACCAGGACAAGTCCTTCATGATTTGCTAGCGATCGATGCGATCCCGAAACAAGAATTGACGGAAATCTATCGTCAAGGAGATGGATCAAGTATTATTCCACTGGCCCACGCCATCAAAAACGGGCAGCTGCCTGCTGATTTTACACAAAACCAAAAAGATCGTTCTTTCTTTGCTTGTGATGCGTACAAGATCGAACCGTTGATCGCTCAGATCGTGAAACGGGCGAAAGACAAAGGTTATACGCCGCAAGATATTCAAGTGTTGGCGCCGATGTATCGTGGGGCAGCTGGGATCGATGCTCTGAATAAAATGATGCAAGAGATTTTTAACCCCAACGATGGAACCAAAAAAGAGGTCACCTTCAATGATACGGTGTATCGTATCGGCGATAAGGTCTTGCAGTTGGTAAACTCTCCTGAAGATAACGTGTTTAATGGCGATATGGGCCAAATCGTTGGGATCACTCTAGCCAAACAGTCGGAAGACAAGGTTGACGAACTGGTCATTCAATTTGATGCCAATGAAGTGACCTATAAGCGTAATGAATGGAACAAGATCACATTATCCTACTGTTGTTCGATCCATAAATCCCAAGGTAGTGAATTTCAAATGGTTATTTTGCCGATGGTTCATCAATACCAGCGTATGCTGCAGCGCAATTTGCTATATACCGCTGTGACTCGCAGCAAAGAGATGCTGATTTTACTTGGTGAACCGCAAGCCTACCAAACCTGTGTCAGTCACGAATCTGCCACTCGCTTAACGACATTAAAAGAACGTATCAATGGCACGGAAGAAATGACGCCGCTGCAACGGGCGAAATTGGCTCAGTTTGAGGAAGCCGATGATCCGTTTTATAATGATTCCTCTGAGAACACGAAGACAAAAATGGTAGCTTCGAAGCCAAAGGAAAATCCCAGCACTGAAGCTGCTGCTAACCAGCAAGCGACAGAAAAGTCACCAGATAGTGGGTTGGACTTGTTTGCTTTTGCCGAGCCTGAGCCGTCGGCACCAAATCAGACAGAAACGGCCAAGCCTCTGTCAGGGGATAAGGTCCTAAGTGAAGGGACTACGGGGGAAGAAGCACTCATCGAAGAAACGCAAAACGATGGTGTGCTGACCTTAACGATGGTCAAAAAGCATTTAGTAGATCCAATGATTGGGATGAAGGACTGTTCTCCGTACGACTTTATGCCCGTAAAAAACGAGGGATTATAACGATGAGAAAATGCTAAAAATGGGTTGTTAGTGAGCGCTTTCTTTTGGTTTTTCAGCTTCTTATGCTAAGCTGAAATCAAAAGGAGGCGTTACATTATGGCGAAAGAAACCGAAGACAAATTAGCAAAACTCGCAAAAGAATCTGGCAACGACTTTAAGAAATTGGATGAGATGGAAAAAGAATTTAAATTAGATGAAAGCCCTGATGCAGAACGAGGCGAACGGGAAGAATCAGGATTAGAAAAAACGTTAGATAAGGCGCCGATTTTCCCGCCTAACACACCAAATAACCCAACGAATCCTGGCAGTCCTGGAAATCCATGATTTTATACCAAGAAGAAACCAACTGTTGAATAATCGAATAGAAAGAAACCTGAAGAATGCAAAGGCGCATTTCTTCAGGTTTTTTGTGTCTAACGAGACTCACTGTAAATGCTGATAAAAATAGATTGCTAATTGCGTGCGATCCCGTAACCCCAGCTTTTCTAGTAATTGGCTGATGTAATTACGAACGGTTCCATCACTCAAATACAAGGCATCGGCGATTTCTTTATTGTTTTTACCCGCTGCTACTTCTTTGATGATCGCAAATTCACGTTCGCTAAAGGAAGCTTGATTGTCAATTGATGGTTCGTTCTTCATTAGCTGTGTGAAGGTCTCAACGATTTCATTCCCAAAGACAACTTGGCCATTATAAGAGGCTTTGACAGAAGGGATGATTGCCTGTAAATTCTGTTTGATCAAATAACCTTTCACACCGATGGAAAAGGCTTCTCGAATGTATTCTTCATCTTTGAAGGTAGTCAATAGCAAAAGGATCGCGTGGGGAAATTTAGCCAGTATTTCTTTGGCAGCATCGATCCCGGTTTGTTCCGGCATGCGGATGTCCGTCAGCAAAACGTCAGGACGATGAGTTTCATAGAGGTCAATGGCGTCTTTGGCACAATGACCGATGCCTAATACACGAATTTCTTCTGTGCTTTCTAAAATGGTTTGCAACGAGGTCGTCACAAACGGATCATCGTCAATAATAACTACAGTAATCATTGGTGTTCCTCCTTTGGTAAAATGATCGTCAACTGAAAGCGTTGGTTTTCTTGTAAGATATGAACTTGTCCTTGTTGTTCTTGGACCCGTTGACGCATCGTTTTCAGACCGATTCCAGTTTTAGCAATTTGAGATCCGCGGACCCCATCATTGGTGATTTGCAAGCGGAAAAAAGCAGGCAGTGTCCGAAAATGCAAGACAACGGTTTTGGCATGACTGTGTTTGATGCTGTTGGTCAAGGCTTCTTTGATCACCATTAAGAAACAATTTTGCTGGGCTTCGTTCAATCCTTCAAATAAGGTTCCTTCAATCGTGACTGAAGATGGAAAATCAGCAATCAGAAACTCTAAGGACTGTTGGAAAGTAATCGATGTCTCATGGAGATCATGAACGCTTTGGCGGATACGATCCATCCCAGTGTGAACCGTAGCACTCAAATTTGCTAAGGGCTCATTCAGTTTTGGTTCTTGATTGATCATTTCAAGTGCGCCAATCTGCAAAATGGCACTCGACAGCAGATGGCCAACATTGTCATGGATATCTCGCGCGATTCGATTTCGTTCTTCGGCAATTTGTAAGGCCAATTTTGTTTCTTGTGATAAGGCTAGTACTTTGTTTTGCTGCGATAATTGCTGCTGTTTTTCCCAATGAGTATCTTTTGAAGCGATGTACTTTTTCTCAAGAGCAGACATTCGCTGTTCTTTTTTACGTAAGTAAAAAGCAAAAAGCAACAAAAGGATGACAAAGGCGATCTTGGAGGGGGATTGATTGCCAACTGTCGCGATCAATAAAAATCCTAATAAAGATAGAATGTCATCTTTTCTTTCTTCAGGAGCGATCACCCGCATCATTGCAGGCAGAAAGAGGGCAAGCTCTGGCCAAAAAGTACATAGAAGCAATAGAATAACTTGAAAAAACCAGCTTGCTTTCCTAGGCAATAAATAACTGACACCAGTGAAGAAAATAGCGATCAGCAAAAAAATGACTTGTACGGCAACAAATCCTTGATTTACCAATAGAAGCAACGAGATTGCGAGTAGAAAGCCAGCTTCGCTGAGTAGTCGAGATTTGGACATGGCAGACTCCTTCATTGTGACAAATGTCATAGTTGATTTGGTCAATCGTCACTAGTTTCTTTTCTTAAACTTTATTATAGTCAGATTAACAAGAAATTTGGAAGGAGTTTTTCATCATGATTATTGAAATTGATAAATTAGTTAAACGCTATGGTGATTTTGTGGCATTGAATCATTTTGATCTGCAAGTACAAGAAGGGGAAGTTTTAGGATTATTGGGACCAAACGGTAGTGGGAAATCGACTGCTATCAATTGTATGCTCTCTTTGCTAAATTATGACAAAGGCACCATTAAACTGTTTGGATCAACCATGACCCCTGAAAACTATGCCGTTAAAGCAATGATCGGCGTCGTTCCTCAAGATGTTGCCGTCTTTGAAGAACTAAGTGTACAAGAAAATATCGATTATTTTTGTGGTTTATATGTTGCTGACAAAGAGAAACGGCAAGCATTGATCGAAGAAGTCATACAATTAGTGGGATTGGAAAATTTCGTGACTTTCCATCCAGGTGAGCTGAGTGGTGGCTTGAAACGACGGTTGAATATTGCCTGTGGGATCGCTCATAAGCCACGCTTGATTTTTTTAGATGAACCAACAGTCGCCGTCGATCCCCAAAGTCGTAATAAAATTTTGGAAAGCATCAAAGAGCTGAATCGCCAAGGAGCAACGATCGTTTATACGACCCATTACATGGAAGAAGTGGAAATTCTTTGTGACCAGATCGTGATTATGGATCAGGGACAGGTGATTGCCAAAGGGACCAAGGAATCTCTGAAAGACATGGTACGCACGGCAGATCGTTTGACCATCGACATCCCCTTACTGCCAGACCATGTATTGGCTACAATTCAAACCACCATTACTGCTGACGGGATCGTTTATAAAGAGGGACAGCTCCAAGTAACAACGACGGAACTCAATACGGTCTTGCTCCCCATTTTGACGCTCTTACAAGCAGAGAAAATCAGTTACGGAAAAATTGCAACCAAAGAAGCGACCTTAAATGATGTCTTTTTAGAGATCACGGGCAAGGAATTGAGAGACTAAAGGAGGGGAAAACATGTTTTGGCATTTTTACAAATATCGCACAAAAGTGCTGTTGCGAAATAAATCCATGCTGTTTTGGACGTTGGCGTTTCCCATTCTCTTAGGCCTAATGTTTATGGCGGCCTTTGGGGAGATCGATCAAGCAGGAAATTTAGAGACAATCACGACGGGAATCGTAAAAAACGGGGATCAATCAGCGCTTTCGGAAAATTTTTCCGCGGTCCTTGAACAAGTGGAAATCAATGAAAAACCATTATTTGATCTTAAGGAACTATCAGAAGCAGAGGCAGTTGAAGAGCTGAATGCGGGTGATTTAGCTGGGTTTTATCTGATAGCTGACGAAACGATTTCACTCCATGTGGGGCAAGCGGGCATGAGTCAGACGTTGATGAAAAATGTAATGGATCAATTTTTACAACGTACAGCGATTATTTCTAGTAAAGCAGCAGAACTTGAAACGCTTGATCTTGCACCAATTATGGCCGCGTTTGAACAGGAAGCGACTTTTCAAGAAGTGAATGCTGATCGTGACATGAGTGTTAAAAGTTTTTATTTCTTTACTTTGATTGGGATGGCGATCCTCTATGGGACGATGTGGGGTGTTCGCAATGTTCAGGATCAGCAAGCCAATCAATCCGCGAATGGGATTCGGCTTTCCTTGATACCAAGAAAACGCACATTGGTTTCAAGTGCGAATTTAGCGGCGAGTTTTACGATTGTGTTAGTAGAAGTCTACATTATTTTAGCGGTTTTTCGTTTTGTCTATCAAGTAGACTTTGGTGAACGATGGCAGTGGCTACTACTGGTTGCCGCGTTGGGATCATTGTGTGCGATTTTGCTAGGAACATTGATTGGAAATCTGACGCCAAAAATGAATCTGGTGCAAAAGGATGGCATTTTGATTTCCGTGACGATGGCGATGAGCTTTTTTGCCGGGATGATGGGCTCGGAACAAATCAAGTATTGGCTTGATCTACATGTGCCGATACTGGGGCAAATAAATCTCGTCAATTTGATCAGTGAAAGTCTCTATCAATTATACTACTATACAGATCTGGCTAGCTTTTATACCAATCTTTTATGGTTGACTGGCTTTATCGTCCTTTTCGCAATTGGAAATACTTGGATCGAAAGAGGGGTGCGCTATGACGCTTTATAAAACGATTTGGACTTTACTGAAGGCCAATAAGTCGAATTTACTAATTGGAGTACTGATCACTGTGGGAGTTACATTCTTTTATGCACAAAGCATCGACGTCGAAAACACCTCTTTACAAGAAGCCAACATTGCTTTGATCAGTGAAGAGGAGTCGCCAGTCGTTGACGGTCTTCGGGACTACTTGAAGGAGAAGCAGACCTTGGTCACTTTGGAGGGTACCTCACAAAAAGAAATTGATGATGCCCTTTATTTTAATCGCATAAACATCGTCTTGCATTTACCAGTAGATTTCACGGAACAGGTGGAGGCCGGCCAGATGCCAGCAATCGAGATTCAAAGCCGGCCAGATGCTTTCTCTAAAACCATTGTCACCCAGCAAGTGAACACGTACTTACAGACGCTTTTGCTTTTTAAAGAAGAAGGTAAAACAGTTAGTGAGGCGATAGAACAAGCACAAACAGCGCTAGCCGTCACTGGGCAAGTTGAACTCAGTACAGAATATAGTCAACGAATGAAAAAAATGTTAACAGGCATGACCTTTAACTTATTGTCATATGGTCTCTTTCTATCAATATTTAGCGGGTTTGGCGTGATCAATATGGCCTTTAATCGCAAAGCAATCAGCAAGCGAAACCAGAGCGCCCCTCTTGCTAAACGTGTCTTACAGCGGAAAATCCTGTTAAGCTTGATCAGTTATTCGCTGCTCTTAACTTTCGGCTTTTTATTACTGATGGTGTTATTAGTGATCCGCACGTCTTGGGATACAGCAGCTTGGTACCACATTTTGAACACGTTCTTGTTTTTATTACCAGTCATCAGCTTCTCGGCGTGTGTCACTTCCCTGGTGAAAAATTCAGAAGCAATCGGCGGGATCAGCAATATCTTTATAACCGGCAGCTGTTTTATCGGTGGTGTCTTTGTATCAGCTAATTTCCTGCCAGATATTGTCAATAAAATCGCGGCGTTTACACCAACGTATTGGTTTGTTCAAAACAATACCTTGATTAGCGAGACCCTCACGTACAATCAAGGGTTTACTGAATCGTTTTGGTTCAATGGCTTTGTCTTGGTTGCATTTGCAGCAGTATTTTCAATGATCCAATTTGTTTTGGGAAAAGAAAGAAGTCCTCGTTGGCAGTACAACTCAGCGAAAAACTAACAGGTACACAGAAAAAAACGATACAAATCGTTGCTGATTTGTATCGTTTTCTTTATGGGCACCAAAATAATTGATTGGCAGTAGTAAAGGTAATATCAAAGGGACGTTGGCCCATTTCTTCGCCATCTTCTTGTCCATGTTGGGGCACGGTAGAGATAATTCTCAGCTTCGACGTGGAGAGATGATGAAAGTAGCGTGAATTCATGTGTTTCTTACGCATCAGTAAACCGATCAGCCAGAAAATCTTGAAAATCGACACACGCTCAACGAGTACGAAATCAAACTTTTTCTCTCTGACTGAAGCGGTTGGGGCGATTGCAACACCGCCGCCAAAGTAAGGATGATTGGTCGTGGTGCACAAAAAAGCTTTTTTATAACTGAATTGTTGCCCATTACACTCGACTAAGATCGGAAAACCTCTTTGAAGAAACAAAACTCGGATAATTGCAGCGATATAGGAAAAGGAGCCGAGGTTGAACTTATTAAGACTGCTTTTTGCCACAGAGTGATTGGTGGTATAGACGATTGCCGCATCAAGACCAATACCCACATTATTAAGAGCGATGCCGTTTTCCTCTTGGATCTGCTCTTCATAGCGGATAATGGCCAATTCTTGGGGCTTAGTAGTACCGGCAATTTTCCAAAACGCTTTTTCCGGCTCTCGTGGCAGATCGATACTTCGCGCAAAATCGTTTCCCGAGCCAGCGGGGATGTAAGCAACGGGAATTTGTTGTTGTTCCAGTTGTAACTCTGATACTACTTGGTGCAGCGTTCCATCACCGCCGATAACCACCAATAATGGATAAAGCATCTCGCCATTTTCTAAATAGACATCATCCCAAGGCAAAAGGCGTTCTTTTAAGAGTTTTCTGGTAATGTTCCGTTCGTCACCGGGTGATTTGGTTAGATAGATTTGATGGGGGAAACGATGTTTTTTTACGATTCTTTGCACACGTTCCGCCGCTTTTTTTCCTCGTCCACTACCTGAAGCAGGGTTTACGAGGAAGTGATAATAATAGTTCATTTTATGAATAACTCCATATCGTTTTTTCGTTCAATGCGGTTAATTATAGCATGTTTCGACAGAAGGCGGGGAGACGATGCCTGAAAAAAGAGCAAAAAAATAGATTCGACGATTGTGCTTTCTGGGTTTTCAAAGGTTCTTATGTCCACTTTGATCCTCAGGTAATGATGCCCATCGCCGAATCCTATTCAATTAGTAAGGAGTAACTCAAATTCCCACATCCTTTGTCTTTTATTCTAAGTTGACAACAATTCTTTTCTTGCAGAACCTGCTTCGTCTGCTTTACTGGGAATCCTTGCTCCTTACACTTATAGTATAGCACATTTTTCTCTTTTAGCAATCGCTTACATGATTTGGTTGTTGTCTTTTAGATAAATTTAAATAGTTTAAATGAAAGGTAAAGGAGAAAGGAGAAAATTTTGATCATCGCCGATCATGATAAGCTCTTCTGAAGGAGTTGTAAACAAAATGAATCTGTGGGAAGGTAGGATAGCCATGGAAAGTCCAACTAGATTCATCTTTCTTTATGTAGTACATTAAAATGATTTTAAATCATTTAATTGTATTTTTATTATTATTTATTGCTTTTTCCTTGTTAAAAAAAAGCGATAGGAGTAAATTAGAAGTGTAAAAAACTTATTTTAGGAGGAAGTATTATGTGTACTGCGTTAACTTATGTAACGAAAGATCATTATTTTGGCAGAAATTTTGATTATGATGTTTCTTATAAAGAAGTAGTGACCATTACTCCGAGAAATTATCCATTCAAATTTCGCAAAGTAAGTGAAATAGATCACCATTACGCAATGATTGGGATTGCTGCTGGTGTCGCTGAGTATCCACTGTATTATGATGCGGTCAATGAAAAAGGTTTAGGTATCGCTGGATTGAATTTTCCAGAAAATGCTGTCTACAATGAATTTCAAGAAGGAAAAGAGAATGTTACGCCTTTTGAGTTCATCCCATGGCTCTTAGGACAATGCGCTACTGTCGAAGAAGTAAAAGGGCTATTAGCCAATGTCAATCTCGTTCGGATCAATTTTAGTGAAGATTTGCCTCTATCGCCTTTGCATTGGATGATTGCTGATAAAAAAAGTGCCATCGTTGTGGAAAGTATGAGTGATGGCCTTCATATTCATGAAAATCCGGTGGGAGTTTTGACAAATAATCCACCATTTGACTATCAATTGTTCAATTTGAATAATTACCGTGTGTTATCATCGAAAACTCCGGAAACCCATTTTTCTGACAAGGTGGATTTTGATGAATATAGTCGTGGAATGGGCGGCTTAGGTCTGCCAGGAGATCTTTCTTCGATGTCTCGCTTTGTCAAAGTAGCTTTTACTCGATTGAATTCCGTTTCTGGAGAATCTGAATCCGAAAGCATTAGTCAGTTCTTCCATATTTTAGGTTCGGTTGAGCAACAAAAAGGACTTTGTGACATAGGCAATGAGCGCTATGAGTACACGATTTATTCTTCTTGCTGCAATACAGATAAAGGAATCTATTACTATCGTACGTATGAAAATAGTCAAATCGTTGCAGTTGATATGAATAAAGAAGATTTGGAAGGTAATGTACCGATTTCTTATCCATTAATTGAAGACCAACAAGTTCTTTTCAGTAACTGATCCATTCTTAAAAAACCATCTCAAAGCTGTTTTGAGATGGTTTTTTTCTTTTTCATTTTTAAAATGAATCACTCTCATTTGTTGTCGTCTTCGTCCCTGCGGTACTTTTATTCGGAAATGGAAAAAAGCGGTTCACCAATATTGCAATCGTCATGCCGATAAAACTATCAACAATCCGATTAAAAGCATACAAGTAAGATTCAGTTTGAGGAATCATAAATAAAATCGTCAATAGTGTGGCACAAGCACCAACTGTTCCCTCGGAGTAATCAAATTTGACCAATAAAGCGATCATTAACATGATCACTAAAGGGATTGCAATCATTTGAATAAAGGACGAATGTCCGAAAAAGTTAAATATCGCAATACAAAATACAGAAGCGATTGCGCCGAAGCTGTTACCGGCAATCCGATGTTTCCCGTATTTGACGGTATTCTCATGATCTTCTCTTAATGTGAAAACAGCTGTGATCGTTGATACGACGTAGGTTTCACGATTCAAAAGAACACTAACCAAAATACAGAGGAATACACTGATTCCAGTTTTTACATTTCTTAAGCCAAAGGTCAATCCAAATAAGTTCAATCATGCCATCCTCTCAAAATAAATTTCAACGAAGTCGATTATACCACATTGCAGACGGTCAATTGCTTAGATTTTCAGAAAAATGAACAACGATTCTTTCATCGTACGTTGACAGGCAAATTTTATCAGTCGTCGAGAAGCTAGCTTGATACCATGCAATTTTCAACTTTGAGTGTTGAAAGGAATACAATAAGTGACCCCAACCCTAAATGAATTGACTTTCGTTGCCATCGCTTAAGACTCCTTTTTTTATTTCTCAGTCTGTTCAACGTTTAAATAAGTGTTTTGATAAAAAAATATTTATTGTTCATAAAAAGTTTGTTTTTTAGATATTATATTGAGATAATCAAAATAAGGAGGGTTTAAAATGAAAAAAGTGTCCATACTATTTGTTCTTTTACTTGGCTTTGTTGTTTTTCCGATGACAGTTTTTGCTGCATCTTCACCAAGTGTGAGCTATCAAACAAATATCCAGTCTCAAGGGTGGCAATCATGGAAAACAAACGGTCAGACGTCAGGGACCACAGGGAAAGCCAAGCGACTTGAAGCAATCAAGATAAAAATTACTAACGAAAAATACAAAGGGAATATTGAATATAAAACCTCCATTCAGAAACAAGGCTGGGAAAAATCGTTTAGAAAAAATGGGACTCTGTCTGGTACAAGTGGAAAAGGACAACGGTTGGAGGCGATCCAAATCAAACTCACCGGTGAGATCGCTAAGTATTACGATGTCTATTATCGAGTCAATGCACAACAATTTGGCTGGATGGGGTGGGCGAAAAACGGACAGTCTTCAGGAACGTCTGGCTTTGGTTTTCAACTGGAAGCAATCCAGGTCAAACTGGTGAAAAAAGGTGGGAAAGCACCTGGAACGACGAATGATGCATTTAGAGATGGACTGAAAAAATATGTAGACAAACGGGGCAAAGGGCTGATCAAAGGCTCCAAACAAAAGATTTATCATATACCGGGGAGTCAATATTATAATAAAACGACCAGTACAATTCGGATGTTCAAGACAGAGGTGGAAGCCTACAAAGCGGGCTTTCGACCAGCTAAATAGAGGTGTGGCAGGCATTCGCTGAGTAAACATCTATGAGAAATTGCTTTACCAAAAAGGTAACGAGGCAACGAGAAGAAAGCTATTTTTGATCAAAAAGTAACTGAATCGTCTGATTCATTCTAAACATCCCTTTCCGTTAGCGAAAAGGGATGTTTTACGTATTCAAGATGATTTCTGTGCGTAGATCCGACGAATCTTAAAGTAATTCAGCACTTAACCTTTCATCACGAGATGCGCCTTGATTTAGCGAGGTTTCAACACAAAGCCACCATCTTCATCGTTCATTTCTTCGGTAGGCGTAAAAATAATATTTTTCCCATCTCTTTCAAGGGTAAAGATTGAATCACAAGCCATTAGGAAATCTGACGATGGATGATTCATTGATAGTCGAATAGGGCTAGAAAATGAAAGCTGCGAAGTGTTTCTTTAAATCAACGGATGAAGGAATAGAGGAAGCAATTCCATCTGCATAAAGTTTTGTCAGGTGAATTCTAGATGATTTGATGATTAAATGGCCGGTTTAACATTGATATATGGCTATTAATGTGTATAATAAGTACTTGTGCGAAGCGCACCGCGGTTCATCAACCATCCCGCGTAATCAAAACTCGGAGAAAGTAGGGATCAAATGGAAAAATCAACAAATCTAACCAATCAACGTTTGCGTGTCGTCGCAGCCAATGGGATCATTATGGCACTTTATGTTGCTGTAACGGTTCTAGTCTCACCCGTTGCCTCAGGAGCGATTCAATTTAGGATATCTGAAGGATTGAATCACTTGGTCGTTTTCAACAGAAAATTGATGTGGGGTGTCGTTGGCGGGGTTGTAATGTATAACATGTTCTTTGGAATGGGGATCTTGGATGTCGTATTCGGCGGTTTCGGAAGCTTCTTGGCTTTAGGAGCAACTGCATTGGTATATAAGAAGATTCCAAATGTTTTCGTAAGACTGGCATTTAATACCATTGTTTTTTCATTAAGTATGTTCCTGATTGCGATTATGCTAAATATCACCTTAGCATTGCCTTTCTGGCCAACATTTGCAACAACGGCATTGAGTGAATTTATTGTAATGACGATTACGGCACCGGTGATGTATATCATCAATCGTGCCGTTCGCTTCGATAAGCGCGTGTAAAAAAAGCTTGTTTTTTGCTTTGATGGTTCTCAAAAAACAAGAAAAAAGATCATTCCTAAGAAATGAAGGAATGATCTTTTATTTTATTCTGCTTTTAAGTCTTCGATCTCCACAACTTTGAAGTTTTTCGCTTCTAGTTGCGCAACGATCTTGTCGCATAATTCTTTTGATGTGTTTGCTGGTAAAGTGATCATCGTACGACGAATAAATTCGTCTTTACCGATGTCGAGAGTGATACAGCTAGCGATACTGCTGTATTTTGCGATTATTTTTGAGATAACCGCTAAGTCGCCTTGTTGACCTGTTGATGCGATCGTCAACACATAGCTTCCTTGTTCGACGCTCCATGATTGTGACAACATATTCAATAAGGAACTATGAGTCAAGATGCCGTAAAATTGATTGTTTTCATCTAGTACCGCAATATAAGGCAATTCTTTGATTGTAAAGAAAACCTTAAAAAATGAAGAGTTGACATAAATGAACTTCGTCGCATTTTTTAGCAGATAGGTGACGGGTAAAGTCATGTCACCGCCATTTGCTTTATGGCGATAGATGTGCATTTTATAAATATTTCCTCTAAAAATCTTTCCTGATTCATCTAGGATAGGCACACAACGATAACCAGACTCTTCTAAAATTGCCAGCGCTTCTTCTAAGGTAGCTGTTTCCTTTACCGTTGTTAAATCGCGTTTTTTGTAAACCATTGTTTTTAATAACATAATTTTCCCTCCCAAATACCCATTTAACACCATTATCATACCACAAAATCAGCAGAAACTATATTTATACGACAGAAAATCAAAAATTGACACAATCTTAAATAAATGGTATTTTTAGTGTTGGAAAACTTTATAAAAAGGGGGAGGACACTAAGATGGCAACGAAAAAAGCTGCTTTGGCTTGTTCTGTCTGCGGATCCCGCAACTATTCAAAATCAGTCAGTGAAGGTAAAAAAGGCGAACGCCTTGAAATCAACAAATTTTGCAAGTATTGCAATCAATATACTTTGCATCGTGAAACGAAGTAAGGAGGGAATCGAATGAAATTTTTGAAAAATGTTGTTGAAGAAATGAAAAACGTTTCTTGGCCATCAAAAAAACAATTACGCAAAGATACATTTGTGGTGATTCAAACAACCATTATTTTTGCATTGATGTTCTTTGTGATGGACACACTGATTCAAACGGTCTTCAATTGGATCCTAAAGTAACACTTCTTACTGATAGCGCTAGTCATTTATCACAAATCGTGCTATAATCGCTTTGAGGAAAAACTTCGGTGCAGCTGAGGTTTTTTTATTTTACAAAAAAGATGGGGAGTCCGAAAAAAATGGAATCTTTTGAAAAAAATTGGTATGTACTGCATACGTATTCTGGCTATGAAAACAAAGTAAAAGCGAACCTAGAGTCACGTGCACAAAGCATGGGGATGGGTGATTATATTTTCCGTGTCGTCGTTCCCGAAGAAGTAGAAACAGAAGAAAAAAACGGCAAAACCAAAGAAATCGTTCATAAAACATTTCCTGGCTATGTATTAGTTGAAATGGTCATGACGGATGAATCTTGGTACGTTGTACGTAATACTCCTGGGGTAACAGGTTTCGTTGGCTCTCATGGTGCAGGAAGCAAGCCAGCGCCTTTATTACAAGAAGAAATCAATTCAATTTTACGTTCGATCGGTATGAGTACTCGGACAGTTGAACTGGAAGTCGAAATTGGCGAAACCGTCAAAATCATCGAAGGTGCGTTTTCTGGTCTAGAAGGACAAGTAGCAGAAATCGATGAAGAAAAACAAAAACTAAAAGTGAACATCGATATGTTCGGTCGTGAAACCAGTACAGAACTTGATTTTGAGCAAGTAGATAAAATTTAACTGCTGGATAGACTAGCATGAACGGCTCATTTACGGTAAAATAACAGTAATGAGAATAAAGTGGACCAATTCGTTGGCCCACTTTTTTTCTCAAAATGAGTAAGCGCTTTATAAGAGGAAGGGGTCTTATGTCAAAATTATTTGCTTTTTTTAGAGTAAAGTTTCACAATGATTTTCATCCCCATACTAAAGGGATGATCTCTGTACATAATGGGTATAGCTTGTTGCTTCTTTTTAATTTGCTGCTGTTTTTCTTTGCCATGTTGTTTTTCGATCCAAGGGTGGCAGTCGAAGAGCTCAAGTTGATTTTATTTTCGGAAAGTCATCTTGTGACAGATTATATTGCTATGACTTCTGTAGGGTCGGCTTTATTAAACAGCAGTTTGATGACGTTTGTAGCGATCTCGATTTGCTATCATTATCGGGTGCCGATCACAGGAGGCGCGGTGTCTGCTATCTTTATGGTGACTGGGTATGGTTTTTTTGGGAAAAATCTACTAAATTTTATCCCGATATTTTTAGGCGTCCGTCTGTATTCGTATTTTATGAATGAACCATTGAAAAAATTTCTGTTGATTGCATTGTATGGATCGTCGGTTTCTCCAATCGTCAGCTATTTTGCATTCAATGACTCACTACCGCCTTATTTTAGCTTGGTGATGGGGTACGGTATTGGAATTTTTACCGGTTTTTTGATGGTTCCCATGGCCTTATATTTTCAAGGACTATTTCAAAGCGTCAGTTTATACAGTGCTGGATTCACTTCAGGAATGTTGTGTACATTAGTCGCCGCTATCTGTCGGATGTTTGGCCTAACGATTGAGCTAAGAACATTGGTGTCGCAAGAACAGCAGCCGCGTTTGATTCTCATGATGCTGGTTTTAGGAAGTGTGTTCGTAGGCTATGGGTCACTGATGGCAATCAAGAAAAAACGATTGAATATGCGAGCGATTTGGTCTCATAGTGGCAAAATCGAACGAGATATCTTACGTGATACCGGCGTTTATAATACGATGATCAACATGGGATTGATGACGTTTTTGCTTGTGGCATATGTCGTCAGTATTGGTGCGGTTTTAAATGGACCAGTTATCGGTGCGATCTTTTGCGTCATCGGCTTTTCTGCTTGTGGCTCTCATGTCTTTAACTCGCTGCCTTTATTGGCAGGGGTGACGATTGCCAATCTATTGAGCGTATACACCATCAACGAGACGGTTACAGTCACGTCAGCGATTTTTGCGATGATGCTCTGTGCAGTAACAAATGCCTATGGCTGGAAAGGCGGCTTGGTGGTCGGTTTTGTGCACGCCTCAATGGTACTGAATATTGATTTCTTACATGGAGGTTTGAATCTGTATAACAATGGTTTTTCTGGCGGGCTAGTCGCCATGATGATCATTCCCTTATTGGATCTCAGCAAACAGCTTTGGCAAAAATCAGCCGATCAGGCGCAAGCTACCAAGGATGAAAAACCACAAATGGACTTGAAAGCACAAGAAAGCGAGCAGCCATTGGTCCCATTGGATCAAACAGAAGGAAAACCTAAATTTTCCGAGCCTGTGAAGGTATTAAAACCCGTTGCCCAAAAGAAACACTATAGGGTAGGCGAGTGGGAGTAGAAAAACCGCCAATGTCATTTGTTACTTGTTTAACAAGTAGGGAGTGCTTGCCTTTTCGTCGTTGGAAATAATGGGAAAATGAAAACCAACCAAGAACAAGCAACGATTGGTTGTTCTTGGTTGGTTTTTATTCGTGTTCATTTCTAAAAAAACATCAACGATTGGCTTCTAAGATTTCTGCCTGTAGGCGTTGGGCAGTCGGCGTCATGGCTAGACCACCTTCAGCCGTTTCTTTGAAAATGCTAGGCATTTGTCGTCCGACTTGATACATCGCTAAGACCACTTCATCAGGTGGGATGACACTTTCGATTCCTGCTAATGCCATGTCGGCAGAGATAAAGGCCTGGGAAGATCCCAGGGCATTGCGCTTCACGCAGGGGACCTCGACTAAGCCCGCGACAGGGTCACAAATCAAGCCCATCATATTCTTGAGGGTGATCGCCACCGCTTGAGCCGCTTGGTGGGGGGTGCCACCTTTTGCACAAACCAAAGCCGCCGCTGCCATTGCGCTAGCAGAACCGATCTCTGCTTGACAACCGCCTTCGGCACCGGAAATCGAGGCATTGTTGGCAATCACCAGGCCAAAGGCGCCGGCTGTAAACAAAAAGTCGACTTGTTGCGCTCGAGTCAGTGCCAAACGCTCACGTACGGCCATCAATACACCAGAAACAACACCCGCACTACCGGCAGTCGGTGTTGCACAGATCAAGCCCATTTTCGCATTGACTTCGTTGACTGCAATGGCATTTTGGACCGCTTGTAGAATGGTTTCTCCGCTTAAAAAATCACCGGCAGCAAGGTAGTCGTTCATGCGAGTCGCATCGCCGCCGGTCAATCCCGTCACCGATTTTACACCAGCGACACCTTCAGCGACTGATTGTTCCATAACAACTAAATTCTTTTCCATGATTGCAAGGATTTGTTCGCGACTACGACCAGTATTTTCTGCTTCGATCGCAATCATCATCTCTGCAACGGAAGGATAATTTTTACTTTCTATTACTAACTCTTCTATTGTATAGAACATGTGCTTATCTCCTTTAATCAAAATACGCAGCGCTGTAAACGTGCGGCAAAACTTTGATTTGTTGCGCCAGCTGATCATTGCGCTGATCGACTTCGATGATCATGATTGCTTTATCACCGACAGCTTCTCTCGTAACGGTCATCGTACCGATATTGATTTGATCCTCTGATAGTAAATTGGTTACTTTCGCAATCATTCCCGGAACATCTTGATGGACGATCACATAAGTAGGGGTACCCAGTGTCAGAGAAATTTTGAAGCCGTTAAGCTCTGAGATTTGAATGTTGCCACCACCTATCGAGATGCCAGTGACAGATAGTTTGTGGCTACCTTTTGTCAAAATCATCTTGACCATATTCGGATGTTCCGCTTTTTCTTTTTTAGGGACGAATAAGACTTCGATCCCTTTCTCATAAGCGATTTTTAAAGAGTCCGCTAGGCGAGCATCATCTGGCTCCATGCCTAAGAGACCGCCAACTAACGCAATATCGGTTCCATGACCGCGATAGGTTTTAGCAAACGATTCATACAACAGGATATCTACACTGTCTGGCTGTTCGCCAAAAATACTGCGAACGATTTTTCCGATCCGGGCAGCACCGGCGGTATGAGAACTGCTGGGACCCACCATGATGGGTCCGATTATGTCAAATACACTGCGGTATTTTAATTGTTCCATTTTTTTCACCTCGATAGTAGTAAACGAATAGGGAAGAATTCCAGTAGTAGTGTAGCATAAAAAAATGAGAGAATGAAAAAAGCAGACCAAAAGCAAGTGATTTTTATTTCTTTTTTTAGCGATGGACTAACGAAAAGCGCTGGTGAGCATTTTTTCAAAAAAATCAGCTGAAAAACCTTGAATTATTCCATAAAGATGCTATAATATTCCAGTGTGCTTTCGTCACACGTTTTTTGTGTGTGCACATGAATCACCAAAGTGGGAGGAGAAATTTGGATCTCCAATTAACCACATCACGGACTCAAGGAGGTATGTCTCGTGGCAAAAAAAGTAGAAAAAATCGTTAAATTGCAAATTCCTGCAGGTAAAGCAACACCAGCTCCGCCGGTAGGTCCTGCGCTAGGTCAAGCGGGTATCAACATCATGGGATTCACTAAAGAATTCAATGCTCGTACAGCTGATCAAGCAGGTTTGATCATTCCAGTAGTGATCTCTGTATACGAAGACCGTTCATTTACTTTCGTTACAAAAACACCACCAGCAGCAGTATTGTTGAAAAAAGCAGCAAACGTTGAAAAAGGTTCAGGCGAACCAAACAAAACAAAAGTTGCAAAAGTTTCACGCGATCAAGTAAAAGAAATCGCTGAATTGAAAATGGAAGACCTAAACGCAGCTGACGTTGAAGCAGCAATGCGCATGGTTGAAGGAACTGCACGAAGCATGGGGATCACTGTAGAATAATTACAGCCCTAAGGAAGTAGCTTCTCAGTCGGCTTCATATTGAAAAATATGGGACACGTGGGAGGTTCTACCGTTATAACCACATCAAGGAGGAAACAAAATGGCTAAAAAAAGCAAAAAAATGCAAGAAGCATTGAAAAAAGTTGATGCTACAAAAGCTTATTCAGTTGAAGAAGCAGTAGCTTTGGCAAAAGAAACAAATATTGCAAAATTCGACGCAACGGTTGAAGTTGCTTACAAATTAAACGTAGACCCTAAAAAAGCGGATCAACAAATCCGTGGCGCGGTTGTATTACCAAACGGTACTGGTAAAACACAAACAGTTTTAGTTTTTGCTAAAGGCGATAAAGCCAAAGAAGCAGAAGCAGCTGGTGCTGATTTCGTTGGTGACGACGATATGGTTCAAAAAATCCAAGGTGGCTGGTTCGATTTTGACGTTGTTGTTGCAACGCCTGACATGATGGCTACTGTTGGTAAATTAGGTCGTGTATTAGGCCCTAAAGGTTTGATGCCTAACCCTAAAACTGGTACAGTAACAATGGACGTAACAAAAGCAGTTAACGAAGTAAAAGCTGGTAAAGTTACTTACCGTGTTGACAAAGCTGGAAACATCCACGTACCAATCGGAAAAGTTTCTTTTGAAGATGACAAATTGATTGAAAACTTCAAAACGATCCATGAAACATTGTTGAAAGCTAAACCTTCAGCAGCAAAAGGTCAATACATGAAAAATATCTCAGTTACAACAACATTTGGTCCTGGGATCCATGTAGAACAAGCTTCTTTCTAATTTAATACAAAAATTCAAAACTTTTATTGACTTGACTACCTTATCTATGGTAAGGTAGTCAAGGTTAAAAGTTTAACTGTACCGAAGACAGTAGGTGGCATTTGCCTTAATTTCCTACCGAGGACGTTTATTGAGAATCTTCAATAGTCCCTCTATGTCTACGGTGGCATAGAGTTTTTTTATTGTCCTTTATAGGACAAAGGAACAGTTTGTTTCGAAGAAACTCTTCCATCAAAATCAGGAGGTGAAATATAAATGAGTGAAGCAGCTATCGCTAAAAAATCCGCGATCGTTGATGAAGTGAGTGCAAAATTCTCTGCAGCCGCATCTGTAGTCGTTGTTGACTACCGTGGACTAACTGTTGATGAAGTAACTCGCTTACGTAAACAATTGCGTGATGCAAACGTTGAGATGAAAGTTATCAAAAACTCAATTCTTTCTCGTGCTGCTGAAAAAGCTGGTCTAGAGGGTTTAGGTGAAGTATTCACTGGCCCTACTGCCGTAGCATTCAGTAACGAAGACGTTGTTGCACCTGCAAAAATCATTAACGATTTCGCAAAAGACGCAAAAGCTTTAGAAATCAAAGGCGGTATCATCGAAGGCAAAGTTTCTTCATTGGAAGAAATTACTGCATTGGCGAAATTGCCAAACCGCGAAGGACTTCTTTCTATGTTGCTATCTGTGCTACAAGCACCTATCCGCAACGTGGCTTACGCTGTCAAAGCAGTGGCAGAAAAAGAAGAAGATGCAGCATAATTGCCGCATAATTTTTCAGTATTAAAAACTAAACTACTTACTTAAATGGAGGAAAACAAAATGGCATTGAACATTGAAAACATTGTCGAAGAGCTAAAAGGCGCGACAATCTTAGAATTAAACGATTTAATTAAAGCTATCGAAGAAGAATTTGGCGTATCTGCTGCAGCTCCTGTAGCTGTAGCTGGTGGAGCTGGCGATGCTGGTGCTGCTGAAGAACAAACTGAATTCACTGTAGAATTGACTGCAGCTGGCGATCAAAAAGTTAAAGTTATCAAAGCAGTTCGTGAAGCAACTGGCTTAGGCTTGAAAGAAGCGAAAGCAGTCGTTGACGGAGCTCCTTCAGCAGTTAAAGAAGGCATCTCTAAAGACGAAGCTGAAGCATTGAAAGCAGCTTTAGAAGAAGTTGGCGCTTCAGTAACAGTTAAATAATTTTTCTTAGTGTCAAATCTTTTCGTATGAAGGGGTTTGGCGCTTTTTTTGTTAGAGGCTGAGATTCCTAAAAAGTAATAAGCAGCGATCCTCGTTTTTTTATGAGCGAGGATCGCTGCTTATTTTTTTCGAAATTGTTGGAATAAGAACACGAAAATAAAAAAGAAAAATGCTTCCCACAACGTTGTGGTCCAACTAAAGCTGCGGTTAATACCAAAAACGAGATTACCAATATTGGAAACCACCAAATACAAGGCTGTTGCTAGCAAAGAATAGCCGAATCGTTTGCCCATCATTACGCCTCCCTTTGCTATGATTGTAACAAGTCAAAAGAGTTGTGGCAATCAATTCTGATGCAGTGATGATAAATTGATCGATAGAAAGAGAAAAACCGAACGGTCCGTAGTGATCGTTCGGTTGAAGAGGATGTAGCCCGGTTCGCTTAATCCAATGGAACATCAAAGATCCAACCGGTTGGTGCCGAAATATCGCCGAATTGAATGCCGGTCAATTGGTGATACAATGCTTTTGTTTGTGGACCAACTTCCGTTTCGCTATAGAACACATGGAAATCCTCGCCGTTTTGGATCCCGCCGATCGGGGAAATAACAGCAGCTGTTCCGCAGGCACCCGCTTCGACAAAACGATCCAGCTCATTGAGATAAACATCACCTTCCACAGGGGTTAATCCTAATGAATGTTGCGCTAGATGCAGCAATGAATATTTTGTGATACTTGGTAAAATAGAAGGAGATTTTGGTGTCACAAATTCATTAGCAGCCGTGATCCCGAAAAAGTTGGCAGAACCGACTTCTTCGATTTTGGTATGCGTTTCTGGATCAAGGTAGATGCAATCGGAAAATTTCCGTTGATGGGCTTCGTATCCAGGTAACAAACTCGCCGCATAATTTCCACCAACTTTGGCTGCGCCAGTACCATTTGGTGCCGCGCGATCATAATCAGAAACAATGAAATTGGTTGGTGTCAATCCGCCCTTAAAGTAAGGTCCGACCGGCATACAAAAAACCGTAAAAATATACTCTGGTGCTGGGCTTACACCGATATTTTCTCCGACGCCAATCAATAGAGGACGAATATACAAGGTGGCGCCGCTGCCATAAGGCGGAACATATTCCTGATTTGCTTTTACTACTTGTTTTACCGCATCTAAGAAAAAGGCCTCAGGAACCTCTGGCATACGCAGACGATAGGCACTGCGGTTCATCCGTTTGCTATTTTCGTCTGGACGGAACAAATTGATGCCGCCATCTTTTCTTCGGTAGGCTTTTAGTCCTTCAAAACATTGCTGTCCATAATGAAGAGCGGTTGATCCCTCGTGGATATGCAGATAATTATCCTCGGTAAGTTCGCCTTCATTCCAAGAACCGTCTTTCCATGTTGCCAAAAAACGCCATGGCGTTTTGATATAAGAAAACCCTAAATTTGACCAATCGATTGTCATTCGTTCACACCCTTTTTTAATTTTTCTAAGTATAGCACTTCAGAAAAGAAATGTCATTATTTTCTGAAAATTCTTCTGTAAGAATATTTGGTGACAGTGACGTGTAAAGAAAGGGGAACCGATCTTTGCTTGTACGAGTTCCCCAGATTGTTTTTCTACAAGTTCTGTGCTTCAATGAGAGTATAAAAAAACAAAAAGGGGGAACGTTTGTGATTGAGGAAGTGTTGACGGACAGTCTGGGGATCGCTGCTGCGTATCGACGATTGAAACCAATCATGATCCATACACCACTTGCACCAAGTAATATTTTAGGCAAAGAAAAAGAGGGCACGATATTTTTGAAATTAGAAAATCTACAGCGTACCGGCTCCTTTAAAGCGCGGGGGGCGTATAACAAACTCGCGTCATTGACTGATGCAGAAAAACTTCGCGGTGTCATTGCCTGTTCTGCAGGAAATCATGCGCAAGGTGTTGCTCTCGCCGGATCGTTACTGGGGATCAATGTCCGAATTTTTATGCCATTAACGGCTGCCAAAACAAAAATAGAGGCGACAAGAAGTTATGGCGCACAAGTCGTTTTAGCAGGAGAGACGTTTGATGAAACCAAACAACTGACACTAGACGCCATGAAAGATAGTGGCGAAGTATTTGTCTCTCCCTTTGATGATCGTGCAGTAATGGAGGGGCAAGGAACGATTGCGATCGAACTGTTGGAGGATCTTCCAGATGTTGATAATGTCATTATTCCCATCGGCGGTGGTGGGTTGATTGCTGGGATTGCTTTAGCCTTAAAAGAACTTCGTCCAGAAGTCAAAATCATCGGCGTTCAATCCTATGGCGTTTATGGCATGATCGCCTCACTTTGGCAGCAAAAGCTAGTAGCCAATCGCCGCAGTAGAACGATCGCCGATGGCTGTGATGTTGCTTTGGCAGGGGAACTGACCTATGATGTTTTAAAGACCCGTATCGATGAAACGGTCTTAGTTGAAGAATCCGATATCGAACAAGCGATCCATTACTTAGCATTGAGGGAAAAAGTCATCGCAGAAGGGGCTGGTGCATTAAGTACGGCGGCGATTTTAAGCGGACAGATCGATCATTTGCTTCGAGGAAAGAAAACTGTGGCATTGGTCTCCGGCGGCAATATTGATTTCTCTGTGTTTAAGGAAATCATCTGAGTGCAACAAGCCTTCCAAAAAAGAAAGAAGAGACCTGATTAGACATTCTCCTAATTGGGTCTCTTCTTTTAAATTCAAAGCAGGCGCTCAGATGATTACTTTGGGAGAGAAAGTATTGTTTCGATCCACTGTCCAAAGGTTGTTACATATTTCAACGGTCCGACCAATGTAAATCGTGCCATCGTTGGGTTGATTTTTTCAAAGTAAAAACGCCGACTTTCCCCTGAGTAAAGTGCATTGAACTCATCAATAACGATTTTTTTTTGCTGTTGTAGCAATTCCTCTGATTCAATAAAGAAATCAATGGCAAGTAAGCTTTCGGGTATCTGTTTTTCTGAACGTATTGAAGCAAAAGAAAGCAGGGGATCTTCAAATGGTTCGCCCATCAACGAAGCCACATCTTTGTAAGAAAAGCGCCACTGCCCGCCAATTTTTGTCCCTTTAAGTTGGTTGGTCTTTTGATAATTTCGGATGGTTCGAGTCGTTACGCCCAGTTTTTCAGCGACTTCTTCAACGGTATAATAATCTTTCATCGGTTCCTCCTACAAAGCGATTGTACGATCACAAAAGCGTTGCTCCTCTTTCTTATGACTAGTATAGATGATCATGCGTTTTTCTGCATGTTTTTTTAAACACTTCATAATCTTTTCGGCAGCTTCATCATCAAGGCTGCTGGTAGCTTCGTCTAAAAGAATGATTTCGGCATCACTTAATAATATGCGAGCTAGAGCGATTCTTTGCTTTTCTCCTCCAGACAAGTCGGCACCATTTTCCGCAAGCCTGCTAGTCCATGAGCGCTGTTGAAAAATGGGCGCTAAAATACCAGAGGTTTCGATAATTGTTTTTTCTTCTCCCGTCATTTTTCTTCCCCATACAAGATTTTCTTCAATTGTCCGAGAGAGAATCGTAGGGTCTTGAGCAAGGTAGAGGGTTTTATCTGTTTCAGGGTTTCTTGGCTTGATGCGTTTACTCTTCGTTGAAAGCGAAATTCCTTCTGATGGATAAAGGCCAGCAATTGCCTTTAAAAACGTTGATTTTCCTTTTCCTGAAGCGCCAGCCAAGTAAATATGTTCACCAGGTTTCAAGGTTTCTTCAATGGGAAAGGAAAAGCTGTGGTTGCCAATGGATACGACAGGGTGGTCGAAAGTAAGACTCAGAGTAGCTTCACACGTTTGGTTCCAGCGGTCATCGGGAGCAGCCAATTCTTCGTTAACAAAACGTTGATTGGTCCTCAGAGTAGCTGTATCAAGATTGATTTTCGTTAAACCACTTAATGCAGAAAAGTAAATGGGTAATAGCACGCCAATCAAAATCAACGCAGAGGTTGGCAGTTCATCTTGTAATATTCCTTGAATCATAAACAAATAGACGCCGATCTGGGCGATCTGATTGATCGCATTAAGGACTAAACTAGTCGTTTGGGCAAAAGTATTGGTGTTTGCTAATGTTTGATACATCGATGTCAATTGAGAGGAAAACAGCTGCTCAAGAACAGCGTCACTCCATTGCTTCATTGTATCAATATGGGACAATGTTGTTAACATTTCCTTATTGCTAAGAGAAAATGCTTCTTGCATATTTTTCATCTTAATACTCAACTGTTGATTGATCCATCGAAACCCAAAAACATTGATGGGAAATAGCGATAGTAAAATGAAACCCAGTAAATAATGCAATTGGAAACACAAAAAAAGTGGGATCAGCAATAAGAAAAAGCAGCGAATGGCTTCGCTAAAACTACCGCAAATAAACAAGTATAAGGAATCAACAACGCCAAAGATGCGGTTTAATAGATAAGTGGGCTCCTTTTCAGAGAGTTCTACATAACTCTTCCTTTTCATTTTTTTTAACAATTCTAAGAGATGGCGAACATTCATCGAAGCTGCATAGCGCTCTTTCATCACAATCAATAAGAATTGCGCGCAATAAGTGATACTTAATATGAACGCTAATAAGCCGACGAGATGATCAAAGCGCAGTGCGTGATCTTCTTGTAGAAGCAAAGGGAAAGCGAGGTTTGTCAGGACAGTCAAAAAAACTAGCAAACTACTCAAACTGATAAAAAGTTTATTGTTTCTAATAATTTCAAACATAAAATCAACTCATTTCCTATATTTTCCTAAATAGTAGATGTTTTTATGGAAATTGTCAACAAAAAAAGAGTTCCTGATTAAAGGAACTCTTGAAAAATCAAAAGCTGCGTCCGCCGCCGCCGAATGTTCCGCCACCAGAAGAGTGGGTCGTACTGCCACCGCCGCCGCCAGAAAAACCGCCACCACCGCCTCCACCATTATTCGAAGGACGGGGGATGCGTCTGGTTGTGACAAAGGAATTGACTAAGCGATCTTCTTTTTGGGTCAGATCAATACTTGATTTTTCTAGATAGTTAAATTTGTAGCCGCCCATTTTTAATTGGTAACGGGATTTAACAATGATGAAAAAAGCGATACTGATCACTGCCGCGATCGCTAAGCAAATAGCAATTTCTAGTGGCGTTATCACTTTGTAATAAGTAATTTTTCCGGTATCACGATCGATACGATAATGATCGGCAGGAACACCTGCTTCCACAAAACCCTCTGCTTTTTGCAGATAGACCAATGCAGCTTGATAATAATTTCCCTCTGCCATCTGGTCAAATACCGCATCAAGTAGCTTATCTAGACGTGAATCGGTAAGATAATCGATCATATTTCCGGAAGTCGAAACGTGAAATTTCCGTTGCGCCATATCGATCACCAATGCCGAACCGTTGTTGTCGTTGCCGATCCGTCTTGAAAGATATCGATCAGTGTACAACTCGATATCTCCCGTATTGCTGTTTGTTGTTTGAATAAAAACTTCGCCTTTGATCTTTGCATTCAGCGCTTCTGCTTCTTCGTTCAACTTCTGGATCTCTTGTTCGGTAAAGAGTCCAGCGTGGTCTGCGACTGTCTCTTCGGCTGCGAAGGCGGGCAGGGCGGTTAAGAAAAAGCCAACCAGCAGTAACAACAAATAAGATAGTTTTTTCATAAGAAATACGCTCCAATCAATGCGAGGATGGTCGTTGCCGCGAAAATTGCGCCACTGACGATTCCCAAGCGCTTGTAACTAATCGGTAAAACACCGCTGACTTTTCCGGTTTGCCCATTCATCGCATAATAAAAGGCACTCTTGTTTTCATCATCGGCTCGATAGGTCACTAGCCATACAGGAAGCAAAACGTAGTTGTTTTCTTCTTTTGTTAGATTGATGGAACGATTGTTGCGTTTAAAACTAGTATAGCCATTGACGGTACCTGCTAGCAGATTTTCAGCATAACCCGATAATTCGTTTTTGACTTCGTCAGAAAGATCAATGTATTCAATGTCTCTTTTTTCTGCTTGGAAGCCGGCTAAATACTGACTGCGAAAATTAACAGCTTTTTCAAGGGGAAACGGCTGAACGCCAGTCACCATTTTTTGCTGAACGTTTTTTGACAGCGCATGCTTGAGCAATTCATTCACCTTGATTTTTCCTCGTCGCAAGACATCGTATTGTTTGTGCTCAGTATATTCAATATCACCAACGCGCCAAATACGCAAAGAGGTACCCATACCTGAAAGCAAGCCATTCATCTCAGCATCGACGACCCAATAAGGGAAGTACACACCAGTCAATTTCTCTACTTGTGCTTGATCGAAGAAATCCCGTGGCACAAATTTTTTCTTTTGCGCCCATTCTAAGAATTTCGCAGTTGCTTCTTCCTTTTCGATGGCAAAAGGGAGGACTTTGTTAGGTAAAAATTCTCCTGAAAGCCGTCCCGACAAAACGACCGGATTATGGCAAAAGTAGCAATAGGTTGCGGCTGTAGTCGCATCCGTCACGATTTCAGCACCGCAGCTGGGGCAGGTGAAAAGGTCCATCTGCCCCGCTTGTGCATCGGCTTGCTCTCTAACTTCTTCTTGAAGGGACGGTTCGGTCTCGGTCGCTGCAGAAGGATCTGAGACAGGAGTATCGGCCATCTGCGCTTCTTTTTGCTTTTCTTCAAAGGCAGTGACTTCGTCTTCAGTAAAAATACTCAGACAAAATGGACAATGAAATTTTTGATCGCCAGGATCAAAGGTTAAAGCGCCACCACAATTGGGGCACTTATGTGTGATAACATCCATCAGCAATCCTCCTCAATTAGTCTACTGGGACACCTTTGAAAGGTTTGCCGCAATTCGGACAGAATTTTGGAATGCCGTTGGCTAAATCGATCACTTCACCACAATCGCTGCATTTCATTTTCAGGCTTGGTCCATCGCTCGTTGGTTTTGGCGTCCCGCAATTGCTGCAGAATTTACCAGTATTAGAGGTGCCGCATTGTGGACAGTCCCAATGATCTGCGCTGTTTTGTGCGGAAGCCTGTTGCTGCTGCATCTGCTGCTGGTTGTTTTGAGACGCTTGGTTCAAATAACCGCCGCCAGCGTTCATCCCCATGCCCATGCCAACAAACCCAGTCGTAGCCCCAGCGGCATTGCTACCGGCAGATTCCATACCACGAGCAACCGAACCTTGAACATAGCCTTCACGAATCGAAGGGTCGCCTAACATTGCCCCTTGGTTCCGCATGTTGATCAGTTTTACGGAATCATCCGTATAAGAGATGCTTGCGACGGCAACAGAAACGATTTCCATGCCGCGGAGTTCTCGCCAGCTGTCATCAAGAACCGTTCCCATATATTTGCTTAATTCCATGCTCTTAGATGGAACGTAAGAAATTCGTTCGCCATCAGCGGACATTTTGTTGATCGCTGTTTGTAGGGCGGTCAAAAATTCAGCTAAGTACTGCTCATTGATGTCGTTGATATCGACTTGACTTTTGTTTTTTGGGATCGCATTCGTATAGAACAAAATTGGATCGGTAATTCGTAAGGAATAGTTTCCGTGCGCCCGTAAGAATAGTTCTGCGTTATAAAAGTTGTCAAAATAGTTCAAAGGCGATGAAGTACCGAAGCGAATTCCTTTGATTTCTTGAAGATTGATATAAAAAACTTGTTGTTTTTGTGGTGTAACGCCGCCAAACTTAAAGCGGTCGAAGGTTTCAGAAATCGCATCTTTCAATGAACCGTTCAACATCGAAGGCGCTAATTCATTTTTGACGGTATAGTAGCCTTCTTCAGCGGTATAATCGATGATTCGCCCGCCATCAACCAATAACATCATCATATTCGGATAGACATGGATCACTGACCCATCAGTGATGACATCTTCCGTGCCTTTTCTGTTAGAACCGCGTTTGTCATTACGCCGCACTTTGACACCTTTTGTCATTACTGTCGAATCGCTCATATTGTCAGGCTCGATCACCTCTAGCCATTGATCTGCTAATCCGCCGCCAATTGCGCTTGTTGCCGCTTTGATAATACCCATTTTCAGTCCTCCTTTAAATTGTTTTCATCACAATAGATGAACGTAGATTCATTATACCATAGGAGGTGAGATTTACGTTATCAGTCTAAAGTTGGAGAAGAGGAATGGTCTTTTTTCTTGAAAATAGGGAGGAATAAAAGGATATAGTGAGTGAAAGCGCGCGGAATGGCTCTTCGAATTAAATTTCCATTTCTTTTAAGATTCCACCACGCAAACGGTGGTTTTTTTAGCTGATATTACGTATAATAGAAGGTAGCGAATTTTGAAATGAGTGTGGAAAACTATGGCCTATCAAGCATTATATCGTGTTTGGCGTTCTCAGCGTTTTGATGATGTTGTCGGACAAAAAGCAATTACCCAAACCTTAAAAAATGCAATCGATCAAAATCAAATCTCGCATGCTTACTTGTTTACGGGCCCTCGAGGAACCGGGAAAACAAGTGCAGCGAAAATTTTTGCCAAAGCCATCAATTGTCCGAACCAAGTCAATGGCGAGCCTTGCAATGAGTGTGACATGTGTCGCTCAATCACAGCAGGAACGCAAGAAGACGTGATCGAAATCGATGCGGCAAGTAACAACGGTGTAGAAGAAATTCGCTTTATTCGTGATCGTGCGAACTATGCACCGACCCAAGCAGAATACAAAGTTTATATCATTGATGAAGTGCACATGCTGTCAACAGGCGCATTTAATGCATTACTAAAAACATTGGAAGAACCACGGAAAAATGTTGTCTTTATTTTGGCAACAACAGAGCCCCATAAGATTCCAGCAACGATTATTTCCCGAACCCAACGATTTGATTTCAAACGGATCAATACGCAAGACATCGTGGGTCATTTGGAAACGGTCCTTACTACTAGCGAGATCAATTACGAAGCAGAAGCTTTACAGATCATTGCGCGAGCCGCAGAAGGCGGTATGCGGGATGCCTTGAGTATCACCGACCAGGCGATCGCTTTTAGTGATGGAACCGTAACGACCCAAGATGCTTTAGAAGTGACGGGCAGCTTGTCCTATGAAATGATGGACCGTCTGATGCAGGCTTGTGGGGAAAAAGAAGTTGCCGATGCGTTAGCGACCTTGCGGGAGTTATTAGCCTCTGGTAAAGAAGCCCGCCGTTTATTGGAAAACTTGTTGGTTTATTGTCGAGACTTGCTGATGTATCAACAAGCGCCGCAGCTGCTATCTGAAAAGTCTCTGCAGTTGACTGAAGCGTTTCAAACACTGGCAAAAATTACCCCGCCAGCAAAAATCTATCACTGGATCACGGTCTTAAACGATACGCAAAATGAAGTACGATTTACGAACAATCCTACGATCTATTTGGAAGTGGCTGTGGTCAAATTAGCCAATGATCCAGAAAGTGCTGCTGTTGCCAGCAATTCAGCTGACAATAGTCAAGAAGTGGCGCAGTTACGTCAAGCACTGCAAAAACTTCAGGCAGAGGTGCAACGACTGCAAGAGAATCGACCGACAGGTGCCGTTGCTGAAACCACCGCGCCAGTGAAGAAAACCAAGGCGACCACTACGTTCCGTTTACCAAAGGAACGCGTGTTCCAAGTGCTGAAAAGTGCAACGAAGAAAGACTTGGCAAATGTTCGTAATGTTTGGGACGATCTTTTGATGTCTCTTTCCGTGACGCAAAGAGCTATGCTGCACTCCAGTGAAGCAAAAGCTGCCAGCGAATCGGGCGTCGTGATCGCTTTTGACTATGAGATCTTATGTCAGCGAGCAAGTAACGACCAAGAGTTTCAATTGATGATCCATAATCAATTGTCCCGTATGATCAAAGACTACGCCCCACAGGCTGTCTTTATTACAAAAGAAAGTTGGCCGACGCTACGACAAGAGTTTTTGGCTGGCGGTCAAGCAACGGAAGAGTCAGAAATTGAAGTAGAGCAAGAAGAGACCGAAGCCGCTCCTGTCGAACCAGAAAATGACGACTTAGTAACAAAAGCGCAAGAGTTATTTGGTGAATTAACCAGCATTGAAGAAAATTAATGAATATGGAGTGATGAATAATGATGCGAGGCATGGGAAATATGCAAGGTATGATGAAACAAATGCAAAAAATGCAAAAAGAAATGATGAAAGAACAAGAAGCACTAAACAGCAAAGAATTTATCGGCGAATCGACAAATGGCTATGTCAAAGCGACCTTTACTGGCGATAAGACGTTACAAGACATTGCTATCAATGAAGCAATCGTTGATGCTGACGATGTGGAAATGCTGCAAGATATGATCATTTTAGCCATCAATGACGGATTAAAGAAAATTGAAAAAGAATCGGAACAAACAATGGGCAAATATACAAGAAACATTCCGGGTCTATAAAAGGAGAAATGACGGTGCAATATCCTGAACCGATCGCCCGATTGATCGACAGTTACATGAAACTGCCGGGAATTGGACAAAAAACCGCAACACGTTTGGCATTTTATACGATTGATATGAAAGAAGAAGTCGTCAATGAGTTTGCTAAATCGTTGCTTAGTGTTAAACGAGATTTGCACTTTTGCAGTATTTGCGGAAATATAACGGAAGAAGATCCTTGTGAAATCTGCAGTGATCCCACAAGAGACAAAGAAACGATTTTAGTAGTTGAAGAGCCTAAAGATGTCATGGCATTAGAAAAAGTCCGCGAGTATCATGGACTTTATCATGTGCTGCATGGCGTGTTATCCCCGATGGAAGGGACAGGTCCAGAAGATATCAACATTGCATCCCTGATACAGCGGCTGCATGATGATCAGGTCAAAGAAGTGATCATTGCGACCAATGCGACCACGGAAGGCGAAGCGACGGCGATGTATATGTCGCGTTTGATCAAGCCTGCCGGTATTAAAGTCACGCGTTTGGCTCATGGCTTATCTGTGGGCAGCGATATTGAATACGCGGATGAAGTGACCTTGCTAAAAGCAGTAGAAGGTCGCCGAGAATTATAAAGATATTGGAGGCAATTAGGGTGAATGGATTGTTTATAACCATCGAAGGACCGGATGGTGCTGGAAAAACCAGTGTGATCGAAGAATTGTATCCTCGGTTACAGCTTGAAGCAACAAGAAAAATCGTTAAAACAAGAGAACCTGGCGGAGTTAAAATCGCTGAAAAAATTCGTAAAATTATTTTAGATCCGCGAAATGAAGAAATGGATGAGCGGACCGAAGCCTTACTTTATGCAGCGGCACGCCGCCAACACTTGATTGAGGTTGTCCTGCCGGCATTGAACGCCGGACACATCGTGATCTGTGACCGCTTTGTTGACAGTTCGCTTGCCTATCAAGGAGCTGGACGTCGCATCGGGATTCCTGAGATCGCACGGATCAACGAGTTTGCGACGGAAGGAACGACCCCTGATTTTACCTTGTATCTAGATGTTGACTCTGATACTGGCTTGCGTCGCATCCAAGAAAATCGTGCACATCAATATGACCGACTAGATTCGGAAGGATTGGAGTTTCATCAACGGGTTCGTCATGCGTATCTAAAGCTAGCGGAAGAAAATCCTGTACGCATTCATAAGATTGATGCTAGAATGGGGTTACAAGAAGTTGTTGAATCCAGCTATTCAGCAATCGTTGAATCGTATCCTGCTTACTTCAAATCAATCTAGGGTAGGTTGGATAACACAAAGGAGATGGTCCCATGAAATTAATTATGGCAATCGTACAAGACAAAGACAGTAATCGTTTGGCAAATGAGTTTATTGATGCCAATATCCGTGCTACAAAATTGTCATCAACGGGTGGTTTTTTAAAGGCTGGTAATAGTACGTTTATCATTGGTATTGAAGATGACCGTGTGCAAGATGCGTTAGAATTGATTAAAAAAACCTGTCAATCAAGAAAGCAATATGTCTCGACACCGATGTCACTAGATATATCCTTAGATGGTCAAGTTCCTTATCCAGTCGAAGTCGAAGTCGGTGGCGCCACCGTATTCGTGCTGCCAGTTGACGGATTCCATCAATATTAAAAAAGGAGCATTTCATGGAGGAGTTATTTCTACAAGAATACCAGCCTCTTGTTTTTGCCCAACTAAAAAAAAGTATCAAGCATGGGCGCATTGCTCATGCTTATCTTTTTGAAGGGGACAAGGGGACTGGCAAGCATGAACTAAGTCTATGGCTCGCAAAACGCCTTTTTTGTGCCAATGTACAAGAAGAAGCGCCATGTGGTGCATGCAGCAATTGTCTACGGATCGCCCAAGGAGAGCATCCTGACGTTATCCAAATTGAACCTGATGGGCAGATGATCAAAGTCGACCAGATTCGACAGCTGCAAGAGGAGTTCTCAAAAAGCGGCTTTGAAAGCCGTTTGAAAATCTTTATTTTGTCTCAAGCTGACAAAATGAACAACAGCGCTGCCAACAGTTTACTAAAGTTTTTAGAAGAACCAGTGGGAAACTTTCTGGCGATCTTAGAAACGGAGAGCCTTGGTCGTATTTTGCCAACCATCCAGTCTCGCTGTCAGATCATTCATTTCTCTCCTTTGTCAAAAGAAAAACTGCAAGAAAAGTTACAAGAAGAGGGACTTTCTAAAGAGACAAGCCGACTTCTAAGCCACTTGACCAATAGTTATCATAAAGCAGTTGAAATCTCGCAAGATGAATGGTTTAATGAAACTAAGGATGCTGTTAAGCGTTGGGTGAATTACCTTTTGAAGAAAGACCCGCAAGCATTTATTTTTGTTCAGAAAAAATTATTGGGTCTAGCAAAAGAAAAAAATCAGCAATCAGAAATCTTTTTGCTCTTGTTATTTTACTTTCAAGAGGAGCGGGATCGATTGTTGGGGCAAGGTTTATGGGGAAAAGAGATCAATCGTGCCATTGAAGCCGCATTGCAAGCACAAAAAAAGTTGCAAGCCAATGTGTCTTTCCAAGGTGTGGCAGAACAATTTTCCGTGAAAATCATCTATGGATAAAACGCAGCAGCCGGAAAAGGAGACCAGAGATGATCGAAGTTGTCGGAGTGCGTTATCATGACGTAGGCCAGATTTATTTTTACACACCGAAAAAACAGACCTATACTATAAATGACCAAGTCATCGTGGAATCACAAGATGCTAAATGTCTTGCCACAGTCGTCACCAAAAGCAGAGAAATGAATGAGAGCGATTTGCCTCAGGTAGTCAAACCTATCTTACGTCGGGCGACGAAGAAAGATTTGGAACAGGCAGCAGCCAATCAAAAGGCGGCAGATGAAGCGTTAAAAATTGGAAAAGAAAAAATCCGCGCACATCAGTTGCCAATGAAACTGATTCGAGTAGCCTATACCTTTGAGCGGACAAAACTGATTTTTTCGTTTACTGCAGAAAGCCGTGTTGACTTTCGCGAATTAGTCAAAGACTTGGCAAGTGAATTTCATACCCGGATTGAACTGCGCCAAATCGGTGTCAGGGATGAAGCGAAGGCACTAGGCGGAGTTGGGCCCTGTGGTCGCAAACTATGCTGTGCGACGTTTTTAGGGGATTTTATCCCTGTATCCATCAAGATGGCTAAAGATCAAGGACTTTCCTTGAATCCTGCGAAAATCTCAGGATTATGCGGTCGTTTGATGTGCTGTCTTAAGTATGAAAGTGAAGAATATGAGCGGGCGAAAAAAGAATTGCCGGATCGCGGCAAGGAAGTTGAAACGCCAGATGGCAAAGGACGTGTGGTTGGGCTGGATCTGTTGAGCCGAGTGATCAAAGTCCGTTTGCATGATCGGCAAACACCAATCGAATATGATTATGAAGAACTAGTGACAAAATAAGTAGGTGACCATAATGAGCATGGACAAACGATCAATATATGACGGATTGAATCAGTTAGAATCGGAGTTGCAAAATTCCTTAAATAATCTAGCGGAAATGAAGCAGTCTTTGCAAGAAATCGTCGAAAAAAATACGACATTAGAATTGGAAAATCAACGCTTACGTGAACACATTCGTGAGTTGAACCAAGTGGCAGATGCACCCGCTGAATCGGTCAAACAAGAACTTTCTAAATCACGAATGAATTTAGAAAAGATTTACGAAGAAGGATTTCATGTTTGTTATGACTTATACGGTTCTCGCAGAGAACATGATGAACCTTGTGCATTTTGTCTAGAAGTGATCTATCGTGAAAGCGGCAAATAACTGACTGACAGTCTAATAGGTTCGTTAGAAAAAAGATCAGTTTCCACTGGTCTTTTTTTCGAAAGGAGCAGTACATGCAAAAGCAACAAAGTTATAAACAAGACTCTGGAAAACTGTATCTTGTTCCGACACCGATCGGGAACTTGGAAGATATGACGGTCCGCTGTGTCAAAATTTTAAAAGAAGCGGACCTGATCGCAAGTGAAGATACTCGCAATACCCAGAAATTGTTGAATCATTTTGAGATCTCGACGCCGCAAAAAAGCTTACATGAACACAATTATAAAGAGCGAGTTCCGCAGTTGGTAGAACAGCTGCAGATGGGCAAGACCATTGCCCAATGCAGCGATGCTGGTATGCCCTCCATCAGTGATCCGGGGCATGAATTAGTCAAGGCCTGTCTAGCTGAAGGAATCGCGGTGATTGCGCTTCCGGGACCTACGGCAGGTTTGACAGCGTTGATTGCTTCAGGTTTATCGCCGCAACCAAATCTCTTTTATGGCTTTTTACCTCGTAAGAAAAAAGAACAAAAACAAGCCTTGAGTGAATTAGTGACCCAGAAAGCAACGATGATTTTTTATGAGTCACCCTATCGAATCGCCGCGACGATTGAAACAATGCTAGAGGTATTTGGTGAACGTCAGGCAGTCATTTGCCGAGAATTGACAAAAATCCATGAAGAATACTTGCGAGGGACCTTTTCTGAATTGATCGACTATTTAGAGCAGCAGCCAATCAAAGGAGAATGCTGTCTGTTGGTGGAAGGCTCTTCTGAAATACATGAAATTGTTTATGAAGGAAGTTACGCAGAACAAGTAGCTGCCTTGATGGAAGAGGCCGAAATGTCCTCAAAAGAAGCAATCAAAGAAGTGGCTAAACGTAATCAAGTAAAGAAACAGCTTGTCTATCAAGCGTATCACCAAATAGAAGAGTAATCATACCGAGACTTCTCTCGGTATTTTTTTTGTTCACACGCTTACTTATGTGATATTACCTAACATATAAAGTCAGCTATTTTCAGAAAATTCATGTTTTTCTCAGAAAAATCTAGATTATTCGAAAATATGGTGTTAGGATAGCTAACATATAGAAAGGGAGGCGTTTAAAATGGATACAGGGAATATTGCATTTATTTTAATTTGTAGCGGTATGGTTTTTCTAATGACTCCAGCATTGGCATTTTTTTATGGAGGATTGGAACGACGCAAAAACATCCTCAATACCATGATGATGGTGATTTGTACGATGGGCTTGGCGTCCGTCCTCTGGGTCGCTCTAGGGTATACATTATCCTTTAGCGGGACAGGATCATTTATTGGCAATTTAGACAAAGTCTTTTTCAATCATGTTTCGATGTCAGAAGGAGAGGGAATTCCAGAAGGGTTGTTTGCTGCCTTTCAAATGATGTTTGCTTTGATCACAACGGCGATTATCACTGGATCAGTCGTTGGAAGAATGCGGTTCTCTGCTATTTTTCTATTTATTGGCTTCTGGCTGGTTTTTGTGTATTTTCCAATGGCGCATATGGTGTGGGGCGGTGGCTTCTTAGATGCGATCGGCTCGATCGACTTTGCAGGAGGCAATGTCGTTCACATCAGTTCGGGAATCAGTGGGCTAGTCTTAGCGATCGTTGTCGGTAAGCGACGAGAATTTCATCAAACCGAATATCGTCCTCATAATATTCCCTTTGTTGTACTAGGTGCCGGTCTTTTATGGTTTGGCTGGTTTGGCTTTAATGCTGGCTCTGCGTTAGCAGCTGATGGTCTAGCGATCCACGCCTTAATGACCACGAATACAGCAGCAGCCAGTGCGATGCTTTCTTGGATGCTGATCGAAAAAATCGTCGTGGGAAAACCGACAATCGTCGGTGCTTGTACAGGTGCAGTGGTGGGCTTAGTTGCCATCACACCAGGGGCGGGGTTTGTCTCCCTTTGGTCTTCCTTTATCATTGGCGCTTTAGTCAGTCCGTTTTGTTACTTCTTTATTTCCGTCATCAAACATCGATTAGGGTTAGATGATGCATTGGATGCCTTTGGTTGTCACGGGGTAGGCGGAATCTTCGGTGGTTTGATGACCGGGATCTTTGCCGATCCCGCTGTTGGCGGACATTCAGGATTGCTTTATGGCGGTGTTGATCTTTTTATCGCACAAGCCGAAAGTATCGTATTTACGATTTTGTTCGCTGGTATCCTATCCTTTGTCATAATTACCTTGATCAAATGGGTGATGCCGATTCGCGTATCTCAGCAAGAAGAAGCGGTGGGGATGGATCGGATCGAACATGATGAAACGGCCTATCCTACCTTTATGGGGTTAGATTCTTAAGAGTGGAGGAGCAGTCATGAAAAAAGTTGAAGCGATTATTCGCCAAGAAAAATTAGAGGAGCTAAAAGCCGCTTTGGATCAATCGGATCTGATCAGTGGGATGACGGTCAGTCAAGTTCTCGGGTGTGGCAATCAAAAAGGGTTAAAAGAGTTTATTCGTGGCCAAGAAGTGATCACGACTCTTTTACCGAAAGTAAATGTCCGCTTTGTTTTGGCAGATGAAAAAGTCGATGCCGTGATTAAGCTGATTGTATCGATCTGTCGGACAGATGAAGTCGGTGATGGCAAAATATTCGTCTACCCTTTGGAAGAAGCGATTCGGATTCGCACCAATGAACGAGGAGAAGCTGCCTTATAGCAGAACTTCTTGGGTCATGAACCGTGCAGCAAAAGTAGCGAACGTTTAGGGAAGGGCCAATGAAAATTGGTCCTTTTTGCGTCTTTGTCTTGATTCCTTGCTTGATAGGGAACTTCTGTTCGTTTATAATAAGAAGCGAGGTGAGCAACGATGTCGGAACTGCAATTTCCCTTAAAAAATGATACGAGCCGCAAAATTATTCATATTGATATGGATGCTTTTTTTGCTTCGGTGGAAGAACGGGATGATCCTGAGCTGGCCAAGCATCCCCTTGTCATTGCCCGTCACCCAAGTGATACCGGCGGCCGAGGAGTGGTCACGACAGCGAATTATCTGGCGCGACAATATGGCATCCATTCGGCAATGAGCGCACAAAAAGCCTACGAGCTTTGTCCGCAAGCGATTTTTAAACCGGGGAATCATCAAAAGTATCGTGAAGTGTCCCAGCAAGTCAGAGAAATTTTTCACCGATACACCGACATCATCGAACCAGTTTCAATTGATGAAGCGTATCTGGACGTCACAGTGAACAAAATCAACTGTCCTTCAGCAATTAAGATCGCTCGTCTGATTCAGCGAGACATCTGGCATGAGACCCATTTGACTTGTTCGGCAGGCGTCAGTTACAACAAGTTTTTGGCAAAATTGTCCTCGGATTATCATAAACCACGAGGGTTAACAGTGGTGATGCCGGATGAGGCAGTGGCCTTTTTACAACAACTACCCATCGATAAATTTCATGGGATCGGGAAGAAAACTGTCCCCAGGATGCATGAGTTAGGCATTTTTACAGGAGCAGATCTATACGCTTGGAGTGAGATGGCGTTGATCCGCGAATTTGGCAAAATGGGGTATTCTTTGTATCGTAAAGTTAGAGGAATCCATGATTCACCAGTCAGTGTGACCAGAGAACGAAAATCAGTCGGTAAGGAGCATACATACGGCAATCCATTAACGAGTGAAGAACAAGTCTTAAGTCAATTACGCGCCATCGCAGAAGAAGTTGAGAGATCACTAAAGCGCACACAGAAACATGGCAAAACAGTCGTGTTGAAAGTCCGTTACAGTGATTACTCTACGATCACTAAACGAGTGACTTTGCCGATTTACGTTCATAAAAAAGAACAGTTATTTTCGGAAGCCAGTCTCATTTGGGAAGAGATTTTAGGTCTTGAAAAAGGCATTCGTCTTTTGGGAGTCACCGTCACAAATCTCGATCCTCTGACCTATGAAAATATCGTACTGCCTTTATGGCAAACATCTGACGATCAGTAGACCTAAAAAGGAGGACCAATATGACGATCTATCAAGTATATGAAACGATGATTGCTTTGGCTGATGAAGAACGAAGTGAAAAAATGGCCGCCTATATGCGGCATCAGTTTGAGTTTTTAGGCATCCCTACACCGTTGCGCCGTCAGCAGGAAAAAGCAGCCTTTAAAGTAGCAAAACAAATGAAACGAATCGATTGGGAATTTATCGATCAATGTTGGCAAAGCAGCTATCGGGAACACCAGTACCTTGCGATTGATTATTTAGTGGCGCTGGAGCCCTTTTTATCAGCCGTTGATCTAGGAAAAATTGAACAGTTAGTCATAACGAAATCTTGGTGGGATAGCGTGGACGCACTAAGTGAGGTCGTCAGAAAGCTTGTTCGCCGACTGCCAGCGTTAAAGGCTGAGATGCTTCGTTGGAGTCTTGAGGATAATCTTTGGCTACGGCGAGTGGCGATTCTTCACCAATTGTTGCAAAAAGAACAGATGGATCGACCATTCCTTGAAGAGATCCTTGTCAACAATTTGGGGAGTTCTGAATTCTTTATCAACAAAGCCATTGGCTGGAGCTTGCGAGACTATGCCAAGACGAATCCTCTGTGGGTCCAAGATTTTCTTCTACGCCATCAAAAAAGTCTGGCGCCTTTGACGGTTCGTGAAGCAAGTAAGTACCTTTAAAAAGCTTGGTCACTGATTTTTATATAACAAAAAAAACACCGTGCATCATCTTTGAAGGAAGATGTGGTGACCCCAAAAGTTCGATTTTTTGGTCTAACTTTTGGGGTCATCTCAAGATGCACGGTGTTTTGAGTCGTTAAATTTGTTTTTTGATTTGTTCGTAACTTGCTTCAGCATCTTTGCACTTTGCCCAGATAACCGCTTTTCCTTGTTCTCGAGATGCAGCAAGATCAATGATTCGTTGATTGCTGCTACCACGAAACTGCAAGTTTAGGTTTCGCTTGCTGAGTTCAAAACGGCCGTCCACCAAAATATCAATTTTGGATAAAAGTTCTAGTTTGTCAGGGGTCTCCAAGAGCAGTTCTTCGTAAGTGTAGCCTGACCAGCTCCAAATGTCCTTGCTATGACCAAATTCGGCGCGAACGCGATCAACAACTTTCAGACAGACCGTCGTGTTCAAGAAAGGTTCGCCGCCTAGGAGGGTCAGTCCTTGAACATAGTCATGTCGCAGATCCTCAATGATTCGATCCTCTAGCTCTTGGGTAAAAGGTGTGCCGTAGCGAAAGTTTTGGACGGCTTTGTTGAAACAGCCTTCACAAGCAAACAGGCAGCCGCTCACATATAAACTATTTCGGATGCCTTCACCGTCCACAAAGTTGAAGGCTTTGTAATCAGCGATATAATTTTGACTGTACTCGTTTGCTTTCCATTCTTGGGGCTTAGGATTTCTCATAAGAAAACTTCTTTCTATTGTGAATTACAGGGGTTGTTGGATAAAAGGAGTGTAGAAGAAATCTAACACTCCTTTTATGATTATTCTTGCAAATGTTTGACCCGAGCAGAGATTTCTTTGTGACGACCGTTGACCATCGGGCGAGCTTGAGGATTTCCAAGATACCCGCAGGTTCTTTTGACAACATCACAACTTTTTGGATCGTGATTGCCACATTGTGGACATTCAAAGCCTCGTTCGGTTGGATTAAAGTCTCCTTCATATCCGCACTCGTAACAGTGGTCGATAGGGGTATTTGTTCCAAGATAAGCGACCCGATCATATGCGTAATCCCAAACTGCTTCTAACGCTTTTGGATTTTGCTGCAAGACTGGATATTCACAGTAATGAATAAAGCCACCAGAACAGTATTTTGGATAGTCCTTTTCAAAATCAAGTTTCTCAAATGGTGTCGGATTTTTCCGCACATCATAGTGGAAGCTATTGGTATAATATTCTTTGTCGGTAATATTTTCAACTTCACCGAATTTTTCGGTATCTAAGCGACAGAAACGATCGGTCAAGCTTTCACTAGGGGTCGAGTACACACTGAAATGATAGCCGTATTCATCGCCCCAGGCATCGGCATGAGCTTTCAATTCTTTCACGATCGCCATCGTAAAGGCCTTTGCTTCTGGGTCTTGTTCCCAAGTTCCACCGTAAAAAGCCGAAGCAGCTTCGTATAAACCAATGTAACCAAGCGAAACAGTGGCACGTTTGTTTTTGAATAATTCGTTGACATTGTCTTTGCGATCCAAACGTTCACCGAAAGCCCCATACATATAAAGGATCGGCGCATTGGCGGGACTCGCTTCTTTACAGCGTTCCACTCGATAGACAAGGGCATCTTTAACGATTTGCAGACGGTCCTCCAGCAGTGACCAGAATTTTTCTTGATCGCCATTTGCTTCTAAGGCGATCCGTGGAATATTCAATGTCACGACACCTAGATTCATCCGACCGACATTGATTTCTTCACCACGTTCGTTTTTCCAGCCTTGCAAGAAAGAACGACAGCCCATCGGCACTTTAAAGCTGCCAGTCAATTCAACCAATTTATCATAATTCAAAATATCCGGATACATCCGTTTAGTGGCACATTCTAAAGCCAGTTCTTTAATATCATAGTTCGGATCGGTAGGTGCCAAGTTGACCCCACGGCGAATACTAAAAATCAATTTCGGGAAAATAGCAGTACGCTTTTCACTGCCTAACCCGTTGATGCGAATTTGGAGAATCGCTCGTTGAATTTCCCGTTCGAACCAGTTGGTTCCTAAACCAAAGCCAAGGGAAGTAAACGGCGTTTGTCCGTTAGAGGTGAATAACGTATTGATTTCGTATTCTAGACTTTGCATTGCATCGTAGATATCTTTGCGGGTTTTGCTCTTCGCGTAAGCTTCCCGACGTTCGGGTGTCTCAATCCATTCTTCGGCATCTTTTAAATGTTTTTGGTAATTCAACTCAGCAAAAGGAGCCAATAATTCATCTGTTCGATCAGCAGAACAGCCACCATATTGACTCGATGCTACATTTGCAATGATTTGTGAGATTTGAGCGGTGGCCGTTTGGATCGATTTTGGCGATTCCACTTCGGCGTTCCCAATTTTAAACCCATTATTTAGCATGCCTTTAAAATCGATTAGGCAGCAGTTAGTCATTGGGGTATATGGATGATAATCCAAGTCATGGTAATGAATGTCGCCTTTTTGGTGGGCATTTGCCACGTGAGGAGGCAGCATTTTCAAACCAATCGATTTTCCTACGATCCCAGCGGTCAAATCACGTTGTGTGTTGAACACGTTACTATCCTTATTGGCATTTTCATTGACGACCGATTGATCTTTATTCATCAATTTATTGATCGTAAAGTTGATGTCTGTTGCTTTGCTGCGTTCGAAATCACGATGGGTCCGGTAGTTGATATATTCTTCAGCCAAGGCATACTCGTTCTTTGCTAACAAGATATGCTCGACGATATTTTGGATCTCATAGATTTTTACATTTGTACGAAAACGTTCCGCGATCTCGTGATCGACACTGTCAACGATCTCGGTGATTTTTTCGTGGTCGATGGGAGAAAGCTCACCGTTGATTTTTCTCAGGGCTTTCACTAACGCATCATAAATTTTTTGATCATCAAAATCGACAAGCCGTCCATCACGTTTTACGATTTTTAACTGACGCAAAGCGGACTGTCTTTCCAACCCTTGCTCAGGATTTCTCTTAATGTTCATCATTTCTACCACTCCTTATCTTCCACAATATAATAAAACAAATTGTAGAAATGAGCAACTATATATAGTAGTCGAAAAGGGTTTGTGTTTTGGATATACACAATATATGGTGTATATTCATTTAGGTGTTTCCGAGAAAACTTGATAAGATTAAGGATTTGGTTGTTCCATGTTTCACATAATGAATAAAAACTTTTTTAAATTTATTTTTTCTCTGTTTTGAAGCAGAAGTATTCATTGATAAAGTATGCTACCATAAGGAGAGAATTTTTTTAAAGGAGGGTTCTGTGTGAAAAATATGATCGATGTGAAGCATCTGACAAAAAGTTACGGCACCCGTTTCAATCAAACCAAAGTATTAGATAACCTTTCTTTTGCAGTGGATCAAGGAGAATTTGTTGGGGTCATGGGGCCAAGCGGTGCTGGGAAAACGACCTTGATGAATCTTTTGTCTTCAATCATGCGACCTAGCTTAGGCTCGATCTATATCGATGGCAAAGACATTACCCGAATGTCGGAAAAAGCCCTCAGCGATTTTCGCCGTCAGCAGATTGGCTTCATCTTTCAAGATTTTAATCTTTTAGAGACATTGACAGCCAGAGACAATATTTTGCTGCCTTTAGCGATTGATCGCTTGCCCGTGAAGGAAACCCAAGTACGTATCGAGGAGACGGCCAATTTGTTAGGGATCGAACACTTGTTGGATCGCTACCCAGAAGAATTGTCTGTAGGGCAAAAACAAAGGGTCGCTGCTGCTCGGGCGATCATCAGTCGTCCGGCGGTCCTTTTTGCTGATGAACCCACGGGAGCCCTTGATTCAAAAGCGGCAACAGAATTGTTACGGTATTTAGCGCAAATCAATCAACAAGAAAAAACGACGATCTTGATGGTCACCCACGATCCTTTTACCGCCAGCTACTGCAATCGGATTCTGTTCATTCGCGATGGTGTCTTCTTTGCGGAAGTTGTCAAAAAAGGCAGCCGTCAGGAATTTTTCGAAAAAATCATCGATATGCAGGCTACGATTGGAGGCGGTCCGCGCCATGTTGTTTAAAATCGGCTGGCGGAGTTTTTTGCGGCAGTTTCGCAATTATATGGTGTATTTTATTTGTATGATGACCGCCGTGATGATTTTTTATTCCTTTAACGCCTTGATGAATGATCGTCTGCTGAATCAACGGGTCCAGCAAGACATCCGCATTGAAGGGGTTTTAGGATTCGGCAGCAGTGTGGTTGCCTTTGTCGTCTTGTTTTTTATGCTGAGTGCCAATCATTTTTTTCTTAGTCAGCGACAAAAAGAAATCAGTGTTTACCAGCTTTTGGGGTTGCGGCAAGGTCGTCTTGCTTGGCTGTTGCTACGGGAAACGTTTTTACTAAATTTTTTCTCTCTAGTGACCGGTATCTTTATGGGAATTATTTTTTCAAAATTCTTCTCAATGATTTTGATTCGGGCGATGGGCCTAAATTTGACCAGTCATTTCTTTAATTCACCGCAATCGATTTTTTCGACGGTCTTTGTCTTTATCGCCGCAATGATTATATTGAGTATTCAAGTGATCCTTTTTGTTTGGCGTACCCCAATGAGTGAATTGATCAAGACCGAATACCGCTTACCGATCAAAAAAATGAAAATGACTCCGTTTCGTACATTGATGGGGGTCCTAGGTCTGATTTTACTTGGGGTAGGGTATTATCTGTCATTGACCCTAAGGGAAACATGGACCAACTATATCACGTATACGCAAGATTTTTCAGCGATTCTATGGATCCCTTTACTGATTCTATTTTGCTGTATAACGGCAACCTATCTCTTTTTTGATTGTTCCTTGCCAGCACTGTTGTATTTTTTGAGTAAACCAAAAAAACGCCTTATCAAAGGGGCGAAGTTGATTGCTTACAATAACGTGCGTGCTTACTTGCAAAGGACGTGGAAAAGCTACGCCCTTTTGACGATTATCACTGCAATCGCGATTTCATTGATAGGGGGAACAATGGGGGTCATCTCTTTGAATTACCAAGCAACGAACCGTATCTATCCAACTTCCTTTCAGGTGTCAGGAGAGCAGGCAGGGGCCTTGCGTACCCTTTTAGAAAAGTCGGATGTGCCAATTACAGCGGAACAAGCAATTCCCTACAAAATGACCAATATGACGGTGCAGACACGCTACCTAGGAGAGTTGCAAGATGAAAGTGTCGAAAATATGATGGTGAATCTGGTGGCACTTTCGGATTATCAGCGTCTGCGAAAACTGGTTCCGGGTGCTCCTGAGATTCGACTGAGTACTGATAAGCAAGCTGTACTTTTTGACAGTCAATACGACGTAACTCGCTCATTTATCACATATCGCGATGAAGTCAAAGTCGGCAGTCAGCATAATTTTAAACTCATTCAAGCCGAACAAGATTATTTTGGTGATAGTGCTTTACGCTATTCTTTACCCAATGTCCTTGTCATTCAAGATGAGGCGTACCAACAAATCAAAGGATTCACCTATACCATTGCTTATTTACAGACCGAAAAGGTGCAAACAGACGCGCTGACACAGTTGTTGGATGAAGAGCTGCCAATCGAGTGGGCGCATCCATTGACCTATGAATTTAGCGACGACCAAAAAAACGTACGCTTTTATCCAGAGACCGCTCGGGATTCAAGTAGTGATAGTGGTCAGACGACCGCATATCGGCTAACGTTAGCCAATCGCTTTACAACAATGCGCGGGGTGCGACGACAAGCAGGAATCATTTTGTTCGTATCGCTATTTGTTGGGGTGATCGTTTTGATCACCACGTCTAGTAGTTTGATCGTTCGGCAATTTTCTAACACGGAGCGGGAAAAGTACAATTACCGACTATTGACAAAATTAGGCTACACCCGTAATGAAGTGCGCAAGTTGGTGTACTGGCAAAACATTTGGATTTTTATGCCTGGCACCTTATTGGCGATTTTGCATGCGGTATTTGCCATCAATACTTTCACACAGATCATCGATAGTCCCGGGTATTGGGTTGCTCATTTGTTTGCAGCAGTGGCAGCAGTCGTCTATCTGTTTGCCTATTTGATTACCGTCAAGCTGTGTCTGCGGATTATTGAAACTTGATCTATTTATACGATAAAACGATTCTAGGAAACTAGGAGCGTTTTTTCATTTAACCAATCTTTTTGTATTTCCCTCTGGCACCAGATTAAGAGAATGGTATAATCATAATCAATGAGACAAAGGAGGAAGCAAGATGGAGAAAAAAGAAGAACAGCTTTTAATAGACCTAACGACTGCACGTGGGGTTCCTGGGAATGAGGAGGAAGTGCGTGAAGTCTTTAAAGAATATGCCAAAGACTTTGCTGAAGATATCTTTTTTGATGGTTTAGGAAGTGTCATTGCGAAACATGTTGGTGATGGCGGCGGTCCGAAAATTTTTATTTCGGGACATATGGATGAAGTCGGCTTTATGGTAACGAAAATTACGGAAAAAGGCTTTATCGAATTTCAAACCCTTGGGGGCTGGTGGGGGCAAGTGATGCTGGCACAGCAAGTGGAGATCAAAACCAATGATGGCAAATTGATCCACGGTGTCGTCGGCTCAAAACCACCCCATGTGTTGAGTCCAGAGACTCGAAACAAACCTTACGATATCAAAGATATGTTCATCGATATCGGCGCGTCAAGCGAAGAGGAAGCCAAAGGCTGGGGCATCCGTCCTGGAGACATGATCACCCCCTATATCCAATACAAACGGATGAACGACAGCAAATTTTTGCTAGCCAAAGCATGGGACAATCGAATTGGTACGGCGGTATCACTACGGGTATTAGAAACCTTGGCAGCCGAAGGACATCCAAACTGCTTGTTTGCCGGCAGTGACGTGATGGAAGAAGTTGGACTACGAGGTGCGCGAACAAGCACTCACTTAGTGAATCCTGATATCGCTATCGCCCTAGATACTGGTACCGCTGGGGACACACCTGGAATGACACCAAAAGAAGCGGATTCTGTGTTAGGCAAAGGCCCACAAGTCTTGATTTTCGATGCTTCCATGATTCCTCACAAGAAATTATTGGATTTTGTGATCGATGTCGCCGAAGAGATGGAAATTCCTTTCCAATATACCGTGATCACTGGTGGGGGAACCGATGCTGGTCAAATGCATTTGACTCGTGATGGGGTTCCTTCGATCGCTATTACTGTGCCAGTTCGTTACCTGCATTCTCATACTTCTGTCATTCATGAGGATGACTACTTCAATACAGTCAAGCTTGTAACGGAAGTGGTTCGCCGCTTAGACGATAAGACCGTTAAAGCATTGCGCAGTTATTAAGGTGAGTCTATGAGATCAAATACAATGATTCGAGAGACGGCTAAAAACTCCTTGCGCGGATTCTGGGGAACGTTCGTCTTAAGTATTTTAGCAACGGTTGCGGTACAAGCGGTGGTCAGCTCGCTTTTTAGTAGTATTGGGACTTCTTTTGGTGCAAACAATGCAGAGAGCTGGATCGATCTGATCTTGGACAATTTTGTCTTCTTTGCTTTTTCAGTAGCATTGAGTATTATGGCACTCTATCTGGTTCGTGGCAGAGGAATCCAGGTGGCGGATATTTTTCTCGTCTTTGATAAGCGTCTGTATGTACCGTTTTTGCTACTAAATTTAGTGAGCGCGCTTTTAAATTATCTTTTGAGTTTTGCGATTTTCTTGCCGCAATTTGTCTTATCAGGCCTTAATCAATATTTGGGCTTGGTATTCAATTTTAATCGGGGAATTTCTATTGATGTATCGATGTTTAACGGTTCGATCGCTTTTGTTATTGGGACGATTCTCTCCATCATCTTGTTCTTCTTTTTGTCGCAAGTCGTTACTGGTGTGATCCAATTAGCAATCTATCTACGCTATGATCAGCCGGAATTAGGGGTTCTTCAGTCTATCAAAGTAGCCTTTGCTCTCTTGCGACCGCATCTGGGGCAATACATTTGGCTGCAGTTATCACTGATTGGTTGGTTTATTCTGGGTTTCTTGGCGCTTTTGATCGGGATGTTGTGGGCAAACGCCTATGCGTATGCGGTCAACGCAGCATTCTATGAAGAATTGATCAATGAACAACGAGCGCTGATCAGATAAGCAAAAAAAGACGACGTACCATTGGAATGGTTCCTTAAGGATAGAGTTGAACACTCATTCAAGGGATTCATCAATAGACGTCGTTTTTTTCTCATTTTCTTGATCCTTTTTCGCAAAAAAAATGGTCAGATTTTAGTCAAATCAGCTGAGATGTGATAGCATAAAAGAAGTAGAAAATCAGCTGGAGCCAAAGAGGAGGAAACACATGTGAAAATAACTGTCTTAGGTTGTTTAGGTGCCTATCCGTATAATGGTGAAGGGACTACTGGCTATTTAGTAGAGTCAGATGGCTTTCATTTGCTGCTTGATGCGGGAAGTACCACCTTGGTCCAATTAGAAAAGATCCTTGATCCCTTAGACTTAGATGCAGTGATTTTGACACATTACCATCACGATCATATTGCGGATCTGGGGGTATTACAATACTATTGGCAATTATATCCCGAAAACGAAGAACGGCAGGTTTTGCCGATCTACGGTCATGGGGAGGACAAGGTTCATTTTGAAAGTCTGACGATGCCGGGAGTGACCCAAGGATTTGATTACCTTCAGTCTGAGTCGTTGGAATTGGGCCCGTTCACCATTACCTTTATGAAAACGATCCATCCAGTCACTTGCTATGCCATGCGATTTGTTGAGAAAAGTACGGGCAAGGTCTTTGTTTTTACTGGAGACTCTGGCTATTTAGAATCTTTCGTTCCGTTTGCTGAAGGGGCTGACTTATTCTTGGCAGATACCTATCTTTTTGCAGGAAATGAGCGGCACAAGGCTCATTTTACTTCAAAAGAAGCAGGGGAGATCGCCCATGCAGCGCAGGTGAAAAAATTAATGTTGACGCATTTGCCGCAACACGGTGACTTAGAACAGTTACGAGAAGAGGCTGCGCTAGCTGCCAATGGAATCCCTGTTGAGTTGGCGGCTGTTCAAAAAATAGTAGAAATCATCTAATTAGGAGGAACGAATAGTATGCTTTTTGTACCGAATGAACTGAACGACCCACGCATCAATTTAGCCATCGAGATTTTTCTTCTTCAAGAAATGAAAGTGGATGAACCAATCTTACTTTTTTACATTAATGAACCATCGATTATCATTGGACGCAATCAAAATACGATCGAAGAGATCAATAAGGAATATGTGGATGAACATGGGATTCATGTCGTTCGTCGTTTCAGCGGCGGCGGTGCAGTCTATCATGATTTCGGAAACTTGAATTTCAGCTTTATTATGCCTGACGATGGCAATTCTTTCAGAGATTTTGAAAAACTGACCAAACCAATCGTCCAAGCCTTGCATGAGATGGGTGTTGAAGGGGCGCAACTAAAAGGGCGCAACGACCTTGTGATCAATGACATGAAGTTTTCTGGGAATGCGATGTACGCAACGAATGGCCGGATGTTTGCTCATGGGACGATCATGTTTGACAGTGACATCAATGAAGTGGTCAACGCCTTGAAAGTCCGCAAAGACAAAATCGAATCAAAAGGCATCAAATCGATCCGCTCAAGAGTGACCAACATCAAACCATTCTTGCCAAAAGAGAAGCAAGACATGACGACTGAAGAGTTCCGTCAAGAAATCTTATTGAAGATTTTTGGTGTCGATTCCGTGGAAGAAGTCAAAACCTATGAACTGACTGAAGAGGATTGGGTCAAGATCAATGAGATTTCAGATAAGTATTATCGCAACTGGGATTGGAATTACGGTAAATCTCCAGCTTTTGATATTGAACGCCGTCATCGCTTCCCAATCGGCTCCATCGAAGTTCGTTTGAATGTGGCAGAAGGAAAAATCACGGATGCCAAAATCTTTGGCGACTTTTTCGGACTAGGGGACATTGCAGATGTCGAACAAGCCCTGATCGGTACTCGTTATGCCAAGGAAGATTTGGCACAAGTCATCGCCAACATTGATGTTAAAAAATATTTTGGCAACATCACGCCTGAAGATTTTCTTTCATTGATTTATTAATCAAAAAACGAAGCAGCCTTTTCAATCTGGCTGCTTCGTTTTTTCTATTAGTATGCGCGGGCGATCCAAACGGTATGCTTGGCAGGTTTGCCACTGACGATATCGACTGTTTTTTCCATTGGTGCTTCAAACGGAATGTTTCGGGTAGTAAAGCCGGTTTCTTCTTTGATTTTCGCTTCCGTTTCTTCCGAGCCGTCCCAACCGATCAAAACAAAGCCAGTCACTTTGTCTTCTTGTTTGCACGTTTCGATATGGGCTTTTAGTTCATCCAATGTATCGATGTTGGTGTACTCATTATCTTTGTTACGTTCCTTCGCAGCTGCCAATAAGCGTGGGGTCATTGCTTGCAGTTCTTGATCAACGAAGGCTTCCAAGTCCTCAAGGGCGACTGTTTGCTTGTCAGCCAAGTCGCGGACTTTGACCATCACTTTGCCAGCTTCTAAATCTCTTGGGCCACATTCGATTCGCAAGCAAGCGCCTTTTAGTTCCCATTCATTGAACTTATAGCCAGGTGAGTTATCAGAATCATCCAATCGAACACGAATGCCCTTGGCTTTAAAGTTGGCATACAGTTCTTCTAATTTTTCTAAGATGGCTGGATTCTTTTTCCATGGACCGACTGGTAACAACACAACTTGGGTTGGTGCAATGGTTGGTGGGAAAACTAACCCATTTTCATCGCCATGGGTCATGATCAAGGCCCCCAACAAGCGGGTAGAGACACCCCAAGAGGTTGTGTGGGCATGGACATGCTTGTTTTCTTTCGTTAAATACGTAATATCAAATGCTTCAGCAAATTTTGTCCCCATGTAGTGGCTGGTTCCTGCTTGGACTGCTTTGCCGTCTTTCATCATCGCTTCGATCGAATAAGTATCAACTGCTCCAGCAAAACGCTCAGAAGGGGTTTTTTGTCCGCGATAAACAGGGATCGCTAGGAATTCTTCGCAAAGGCGGGCATATTCATCCAAGATTTTCATGGTGCGTTGACGTGCATCTTCTTCGTTTTCATGAGCGGTATGGCCTTCTTGCCATAAAAACTCTGAGGTACGCAAGAAAGGCAATGTTTTCTTTTCCCAACGAAAGACGTTTGCCCATTGATTGATTTCATAAGGCAGGTCACGGTAGGAGTTGATCCAATCAGAAAAGGCAGAGCCAATCATGGTTTCTGAGGTTGGACGCAAGGCCAAAGGTTCTTCCAATTTTTCATTGCCGACTTCTGTGACCCATGGCAATTCAGGCGCAAAACCTTCAATATGATCGGCTTCTTTCATAAAGAAATTTTGCGGAATCAGCATTGGGAAGTACGCATTGCGAATGCCCTCTTTTTTCAAGAATCGATTGAACTCTTCTTGGATATGCTCCCAAAGTTCGAAGCCGTCAGGACGGAAAATAATGGAGCCTTTCACTGGGGAGTAAGCCATCAATTCGGCTTTTTGGATCGTTTGGATATACCATTCTGTAAAATCATTTTTTTGTGTCATTCTTTTTCCTCCTTAAAAAAATAAAAAAGCATCTCGTCCTAAAAAAGGACGAAATGCTTGGATTTCGCGGTACCACCTTTGTTGATTATCTATCGGGATAATCCAACTCGTAAAGGATAAGGCCTTTCCACCGACCGTTTTGCGGTCATTGCCATTGGGTAGGTTCATTTTATCAGTGGGTGTCGATTTTTCAGCTGCCATCGACTCTCTAAGACCATCATAAAACTACTATTCCAATGCTTGTTGCTGTTCTTTATCATGCTAAAGCGAAAAAGCGAAAAAAGCAAGAGTTTTTTCGCTTTTTCTTAAAATCGCTCCTTTAAAACTAATGTAGCAAGACGGTCAGTCGAAAGACAGCGGATCTATTTTCGCCCTAAGTGTCAAATGCAAGAGGTGAAGCCCGTCAGTTTCTTCAATCCGGATACTTCCTTGGTAGGCTAAACAAAGTTGTTCTAGCATTTGCATGTCAGCCTGCATCGCCTGTCGTTTGGTTTCATTGTTCTGTAGTTTTTCTCCTTCTTCATTTGAGAGAAGCGGCATTTGGCAGTCGATATGCAACTGGCCGTTCGTGTCATTCACCCTCAACGCGAGTCTTCGCTTTTGAGGATCAGTGACCGCACAAGTGTATCGGATGGCGTACTCTAGGCAATGAGCGATCAAGGATAGACGATCATTTTCCGCCAATTGTTCCAGTGGTTCTATGATGCCATCACAGGCAAAGGTGATCCTTTTTTGAGCAGCTGTGTGTTTATAATTAGCAAGCAGCATCGTCGTGAGTGATTCTTTTTCAACGGAAGGACTCGTTAACTGCTGCTTGATCTGTTCTTCAATCTCACTAAGGCCTTCATAGGCCGCTGCCAACTGCTGATCTTCTAACATATCCTTGATGGTATGGGTTCTTTGTTTGATGGTTCGTAAAACTTGCTGCCATTTTAACGTTTGTTCAGGGCTGATCGCTTGTTGGTTCTCATATAAACGCACTTTGATGTCTGCCGTATCGATCTGCTTATTTTTACCCTCGCTGGCAAAAAAGAGTTCAAGGAAGCCGTAGCAAGTAAAAATGATAATTAATAAGAAAAAGATGATCGAACGCCAATTGATATCAGATTGTGGCAAAACTAAAATATCCTGAATATACAAGAAACAATGACCAATAGCCGCAATCACGATCCAAGGCGCACAAATGACATAAAAAGGATTTTTTTTCAATGCTTCATAGATTGCTGCAAAAGAAGTAACGAAGGTACTGGTAATATTCAACAAGAACATATAATTCATGATGACGGGCAAACTTTGTGCTTGGAAAAGTGCGAAAAGTATCGCTAACAGACCGAATGAATAGTGGAAGTATAACCATTTCTGGTAGTACTTGCGAATAAAATGCATATTCGTGCAGTAAAAGCCGATCAAAAACATTGGTGTAATAATAGAAAGAATATTTAACATTACAGAGTTGACGATTGGGGGAAACAGTAGTCCACCAAGCATATCGCTGAAGCCCGCTTCCAAGCCTGCTGTTAAGGCAAAGCCGCTGAATAAGAGAGAAGATGTTTTCAGCCTTCGTTGATTGATAAAAGAAACTAAGACATAAAATAAATTGATGATACAAATAAAACCAGTAAATAAAAGAATGTAAATATTTAAAATTGACAGACTGAAGACATAGCCGATCAGTGCATTTGCAGGGCCAAAAAAGACTTCTGCTGGGAAGCCAGAATAGGTGTCAAAAGGACTAGTCACGTATATTTTCAAGGTTTTACCAACATAATCCTCAGGCAAGGTGATAAAAGACAATGTTTTGCCTGGATGATTGAGAGTCAGTGGATCATTGGGCTCATCGTTGGTGTAAATTTCTTGATCATCGAGATAGACAGTCATGTGTTGATGATCGCCAATTAGTAACATTGTAGGGTATTTATAATCGTTGGTCATTTTTCGCTTCATCACAAAACGATCATTGGCTTTTACACTAGGTAAATGTTTCACATAACGGCTAATAAAAGTAGATTCGGGATTGTCCTCAGCATAGAAAATCCAGTCTTCCTTTTTCTCCACTGCATGGATATCAGAAGTTGGGAATAAAAAAAGAACGAGAAAAAAGACAATACTTCCCAGTAAAAATAGGACCAGAAGGATGAAGGGAATCCAACGCTTTAAAAAAAACTTGTTATTTAAAAAAGGCATACTTTTTCTCCTCTGTTTTTTAATCGCCTTTAGCATAATATAAATAATTAAATAAAGTCAAATAATAATCGAGTAATCTTCGTATAAAAATTCAACGAAACGTTTTTAAATGTTTGAAAAAAATAGAGTTATGTTATAGAATCATAAAAGAAACTGAGGTTTAGAAGGAGAATAGAAAATGAAGCTTTTTCCAAAACAAAGTATCATGCTCTCACTTTTTGTACTGATGTTCATGCTGCTGTCTGTACTAATTGTGGTGATCCCACATGCGTTTGGTTTCACAATGGCTATTGTTGCTAGTGATGCAATGGAACCGACATATTCTGAAGGGACACTCCTTTTTGTAAAAAAAGCTTCTGAAGATAATTTAGTGGTTGGCAACGAAGTAACGTATTATGTTGATCAAGGTAGACAGATGCGGACGCGGCGAATCGTTGCGGTTGGGGAAAATCAATCGGTGCTCTACACCATTGGCGACAATCAAAATCAGATGGAACCAAACGAAATTCAAAAAAGTCAATTGATTGGCCAGCCGATATTTTATATTCCTAAAGTAGGGGCCTGGTTGAACCAAACGACGATCCAGCTGTTTAAAAACATGTATCTTCTTTTCGCCTTGTATATATTAGCAACGACGATGTTTGTTACGTTTTACCAAATCAAATCTGGCTCAGTAAAAAAGACGATCACTTCTTAATAAATCAATGAAAAAAGACAAAGAAACCCTTACGTTTCTTTGTCTTTTTGTCTCTTTCCCCTTTATAGGATGAGTGTTCCGCCAAGTCCCACCATCAAACATAAGGATAAAAACAGCGTATCCATAAAAGTGATTCGAAATGTCTTGGCATAAGTTCGCTTTCCTTCACCGTCGAAACCTCTTGAAAGCATTGCCGTCGCCAAAAGTTCGGACCAGCGAATGGATTTGACGAGTAAAGGAATCAACATTTTGAAAGAAAACGAATTGACTGAGATTCCTCTGGAACGCATGCTATTGCGGATGTTTTGATACTCTGCTGGAATGATCGGAGCAATTTGAAACGCAGCGAGCAGACCGTACGCAAAAACGGCAGGCAGGTGCAGCTGTTGCTGCAGCGAATAAATCAATTCATTGATCGTGGTCGTCACACTGAAAGAACTTCCCAGAATACCGAAGCAGTAGATTCGGCTCGCCATGTCAAGCCCATAGTGAATAGCTGCCGTTGAGGAGGGAGCGCCTTGATGGTCTTGATAGTAAAGGAGACCAGTGAAAAAGACCCCTACAGCTGCCAGTGTTAATGCAGAAAAGAGCAAAAGACTTTTTTTCAAGGAGCGCTCTTTTACAGTAATAACGAAGAATAGGACAGAGAGCAATAAATTCAATCTGAAATTATTTTGAAAAGAAACCACTAAGGCGAGTCCTAAAATGGCGAATAACTTGACTGTGGGATTGAGTGTACGCATCTGCGACCTCCTTTTGATAGCAATTGAAATCAATGATTTGCGAGCAAAACTGTTGCAACAATAAGACATCGTGACTAACGATCAAAACTAACGTGCCAGTGGTTGCTTTAGCAGCTAATAGCTCCATGATCTGCCAAGCTTGTGTGACATCTTGACCATATGTCGGCTCGTCTACTAGCAGTAGGTCGACCGGGCGCTGCAGTAAGGAGGCAACAGCCAAGCGCCGTTGCTGTCCTTGACTCAGTAGAAAAGGCGACTGGGCACTCTTGTTTTGCAGACGCAATTTTTCGAGTAGTTTGTCGCTCTCGGTCGGGGCGCTTCCTTGGCTAAGCTCTTGCGCAACGGTAGCTGCCAAAAATTGGTCTTGCGGATTTTGCATGATCCAACTGATGGAGCGAAAAGGTGACGGATACTTCTTGATTGGTTTACCTGCCAAAAGAATATCCCCCTTATAGGCCTGCTGCTGTAAAATAGCTTTTAAAAACGAAGACTTGCCGCTGCCGCTACGTCCAGTGATTCCAATCAGTGAGCCCTTATCAAAGGCAAGATCTGGGAAAACAATTTCATGGTTTCGGATGGGTAATCGGAAATTTTGAAATGAAAGCCGTTTTTCGTTAGAAGTCGATTTAATGTTCACAAGCGGCAGCGACTTGCGTAGGTGCTGATCAAGTTGGCGGAGCGCTGCTTGATTGATCGTTCTGAATTCCTCTTCAATCAGCAGCCACTCATCGACCCAGTTAGCGGTCTCTTTGATTTGATGATCGATCAATAAAATACCAAGAGCATTTTTGTGTTGGATTTGCTGCAGTTTTCGTATGACTTTTTGACTTGTGTCCGAATCCAAATTGGCAAAGGGTTCGTCCAAAAGCAAGTAACGACTTTTTAATATCAGACAACAAGCCAATGCGGCTAGCTGTTTTTCACCACCAGACAAGGTCGTGAAAGGTTGATCAGCAAGGTGGGTAATCTCGCAAAATGCCAAAGCTTCAGCCACTTTGTTTGGCATGTCTTTTTGGGGAATACATTGATTCTCTAAACAGAAAAGCAACTCTTCTCGAGGAGTTGCCATGCAAAATTGCATATCAGGATTTTGAAACAATAAGCTGACGGACGTGCTTCTTTCCCGGATGGAAAGCTGGTTCATCGTTTGGCCGTCAATCGTATACGTCCCTCCATCAAACCCCTTCTCATTTAGTCCCGCTAAGAGATGGAAAAGGGTGCTTTTTCCTGTTCCTGAAGCACCATAAATCCCTTTTGTTTCACCAGGGGCCAAAGACAGAGTCAATTCAAGTCGCTTTTGATCCACCAAAAAACTGCCGTTTTTTACCGACAGGCTCATGCGGTTTTCCGTTTGACGATGACCGTTTGATCTTCAGCAATGGGGTAACTGTTGAGGACCCCCATCCGTGTCAAGTGGTCACAGACGATCTTCACTAAAAAGGCTGAAAAGAATAACGAAGAAAGCAAGCGAATAAGAAAGATCGCCAACAGCAACTGCCATTGTAGGTTAATGAAATTTGACCGAATGATTCCCCAAAGAAAACTCGTGATCGTGGCGCCCACGGCTCCAGTAACTAAAGGGAACCACCCGTAGCGTCGGTAGCGGCCTAATGCAAAGCCGGCTTCTGTTCCGATCCCCTGTACAAAACCGCTAATAAAAATGATAGGTCCATAAAAATTTCCCATAAACACTTCTAAAAGAGCCGCAATCATTTCAGTGATCGTAGCTGCTCCCGGCTTACGTAGCACATATCCGGCAAAAGCTGCCGCCATGAACCAAACACCAAAGATAAACTCATTGGCTAAGACAGATAAACCAAAGGGCGTTAGAAGCGTACCTAACAACAATCCGAAATGGACAGCCCCAAGATAGATCACGCCAAAAATCAACGAAGCAATTCCTACCATGATGACATCTTTCAAAGCCCACTTAGTCATGTGGCATCGCCTCCTTTTTTGAAGGGCTATTGACCGAAACAGTCGCTTCCAGAACATAGTGGGGGAGATGGTCATGGGCATAAGCTAATGCGGCTTCAAAATAAGCAAAGAGTTGGCTTGCTGATCCGGTCAGCATCGTCACATAGTGAGCGGAACGAGGGCTCAAGCCATGAGTCTCTGCCAGTTGGACGATCGTGGCGATTTCTTCCATATAATGATTTTCGCCAAATACGTAAAACGAATATTTGCAATCAACCAAAAAGTCACCATTCGCAAGGTTCTTTCCTTTATTGGGTTGCGCCTGTTCGCCATTCAAGAATGTGTCACCCGCAGTGTCTCCGGGACAGCCTTTGGAAAAAGTAAACTCACCCACGAGGTGTGTCTTTGATTCGTAGGCGTTGATAAATAGCGCCTCTGCTGCGTCTATGACACTAGGCGCTTCCCCTCGAAAAAGGGTACTGAACAGATCGGTCTGCTGCCAAACAGCGCTCGTATTCGTTTTTTCGATACTTGTTAAAATTTGTTGCGCGAAATGGTCTTTCATTGGGTACAAGCTAACTCGGCACCCCGTGATATCGATCCCATCTGCCGCACAGGCGATTGGTTCATTTGTCATTTTTCTCTTCTCCTCTCGATGGTTTTTCTGTCTACAAAAAAAGCGTTCCTCCTTTTTCTATCCACACGTAGACAGAAAAAATGGGAACGCGAAAAATCATGCGCTGCCACTTCCCTACGTTGGTACTAACCAAATCAGGTTCTAAGGGACCAGACATACGTCTATCTCAGCATAAAGCGTCCCTAGTGGATAATCTTGTATTCAATTACCCCTCGAGTGTAGCACAGGAGGCGACAAAGGACAATAGATAGCGATTTTCGTCATTTGCCGATTGTTGCCGAATCAACCGATCCATTCAGTAAGTTAATAATGATATCAGCAGTGGTACATATGAAAGTTTTTACATATAAAAAAACATCTTGAAAAGCTGTTGACAAGGAGTAAATAGTTGTGTAAAGTAGAAAACCGATGGTAAAACGTAAACGTTACGTTTTGTTTTTGTAAATCGTAATTGATTTATCAGTGTTTTGCCGAGGAAAAGGAAATATGGAAAAATAAAAAGGAGTGTATTTTGAAAATGAAGAAGTTTTTTAAAATAACGATGTTATCAACAGTAGCCCTAGCTTTGGCGGCCTGTGGACAAGGAGGCTCTGATGCAACTGAACAATCAGGCAACGCTGCTTCTGATAATGAACAAATCCAGGTCATGGCTACGTTTTATCCGATGTATGATTTTGCTCGTCAAGTTGTAGGGGATGAAGGGGAGGTTGAATTATTGATGCCCGCAGGCACTGATTCCCACGATTATGAACCTTCTGCAAAGGATATGGCAAAGATCCAAGATGCGGATGTTTTTGTTTACAACAACGAGAACATGGAAATGTGGGTTCCTTCGATTGAAGCCACGTTAAATGACGGGGATGTGACAGTGGTTAAAGCCACAGAAGGAATGGTCCTGTTACCCGGTGACGATGACCACGACCACGATCACGATCATGACCACGGCGATGATGGTCATTCTCATGAATTAGATCCCCATGTCTGGTTAGCCCCAAGCTTAGCCATGAAACAAGTAGAGGCGATCCGTGACCAGCTGAGTGAGGCTTATCCAGCGAAAGCGACAGCCTTTGCTGAAAATGCGGCAAATTATTTAGCACAATTACAAGATCTTCATGAATCGTATGAAGAAGCATTTAGCAATCCGGCGCAAAATCATTTTGTAACGCAGCACGCCGCTTTTGGTTATTTAGCTTTAGAATACGGATTGACCCAAGTTCCGATCTCCGGTCTTTCACCAAGTGAAGAGCCTTCCGCTTCACGGATCGCAGAACTAAAAGAGTTCGTTCAAGAAACAGGCATTCAGACGATCTATTTTGAAGAAAATGCCAAAGACAGCATTGCCCGGACGTTAGCGTCAGAAGCAGGAGTCGAATTAGCTGTTTTGAACCCATTAGAAGGCTTGACCCAAGAGCAGATGGATAACGGGGAAGACTACATTTCAATTATGGAGCAAAACCGCGATGCCTTGAGAAAAACCACCGATGTAGCAAATGACAAAGAAATGGCTGAAGCCGAAAAAGAAAAAACAGTTTATAACGGCTACTTTGAGGATGCCGATGTACAAGACCGTCCTTTATCTGACTGGGCAGGAGACTGGCAATCCGTTTACCCATTTTTACAAGACGGAACATTGGATCAAGTGTTTGATTATAAAGCAAAAATGGACAAGAAAATGACAGCTGACGAATACAAAGAGTATTATACGACAGGGTATCAAACGGATGTTGCTCAGATCAAGATCACAGACAATACAATGACATTTATTTTTGATGATGGTACAGAGAAAGAAGCCAAGTATGTGTATACTGGCAAAGAGGTTTTGAACTACTCAGCTGGTAATCGTGGCGTACGCTTCTTATTTGAAAGCACCGATGAAGATGCGGCGTTCAAATATATCCAATTTAGCGACCATATGATCGCACCAGGTGCTTCACATCATTTCCATATCTACTTTGGCAACGAGAGTCATGAAGCGTTACTAGAGGAAATGGAGCATTGGCCGACCTATTACCCAACGGGGATGAGCGGATTAGAAATTGCACAGGAAATGCTCTCCCATTAAAAAAAAGATTGACAATCCTCGCTCTTTTCGTCAAAGTAAACTTGATAGGAAGGAGCGAGATTTTTTTGGAAAAAACATTGAAGAAATTAGCGAAAGTGATTGACCGGATGATGGATCACGTTGATTTGTATGGCGGACCCAGTGTGGTTAGTGACGACGATCTTGAGCATTACTTAGATCCTGTTTTTTACTTGATCTTTTGCGCGGAAACAGATGGCGGCATGACCAAACTAAAAGACAAAGTCTTTGTTGAATGGGTATATACTGAAATGCTGCCTCAAGAAGTACCGTACAGTCTAAATTTTCTTCCGTTTGCCAAAACAGCCATTGAAGACTTTTATTACTGCATGTATAAAGAAAAGCATATTACCAAATCGCAATACCTAGAAATTGCCTTTGTATTGGCTGAAAAACAACCTATCTTTTTCGCTCGGATGTCCAAACCACAGTTTTGGTCAGCTGAAAAGAAAGAAGCGATGTTAGCAATGATTAAAGACACCGATCCCGAAGAACATGATCTATTGCCCGTTGATGACCCACGGATTGCTGCAATCTCGCCAAAAATCGTCCCATTTCCAACAAAACATACGGCCTTTGATGACGCAGCAGATACGCCGGTCGCCTATCAGGTCCGTATTGATTTAGAAGGATACCGTCCGCCAATTTGGCGTCGTTTGATTATTCCTGCAGGGCTGACCTATGAACAGCTACATATTTTGATCCAGATTGCCTTTGAGTGGATGAATCAACATTTGTATTTGTTTATTGCTGGCTCGAAATCGATCGGCTTAGGCAATTCCGTTCCAACGGATGCGTCCGCTATTGACCAAGATTTTCAGTATTGTAAGTCCATGACCTATATTTATGATATGGGGGCAGATTGGACACATAAGATCAAGATTGAAAAAGTGTTGACAGCAGAGGATCATCCGAATCCGGTCGTCCCGGTTTGTATCAAAGCTGTGGGCGATGTCCCGATCGAAGATGCCTTTGATGATGATATCCGTGAACCACTGGATCGTGAGATCATCAATGAAGTTTTACTCGATTATTGGGAAACAGGAGAATATGTTTAACTAGTAGTTAGGAAATTGTCCGTAATTTTACAAGAATCAAACAGCAAAACCACCAGACCGTAACGGTTCTGGTGGTTTTTTAGTGGTTTCCTATCAAAGGCGCTTCTTGATATACTCTGTCATCGGTTTGGTGTAGCACGAGAAGTCTGTTGGTTGCGCATGTACCTCATTGATCCGATTTGCTAGAAGATAACCGATGTAAGGTCCCGTCGTTAAACCGGAAGAACCTAGCCCGCTGGCGGCGAACAAATTCGTTTCATCAGGCACTTCCCCAAAGAAAGGCGCAAAATCAGAGGTGTAAGCGCGTGTGCCGACTCGCATAGTCATTGGGGCAGCAAAGAGTGCTTCGGGGTCTTCAAGAAAAGCACCGATTCCTGTCATCAATTGCTGTTGGGCTGCTTCAGTAGGTGTCAAATCCCAACCAGCATCATTTTCATGAGTAGCGCCTAATAAAATTTGACCATTAGAGAAGGGAATCAAGTCGCCTTCGCCTTCTAGCATGGCGACCGGCCAACTGTTTGTCGGCAGGTTGGTGGCAAAAGAGAGCAACTGGCCTTTTTGCGGACGGATATCAACCTGATACCCTAAAGGTGATAACAAGTCTAGTAATCCCGGTCCAGCTGTCAGGCAAAGAATCTCGGTCTCAAGAAAGTGATCCTTGGTTTTGATTTGCCAATGGTTGTCGGTTCTGACGATCTCAGCTTTTTCTTCAATAAAAGTCACTTGCTGCTGCTGAGCGTTTGCTTTTAAGTGGGCAAGATAAGCCTGACCATCTAAGCGGCCACCGCCTGTGATTCGTAAAGAGGGCATTTCTTTTAGTAATGGCAATACCTCTTTGGTTTGTGAGCCCGTCAGTAAGTCGATTTCGCCGATTCCTGGTGCCGCCTTACGTCGATTTTCAGCTAATTCTGCCAGTTCTTGAAGCGCCTTTTCTGGTCGCACTACTAAAGTGCCACATGGGGCATAGATGGATTCATCTAAAGCAAAATCCCGTACCAATTTCGGGAAGAAAGCGGCTCCGTCTTGTGCTAACTGGTACCATTTTTTATTGCGGCGTTTGGATAACCAAGGGGAAATGATGCCAGCGCTGGCAGATGTTGCTTGACCGATGAGGGAATCAATGACAGTCACGTCAAATTTGGTTTTATCAAGATAATTGGCGAGGGTCAAACCGATGATCCCACCGCCGATAATCATAACTTTTTTCATAGTAGAAGACTCCTTTGGTTGATTTCATTGAAAAGCGAATAAAAAGCGAAAGTTCTCTTAATGCCGTTTTCTTTGCGTACTTAATTGCGTATAATAAGGAAATGGAAAAGAGGGTATTATGCAAACTATTCAAACAGTCTTAAAAGAACATTTTGGCTATTCACAGTTTCGTGAAGGTCAAGAGACGATTATTCAATCTATTTTAACACAACAAAATGTTTTGGGAATCATGCCCACAGGTGGAGGGAAATCCATTTGTTATCAATTGCCAGCGCTCTTGCTGGATGGAGTGACCTTGGTCATCTCCCCTTTGATTTCATTAATGAAAGACCAAGTAGATAGCCTCGTTGATATGGGGATCCCAGCAGCGTATATCAATTCTTCCTTGACAGGAGCACAGATCAATCAACGCTTGCAAGAAGCACGCCAAGGGCGAATCAAACTGCTTTATGTTTCGCCAGAACGCTTAGACTCAGAATCTTTCCGCTACTCATTGCGGCAGATGCCGATCGCTTTATTGGCCGTTGATGAAGCCCACTGTATTTCCCAATGGGGACATGATTTTCGCCCGAGCTATCTGCGACTCGCCGAAACGATCGAAAACTGGGAGCAGAAGCCAACGATCGTTGCCCTTACCGCGACAGCTACACCCAAAGTTGCCGAAGACATCGAAAACTTACTTTCAATTCCGGCAGAAAATCAAGTCAAAACCGGGTTTGCTCGGGAAAATTTGGCTTTTCAAGTCGTCAAGGATCAAAAAGATACCTACATCACAACGTATTTGAAAATGAACCAAGGACAATCAGGTATCATTTACGCCAGTACCCGCAAGGAAGTGGAACGGATCTATCACCTGTTGAAACATGAACGCGTGTCCGTCGGGTATTACCATGGCGGACTTTCAGAAGAAGAGCGCTCATTTTTCCAAGAAGAATTTCTTTATGACCGCCTGCAAGTGATGGTAGCGACCAATGCATTCGGGATGGGAATCAACAAAAGCAATGTCCGTTTCGTGATCCATGCCCAGATACCTGGAAATTTGGAGTCTTATTATCAGGAAGCCGGGCGTGCCGGACGAGACGGCGAACCCAGTGATGCGATCTTACTTTATGCTCCACAAGACATGCAGATTCAGCAATTCTTTATCGATCAATCCGAATCAGATATTCTTTATCGCCAAAACGAATACTTGAAATTGCGGGAGATGAGCCAATACGGACATACCCAACTGTGCTTACAGCGCTATATTTTGCGTTATTTTGGAGAAGATGGCCCCGATTGCGGTCGTTGCAGCAATTGCCTTGATGAAAGAGAACAAGTGGATATCACAGTGGATACACAAAAAGTGTTGTCATGTGTGAAACGAATGGGCGAACGCTTCGGGAAAGCCTTGGTGGGGAAAGTGCTAACGGGCTCTGGCGACCAAAAAGTCAAACAGTGGGGCTTTGAAAAGTTACCAACTTATGGATTAATGAAAGATTGGTCTCAAAAGGAAGTCAATCAGCTGATCGATTATTTAACAGCATCAGGGTATCTTTTGCCGTCAGAAGGGCAATACCCTTTGTTAAGTGTGACCAATGCGGGGATTGATGTGTTGCTTGGAAAAGCAAAAGTTTATAGAAAACAAACCAAAGTCAAACAGTTAGTGGTTGATGATGAACTGTTCGATCAACTGCGCACCTTACGATTGAATCTCGCACAAGAACAAAATTTGCCGCCGTATGTCGTTTTTTCTGATAAAACACTGCGAGAATTGGCGGAAGTTCAGCCAAAAACGCCGATCGATTTTTTACAGATCAAAGGGGTTGGCCAAAACAAATTGGATAAGTATGGCGATGCCTTTTTAGCATTGCTTTCTGAATACGAAAAGACGGAAAGTGATTAAAATAGACCATTTTCTCTACGATAAGACAAAAAAACAGCAGGAAGGGACGAAAAATCAGTGATTACGATTCGACCGGCAATAGCTGCAGATCAAGCGTTTTGGTTTTCTTTGGATACTCACTTACCAAAGGAAGTCTTCGCCAAAAAGATAATGGAAAAAACTGCTTATGTAATAGTTGCAGATGAACAGCCAGTAGGGTTACTGCGCTACAATTTTTTCTGGGACACGATTCCTTTTTGTACCATGTTAGTGATCGCAGAAGCGCATCAAGGCAAGGGACTTGGGAAACGGTTGGTTACTTATTGGGAACAACAGCAAAAAGCAGCCGGCCATGCTCTTTGTTTGACTTCCACGCAAGTCGACGAGCAGGCACAGCATTTCTATCGCAACCTTGGTTACCAAGATGCCGGTGGGTTACTTTTGACAAGTCCTGGATTTGAACAGCCGATGGAATTATTTCTTATCAAACAGTTGTGATGTTTTTGCTAGCTTGTGGTACATTGATAGGAGAATGAGAAAATAGGAGCGTTTACTATGTCTTTTTTTGGAAAAATCGATTTCAATGAGTTATCAGAGACCGATCGTGCGATTTATCATTATATGTCGAGCCAAAGTGATAAGATTCCCTATATGCGGGTCCGTGAGATCGCGCTTGAATCCCACACCTCAGCTTCTTCTGTTATGCGCTTTATCCGTAAATTAGGGTATGAGAGCTTTACAGAATTTCGTACCCAGTTCAAAGCACCTGAGTTAGATGCTGTCAGTTTTTTTAGTAGTATGACCGTTTTGGATCCGGAACGCTTCCCGCGAGACATCGAAGGAAAAATCCGGCGAATCGCTGAACGAATGCTGGAATGTGAGAATATTATTTTTTATGGCATCGGTGCGTCAGGTTCAATGTGTGAATATGCTGCCCGCCGTTTTGCCACGATCGGATTTAACAGTTATGCTTTGGTGGATAATACCTATCCAATCTTTGCGAAGCTGAAGCATACGTCAGACAATATGATCGTGGTCCTTTCAATCACCGGAACGACCACCGAGATCATTGAAGTGGTCAATGGCTTTCGTAATAATCCTGACTTCACCACTGTAGCAATCACCAGTGACGCCAACAGCACACTGGGGCGAATGTCCGATTATGTCTTAGACTATTCAGTTGATGTGAAACGCATCAACAAGTATGAAGATTTGACGACGCAAATTCCTTGCCTTTTCTTAGTCGAAGCGTTGTCGGAGACGGTTCGTCAGTTTTCTTTATCCGCAGGGGAATAAGCTACATTTTTCCTTTAATAAATGAAAAAAACAAACAGGTTTAATGGATCAAGAGACTTTTCTTTTGATGACTTTTGGACCTGTTTGTTTTTTACATTTTAGCAAGCTAATTACGGTTCAGTCTTGTTGATAGAAAATGAGAGGGACGCCTGACATGAAGCGTCGATTCAAGGTGTCGAGGATTAAAGGAATAACGTAATTTAAGATCATTGAGCTTTTTGTTGTATAAAAGGGAGATGGCAAGTTTCTAAAATAGTTGCAACAATAACATATGAATGAAACGTATGTTTTTTTTAACTTCATGCAGGATATTCATCGATCGAGGAATATCGTGAATTTTATTCTAAGTAGAACATCGATATAATTAGTATGACATGTTTGAAAACCATGGTTTTTGAGATATCAAGTACGACTACGATCAAGATAGAATGAATTCCATATAAACAGTACTATTTAGGCTTTTGTAAAGAGATTGGCTTTAATAAAATAACACGTCTCAAAAACGATCGTTTTCGAAATGAACAACTCACAAGGAGGAGGGAGAATGGATATCAACGGTGCATCTATTAGAGGAAGGGCTTTGAAAGTATGTTTGGTCTTATTGTTCGCTTTCGGGTTTACAAGAACGAGTTTTGGCGAGGAGAGACGTTCAACGGAAACGGAGGGGACAGTGGGGTTTACCGGGATTTATGAGCCTTTGGATCAACCAGAACCATCTCCACCAACCGGTCCTGTTCCGCGTCCACCGCAAGACACGGGTAAACCCGGCGGGCAGCTGCCCCAGACAAACTTCATTCAACGGTTGGATTGGGTGATTCTTGGAAGTCTCTTGCTGATCACCGCACTTAACATATACGTAGTAAAACAACTTATCAAAAAAGGGAAATCAACATTCCCTAAGTGGGGCTAGATCCCATGGGGAAAATAAGAGAAATGACATTTAGGAGTGAATGCGATGAACTCATTTTTTCGCAAAAAAAATAAGTGGTTGCTGGTTCTACTTGCCTTACTCCCACTGATTACAACATTAACAATCATGAATGCCGAGACGATTTTTTCGTGGACACCAGAGGAAGAACACGAGGAGAGGGCCGACGATGAAGTGAGTGGAGAAATCTCCTTTGCGGAGGAACTGATCCAAGGCGAGGTCGAGCACGTAATAGATTTTATTTTCTACTCAGAAGTTGCCCTCGAAACGGTGGACATCGCGTTGCCTCAGGAAATAATCATTGATCAGGAAGCTTTGAACGATGAAATGACGGTGGTAGCAACAGACCACGAAGGTGTGTGGCAGCTGAACAGCGAGACCCCACAAACGACTTTTGTCTTACCGATTCTTGTGGATACGATCGGAGAATATGAGATCATCGTTGCCGAGACTGCTACGCAGCGCCTGCTGATCTTAGATCATACGGAGGCCGAAGACACTGATTCGACGGAAGAAGAGAATGACTCTGCGGAAGCAGATCAAGCAGATCAAGCAGATGAGGCTGCGGATGAAGTAGGAAGAGAGGCAGAAGTAGATGATAGAAGTGATACTACAGCTAAAATTCGAATTGAGCGAGCAGATTTCTTAGATCATTTTGATTTGCAAGGACACCCTATCGATGCTACTTATAACGAGCAAACAGGAGAAGTGCTGTTAACGCCCAATCTATCAGATCACGTTGGTAATGTTACTTTAAAAGAAAGGCTCAGTTTGGATCGTCCATTTACGCTAAAAGGCAAAGCAAATATCGGAACGAGATTAGACGGAGCCGATGGCATTGCTTTTGGCTTTCACAATTCGGCTACAGATGAAGTCGGGTATCCAGGAAATGCGTTTGGTATTGGCGGTTTGATCGATGGCTTTGGGTTTAAATTGGACAATAATTATAACACTACACCTAGTGTTTTTGAAGAATTCACGAATCGATTTGAGGTGATTAGAGATCCAATGTCTGTTGGCGGTGCGCCATTCGCTGGATTCATCTATCATACAGGTCCGCGAACGATGGCGACCTATACCGGCAATGATGCATTACCGCAAAGAGCTGGAAATCGCTTGGGACATGATTTGGATGTACTTATTCAATATCAGCCGGATGAAAATGGGAGATGGTTTCAAGTCGATTATGACAATCGGACATGGCGTAGAGATATTAGTGATTGGCAACCTGAGGATGTTTCTGCGATGGCTTTTCTTATTACTGGAAGTACAGGTGCAAGGAGTGATCGCCATACCTTTACTTTTGATTGGATGGAATATCACATTGGTACTGGAACCGTCCATGTAAACTATCTGGATCGAGAGACAGGGGTGGATATTCTACCAACTGAAACATTAGAACTACCATTACGTTTCCTTCATACCCTTGACCCCAAGAACCGAGAGAGCGATGAACCCTATCAGTTAGGGTATGACTATTATGGGGTTGAGTTTGACACAGAACACTTTGACCCAGGTACATTTGATATTATGCCGCAGCCTTTCCATCAGAATGTTACTTTTTTATTTGATCGCGTGCCATCGAACATCAAGATCAATCACATAGATGAAGAAGGGGTAGCATTGAGGGAACCAACCTATCAAGGAGAATTCGTAAATGAATCGGTCGATATCCTTCCTGAGGAGATTCCTTATTACCAATATCTTTACGAGCGGGACGGTCAGCCGCTGGAAACAAGAGTCACCCGAGATGAACAAGAATACTGGCTGGTGTATGGTTTGGAAAGTACTCCGTAACCAGTAGACCCTCTTGATCCGGATACGCAAGTAAATCCTGAGAATCCGCCTGAGATTGATGCAGAACAAGGGTTTGTCAGCTTGGATTTTGTTTCCCAATTCCAGTTTGGGACAGTTGGCATTCGGTCAGAAACGACGACCTACGATGCCCTGCCGCAAAAACTCCTTCAGCCGGCTGATCCAAATGATAATCTACGGCCTAATTATGTGCAGGTTTCAGATCGGAGGCGGGAAAATTCTGGATGGACCCTCCGTGCAACCTTACGAGAGCCTTTTGAAAGTGATGAAGGGCATCAACTGACTGGTGCTAGAATTTTATTAGACAATATCGATGTAGTAACGACTCGAGAAAACGTGTCTGAGCCACCTACTCATAAACAGCAAGCAGCACTGACTGTTGGAAATGCGGAGATAATCGCACAAGCAGGTGCCAACCAAGGCAGAGGCACTTGGGTCCAGCGCTTTGGCGATCGAGAAACAATGGATCAAAGTGTCAAACTTGAGGTGCCAATTAGTGCGACTCCTCAAGCCACGAGATATTCAGCAACCATTCTTTGGGAACTTTCATTTGTTCCTTAACAATAAACAAAAAGAAGCTGCAGCGAATTGCAGCTTCTTTTTGTTAGCATCGGAGAAGACACAATGTCGGATGTATCAGGGGATTTGGTGTTATCCATTATTCATGGTACACCTTGTACCATGATGAAGATTTTTCCTTTTTGCCATGAGTTGCACCAAAGTATGAAGACCGTCTTTTTTTGAAAACGTTTTTAATTATACTGAATGAAAGGAATCGGCAACATGTTGCTTCTGCTAAGAAGGAGCAAATGCCGCAAGTTCGATAAGCAAAAGAAGAGAGCCTAATGATTGGAGAGAATAATAGTGGAAACCGTAAAACTAAAAGAACTGATTGACCAAATGACTGTAGCTGAAAAAGTGGGCCAGTTGGTCCAACTGACGCCAGATTTTTTTGCGCAAGGAGGAGAAATCACCGGTCCGATGCAACAATGGCACATGAGTGAAGACCAATTATTTTCGATTGGTTCTGTGTTGGGCACTCATACTGCGGAACAAGTGTATGCCATCCAAACGTCTTATCTTGAGAAAAGTCGCTTAAAGATTCCTCTTGTTTTTATGGCAGATGTTATCCATGGGTATGAAACGATTTTCCCAATTCCACTGGCCTTAGCATCTTCCTTTGATGCGCAGTTAGTGGAAGAGGTTGCTAAAGCTTCAGCAAAAGAAGCGGCAGAAGCTGGTGTCCATGTCACGTTTTCACCGATGGCGGATCATGTTAAAGACGCGCGCTGGGGGAGGGTCTTGGAAAGTAATGGGGAAGATCCGACCTTATCTGCGGTGTTGACGGCTGCTTATGTACGAGGGTATCAAGGAACTGCTTCCCTTGCAGAAAATAAACAGCGAATTGCTGCTTGTGTCAAACACTTTATCGGCTATGGCGCTGCAGAAGGCGGCCGGGATTACCATACTGTCGATTTGTCTGATCTGGAGCTCTACCAAAATTATCTGCCCGCGTTTCAGGCGGCGATTGAAGCTGGTGCAGAATTGGTCATGACTTCTTTTAATACGATCCAGGGTGTGCCGGCCACAGCCAATCAACCATTGTTGCAGGAAGTATTGCGAGAAAAGCTTGGGTTTGATGGCTTGATCATCTCAGATTGGGCAGCGGTGGCGGAATTGATGGCGCATCGTGTAGCTGCTGATCGAAAGGAAGCCGCACAGAAAGCTTTTACTGCAGGTGTCGAAATGGATATGATGAGTGATTGCTATTTGAACGCACTAGAGCAAATCATTCAGGCAGATCCTGCTATGAAAGAGCAGTTGAATAAGGCGGTTTTTCATGTGCTACATTTAAAGAACAAGCTAGGCCTTTTTGAAGACCCTTATAGAGGGTTAGCACCGGAAAACTTAACGCCTAGACTCTTAAAGGAAACCCGTCTTCTTTCAAGAGAAGCAGCAAAGCAAACAACGGTTCTTCTGAAAAACCAGGCACTGTTGCCTTTGCAGAAAAAACAAAAGGTCGCGCTGATCGGTCCCAAAGCAGATTCAAAGGATCTTTTGGGGGCTTGGTCGTGGATCGGCAAACCAGAGGCTGCGGTCTCCTTAGCGGAAGGTCTTTCTCAAAAAGAAATTGACTTAACTGTCTTATCGTACCCTGATGGGGAAATGTTGACGAGCGCCTTTCTTGATGAGGCGTGTAAAGTCGCTAAAGGAGCTGAGGTCGTTTTATTGGCTCTGGGGGAAACCAGCGAGGAAGCGGGAGAAGCGGCAAGTCTGACCAAACTTTCTTTATCAAGAAAGCAAGAAGCATTGATTGAAGCAGTAAGTCAGGTCAATCCTAGGATCGCAACGATTCTTTTCTGTGGCAGACCACTGGTTTTGACCGCCATCGAGCCTCTTTGTCAAGCAATCATGATTGCCTGGTTCCCTGGATCAGAAGGCGGTAATGCATTGGCAGATTTGTTGATGGGCGAATCTGAACCGCAAGGACGTTTAGCTATGAGTTTTCCAAGGGCAGAAGGACAGTTGCCGTTGACTTATGCTCAACTCTCTACAGGTCGGCCACTGACAGAAGAGAATAGTGATCAAAAATATATTTCGCGCTATATGGATGAAAAAAATGAGCCGTTGTTTTCTTTTGGCTCGGGGATAGGCTATAGTAAATGCACGATTACCCACACCCAAATCATTATTCCTCAGGAAAAGGGTGCGCCATTTGAGATCAGTTGCACACTGAAAAATGAGGGCGATGTGCCGCATACAACGACATTGCAACTCTATAGCAGAGACGATGTTACGGAAGTAGCACGACCGATGAGGGAATTGAAACAATGGCAAAAAATCCATCTTGCTGCAGCCGAAGAAAGGCAGCATTCATTCTATGTTACACCAGAGGATTTTGCTTATGTTCATTCCGATTTCTCGACAGAAAGTGATCCTGGTACGATTTCCTTATACCTTGGCTTTGCTGCTGCCTCAGCGAAGTTGATTGGTACGCTCACGATTTAAAAGCCTTTCGAGGCTTTTTTTTTCGGGTACAACTTGTACCAAAGTGGCACAGGTTTCAAGGTGCTGGTACATGCGCCAACTAGTCCTAGAACCATTGTGGGTGAAAACGTTTTTATATATAGTTGGTTTATCGGATGGCCAACCTTAGAGTGGTCGTTGATTTTTTCAGAAAAATAAAAACGTTTTTATTTTTGGGAAGAATCCTTCAGGAGGGGAGAATCATTTGACAAATCGAATCACGATTCGGGAAGTGGCAAAGGAGGCAAACGTGTCGATTGCGACCGTGTCTAAAGCATTAAACGGTGTCGATGTTGTTCGGCCCGCAACGAAAGAACGTGTGATGGCTGCCGCGCAGCGGTTGCATTATGTCCCAAATTTGATGGGCAAACAATTAAAAAACACGAAAACCAAGATGCTTGGTTTTTACACCACCAGCATTAAGGGCCCCTACTTTAGCGTACTAGTTGAAGCCATTGCCAGAGAGGCAGAAAAACATGGGTATGCAGTCAACGTGTTTTTATCTGCAGATAAGCGCGTTGTCCTCAATAGTATTTTAGGTGGTGTTGTTGATGGCATTATTGGATTTGAAGATTTTTTAACGAAGCAGGATTTGGCTGCGATGGAACGAGAACAAATCAAAGCCGTCTTTATCGATCGAAACATTCAAGAGAAGAACTTCGGCAGTGTAGTCTTTGATTCTTTCGAAAAAGGGAAAGCAGCCACCGAGTATCTTTTGTCACTTGGCCACAAAAAAATTGCCTTTATCAGTGGTATTACTGGTGTTTATGATAGTGATGAGCGTTTAAGAGGGTATTTAGAAGCATTAAACGAGGCAGGGGTTTCTAAACGGTCGGACTATCAATTGCAGGGGTTCTTTGAAGAAGAACGAACGAGAGTCCGCGTGCAACAGTTTTTGCTAGAGCAGAAAGATTTACCCACAGCGTTTCTGGCGGGAAATGATCTTAGTGCGATCGGAACGGTCAAGGCGATCCATGAGACCAAGTGGCGGGTGCCGGATGATTTCAGCGTAATTGGCTTTGATGGCATCGATCTCTTGGACTATTTCATGCCTCGGTTGACGACTGTGAAAAATCCAATCCAATTGCAAGGGGTCACGGCAGTAAACCACTTGATCGAAATGATTGAGGAAAATGCATGTGGTGTCTCCTACGTTTTACCAGGAGAATTGAGTATTAATCAATCGACAAAACAAGTAAATGAATAATGAGGGTGAAGCAATGTTTATTGGAATTGATGTTGGAGGAACGGCTATCAAATATGGTGTGATTTTGAGAACGGGTGAAATTGTGAAGAAAGGACAGATGCCAACCATTCATGAAAAAGAAAAATTTTTGCAATCCATCACAGCATTGATCGAATCGCTGCAGCAAGACGCAATGATCGAAGGTGTCGGTATTAGCGCACCGGGCATCATCCAAAAAGATGGCACGATGATCACGGCAGGATCAATCAAACCGCTTTATGGAATCAACCTAAAGTTGGAATTAGAGAAACGTGTCAAGCTGCCAGTCCTTGTTGAAAATGATGCCAATGCTGCAGCGATTGCTGAAAAATGGCTTGGGCATGCACAGGCTTGTGAGAACTATCTTTGTCTTGTTGTGGGAACTGGTATTGGTGGCGGGATCATCGTCAACAATCAGCTCTATCGAGGCAGTCATGGCATGGCAGGTGAATTTGGGTGGATGCTGATCGACACATTGCCTGAACAGGGAAATCTAGAGTCAGTTTCCTTGAATCAACGAGCAGCCATCGTGGGTGGTCTTTGCCATCAGTATCAACTGGCACTTCAGCAACAAGGGCGAAGTGATCTGCCTCAAGATGCAGTCGAGATCTTCCAGAGAGGAGAACAAGGAGAAGTAGTAGCGAACCAAGTGATTGCTCAATTTTTCCAAGATTTATCAGTGGGCTTACTGAATTTGATCAGTACATTTGATCCCGAGCTGATTTTGGTTGGTGGTGGGGTCAGTGAAAATGATGGTTTCATGACAAGGCTTGAAGAGACCATGAGCCAGCTAAAAGCTCGCCATGAAAGTATTGGTTATTTAGAAGGTCGCACGATTGCACCGATTCAACGAGCAAAATTAAAAAATGATGCTGGTATGATTGGTGCGGTCTATCAATTGATGAACCAATAAAGGAAAGCATGTATTTCCTTTGGGTGAAAAAGTAAGCGTTTTAGAAAGGGTGGAAAAATGGAATCAAAAGGTGTCATGCTAAAAGCAACCCCACAGAAAAGGTCATTTTTGCAAAAACTAAAAAGCCAAAGCTTTTATCAAGCGATGGTTTGGCCAGGTATTATCTTGATGATTATTTTTAATTTTATCCCATTGTATGGGATCGTTATCGCGTTTAAAGATTACTCAGTTCTTGATTCGATCGCAAATGCGGAGTGGGTCGGTACTCAATATTTTCAAGAATTTTTTAGTGATTCAATGTTTTGGACGGTGATGAGTAATACATTGGGCATCAGCTTTTTTAAACTACTGATTGGCTTTCCAGCGGCGATTGGTTTAGCGGTATTGATCAATGAAATCGTTCATGTGCGCTTGAAGAAGGTCGTTCAAACGGTGTCTTATTTGCCGCACTTTCTTTCTTGGGTCATCTTAGGTGGCATGTTTATTACGTGGTTGTCTGATACCGGTCTGGTCAATAATCTACTGTTAGGTTTTGGGTTGATCGATGAACCGATCCGCTTCTTGACCGATCCCGAAAAATATTGGGCGATTGCAGTCATTTCCGATATTTGGAAAGAAGTTGGCTGGAATACGATTTTATACATCGCTGCTATGACGGGGATCAATCCAGCTCTTTATGAAGCAGCTAGAATGGATGGCGCCACGAAGTTCCAGCAGATCACGCGGATCACGATTCCTTCGATCCGTCATATTATCGCCTTGACATTTGTTTTGTCAGTGGGGGGGTTATTGGGTTCAAACCTCGATCAGACACTCGTCTTACAAAACCCTGTCAATTATCAGTCCAGTGAAGTCATTAATTCATTTGTCTATAAAATGGGGATCCAACAAGGAGACTTCTCCTATGCGACCGCCGTTGGCCTGTTTGTGTCGGTTGTTTCTTTGATCCTCGTAGTAGGAAGTCATCTTTTGACCAAAAAAATCAGTGATGAATCAGTCTTTTAGAGGAGGAAAAGTATGAAACAAACATTTTCAAAAGATGAGAAGATCTTCAATACCGCCAATGTGATTTTCATGGTATTCTTTTTAGCCATCATTGCGTTGCCATTATGGAATATCGTCGCTTTGTCGTTCAATGATGCAACCGATGCCGCAAGAGGGGGGATCTATTTCTGGCCACGGGAATTTTCACTAGAAAGTTACTACACCGTTTTTGAAGATTCTGCGATCTATAAAGCTTTTGTTATCTCAGTTGCAAAAACAGTGATTGGCGTTGTTTTGCATACGGCATTAACGGCGATGGTCGCCTATGGGATGAGTCGCAGAAACTTAATGGGACGGAAAATCTACATGAACATGGGGATTTTAACGATGTTCGTTTCCGGAGGAATGATCCCAACCTTTCTCTTATTCAAAGAATTAGGATTGTTAAATAATTTTTGGGTTTACATCATTCCTGTCTTATTTTCTTTTTACGATATGGTGATTTTGATGAATTTTTTCCGGAGCATTCCATTTTCGCTGGAAGAATCTGCCATGATGGATGGCGCCAATCCTTTTATTATTTTCGTGAAAATCATTTTGCCATTGTCCCTTCCAGTTTTGGCAACCATTGCATTATTCCACGGCGTCTTTCAGTGGAACGACTACATGACCGCCAATATCTATGTGGATGATCGCAGTTTATATCCTTTACAAATGCTACTATTTCGGATCGTTTCGGAAAATCTATCGCCCGCAGTGGCGACTGGAACCAATGTTGTCAGAAATACAACTTCACAGTCATTGCAATTAGCAACCATGGTGGTAACGACGGTTCCTGTCGTCGTGATCTACCCATTTTTACAAAAGTACTTTATTCAAGGGATGACTCTTGGATCAGTAAAAGAATAGACAAAAGGAGAGAAAAAAATGAAAGCAAGCAAATTATTTTTAGGGATCGGTCTCGTATGTACATCAGTCATGGTATTAAGTGCCTGTGGTAATTCCAGCAGCGAGTCAAAAGGAGCTGCTGAGGTAGAAGATCTGCCAGAAGCTCGCTTTGAAGCAGACAAAGATACACCAAGCTGGCAAAAAGACACCGACCATGAAGCTACCTTAAAATGGTATGTCAATTTTGATTGGTATGCTCAGCCGGGGTGGGGCAAAGACACTGTGACGCGAAAAATCAAAGAAGACATGAATATCAATGTCGAATTTATTTCAGGAAATGACGAGAACCTTAATACGATGCTAGCTGGTGGCGATCTTCCAGATATCATGACCTTCGATAAAAACCTGTCTGCTGCAAATGAAGCGACAAAATTTGCCTTGCCATTGAATCTTTTGGCAGAAAAATATGACCCTTACTTCTTAGAACATGCAGCGAAACCGGAATCTGTTCAATGGTTTACTTTAGAAGATGGCAACATTTATGGATACCCGAGCTTTTCCACGACTGCACAAGATTATGAGGACGGCAATGTAGTGGGAGACCAAGTTTTCATTGTCCGCAAAGATATTTACGAAGCGTTAGGTGAACCCGATATGTCGACGCCAGAAGGATTTTTAGATGCGTTAAAACGGGCAAAAGAAGCATTTCCGACAGCAGATGATGGTGCAGCTCTAGTCCCATTTGCTTCGACTGCACTAGATATTTCCAATGGCGGGGATGGCGCCTATGGTGGTACTTTGCAAGACTTTCTCAGTATCGCACCAAGTGTAGACGGTCAATTCAATGATCGTGACGCTGATGAGGAGTACATCACTTGGATCGAGACATTTAGAAAAGCGTACAATGAGGGATACATCAACAATGACCAGTTTTCAGACAATGACAACACGATGAAGGAAAAACTAGGACAAGGGCGTTATTTTGCTTACCTGCATACGAATACGAAGGGACTCAATGAGTTTATGTCCGATAATAATGCCCGTAATCCTGAGCAAACCTATATTGCCGTCGATGGTCCGAAAAATTCGAATGGCGATGATTCCACTTTTACTGGCGGAAATATTGGTGGATGGACACAAACCTTCATCACGACATCGACAAAAGAACCCCAAAAAGCCATGGAACTTTTGACGTATTTAGCAAGTGAGTATGGCACGATGGTCACTACCTTTGGTATCGAAGGGGAAACATACAATCTTGTGGATGGCGTGGTTGAGTACTCAGAAGAAACAGAAGCGTTACGAAATTCTGATATTGCTCGCTTTGATAAGGAAATTGGTTTAGGTTCTTATTGGTTTGTTGGCAATGATAATTACGCCATTCAAATGGGACAAAAACCAGCAACATCGATTCGGCAGATGGTGGAATGGTCGCAAGACAAATTGGCGCCGCGTTTTGAGATCGAAGACATTGATCCTCGCACCGGTTCTGAAGCAAGAAACCTCACTTCCATCAACACAGCAAGAGTGCAAGCGTTGGTCAACTTTATTCAAGCAGACTCGGAAGAAGCGGGCCGTCAGATTTGGGAAGACTACCTAAAAGAACGAGAAAACAATGGATGGTCAGCAATCGTTGATTACCGAAATGAGAAAATCGCTGAAAATATTGAAAAATTAAACTAAAGGTGTGTGAGTGTGATGTTTGCTTTAGAGAGTCGTTTTTATCGTCTTTGCGAAATCGTTTTTCGTATGCTGGTATTGAATCTCTTGTTTTTAGTGGTATCGTTTCCGATCATCACGTTTCCAGCCGCTTTGCGAGCAGTGGTCGATGCTTACGAACATCCTGAAGCAAAACTGCTAAAACCCTTTTTGAAAAATAGCAAAAGCGCGTTATTGAAGACTCTTCCACTAGGGGTCTTCAATCTCTTCTCATTTTTATGCGGACTCAGCTTGTGGCGTTCTGCTACTTTGACGAATTCATTGTTTTTCTCTTTTTTGACCATCATTTTTCTTACTTTTTTGTTGTCCTACAACATTAACCTGTATGTGATGCAATCAAAAATGCAAGATCGGCAAAACCTGTTTGACCTTTTTCGTAGTAGTTTTTTCTTTACGATGATGCACTACCATAAAGGGATCGGAATCTTAGTCCTAGCAGCGATCGGCTATTTCTTCACATGGCAATCAGCACCAGGTATCTTCTATCTGTTTTGTCTGTCTGGGCCCTTGTATTTCTATCAAAAAGTGTTGCATCTAAACAGAGTGGATCAATCTTGATTCACTCTTTTTTTGTTGCTTGTAATCGCCACTAGCTAGGAAGTAGACAGGATGAAACACATTCCAATCTTTGAAACGCATTGAATTGAAAACGTTTGCTATTCTATTAGTAACAAATGTTTCCTATAATGAACCTACAAATCAATTACAAAGGAGTTTCCTCAATGAAAGAAAAAGTGATGGATGCGATGCAGAAATTCTCCAAGGCAATGTTTGTGCCCGTCTTGATTTTGCCGATCGCAGGGATATTGATTGCCGTTGGGAATGTGTTTACAAATGTCCGCTTGCTTGAGCAGTTTCCCTTTTTGGATAATCCGATAACCACCGGTTTTGGTAGTATCTTATCCGCTTCCTTATTACCGATTTTAACCAATTTGGGCATTATTTTTTGTGTCGGGATCGCTTTAGGGTTAGCTAATAAGAAAAAAGCTGAAGCGGGATTTACCGCGTTGTTAGGTTATTTCGTCTTCTTGAATGCCATGAATAAATTCATGGAACTTCGGGGGATGTTGGTTCCAGCCGATGCCCTTCAAGGTTCAGGACAAGCGATCGTTTTAGGAATCCAAGTGTTGGATATGGGGGTCTTTCTGGGTATCATTTTAGGGATCGTCGTAGCATTGATCCATAATCGTTTTATCGATACGACCTTTAACAACGCCTTTCAAGTTTATGGCGGCGCGCGCTTCGTCTTTATTGTCTTGATTCCGGTCGTCGTGTTATTAGCCATCGTTTCCACGTTTATATGGCCAGTAATACAAACTGGAATCGACGGTTTAGGCGGCATCATTCAACAAACGGGCAACTTTGGCATCTTCTTGTACGGTATGTTGGAACGCTTATTGATTCCAACTGGCTTGCATCACTTGATCTACACGCCGTTTTTGTATACTTCATTAGGCGGTGTCGCAGAAGTTGGCGGTCAAGTCTTTGAAGGGGCACGAAACATTTATTTTGCGGAAATTGCTGACCCAGCAGTCCGCGTATTATCGCAAAGTGTCATTTGGGACGCTCGTGGGATCTCAAAAATGTTTGGACTGATCGGTGCCTGTTTGGCGATGTATCAAACGGCAAAACCAGAAAATAAAGTCAAAGTCAAAGCCATTTTGATTCCAGCAGTTGTGACTTCCTTTATTGCAGGTGTGACTGAACCAATCGAATTTTCTTTTATGTTCGTGGCACCTGTTTTGTTCGTCATTCATTCTGCACTTAGCGGCTTGAGCATGGTGGCGTTAAATCTCTTTGGTTCTCGCGCCATCGGACCGAATGGCTTCATCGACTTTCTTTTGTACAACTTGCCCTTAGGGATCGAGAAAACTCGCTGGCCAGTGTACTTGATCGTCGGAGTCGTCTTCTTCTTTCTTTATTACTTCTTGTTCCGCTTTTTGATCACGAAACTGAATTTGAAAACGGTCGGGCGTGAAGAAGATGGGACAGAGACCAAACTGTATTCGAAGAAAGAGTACAAAGAAAAACAACTTGCTGGAGCAGGTGTCGGGGTCATGGCGAGTGACCAAGCCGCCACTAGTCCGACTGGTGAAACAAGTATCTCAGCAATCATCACCAAAGCGCTAGGTGGCGATGACAATATCAAAACCATCGACAACTGCTATACCCGCTTACGTTTAAAACTAAAGGATCCTGAACTCGTGGATGAAGCGCTACTAAAAGACGAAACACAAGCCAAAGGCGTGATCAAAAATGGTGAAAATGTCCATGTCGTTTACGGGTTGACTGTGCCGAAAGTGCGGGAAGAATTAGAAAATTATCTTGGAAGAGAAGGAGAGATTGAATGATGAAAAATTTTTCAGTAGTGATCGCAGGGGGCGGCAGTACCTTTACCCCGGGAATCGTTATGATGCTGCTTGATAATCAAGAACGCTTTCCTTTAAGAAAGCTGAAACTATACGACAATGATGAAGCACGCCAAGCGATCCTCGGTGAAGCCCTAGCGATCTTATTAAAAGAACAAGCACCGCAGATCGAATTTTCATTTACGACGGATCCTGAGGAAGCCTTCAGCGATGTCGATTTCTGTATGGCGCATATCCGAGTAGGAAAGTATGATATGCGGGAAAAAGATGAAAAAGTTCCCTTGCGTCATGGCGTCTTTGGTCAAGAAACCTGTGGTCCAGGAGGGATCGCTTATGGGATGCGCAGCATCACTGGTATGCTGGAGATCATTGATTACATGGAAAAGTATTCCCCCGATTGTTGGATGCTGAATTATTCCAATCCGGCTGCCATCGTAGCTGAAGCATGTCGAGTCTTGCGTCCTAAATCAAAAGTTCTGAATATCTGTGACATGCCCGTGGGCACGTTGCGTCGCATGTCGCAAATCATTGGCAAACAGCCAGAGGAGTTAGAAGTTCGCTACTTTGGCTTGAATCATTTTGGCTGGTGGACTAGTGTCAAAGACAAAGAAGGCACGGAGTACATTCAAACCATACGTGACTATGTTGCAGAACATGGCTATTTGACGCAGATCGAAGTGGATACCCAACATACAGACCCAAGTTGGCAAGACACCCACAAAAAAGCCAAAGACCTCTTGGCGCTCACACCAGAATATCTGCCAAATACGTACTTGAAGTATTATTTATACCCAGATTACGTCTACGAACACATGAAAGAACACCCAGAGTATACGCGTTCCAATGAAGTGATGGAAGGACGGGAAAGACGAGTGTTCGATCATGCCAAAAAGATCACTGCACAAGGATCTGCTGAAGGGATCGCTTTTGAGATTGATGCCCATGCAACCTTTATCGTTGATTTGGCACGCGCCATCGCTTTTAATACGCATGAGCGAATGGTCATGATTGTGGAAAACAACGGCGCGATTGCGAACTTCCCGGATGATGCCATGGTGGAAGTGCCATGTATCGTCGGTTCTGATGGACCAGAAGCCCTCGCTCAAGGAAAAATTCCTGCCTTCCAACAAGCGCTCATGTTCCAACAGGTGACTGTGGAAAAATTAGTGGTCGAAGCATATGTGGAAAAGAGCTATCAAAAAATGTGGCAAGCGTTAAGCCTTTCCAAAACGATTCCTAGCGCAAAAGTAGCCAAAGAGTTACTCGATGATTTGGTCTCGGAAAATGGTGATTACTGGCCAGGATTGTCTTGATTTGTTTCACATTTGCGAAACATTCGCTAGTTGGATAACGAAAGAGGAAGATTCTCCAAGAATCTTTCTTTTTTTTGATTTTTGCTGTGGAAGAATACTTCTCTGAAGAAAATCATCACTAAACGTCTTCTCAACAAAACGATCAGACAGGTATGCTAGAATATGCCACTAACTATGGTAGAATAAAGCTAATTGAATCAGATGAGAGGGAGCAATGCGATGTTTTTAGGGATTGATATCGGCACAACAGCCATAAAATTTGGGGTTATTGAAGATCGGAAAATCATTTACTCACAGTCATTACCAATCAAAACCCATAGCCACGGGTTAAAACAGACCCAATCAGCGACCCAGATCAGTAGCCAATTAATCAGTGGTGTCACAACGATTCCCACTCAATTAAAAGCGGCAATCACAGTGATCGGGTTCAGTACCGCTATGCACAGTTTGATGCCAGTGGCTGGTGAGACAGCAGAAGAGATTTACATTTGGTCAGACAATCAAGCGAGTCAAACGATGACGGCCTTTCGTCAAACGGATCTGGCGGCAACGTTTTATGAAGAGACAGGGACACCGATCCATGCAATGTCTCCCTTTGCGAAACTGGCTTATTTTCAAACAAGTGGTTCATATTCCAAAGAGACGAAATGGTTAGGCTTAAAAGAACTAGCAATGGCGTTGTTTACCGGACAAGCACGGATCGATTATAGTACCGCATCAGCGACCGGTCTTTTTTCTTTGAAAGAAAAGCAATGGAGTCAAAAGATTCTCACCTATTTATCCCTTTCAAAAGCCCAATTAGCGCCTTTATGTGCACCGACTGATCGTTTTTTGATTACCAAGGAGATGGCGCAGCGGTGTGGCTTGAAGCCTGAGGTAGAAGTGATGTGTGGGGCTAGCGATGGGTGTTTGGCAGCATATGCTGGCTATATTTCTACAGGGATCCGCAACAGCTTGACGATCGGGACCAGTGCGGCGGTTCGTAAAGTAAGTGAGACCACGGTCTTTGATCGCCAAAAACAAAATTTTTGCTACTATCTGCAAGAAGACCTCTATGTCGTAGGGGCACCTTCGAATAATGGCGGTTGTGTGCTTGCTTGGGCAAAAGAGACCTTATCAGAAGATCCTGATGGGTTTTATCATTATCTGCCGCAAGTCATGGAGGAATCACCGATCGGCAGCAACGGTTTACGTTTTTTCCCCTATTTAAATGGCGAGCGGGCACCCTTTTGGACGAATGAAATCACAGGTGGCTTTTCTGGCTTGACCCTGAAACACAATCGCTCAGATATGTTGCGGGCAGTCCTCGAAGGCATGCTGATGAACATCGATTTATTAAAGCAAATGGCGCAGTTGGAAGGAGCAGTCACTGTAAGTGGTGGTTTCTTTCAAACAAAACTATTAGGTCAAATGACCGCGGATGTGTTGGGGCTAACCTGTTATCTTTCCGATGAAAATGAACCGATATTCGGCTTGTATGATTTGTACAAAAGCTCTGTTGTGCGGCAAGATCAGCCAGATGAAAAATTTGTTCCTGATCCGCAGAACCACGCGCTTTATCAAGAACTGGCAAAAACGTATTTTCATGCATAAGCAAAAACCAGCAATCCACTAGGGTTGCTGGTTTTCTTTTTCAACACACGTGAAAGCGTCGACGATATATTCCATCAATAAGAGCAGTTTGCCAAAGAAACTGGTGTACTGGATGTTTTGGGTGTCGTAGGGACGTTCATCTGTCACTTCAAAGGAAAAGGTCGCTAGTTGATTGGCGCGATGCTCACCGTTCCCACAAAACAAAACAGTTGGTATGTGATGTTCATTGGCTAATGCCATCTTTTCCAGCACTTTTTGTGTTTCGCCAGATTTAGAAATAGTAATCAACATACTGATGTTCTCGATGTTGTTACTAATGATCCCACCTGAGTCAGAAGCACTGACTAATAAGGTTTTGATGCCGTTGACAAGCATTTTTTTGTGGAGGTATTCTGCCACGATCCCCGAAAAACCTGTGGCATAAATCGTAATAAACTTGTTCTTGTTTTGTCCATAGATTTCTTTGATCGCTTCGATCGTATCTGCAATACTGGCAGCGTCAATTTGGTAATCGATGGCGGCTTCAGTGATCGTCTGATTTTTCAAGCGATTCTTTAAGAAGTAAAGCAGCTCTAGATAGCCAGAAAAACCTAGTTTTTGCGCAAGCCGCACGATGGTTGCTGGGGAAGTGTAGATCGTTTTAGCGATTTCTCTTAAGGGCAGTCCATCGATCGCAGCGGTATTTGCAAGCAAATAATCAAGAATTTGCAGCTCATTGTCAGTCAATTTTTTTCCTTTGATCAATACATTTAAGTCCATTGTTCGGCACTCCTTTGTCTTGTCTTCATCATACAATGAATAACGACAGAAAGTAAAATAGGAATCGCGTCATGCTGATATATAGGAAAAAAGATTGTGCATTTCCTAAAAAGATATTATAATTTCTTATATAGAAAATAAAGGTGGAGAAATGATGACACAAAAACCATATGGAACCGTACTACTAAAAGCAGCAACCATTTTAGATTACCTCGCAGAAGCGCCAAGTAAACCATTGCAAGAAATTTCAGAAGCAACGAAACTGACCCCATCCACAGCTTTGAAAATATTGGAAACGCTACAAATGATCGGCTATGTCAAACGCGACAAAGAGAAGAATTATCGCTTAGGGTCTAAGCTGATCAAGTATGCGAATCAAAACATTCAAGAGCTTGATTTAGTGGAAATCAGCTTGCCATACTTGGAAGCATTGCAGAAAACGGCGGATGAAACGATCCACTTAGGGGTCTTGACCGCCAATGAGATTCTTTATGTCAATAAATTGGAGCCTCAGAATCAAACGATCCGCATGTCTTCAAAAGTAGGAATCACAAGACCGTTGTATAGCTCTGCCATGGGGAAAGCCGTTTTAGCGGAGTTTGATGCCCCTCAAGTAGAGGAGTACTTGGCAGCAACGCCTTTAACCGCTTATACCGAAAATACCATTACAAATCAGTTGAAGTTGAAGAAAGAATTGGAACAGGCAAAAGCGAACCAAGTAGCCTTTGATGATGAAGAAATGGAACAAGAAATCTATTGCATCGGCGCCTCACTGATAAAAGATCAGGAGATCGTTGGGGCGTTTTCTATCAGCCTACCGAAATACCGCTTGACCCCAGAATACAAAACGACATTGATCGATGCGATTATTGCGACAAAACAACAAATTGAACAAGCGTTATAAACTTTTTAATGGAAAGCCCTTGCAAATAAAAACGAGAACGGTATAATGAACGTGTAAGTTTCTTTATAATAAATACCATTTTCCAAATAGGAAATAAGTGGAGGGTCTTAATGAAAAAAGTAGCGAATTTAATGAAACTAAAGGAAAGCGGTGTGATCGCTGTTGTACGTGGCGCTTCAAAAGAAGAAGCACTACAAGCAAGTAAAGCGATCGTTGCAGGGGGGATCACCGGCATTGAGTTGACTTTTACAGTGCCTCAAGCGGCGGATGTAATCGCTGAATTAGTAGCAACCTTCAAAGAGAATCCAGAGGTAGTTGTTGGTGCGGGGACCGTTCTTGATGCAGTGACCGCCCGCTTAGCGATCATGGCAGGAGCAGAATATGTCGTCAGCCCAACCTTTGATCAAGAAACGGCTGAATTATGTAATTTATATCAAATCCCGTATCTGCCTGGTTGCATGACCATTTCAGAAATGAAGGACGCCTTAAAAGCAGGCGCAGATATCATTAAACTATTCCCGGGTAGTGCGTATGGACCAAGTATCATCTCGGCCTTCAAAGCGCCATTGCCACAATTAAACATTATGCCGACCGGTGGTGTCAGCTTAGACAACATGCAAGAATGGTTTGCAGCGGGTGTTGTAGCCGTTGGTGTAGGGGGGAATTTGTTAGCGCCAGCAGCAAGTGGGGATTTTGACAAAGTAACAGAAGTAGCGAAACAATATGCGGCAAAATTAAAAGAGATTCGAGGAAAGTAAGATGGCAAACATTCTGACACTAGGAGAAATCATGTTGCGTCTATCGACAACGTTAGGCGACCGAATCGCCCATAGTTCGACGTTTGCTGCCCATTATGGTGGCGGGGAAGCCAATGTTGCGATTTCCTTGGCAAATTTTGGTCATCACGTTTCTTTTGGTAGTAAAGTGCCGGAAAATGCTTTAGGAGATGCCGTTTTTCATCATTTACGAAGCTATGGCGTCGATTGTCGTCACTTGCTTCGTGGCGGTTCCCGACTAGGTACTTACTATATTGAAACCGGTATCGGGGAACGAGCAGCGCGAGTGGTTTATGATCGCGCAGGCTCTAGCTTTGCTCAAATGAAGGAAAATGAGTGGCAGTCTGACCTTTTTGATGGGATTGACATTGTTCACCTTTCAGGGATCACGCCAGCTCTTTCATCGACTTGGCAGACACTTTTGCTGACGTTGATCAAAGAAGCGAAAGCAGCTGGTTGTAAAATCAGTTTCGATATCAATTATCGTGGAAAGCTGTGGACGACCGCTGAAGCGCGCGACTTTTTGCAAGAAGTGCTCCCCTATGTCGATTATTGCTCGGCAGGACAGTTAGATGCACAAGTCTTTATGGATGTAGCAGCTCCAACAGAGGAAGTCGAAGATGACTACTATTATCAAGAAATGCATCGGAAATACCCAAATATCCAGCTCTTTTATTCAACTAGTCGTCAGGTGCTCTCAGCAAGTCACAATCAATTGACAGGAAGCCTATGGCATAACGGCAATTATGTCGTTTCTGCTACCCATGAGATCAATCCAATCGTTGATCGCGTCGGAGGCGGCGATGCCTTTTCAGCTGGTATCCTACATGGTGTTGTCACGAAGAAACAAGACCAAGAAATCGTTGATTTTGCCACTGCCGCATCTGCTTTGAAACATACGATCCATGGCGACTGTAATCAGTTTAGCGCCAATGAGATACAAGAATTTATTGCAACAGGTTCAGGAAAAATTATTCGATAGGAGGAATAAAACATGCAACACATGGAAACACGCTATACCCATAGTCCACTTGATATTCGTCACTATAGTACCGAGGAATTACGCAGAGAATTTTTGGTAGAAAAAATTTTCACACCAGGACAAATCATGCTGACCTATACCCACAATGATCGGATGATCTTTGGCGGAGTGACACCGACAGAAGAAGCGTTAGAAGTGCAATTAAGCAGCGAATTAGGGGTGGAATACTTCTTAGAACGTCGCGAATTAGGCGTCATCAATATTGGAGGACCTGGTGCGATCACGATCGATGGCCAAAAAGAACCAATGAAAAAACAAGACGGCTACTATATCGGCAAGGAAACCAAACAAGTCTTGTTCCACTCAGATGATCCAGCAAATCCAGCGAAATTCTATCTATCTTGCGTGCCAGCACATAAGAAATACCCAAATGTAAAAATCAGTATTGATCAAGTCACACCAATGGAGACAGGCGAGGGCTTGACATTAAATGAACGGAAAATTTATCAATACATTCACCCAAATGTTTGTGAAAGCTGTCAATTACAAATGGGGTACACGATCTTAGAACCAGGCAGTGCTTGGAATACGATGCCAAGTCATACCCATGAACGTCGGATGGAAGCATATGTGTATTTTGATTTTGCCAACGAAGACACAAAAGTGTTCCATATGATGGGCAAACCAGATGAAACGAAGCATTTAGTCGTTAGTGAAGAACAAGCAGTTATTTCTCCAAGCTGGTCGATCCATTCGGGTGTTGGAACCAGTAACTACTCCTTTATCTGGGCAATGTGTGGCGAAAATATCACCTATACCGACATGGATATGGTGGCAATGGACGACTTAAAATAAAAAGAAAGAGGGTTTATCAATTATGGATTTTTCAATGGATCAATTTCGTTTAGATGGTAAGATCGCATTAGTGACAGGCGCTGTCTATGGGATCGGTTTTACGATCGCTCGTTCATTAGCAGAAGCAGGAGCAACGATCGTTTTTAACAACTTGGATCAAGAATCAGTGGATAAAGGATTAGCAAACTATCGTGAAGCAGGGATCGAAGCCCACGGCTATGTCTGTGATGTAACGGATGAAAAAGCAGTCAACGAAATGGTCAAGCAGATCGAAGAAGAAGTTGGCGTGATTGATATCTTAGTCAATAATGCTGGGATCATCAAACGAATCCCGATGTTGGAGATGTCTGCTGAAGACTTCCGCCAAGTCGTTGACGTGGACTTGAACGCTCCATTTATCGTTTCAAAAGCAGTCTTACCGTCAATGATCAAAAAAGGACATGGAAAAATCATTAACATTTGCTCAATGATGAGTGAATTGGGAAGAGAAACGGTGGCTGGTTACGCAGCGGCTAAAGGCGGCTTGAAAATGTTGACGAAAAACATTTGTGCTGAATTTGGTTCAGCTAACATTCAATGTAATGGGATCGGACCTGGTTATATTGCAACACCGCAAACCGCACCATTACGAGAGATCCAACCAGACGGTTCTCGTCACCCATTTGATCAATTTATCGTAGCGAAAACACCTGCTGCCCGTTGGGGTGAGCCAGAAGATTTAGCAGGACCAACGATTTTCTTAGCTTCTGAGGCATCCAACTTTGTCAATGGCCATGTCTTATATGTAGACGGCGGTATCTTGGCGTATATCGGGAAACAACCTGAATAAAACAATCAATAGTAAGGATGGGGACGATTGCAATCGTTCCCATTTTTATGGTGCAACACCTAAGAAATGCAAGGCTTTAAAAGGTAGCTTGGCGATAAATGGGTTGAAGCAAAGGAATGGCAAACAAATCTTTTAGAAAGAGCTACTCAAGCAAAACGCTGTGAAGGAAAATGGTCTTCGCAGCGTTTTGCTTGAGTAGCTCTTTTTCAAATCAGGTAGCGTATTTATGTTAGGGGAAGATTCAACACGAACAATGAGTTTCAATCTAACAAAACTTGTTGTGCAAGCGGTAATAAAGCATTTGTCAAACATTTGGCAACTAATTTGGCGACGGCTGTAGCACCTTGGTTATTCAAATGCGTGTTATCCGTAATGCCGGCTGGATAATTGGGGTGCTGGTTTTTTTCTAAATGAAGAAAATAGGTTTTCGCCTGTTGTGGTTCCAATGCTGAAAAGAACCGTTGTGTTGCGGCAAAAAGATCCAGACAGACCACATCCAAGGAGGTAGCCAAAGCACGCATTGCTTCTGGGTAAGGACCGACTGCCAAAGGATCAAGTTGCTGTTGGTCCACGTAATGCAAACGAGTGATCGAGGTCAATAGGATCGGTGTCGCTTGCTGCTGGCGTGCCGTTTGCACGAAGGTTGCTAAATTATGCTGATATTCTACAGGTGTCGTACCACGACTATCTGTTTTTTGATCGTTGTGTCCAAATTGAATCAAGAGATAATCACCAGCATATAGTTCTTTTTTTGCCTGCAACAAGCGTCCTTCTTCAATGAAGCTTTTGGAGGAACGCCCATTTTTTGCCAAGTTGACGATTTGATGCTGGGGGAGATAGCGTGAGATCTTTTCACCCCAGCCCGTTTCTGGACGAGCGCTAGGCTCTTTGATCGATGCGGTGGAATCACCGACGATGACGATTTTTTCCATTGTCTTTCTCCTGAAATTTGAAGTAGTTTTTGGCGTTTTGATAACAGACATTTTCTACTAATGGTTTTAGCTGACGAAGATCAGCAGGTGCTTCACCACGTACAGCGATCTCAGCAAGCCATTCACAAAAGACGCGTCGGAAATATTCATGACGGGTGTAAGACAGAAAGCTTCTTGAATCCGTCAGCATGCCGACAAAGTTAAAGATCACACTGCCGTCTGCGAATTTCGTCAATTGGTGACGCATGCCTGCGCGGGTGTCGTTATACCACCAACCAGATCCTAACTGCAATTTATTATTGCCTTCTTGCTGGAAGCACCCCATCAAAGCGACGAGTGCATCATAGTCATTGGGATTTAAGGAGTAGAGAATCGTTTGAGGCAAATGGTCTTGCGCATCAGCAGCGTTCAATAATTTCTGCAAGTTTTGAGTCAGTGGTTGATCATTGATGCCATCGTAGCCAGTATCTGGTCCCAAGCGCTCAAACATTCGTTGGTTGCAGTTACGGTACGCATGGACATGCAGTTGCATCGTCCAACCATGTTCGTGATACAGCTGCATCAGTTCAACTAGAACATTGGTTTTGAAGAACGAGACTTCTTTTTCCTCCAAAGATTCTCCAGCTAATGCTTTGGCAAAAATTGCTTCAAGGGATAACTGTTCGTCTGTAGCATACACTAAAGTATCCAGCGCATGGTCAGACAAGCGGCAGTGATGCTGGTGAAAATAGCTTACACGGTCCCGCAAGGCTGTCAAGAAAGCATCGTAGGTAGTGATCGCGTTTTCGACACTCTTTTCGAGTTTGGTAACATAGGTAAGAAAATTCGGATGGTCGATTTGTAACGCTTTGTCAGGTCGAAAGGTCGGCAAGACCCGAAAACGTTGCTCTGTTTGGCTTAATTGGTGATGATAGTGAAGATCATCGACTGGATCATCTGTGGTGCAAACGATCTCGACTTTACTGCGAGCAATCAAAGCTCTTCGGGTAAAGTCTTTTTGCTGCAATTTTTCGTTGCATAGCCTCCACAAAGTTTCGGCATTTTCTTCAGTAACGGGAAGATCGATCGCAAAAAATCGCTTTAACTCTAAATGGGTCCAACTGTAAAGGGGATTTCCCACCAATTTTGGCACTGTTTGACACCATGCCAAAAATTTTTCATAATCACTGGCATTGCCCGTAATCGCTTCTTCGGGTACGCCACAAGCGCGCATCAATCGCCACTTGTAATGATCGCCACTTAGCCATGCCTCGGTGATAGTTTTAAAGGGCCGATCCTCATAGATTTCTTTCGGGTCTAAGTGGCAGTGGTAATCAATGATCGGCAGATCTTTGGCATAGTCATGGTAAAGGGTTTGAGCAATTTCATTTGGCAGTAAATAGTTTTCATTTAAAAACATGTCGAACCTCTTTTCTTTGGTTATAGTGTCACACCATTTTTAAAGATGGCGATCTCACGAACGTTGTTGGCTTCATTACGAGTCGGTTTTCCACTGGCAGTATCGATGATCGCTTGAATAAAGTCTTCCAGCACGACCTCCATCGGCTCTTCCAACAAGCGACCAGCGTTGAAATCCATCCAGTGGGGTTTCTTATGATAAATCTCTTGATTCGTGGCAACTTTCATGGTCGGCACATAGGCACCAAATGGCGTGCCCCGACCAGTGGTAAATAAGACGAGTTGGCAATCGGCAGAAGCCAGTGCAGAAGCGGCAACAAGGTCGTTTCCAGGACCTTCCAGCAGGCTCAAGCCTGGCTTTCGGAGTTTCTCCCCATATTTTAAGACATCGACGACAGCGGAAGTCCCAGATTTTTGGGTACAGCCTAATGACTTATCTTCTAGCGTAGTGATACCGCCTGCCTTATTGCCAGGAGAAGGATTTTCATAGACTGGTTCACCGTAAGCAAGAAAATAATCTTTAAAGTCGTTGATTAGATGGAGGATTTTTTCAAAGGTTGCTTCATCTTGTGCACGCGCCATCAAGACTTGTTCAGCGCCAAACATTTCGGGTACTTCCGTCAAGACCGTGCTGCCACCTTGAGAAACTAAAAAGTCAGAAAATGCCCCTAACAAAGGGTTGGCGGTGATCCCAGAAAACCCGTCAGAACCCCCACATTTTAACCCGATCTTTAGCTCACTCAAGGGAACGGCTTCTCGTTGATCCTCTTTTGCTGCTTCCAGTAATTCTTCTAATAAGCTTTCGCCGACCGCAATTTCATCGTCGCTTTCCTGTGCCACCATAAATTTGACGCGCTTTGGATCGTAGTCACCCAGGTTTTTCTTAAACTCGGGAACGGTGTTGTTCTCACAACCTAAGCCAAAGACCAAGACGCCACCGGCATTTGGATGATGCACCGCATCAATTAAAATTTGACGGGTGTTTTGATGATCTTGGCCTAACTGGGAGCAGCCGTAGGGATGTTTAAGGATCGTAATATGATCAAAGGTGCCAAGATCTGGATGATTCTTCTTGAAGTTTTCAACAATGATCTCAGCGATACCATTGATACAACCAACTGTTGGCACGATCAGTAAATCATTACGAATTCCAACTTTGCCGTTTGCTCGACGGTACCCTTGGAACGTCGCAGCCCTTTTTGGATAACGGACGGGATGCAAATCGGGGGCATAGGTGTATGCTAAGGTTCCAGAAAGGTTGGTTTTGACATTGTGGGTATGCAACCATTGGCCAGTTTTCACGTCAGCTAAGAGATGTCCAATGGGATAGCCATATTTGATCACGTCTTGTGATTGTGCTAGATCTTTGAGGGCGATTTTGTGTCCTTGTGGAATATCCTCAAAAAGGGGGATCGTTTGGTCTTCAAATGAAAGGGTCGTTTTAGCAGCTAGTGGTTTTAATGCGACTGCGACATTATCATTAGGGTGCAATTTCAATAGTTGCGCGGGTGTTTCTGTTAATGTGCTGGACATAAAGATTCTCCTTTATTTCAAACTTGGCTCAGGGGTGTCAATCGACGCAAGTAACTGGCGGGGTCCGTCTTGTTTTAGACATGCGCACATTTCATTGATTGTCGCTGTCATAAAGCTCAGGTCTGCATGCCAGAGTTGCTCATTTTTTAATAGAGTGGCGATCTGTTTTTCTGCTGGTAATTGTTTCACTTGCTGAAATATGGTTGTCACTAGGTCATCATCTTGAAAAGGTCGAGTGAGATAGAAAGTCAGCAACCCTGCCAGTGCGGCAGTGATTCGTTTTGGTAACTGCTGGTTTTGTTGGACATAACGAGTTAAGACTGGTTGAAGACGCGCACGGAATTTTGAGACGCTGTTTAAAGCGATCGATTGCAGCTGATGCTTCACATAAGGATTTCTGAAGCGCTCTTTGATTTGTTCCGCATAAGCTGCAAGCTGCGCTTTAGGCAAATCAAGCATTGGAATCAACTCTTCCAGAAAAAGACCATCCAAAAAGGCTGCAAAATCACGGTCGTTCATTACTTCTTCAACGGTTTCTAAACCAGCTAAAAGACCGAGTGGAACCATCGCCGTATGAGGACCATTTAATAAATGTACTTTTTGTTCACGGTAAGGGGTCATATCTTCTGTCACGATCACATTCAACCCAGCTTCTTGCAAGGGAAGCTTTTCGGCTACGCCGCTTCCTTCGATCACCCAGAGCATAAAGGGTTCCGCAGTGACCATTACGGCATCCTCATAGCCAAGAATCTCTTGGTATTGTGCCACTTTATCGCGAGGATATCCTGGAACGATCCGATCGACTAAGCTGCAGCAGAAGGTGTTTTCTTTTTCTAACCAGTTGACGAAGTCTGACTCCAAAGACCATAATGCGGCATATTGTAAGACGATATCTTTTAGTTTTTCCCCATTCCGATCGATTAATTCACAAGGAATGATCAAAAATCCCGGTTTTTGTCGTTGAAAACGACGATACAAAAGAGCGGTCAGTTTTGCAGGAAAACTTTTGGGAGGGGTATCGTATAAGGTATCCTCTAGGTGAAACGCAATACCTGCTTCCGTCGTATTAGAAACGATGATCTCGAGTTGCTCATCTTCGGCTAAAGCAAGATAGTCTACCCATTGCTGATAAGGATTCAGCACTTGATCAATGGTGGAGACGACTTCAAATGTTTGAGAAGGAGCGCCATCGACAAGTCCTTCTAAGATAACGGTGTAGAGATTTTCTTGTTGTGCCAACAGCTCTTTCAAGCCGTGATCAATCGGCTGTACCACAATGGCACTGCCATTAAAAAGACCTTGCTTGTTCATTTGCTGCAGCTGCCAGTTAAAAAAGCCCCGCATAAAATTGCCTTCCCCGAGTTGAATCACTCGGGCTGGATAGGTTTGATGGGGTTGTTCGGTAATTTTTTTCATAGAATCCTCCTTAAAAAATAGTTATGCACACGTTAACATTTTTGCGTAAGCGCTCTTGAAAACAAGAGGCTTACAGCGATTGACGAATGATTAACGAGGTATCAAAGAAATGTTGTTTCTCAACTACTTGATTGGCAAATGCTTGCAACAGCAGAGTTGCTGCCAATTGACTCATTTCATAGACTGGTTTGCGGATCGTTGTTAATGGGGGATACGTATAGGGAGAAAAAGAACTATCATCAAAACCGATGATACCGATCTCCTCTGGGATCTTTCGTCCTGCTTGATGACAGGCATTGATCGCCCCGATCGCCATATCATCATTGGCGCAAAAAATCACTTCAGGTGGTTCAGGTAAAGCGAGTAGTTGCTGGGCACCCAGCTGACCACTTTCCAACGAGTAGTCGCCAGCTACGAAGTATTCTTTCGGGCAGACAAGCTGCTTTTCTTGAATCGCTTTCATAAATCCTTTGCGGCGCTCTCTAGCGGAGCCAAAGGAAGCGATCCCTTCGATCATGGCGATCTTTCGAAAGCCTTGTTCAAGCACATAGGTGATCATTTGATAGACCCCTTGGGCATCATTACTAGTGACATTCATCAAGGTTGCATCCTGCAATTGACGATTCAAAACGACGATGGGAATGTTTTTCTTTGAAAGAGCAGCGATAAAGCCGTCATCACGATCACTTTGACTCATCACGATCGCTCCATCTAGGCGATTCGGCTCTTCATCAAATGTATCGGATTGCAATAATTCATGAACCGCCAAAGTATATTCGGATGGTAGGGTATCACTGATTCCTTTGATCACTTCGACTAAAAAGCTATCGGAAGTACCAATGGATAGATGAGAAAAATAAAGACCAATGATATAAGATTTCTGATTCACCAGACTTTTGGCATTGACATTGGGCACATAGTGTAAAGATTCAGCGATGGCTGCGATCTTCTTTTTTGTTTCTGGCTTGATTAATGGGCTATCGTTTAACGCACGAGAAACAGTTGTATGTGAAACACCAGCGACTTTGGCGATATCTTTGATCGTGACCATAGAAAACCTTCTTCCTTTTTGCTTGATTCAAGCATAGCTTGTTCCCACGAGAATGTCAATACACCAAGGATGCACACGTGAAACATTTTTCGAAATAACATAGGAACTTTTTCTGGGATGTGCTAGTATAAAAGAAGATAGTTAGGTAATGGGAGGGAGTCTATGAAATTCTTTTTAAGCTATCATCAAACATCCAACTTGTTTTATAAAATATTTATTTTGATTTTTCTAATTGGTAGCGCTTTAATCATTGGGTTTAGTGGGGTCATTTATCATCGAACGTATCAAAACATTCAAGAAACGTTTTTGCAAAGTCAACATAATTTGGTCAACCAAGTCAAAGAAAATCTGGATCAAAAAATTCAGATGGTGGAGTATGCCTTTTCTACATATAGCAGCACGCAAAGCTTTTCCGATACGATGGAACAGCCGTTTTCCGTGACGAATTATCGACAAGTGCGCGAGATCAATTCGCAACTGGCTTACATTGGTGTGATGGGAATCGAAAACGCCAGCTACCAATTGGTGAATTTGAATCAGCATTGGAAAATCGAAGAAGGCTCCTTAAAACAGATCGATGATACTGAATTCGCTGCTTTTCAAGCGTTGATTGACAACCAACGCTACTTGTATTGGTTGCCAGAAGATGGCTATTTAAAAATGGTGATGACGCTGCCTGTTTTTCGACAGGAAACCACTGCTTTGGGGATCGCTGAAATCCAAGACCATACCATTGCGCAGTTGGTGGCAGATCATGACGATTCCTTTTTGAATATTTTTCATGCGGACGGACAACTGCTTTTCGATAATGGTGAAGTGATCGATTCTGCCTTACACGAAACAATGATTGCAGCTGCCCACGGCGATGGCATCTTCACTGACAAAGAAAACAATAAGTATGTGGTCACACAATCGGATTACAATCAGTGGTATCATGTGATCCGTCTGGCGCCTGCTAGCGTTTCGCAAGCAATCCGTGAATTAAGAAGCGGTTTGATCGTGATTGGCAGTCTTTTGATCATCCTCTTTTTATTAGTATCCTATCGCATTGCGATCGTGGCTACCTCACCCATCAATCGGATCGGTGAGCTTTTAAAGCCAAAAAAACAAGGTCAGAAATTAGAAGTTAATCAGTTGATTTCCGATATCGACCAGGTCTTACATCAAAACCACGATCTTGCTGTTAAAGTTGAACATCAAAAGCCCGAGTTAGAATCCTTGTTTCTATTAAACTTGTTTCGCGGCTGTATCTCAGAAGCAGATAGTCACTTAAAACTGTCACAATTTGGGTATGAAGTATCCGAAACGGAACACTTTGCCGTATTACTGATTCAAATCGATGATTTGTGTGGACGAGAAACAGCGACTATTGATATTTTCTTGCTTGCCATCGAGAATCTCGTTTCTGAAATCATTCCGGCCAATTTGCGTTTTCAGCCAATCATCTCCAGTCAAGAAACCCAAGGAACAATTTTAAAGCTTCCTGAATCAGTTGACCAAAAACAAGTATTGACCTATTGTCAAAAGATCCATCAAGCGGCAAAAGATTACTTGAAAATCAAAATAAGTTGTGGGGTCTCACAATCCTACGACCGCCTCGTAGAAACCAAATTAGCGGTTGATAACGCTAAAGAAGCCTTGCACTATCGAATGAATTTAGGGGAAGAAGTCATTATCTTTTTTGACGACATTGCGGCACAATTAGACAATAACGCGATCGTTCAGTACCCTAGAGAAGCAGAAAGCACCTTTTTGGATGCAATGCGTAGTGGGGATCTAGCGACCATCAAAACGAGTTACACAGAAGTCGTACGGGAAATCATTCATGAAAACAAAAATCCGTTGACGATTGAAAGTGCCTTGTTTAAGTTGATCAACAGTATCGTTCAGCTAGGACAACTCCTAGGAGCAGATCATACTAGCTTGCAGAATAGTCGTAAAGTCTATCAATCCGTGCTCAACCAAACCAGTTTGTTCAAAGTTGAGCAAATCATCTATCAAGAGTTAGTTTTACCTATCGTTGAAACGACACAAGCCAAAACAGATCGAGAAATTCGCTCCTTGTCTGAAAAGATGGTCTTGATCGTACACCAACAATACGACCAAGATCTCTCCTTAGATAGCATTGCTGAACAGATGCATTATAATGCCAATTACTTAAGTAATGTGTTTAAAAAGGAATTATCCATCAATTTTGCCGATTACTTACAAAACTATCGATTGCAAGTCGCGAAAAAGTGGTTAAGAGAAACCGATTTGACCATCAAAGAAATCGCCGCCAACCTACAATATACCAACTCTCAAAACTTCATCCGCTTTTTCAAAAAGAAAGAACAGATGACACCCGGAGAGTATCGCAAACGATCCAAAGATTAAAAGAAAAAAAGCGTTTTTTGATCAACGATCAAAAAACGCTTTTTTTCTTTGCTGCCTGTTGGTTACCCTTTGACGGAACCAACCATGGCACCTTTCACGAAATACTTCTGGACAAATGGATAGGCGATCAACATTGGCAAAGTCGCAACGACGATCACGGCCATTTTCACGGATTGTGCTGGGGGGACAACATCGACACTAGCGGCATCGGCGTTCATCCCGCTGGAGACAATCACGATTTGTCGAAGGAGCACTTGGATCGGCCATTTCGCTGAATCATTGATGTACAAAATCGCTGATTGATAAGTATTCCAATAACTAACAGCGTAGAACAAAGAGATCGTCGCAATCGATGGTAAGGAAAGCGGTAAGATGATACGGAAAAAGACGCCCCAATCAGAGCAACCATCCATTTTTGCTGATTCCTCTAAACTATCAGGAATCCCTTGGAAAAAGTTTCTCATAATGATCATATTATATGCACTGATGGCGCTCGGTAAGATCAGTGCCCAGAGAGAATCGATCAAGCCGAGGCTTTGTACCAAAATAAAACTTGGGATCATCCCTCCGCTAAACAACATCGTAAATACGACAATAAAATTGAAGATGCCACGTCCATGCAAATATTTTCTTGAAAGAGCATAGGCCATAAAAGAGGTCAAGATCATTGAAAGAACCGTTCCGACGATGGTCACAAAAAGGGAAACACCAATACTCGTAAAAATCGTGGGAGTCGAGAGAATATACCGGTAAGCATTTAAGCTAAATTCACGTGGGATAATGATAAATGTTCGTGTCGCAATCTCAGAAGAAGAAGCAAAGGAGCTTCCGAGAATGTTCAGAAAAGGCAAGAGACACATTAAGGTAAAGAGTAGTAGAAAACCGATAATAAATCCTTGAACAACCCGTTCACTCTTCGGGCGGTTCGTTTTTTTTAGGGTTTGTTGCATAGGAAAAACCTCCATCTTTTTTTACTTAAATAGGTATTTCCAACGTATCATGAGGCGGGGACAACGTATATAATCACTTTTACATGTTAAAAAAAACACAATCATGACAAACGTTGATAAATCAATGGTTTTCCAATTCGACCGAGAAATAATCCTAAAAAATGTATGCCTTTCCAATGCTGAGAAAATGATTATATACGTTATCTTTCTTACACGCTACCATGGGACTATCAAATCAAAAAAACTCGGAGGAACAAGTATGGAAACAAAAGTTGATAATTACTTCTCACCACTTACTGAAGAAGAACAGCGACTGCGGTTGAAAAAGAAAAAATGGGCGCAAATCAGAAAAAATCGTGCGCTCTATATTATGGTATTGCCAGGTATTTTATATTTTATTATCTTTCGTTACATTCCAATGGGCGGTTTAGTCATCGCTTTTCAAGACTACCAGCCATTCTTAGGGATCTTAGGCAGTCCCTTTGTTGGGTTTACTCATTTTATTCGGCTCTTTACTGAAGATACTTTTGTGATGTTGATGCGCAACACGCTGATCATGTTTTTCTTAAATATCACGATTTCCTTCCCTTTTCCTATTTTATTGGCGCTTATGTTAAATGAAGTAAATAACCGTCGCTTGAAAAAAAGTATCCAGACGATTATTTATTTGCCTCATTTTATGTCGTGGGTGATCGTAGTTTCAATCTTCTACGTCCTGTTGACGACTGAAGGCGGTGTGATCAATAACATGATCGAAAGTCTTGGTGGGGAACGTATCCCATTCTTAACTAGCCGTACTTGGCTACGTCCAATGTACATTTTCCAAGATCTTTGGAAAGGTGCCGGTTGGGGGACGATCGTCTATCTAGCCGCTATTACCAATGTTGATGAACAGCTTTATGAAGCTGCGGATATGGATGGGGCTGGCAAACTACGTAAAATGTGGCACATCACGTTGCCGTGTATTCGTCCGACGATTGTGACCTTAATGATTTTAAAAATCGGTTCGATCTTAGATATGGGCTTTGAGCATATGTTCCTATTAATGAACTCAATGAACCGTGAGGTTGCCCAAATCTTTGATACCTTTGTCTATACCGCCGGGATTCAAAATGGTCAATTGAGTTACTCGACAGCTGTTGGGCTGTTTAAAGGTCTTGTAGGTTTGATCCTCGTTGTCTTTGCGAATCGTTTGGCGAAAAAAATTGGGGAAGATGGTATCTATTAAGAAAGAGGGGATCATATGACGATTGAGAAAATCACGAAAATCAACGATGGGCTAACCGCGTTTTTGACCCTGATCGCCCTTCATTTTCTTTGGCTAAGTGTGACACTTCTGGGGGGAATCTTTTTGGGAATCGGACCAGCCTCGTATGCCATGATGAAATATTATGATCGCTGGCTTCGTCTTCACGAACGACCGCCTTTGATCAAAAGTTTTTTCTACTATAGTAAAGAACGGTTCCGACAATCGGTGCTGATCAGTTGGTTGTTTCTCATCATCGCAGCAATCGTGATCACCAATATATTTGCGCCATTTCCATGGTTTATCCAAGTAGCGAATGTCCTCTTTTTGATTGCGTTTCTCTTTCTATTCATGCACGTGTATACCGTCATGGCAGCCACTAACTTTGTGACCGTGTTTGAGATCCTGCGAGGGAGTGCGTTGTTAGGTTTAGGCTATCTGCATTATTCGATCATTAGTTGGTCGATTTTGATCGTTGGCTATTTAGTTCTTGGCAGCTATTTCTTGATCGGCCTCATTTTGATGGGGAGCAGCTTAGTTGGTGGTGTTTTTGCCCTTGCTGGTAAAAAAATTCTTCAAGATATCCACCCAATTGAAACAGATCAGGTGGTTTCAAAAACGGCATCGACTACGGAGCAAACCGTTGCCAGTAAAGGAGATGAGGTCATTATCTAAAGAAAACGGCTCAAAGACTTTTACTGGTCCGTGAACAAAACGGTTACTAGAAAACACCTGAAAAATAGCAAAACAAGTTGAACCCTCATGAAATACAGCCAGTAAAACGGATTCATTGAAACAGCTCTATGAATTGAGGAGACTACAATAAAAGGAAGTATCGTACATGAAGAACTATTCGGAAATTGCTTTGAACACATTATTTGAGCGCTATGACTACTTATGCAAAGAAAAAATTTATCACGGAAAATGGTCCTATGACATCGGGGTCGTTTTACAAGGCGTGAAAGAAGCCTATGAGCAAACTGGTGATAAACGCTATTTCGACTATATCCAAAACACGATGGATGTTTATATTGACGAAGACGGTCGTATCAAAAACTATCAGATGGATGCGATGAATATCGATTACATCAATAATGGCAAATGTTTATTCTTACTATACAAAGAAACAGGTGCTTCAAAATACAAGATCGCCTTGGACACGCTGTATCAACAATTACAGCAGATGCCAAGAACAAGCGAAGGTGGGTTCTGGCATAAAAAAATCTATCCGTATCAAATGTGGTTAGATGGCTTATATATGGGAGCCCCCTTTTTGACAGAATACGCACTGACATTTGAGAAAGAAGAAGCATTGGCAGATGTAATCAAGCAATTCACCTTATGCTTTACGCATACCCTAGATCCAAAAACGGGTCTTTTGTATCACGCGTGGGATGAACAAAAAGTCCAGCCGTGGGCAGATCCTGAGACCGGTTGTTCAAAAAATTTCTGGGGACGGTCAATGGGATGGTTCATGATGGCTCTCGCAGATACGATGGTGCTATTAGGGGAATCAGAGCAGAAGAATCCATTAGAAAACATGTTTGTCTCCTGTCTAGAAGCTCTTGCTAAAGTAAGAGATCCCCAGAAAAAAGTGTGGTATCAAGTCTTAGATAAAGGCAGGGAGCGTGGGAATTATTTAGAAGCATCCGCTTCTTCAATGATTTGTTACGCAACAGCGAAAGCGGTCAAAGCAGGGATCATCGATCAAAAATGGCAAGTGTTTGCCCAAGAGACCTATCAAGGATTGCTGGATGAGTTTGTCTTTTTAACAAAAGAAGGTTGGTTGAATCTGATCAGAAACTGTGAAGTTGCTGGTCTTGGTGGACCAGATAATCGGGATGGTACGTTTGTTTACTATATCAGTGAACCCGTTATCACGAATGATTTCAAAGGATACGGTGCCTTTTTACAAGCGAGTTTACTGCTGCAACCATTAACGGAGGAAGGAAGCAAGAAATGAATATCCAATTGACTACAGCTGATTTACAAGGAAAAGAAGGTCTGTTGACAGAAGCGATTCAAGAAAAAATTGATGAATTGCATCAACAAGGAGGAGGCAGAATCACTTTTTCAGCAGGACGCTATCCGACGGGTGCGCTCTTTTTAAAAAGTAACATTGAACTGCACCTACTATTGGGGGCGACCTTAGTATTTTCTGATGATCCCAAAGACTATCCCGTCGTCGTGTCTCGCTGGGAAGGGGTCAAACGGGAAGTTTATGCCTCTTGTTTATATGCCGAGAATGCGGAAAATATCGCTGTCACAGGACTAGGAATGCTTGATGGGCAAGGGCAAAGATGGTGGAAGACCTTTCGGGAAAATCGTGAACAGCTTGCTTATCCACGACCAAAATTAATCAGTTTTGACTCTTGCCAGCAAATTACGTTGAAAGATATCCGTCTTGTCGATTCACCCAGTTGGACCGTCAATCCGATTCTTTGTCAAAATCTAACGATCGATAATCTTCGCATCAAAAATCCAGCGGATTCGCCAAATACGGATGGGATCGATCCTGAATCTTGTAAAAATGTCCGCATCAGTAACTGTCATATCGATGTTGGTGATGATTGCATCGCCATCAAATCAGGAACGGAGGACACTAAAGAACGGGTCGCTTGTGAGAATATCACGATCGTAAATTGCCATATGCTTCATGGGCATGGGGCCGTCGTTCTAGGGAGTGAAATGAGCGGCGATATTCGTAATGTCACTATTAGTAATTGTATTTTTCAAGATACCGATCGTGGGATTCGTTTGAAATCACGTCGTGGACGTGGCGGAACGATCGAAGATATTCGAGTGAATAACATTGTGATGGATAATGTCATCTGTCCATTCACTTTAAATCTTTACTATTTCTGTGGACCGAAAGGCAAAGAAAAGTATGTTTGGGATAAAAATCCGTACCCGATCACCGAGGAAACCCCTCATTTCCGGAGAATTCATTTTGCAAATATCTCGGCTCGGAATGTCCATGCGGCCGCTGGGTTTGTTTATGGCTTGGCTGAACAATTTATTTCAGATATCACTTTCCAAGATATTGCCGTCTCTATGGCTGAGCACCCAATTCCAGGAAAGCCTGCGATGATGACAGGTATCGAAGAGATGACAAAACAAGGTTTTTATATTGGCTGTGGACGGAATATTCAGTTTGATCGTATCAATTTGGAAGGTGTAACTGAAGCGTTCCATATCGAGAATAGCCGGGAAATCACCGTCACACAGTCATTTGAGAATCGTCAGCCTCTGGCATTTCAAGGAGATTTTTTGTGAGGGATCCTCAGTTACTTCAGCTGCTAGGTCCTGATATGAAAGTTGCACCACAAGTGGTTCAGCAAACAAAAGAGCAGGTGCAAAATTATACCTTGGAACATTTACTTCTACGATTAAATCAAGAAGAGGATGTCCCTGCATACTTTGCTTATCCCAGCTCTCAGCAACCTGCTCCACTCGTTTTGTTCAATCATTCTCATGGCGGCGACTTCACGATGGGGAAAGAAGAACTGCGACAAAGTCCACCGTATATGCAAAAAGAAAGCCTATTCGCTGCATTTATGAAGCTGGGCGTCACCGTTGGAGTGATCGACATGTGGGGCTTTGGCGAACGAAAAAACGGTGAGAATGATAGCTACAAGCGGTTTCTGTTGCAAGGCAAAACATTATGGGGACAACGAATCTATGACAATCAACAGTTTTTAACCTATCTTGCTTCCCGTAAAGAAGTGAAACATTCCGCTATCGCCACATTGGGACTTTCTATGGGGGGCTTGATGAGCTGGTGGTTGGCAGCGCTAGATGAACGGATATCAGTGGTGGTGGACATGGCAGCACAAGTGGACTATCAAGCATTGATCGAAGAGGACCGTCTAAGCAAACATGGGTTTTACTATTATGTTCCTAATGTGTTGAAAGACTTTACGACTGCGGCGATCCAAAAACAGATCGCACCACGCCCGCGTTTGAGTTTGGTTGGCAAAGAGGATCGTGGCTGCCCCTCAAGCGGCGTCGCTCGTTTGGATCAGCAGGTCGGGCAGCATTATGAAGCAATAGGCTACAAGGAGCATTGGCAGGCGTGTTGCTTGCCAGGTGGTCATGAAGAAACCAAGGAGATGAGAGCGCAGTGGATCGAATTTCTAAAACAACACCTCCTATCAAGCTAAAGGTTAGTAAAGAGCCGCAAAAGGGTGATTTTACGAGTATCCAAGCAGCCGTGTTGGCTGCTGAAGCCTTAAACGCACCTTGTGAGATCACGATCGCCTCTGGCGTGTATCAAGAACAGGTGAAAATCTATAAAAACCAGCTTACGTTGATCGGGGAACCTAACACGTTCTTATGCTACCACTTGGCTGCCGAGCAAACCGATGAAAATGGGCAAAAAAGAGGAACCTTCCAAACAGCGACGCTCTTTATCAATAGCCGAGAAGTCTTTGTAAAAAACCTGACCATCATCAATGACGCAGGGTATGGGCAAGCAGTCGGGCAAGCAGTTGCCGTCTATATCGAAGGGGATGACATTCGCTTCGAACGCTGTCATCTCGATGCTTTTCAAGATACCTTGTGTCTGGGTCCATTGCCAAAATATACCAAAGAAGGTGAACCAATGATCAGTCCTTGGCGAAAGACAATCTTTGACCAACAACAGAGTTTGTTTTTGCATTGCAGGATCAGTGGAACAGTCGATTTTATTTTTGGCGGTGGTTCCGCCACCTTTGAAGAGTGTCGCTTGCATTGTAAAAATACACCACAAACGAACTACGTTACTGCTGCCTCAACCAGCAAACAAGCAAGCGGGTTAACCTTCGATCGGTGTCGGGTGACAGGGGACAAAGCCTATTATCTAGGCCGCCCTTGGCGCAATGACGCCAAAGTAACCTTTTTATCCTGCTGCTTTGATCAACAGCTCGCCCCTTGCGGATGGTCTGATTGGGGAAAAACAGCAAGCCACCAAACGGTCGCGTTCACGGAGCGAATGTGTTGTTACCAAACAAGCCCCAAACGTCCTGAATGGGTGACTATCGAAGGAGTGATAGAAAAATGAGCAAGGCAAAATGGTCTGGCTGGATCGGGATGGTTCTCGCTCTGGTGTTGATGGGCGGCTTTTCCTTGGCGATCAATCAAATGACTGTCCAGCAGTTCGAAGAGATCTTTCAACGTGTGTTTCCCACTGTACTGAATCAAATGACGGCAGAAGCAGCATTGGCGCAATTTCAAACACTCGGTGCTTGGTTTGGCTTCACGCTGTTGGCACTCCTGATATTGGTTTCAGTGGCGACAATGCTTGTTCGCTATCGTAATTATCGAAAGCAATCTTGTGCTATTTATTTTTTGACTGGTGTCGTGACATTGATTGGTAGTCAAATGATCGCTTTTCCGATTGCCTTTTGTTTCTTTTTAGCGGCGGGTTTTTGTTTTCTCCATCGCGATGACGGACACAAGAAAAAAACAACGGACGCAGTCAGCAAACAAGGAGGGGTTGCATGAAGGCAATGATCAATAATCCGATTTTAAGAGGGTTTCATCCTGATCCGAGTATTTTAAAAGTCGAGGATACTTATTATTTAGCGGTTTCTTCCTTTGAGTGGTTACCAGGAATTCGGGTCTACTGTTCCCAAGATCTAGTCAATTGGTCCCATGAAACAGATATTCTGACCAATCAAGTGAATTTATTAGGCAACGCAGCAAATTGCAGCATTTGGGCACCGCAAATCAGTTACGCAAACGGACAATACTATTGTGTCTATACAAATGTCCGCAACACGACACGTCCCTTCAAAGACTGTCGAAACTATCTCATCACGGCTCCTACGATTCATGGGCCATGGAGTGAGCCCATTTACTTAAATGGTAGTGGCTTTGATCCGTCCTTGTTTCATGATCAAGAGGGGCGTATCTGGTTATTGAATGCGCTTTGGGATTATCGTAAGGATACACCAAATAAATCGGTGGGGATCGTGCTCCAAGAATACTCTGAAGTACAAGGCCGATTGATCGGTGACAGAGTGCCAATTTTTTCTGGAACCCAGCTGGCGAAGACTGAAGCACCGCATCTTTATTACCACAATGAGTGTTATTACTTACTGACGGCAGAAGGAGGAACGGGTGCAGGTCATGCGGTAACGGTTTGTCGTAGTAAAACCATCACTGGGCCTTATGAAGTAGATCCGCATTTTCCCATGATGCGTGCCTATCAGCGCGAAGATTCCCCTTTTCAATGTACAGGTCATGGCAGTTTGACGATTGCACCATCAGGAGAATGGGTCATGAGCTATTTGATGACTCGGCCAGTAGAAGAGGCAGCGATCCTTGGACGAGAGACGGCACTCCAAACCGTCTATTGGGATCACGAAGGATGGCTGCGTCTTAGCAATGATGATACGATCCCAGATCAAACCATCAGACTCGCTAGCGACGCTCAGAAGCAAAGGGCATCACCTGCTGTTTTTATTGATGACTTTAAAGGATCGTTGCAAAAAGCATGGAACGGTAGGCGATTGCTGCCCAATGAAGAGTGGTGCAATCTGAGTGAGCGACCAGGGTATTTGCGATTGATCGGCGGAGAATCGATGCAATCGAACTTTCATAAGCACATATTGGCGATTCGTCAACAAGACGTTTGTTTTGAAGCTGAAACAGCGATGGAATACCACCCCCAATCGTTCAATCAGATGGCTGGATTGTCGCTTTTCTTAAATGAAGAAAACTATTTGTTTTTCTACGTAACCTATGATGAAAAAGAAGACAAGGCCCTTCGGTTGCTGCGGTGTTGTGAAGGAGAATTTCACTTGTTCCCAGATAAATTGGCCCTCGCTGCTTCAAGTGAGCCGATCGGATTGAAAGTAGTCGGTTCTTATCTAGAAGCAGAATGGTTCTATCGGCAATCACAAACGTGGCATCCCTTTAAAAAGCAAAACATCCAGTTCTTGTCTGGTGGTTTTACAGGGAATTTCATTGGAATCAGTGCCCATGATCTAGATCACTTTGCTGGAAGCTATGCCGATTTTACGTACTTTAAGTATCAAGGGAAAGATCCGCTCGATGATGATTCCCTAAAAATAGAGAAAGAAGGGTAACGAATGAAAAAGTTGAAAGTAGCAAGTTTATTATTATGTGCAGGACTGTTTTTAGCAGGCTGCGGCGATGGCGGAGGTTCATCTGATGGACCAGAAAGTGATGAAAAAACAAGTATTTCTTGGATGGCAATGCTGCATACCGCTTCACCTCCGTCTGGGGATGTAACACAAAAGTTAGAAGAATATACAGGGGTCGAAATCGACTTTACATGGGTGCCAGACGCATCAAAAACAGAACGCTTGAATGCAGCATTAGCGTCAAATTCTTTAGCAGATATCGTAAGTTTGACAGAAATCAATAACACAACCGTCCGTAGTTCGCTAGCATCTGGAATGTTCTGGGATGTGGAACCCTATTTAGAAGAGTTTCCGAATCTGGCAGAAATTTCTGAGGATCGCTTAGAATCTTCTCGGATCGATGGTCATATCTATGGTGTTCCGTTTCTAAAACCGATCGCTCGTTATGGTGTCCTCGTAAGAAAAGATTGGTTAGACAATTTAGGGTTGGACGTGCCATCGACTTTAGAAGAATTATCAGCTGTGGCACAAGCCTTTACAGAAGGAGACCCAGATGGCAATGGGGTAGCTGACACGGTCGGATTCGTTGAACGTGATGAGTCCTTTAATGTTGGGTTCCGTTCACTTTCAGGTTACTTTGGTGCAGACAATTGGTTTACGATCACGGATGATGATGATGTGATGCCATCCTTTATGCAACCAGAATACAAAGAAGCAATGGAATGGTTCCGTAATATCTATGATAACGGCTGGATGAATTCTGATTTTGCGGTAATGGCGAAAAATGATCAGAAGAACTATATCGTTCAAGGTCGTGGTGGGATTGTATTGAGTGGTTTGCAAGAAGTACGTAACTACATTGATGATGCAGCTGGTACTGATGAAGAGCATATGGAATGGGTCTTGATCAATGATATCGTCCATGAAAATGTGGAACGTCGTATCCTTTCTGATACCAATGGTGGAATGGGCGGTTGGTTAGCCATTCCGAAAAACAATGTTGAAACCGAAGAAGACTTACGTGTTGTTTTGAAATTTATCAACGATTTGATGGACGAAGAGCCGTTTACCTTGATGACGCAAGGGATCGAAGGGGTCCATTATGAAATTGATGATGAGGGTGTCTATGTCCGTTTAGATGATACGAAGTGGCAACAAGAAGTACAACCATTTTCTTCGTCTCGTCCATCAGAATTAGTAACAGTTTTCCCTTCAAGCAACCCATATGTCAACTTAGCCAATGAAAAGATTCGAGAAAATGAAGAATTTGCGGTGATCAATCCTGCACAATCGCTGACCTCTGAAACCTATGATCGTTCATGGTCAAGCTTGATTGAAGGAATCTCAGACGCTTACTACCAATATATGACTGGGGAAATAGAGATCGATGGGTTTGATACAGCGATCGAAACCTTCTTAAGAAATGGTGGACAGCAAATCATTGATGAGTTCACGGAAGATTATCGTTCACAACAATAAAGGTCACAAAAGGTTCTGATCATCTGTTGAGAAGGAATGGATGAAGTGAGGAGCCGCTACTGCTGAATGATTGGAAGACCAAGACCAGTTGAAGTGATTCGCTGCTTGGTCTTCTTTTTGCTTCAAAAGCAGTGAAGAAAGGAGAAGCTATGTTTCAACTAACTGTTCGGGGGCATGATTTAAAGAATTATGGGTCCCCAGAAGAATTAGCGCAAAAAATTGCCGCCAAAAACATTCATAACATTCAATTTGCATTAAATAAATCCTTCCCGCAATGGGCAGAGCCAGAGCAATTAAGCCCTGGTTTAGGCCGCTTTTTCAAACGTGTTTTTGGTCAATCTTATGTTCAGGTCGCTTTATTGAGTTGTTATAGTAATCTGATCCATCCTGATCTGGAAAAACGGGAAGCGATTTTATCCAGATTCGAGACCTATCTCGCACATGCCAAATACTTTGATGCTGCTATGGTTGCAAGTGAAACTGGTTCGGTTTTGCCAAATATGGGGTATACCGAGGAAAATTTCAGTGACGTCGTTTTCGATGATTTGGTTCAGGTGATCAAGCGTTTGGTCCAAGTGGCTAAGAGACATCAAGTGATGCTAGGGATTGAAGCGGGCTTGAATCATCCACTATCATCGATCGATCGAATCGAAGAATTGCTGGAACGAGTACCGTCTGACTATTTAGGGATCATCTTTGATCCAACCAATCTGATTACGGCGAAGAACTATCAAGAGCAAGTCGCTTTGACAAGGGAAGCTTTTTCCCGCTTTGGTGATGCCATCGTTTGCTTGCACTTGAAGGACTATCAAGTAATCGATGGTAAAATCAAGGTAGTGCCATTGGGAGAAGGAAGGATTGATTATCAACAACTATTGGCCATCACCGCTGAATACAAGCCGTTTTGTTATGTTGTGTTAGAAGGGACGACCGAAGAAGCGATGCAGCTGGCCATTTCACTGATTGAAGCATTGCAAAAGTGAGCGAGCTGTCTTTGATTGTGACTGATGAGGAAAAGCTTTGTTACAAGGAGTCACGGGAGATCAAGGAATCCTTTCCTCAACAAGCAGATTTATTTACTTACTAAAAGTTAGTGTTATACTTAAAGGTACAAGTGAATTTAACTGTTTAGAAAAGAGGAAATAGCGATGACAATGATTCAATCAACCTATCAAATCGATGCAACAGCCGCAATTGGCAAAGTCGTTTTAAAAGTAGCGAATATGGAAAAAATGAGCCGGTTTTATTCGGACGTGATTGGCCTAACTTTATTGGAGCAAAGTGTAGATCACGCGCGATTGGGCGTGGGGACACAAGAGCTTTTAGTCCTAGAGAAGGTAAGTGATCCGTTGCCTTTGACACGGAAAACAGGTCTTTTCCATACGGCGTTTCTTTTGCCTAGCCGTAAAGACCTAGGAAATATGCTGATTCATTATTTGGAGGCCAAAGCCCCTCTGGATGGTGCTAGCGATCATGGGTATAGTGAAGCGTTATACCTGACCGATCCAGAAGGAAACGGGATCGAAGTGTATCGTGACAAACCGAAGAGTGAATGGGATATTCGAGCAGACGGTGAGATCGTAGGCGTTACTATCGAAATGGACGCGCAAGGCGTGCTGGGAGCCGCTGACCGATCACAAACGACTTTTCCAGTTGGCACCACGGTGGGGCATGTCCATTTGAAAGTGGCGGATCTGGCAAAAACAGAAGAATTCTACACCGAAGTTTTAGGCATGCGTTTGACTTCAGATTTTGGTAGCCAAGCAAAGTTTTTTGCTGCTGGTTCGTATCATCACCATATCGGATCGAATATTTGGATGGGAAGAAATGTTCCAGCTATGGAGGAAAAGGATCTAGGCTTAGCGTACTTTACGATCGTTTTGCCAGCTTTGGCTTTTTCTACGTTACGAAGTCACCTAAAGGCAAGTGGCGTTTCTTATGAGTTAGAAACAGACAGCCGCTTGCATTTGACTGATCCGAATGGGATCAATCTGATCATCGAAAGAAAGAATCAGCCTTAAGATGGAGGTTTTTTCATTCATGAAATGAGAGAATAACCTATAATCAAGTAAAAGGAGAGCAAGCATGAAAAAAAACGGGGCGGGACAATCACTATTTCTAGCATTATTGATCAGCATGGGCTTATTTTTCTTTGTCCAAGGGAAACAATTAATAGAAAGTGGGGCGTCTCCTGTGATTTTTATTGCTTTTTCGGCTTTTGCAGGAATTATCGGAGTTGGTGTCTATGGTCTTCAAGCAATAATGAAGCAGCATCGGCGCAAAGCCATGGTACCAATCAAAACCAAAAAATAAAGAAATCGACCAATCTTAAACAGGAAGATTGGTCGGTTTTTTGTTTACGCTAAGAAAAAATGGGGAGTGGGATCTGTCTCGTCCCCTACATATTAATTTTCCATGTTTTCAATCGCAAATTCGATCTCATCAGGTGAGAAGCCGTTCCCTTCAAGATGAGCAGCCATATTTCTTTGACGGATCCCTAACACCCGACGGGATTGATTGGCGCGTCCTAAAGCATGGCGATACCAATCTACATCTAGGGTTTCTAGTGCCCATTGTGTTTCCTCCGCAGTAAAACCTTCTGTTTCTAACAGTTCTGCCATCTCTTGTTTTGAATAAAAGCGACGATTTCCTTGCGCTCTAACGAGGAAAAAGGCTTCAAGTTCTCGTTCTGTCGCATTGTTTTCGCGCTCATAGCGTGCTGCTACAGTCGGGGCGAGATGAAACCCTGCTAAAATCGTTTCCTCGGTCACTTCGTTATCAAACACGTAGGTTCTGAACTGAAAACGATTGTCGTTTTCCAGTTCAAGCCATAGTGATTCAACCAGAAATCGATAACCGACTGGAATCGTTTCATAAACAGCATCGGCAATTTCGTAAAAATAAGCGGAAACGGCTTCGTAAGGAGTCATTATCTCGGGAACGATTTCCGTCGTTTGTCCATTAAACAAAGTGATTGCGGAAGGGTAGGTCTCACCAGCATTCGTAAATGTGAGAATCCCCACTGGCTCATGTTTTGTTGAAAAGACATTCATGGTCACACCGTTCGCCAAATCAATAGCACTCTGCCACTTGATTTCTTGGTCATCGCTTTGTTGGTGTAAGTGTTCAAGTGTATCAGGTGTCAAACCAAGCTTTTCTCGTGTATCTTCATTAATTCCTTCTTCATCGGCAAGAGGATTGTTTGCTCCAGCGGTCACTAGTGCTAAATCCTCTTCGTATTCGTTGAATAATTCTTGCAATTTTGCTCGTCTACTGACGATGATCGGGCTCTCTTCATGGATGGCAAGTAAGGCTTCGATACGGCCATTGCGAGCGGCAACCCAACTCGGCATATCCAGATAGCGAGCTTCGATCGCTTCTTGAGCGAGTGCGATCATTGTTTCCGTGTTTTCAATGAATGCCGCCTTGTGTTCTGAATTGCTATTGACCTGGTCTAGAAAGGCCAATTCCGCTTCTTTGCCTCGAATCATCAGTTCGAGATTTTCAATACTTAAATCATAAGTAAGATTTTCTGCATGATAGGTATGTTCCCAACCAGCATCTAAAGCTGCACCGATGCGCTCAGAAAGTTCCTCAGGGCTTGCTGAATTTATCGTCCCACATCCTGAAATCAGGGATAGTATCAGTAATAAAGGCAACAAAACTTGTTTTTTCATTTTTCTCCTCCTCGTGAGACTCTAGTAAACCTCGCCAATTTGTACGAATGAACGCATCAGATCGAGCACTTTCTTGGGTATAAACATAGCCACAATACAAGGGACATCAACTGAGCCCCCAAAGTTAGACCAAAAAACCTAACTTTTTGAGGTCACTACAACAGCATATGGGCATCGCGAAACCCTTTTTTCGCTAGTTTTTAGTTACCTATGTTTGTCATCGCGTAGTCGATTTGTTCTTCTGAAAAGTCTTCAAAAATCAATAACCGGCGAATGTTGTCAGGAGGAAGACTCATCAAGGAATGGTAACTATTTGCTTTCTTCAACGCCTGCTCGTACCAATCAATCGTGAGCTGATCAACTGCCCATTGTGCATCATTATGGGTAAACCCTTCAAATTCTAATTGTTGTATCAATCGTGCACGTGAGAAAGCCATGAGGTTCGTATAGGATTCGGCACGAGCGATCGCTCGTCTTTGTTCTGAAGATCCTTCATTCTCGGTCTGAGTTTGTTCGTCCTTGTTTTGCTCTTGCTGCAAAGCCGTAGCTGCTTTTTGTTTGGCGTTTGCTTCTTGAAGCTGTTGATACACGGTAGTGATCATGTCTTGATCAATGTCATGATCAAAGCCATAGGTCATCACCGCCAGCTGATGTTCATCAGAAGATTGATCGAATCGATTCATAAACATCATTGATTCACGAGGAATATTTACGGCGAGCGCTCGTAAAATCGTTTCATAGAAAGCAGCTTTTTGCTCGTCGGCAGTTTCCCGATTCAGAACAGTAAACCCAGATGCGTACTCCTCATCGGGCATCGCAAAAACGAAGACGTCAACATTCGTTTCGCTTGTGTGGTAAACAGTGGCAGTGAGTCCATCTTCAAGTTCGATTGTGCGATGAAGAGTAAGCGCATCTTCTGTGAGCTGCTGAAGCTGCTCGATATCGTCTGCCAAAAGCCCCAGCTTTTCCCGCGGATCGGCTTCAGGAATCGTTTCGTTTGCTACCTCCAGTAGACGGTTGAGGTTGTCATGATTACTGAGAATGATAGGGCTCCGTTCATGAATCGCAGCCAGAGCCTGGCTATAACCAATGCGGGCAGCAAACCAAGCAGGGACATCGATCCGACGCTCCACTAACGCTCGTTCAGCGGTTGCCATCAAATCAATTGTGTGGCTGATTAACTGATAAAGATCTTCGTCGGAAGAATCAAGCTCTTCCAAAATAGCCAATTCGGCTTGACTGCCGGCAATCAACAACTCTAAGGTTGCTGGGTGATAATAGGCCCAGCCCGTTCCGGATTGGTTTGTATATTCCAGTCGTGCGTCGATGCCAAGTGCAACGGTCTCTGACAGTTCTTCCTCTGCCTTTGCGCAACCGATAAGCAAAATAACGAATGACAATAGGGTGATCAGTACTCTTTTTTTCATTAGGCTCCTTCTTTCTATCGAAAGTAACTGAGAAAACGGTCGGAAGAGGTTTGTTTATCTGGGGGAAGGAGGAGAGAAGGTGAATGGGAAAAATGCTGAAAAGATTTTTCATCACCAGTAAATTCAGGCAACTGTTTCTGATCCGCCAATAAGAAAAAGCGGAGCATCGAACCAGCTTTCGAGAATAATTGTTATATTATTCATTTTATATGAAAAATAGTGTAAAATGCAATAATAAAAGAGTTTTTATCAATTTTTACATTTGGGAAAGGAAGCTTCGTATCAACTTTCTAGGAGTAGACGCTCAAGATCAAAGCGATCGAAAGAATTCATCGAAGGATCGCCATGGGGAATCTTTTGAGCAAACAAAAAAACAGCTTCCCATAATAGGGAAGCTGTAAGGATGCGGAAAATGGGATTTGAACCCACACGAGCGATTGCTCACAAGACCCTCAATCTTGCACGTCTGCCATTCCGTCATTTCCGCAAATACTATAGAAGGAAACGCAGGCTGAGGTAGTTCTGTCACGCCGCGTCTAGAAAATATCTTACCTGATTTTCAACAGGTTTGTCAATAACTTTTCCTAATGCTATTTGAAAGAATTTTCAGACTTTAGATTGCATTTTTTTCCATAAAAGGTATGCTAAAAGAATGAATAATTATTTTTTTGAGAGGAGAGCAAATGAACTACTTTAAAAACCAGTTAGCCAAATCTGTCAAACAGAAAACGTTCCTCTTCCTGCTCATTGGTGCCTTTAGTTTAGGTTGCTGTTTTTCCATTTATTTGAAGCTGATGGAACCCATCAACTTACCCGCCACGATCACTGCAGAAAAAGCGGAAGCCTCACGGCTTGTTGATCGCTACCAAGCCAATCAGTCGGGTTCACCTGCTGAACAAGAGGTGTATCAACTTTTGCTTGAAAATAATACACTGACTTCGCGACAGTTATCCAACTTGATTATGGAAGAATACGAACGATTTAATCAAACGAGTATTCAAATTGCAGAACTAAAAAAGCAGATTTGGGCGTCAGAAGTTGATGACAAAGGATTTTTGCCACCTTTATGGGCAATCGAACAAGATCAGAAGGTCTATCAAGCTTTAGTCGAGCAAGAAAAAGAGCCGGTCCTCACTGCTGCCAATGCCCAGACCGCTGTCGCTTTGGCAATAACGTTTTTGCTGAATTTTGGCTTCTTCTTTTGGGCTTTTTTTGCCAGTGACAATTTGATAGAAGAAAGAGAACACTTCTCTTTGATTCGCTCGTACCCGCAGATTTTTCCGATTCGGATGTTAAGTAAAATTGTGGTTAAAGGGATTACAAATTTAGGCGTTTTGATTGTGTTCTTCTTAGGTGTCTTTCTTTCAATGAGCCTTCTGGGGGAGTTCGGGGATTGGCAGTATCCAGTAGCCGTCTATCTCAATGGGGATTGGGTAGCCTTACCTTTTTGGCAGAGCGTTTTATATAGCCTGGTTTCTTTTGGCTTGCTGATTGGTTTGATCGAATGCTTAGGTTTTGTCATGAACATGATCGCAGCCAATCGATACGTCTCTTTCTTTTTGCTGGTGCTTTTTTATGGGCTCGGCTTGATTCCGATGCTGCAAAAGATCCCACTGTTACCAGTTCATATAGCTGCTATGGATAAATTTTATTCGGGCGCCTTTGCATTGGGTTCTGGTACTTCTTGGGGAGTCTATGCTAGTTGGCTGCTGACGGTGGTGTGGATCTTCCTTTGTATAGCTTTGATGCTCGTTGCGGATAAACAGAATCGCTTGTTGAGAGGAGGCAAAGGATGAAAGACTATTTTTTATTTGAATTACGACAACTCTTAAAGAGCAAGAAAACTATTGGTCTTTTTTGCTTGCTTCTTATCTATAGCGGCGTTTACAGTTTTTGGCAAAAAGATTTTCGCCCGATTGAACGAGTAGATAAAACAGAAATGCAACAACGCTATACCGTGCGACAAGATTTTCTTGATCAACAAGCAGCCAATCCTTCTGACCATTGGTCGGCAAGCTTAGCAGTTGAAATGTTTACCCCATGGAACGAAGCGGAAAAACAACGATTAGATGCACTAGCTGATGAAAACTGGCAAGCTTATGCACGAGGAACAACTACGTGGTACCAGTTGGCGTTGCAGTTTACCGATGAACGAAATGTTTTTTATACACCGGATTATTATACGTTTCAAAATTACTACGCTGCCTATGACGGTCGCTTTGGTTATGCTTCAACCGCTAAGCTTATGGAAGCCTTCAGCCAGTTGCCGAATAAGAAACTCTCGCAAGCAGTCATGGAGCAAAAAACGGGGATACAGGCATTGCAGCGAAGTTTTACTGGATATTTACCGATTCTATTGCTTGCTATTTCTTTATTTTTGGCGATCGATTGCTTACCAAAAGAACGAAGACATAAATCCCTATTTCTTTCACTGCCATTATCGGCAGAAGAGATCCTTTGGAGCAAAACGGCAGTATTGATGGTCGGTTCTGCAATTGCAACGCTTGGGACCATGTTCTTTCTCTGGTTGGGTTCTGGCATTCAATTCGGCTTTGGTTCCCTGGAACTACCGGTCACGATTTTATCACCGACCTTTGATGCCCGCTACCCGATCACAGATTTCAACGCTTTTGAAACACAAGCCATCGGTCTTTTTATAGGCCAATGTTTTCTTGCGACGCTTTTTTTGCAGTTTATTTATTGTCGCGGCATCTTGTTGTTCAGTGCCCTGTTTCGCTCAGAACTGGTTAATTTGCTTTTGGCTGGTTTTTGCTTGCTTTCACCCTATATTTTCCAAAGACGTTGGTTCAGTGCTTACCTTGATAAAACGCTGTATGTCTATCTGTATCAAAATGTGGGACAAGTCCTTTCAGGCTGGACACGTTTTTATTTTGGTTCTGCAGGGTTTACGATGGAAAAAGGGTTGCTTTTATTAGGAGGCGTTTGGCTTCTGATCGAAATGTGTTTCTTCGTGACGATCCAACGCAAAAAATTTCATTTGGCATAGGAGGAACGATATGTTAGAACTGAAAAATGTGACGGTCACGTATACGAGAAAAGTATTGGATCAGCTTTCCATTGCCTTTTCTCCCGGGGAAATCGTCGGATTAGTCGCCCCTAACGGCACCGGGAAATCCACGCTATTGAATGTGGCGATGAATTTCATCCAGCCGAATGAAGGCGCAGTATTTTTGAATGGCAGTCAAGTATATGTGACCAAAAAATCAGAAGTGGCAGCGCATCAACAAATTTCGTTTTTTCCTGACCAAAATGATTTGTACAATGATTTGAGTGGTTTCGAGCATCTCAAGCTGTATCAGCGAATGTGGCGTTCAGAGGAACACTTAGTGGAAGAAACGATTGATCGTTTGCGGATGAGTGACTATATCAAACGTCCTGTGGGTACCTATTCGCTGGGCATGCGGCAACGTCTTTGTTTTGCGATGCAGATCGTGACGGATACGCCTTATATGCTGATGGATGAAGTCATGAATGGCTTGGATCCGACCAATGTGGAATTGATCTCTAACGTATTAAAAGCCTTGCGAGCGCAAAAGAAAGCGATCGTGATTGCTTCGCATATTTTGACGAATTTGGATTCCTACGCGGATCGGGTCTTGTTTTTAAAAGACGGCAAGATCATTCACGAATACTTTGGTCGCAAGTCGTTAGTCAATCAACCGTTGTACTTAAAAACGGACTCGGCAGATTTTTTGGTGGCTTTTCCAGAATTAACGACGGTGACCATCGATCTGCAAGGACGGATCTATCTGGTAGAAATCAGCGATCCTCAGCTACCGCAACGGTTTATCGCTGCAGGGATCACTGATTTTTCTGTGGGGCACTTGGCACTAAATGAATTGTATTTGACGTATTTTTCTGAAAATCACTGACTGCCGCACTATTTACGAGATGAGAGCGGGACAAGCACAGATGAAGGAGAAGCAAAAAAATTTCGCCATAGGTAAAAGTTTTTTGCTATAATAGGTTCAATCTGAAAAGAGATCAACGACGAGAACCAATAACCTGACGTTGACCTATGGTTAAAGGAGAAATGGAATATGAAGAAATTTTCGAAGTCGTCAAAACTTGAAGGGGTCAGTTATGATGTGCGCGGCCCAGTTTTAGAAGAAGCCGATCGGATGCAAGAAGAAGGCATCAGTATCTTGAAATTAAATACGGGGAATCCCGCGCCATTTGGGTTCGAAGCCCCAAATGAGATCGTTAGAGACCTGATTATGAACGTGCGAGAATCGGAAGGATATTCTGATTCGAAAGGGATTTTTTCTGCCCGTAAAGCGATTGAACAATATTATCAATTACAGAAATTTCCTGATGTGACCATCAATGATATTTACACAGGTAATGGTGTTTCCGAGCTGATCACGATGTGTATGCAGGGCCTATGTAACAATGGGGACGAAGTGCTCGTGCCGATGCCTGACTATCCTTTGTGGACTGCTTCGATCTCATTAGCTGGCGGAAAGCCCGTCCATTATATTTGTGATGAACAAGCAGATTGGAATCCTGATATCGAGGACATCAAAGCTAAGGTCACCAGCAAAACCAAAGCGATCGTCATTATTAATCCGAACAATCCAACAGGAGCCGTTTATCCAAAAGAAATTTTGGAGCAAATCGTCGACGTTGCTCGTGAGCATGACTTGATCATTTTCTCTGATGAGATCTATGACCGATTAGTCATGGATGATTATGTCCATGTGCCGATTGCTACATTAGCGCCAGATCGATTCGTTGTGACGCTAGGTGGCTTGTCTAAGTCTCATCGAGTGGCAGGTTTCCGTGTGGGCTGGATGGTCCTCAGTGGCGACAAGTCCCATGTGAAAGACTATATCGAAGGCTTGAATATGCTATCTTCGATGCGACTGTGTTCGAATGTCTTATCGCAACAAATCGTTCAGACTGCATTAGGAGGCTATCAAAGTTCTGATGAGTTACTATTACCAGGTGGTCGTATTTATGAACAAAGAGCGTTTATCCACAAGGCAATCAATGACATTCCGGGATTGTCAGCGGTGAAACCGAAAGCCGCCTTTTATATTTTCCCTAAAATTGATATTCAACGCTTTAATATCACCAATGATGAACAATTTGTTTTAGACTTTTTACACGAGCACCACATCTTGCTGGTTCACGGCGGTGGGTTCAACTGGCAACAGCCAGATCATTTCCGAATCGTTTATCTTCCTAATATGGAAGACTTAAAAACGACTGCTGAAAAAATGACAGAATTTTTGGCGTCCTATCGTCAGAAATAAAAATATAAAAAAGCACCGCTCCTTCAACAACCGTGAGGGAGTGGTGCTTATGTTTTTATTCGGCAACTGGTTGACAAATTTTTTTGCTCACAATCATTCGATTGGTAAATTTATCCAGCATTTCAGCACTAGGATCGGTGACTTGAACCAGAACAGAGTTCTCATATTCTCGTTCGATGATCCCTTGATACTTCTTGCCATCCCATGTAAAAAAGATCGTACTGTCGATCGTCATCTTAACACCTCATTTGAAATTGTGGAAAAATAACAAGACATTCTTGAAATTGCTTTCCTTTTTGTCATTATGTGCTAAAATAAAGAAAATTAAAAATGCGAATTCGCATTTTTGACAAGAAACGTTCGGTTTTTATAAGAATTCCCCCTGGAGGACGATTATGAAGAAAAAAGAAGAATCTTTTGGTCAAAATATCCGTTCGATTCGGTTGAAACGAAAGATGACACAGAAGATGTTAGCGGAAGATATTTGTTCGCAAAGTGTTTTAAGCCGTATTGAAAACAACGAAGAGTTGCCGAATGTCTGGGTGATGTATCAAATCTGCCAACGCTTAGGAGTCACCTTAGATCAAGTAATGATGCTTCATTCGGAAGAGATCAACAAAACCAATCAAATCTTTGCCGAAATCGAATCACATTTTGTCCATAAGCAGTTTCAAGAAATGCGGGAAAAAATGGAAGATAAGGCGATCAAGGATTATTTGTATCTGGATTCAGATATGCAAATGTATTACTACTATCTAGGCAGCTGTGATTATTTCCTCGATCAAAACTATGATGCCGCCCTTGAGGCGCTGAAAAAAGGATTGGCCTACTCCTATCAACAGGATAAGACCAATGTGTCGGTGATGGAAATTCGTATCCTGAGCTGCATGGGTCGCGTCTATAGTGATTTGCTGCAACTGGGTGAAGCTCGTTTTTACTTAGAAAAAGCATACGATGCCATGCACGCATTGCCACCGGAACGTCTCTCCACATCATTGACCAAAATTTACTACAATTATGCGGTCTTTTTAAAGGAGCAACAAGAAGATTGCCTCGCGCTAAAGGTAACGAACGAAGGCATTTCCTTAGCCAGAGAAAAGAACAGTTTGTATTTTCTAGAAGAATTGTTTGAACTGAAGGGACACTTACTTTATAGACTGAAAGAAGAAAATGCAGCCGAAAAAAGTTTTCAGCTGTATCGTGCTGTCATGGATATTCGCCAATCTGACAAAGTGGTGTAGACCTTTCTTGACTTCTTCCCTAAATAAGAGTACTTTTAAGGAAGAAAAGAAATAGAGGAGCGATCAAGATGAATAAATATATTTACGCAGACAAATTCTTTCTAAAATCAGCGGTTCATGGCCCTGGTTACCTGGAGGTCAAAGAGGGGAAATTCGGAGCAATCGTCGATGAAGTCCCTTCTGGTGCAGACGTAGAAGATTATTCAGGCAAATGGGTAGCACCGGGTCTTGTGGATACTCATATCCACGGATTTATGAACCATGATGTGATGGACAACGATGCAGAAGGCATTAAAGCCATGTCGGAAGGCCTTTTATCATGTGGTGTGACTTCCTTCTTGCCAACAACCTTAACATCCAGCAAAGAACGGTTGCGGGATGTTGCTGAAACCGTTGGGAAAGTCAAAGACGAAGTTACAGGAGCAAAAATCCAAGGGATCTATTTTGAAGGCCCATTCTTTACTGAAGAACATAAAGGTGCACAAAATCCAATTTATTTTGGTGATCCTGATATCGATACCTTCCATGAATGGCAAGAAGCTTCTGGTGGAATTATCAAAAAAATCGCCTTGGCTCCTGAACGAGAAGGTATGAGTGAGTTTGTTTCGCAAGTGACGGAAGAAGGCGTAGTGGTTGCTCTAGGCCATAGTAACGGTACATTACAAGAAGCGCAAACAGCAGTTGAAGCTGGTGCTAGCGTTTTTGTTCATGCATTCAACGGTATGCGCGGATTAAACCATCGCGAGCCTGGAATGGTTGGTGCCCTACTTTCATTAAAAGAAGTTTTTTCAGAGTTGATTTGTGATGGCCACCATGTGCATCCTCAAGCAGCTGAGATTTTGATGGAAAAAGCTGGTCACGACCATGTTGCCTTGATCACTGACTGTATGATGGCTGGCGGCATGCCAGATGGTGATTATATTTTAGGTGAATTTCCAGTAGTGGTGAAAGACGGAACGGCTCGAATGGAAACTGGCAATCTTGCTGGTAGTATTTTGAAACTAAAAGAAGCTGTGAAAAATGTAGTAGACTGGGGAATCGCTACCCCTCAAGAAGCGGTCATGATGGCCAGCTTGATTCCAGCAATCAGCTGTAAAATTGACCATGCTTGCGGCATGATCAAACAAGGTCGCCCAGCTGACTTTATTGTTTTGGATCAAGAAATGAATGTAACAGCCACCTATTTAGATGGCGTCTGCCGCTACCAGGCGTAAAATAAAACAATCTGCTTAAAGAAACAAGAAGAGAGCTTCTCTTGATCTGTTTTTTGAGCAGATTTTTTTGTTTTCAGTTATGATGAAAGAAAACGACATCCTATGAAGGAGATGATGGGGATTTGAAGACGATTTTAGTTACCGGCGCCAATGCCGGTATGGGCTTTGCAACAGCCAAACAATTGGCAGAATTGGGGATGCATGTGATTTTGTATTGCCGTTCTGCCGAACGAGGGCAGGCAGCACAGCAACGTTTGAAGGAAGAGACAGGCAATCCAAGCATCGATCTAGTGATCGGTGATTTGGGGTCGTTGGCTAGCGTACGCAAGTCAGCCGCTGAAATCAACGCCCGCTTTGAGAAATTGGATGTACTGATCAATAATGCAGGCATCGTCAATTTAAAAAAAGAGCGAACAGCCGATGGATTTGAACAAATGCTGGGCGTAAACTACGTGGGGCATTTTGAACTGACCCGTCAGTTATTGCCGCTAATAAAACGTGCCGATGCCGGCAGGATCGTCAATGTGTCATCCGGCGCCTACAAATTTGTAAAGAAAAAAGATCAGCGCTTTTTCGATGTACCGGATTTTTTCCCTTGGCGGGAATATGGCCGCTCAAAAAAAGCCCTGATTTTATTTACGGATGCGCTTGCGTTTCAGCTACGCAATACGACCGTTACTGCTAATTCCTTGCATCCGGGAGCTGTGGCGACCAGCTTAGGGGTCAGTCGACAAACAGGATTTGGTCAGTCTATTTATAAAATGTTGACGCCTTTTTTTAAAACAGCCGAAGAAGGGGCAGATACAGCGATTTACTTAGCGCTAAGTCCAGACGTTGCGGGTATCAGTGGCCGCTACTTTGTTGATCGTCAAGCAGTCCTAACCGAGATCCCGAAGGAGCAGCAACAAGCACAGAAACTATGGCAAGAAACGCAACAAAGAATTGCGGACCACACAAAATGATTTGTTTTGCTTTTGCCAATCTGGATCACTTTGAATAAATGACTTGTTTTTTAGCAGCACGACCTTGTGCTGCTTTTTTGCGGTTTCTTTCAAGGGAAAAAGTGTGATACACTGTTAAGCGAGAAAGCGCATGCGGCGCTGGAATTCTTGGAGGAATAAAATGAGTTATATTGAAGTAGTGAAAGAAGTGAAGAAATACACAATGGGCGATACGGTGATTGCTGCCAATGATGGCGTCTCTTTTTCCGTAGAGAAAGGCGAGATCGCGCTGATCCTTGGTCCTAGTGGCGCCGGTAAGTCCACCGTTTTGAACATACTAGGCGGGATGGATCAATGTGACAGCGGCCAAGTGATTGTCGATGGAACGGATATTGCTGGTTTTGATGCTAAACAACTAACGACCTATCGTCGCAAAGACGTCGGATTTGTCTTTCAATTTTACAATTTGGTGCCGAACTTGACGGCTAGAGAAAATGTGGAACTGTCGGCACAAATCGTACCCGAAGCACTTGATGCAGCTGAGATTTTGACCCAAGTTGGATTAGGTGATCGCTTGGATCACTTTCCTGCACAATTGTCTGGCGGTGAACAGCAAAGGGTCACGATTGCTCGTGCCATAGCCAAGAAGCCCAAACTGCTGCTTTGTGATGAACCAACTGGGGCACTTGACTATGAAACGGGAAAACAGATTTTGGCTATTTTAGAAAAAACAGCTCGCGAGACTGGGACGACCGTTTTGATCATTACACACAACAGTGCATTGGCTCCCATGGCGGATCGCGTGATCCATATCAATGACGCAAAGGTTCGCAAGATGGAAAAAAATACTCATCCGATTCCAATTGCCTCTATTTCTTGGTAAATGCCTATGAAAAAAACATTATTACGTTCCAGTTTACGTGAAATTAGGCAAGCACCCGGGCGATTTTTGTCCATTTTAGGCATTATCTTTTTAGGAGTCGCTTTTTTTGTCGGGATCAGCGCCACCGGCCCTAATATGAAACAAGCTGCTGAAGATTACTTTTCTCGCCAACAATTAGCCGACCTTACAATTGCTTCAACTTTGGGGTTGTCGGATACCGATCGGCAAATCATTGAGGAAATGCCTGGCGTCACAGCGGTTGAGACGGAGCAGATCGCTGATATCAATGCCGAAAATCATCGTGCTGTGATTCGTGTCTTCTCTCTTTCAACTGATCGACCTGTCAATCAATATGAGGTGACTTCTGGTCGATTGCCGCAAAAATCAGGGGAAATCGCCTTAGATCAAGCGGCACAAAATAGTGGTGGTTTCGAATTAGATGAATCCTTTGAGTTGCCAGAAAGTGGCGAAAATCAATTAAAAACCCATACCTTCACGATCGTGGGCTTTGTCAATAGTCCTGAATATATTGAGAACTTTCATCGGGGGAACAGTACCGTTGGTAATGGGACAGTGGATTACTTTGCGGTGATTCCTGAGGAGGATTTTAAAGAAAGTGCGTACGCCCGATTTTTAGTTCGCTTTGATGACTTATCTCAAATGGAAAGCTATTCAGTGGCGTATCAGACGAAAAGAGATCAAATAAGTGCTGAAGTTGAGAAAAAGTTGGCTCCTCGGGCGCAAGGACGCAGACAAGAGCTGATCGATGAAGCACAACCAGCCATTGACGAAGCCAAAGAACAGATCCGCAACGGAGAAACGGCTCTGCAAGAAGCACAAAGGGAACTCGACGACGCACAAGAAAAATTAGCGCAGGCGCACCGGGAACTGACGGAACAAGAAGCAGCTTTCCAAACAGAAATTCAAGCTGCCCAAGAGCAGTTGAATAGTGAAGCACAAAAAATAGCTGAGGGTAAGCAAGCGTTGGCGGAAAACCAACGACTGCTGGATCAAAGCGAACAAGCGTTGCTTCAGCAAGAAGCCCAAGTAAAATCAGCCCAAGCCCAGTTAGCGCCCATTTCGGCACAAAAGTCAGAACTACAAAGTGGCACCCAACAAGTGGAGGAGCAACTTGCGCTGGCATACCAAGGCATGGATCAAATCAGAAGTGTGGGTCAACTTTCTGCAGAGGAGCAAATGGCCCAGCTGCCTACCGTCTATGCACAAGTAACAGCCGCTCTGGCACAGTTGAACCTACCGACAGATGTCCTTGGTCCGATTCCTGATCTGGAGGAAATCGATGAAACGATGATTGCTACTATGCTGACGGCAGCTGAAGATACATTGAATCCACTCATTGCTGAAGGTGAGCAACAACGTGCCCAATTAAGCGGACAACTGGCTGAAATCAATGAACAAGAAGTGCAACTTCAACGGGCGCAACAGCAAGTCAACGCTGGCTGGAGCCAGGTCAGTGCCGGACGCCAAGAATTGGCACAGGCTCAGACCCAGATCACTCAAGGAGAATCGCAGCTGAGTGTTGCTCGTGAGACTTTAGCTTCTGAGCAAGCTAATGGTCAGTCTTTGCTAGACAAGGGCTGGCTGGAATACCGAGAAAACGAAGCAACCCTTCAAGAAAAGCTAGCCGAATTTAAAGAAAGAGCACCAAAAGAACGCGAAAAGCTTGAAGATGTCAAAAAAGAAGTTGCGGAAAAAGAGCAGGAATTGTTGGAGCTAAAACCGGCAGTTTATCGTGTCGCGAACCGCGATGCGAATCCTGGTTATTCAGAATACCAAGACAATGCGGAACGCGTTTCTTCGTTAGCGACGATTTTTCCAGTCATTTTCTTTTTGATCGCAGCCTTAGTGAGTCTAACCACTATGACGCGGATGATCGATGAAAAACGCAGTGAGATCGGAACGTTGAAAGCACTAGGCTATCGCAACTGGGAGATTGGACAGAAATTTTTGCTTTATTCCTCTGCAGCAGGCATCACAGGTGCTGTATTGGGCCTAGCAGTAGGCTTTTCCTTTTTTCCAGCAATCATCATTCAAGCTTATGGACCGCTTTACAATCTCACGGAGTATGACACCCCATGGTATTTGCGGCTTTCATTGATTGCTGTGGGTGTTAGCTTGCTTTGCACCATCGGAATTGCGCTGCTGGTTTTACGATTTGATTTAAGACAGTCATCGGCTTCCTTGTTGAGACCAAAGGCCCCAAAAACAGGGAAACGAATTCTCTTAGAAAGAATCACTTTTTTATGGCGGCACTTAAGTTTTATTCAAAAAGTTACAATGCGAAACCTGTTTCGCTACAAGTCAAGAATGCTCATGACCATCTTAGGAATCGCTGGTTGCACGTCGATGATTTTAACTGGGTTTGGCCTGAGAGATTCCATCAGCAATATCATTCCTTTGCAGTTTGAGAAAATCTGGCAATATCAGGCGGTGATTACCTTTGATGACGAGGATTCGGAAGCAATGAGTGAAACAAAAGCCGCCGCAGAAGATATTGAAGGCTTTGAAGCAGGGTTATTCTTGCATACGGAAAGTCTGACGTTGGCTCAATCGGGGGTCACGCAGCAAGAAGTAACCGTCACCGTGCCAGAAGATCCTGCGGCTTTATCGAGATTTGTCCACTTGAATGATCGGGTTTCAGGAGAAGCTTACGAGCTAGAAGGAGAGGGTGCCATCATCAATGAAAAGCTTGCTAAGTTGTTTGGATTATCGGTGGGTGATACGATAACGTTGACGAATGAAAGCGGCGAGGAATTTCAACTGAAGGTAGCTGCCATCGCAGAAAACTACACGGGCCATTTTGCTTATTTGACACCTGAAACGTACGAAAAGATCTTTCAGGAAACGCCTGCTTACAATAGTGAGTTATTGAAATTCAATCAGCGCTTAAGCAAAACAGATGAAGAAGCGATCGCAGCTGACCTGATGGCACAAGATAATGTCATCAATGTTTCCTTCCTCTCAGCTTCAGCGGATGCCTTAGATGACACGACAGCAACCTTGAACATCGTCATTTGGATCTTGATCACGTCAGCAGGGGCATTAGCCTTTATCGTGTTGTACAACTTGAACAATATCAATATAGCGGAACGGATCCGCGAGTTGTCGACTATCAAAGTATTAGGCTTTTATGATCGAGAAGTGACGATGTACGTCTTTCGTGAGAATATCTTTTTAACGATTTTCGGTATTGGTTTTGGCTTGTTATTAGGGGTGCTTCAGCATCAATTTGTCTTACAGACCATCGAAGTTGATATCGCCATGTTTTCACCGACAGTCGAACCAATGAGCTATGTGTATGCAGCGGGATTGACCTGCTTGTTTTCAGGCGTGGTAGGGATCGCGATGTATTTCAAGTTGAAACATGTCAATATGATCGATGCCTTGAAAGCCAATGAGTAACAAAAACAGCCTTTTTTCAGAAGCATTCTGGAAAAAGGCTGTTTTTATTTTTCTTGTTTTTCTTGCTCAGAGATTTCCCCTTGGACTTCTTCTAGCATGGCTTTTAGTTCAAGCTCTTTTTGCCTTAGCACGACCAAATCTTCTTGAATCTCATCTTTTTTCTCTTCCTCAGGTGGTCGAATAACAAAATTGATTGACAGGGCAACTAAGGTACCGATAAAGGTATCAAGCACACGGTCCAATGCAAAGATGATCGATTCCCCTTGTGGGACACTGGAAGTGATCAACAGCATCGTCGCAATGGCAGAGATGATGCCAGAATTGTTATTGATGCCATCTGAAAAAACGATGACAAAGATGACCAGTGCGGGCAGGACAAACAATTCGATCAGAAAATCATTTTGAAAATATTGCTTCGTCAAAAAATAAAAAATGGCTGTACCGCCGCCGATCGTATTTCCTAACACCCGTGATTTCCCAAAAGAGATTGTTGTTGTCAGGTCTTGTCGCAATGAAAAGACAGCAGACAAGGCAGCAATCAAAGGCTGGCCGCGATCAAGGAAATGAAAGAGCAGAATACAAAGCATGACAGCAATGGCTGTTTTTATCGTTCGCATACCTAAGCGAAAACGCCCCATTTTCATGGTAGAATGCCCCCTTTACTTAATCATACCCAATGCTGTTGAGAAATTCTAGTCTTATTCCTCACAATTTAGTATACTTTTCAAAGGAGGTGACAAAAATGAAAATTGGATTGAGAACAGTGAAGACAGCAGTTGCTGCCGGTTTGTCCATGTTTCTTGCTCAGCAGATCGGTCTATTGTATGCACCAGCCGCAGGGATCATCGCAATTTTGAGTGTTGGGAATACAAAGAAAACCTCGCTCTTTACAGGAATCGGTCGCTTGGTTTCCTTGGCGATCGCGACGCTCCTAGCTTTTGTCAGCTTTCATCTTTTAGGCTTTGGTCCGCTGGGCTTTGTTCTTTTTCTCTTCCTATTTATTCCGACGGCAGTCTATTTCAAATTAACCGATGGGATCGTGGTCAATTCGGTCTTGGTGACCCATTATATGATGGAACGTTCTTTTGCTTGGCCATTGATTGGAAATGCTTTTTTGTTAATGAGTATTGGCATCGGCTTTGCACTTTTATTTAACTTGTATATGCCAGACGGCGAACGGGTATTGAAAGAAAAACAGCAGTTGGTGGAAGAAACGTTTAAAAGTCTTTTAAAAGACATGTCGATCGCGTTAACAGAAAAAGAAAAGGCGACGCTCCCTCATGTTTGCCAAGCATTGTTAGGAGAAATCAAGCAAGGCAAACAGCAAGCGATGGTTCATAGTGAAAACCAGTGGCGAGGAGAAGCCTCTTATTATGAAGAGTATTTCACCATGCGGCAAAGTCAAGCGCGCTTACTCTTGGAAATGGTTGATCTATTACAATTGTTTTGGGTAGAAGAAGCCTATACAAATGCGTTTCAAGAGCTGCTATCCTTTACCGCCCAGTCCTTTCATGAAAATAACGATGGAAAAGAGATCTTGGCAAAAATTGCAGCTTTATACGAAGATTATCGACAAAAACCATTGCCGCAAACAAGAGTAGAATTTGAAAATCGGGCCCAGCTGTTTCAGTTTCTGCAAACCTTTAAAAGTTTTATTGAAACCAAAGCCGACTTTTCTGAACAGATTCAGACGATGGAGCGCTAAAAAAAAGACTCCTGCAAAGGAGTCTTTTCGCTTTTACTGTTGTTCCCAAAAAGCTTGCATTTGATCAAGAACGTCAATGACATCGGTGGTCAAGTGGATTGATCCTTCGATATCGCCATTGATGGCTTTGATCATATTGGCAATTTCATAATTAAGGGCTTGATTACTGTCACCAGCTTCAATCACTTCATTTGTTCCATCTCGAAAATGAATCACGGCTTTGTCCGCACGAGGATACTCATCCACCGTAATGTATCCTTCTTCGAAAGCGACGATACCTGTTTTAGGCATTTTCGCTTGGAAAGTCAGTGTGACACTAGCCATTTCATCAGCTGGATTTTGGAGGATCGTTACAGATTGTTCGTCTACACCAGTAGAGAAGGGCTTCATGCTGCTAAACGCCACTTCTGGCGTATCCGACATGAAAAAGCGAGCAAATGAAACGGCATACGTGCCAATATCCAGTAACGCACCGCCACCTAAATCTGGGTTGAAGAAACGATTGGTGGGATCAGGATCTTTATAGCTGCCAAATGGTGCTTGGATCATTTTTAATTTTCCTAAGCGTCCAGCATCGATCTCTTCTTTCAAACGTGCATAAACCGGCATATTGAAGATCGTCATAGCTTCTTCTAAGATTAGGTTTTTTTCTTTGGCTAAGGCTAGTTCTTCCGCTAGCTCATCGGCACTGGTGGTGATGGCTTTTTCGCAGAGGACATGTTTTCCTGCCATTAGAGCTTTCATAATAAATTCGTGATGAAGATCATTAGGTACTGCAATGTACACAATATCAATTTGCGGATCTTCCAGCATAGCATCTGTGCTTTCATAAGCATGGGGGATAGCGTATTTTTCGGCAAAGGCCTGGACTTTTGGCAAACTGCGGGCGCTGACTCCATACAGTTCACTTGCTTCATTGGAAAAACCAGCGGCAAATTGCGTCGCGATGTCTCCAAGTCCAATCATTCCCCAACGGTATTTTTTCATCATTGATCATCTCCTTCATATTTAGTATAACAAAAGAAATGAATTCTTTAAAATAATCAAAAACAATCGCAAAAAGTTTCCATTACGGCTGACTTTCAGTAAAATATAGAAGAGGAGGGATAACATATGCATAATGTATCAATAGCCATTATTTTAAATACGATTATCGAGCAATACACATCAGAAAAACAGTTTTATGAGACACATTTAGGAATCACTGAGGAGCAATGGGAAGCTTGGAAAAACGGCACAATGAGTTTATCGCCTGCTGAAAATCAGAAAGTGAAACTGCTGTTTTCGGATTATGAATGGATGCTGATCCAAAAAATCATTCGCCAGACCGTCATTTATCCAGAAAAACGCAATCAAGCGGTCGTCGAGTTCAAAAAAATGAAAACCCAAATCGCCAGAACGTGGCTAGCTAGCGATTTAGCAAAAGTCGAATTGTTAACAGAATCTGAAGAAACAGCCCAATACCTTGATTTGAGAGTCAGTATTACGTATGATGAGTGGGGTTATGATGATATATTAAACTTCCGATTGCCCGCTGTTGTTCAGCAGCAGATCCGCAATGAAAAAATCGAGTTGTTAGAGTGGGTTAAAGAAAATCTGGAAGAAACTTATAATTAAAGGTAGGGTATTTTTTGAAAAAGTATTATGGAATGGCTGCGGCAGCAGGATTCTTGTTTTTGGTTCTCCTAACCATACAAGTGAATCGAGTGACCGCAGTCACCCCAATAAAGAATCTAAGTATCGCTCGTTCTACTACTCAAACAGTGACGAGCACAACAACTGAATCCAGCAGTCAAACTTCGACGGAATACTCAGAGGATGCGCAAGAACAAGCAGCTGTTAGTGATGAAGTGAACGAAGATGATTTCCCAACTGTCTCATTGAATGATTGGTCGTTGGCTCTGGTAGGACCAAAAAATAAAATCGTCAGCGAAATCGCGCAAGAAGATTTGGGGAAATTATCAAATGGCTACCTTGTGGACAAGCGAATCGTTTCGGCATACGAAGAACTAGCTGAGGCAGCAAAGGTGGCTGGACATCCTTTAGTCATGGTCTCTGCTTACCGTTCGGTAGAGTATCAACAGGAAATATTCGATGCCAATGTCAATAGCTTGATCCGCCAAGGGAATACAAAAGAAGAAGCAATTCGTATCACGAAACTGACCTTTACTGAACCGGGATATAGTGAGCACCATACCGGTCTTGCGATTGACGTAATCGATGAAGACTGGTATCAAAATCATACAGGCGAACTTCTCAATGAGGGGTTCGGCGTTACAGACGGTGGAAAATGGCTACAAGCCCATGCGAGAGAGTATGGGTTCATCATCCGTTATCCGAAAGGAAAACATGACATTACCCAAATCGATTATGAACCATGGCATTTACGCTATGTAGGCGTCGAAGTGGCGACATATATTGAAGAACATGAGGTAACATTCGAAGAGTTTCTTGATGAGGCAAAAGAACACATCACTCGTAAAGAAGCAGAACTGTCGTATCACGAATTGGCAGATCCTTTGCAGGAGGACTGGATCTTTACTAATTCTCTTACTAGAAATCAAGAAAATAGTCAACGAGCACAAGAAGAGTTGTTGATGAGTGGAGGCGATTTGTTCGCTAAGAACGTGTTTAGTCAGACAAAGGAAGTGAAAAAATGAGTGCAAGACGAAAAAAACAGAAGACTCGTTTCCCATTAGTCTTTCTAGGGTTATTCTTAATTGGGATTGCTTTTATTTTTTCCTTAAATAGTTTGGCGGATCCTCTTCCGAAAGAGGAAGAAACAAATACTGAAGCGATCTCTCATGAAGAATTTATCGATCGCATTGCTCCTTACGCGCAAGAACTGCAAAAAGGCTATGGGATTTTACCAAGTATCATTATAGGTCAGGCGATTCTTGAATCAGATTGGGGCCAGAGTTCTCTAGCCAGCAAATACAATAATTTATTTGGCATCAAGTCATTTGGTCATTCAAAAAAGGTGACATTAGATACCCAAGAGTTTTATAATGGAGAATGGGTCACGATTCAAGGAGATTTTCGTGTCTATGATACTTGGGAAGAATCAATGGATGATCATACGATGTTGTTTGTAAATGGTGTTGATTGGAATCCTGCGCTTTATGTAGATGTCTTGACAGCAAACGACTACCGCAGTGCCGCACAAGCCTTACAAGATGCAGGGTATGCAACGGATCCAGATTATGCCAGCAAAATCATTCAAGTCATTGAAACCTACCAATTGAATCGATTTGATCAATAAGAAAAGAGAGTTGGCTGCTTATGGAAGAAAAATATATGCCAAAAATCACCACTGATTTACGCAAAGATATCGTCAAAGTGCCTAAAGTTATTCGAGAGGCTAGCGGCATTCAAATATTTGGGAAACAAATCCGCTCCATTATTTTTACTACGGATATTGCGATCATCCGTAATACAAATGCGGACGCTGTGATAGCGGTCTATCCTTTTACACCGCACCCAGCAATTACGAAAGCAATTATCGAAGCAGCAGATATTCCAGTGTTTTCTGGTGTCGGCGGCGGCTTGACCCAAGGATTCCGCTCTTCTTATATGAGCATGTTTGCTGAAGCTCAGGGGTCGATCGGGGTCGTCTTAAACGGACCCACACCATTGAAAACTGTGGAGCAAGTCTGTAAAGTCGTGGATATTCCCGTTATCAGTACCGTAACGAGTAAGTATACTGAAATTGATGCCAAACTTGAAGCTGGTGTGAAGGTCATCAATATCAGTGCCGGCAAGGACACAGCGGATACCGTGGCTTTCTTCCGTAAAAAATATCCGAAGCTGCCGATCATTGCAACGGGTGGTCCAACTGAGGAGAGCATCTTAGAAACGATTGAAGCAGGTGCGAATGCGATCACTTACACGCCGCCTTCCAACGGGGAGCTTTTCAGTAAAAAGATGGAGCACTATCGTGATATGGAGAAACCAGAGTAGCAAATGATCCACAAATGAGAATATTTTTATTTATAAAGGGCATTCCATGCTTGTGTTTTTAATCAAAGACAGGCATAATCGAATCTATCATTTAAAAATTACTTGTATATCGTCGAAATATGGTCGACAGTCTCTACCCGATACCGTAAATATCGGACTATAAGTAAAAATCGTGCCTGTTAGACACTTTTTTTGCTTTGGCAAAAAGAGTGTCTTTTTTTTCAGGATGGAATAGAAAGGAACGAGGAGAGCTAGGATGGATAAATTAGTTGAGCGTATCAAAACACACGGGAACGTCTTGGGTGAAGGGGTTCTCAAAGTGGACCAGTTTTTGACCCACCAAGTGGATTATGAGTTGATGAGAGAAATCGGTAAAGTTTTTGCAGAACGATTTCAAGAAAGTGGGATCACCAAAGTAGTGACCATCGAAGCTTCAGGGATCGCACCAGCACTTTATACTGCAGAAAAGTTGCAGGTACCAATGATCTTTGCTCGAAAAGCAAAGAGTCTGACGATGGATGAAGAGTTGTTGACCGCATCGGTCTATTCCTTTACTAAGCAAGTGACCAGCCAAGTATCGATTTCTAAGAAATTCTTATCTTCAGATGATACGGTATTAATAATTGATGATTTCTTAGCAAACGGACAAGCTGCAAAAGGATTGATCGAATTGTGTCAGCAAGCAGGCGCAAAAGTCGTTGGCATTGGGATCGTCATTGAAAAATCATTCCAAACTGGTCGACAATTGCTTGAAGAAATGGGAATCCCCGTTGTTTCCTTAGCACGAATCGCCTCATTGTCGGAAGGCCAAGTTAGCTTTTTAGAAGGAGATGCCTAATGAAAGAGACGAATAGCCGTTCAGCAGTTTTAGGCTTGCAGCATTTGCTAGCGATGTATGCAGGAGCTGTTGCCGTCCCTTTGTTGATTGGAACAGGCCTCGGCTTTAATGAAGCGCAGATGACGTATTTGATCTCGATCGATATTTTCATGTGCGGAATCGCTACGCTTTTGCAATTAGTCGTCACCCGCTTTTTTGGGATCGGCCTACCAGTCGTTTTAGGTTGTGCCATCCAAGCTGTCTCCCCATTGATTTTGATTGGCACCAAATCAGGAATCAGTGCGATTTACGGAGCGATCATTGCCGCTGGGATTTTCATTGTCTTGATCGCCGGCATTTTTTCGAAAATCAAAGTTTTGTTTCCCCCATTGGTGACGGGAACGGTGATTACCGTCATCGGTTTGACCTTGATTCCAGTCGCCATCACCAAAATCGGTGGAGGGGATGCCGCAGCTGCTAACTTTGGTGATCCAACGAATTTATTGTTAGGCTTTGTGACGATTGCCCTGATCATTGGCGTGCAAGTGTTTGGCAAAGGCTTTATTCGCTCGATTGCCGTACTGATCGGTTTGATCGGTGGGACTATTTTAGCAGCATTATTAGGCTTGGTTGATCTTTCTGCCATCACTCATGCACCTGTGTTTCATTTGCCTCAGCCTTTTTATTTCGGTTTACCAACCTTTGATCTGTGGTCGATCGTCTTGATGATCATTATTTCCATCGTTAGTTTGGTAGAATCCACAGGCGTTTATTTTGCACTGGGAGACATTACTGAAAAACCGATTACAGGCAATGACTTAAAGCGCGGCTATCGTGCGGAGGGCTTGGCGGTGATCCTTGGTGGGATCTTCAATACGTTTCCTTATACTGGATTTTCACAAAACGTAGGTTTGGTTCAACTTTCAGGCATTAAGACGCGCCGTCCGATTTTCTTTTCAGCAATCTTTTTGATCGTATTAGGGTTGTTTCCAAAAGTCGGTGCCATCGCACAGATCATTCCAGAGGCAGTGCTTGGCGGCGGCATGTTAGTGATGTTTGGCATGGTGGCTGTTCAAGGGATGAGAATGCTGAGCAAAGTTGATTTTATGAATGACAAGAACTTGTTAGTGATTGCAGTATCAATCGGTTTTGGTTTAGGGTTCAATATGATGCCCACTTTATTCAGTCAAATGCCTGAAACCGTTCAAATGTTTACAGGCAATGGGATCGTCATGAGTAGTTTGACTGCCATTGTTTTGAATCTGTTCTTTAATGGACTGCCGAAAGAAACAGACGAAGTGACGGAATTGAGCTTGCTACAGTAAGTTTATTTGATCCAGACGAGGATTCGTCTGGATTTTTTGTATTGTTCCTTTATTTGTCTTATTATCGGATATCTGACGTGTTGAATACATATCTTTGAGATAAAAGCGAACAATGGAAAGTAAAATTTGTTAATAGTTCGAAAATATTTTGACATTGCTCGGGCAACTCGTTACTATTTAGAGGTGAAAGTGAATGTTAGCAGAGCCATGTGACTTTGGGATATCTCAGACGTAGCTTCAAAAGGTTGCTAACAAAATGATTTTCGTAAGAAAAATACTTCTGAGGTTTATTCAGAAGAGAATCGTAAAAAATCAGTGGAGGGAAAATTGAATGAAACCAGCAGTTGCAGTGATTATGGGAAGTCAATCAGATTGGGAAACAATGAAGGAGTGCTGCTTGATTTTAGATGAGTTAGCGATACCTTATCAGAAAAAAGTCGTTTCGGCACATCGTACACCAGATTTGATGTTCGAATTTGCAGAAACAGCCCGAGAAAAAGGGATTAAAGTCATTGTTGCAGGAGCGGGTGGCGCTGCCCATTTGCCGGGAATGGTGGCAGCTAAAACAACATTGCCGGTCATTGGTGTTCCCGTCCAATCACGCGCATTAAACGGTTTGGATTCCCTTTTATCGATCGTGCAAATGCCGGGTGGTGTACCAGTAGCAACAACGGCGATAGGAAAAGCTGGCGCAACTAACGCAGGACTACTTGCAGCCCAGATGCTTTCCATGTATGATTTAGAGATAGCGGAGAAATTAGACGCACGAAGAAATACATTAAAAGAAATCGTATTGGAAAGTAGTGATCAACTTGATTAAACCTTTAATGCCCAACGCAACGATCGGAATCGTTGGCGGAGGACAGCTAGGTCGTATGATGGCAATGAGTGCCAAAGAAATGGGCTTTCGGGTTGGCGTTTTAGACCCTACTGCCAATTGTCCAACAGCCCAAGTCGCTGATTGGCATATTGTTGCTGCCTATGATGATGTGTTTGCTTTAGAAGAAATGGCTCGACGTGCCGATGTAATCACCTATGAATTTGAAAATGTCAGTGTTGAAGCATTGAACTCTATTTTGCCTTACTCACATATCCCTCAAGGCACCGATCTGTTAGCAATCACTCAAGATCGTTTGTTAGAGAAGTCATTTTTAGAGGCAAACAATATCGTGATTGCACCTTATGCCACGATCATCAGCCCGACAGACATCCAAGATGCCATCGATAGCATTGGTTACCCTTGTGTATTAAAAACCACCAGAGGCGGCTATGACGGAAAAGGACAGCACGTGCTTTACAGTACGGCTGATTTGGCGCCTTCCATGAATTTACTTCGCGAAGGAACTTGCGAATTAGAAGCATGGATTCCTTTTGAAAAAGAATTATCGATTTTAGTTGCCGGTAATGGAGAAACCTTTACCACTTTCCCAGTGGTAGAAAATATCCACCGTAACAATATTTTGCATCAAACGATCGCTCCTGCGCACATTGATCCAGAAGTTGCCGAAGAAGCCAAACGGATCGCTCACATTATTGCAAAAGCTTTGGATCTGCAAGGCGTTTTAGCCATCGAAATGTTCCTGACCAAAAGCGGCGGCTTGTATGTCAATGAATTGGCGCCACGTCCGCATAATTCGGGTCACTATTCGATCGAAGCTTGCTCCATGAGTCAGTTTGACGCTCATATCCGCGGCATCTGTGGCTGGCCGTTGCCGGAAGTTTCTTTGCTTTCACCAGCAGTCATGGTCAATGTCTTAGGAGATGAATTGACAGAAACCTATGATCTGATTGCCACAAAACCTGCTTGGCAATTTCATTACTATGGCAAAGAAGAAGCAAAAACCGGTCGCAAAATGGGACATATCACTATTTTGACGGAAGACATTGCAGAAACCACTGAAGAAATCTATCAAACCAATATTTGGGATTAAAGGAGATAAAAACATGTTAGAGCGTTATACAAGACCAGAAATGGGTGCTATTTGGACCGATCAAAATCGCTACCAAGCGTGGCTAGAAGTCGAGATTTTAGCTGACGAAGCTTGGGCGGAATTAGGAGAGATACCGAAAGAGGATGTTGCATTGATTCGTGAAAAAGCATCCTTTGATATCGACCGTATCTTAGAGATCGAAGCGCAAACGCGACATGATGTGGTTGCTTTTACCCGAGCAGTCTCTGAATCTTTGGGTGATGAAAGTAAATGGGTCCACTACGGCTTGACGTCAACGGATGTTGTTGATACGGCGTATGGCTACTTGATGAAACAAGCCAACGATTTGATTCGTGAAGATTTGAACCGTTTCGTGACGATCATTGGCGAAAAAGCCAAAGAATACAAGCATACCGTGATGATGGGACGTACCCATGGTGTTCATGCGGAACCAACGACCTTTGGCTTGAAATTAGCCTTGTGGTATTCAGAAATGAAACGCAATGTTGAACGTTTTGAGCGGGCAGCAAAAGGGGTCGAAGCTGGAAAGATCAGTGGTGCTGTTGGAACCTTTGCAAATATCCCTCCATTTGTCGAAGAGTATGTCTGTGAAAAACTAGGGATTCGTGCGCAAGATATTTCCACGCAAGTATTGCCTCGTGACCTACATGCTGAATATTTCTCAGCAATGGCGTTGATCGCAACGAGCATTGAGAAATTTGCCACTGAGATCCGTGGACTACAAAAATCAGAAACGCGGGAAGTTGAAGAATTCTTCGCCAAAGGACAAAAAGGTTCTTCTGCCATGCCCCATAAGCGTAACCCAATCGGTTCTGAAAATATGGCCGGACTTGCAAGAGTCGTTCGCGGTCATATGGTGACGGCTTATGAAAATGTCTCCCTTTGGCATGAACGGGATATCTCACATTCATCGGCAGAACGGATCATTATTCCGGATACGACGATTTTGATCGATTACATGCTGAATCGCTTTGGCAATATCGTCAAAAATCTGACCGTTTTCCCAGAGAATATGAAGCGCAATATGAATGCGACCTTTGGATTGATCTACAGCCAACGGGTGATGTTGAAATTGATCGATCACGGAATGACCAGAGAGCAAGCCTATGACTTGGTTCAGCCGAAAACAGCGCAAGCTTGGGATGAACAAACGGATTTCCGCCCATTGTTAGAAGCTGATCCAGCAATCACGGATGTTTTGACCAAAGCTGATTTGGACGATGCCTTTGATTACAACCATCATTTAAAACAAGTTGACACGATCTTTGAACGTGTCGGTTTAGCCGAATAAAAAAAGCTGCAACCTTGAGACCTCCGTCTTAAGGTTGCGGCTTTTTTAATAATTTTCAGCTAAGTAGGTCAATAGATCAGGTGCTAAACCAGTTGCTGATTGGTTTTCCTGGCGATCTTCTAACATGGAAACCATCAGAAATCCTTGATCTTGCGAATCGAAGGCGAATAAGAAGCTGTTTTCTTGGCCTTTTTCATCTTGCTTTTCTTTGATTTCAGCAGTTCCTGTTTTGGCAGCTAGCGGAATGTTCAGCGCTTCCAAAGAGTGTGCCGTTCCGTTGGCATCTGAGACAACAGCTGTCAAATCTAGATTGATTTGCTCAATCGTCTCTGGTTTAAAGACTTCTTTGTCTTTTTGCTCTGCCTCTTTCACTAAACGGGGATAAACCAGCTTCCCTTGATTGGCAAAGACCGAGTAAGCAGCAGCTTGTTGAATGGGATTCAGTAACAGTTCTCCCTGCCCATAGCCGGTATCTGCCAGTAAAATCTCTGAGTTGAAGGACTCTTCATTGGAAATTTGAGCAGGATTCATCGCAATCGGCAAATCAAACGTTTCGCCAAAAATCAATTTCGACAAGCCATTACGAAAAGCATCTTCACCCATAGCTAAGGTTTGTTGTGCCATATAGATGTTATCAGAGTAAACCAGTGCATCTTTTAGATTGACAGAAGCTACATCGCTGACTCTGGTGACAAAGTAGTCCCCCCAAGAGCTGTCTTTTTGCCACTTCAATCCATCGATCGCAATACTTTGGGTAGGGTCGATCGTACCATTTTCTAAGCCAATCGCTGCCGTGATGGTCTTAAAGGTCGAACCTGGTGCATAGGCCGTAGCAAAGCGGCTGATGAAAGGCAAGTCTTCGTTTTGTTCATACGCATCGTAGTCTTCTTGGGAGATCCCTTGGGTCATTTTATTGGGATCATAACTCGGTGAGCTGGCTAATACCAGCAGATCACCGGTTTTTGGTTCTGTGACGACCGTGGACCCCGCCTGATTTTGTAAGGCGTCAAAAGCTGTCTTTTGGGCTTGTGCGTCAATGGTCAGTTGGATATCTTTACCATCTGCCCGTTCTTTTTCTAAAAGAACCGATTTTTCAGCACCATCTTCATCTGTGATGGCGATTTTTCCGCCATTTTCGCCCCGCAACTCTTTGTCAAAGGCAGCTTCCAGACCACTACGACCAATTTGTCCGTTGCTTGCTAGCGTTTCATCCTTTTCGATATCTTCTGCAGTCACGTTCCCTAGATAACCAATCAACTGGGCAGCGGCTTCTCCAAGAGGATAAGTCCGTCCCGTCGTTTCTTTTAAACTTGTTCCAGTTGGCATTTCATCGGTTGGTTCGATAATCTTTAAGGGAACGAACAACTCATCTTGGACCCACGATTGCGCCAATGCTTGATCGATCGCATCTTCTGTTAGGTCAAAACGTTCCGCGATTGCTTTGATATTGGCGGTTTTTTCGTCTCCCGTACCCAGCTGCCCCGGAATGACGCCTAGTTGATAGAGCGTGCCATTTTCTGCTAGCGGTTCGTTGTTTCGGTCTAAGATTTCTCCACGTGTGGCATTATCTACAGAGATACTAACTTTGTCTTGTCCTTCCATTCCCGGAAAAATCAATTGAGGCGACCAATCGATCTTGGCTTGGTCATCAGCCAGAGTAATCGTGCCACTATAAGACAGCTCGGTTAATTCACCTAACGAGGTGGTTAAGGAACCGTTGTATTGGAAATTGAATTGATCGGAATCCTTATCATCGGGCGTTACCTCAATTCCTGAAGCTTTAAATGATTCGGCACCGATACCAGTGAAAATCGCTTCGTATTTTGCTGAGACTTCGTCTGCGTTAAAGCCGTTTGATTCCAAACTTTCTTCGGTCAGTAAAGCAGATAGATCGCTGTACTTCTGATCAGATATAGCACCGATAAAGGAATTGAGGACTTTTTTTGCTGCTGCTTCTTCTTGTCGATTTTGATAGACTGTATAGCCATAATAACCGCCACCAAGTACTAATAAGGCGGCAGGGAGTGCCAGCCAGACGAAACGCTTAGGTTTTTTCGCTGGTTTTTCTTTGCGAGAGCGCCGGTTTTCTGACATATTATTGTTCCTCCTTTAGTGCCGACAAACGGGCGTGATAAAGCGGCAACAGCGTTTGATAAACTGCTAAAATATCCGCCATTTCAACGTCTTCGATCATTTCTTTTGGAAAGATCTTGCCAATTTGAAGTTCACTTTTTTTGACTTTCTGTAATCGTTCTAAGTAGGTTGGCCATTTAGCGATTGGAGAGTGGTCATACTTGGTATGATCAGGAGATAGCGTAAAGTCTGCTGGCAATTGATCAAATAATTCTTTTTGAGCCAGCCAAGATTCCGCGATCGTTGCTTGATTTTTCGGTTGATCGATCACACTGAGCCAAACAAAGACATACTCTTGATTGATCCCAATTTGAAAGTGGGCATCCATTTTATAACCACGCTTGTTAGGGCCGATCCCCGCCCACGTTTCGGCAGGAGGGTAGACGGTTCTACGCCGATGCTGTGCGATATGCAAATAAAAAGGTTCTTGACAGCTTTCTTCAAATAATGGGATCGCTGCCTCGCCGATGGTTTGGAAAACCGGCTGGATCTCTGAACGGATTTTTTCCATTCTTTCTTCTAATGTTTCTAAAGCAAAAGCATCAAATGACTGTTTTGTAAATAGCATAATCGTGTCCTTTCTTTTGTCTGAAAACAGTATAACAAAAAAAGCCCGTAAAATTTCGGGCTTTTGTTTTTTTTATCTTATTTTTATTTAGTGATCACCCGTCAGTGCGTAGCGTGACTTAAGTTAAAGGTAGGGGCTTGACTTTGTTCCTTCAAACGATGCAAAAGATCGTCTAAAAAAGAAAAGTCCATTTCTTCTAAATTAAAATAAATACGGAAAGAATACGTATGTTTAAATAAGCTTTGACGATGTATCTGGTGAATGATCAATTCGTCATTGCGGCCATTTTGAAATTGTAGAACTCTTTTTTGTTCTTCTGCATAGTGAGGACGTGCCCCTTTTTTGAAGGGACTGAATACATAGAAACTCGTTTGTTGGTTAATGGAAAGGATTTGCTGCACGGCCAATAATTCGTTATGGAGCTGTTGTTTTTCTTTGTCTGTTAGATGAGCTAAAAAAAGTTCAGCACGATTCTTTAGCGACCACATATAGTACTCCTCCTTGAATGTAGCTACAATACGACCTAAATATAGCATGAAAATAGAATGTTGTAAACGCTTTATAAAACCCTTCGCCAGTCAAACGGGAGAGGTAAACTTGCTCGACGGGATAAAAGGCGAACATTCGTGTTTATTAATGTGTAAATGTACAGATAATCGTTGACCCGCTTTTTCAGCGTTGTTAGAATAATAAACAAATAAAGATGTGTGTCATCGCTATGTGAAAAATAAAACTTAACTGAGGTGGAATATGGAATCAGAAGTGCTTCTTTATGAAGGAAAAGCCAAGAAATTGTTTAAAACCAACGAAGAAGATGTGTTGAGAGTCCTTTATCTGGACCAAGCAACTGCGCTGAACGGCTTAAAGAAAGATGCAGTCGCAGGGAAGGGTGCCCTAAACAATCAGATCACTGCGCATCTTTTTCAGCGTTTAGCTGATAAAAATGTCCCAAGTCACTTTCTTCAATTAGTGTCTAAACACGAACAATTAATTCGAGCTGTCACCATGATTCCTTTAGAAGTCGTTGTTCGCAATACGGCTGCTGGTAGTTTTTCAAAGCGCTTGGGCATCGAAGAAGGAACCAGACTGCCAAAGCCGATCGTGGAGTTTTACTACAAAGAGGATCGTTTAGATGATCCGTTTATTAATGACGATCATGTGTTCTATCTGGGTCTTGCTACAAAAGAGGAACTGGACCAGATCAAAAAACTGGCGCTACAAGTCAACGCTGCGTTACTGGAAATCTTTGCAAGTATCCAGATTCAACTGATCGATTTTAAAATCGAGATCGGCAAAACCAAGAAGGGCGAGTTGCTCCTGGCTGATGAGATCTCACCAGATACTTGCCGCTTATGGGATATGGGTACAAATGAACATCTTGATAAAGATGTCTATCGTCGTGATTTAGGGGACATCGTTCCTGTTTATGAAGAAGTTTTAAATCGTTTAGAAAAGGAGAATTCAACATGTATTTAGTCAAAGTTTACGTCACTTATAAGGAATCTGTTTTGGACCCTCAAGGAGAAGCCGTCAAAGGAGCTGTTCATCGCTTAGGATATCAAGATGTCAGTGATATTCGCATCGGGAAATACTTTGAAATCAAAGTGACACCTTCCAACAATCAAACACAATCAGCAGTGGCAGAGGAGATTGAAGCGATCTGTGACAAACTTTTAGCAAACGTCAATATGGAAACCTACCGTTATGAAATAGTTCAAATGGAGGAAGCAGCCCTATGAAATTTGCAGTGATCGTCTTTCCTGGATCAAATTGTGATGTTGATTTGATGTGGGCAATCAAAGATATCATGGGGGCAGAAGCAGAATATGTGCGCCATGATGCAGAAAGCTTAGCCGGTTTTGACGGTGTTTTGCTCCCAGGAGGATTTTCCTATGGTGACTATTTGAGATGCGGTGCAATCGCTCGTTTTTCAGCGATCATGTCAGAGGTCATTCGTTTAGCAAATGAAGGCAAACCTGTCTTTGGTACCTGCAATGGGTTCCAAATTTTAACGGAAGCGGGCTTGTTACCAGGGGTTTTACAAAGAAATGAATCATTGCATTTTATTTGCAAGCCGGTCCGTCTGCAAGTGAATAATCAAACAGCTTTTACTTCTGAATATGAAACGGATCAAGTCATTACGCTTCCTGTCGCTCATGGTGAGGGCAATTATTATTGTGATGAAACGACTTATCAGGAATTGGTTGCCAACAATCAAATCGTTTTTCGTTATGAAGATAACGTCAACGGCAGTCTACACAATATCGCTGGTATCTGCAACAAAGCAGGCAATGTCCTAGGCATGATGCCCCATCCAGAACGAGCGATGGAAAGTTTATTAGGCTCAGAAGATGGCAAGAAGTTTTTTGCTTCATTATTGAAAAATTTTGGGAAGGTGCCGGTAAATGGATAAAATGATCGTAAAAGAACCTACACCACAAGAAATCAAAGACACGAAATTATACGAGCAATGGGGATTGACCCAAGAAGAATATCGGATGATCTCAGAAGATGTTTTGGGACGTTTACCAAACTATACCGAAACTGGACTCTTTTCAGTGATGTGGAGTGAACATTGTTCTTACAAAAATTCCAAACCTGTTTTGCGGAAATTCCCGACAGATGGGCCGCAAGTACTGCAAGGTCCGGGAGAAGGTGCGGGCATCGTGGATATCGGCGATGATCTAGCTGTCGTATTTAAAGCGGAAAGCCATAATCATCCTTCTGCGGTGGAACCTTATGAAGGAGCAGCAACTGGTGTTGGTGGGATCATCCGCGACATCTTTAGTATGGGAGCAAGACCGATTGCTGTTTTAGACTCCTTACGATTTGGTGAGTTAGATAATCCAAGAACGAAATATCTTTTGGAAGAAGTCGTTGCTGGGATCAGTGGCTATGGCAACTGTATCGGGATTCCGACCGTTGGTGGTGAAGTGGCATTTGATCCTTGTTATGAAGGCAATCCGTTAGTCAATGCCATGTGTGTAGGGATCATTGCCCACAAGGATATTCAAAAAGGGCAGGCCAAAGGTGTTGGGAACACCATCATGTATGTCGGCGCAAAAACAGGACGCGACGGGATACATGGGGCGACTTTTGCATCGGAAGAATTTGTCGAAGGAGAAGAACAACAACGTTCCGCCGTACAAGTCGGTGATCCTTTTATGGAAAAACTTTTGTTGGAAGCTTGTTTGGAATTGATCGTGGATCATTCGGACATTTTAGTCGGAATTCAAGATATGGGTGCTGCTGGATTGGTTTCTTCTAGTGCCGAGATGGCATCAAAAGCCGGATCAGGTTTGCGCTTAACATTAGATGATGTTCCACAACGAGAAACCAATATGACGCCTTATGAAATGATGTTGTCAGAATCCCAAGAGCGGATGCTTATCTGTGTCAAAAAAGGGCATGAAGCTGAAGTGGAAGCCCTCTTTAAGAAATACGATCTAGAAGCAGTCGTGATCGGTGAAGTGACGGATGATGGCAACTATCGTTTGTTCCATCATGGACAGGAAGTCGCTAATTTACCAGTGGATGCTTTAGCTGAAGATGCACCGACTTACTACAAAGAGATGGCAGAACCAGCACGGATCAAAGTGTTTAAGGAAACACCGGACTTTGTTCCAGTGATTCATTCAGCAACGTCTGTATTTGCGGACCTGCTGCAGCAGCCGACGATCGCTTCGAAACGCTCGATTTTTGAAACCTACGATTCGCAAGTTCGTACCAATACCGTGGTAGGACCCGGCAGTGATGCGGCCGTTTTACGAATCAAGGGAACCAATAAAGCCTTGGCGATGACGACTGACTGTAATGCTCGTTACCTCTACTTAGATCCTGAAGTCGGCGGACAGATCGCAGTTGCAGAAGCTGCTCGAAATATCGTCGCTTCCGGTGGGCGTCCATTGGCGATCACTGACTGCCTTAACTTCGGCTCGCCAGATAAACCAGAAGGATTCTGGGAGTTATCTACGGCTGCTGACGGGATCTCAGAAGCTTGTCGTGTACTAGAGACACCAGTAATCTCTGGGAACGTCTCCTTATACAACGAAACGGACGGACAATCGGTCTATCCAACGCCTGTAATTGGGATGGTCGGATTGATCGAAGAGCTGGCGCATATCACGACGCAGCATTTCCAAGCAGCAGGGGATGTGATCTATGTCCTAGGGGAAACCCATGCTGATTTCAATGGGTCTGAATTGCAAAAACTGCAGACAGGAAAGATCGCTGGGCGTTTAATGTCCTTTGACCTTGAAACAGAAAAAATGAACCAACAATTGGTTACCGCAGCGATCCAAGCAGGTCTTGTTCAAAGTGCCCACGACTGTGCCGAAGGTGGTTTAGCGATCGCTTTAGCCGAATCCGCTTTTGACAAGGGCTTTGGTCTAAATGTGACCGTGTCATTGCCAGCAGCACAATTGTTTTCAGAAACCCAATCCCGTTTTGTGCTTTCAGTCGCACCTGATAAGCAAGCAGCTTTTGAAGCACTGGTAGGTGCTGCTGCAATAGCGATCGGGGAAGTGACTGCTGATGGCCAGATTCGCATACAAGCACAAGATGATACGATCGAGATGCCCCTTACTGAGGCGAAATTGAAATGGGAGGAAGCCATTCCATGTTTAATGAAGTAAAGAGCCTCAACGAGGAATGTGGGGTTTTTGGTGTTTGGGGTCATCCAGATGCCGCTCGTGTCACCTACTTCGGACTACACAGTTTGCAACATCGCGGCCAAGAGGGTGCTGGGATCGTCACGAATGATGCGGGAAAACTCAATGGTCACCGTGATTTAGGGTTGCTAGCGGAAGTGTTTTCGGATGAACGTGTCCTCCAGCGTCTGACAGGAGATGCTGCCATTGGTCACGTTCGTTACGCAACTGCTGGTAATGGTAGCGTTGATAATATTCAACCATTTTTATTCAAATTTTTTGATCAGCAGATTGGCTTAGCTCATAACGGCAACTTGACGAATGCGAAAAGTCTACGGAAATCATTAGAAGAGGCTGGTGCGATTTTCCACTCGAATTCCGATACAGAGATTCTCATGCACTTGATCCGTCGCAGCGAAGAACCGCTTTTTATGGATCGGGTCAAGGAGGCATTAAATCAAGTTAAAGGTGGATTTGCGTACCTTTTACTGACGGAAAATGCCATGATCGCAGCACTAGACCCCAATGGCTTTCGGCCATTGTCAATCGGGAAAATGGTCAATGGTGCTTATGTGGTGGCTTCAGAAACCTGTGCGTTGGAAGTCATCGGTGCGGAATTTATTCGTGATGTCCGACCGGGCGAAGTCGTGATCATTGATGATGCAGGCATTCAAATCGAGCAGTATACCCAAGAAGTACAGCCGGCGATTTGCTCGATGGAGTTTATTTATTTTGCCCGTCCTGATTCCAACATCGCTGGCGTCAATGTCCATCGTGCCCGTAAAAATATGGGCCGTCGCTTAGCACAAGAGGCGCCGATCGAAGCGGATATGGTCATTGGTGTACCGAATTCATCCTTATCTGCTGCCAGCGGCTATGCCGAAGCTTCAGGTATTCCTTATGAATTGGGCTTAGTAAAAAATCAATACATTGCACGAACGTTTATTCAACCGACGCAGGAGTTAAGGGAACAAGGCGTGCGAATGAAGCTCTCAGCTGTTCGTGGCGTAGTCGAAGGCAAACGAGTGATTCTAGTCGACGATTCGATCGTCCGAGGAACCACCAGCCGCCGTATCGTGCAACTGCTAAAAGAGGCAGGTGCGAAAGAAGTTCATGTGCGTATCGGTTCGCCGCCTTTGCGCTATCCATGTTTTTACGGGATCGACATTCAAACGAGAAAAGAATTGATCGCAGCCAAATATACGGAAGCTGAGATTTGTGAAAAAATCGAAGCAGATTCTTTGGCCTTTTTAAGTGAAGACGGGTTGATCGAAGCGATCGGTTTAGATTTTGACGCACCTTACTCAGGCTTGTGTATGGCCTATTTCAATGGCGATTATCCAACCCCTTTGTATGATTATGAAGAAAACTATCTCGCGTCTTTAGCTGAATAAATAGTAGGCAAAAATGGTTTTTCAAACGAAGCAGTGAAGAACCGCTGGTTTACTTGCGTTAACGACGAATGAGCTGAATGAAGAAAAGCGGATGAATGATTGAGGAGGAACGAACGTGGCAAATGCATATGCAAAAGCCGGTGTCGATGTCGAAGCCGGTTATGAAGTAGTCGAACGGATCAAAAAGCATGTGAAACGAACAGAACGGCTAGGCGTGATGGGGGCAATCGGGGGCTTTGGTGGCTGTTTTGACTTATCATCGTACCAATTGAAAGAACCGGTACTCGTTTCTGGGACGGATGGTGTAGGAACCAAGCTTTTGTTGGCGATCCAACAAGAACAGCACACAACGATCGGCATTGATTGCGTCGCGATGTGCGTGAATGATATCGTCGCTCAAGGGGCAGAACCTATCTACTTCCTTGACTATGTTGCAGTTGGTAAAAACGATCCGGCAAAGATCGAACAAATCATTGCTGGTGTCGCAGAGGGCTGTGTGCAAGCGGGGGCTGCCCTGATTGGTGGAGAAACCGCTGAAATGCCGGGGATGTATCAGCCGGAAGAATATGATCTTGCTGGTTTCGCCGTAGGGATCGTCGAAAAAAGTCGGTTGATCACTGGAGAAACCATTAAAGAGGGCGATGAGCTGATTGGTTTGCCTTCTTCAGGCATTCACTCTAATGGGTACTCTTTAGTCAGAAAACTCTTTTTTGAACAGCATGGCTATACAGGAGCAGAAACGTTTGCGGAACTTGGCAACCAAACGCTTGCAGAAAGTTTATTGACGCCAACGAGAATTTACGTTGATGCACTGAAACCTTTATTGACAGAAGGATTGTTAGCTGGAATTTCTCATATCACAGGTGGCGGCTTTGTTGAAAATATTCCACGGATGCTGCCTGAAGGACTTGCGGCAGAAATCGCCTTAGACACTTGGCCGCAGTTGCCAATATTTGATATGATCGCTACTCATGGCGCGATTCCTCATCAAGAAATGTTCGAGATTTTCAATATGGGTATCGGTATGGTCTTAGCCGTTGCGCCAGAAAATGTTGCGGCTGTGATGGCACTTCTATCCGCCAATGAAGAACAAGCATACCGGATCGGTAAAGTGACCAAACGTAACAACGAAGCCGTTTGCTTCAAAGAGGCAGTCCGATGAGGATCGCCGTCTTTGCTTCTGGAACGGGCAGCAATTTTACAGCAATCGCCGATGCGATCCAAGCAAATAAAATCAAAGGAGCGCAGATCGGGTTGGTCTTTTCCGATAAACCTACAGCGCCAGTAATAGAAAAAGCCCGCGCGAGAGACTATGAAACGCTTGTCATAGAGCCAGCGGCATTTGCATCAAAAGCAGCCTTTGAAAATAAATTGATCGAAGAATTGCAGGATCATGCCATCGATTTTATTGTTTTAGCAGGGTATATGCGAATCATCGGCAACACTCTATTATCCGCTTATGAAGGCAGAGTCATCAATATCCATCCCTCCTTGTTGCCGAGTTTCCCAGGTAAATCTGGGATCGCCGATGCCTTCGCTTACGGCGTGAAAGTGACGGGAGTGACGGTTCATTATGTCGATGCCGGCATTGACTCAGGGCCAATCATTGCCCAAGAAATCGTTCGGATCGACACCGACGATACATTAGCAAATGTGACAGAAAAAATTCATCAAGTAGAACATCAAATCTATCCAGCTGTTTTAGCTGAAATCGTGGAAAAGGGGCTATCGAATCGTGAATAAACGTGCATTAATCAGTGTGTCTGACAAAGAAGGACTCGTACCATTTGTCCAAGAATTGACCAATTTAGGATTTGAGATTATCTCAACTGGCGGGACAAAAACGGCCTTGGAACAAGCGGGGCTTCAACCGATCGGCATCGAATCGGTCACAGAATTTCCTGAAATGATGGATGGTAGGGTCAAGACGCTACATCCACGGGTGCATGGTGGTCTGTTAGGACGGCGTGATCTGCCTTCTCATATGGAGGCAATGGCTGAGCATGGCATTTTACCGATCGACCTTGTTGTCGTCAATCTTTATCCATTTAAAGAAACCATCAGTAAGCTTGACGTCACAGAAGCCGACGCAATCGAAAATATCGACATCGGCGGACCAAGCATGCTACGTTCTGCGGCGAAAAATCATGCCTCAGTAACTGTTGTCGTTGATCCCGAGGATTACGACTGGGTTTTAACTGAGCTGAAGGAAGGCAATACGACGTTGGCATCAAGAAAGAAATTAGCTGCCAAAGTCTTCCGCCATACCGCCGCTTACGATGCCTTGATTGGTGAATACTTGACCAAAGCGGTGGCTGAAACAGAAACAGAGACCTTGACGAAAACCTATGTTTTGAAACAAACATTGCGTTATGGTGAAAATAGTCATCAGAAAGCTTCCTTCTATCAAGATGCATTACCCGTGCCCTATTCGATTGCCAGCGCAAAACAAATCCACGGCAAAGAATTGTCTTACAACAACATTAAAGATGCTGACGCTGCCTTGCGGATCGCAGAAGAATTTACAGAGCCAACTGCGGTAGCCCTAAAGCACATGAATCCCTGTGGAATCGGAAGTGGAGAAACGATTGCTGAAGCTTTCCAAGAAGCTTACGAAGCAGACCCAGTGTCGATTTTTGGCGGGATCATTGTTTTGAATCGTCCAGTTGATGTGGCAACTGCGGAGCAACTGCAGCGGATTTTTCTTGAGATCATTATTGCACCTGCATTTGAAGAAGAAGCACTAGAAATCTTAACGAAGAAAAAAAATCTGCGCCTGCTGGTTGTTGATTTCGAAAAAGCAGCCAAACAGCCAGAAGTTGTCTCTGTCCTTGGAGGCTTATTGGTGCAAGAACCAGATGATCAAATGGAAACACCAGAAGATTGGACCGTGGTGACAAAGAGAAAGCCAACAACAGAAGAAAGTGCAGCTTTGGCTTTTGCTTGGAAAGCGGTGAAACACGTGAAATCTAATGCCATCGTTTTAGCCAATCAACAGCAAACCGTCGGGATCGGCGCTGGTCAAATGAACCGCGTGGGTTCGGTGAAAATCGCCGTCGAACAAGCCCGTGAAAACAATAAACTGGCTGGTTCAGTGCTGGCAAGCGACGCCTTTTTCCCAATGGATGACAGTGTTGAATATGCAGCGCAACAAGGGATCAAAGCGATTATTCAACCTGGTGGCAGTATCAAAGATCAAGAGTCGATCGACATGGCAGATAAATACGGTGTGGCGATGGTCTTTACTGGTGTTCGTCATTTTAAACACTAAGAAATAGGAGAAGACGATGAAAATACTTGTTATTGGTAGTGGCGGTAGAGAGCATGCCGTCGCAAAAAAGTTTCTGCAGGATCCTCAAGTGGAAACAGTCTTTTGTGCGAAGGGCAATCCCGGTATGCGAAAAGACGGGATCAAGACAGTCGCAATTGAAGAGTCCGATCATGAAAGTCTAATTGCTTTTGCTCAAGAGCAGGAGGTTGATTGGACCTTCGTTGGTCCGGAAGTTCCGTTGCTAAATGGCATCGTAGATGATTTTCAGGGGGCGGGCTTGGAAATTTTTGGCCCCAATCGCCAAGCAGCGATGATTGAAGGATCAAAAGAGTTTGCCAAAGAATTGATGCGAACCAATCACATTCCAACAGCAGACTATCAAAGCTTTACAGATAGTGCCCAGGCAAAAGCCTATATCCAACGTAAAGGTGCGCCAATCGTCATCAAAGCAGATGGTTTAGCGGCGGGCAAAGGCGTGGTTGTCGCGGAAACCATTGAAGAAGCAAACGCAGCAGTCGAAGCGATGCTGGAGCAAAATGCTTTCGGTGAAAGTGGTGCAAAAGTGGTGATCGAAGAGTTTTTGGCTGGCGAGGAGTTTTCGCTATTGGCATTTGTGAAGGGCGAAGCCGTCTATCCAATGGTCATTGCCCAAGACCATAAACGTGCCTTCGATGGCGATTTAGGTCCGAATACAGGAGGTATGGGGGCTTATACGCCGGTACCGCAGATTCCGCAAGAAATGGTCGATCAAGCGGTAGCAGAAGTTTTACTTCCTGCAGCAAAAGGGATGATTCGCAACAATACACCGTTTACGGGGATTCTCTATGCAGGTCTGATTGCTACCAATGATGGACCGAAAGTCATCGAATTCAATGCGCGTTTCGGCGATCCAGAAACACAAGTCGTGTTAAGTCGTTTAGAAAGCAGTCTAGCCCAGATCATTGATGATCTCTTACAGGACCAAGTACCTACGATCCAATGGAATCAATCGGCTTCGATCGGTGTCGTGATTGCCTCTCAAGGATATCCAGGCAAGTATCAGCAAGGAATGCCTGTCCCAAGCCCTGAAGGAGAAGGAACGCAATTCTTTTATGCAGGAGTGGATGAAGCTGCCGACCAAGGTGGTTTGACGGCAGCTGGTGGGCGCGTTTTTCTTGTGGAAGCATCAGCTGAGAATTTAGCTGCTGCACAAAAGAACGTCTATGAAGCAATCAGCAGGTTGTCTTTATCTGGCTTATATTACCGAAACGATATCGGCGATAAAGCCTTGCAATATAGCAACTCATCAAAGGCGATGAAGTAAAGAATATTTCTGTGCATAACACAAACTGAAAAAAAGGAGGGCTGCCAGTAGAACCAATCGGTTGTGCTGGTGGTTTTCGTTTTATGGGAGGTTTTTTTGACGTTGGTATAGCGTTTTCATCTTGTTGTGATAAAATAGGAATGTAGTTTAAATAAGGAGGAACTTTACGTGAAAAAAATTAAATTCGGTCCCACTGATTTAGAAGTATCCAGCGTGATTTTAGGATTGATGCGAATCAACAATGCCAAAGATCCTGTGAAGGTCTTGACGACTGCGATTGAAAATGACATTACCTTCTTTGACCATGCGGATATTTATGGTCGCGGTGAATGTGAAACGATTTTTGCAGAAGCGTTAGCAAAAACGGCAGCTAAAAGAGAAGAGTTGTTTATTCAATCAAAATGCGGCATCGTTCCAGGTGAAATGTTTGATTTTTCGAAAGAGCATATCATCTCTTCTGTGGAAGGTAGTTTGCAACGATTGAAAACTGATCATTTAGATGCGTTATTATTGCATCGCCCTGACACTTTGTTTGAACCAGAAGAAGTGGCAGCAGCCTTTGACCAATTAGAAAAAGACGGTAAAGTGAAATACTTCGGTGTCAGCAATCAAAAACCTGGTCAAATCGAGCTATTGAAAAAATATGTTTCCCAACCTTTAGTAGCGAATCAACTGCAATTCGGGATCATGCATACAGGAATGATCGATCAAGGAATTCATGTCAACATGACGGATGCTGGTAGTGTCGATCATGATGGAGAAATTTTGGAATATTCTCGCTTGCATGAGATGACGATCCAAGCTTGGTCTCCGTATCAATATGGTTTCTTCGAAGGTGTCTTTATCGGTAACGAGAAATTCCCAGAGTTGAACGAAAAATTGACCGAACTAGCGGACAAGTATCAAACGACACCGACAGGTATTGCTTCTGCGTGGATCTTACGTCACCCTGCAAACATGCAAGTGATTGCTGGAACGATGACCCCACATCGGATCGAAGAAATCGCGCAAGCATCTTCGATCGTATTGACCCGCCATGAATGGTATGAAGTGTATAAAGCAGCAGGGAACATCTTACCTTAATTTATACGTAAATTCCGTTTTATTCAGTTGTTATAAGGATGAATGTTCGCGAAAGACGAACATTCATCCTTTTTTTTCAAAAAGTATTTCTAAAAAGCTTGTATTTCATTTCCAGGTGGTTTAAATTGTTGTGGGCGTTAAAAATAGGCTGCTGCCATTTGATGCTTGCTTCACTCTTAGTAAGATTTGGAGGATATTTTTATGTTTGACATGAAAGTTTTTGATTACGAAGATATACAACTGATTCCTAACAAGTGTATCGTGAACAGCCGTTCAGAATGTGATACCACGGTGACATTAGGCGGACACTCGTTTAAAATGCCTGTTGTTCCTGCAAATATGCAAACAATTATTGATGATTCAATCGCAGAATTTTTAGCTGAAAATGGCTATTTTTATATTATGCACCGCTTTGATGAAGAAGCACGGATTCCATTCATCAAAAAAATGAAAAGCCGCGGTTTGATTAGTTCAATCAGCGTGGGTGTCAAAGAAAATGAATATGCCTTTGTAGAAGAACTAGCTGAGAAAGAGCTTGTTCCTGATTTTATAACGATCGATATTGCCCATGGTCACTCAAACGCCGTGATCAATATGATTCAACACATCAAGAAGCATTTACCAGCAACGTTTGTGATCGCTGGAAATGTTGGAACGCCAGAAGCAGTTCGTGAATTGGAAAACGCTGGCGCAGATGCAACAAAAGTCGGTATTGGACCAGGGAAAGTTTGTATCACAAAAATCAAAACTGGTTTCGGGACTGGCGGATGGCAATTGGCAGCATTACGCTGGTGTGCCAAAGCTGCTCGCAAACCAATCATTGCAGATGGTGGCATTCGGACACACGGCGATATCGCTAAATCTGTCCGCTTTGGTGCAACCATGGTCATGATCGGTTCATTGTTTGCTGGGCATGAAGAATCACCAGGGGAAACCAAGGTAGAAAATGGCGTTGTAATGAAAGAATACTTTGGTTCTGCATCAGAATTTCAAAAAGGTGAAAAGAAAAACGTAGAAGGAAAGAAAATTTGGATTCAATACAAAGGTTCTTTAAAAGATACGTTAGTTGAAATGCAGCAAGACTTGCAGTCATCGATCTCTTATGCAGGTGGAAAAGATTTAGAATCGATTCGTAAAGTGGATTACGTAATCGTGAAAAATTCGATTTTCAATGGAGATACTATTTAAGCTGGATACTGAAGAAACGGCCTTTTAGCGGTCGTTTCTTTTTTTGTTGGAACAACCATTTTGTTTTTCTGTTTTCTTCGTTATAATAGAAGCAATGAGAAGTAGAGGAGCGGGTGACCAAATGACAATCAAAGTGATGTCTGTGTTCGGTACCAGACCGGAAGCCATCAAAATGGCGCCACTAGTAAAGGAATTGGAAAACGACCCGCGTTTTGCATCGATCGTTGTGGTGACGGCGCAGCATCGAGAAATGTTGGATCAAGTTTTAACGGTTTTTGAAATCATACCAGATTATGATCTGGATATTATGACTTTAGGGCAAACTTTGACAGGAATCACTACCAAAGTTTTGCTGGATCTGGAACCTATCTTGCAAAAAGAAACCCCTGATATCGTACTCGTTCACGGGGATACGACCACAGCTTATGCAGCCGCGACGGCAGCTTTCTATCAGCAGATTCCTGTGGGGCATGTGGAAGCCGGTTTGCGTACATGGAACAAAAAATCTCCTTATCCGGAGGAAGCCAATCGTCAGCTGATCGATGTATTAGCGGATTTTTATTTTGCGCCAACTGTCCAAAGCAAAGAAAATTTATTAGCGGAAAATCGCAATAAAGCTGCAATTTTTGTAACGGGAAATACCGCCATTGATGCGATGCGTTATACGATCTCGGAGGACTATCAGCATCCAGAACTTTCTGCAGCAGATAAAACCATGATTCTTCTGACAATGCACCGTCGCGAGAACTTAGGTGTTCCGATGAAGCAAGTCTTCCGCGCTTTAGCGAAGATCGCTAAGGAGAAACCAACCATCAAAGTGGTTTTTCCTATGCATAAAAATCCTCAAGTCCGAGGGATTGCTATGGAGATACTTGGGGAACTAGAAAATGTCACGCTGATTGAGCCTTTAGATGTCATTGATTTTCACAATGTTGCCAATCAAAGCACATTGATTTTGACGGATTCTGGTGGTGTCCAAGAAGAAGCACCGTCGTTAGGCGTTCCTGTTTTGGTCTTGCGAGATACAACAGAGCGCCCAGAAGGAATTGCTGCAGGTACGTTAAAACTGATCGGTACGTCTGAAGCTGCGGTTTATCAAGAAACGAAGCGACTACTAGAGGATCCAGAAGCTTACAATGCCATGGCACATGCAGAAAATCCCTATGGCGATGGGAAAGCTAGTCGGCGAATCTTGAAAATTTTAGCAGATCATTTTTCGTGAGAGCTAGATCGAAAGAATACCGAAAAAATCATTTTTCAGAATCGGATGTGAAAGAGAAATAGGCAGCTGTTTATTTAAATGGCTGTCTATTTTTTATTCGAGTTCGGAAATTTATTACATTCTCTCCTTCAATGGGATAGCCGAAGTGACTTGATGAATTCTGGGTTTTGCCCTGAGAGGATTTCTCTCTATCTGTTCGTGTAAAAAAAGTTTTGTCACATATAAAATCACACCAGTTCTTTAACGTTGTTATTTTATTGTAAGACCTTTCATTTGAAAACCAACGAAAATCTATGAAAAAAGGGTGCTTTTTTCCATTGTTGCGGTTGACATTGGCTAGGATAGCAGTTATTATGTGGGTAGTTGGAAGATAGACTTCCGGCGAACTGACATTTTATACAAATAATTGTTAGGTGAGGCTCCTATATGGACACAAGCTGCTGCCGCAAAAGTATCGAGAGATACTTAGTTGGTAGGACAGGTCTAATCGTGAAGGTTAAACCCAAAGTAGCTGATAGCAGATTTGCTATCTACGCCCTATAGTGCTAAAGCTCTACAATGATCATGAGTTTTTTACGCATGCTTATTGGGAGCGTGCGTTTTTTTGTGTCTTTTACGCATGTTCCACAGTGACTTACCTAATAAAAAGAAAGGAAGATTCACATGGAATACCCCAGTCCCCAGATGAAACAGCGGAGTAATTATCGAATCGCTAGGGGTGGCGTAAGCAACTCCTAAGTGCTAGGAGGAAAAAAAGATGTTAAAAAAACTATCGAAAGATCAAGAACTAAAATTACTGGCAAAATTGACCGAAAGAGAACTGCTGATGGAAATGCGGACATCCTTCCAAGGGCTATCGGAAGAAGATGCTGCAGAACGTTTGGCAGAGTACGGTCCAAACAAAGTGGATGCGCAAAAACCAACACCTGCTTGGTTGATGATCCTAGGTGCTTTCAAAGATCCTTTTGTGTTAGTTTTGGCATTATTAATGGTTATTTCTTTTGTAACAGGCGATATTGAAGCAGTGATCGTGATGGGAATCATGATTTTAGCCAGTGTCATGATTACTTTCGTCCAAGAATACCGTTCCCAAAAAGCAAGCTTAGCGTTAAAAGAACTTATTGAAAATACTTGTTCCGTCACTCGAGATGGAATCACGAGAGAAATTCCAATGGATGAAGTCGTTCCAGGAGACATCGTCACCTTAGCAACCGGCGATATGATTCCTGCGGATGCGATCTTGATTTGGACCAAAGATTTATTTATCAATCAATCTTCATTAACAGGCGAATCAATGCCAGTTGAAAAATTTGTCGATGCTGGGATCAAAGAAAGCGATGAACAAATTTCTGCACTAGATATGCAAGATCTTGTTTTCATGGGTACCGATGTCTTAAGTGGTCAAGGAAAAGCCATTATTTTGAAAACCGGTCAAAGTACTTTCTTCGGTGATATTGCCAAAAATGCGACGACGAAACGGGGTAAAACAACCTTTGAAGATGGCTTAACAAAAGTCAGCAAGCTATTGTTGCGAATGGTCATGGTTCTTTTCCCAATCGTTTTACTGATCAATGGTTTGACCAAGGGTGATTGGGGCGAAGCGTTGTTCTTCGCGATTGCAGTAGCAGTTGGTTTGACGCCAGAAATGCTACCAATGATCGTCACCAGTAACTTAGCCAAAGGGGCGATCTCTTTATCAAAAGAAAAAGTGATCGTCAAAGAATTGCCTTCGATTCAAAACTTAGGTGCAATGGATGTACTATGTACCGATAAAACGGGTACGATCACCGAAGATCGTGTTGTACTGGTACAGCATTTAAACCCATTTGGCGTAGAAGATAAACAAGTCCTTGATATGACGTATTTAAATTCTTACTATCAAACAGGGTGGAAAAACCTGATGGATATTGCTGTCTTAAACTACTATGAAGAAGAAGGCTTGGCAGCGCCATTTAACGATGTGACAAAAATCGATGAGATTCCGTTTGACTTCTCACGTCGCCGCTTGACGGTTGTTGTCAATGCAGATGGTCATCAACTGATGGTCACTAAAGGTGCCGCCGAGGAAATGGAACAAGTCTGCAAGTACGTAGAAGTTGATGGCAAAGTGATGGAATTGACTCCTCAATTGAGAAAACAATTGCGTCAAGTGAATTTGCGCTTGAACAAACAAGGAATGCGCGTATTGACTGTTGCTGTAAAACGAGATGCCCACGCAGATGCCGTTTATTCTGTAGAAGATGAACAAGATATGATCATGATTGGCTTTATGGGCTTCTTAGATCCAGCAAAAGAAACAGCAAAAACAGCGATTGCTTCTTTACACGGTCATGGCATCAATGTCAAAGTGTTAACGGGAGATAATGCGATCGTTGCACAAAAAGTTTGTCGAGATGTTGGTATTGATGCAGATGAATATTTGTTAGGAACCGATATAGATCATCTGTCAGATGAAGAGTTAGCAGAGAAAGCTGCAAAAACTAATCTGTTTGCAAAATTAAATCCAATGCAAAAATCCCGAATCATTGAAACCATTCAAGCGGCAGGCCATACGGTCGGCTTTATGGGAGATGGCATCAACGACGCGCCTGCTTTACGTACGGCAGATGTTGGTATCTCGGTTGATACCGCAGCAGATATCACCAAAGATGCCAGCTCGATCATTTTATTAGAAAAAAGTTTGAATGTCCTTGATAAAGGGGTCATCGAAGGCCGCAAAGTATTTACCAATATGATGAAGTACATCAAAATGACTTTGAGTTCGAATTTCGGGAATGTGTTCTCGATCTTAGTTGCTAGTGCCTTTTTACCTTTCTTACCAATGTTGTCCATTCAACTGTTGGTTCAAAACTTGGTGTACGATATGGCCCAATTGACGATCCCATGGGACAACGTAGATAAAGAAGAGTTAGAAAAACCAGTTAAATGGCAAGTGGGTGGACTATTGAAGTTTACCGTCGGCATTGGACCTGTCAGCAGCATCTTCGATATTTTGACTTTCTTTATGATGTGGCATGTCTTTAGTGCAAATACCATCCAAGAGCAAGCCTTGTTCCAAGCAGGATGGTTTATGATTGGCTTGACGACACAAACCTTAGTCGTTCACATGATCAGAACGAGAAAATTACCATTTATCAAAAGTATCGCATCACCTGCAGTTTTGATTTCAAGTGTTCTAGCGATTGCAGTTGGCTTCTTGGTCATCTTGACGCCATTGCATACCGTCTTTGATTTTGCAGCACTGCCATCAAGTTACTGGCCATGGTATGTCGGTATCAATCTAGCTTATTTAGTAACAGTTGAGTTTGCGAAACGCATTTACATTCATGTCACGAGAGAATGGATTTAAAAAAACAGGTCGGCGTTCTTCCTAACAGGGGGAGAATCGCCGATCTGTTTCTTTTTATCCGTTCTCTGTATTATTTTTTTCTCATATTAAGAAATTTCTCTTTGATTCAAGTCGAATCCTTCACAAGTGATAAAAGGAGGTTAATGATAAATCTGTTTAGCGGAATGGTGGATGCTGTACTATTCTTAAATAAAAAAAAGAATCTGAAAAGAAAAAATTGAAGAAAGCGATTGCTTTAATGTGATTAATTTCACTAATGTTTTCTTAAGAGTTGCTACAGTGGGAATTCTTTTATTAAAAAAAATACCCTTTTCACTTGTCATTTTCGAAGTTAAATGATAATTTATAAGAGTAAATGAAATTTCGATAGTACAGATTTAAACCCTGTTACATACGAAAGTGAATTTTTATATCAGAGAGGAAAGTGTGTCAAGATGGCAAAAAAACAAAAAGCACTTGATTTCCAAGCGATTTTGGAGCAAGTCAATGCGGATTTTCCAACTTACCAAGCTTTGGACAAAGACGGGAAAATTGTAAATCAAGAGTTAGTACCAGATTTAAGTGACGACGAATTAGTTGAATTGATGACTCGTATGGTATGGTCTCGTGTATTAGACCAACGCTCAACTGCGTTAAACCGTCAAGGTCGTCTAGGTTTCTTCGCGCCAACTGCTGGACAAGAAGCAAGCCAATTAGCAAGTCAATTTGCTTTTGAAAAAGAAGACGTTTTATTACCTGGTTACCGTGATGTACCACAATTGATCCAACACGGTCTGCCATTGAAAGAAGCTTTCTTATGGTCACGTGGCCACGTTGCTGGGAACCTTTATCCAGAAGATTTAAAAGCATTGCCACCACAAATCATTATTGGTGCACAATACGTCCAAGCAGCCGGCGTTGCTTTAGGATTGAAAAAACGCAACAAGAAAAATGTTGTATTCACTTATACAGGTGATGGCGGTTCTTCACAAGGGGACTTCTATGAAGCAATCAACTTTGCAGGGGCTTACCATGCAAACGCTGTATTCTATATCCAAAACAATGGTTTTGCGATCTCTACACCTCGTGAAGTACAAAGTGCGGCACCAACATTGGCACAAAAAGCTGCAGCAGCTGGGATCCCTGGTATCCAAGTTGACGGTATGGATCCATTGGCAGTGTACTATGTTTCTAAAGCAGCTCGTGAATGGGCAGCAAACGGCAACGGTCCTGTATTGATTGAAACCTTGACTTACCGTTACGGTCCACATACATTGTCTGGTGATGATCCAACCCGTTACCGTTCAAAAGACATGGACAGCGAATGGCAACAAAAAGATCCATTGGTACGTTTCCGTACTTACCTAACTGAAAAAGGACTTTGGTCTGAAGAAAAAGAAGAACAAGTCATTGAACAAACAAAAGAAGAAATCAAAGCAGCGATCGCTGAAGCGGACCGCGTGCCAAAACAAAAAGTTTCAGATTTCTTGAAAAACATGTTTGAAGTACAACCACAAAACATTAAAGAACAAATTGCAACTTACGAAGCGAAGGAGTCGAAATAGTCATGGCACAAAAAACAATGATTCAAGCAATTACAGATGCCTTAGCTGTTGAAATGGAAAATGACAAAGAGATTTTAGTCTTTGGTGAAGATGTCGGTAAAAACGGCGGGGTTTTCCGTGCAACAGAAGGTTTACAAGAAAAATTCGGCGAAGATCGTGTCTTCGATACCCCTCTTGCTGAATCTGGTATCGGCGGCTTGGCTTTCGGTTTAGCATTAGAAGGTTTCCGTCCAGTTCCAGAAATCCAATTCTTTGGTTTCGTATTTGAAACATTTGACGAAATCGTTGGTCAAATGGCGCGTACTCGTTACCGTATGGGTGGTACACGTAATTTACCAATCACTATTCGTTCACCATTTGGTGGCGGTGTGCACACACCAGAATTGCACTCAGATAACTTGGAAGGATTGATCGCTCAATCACCTGGTATCCGTGTCGTTATTCCATCAAACCCATATGATGCAAAAGGATTATTGATTGCTTCTATCCGCAGCAATGACCCAGTTGTTTTCTTAGAGCACATGAAACTTTACCGTTCATTCCGTGAAGAAGTGCCAGAAGAAGCATACGAAGTTCCTTTAGACAAAGCAGCAGTAACTCGTGAAGGTTCTGATGTTTCAATCATCACTTATGGTGCAATGGTTCGTGAAGCAATCAAAGCTGCTGACAACTTAGCGAAAGAAAACATCAACGCTGAAATTATCGACTTGCGTACAGTTGCTCCTCTTGATGTTGAAACGATCATCAAATCAGTTGAAAAAACTGGTCGTGTGGTTGTCGTTCAAGAAGCACAAAAACAAGCAGGTGTTGGCGCTCAAGTCGTTTCTGAAATTTCTGAACGTGCGGTTCTATCACTAGAAGCTCCAATCGGACGCGTGTCTGCACCAGATACGATCTTCCCATTCGGTCAAGCTGAAAACATTTGGTTGCCAAATGCAAAAGACATCGAAGACAAAGTGAAAGAAATCGTGAACTTTTAATAGTTGAAGAAGGGAAGAATAGAAAATGGCATTTCAATTTAAATTACCGGATATCGGTGAAGGAATTGCAGAAGGCGAAATCGTAAAATGGTTCGTCAAAGCAGGGGATACCATCAATGAAGATGATACCTTACTAGAAGTTCAAAATGATAAATCAGTGGAAGAAATTCCATCTCCAGTAACAGGAACAGTGAAAAACATCGTTGTCCCTGAAGGTACAGTCGCAAACGTTGGAGATGTCCTTGTTGAGATCGATGCACCAGGACATGAAGACAACGAAGGCGATGCAGGTGTAGCAGCAGAGTCTCAAACACCAGCAAAACCAGCAGCAGAACCTACAACGGAAACGGCTGAAGCATCAGCTGGTTCTTCTGAAGGCGCAGGCGTTTTCCAATTCAAATTACCAGATATCGGTGAAGGAATTGCAGAAGGCGAAATCGTAAAATGGTTCGTTAAAGCAGGAGATACCATCAATGAAGACGATACGTTGCTTGAAGTTCAAAACGACAAATCAGTCGAAGAAATCCCATCTCCAGTAACAGGAACAGTGAAAAACATCGTTGTTGCTGAAGGAACAGTTGCAAATGTTGGTGATGTTTTAGTTGAAATCGACGCACCTGGTCACAACAGTGCGCCTGCTTCATCCAGCGCACCTGCAGAAGCACCAAAAGAAAAAGTGGAAACTTCTGGTTCAGCAAGTGTTGTTGAAGCAGCAGATCCTAACAAACGTGTCTTGGCTATGCCTTCTGTCCGTCAATTCGCTCGCGAAAAAGATGTGGATATTTCCCAAGTATCAGCAACAGGTAAAGGCGGACGTGTAACAAAAGAAGACATCGAAAACTTCCTATCAGGTGGCGGACAAGCTGCAAAAGCTGAAACTCAAGCTCCTGCGAAAGAAGAAACAAAAGCTGCAGCAACTGAAAGCAAACCAGCAGCTCCAGCAAAAGCCTTCAAATCAAACTTAGGTGATTTAGAAGAACGTGTTGCCTTAACACCTACACGTAAAGCAATCGCTAAAGCGATGGTAAACAGCAAACAAACAGCACCTCATGTAACCTTGCATGATGAAGTTGAAGTAACAAACCTATGGGATAATCGTAAGAAATTCAAAGAAGTTGCTGCTGCAAACGGCACAAAACTTACTTTCTTACCATATGTTGTAAAAGCATTGACTGCAACAGTGAAAAAATTCCCTATCTTGAATGCGTCGATCGATGATGCAAAACAAGAGATCGTATACAAAAACTATTACAACATCGGTATCGCAACAGATACTGACCATGGGTTGTATGTACCAAACGTAAAAGATGCAGATCGTAAAGGCATGTTTGCTATCGCTGATGAAATCAACGAAAAAGCAAAACTTGCTCATGACGGCAAATTGGCTGCAGATGATATGCGTAATGGTACCATCACAATCAGTAACATCGGTTCAGTTGGTGGCGGCTGGTTCACTCCAGTAATCAACTACCCTGAAGTAGCTATTTTGGGTGTAGGTACAATCGCGCAACAACCAATCGTAAACGCTGAAGGCGAAATCGTTGTCGGACGTGTGATGAAACTTTCATTAAGCTTCGACCACCGTATCGTTGATGGCGCAACAGCGCAACAAGCAATGAATAATATCAAACGTCTATTAGCTGATCCAGAGCTATTAATGATGGAAGGATGATTAACAAATGGTAGTTGGAGATTTTGCTGTTGAATTAGATACAGTTGTAATCGGTGCGGGACCTGGCGGCTATGTAGCTGCCATCCGCGCTGCTGAAATGGGACAAAAAGTAGCAATCATTGAAAGAGAATACATCGGCGGCGTTTGTTTGAACGTTGGTTGTATCCCTTCAAAAGCCTTGATCGCTGCAGGTCATCATTATCAAGAATCTTTGGATTCAACAATGTTTGGTGTAACAAGTGAAAATGTTTCCCTTGATTTTACCAAAACACAAGAATGGAAAGACAACAAAGTCGTTAAAACGTTAACTTCAGGTGTTGGTTTCCTATTGAAAAAACACAAAGTAGAAACGATTGAAGGAGAAGCTTTCTTCGTTGATGATCACACATTGCGTGTCATCCACCCAGATTCAGCACAAACATACTCTTTCAACAATGCAATCATCGCAACAGGTTCTCGCCCAATTGAAATCCCTGGTTTCAAATTCGGCGGACGTGTTCTTGATTCAACTGGCGGATTGGCATTAAAAGAAGTTCCTAAAAAATTCGTTGTTATCGGTGGCGGTGTCATCGGTTCTGAACTAGGTGCAGCTTATGCAAACCTAGGGGCAGATGTAACGATCCTTGAAGGCTCTCCTCAAATCTTGCCAACCTATGAAAAAGACATGGTCAAATTGGTTGAAGAAGACTTTGCGAAAAAAGGTGTAACAGTCGTTACCAACGCAATGGCGAAAGAAGCAATTGACAATGGCGATAGCGTAACTGTCAAATATGCCGTAGATGGTAAAGAAGAATCAGTTACTGCTGATTACGTGATGGTTACTGTTGGTCGTCGTCCAAATACTGATGACATGGGCTTAGAACAAGCAGGTGTTGAAGTAGGCGAACGCGGATTGATCACGGTTGACAAACAAGGCCGTACCAACGTATCAAACATCTACGCAATTGGTGATATCGTACCTGGTGCTGCATTAGCACATAAAGCTAGCTACGAAGCAAAAATCGCTGCTGAAGCAATCTCTGGTAAAAAAGTTGCCGTTGATTACAAAGCAATGCCAGCAGTTGCCTTTACTGACCCAGAATTGGCTTCTGTCGGTATGACGATCAAAGATGCCAAAGATGCTGGAATTGAAGCAAAAGCATTCAAATTCCCATTCTCAGGTAACGGTCGTGCGTTATCTCTAGGAAAAACTGAAGGATTCATCCGCTTAGTAACAACGGTTGAAGACAATGTGATCATCGGTGCGCAAATTGCTGGTCTAGGAGCAAGCGATATGGTTTCAGAACTTGCTCTTGCTATTGAATCTGGCATGAACGCAGAAGATATCGCGTTAACGATCCATCCACATCCATCTCTAGGTGAGATCACAATGGATGCTGCTGAGTTAGCTCTAGGATTACCAATCCACATTTAAGCTTTGTGAAACTCGTTCATCATTTGGTGAACGAGTTTTTTTATCACCAGAAATAAAGCGATCCTATGCTATTGACAGAATCTTCTGGAAATGATACGATGCTCTTAATATTTCAACCGTTGATGAGGAAAGTAAATTGATTTGGCAAGCCTAGAGAGTCTTCGTAAGGTGCAAGAAGAACTTGTAGGATCAATCGAAAATGGCCTCTAAGGTGATCTTCTGAACTTGTACGAAAGATAAGGAGATCCGGGTGCGCCCGCTATCGCGTCAGAGTATAACGCCGTTTATTTGTCGCGTACTTGCTGAGAAGCATGCTGGAAAGTCTGCTTGAATAAAGGTGGTAACACGTAAACACGTCCTTTGATATCTCGATATCAGAGGGCTTTTTTATTTGCATTATTAAGGAGGAATAGTATGACAGAAAGATTTGAGACGATTCAATTACACGGAGGACAAATACCAGATCCTACCACAGGAAGTCGCGCCGTACCCATTTATCAAACCACATCCTATGTGTTTGATGATGCTGACCAAGCGGCAGCGAGATTTAGTCTTAGTGAGAGCGGCAATATCTATACCCGTATTACCAATCCGACGACCGCGGTTCTAGAAGAGCGATTAGCCCTATTAGAAGGTGGTATCGGTGCGTTAGCTACGGCTTCTGGCTCAGCGGCGATCACCTATGCAATTTTAAATCTCGCGCAAGCAGGAGATCATATCGTTTCTGCTGCTTCAATTTATGGCGGTACCTATAATTTGTTCGCCCATACATTGCCAGATTTTGGCATCACCACAAGCTTTGTCGATAGTGAAGATCTACCAGCACTAAAAGCAGCCATCCAAGAAAATACCAAAGCAGTTTTTCTAGAGTCTTTAGGCAATCCAGATATTGATATTGCCGACTTTAAAAAGATTGCAGCGATTGCTCATGAAGCCGGGATTCCCCTCATCATTGACAACACCTTTGCGACTCCCTATCTGTTTCGAGGGTTTGAGCACGGGGCGGACATCATCGTTTATTCCACGACAAAATACCTCGGTGGTCACGGGGCTGCTTTAGGAGGGGCTATTATTGATAGTGGCAACTTTGATTGGACAAACGGCAAATTTCCCAAGCTGGTCGATCCCGATCATAGTTACCATGGAATCTCATGGGTAGAAGCCGCTGGTAACGCTGCCTATATCACTCGGGCCCGAACGATTCTTTTACGGGATACAGGTGCTGCGATTTCTCCCTTCAATTCATGGGTGTTGCTTTTAGGCATCGAGACCCTCTCGTTGCGGATGGAACGTCATGTAGAAAATGCGCAACAAGTTGCTGAATTTTTAGCCAAGCACCCGGAAGTTTCTTGGGTTCATTTCCCAACCCTGCCGGACAGTCCTTATTTTAAGCGGGCGCAGGAGTATTTCCCCAAAGGGACCAGTTCGGTCTTTTCCTTCGGATTAAAAAGTGGGGCAGAAGCAAGCAAAACCTTTTGTGGCGCAACTAAGCTCTTCTCGCTACTGGCGAACGTTGGCGATGCAAAGTCCTTGATCATCCATCCAGCTTCGACGACCCATTCTCAGCTTAGCGTAGAAGAACTTGCAGCAGCCAAAATTCGTCCAGAGACGATTCGCTTATCCATTGGATTGGAAAACATCGACGATCTATTGGAAGATCTCACGCAAGCCTTCCAACAGCTCTAAATAGTTGAAGCAGTAGGAAAAGCGCAGGATACTATGCTGCGCTTTTTTGTTGTGGGTTAGTGTTTCAAATAAAACTGCGGTTTCTGTTGATAGAAGGATAGTAAATCCATCGGTTCTATGCTATATTTAGTTGCTAAGGAATATGGATAAGGTGGGGGATGTATGCGTAATCATGCAAGTGACAAGAGGATTCGGTTTTACTACACAAGTTTGCAATTTCTTTATTGGATGATGTTTTGCTCAATCTATGGCTTTGCGACACTCTTTTTGATTTATTTCAAGGTCGATCCAGCAAAAATTGGCGGTATTTTAGCCCTAGTCAATATTGCGTCTACGATTTTGCAGCCCTTCATCAGTCAAGTCATTATCAAAAAAAGCAAAGTACCACTGATCGTTGTCTTGAAAACGATGACAATCGGCGTGGTCGCGGTGCTCTTAGCAGGTGTGATTGTCCCTGCATTATCAATACTGACCTATGTTTTAGGAGGGGTTTTGCTCGTTTCCATGCAGTCCTTTCTCAACGCCTTGGCGTTTGAATACACGAATAGCGGCAACAAAATCAATTTTGGCTTTTCGCGTGCCGGTGGGTCACTAGGATTTGCGGGTACCTCCTTTTTACTGGGGCAGCTCTTAGAGGAGTTTTCGGCAGCCCTTTTGCCAATGATCGCTATCGGGCAAGCCGTTTTGTTTCTCATTATTTTGCTTTTGCTGCCAGCGATCAAGAAGCCAGAAATGCCCGTGATGCATACAGAACAAAGTCATTCAGGTGCCTTTTTGAAAAAATATCCTTTTTTACTCTTTCTCTTTGTCGGGTTTAGCTTTCTCTTCAGCTTCCACACGATGATCAACAGTTTTTTGGCACAAATTTTTGCCGATATTGGCGGTGGCAGTAAGGAAGTTGGCATCGCCCTGATGATTGCGGCGTTATGCGAATTGCCAGGCATGATTTTCTTTGAACAGTTAGTGAGGATACGGTCTAGCCGTTTTTGGCTGTTGCTGTCCAGTGTTGCCTTTGCCATTCGTGGGGTGCTGATGCTGTTGATCAGCTCCATCATCCTGATGGAAATGAGCCATTTGATGCAAGGGGTTAGTTTTGCCTTGTTTATTCCTGCTTCTGCTTATTTGTTCAACCATAGTTTGGCAGATGAAGACCGGGTTTTTGGACAAACGATCATCATTATCGCTACCACGATCGGTGGCGTGATCGGCAACCTTTTAGGGGGGATGCTGATCCAAAACTTCGGTGTCTGGGAAATGCTTTTGATTGGGACTGGGTTTGCCGTTTTGGGTGCTGCATTGACCTTTATCGGTGTGAAAAAAATCCCTAAAAGCAACAAAAAATTAGCGATCATAAGCGAATGATCGATAGGTAGAAAAAAGAGTTGCGGCCGTATTTCCTTCGGTCGCAACTCTTTTGAATCTGATCAATGGGTACTATTTCTTTTCTAAAACAGCAATAAATTCCCGCATATAGTCTGGTAGATCTGGGGGACGGCGGCTGGAAACGATATGTCCATCCGTAACCACAGGTGTATCGACCCATGTGGCTCCAGCATTTGTCATATCATCTTTGATGCCTGGTGTACTGGTAACCGTCTTGCCTTGCAGGATATTCGCAGAAATCAAGACCCAGCCTGCATGACAGATTTGTCCAATGATTTTTTGGTCTTTGTCCATCGTTCGCACGAAAGAGATGACCTCTGGGAAACGCCGTAATTTATCAGGTGCCCAACCACCCGGAACTAAGATGGCATCGTAGTCATCGGCGTGAATATCAGAAAAAGCATAGGCTGATTCTGCGGGTACACCATATTTGCCAATATACGTTTTATGCGCTTCTTCACCGACTAAATCGACTTGTGCGCCTTCTTCCCGTAACCGATGGACCGGATACCAAAGTTCTAAATCTTCGAAATCATTGTCGACTAAGGCAATGATTTTTTTGTTTTCTAAACGCAAGAGAATTCCTCCTTTTTCTTGTTATTCTTACTGTAACATCATGCCAAGGGAAACACCAAAAGTATGCTTCCTGAAAAATGCCAAGAAGCTATTCTGAGAATGGTCGTTCAGAGAAATGATATTGATGTAAGCGTTGTAATCGTTAGGGGAGTAAGCGATAATAAAAGAAAGCCAAAGGAGGCGAAGATATGGAAGCATTCGAAAAAGCACGAAAATTTATTTACAAAAACGCGCGCCCTTTAGACCTTGCTCGTTGGCAGTACCATTTTGAAAATGGATCTCGCGAGGCTGTATTGCAGGCGTTACAAGTCTACCAAAATGAAGATGGTGGTTATGGGCATGGTTTGGAACCTGATTATTGGAATCCCAATAGTACACCGATTGCAGTGTGGGAGGCATGTCGAATTTTACGAGAACTTGAATGCCTTCATTCGTCAAATCCACAAGTCCAAGGGATTCTAAGGTATTTAGCTAGTGGAAAAGAATTTTCTGAGGGGAAATGGCTCAACCAAGTGCCGTCAACGGTATCCTATCCGCATGCGATTTGGTGGGAGAGTCCTGTGGGCGTGCCAGCAGACAACCCAACGGTCAGTCTAGCTGGTACGATCTTAAGAACAGGGGAAACGACCCTCTATCAAAAAGCACAAGCAATCGCCGAAACAGCAGTTGCAAGTTTTCTTAAGGAGCCAACCAGTGAAATGCACACATTAGTCGTCTATCTAGAATTATTACAAGACTGTGAAGAAATCCAGTATCAGCCTGTTTTAGCAAATGAACGCTTTCGCGAGATCTTATTCTGGCAAATTCGCCATGCAGTCTCAAATGAGCCAGAAGAGTGGTTCACATCTTATGTCAGCAAACCTTCAAATTTTTTCTTTACAAGAGAGCAGCTGCTTGGGATTTTTAGTGAAGAAATATGTAAAAAAGAAGCCGAAGAAATTTTAGAACACCAACAAGCAGACGGATCATTTGTCATTCCATGGCAATGGGGAACAGATTACCCAGAGTTTTTCATTAGTAAACAGTGGTGGAAATCAATTGCTATCATTAAAAATTTTTTGTTTTTGCGGGCTTTTCTAGACGAACCTTTTTGAAATCGGTCATCTTTTAATAAGCGATCTCGTTGAAAGAATAAAGGAATTTCCTTCTTATTTGAGATTCATGGAGTTCAGCTTCTAGAAATCCAAATAGTTTGTAAACCAGAGGTACATTCATTGCCAGAATGTACCTTTTTTGCAGCGGAGGCTCTGACCTATTTTCAATTTTGTGGTACACTGAATAAGATGAATAGGAGTGGTAATATGCGGGATTATCAATATCCTCTGGACTTAGATTGGTCGACGGATGAAATGGTCGTCGTCATGATGATGTGGGAACGGTTAGAACAAGCCTATGAAAAAGGCCTTCCTAGCAGCACGTTTCTTGAGGCGTATCAAGCCTTTAAGAAAGTCGTTCCCAGCATTGGCGAGGAACGCCGTTTAGGTAGAGAATTTGAAGAACTATCAGGCTATTCGTTATACCATGCCGTGCAGGCAGCGAAAAAGACTGAGGGAAAACTAAAAATGAAAGGGTAGATCAACGAATGCATGAAATCGTTAATGAAGTTCGCCAGTGGATGATCGCTGCAGGCGAAAGGATCAAAGGCAATTTAAATAAAGAAGACTTGGTGGTCGAGACAAAATCAGGACGGAAAGACTTAGTGACAGAATTGGATAAAGCCACGCAAGATTTTCTGATTGGTAAGATCCAATCCTATGATCCGGATGCCAAAATTTTAGGTGAAGAAAACGGACTGGACACACTTGCCGACATGAGTGGACGGGTCTTCATCATTGATCCGATCGATGGAACCATGAATTTCGTGTTGGAAAAAGAAAACTTTTGTATCATGATCGCGATCTACGAAGAGGGCAAAGGGCGCTTTGGCTTTGTCTATAATGTCATGAAAGATGAATTCTTATGGGGGGGTCCAGAGATTGGTGTTTATAACAATGGCAAGAAGATCGAACCGCCGAAAGATATTGCCTTATCCGAGGGTCTCGTTGGCTTGAATTCACCCATGTTGATCCATAACCGCCACCACGAAACTGAAGTCAGTGACAAAGCATTAGGCATTCGTATGACTGGATGTGCTGGGGTAGAGTTGATCGCCCTCGCTAAAGGACAAAGAGCAGGCTATCTTTCTCATCTTGCGCCATGGGATTATGCGCCAGGGGGTGTTTTGTTAGAAACCCTTGGATTAAAAATGGCAAACATCAAAGGAGAGCCACTATCCCTGAATGGACGGGAATTGTTTGTCGGCGGTACACCGAAAGCTTTCGAAGAATTATTGGCGATCGTTAATCAATAAGCAAAAAACCAGATATTTTATTAATATCTGGTTTTTTCTGTAAAAATGAAAACTTTGCACTATATTTCAGAAAGAAATTCTGGTATAATGGCTTGTCGAGTGCAATGTCACCAAAAAAGGAGTTTATAAATTGAATATTAGAAATGATATCCGCAACGTCGCTATTATTGCCCACGTTGACCACGGAAAAACTACATTAGTTGATGAATTATTGAAACAATCCCAAACGTTAGATAGCCATACCCAATTACAAGAACGGGCGATGGATTCAAATGCGATCGAAAAAGAACGTGGCATCACGATCTTAGCGAAAAATACAGCGGTTGAATACAACGGTACAAAAATCAATATCATGGATACCCCAGGACACGCGGACTTCGGTGGTGAAGTAGAGCGGATCATGAAAATGGTCGATGGTGTTGTTTTGGTTGTTGATGCTTATGAAGGAACGATGCCTCAAACACGTTTCGTATTGAAAAAAGCGTTGGAACAACACTTAGTGCCAATCGTAGTTGTCAACAAAATCGACAAACCATCTGCTCGTCCTGAGCATGTTGTCGATGAAGTCTTAGAACTATTTATCGAATTAGGTGCCGACGATGACCAATTGGACTTCCCAGTGATCTACGCTTCTGCGATTAACGGAACTTCAAGTGAATCAGATGATCCTGCTGATCAACAAAAAACGATGGCACCATTGTTTGATACGATCATCGAACATATTCCAGCGCCAATCGACAACAGCGACGAACCATTGCAATTCCAAGTATCATTGCTTGATTACAATGACTACGTTGGACGTATCGGTATTGGCCGTGTCTTCCGCGGATCAATCAAAGTCGGCGACCAAGTTGCATTGATGAAATTAAACGGAGAAGTTAAAAAATTCCGTGTGACGAAACTTTTCGGTTTCTTTGGTTTGAAACGTTTAGAAATCCAAGAAGCCAAAGCCGGTGATTTGATTGCCGTTTCTGGGATGGAAGATATCTTCGTTGGTGAAACTGTTACACCAATCGATCATCAAGATTCATTACCTGTTTTACACATTGATGAACCAACTTTGCAAATGACCTTTATCGTGAACAATTCACCATTTGCGGGTCGCGAAGGAAAATTCGTAACCGCTCGTAAAATTGAAGAACGCTTAATGGCGCAATTGCAAACAGACGTTTCATTGCGTGTGGATCCAATCGGACCTGACTCATGGATCGTTTCTGGACGTGGCGAACTTCATTTGTCAATTTTGATCGAAAATATGCGTCGTGAAGGCTTTGAATTGCAAGTTTCTCGTCCAGAAGTTATCGAACGCGAAATCGATGGCGTGAAATGCGAACCATTTGAACGGGTGCAAATCGATACCCCAGAAGAATACATGGGATCAGTAATCGAATCATTGGGAATGCGTAAAGCAGAAATGCAAGATATGATCAATACAGGGAATGGACAAGTACGGATCATTTTCTTGGCACCAGCTCGTGGCTTGATCGGTTACACGACAGAATTCCTATCAATGACTCGCGGCTACGGCATCATGCACCACACCTTCGATCAATATTTGCCAATGATCCAAGGACAAATTGGTGGCCGTCATCAAGGCGCACTTGTATCGATCGATACAGGAAAAGCAACGACTTACTCGATCATGAGTATTGAAGAACGTGGAACGGTCTTCGTTGAACCAGGTACCGAAGTGTACGAAGGAATGATCATTGGTGAAAACTCTCGTGACAAAGACTTAACGGTCAATATCACGAAAGCAAAACAAATGACCAACGTCCGTTCTGCAAACAAAGACCAAACCTCAGTTATCAAGAAACCTCGTATTCTTTCTTTGGAAGAATCACTGGAATTCTTGAATGATGATGAATACTGTGAAGTAACACCAGAAAGCATTCGTTTAAGAAAACAAATCTTGAACAAGAGCGAACGGGAAAAATCACAGAAAAAGAAAAATAACTGATAACTAAAACAGTGATCAAAAGTTTTAAACACTTCTGATCTGTTCGATTTTCCGAAGGATGGAAAAGGGATTGCTCCTGTGTTGCAGCGGCTCTTCGCCGCAGGACCCAGAAAAAGCAATCAGCCGATTTCCCTCCTTCGGTTCTTTTTTGCTCGAAGTCAAGTTGAACCGTTAGAATAAGCACCGCTTGCAATTTCGGCCATTCCTTTTTAAAATGAAGAAAGCAAGCACAAAGGAGAAATCTATGAAAAATTATCCTGTTAAAAAGAATCAGGAACTTGAAGTTGATATTTTGGATCTTTCCCATGAAGGAAATGGGATCGCCAAAGTCGATGGGTACTTATTATTTATTGAAAACACCCTGCCAAATGAACGTGCCTTAGTCAAAGTGTTGAAAGTCGGCAACAAATTTGGTTTTGCCAAAGTGATGAAATTGTTGCAAGCAAGTCCTGATCGGCAAGAATTGCCGAATGAAGCATTGTTGCGCACCGGTATCGCTCCATTGAGTCATTTGAGCTATGACAAACAATTAGCCTTCAAACAGCAGCAAGTAGAGAATGTTTTGGCTAAAATCGCCAAATTGCCTGAAATCACAGTCAATGCGCCAATCGGAATGGAAAAACCATTTGGTTACCGCAACAAAGCGCAAATCCCTGTGCAAAAAATCCATGGGGAATTAACGACTGGATTTTACCGCAAAAACAGCCATACTCTGGTACCGATCGAAGACTTTTATATTCAAGATCCAAACATCGATCAAGCAATCATCAAAGTCAGAGATATTTTGCAGCGGTTCAATGTCAAAGCCTACAATGAAGAAGCCCATGAAGGGTTCTTACGCCACATTGTCGTTCGTCGTGGGCATCACTCAGGTGAAATGATGGTCGTATTAGTGACACGTAAACCGAAATTCTTCAAAGGAGAAGAAATCGCGGAAGTGATCCACGAAGAGATTCCAGAAGTTGTTTCTGTCATTCAAAACATCAATGAAGAAAAAACCAATGTGATCATGGGGGAATTCGAGCGTGTGTTGTATGGCAAGTCATCGATCGATGATCAATTATTAGGTAAAACCTTCCAAATCTCAGCGAAATCTTTCTACCAAGTCAACACAGCGCAAACAGAAGTCTTGTATCAAACCGCCTTCGAGATGGCGCAACTGTCTGAAAATGATGTCGTTGTGGATGCTTATGCAGGAATCGGAACGATCGGGATTAGTTTGGCTGATCGCGTGAAAGAAGTGTTAGGGATGGAAGTCATTCCTGAAGCAGTGAACGATGCCAAAGCCAATGCCAAAAGAAATGGTGTCGAAAACGTGCATTACTTTATCGGTAAAGCCGAAAAAATCATGCCGCAATGGCTACGCGAAGGCATTCAACCGACAGTCGTCTTCGTTGATCCACCTCGCAAAGGTTTAGATGCTAGCTTTATCGAAACGACTGCTGCGGTTAAACCAGAGCGCATCGTTTACATTTCCTGCAATCCAGCAACCTTGGCTCGTGATCTCGCGTTGTTTGCGGAAGAAGGGTATGTGACAAAAGAAGTTCAACCTGTAGATTTGTTCCCACAAACGACCCATGTGGAGTGTGTCGTGTTGTTAGAACGTCGTTAAAAAACAACAAGTTTTTTTCAGCAATTTTGATTTTGAATTCTTTTTATGGTAAATGTCATAAAATCTTACGATAGCAAAGTTACTAGAGAAAGCAAGTCAATTGAGAAATAAGCAACTAAAACCCATCTGTCTATCTAGTTACGTCGATTGTGACGTTTAGAATGGATGAAATATAAAACCAGAAACTGGAACTGAAAGATACTCTTTCTGTACCAGTTTTTTTGTTCTTTCTCACTATTGATGAGCGGGGAAAAAATCAATGCAAAAAGCAGTGAAGCTTCAAATATGCAGACATCCCAATCCTTTAACAAAATGGTTTATCGGCAATTTATAGTTAATGTGTATAAAAATATGGCGTGTGGTGATTAGAAAGTATTATAATAAACGTAGTGAATAGAAAATTTTTGTTAGGAGGGATTACACATGGCAACGATTCGTGCATTTTCACACAAAGAGATTACACCGCAGAATACGCATTTGTCGAGTTTTAAAGTGTTGATAGAGTCAGCTTTTTATGGGAACAATGTCACTTGGATTCATGATCTAGCCACGGCCTATTGCTTAGCAAAAGAATCTTCTGGTGCTATTCTTACGGATATGCCGGTCACACACACCAAGGAGTTAGGACTACCAGAGGATGCTAAAGTCATCGTGTTTAATGACGGAAAAGTTGTTGGACGGACAGCGGCAGCTCGACGCATCATCGGACATCCCGGGATTGATCGAAAATTGTATGAAGGGATTTTAAGAGATGCTTTATTTCAAGGGACACGTAAAAAATTCTATGGCGGTGAAGTTGTTGTAGGGTTAGACGAAGCGTTTATGGTCAAAGCACACCTGTTGCTACCAGAGTACTATGAAACCAATTTTTATTCTTATTTGTTGAATTTTCAAATGCTGACGAAATCATGGCAGGAAAGGTATCAACATTCCAAGAACTATCCAGAGACAGATATTTTCTTGTACGCTGATCCGGACTGGACACATCCTGATTTTCCTTATGGGCTGTCTCTCTTTGATCCTGAACACAATGTTGCGGCAGTCTTAGGCTTAAACTATTTTGGTGAATTGAAAAAAGCGACATTAACTTTGGCTTGGGCTACCGCGCATCGCAATGGCTTTGTGGCGTGTCATGGAGGAATGAAGCAATATCAGCTACCGAATCGAACATTTACGATAGCTGCTTTTGGTCTTTCAGGATCAGGAAAATCGACCATTACATTGGCAGAACATGATGGCAAATATGATATCAAGGTTCTGCATGACGATGCGTTTGTGATCAATCGAACAAATGGTGCGTCCACTGCTCTGGAGCCTTCTTATTTTGATAAAACGCAAGACTATCCATTAACCAACCCAAATGTCCGCTACTTTATCACCTGTCAAAATGTTGGGGTCACTTTAGACGAGGAAGGAAAAAAGGTCATCGTCACCCAAGATATTCGTAACGGGAATGGTCGAACCGTCAAATCACGGTATGTCACACCTAACCGGGTGGATCATTTAGATTCGCCGATCGATGCAGTATTTTGGATCATGAAAGATGACACGCTACCTCCTGTAGTAAAAATTGACGATCCGATTTTAGCCGCTGTTTTTGGTTTGACCTTAGCTACGAAGCGCACGACAGCTGAACATGTTGTCGAGACCACGGATATAGATAAACTGGTCATCGAGCCTTATGCCAATCCATTTAGAGTCTATCCTTTAAAAGAAGATTTTGCCCATTTCATGAACTTATTCAAAGAAAACCAAACGGCTTGTTATATTTTAAATACAGGCTTTTACAAAGACAAGAAGGTCACACCTGAAGTCACGCTGACATCGATTGAAAAAATTGTGGAAGGCGAGGCCAATTTTAAGAGGTTTGGTGAAATCACAGAAATGAGCTACCTGCCAGTAACAGGGTTCGAAGTCGATTTTCAAGATGCCTCCTATGTTGCTCATTTAAGAGAGCGGATGCAAGGACGGCTGGACTTTATTTTGGCTCAAGAAACAGAAAATGATGGCTATAATAAGTTGCCTAAAGAGGTAGCAAAGGCAATGGGAAATGTGATTTCTACATTAAATGAGCTTCCTGGCTAATCCCATTGAATCAAACTTCCGCAAGCGGCTTTTCTTCCTGAAACACTTATTTTGTTAGCCAGAAAGGAGCGATTATGAACATTCAGTTTCACCATATCCAAATCACAGTCAATGATGTAAAAAAAGCAGAAGGTTTTTATGATCAATTATTTGCACTATTAGGTTTCGACCTTCAGAAGAAATATTCTGGGTATTTAGAACATGCCGATATGGAAGTAGTAGAATATATAGGGGATTCATTTGATTTCGGTATTTGTTCCCCACGAAAAGAATGGAAGAAGGAGAAAATCGATTCAAGAAAACCTGGCTCGGTTCAGCACATGGCGTTTAAGGCGGAAAGCCGCGAAGTAGTAGATGCGATCTTTCCCAAAATAAAAGCCTTAGGGGTAAAGATCCTTCACGATCGACCAATGGAGTACAAAGAGCGCATCGCTCCTAACTACTATGCCTTATTCTTTGAAAGCCCAGAAGGCATTCGTTTTGAACTATTTCATTATGCCTGATTCCTTTAACTAGAAGAGTGGGGCATTAAATTATTGCGTGAGCGCGTTCTTATTAAGGTGATCTTTCATTAAGGGGCTAGCATAATCAGGCGAGTTTAGAGAGAAACTATTTTAGAACCTGTCATCAGGAAAATCTGAACACTCTTTTTTTAAGTACGTCCATCCTGAAAAACTCGTTGGTTCCTAAAATTTATTTGGACAATTCGAATACAAAAATCTAACTCATGTGTTGAAAAACGTCGATTTTATCATTCTAGAAGCTGTTGCATTGTGGGTCAATAAGGATTGTTGCGTTGATTGCAGGGCACTTAAGAAATGGAGGAGGAACAATATGGATCAGACGGTTCAGCAAGATATCGAAGCGATCATTTCCCGTCAATATGATCATGGCGCCGATTTATGGTCGACGCCAGACCATAAATTACTGAAAGGAGCACCCTTTACAACCTTAGAGTGTCCTCATTATTTGCTTGAACTTGGTATGTCGCCTGAGGAGAACTTATTAAAAGAGACCGCTGCATTGATCTTTCAAGGATGGAGAGAAGATGGCAGATTTAAAATTTCGCCATCAGGGGGGATTTATCCCTGTCATACAGCGCTGGCTTTGCGAACGCTGTGTGCTCTTGGTTACGCAAGGGACCCGCGGCTACAACAGACCTTTCACTATTTTCTTGCTACTCAGGAAACAGATGGCGGCTGGAAGTGCAATAAATACAGTTTTGGTCGCGGCCCGGAGACCCGCTATTCAACCCCGATGACGACGTTAACGGTCCTTGATGCCTTTCGATATACTCATGATCGTGAACAGATGGAAACACTTAATCAAGCAATCGAATGCTTGCTTGCTCATTGGGAGATTCGTCAGCCAATCAGTCCCTGTCATTACGGAATGGGCACATTGTTTATGCAGACAGAATACCCCTTTAGAGGGTACAATCTTTTTTATTATCTGTATGTCTTGTCTTTTTATCCTTCTGCCAGAAAAGACGCACGGTTTCTGGAGGCTTTGCAGCAGTTTGAATCGAAAGTTAAAAATGGCAATGTTATTGTAGAACGGGTTGTACCAAAACTGGGGAAACTGAATTTTTGTAAAAAAGGACAAATTAGTTCCTTCGCCACCCGACGGTACCAAGAAATCCTTGCTCACTTGGCAGAAGATTAAGGAGAAAACAGTCCTTTGGAACGTTCCTCCATCTAGACGATTCTTTTTCTTTTCTGTTACACTGTCGGTAAAGAACCGACCGAATAATCAACAGAGGGGAGAAAGACATGCAAAAAATCTATCTGGTTGAAGATGATGCGACGATCGTCTCTGTTTTAGCCGATTATTTACAGCAGTGGGGATACGAATGCCATTCGGCCAAGAATTTTGCTGAACTCTTGCAAGAGTTTCACGACATCAAACCTGATCTTGTTCTTTTAGATATTTCGCTGCCTTATTACAACGGGTATCATTGGTGCCAAGAAATTCGCAAGATATCAGAAGTACCGATCATTTTTCTTTCGTCGATGGATCAGCAGATGAATCAAATCATGGCGATGAACATGGGGGCGGATGATTATTTAACAAAACCCTTTGATTTAGCCTTCGTTTTGGCAAAAATCCAAGCGTTGCTGCGGCGCAGCTATCAGTATAGCCACCAACAAGCGCTGACCTTTAACATAGGGCAAGTAACCTTTTATCCAACAGAAAATGTATTAAAAAATCAGGGGGAACAGTTGCCGCTTTCTCCAAATGAAGCTCGGATTCTTTCCTTGCTTTTGCAGCATCGAGGGAAGATCGTAGCCAAAGAGACCATCATTGAAATGCTCTGGAATAGTGAAGAGTTCATCGATAACAATACATTAGCAGTCAATATGACTCGTTTGCGAAAAAAATTGAGCCAGATCGAACTATCCGATTTGATCCAAACGGTAAAGAATAAAGGCTATTTGATAGAAAAGGAACACGCCTATGACTAATGTGAAAGAATATTTCGTGTTGTATGGAAAGTTTTATCTCGTTTACCTGCTATTTAGTGCGGGTCTACTAGGGTTATTCTTTCTTCACAGCCTTCCATTAGAACCCTTCATTGACTATGCGGTTTTTTCAGGGGTGATTTTAGGAGGTCTTTCCCTTTTTCATTATTTTCGTTACGCACAAAAAAGAAAGCAGCTACAGCATTTATTAAGAAAAGAACGTATGACGGAAGCGGCGTTGGCGTTCTTGCCGACCACTCGAAATCGGCTAGAAGACGAGTATCAAACGCTTCTTAGGCAGATGGCAAAAGAAAAAACTCTGTCTGAATACAAAGCGACCGTGAAAAATGAAGAAATTTATGAAGATTTCGGCTTGTGGCTTCATCAAATCAAAACGCCTCTAGCGGCGTTGGATCTTTTGGTTCAAAGCGATACCCTGTCACCGACGGAGGTCAAAGCGGAATTATTTAAGGTGAACGATTACTTGCAAATGATGTTGAATTATTTACGACAAAATTTAGCGAATGATGATTTTGTCTTTGAGTCGATTGCTTTAGAGCCCCTTGTTCGTCAAACAATCAAAAAGTATGCCTTGTTTTTCTCGAAAAAGAATCTGCAACTGGATATGGCAGTGGATTTGACGGTGACATCTGATCGAAAGTGGCTCATTTTTATTTTTGAACAGGTTCTTTTCAACAGCTTGAAGTATACTGAAACCGGTGGCATTAATGTTTTCACTAAAGACAATGCCTTAGTGATTCAAGATAGCGGCATTGGTATTCGTAAGGAAGACTTGCCAAGGGTGTTTGAGAAAGGATATACGGGACAAAATGGTCGCTTTCAGCAACGAGCGAGCGGGCTAGGCTTATATATGAGTCAACAAGCGGCTGAAAAAATCGGCTGCCGTTTAGCGATTGATTCTGAAGTGGGACAGGGAACCATCGTCACACTTCATTTTCCCGCCACAAATAACCGATAGCCGCAAACTTTCAACACTGTAAGTTTGTGGTTTTTATTGTAAGTCGCTTTTTTCTGCCAGTCAGCTTATTCTAAAAAGGAAGGAGGGAACAAGATGACACTTTTAAACATTCAACAAGTAAAAAAAATCTATCAAAGCCAGCTGAATGGGCAACCCGTCGAAGCGTTGAAGAATATCACCTTTAAGGTAGAAGAAGGGGAATATGTAGCCATCATGGGGGAATCAGGTTCGGGGAAGAGTACGCTACTGAACTTGATGGCGACGTTAGACCAACCGACAGCGGGTGAGATGCAGCTGAATGGCATCGATTTGACCACCATCAAAGAAAAAGATGCAGCAAGTTTTCGACGGGATCACTTAGGCTTTGTCTTTCAAGACTTTAATTTATTGGACACTTTTACGGTAAAGGACAATATTTTATTGCCATTAGTTTTATCGAAAGTTTGCGTCAAACAAATGGAATTGCAGCTTCAGCCTATTGTACAAACTTTAGGGATCGCCGATTTATTGCAGCATTACCCGTATGAATTGTCTGGCGGACAAAAGCAACGTGTTGCCGTCGCACGAGCGATCATCACAAAACCAGAACTGCTATTAGCAGATGAGCCAACCGGAGCGCTGGATTCGAAAACCTCTGATCAACTACTGACATTATTTCAGCAGATCAATCAAAACGGACAGACGATCGTGATGGTCACCCACAGTTCGATCGCAGCCAGTCGCGCACAACGCGTCTTGTTTATCAAAGACGGGTATGTATTTCACCAGTTGTATCGAGGAGAACGGAGTGATACCGCTTTTCTAGAAGCAATCGCCGAAACAATGACTGCTGTTTTTGCGAAGGAGGAGTAACGAATGTTCTTTCAAAAAATCGCCTTCTCCAATTTACGTAAAAATGCCAAAGCCTACACACCCTTTTTAGTATCCATGAGTTTCTTGGTAGCTGTTTTGATGATGACGCAAATCATCGTGAACAATCCGGGGATGAAGGAACTTCCTAGTAGTCAAAGCGCCATTTTCATGTTTCATTTAGGAAATATCATCCTGATGATCTTTGCGGCGATCTTTTCCTTTTACACCAATAACTTTTTGATCAAGCAGCGAAAAAAAGAATTTGGTCTCTACAATGTTTTGGGACTAGGAAAACGCGAGATAGCCTTCGTGGTCTTTTGGGAACTCTTTTACAGTTTTCTTATTAGTCTTGCGGCCGGGTTGATCAGCGGCTTATTGTTTGCACGATTAGGATTTTTGATTCTGAAGAAAATCTTAGCCGTAGGTGAATTCTTTGTTTTTAAACTTTCATTTGAGAGCATTGGATTTGTGATCCTCTATTTTATGTGCGTGTTTGGTTGTCTATTTTTATTTGACCTGTTGCAAGTACGCAAAACCAATCCACTTCAATTACTACAGGGAAGCAAGCGTAATGAAAAAGAGCCTCGCGCGAAAGGCATTTTAGCACTATTAGGTGTCCTTTGTTTAGTGGCGGGCTATACGATCTCTGTGACGATCAAGTCTCCCATCAGTGCCTTAGGCCTGTTCTTTGTCGCCGTCATCCTCGTAATCTTGGCTACCTATCTGTTGTTTATTGCTGGTAGTATCAAAGCATTGCAGTTTTTAAGAAAACGAACGACCTATTATTATCAAACGACCCATTTTATCAATATCTCTACCATGCTGTATCGGATGAAGCAAAATGCGGCTGGTTTAGCAAGTATTTGTATTTTATCAACGATGGTGTTAGTGACAGTTGCTACGACCGCCAGTCTTTACTTTGGACAAAAGAATGTGATCGAAACTCGTTTTCCATACGATGTTCAAATTGAGTCAGCGGCTGATTCCCAGCAAATCAACACAGTGATTGATGGACTTGAAGAGAAGCTAACGATCAAAGAGCGCCAGCAAGTCACTACAACAAGACCATTGCTTTTTACCTTTGAGGGCCTAAACTTTGTTCCTTCAACCACTTTTGAAGAAAATAGTGATAGTTTAGATAAAGCCGTGTACCTTACTTTTCTTACCAGGTCTGAATACCATGAAATCAGCGGGAAAACAGGACCTGCTGAAGATGAATTATTTGTTTTTCCCGCAACTTGGACCCAACAAGCATTACCAGAAAAGACCACGATCGATGATCGTCAATTTCGTTTGCGGGAATTGAAGGAACTGCCAACATTCACGAAAACAGAAAACCCGGTTCAGCATCTTGTTCTTGTGGCGGATGATCAGTGGCTTACTGAAAAGCTAAGCTCTTGGTATCAAAAAGAAGATTTTCAACTTTACCAGCAACCAATGACAACAACAGTCTTTAATTTTCAAGCAGCAGAAGCAAGCGATCGCGAAGCGATCGCAAAAGAGATTCGCAGCGAACTTCTGGCAGCAGATGCTCATGCGAGCGTTCAGTCAAAAGATCTTTTTGAAGGTGAGACCAAAACCTTTACCGGCGGCTTCTTCTTCTTAGGCTTGATTTTTGGTGTGGTCTTTATTTTAGCTGCCGCATTGATCATTTATTATAAACAAGTTTCCGAAGGGATGGAGGACAAAGAACGCTTCGAGATCTTGCAAAAAGTTGGGTTAAGCCATAAGGAAGTCAAACAAGTGATCCAGCAGCAAGTCTTGATGATTTTCTCATTTCCATTGGCGGCAGCGATCATCCATCTCGCATTTGCTTTGCCGATGATTCGGAAGTTGTTGCTTCTTTTTGGTCTGACAGATCGCAACTTATTGATCACGGTATCGATTATCTCTGTTCTGCTGTTTACAATGATCTATTTAATGGTGTATTTCATCACTGCAAGAGTCTACTACCGACTTGTGGAGCGAAAACAATAGCCGTTAAAAAAAGTTAGTCGAACGAGTCGTCACCGACAGGACCTACAGTAAAATAGAATGTGAGAACGCCTCATCCATGAAGCGACTTCTAGAAGTTAGAATTTTTGATCTAACTTTTTGGAATCACTATATGATTGAGGTGTTTTTTTTTAGCTACTCCTATTAGCCCACTTTTTTAGAGTTGAAAAAAAGGCTTAGGTGACCTATAGTGAAAAGGAGTAAAGCACAGGTATAGATTGCCGCGAGGCTGATAGTCATTTCCAAATAAAAGAGATCATGTGAGCCAAAAAGGAGAAAGTCCTATGAAAGAGCAGCCGATAACTATTGAATTTCCCTTAAGAGGTGAGTGGCCTGCGCCGACTACACCAGCCAAGAAGATTCCTAGTCATGGCACCGATCGAATGGGGTTACGTTATGCGTTTGATTTTTTACAAGTCGATTTTGAGGGGAAAACAAAAGCTTTTCACGACCGAAGCTTTCTGCGCTATTTCTTCTTAGGAGTTCCCCTTGAGAACTGTTATTGTTGGGGCAAAGAAATCTATGCGCCCTTTGATGGTGAAGTGATTGTTGTAAGAGAGGGCTATCGGGAACGCAAAGTCGTTCATTGGGTTGTCGATTTTTCGATTGCTTTAAAAAATGGCTTGTTTTTTATTGAACAAAAAGATGAGTATCAACAAATAGCTGGCAACTACATTGTGATAAAAGCTTCTGAGGGCGTATATATGGCATTCGTCCATTTGCAAAAAGGATCCATCAAAGTTTCCGTAGGACAAAAAATCACCAAAGGGATGGTGATTGGCAATGTCGGTCATTCCGGCAATTCGACTTCGCCTCATCTGCATTTTCAAGTGATGGACAGTAACGATATCGCCCATGCAAAAGGGCTGCCTTGCCGCTTTGAAGAATACGAGGTTTACCGAGCAGGACGATGGATAAAGGTTCGGAATCAGATACCAGATAGTACAGAACGGATACGATTTTTATAGGAGCATTAGGGACTAGCTGTGAGACTTTGATAGGGGGCATCGCCGAAATGCTTAGAAGAAAGAACATTTTAACGTTTCTGAGCTTCTTTAAAAAACTTGCAACAATCTTAGGTATTCAGAAAATGTATCTCAGGGGGAAACAAATGAAGCAATTACCCAATATCATTACTACTTCTCGACTGATTCTAGCACCACTTTTACTATTCCTTCAGCCAATGTCTGGCTGGTTTTGGCTGCTTTATTCCTATTGTTTTTTAAGTGACCTTGTCGATGGGCTACTAGCAAGAAGGATGAACCTCACGAGTGATGTCGGTGCTTTGCTAGACAGTTTCGCAGATGTCAGCTTTTTTCTCGCCGTTTTTCTTTCTTTTCTACCACAGCTTTTGGAAACCCAAACGATCATGGTTTGGATCTTGGTGATCGCTATCATCCGCTTCGTCAGTTATCTGATTGGCTATGTAAAATTTCGGTCTTTTAGCAGTCTGCATACATGGCTCAACAAAGCAGTCGGATTTCTTTTATGTATTTTTCCATTGCTGCTCATCGTATTCCATGAAAGAATTGTTGTCTTGATTTTGGGGACCATCGCCACTATTTCGGCATTAGAAGAATTATTGATAACGATCCTCGCAAAAAAACTGGATAGAAATCAAAAATCGATATTCGAAAGTTTTAAGTAAGGTACCTCTGTCACTGAGGGCCTTTTTTGTTTATCCATCGCTAGTAGTCTTTTAAAAGTCCTTTCAAAAACAATTTTAAAAATAACATTGAAAACAATTTTTAATGGTATTATGCTTATCTTTGAAAGGAGACTTCACAAATGAACAGACAAGAACTGCATGCATGTATCAGTAAAAACCAGCCCAATATTTGCCAAATTTCTGCCTACCAAAATGGAAAGGAAGTTTACTCGGATGAATGGCATGAGTATAAGCCAGACGATACTTGCCACCTTATGTCCGCTACGAAAAGTATCGTTTCTCTACTAGTCGGAATAGCGATAGATCAAGGCCTCATCAGGAGTGTCAATGACAAAGTACTCGATTATTTTCCAGACTATCCCGTAAAACGGGGCGAAAAAACGATTCACGATATTACCATCAAACACCTATTAACGATGCGAGCCCCGTATAAATGCAAAGGTGATCCATGGACAAAGGTTTGTTCGAGCGACGACTGGACCAGCGCCTCCCTTGATTTATTGGGAGGAAGAAAAGGAGTGACAAATGAATTCAATTATCAAACCGTTTGTCTGCAGATCCTCACTGGTTTGTTAGCGAAAGCTTCTGGAATGACGACCGTTGATTATGCGAACCATTATTTATTTCGCCCTCTTGGTGTAGCCGAAATAACCAATTATTATGCGGAAACGGCACAAGAACATAAGCACTTTACAATGAGCAAGGCACCAAAAAAACCAGTTTGGTTTTGCGATCCTTTAAATATTGGGGCAGCAGGTTACGGGCTATGCCTTTCAGCAAAAGATTTAGCCAAAATCGGTGAGCTATGCTTGAACCAAGGCATCCATCAAGGGAAACAAGTGATTTCCTCACAATGGCTCACTGAAATGGTCAATCCGCTAGAGACAAACACAGAGAAATTTCAAAACATGAGTTATGGATATTTGTGGTGGATTTTGGAAACTGAGAAAAGTACCTATGCCGCCATCGGTAATAGCGGAAATGTCCTTTATATTGATCCCGAATCAGATTGCGTCATTGCTATTACGGCTTATTTTAAGCCAACTGTCTTTGATCGAATCAACTTTATCGAGACAGAGCTTAAACCATTTCTATTTCAATAACGAGCAATAAGTAAAAGCAGTCCGCTGTCATAAGCCGACTGCTTTTTTGTAGGTAACAGCTTTATGAATCCTTTCTTGATCGCGACAAGCAGGGACCTATTGAGAAAACTTGGCTACTCGTTTTATGAATTTATAATCTAGCAATTTGGTACCACATATAGGTGGCTAAATGAATAATAAACGGAAGATAAATAAGAAATGAATAAAATGACCAAACAATCACCGTCGTAAACTTGGTATACTATAATTGAGAAGAAAATCACAAGTGAAAGGAGCGGTCGGAGTGTTTTCAGAAATCAGTATTTATCAAGTAAAACCAAGTGAAGTCGATACCTTTGAAGCAATCATGCAGGAAGCAACAGAGGCAATGAAGGCCATGGAGGGGGCTTTGTTCTTTCGATTAATGAAACGAACCCATTACATTAAAGAAATGAGCACCATCAAGGAAGGACGCCTGCCTGATCCATTGACAAGAGTCATAAAATGTGTGAAATATGCCCACTATTGGGAGTTTGATACCGAAGAAAACTATGGCAAAGCCCAAAAAAGGCTGTATGAAAGCTATTGGAAAGCAATCGAGAAATGTTTGATCGTTCCCCACGACAAGCTTTTAGGGGAAGTGATTGAGTGATCGTTTTAGTATCGGATGCTCTTCAGATGAACGGACTTTTTGTTGCAACTGTTTAGAAATTATAGGGAAAAATACAACGGGATGTTAAAAAGTCATTCGAATGTTGAATCGACGACTATTAGTTGTTTAAATGCTCTGTTTCTTGAGGGAATCGGAAAGGAGGAACACACGATGGGACAGGTTGCATTTCATAACTTATACAAATTAATAAAAGGTGCTTCAACAGCAGAATTTGTTCCAGTCGTTGAACAATTCAACCGTGAATACATTTTCAAACAAAGAGGATACCTTTCTTTTGAATGATTAGTAGATTGAGAAATTTGGGCTGACATCACTAAGTTCGAAACGAAAGAAGATGCGGAAACATTTGACCAATGCGGTATCCCAGATGCCTTTGCACAAATGTTTTTATTCATTCATCAATCGAAACAGTTGCAGCTCTCACCTATACACGATTGAAAAAATGTTCCAATAACCATTCAGTATGGAATGGACAACGCTAAAAAACAATTCATATGAAAAGAGGAACTTCTTATGACAAAAACAGCAGAATGGTATCAAGGAAAAGCTGGGCGGGCAGAACATTTGGTCTATTTAAATAAGGAAGCCAAAGAGCTTGAGAAACTGATTCATGGCGACAAAACAATGATCATTCGGGGGGCAGCTGGCAGAAAATCACCCTTAGGAGGAAGAGCCAAAATCAACGATCTTGTTTATTTTGTGGAGACCAGCGGCGATTTGACCATCACTCATCGGGGCATCATTGCCAATGTGACTGAATCTGAAAAGATGACGAAAGAAGAATCCATAGATTTTGTAGAACGCTATGAAAAAGAGTTGAATCTATCGAAAAAGCAAGTCGATCGTTGGGCAGGGAAAAAGTATCTAGCGGTCTATGAAATCGCTGAATTAGAAGAAATAACGCCATTTCAGTACAATCGTGAAAAAAATATGGACGATTGGGTCATCACTGATGATATCAACAAAATTAAATTGTAACGTAGCAAAAACCTAAAAAAAGCGCAAGGAGTTGAGCGAAAGGATGGAAGGCAAAGAGCAATTGTTTCGAGACAAAAACGTGAAACCAACAGAGCAACTGATTGCGGAATCACTGGGTGAGGGATATGCCATTTATCAACGTTTTGTCGAAACGCTTGAAAACGAGGGCATCTCTCTTATGGATTGGCGCTATTACCAAGATGGAAAAGCGTGGTTGTCCAAAGGTGAATACAAATGGACAACGACTCGTGGGACGAATAAAGTGAAACCAATTTTTTGGCTTTCGATGTGGGAGGGCTTCTTCAAAGTCTCCTTTCACTTTAGCGAGAAAGTCCGAACACAGTTATTGTCTCTACCAATCAGTGATGACACAAAAGAAAGGATTCATAAGGCGCCGACCAATGGCACGAAAATGAAGTTTTTTTCTGTGATTTTTGATGTAGCGAGTGACGTTCCTTTGAGTGATATTTACCAAATCGCTGAGTTTCGAAAGCATTCTATTTAAGCAATTTTCTTTCGAAAAAATAAAATTCTTATATTTGTCGTTCTTAAAAGCTAAGGAAATTTGTATATTTTTACCCATAGCTATCGGAATGCGCAATGGCTTTTTAGGAAGTCTCGTAATAAAGAGTCGTGATTTAAAGGAGATAGGCTATTTTTTCATCTATTTCAGTGGATGGAAAAAGACGTCCAAGTTAAAGAACGGGAATGCCTTAACTGATTTTAGCCAATAAATCATCTCATTTAATAAAGAAAAACGAGGTGTTTCATGTGAAAGATGAAACACTTCGTTTTTTGTTTTTCAATACCTATCCTACGAAAACTGTTCCTTCATCCGCTCCAAGAAAAGTCCAGAAGCTTTTGAAAAAACTTGAGTGTTTTTCCAAATGACGTCAAGGTTTGATTCCAGTGCTGGGCTCAATTTTCTAAAACACAATTGGCTATCTGGGGCGAAGTTGACTAATTTATCTAGAGTCAATCCGTAACCGACACCTTCTTCTACCAGCTTTGATACATTGTAAACTAGGTTATATGTGGCGACGACCGTCAATTTTTTCAGGTCTTTTTTCAACCATTTAGAAAGTTCACTGCTGACCAAACTTTGTCGCGAAGTAATCAAGGGAACGTCCCAGAGATCTTTTGGGGTAATGACTTCGTTGACAGCTAGAGGACTGTCTTTTCGCATCAACACGCCCCAGGTATCTTTGGCAGGTAAGCGTAAGGAATGGTACTTTTTGACGTCTGCTGGACTGATTACGACACCGAAATCCAACAATCCTTTATCCAATCGTTCTTTGACCTCATCGGCGTTGCCGCTATAAAAGTGAAATTTGATGTTAGGGTATTCAGCTTGGATTTCTTTGATGATTGCTCCTAGCAACTGAATCACATAAGTTTCTCCAGCTCCGATCGATACATTGCCGGCGATCGTATCTCGAGGCGACAAAAATTCTGAGCGGGTCTTTTCTAATAATTCTACGATTTCTTCCGCCCGTTTACGAAACAACAGTCCGTCTTCTGTTAGTGTGATTTTGCGATTGCCTCGGGTGAACAACGTCACGCCTAATTCTTTTTCTAGCTCCATCAATTGTCGGGACAAGGAAGGTTGAGAAAGATGCAGATGTTTTGCGGCAGCCGAAATTGTCTCTTTTTCTGCAACTGCTAAAAAGGTGGTCAGATTTTTTAATTCCATTTAAAATGCTCCTCTTGTTATTCGTATAATGAATAGTTAGGTATTTGATATTGATATTTTACATGGAAAAGACCGCGAAGTACAATAGATTTAATCCGAGAATCACTCTTTTGATCTATGAGTTGCTGGTAACAAACAAAAGATCAAAAGAGAAAAGGAGTTGTATATGTCGCCCTAAGGTACAGGATGATTGACCATGAAAGAAGGCGAATGAAATGAAAAATTGGCAAAAAAAGGCACTTGTATCACTATTGATGCTAGCACCACTTATTTTAGGTGCTTGCAGCAGCAATAACGAGGCGGCAAACGAAGCAACACAAGCCAGTTCAGGAGGAGAAACGATGACAGAAAATGTTTCATTTACAGATGAATGGGACAAAGTTTTCCCAGAAAGTGACACGGTGAATCACCGAAAAGTAACTTTTGAAAATCGCTACGGCATCACTTTAGTTGCTGATCTTTATGAACCAATTGATGCGCAAGGACCACTTCCAGCAATCGCGGTTAGCGGACCCTTTGGGGCAGTCAAAGAACAGACATCTGGTCTATATGCCCAAACGATGGCTGAACGAGGTTTTGTTACGATCGCTTTTGATCCTTCATACACAGGCGAAAGCGGTGGGGAACCACGCTATGTGGCATCACCAGATATCAATACAGAAGACTTTCAGGCAGCAGTCGATTTTTTGTCAGTCCAAGAAAATGTAGATGAAGAAAGAATCGGCTTGATCGGAATTTGCGGTTGGGGCGGGATGGCATTGAATGCCGCAGCCATTGATACCCGTGTGAGAGCGACGGTTTCCGCCACGATGTATGACATGTCGAGAGTCAATGCTCAGGGGTATTTTGATGAGATGGGGGCTGAAGGACGTCATGAATTGCGCCAACAGCTGAACGCCCAGCGGACAGTCGATTTTGCTAACGGTAGCTACGAAAGAGCAGGTGGAGTGCCAGATACACTACCGGAGGATGCACCGGTCTTTATGCAAGATTATTTCGATTACTACAAAACGGAACGCGGCTATCATGAACGTTCGTTAAATTCTAATGACGGTTGGAACGTGACATCATCGCTGTCGTTCTTAAATATGCCGCTCTTGTCGTATATCGATGAGATCCAAAGCGCCGTTTTATTACTACATGGGGAAGAAGCCCACTCTCTTTACTTCAGTCAAGACGCCTTTGAACAATTACAAGGCGATAACAAAGAGTTGACGGTCATTCCTAATGCTTCGCACGTTGATCTATATGATCAAACAGACGTAATTCCTTTTGATCAAATGACCCAATTCTTCCAAGAACATTTGAACTAAATAGCCACAACGATCTTCACGACTGTTCGGTCACTCTGCCTCTGCTGAGCAGTCGTGTTTTTTTGAAAATACGCATTCAGTTGCCCGCTTCTACATAGAATCATCACCAGAAAGGAGCGAAGAGATGCTTATAAAATTGATATCCGCTATTTTGCTGTTCTTATTAAGTGCCTGTGGGACAAGCGAAACAGAGAGAACCAATATGCAATCCGCTAACGAAACTTCATCGGAAGCTAGCCAAGAGAATGTCCAGCAGTTTTCAGCAGCAACAGCTGTCGTCATTACGGTTGGTCAACAGGATTTTCTAGCGAAGTTTTATGAAAATGAGGTGTCTGAGCACCTAATGAATCAAATGCCCTTTACGGTGACAATGAGTGATTTGAACAACAACGAGAAATATTATCGTTTTTCTGAGAATTTGCCAGAAATGACTACAGAACGGCCGGAGATCATTCACGAAGGAGAAATCATGAGCTGGAATAGTCATACGTTGGTGCTGTTTTATCAGACCTTTACCAATTCTTATGGTGGTTATAATCGTATCGGTGTCATTGAAGATCCGACGGGGTTAAAAGAAGTACTTGGGGCGGAAGACGTAGAGGTTATTTTTTCGTTAAGAAATCCTCGTGAATAACAAATGAATAGGAGAAAAACACATGACGATCGATCAATTAAACAAACTCATGGCAAGTGGCGAACCCTTACTTGCCGGTTCGCAAGCTTCCAAACAAATGGTAGCTCTGAGTGCTAAGGCGAGAAAAATCACGATGAAAATCAATACAGTCTACCATGAGTCTGATGAGTTACAAGAACTTTTTGCCCAATTAACAGGAAAACCAGTTGAGCCGACTTTTTCGCTGTTTCCACCCTTTTATACAGATTATGGCAAGAATATCAGCATTGGCAAAGATGTCTTTATCAATGCGGGTTGTCATTTTCAAGACCAAGGAGGGATCACGATCGGTGATGATACCCTAATTGGGCATAACGTTGTTCTAGCTACCTTGAATCATGGCCTTCACCCTGAAGATCGTAGCACGCTTTATCCAGCCCCCATTACGATTGGGAAGAATGTCTGGATTGGCTCAAATGCAACGATCGTTGCCGGTGTGACCATCGGTGACCATGCGATCATTGCTGCTGGGTCGGTGGTGACCAAAGATGTCGCTGAGCGCACGATCGTGGCTGGTGTACCTGCAAAATATGTCAAAGAGGTTACTGAGTAAGCATAATAGCAATGAGTAAGAAAAAAACTGCTGTTCGCCTTGTCGCTTGTAAAGCGATGAAGACTAACAGCAGTTTTCTTATTCTTGAGGCGGCTCGCTCGTAGTGGAACCGGCGAAGTTTTCAATCAACGATTTCACATCAAGACCGAGGGTTTCTTTCAACGTTTCTTGTGTGGTCGATAAGAGATTGGTGGCGTAATTGGTGACACGATTGGCACCGCCACCTTCACCTGATCCTGTATCAACGACTGAAATTTTATCGATATTGCCTAATGGTGCGGCTGCTTCTTTGACTAATTGTGGCAGGATCTCGACGATCATGCTCAGAATGGCTGCTTCATCGTATTTCTTGAAGGCTTCAGCGACTTTTTCTTTCGTTTCGGCTTCTGCCGTTCCTTTCGCCAAAGTGGTTTCGGCTTCTGCCAAACCGATCAAACGAATCTTATCGGCTTCGGCTTTTGCCAAGGACTCTGTTCGAAATTGCTCGGCTTCAGTGGTAGCTAAGGCAGATGCTTTTTTGGCTAGCGCTTCTTGTTCAAGCGCATAACGATCCGCATCGGCTTTTTTCTTGATCTCTGAATCAAATTGCTTCTCACGACGCAAGATTTCTTTTTCTTCCAATTCGATTTGTTTTTGTCGTTCAACGACTTCGACTTCAATCTCTTGTTCTCGGACTTTTTGTTTCATGATGGCACTTTGTAGATGATAGGCTTGATCGGCATCGGCTTTGGCGATGTCTTGTTCTTTCTTATAAAGCGCCAGCTTCAATTCTTTTTCCTTCAATGCTTCAGCGATTTCGGTCATGCGTTTTGATTCCGCTGTTTGCGATTCTTGTTCCGATTGGGCTTTTTTGATGCGGGTTTCTTTCAGTGCTTCAGCTTCCGCAATTTCAGCATCCCGTTTGACTTGGGCGATTCTAGGCTTTCCAAGAGAATCCAAATAGCCGTTTTTGTCTCGTACTTCTTTGATCGTAAAGGAGACAATGATCAAGCCCATTTTCGCTAGATCGACAGAGGCTACTTCTTGCACACTTTGGCTGAATTTGTCGCGATTTTGATAAATTTCTTCCACAGTCATCGAACCAAGGATCGAACGCAAATGGCCTTCTAGCACTTCCCGCGCTTCATTTTCTAATTCTTCACGGGTTTTTCCTAGAAATTGTTCCGCTGCCGTTGCAATTTCTTCCACGGATGAGCCGATCTTAATAATGGAAGTTCCGTCACACATCACGGGAACCCCTTGTTCAGTGTAGACTTCCGGCGTTGAGACATCCAGCTTGCTGGAGAGCAAACTGATTCGATTCGATCGTTGAAACACTGGCAAAACAAAGGCTCCGCCACCACGCACGATTTTGATTTTGTTGTTGCTTTCATCGGCGTGTACATTTTTGCTACCTAGATAGATTCCGCTGATGATCAATGCTTCATCGGGCTTGGCTGTTTGATATTTCGTGACAAAGACGATCAAAAGCATTAATAAAATGAATGCCACGATGGCGATCGGGAAAACGATTGGTGATAATAGAATATCCATAGATACACCTCTTTAGTGATTTAGTTTAGTTATCCAAAAATTTTTTTGTGTAAGGAACGACGTAGCAAACTCGTTCTTTGACTTCAATAATCAAAACCTTCGATCCAGTTGCTAATGGTTCATCGATTGGTTGGAAAGCCGTAGCTGGTCGATTGCTTGAACCAGTGACACTTGTGAGTTGAATTTCGCCCATTCCTTCACAAGGAATCGGCGTCAGCACCGTTGCGATGCGACCTTCAAAATCTTTCTCAGAACTTGACAGTGTCGCTTCCGCATTTCGCATGGGAATCAGCACGTAAAAATTCAAGAGAAAAACGAGCCCTGTAGCAAGGCAGCCGCTAATGACGAAAAGTAGGAGCGAATAGCCAGACAGAAAAGTTTCTCCTAAGTAACCGAAGAGACTTGTAAAGGCAAACCATGGAATAATTAACATCGGATCGACTGGTCCGTCGAAATCGAAGATATCCCCAAACAGAAGCAGCAAAAAGGCTAAAACAGCACAGCCAATCAAAACATACAAATAAATTTGCTCAGGTGCATAAGTGTGCAGCACATATCCACCTCCTTTCAAATAGCGTGATTTGTGAGAACGACGAAAGTTAGGAGACAATCGTAAGAAGAACGAAGGAAGCAAAAGAAAGGAACAGAGATTCTGTTATAATTATACCAATAAATAATAAAAATATTCGATATAATTAGATAAAATGATAAAATAATATAATAAATGGTGGTTTGTTATTTGGGAGAAGGCAACAAAAGCACATGATTTTTTCAAGAGCCATTGACAAACAATCAAAATCAAAGTAGATTAAATCAGGGTAGTAAAAATGTCAAAAGGAACTGCTGACTCTAGACACGTCAATAGGCAGCGTTTGTTTTTTAACCCAATCGAAATAAAGTAGTTGTTCGCAAACATAAAAGAAGTCAGGAACACTTCTTTTCAACCGACAGATCGTATTGCTAAGAAATAGAGGTGGAATCGATGGATCAAAAAGAAAAAATGTTAGAACTAATCAAGAAAAAACAAGGCGGCGGCCGTTCAAAAAAGATGGAATCCCCAAAAAATGATCGGAAAAACATGCGTAAAGGCCCGAAAATTTATAATAAGTAAGGCGATGGATTATTAATACGAAATGAGCGATTAAAAAAAGAGAGAAGGACAGGGTTGCTGTCTTTCTCTCTTCTTTTTTATTCCTCAGAATTCACGTACAACTCACTCAAAGCTGGCAGATCATGGACTTGGTATTTTGCTTTAAACGCTGCGATTTCTTCAGCGCTGAAGCGGTTCGGATCAAGTTTCAGTTCTTCGACAGGAAGAGGTCGTTCGTTAGCGATCTTGACATCGATCACCACAGGTCCGTTGATTTCTTTAGCTTGTGTAAAGACGGATGCTAATTCATCTTCCTTCGTTACCGTGAAGCCTTTCGCACCTAATGCTTCCCCAACTTTACCAAAATCAGCACCGGCTAGTTGGACACCGAACTTGGTTTGCTCGGTATCTTCTTGCTCCGCTTCGATGAAGCCGAATGAGTCATTGGAAAAGACCACGTTGATGATTGGTAAATCATATTTCACTTGGGTGATGATGTCTTGCATTTGCATCGCAAAACCGCCATCCCCACTAAAGGTAAATACTTGGCGATTCGGATAGCTCAATTGAGCTGCGATCCCACCAGGTACACCATTACCCATTGTCGCAAACCAGCCAGACGTTATAAAACGCTGTTCACCCGTCATTTCTAAATGACGGATACTGTGGATCGTCACATTACCGACATCCGTGACAAACAGGGCATCAGGAGCTGCAATCCGGTTGATTTCTCGATAGACAGGTTCAGGACGCAAAGGAACTTGCGAATCATGGTAAAAATGATGGCGCCATGCATGCCAATTGCGACAGTTTTCTTGATTGGCTTTTAACCAAGCATCTGCAGGACGAGGGGCTGCCATCTCTGTCCATTTTCTAAGAGCGGTCGCACCATCTCCTAAAACGGAGACATCCGTCTGATGACGACGACCAAATTTCGAGGCGTCGATATCAACTTGGACAAAGTTGGCACCAGGATTGAAAAAGCGGCGGCCAAAAGGGAAGTCACTGCCGACAAAAACGATGAGATCGGCTTCTGCCAAAGCTTCATTGGCAGGTTTTGTCGCAACCCGTCCAGCAAATCCAAGAAAGTTTTCATAAAGATCAGGCACGATGCCTTTGGCTAAGACAGAAGCTGCGATAGGCATCGAGAAATGCTTAGAAAAAGCATCGATGGCATCAAAATGACCAAAGAGACCTTGTCCGATATAAAGGACGGGTTTTTTTGCTTGTTCAAAATAAGGAAGGGCAGCCTGTAAACCCTCTTCATCAGGCTGGAGAACACCTGTCTTATGATTTTTTGCGGTTGCAATCTCCTGTTCGTCGATTTCTGCAAACCCGTAATCGACCGGGATCGTTACCACAGCGACTCCTTTAAATTTGTAGGCTGCTTTAATGGCTTCGTCCACCACGTGGGGCAAACTTTCAGGGGACATGACCGTGCGATTGTAGATACTGACATCAGCGAACATCGGATTTTCATTCATTTCTTGAAAATCATTGTAGTTCATCGAGCTCGAAGCTACTTGTCCTAACAAGGCAACGACGGGCACATTATCCATTTGAGCATCGTATAAGCCATTGATCAAATGGGTGGCACCCGGACCAGCAGAACCAAAAACCGCACCGACTTTTCCCGTTAGCTTGGCATCAGCCGCCGCTGCCAGCGCACCCGCTTCTTCATGACGTACTTGAACATATTTGACCGATTGCCGTTCATGGTACAAAGCATCCATCGTTGAGTTGAAAGATCCACCGGGGATTCCATAGATATGGTCGATGCCCCACGCTTCAAAAATCTTGATCATTGCTGTACCAGCATTGATTTTTGTCATTTTCTTCACTCGCTTTCTCTGTTGTCATTCGTTCTCTTTTAAGTATAAACGTTTCTCAAAAAGACAACAAAGAATGCGCCTTCTGTCACAAGGCGCATAGAAAGACTTATTTTAGGAAATGAACGACTTAGTTGCGAAGCTCTTGCACGAATCGACTGGCGATCTCTTTTGGTCGGGTGATGGCACCACCAACCACGATACCGGTCACACCCATATCCTGAATTTTTTTTGCTTGTTCCGGTGTGTGGATCTTGCCTTCGGCTATTACCGGAACCTTCGCCGCAACCAATTGCTGGATCAACTGATAGTCCGGTTCGTCATTGGTAGGACTGTTCGCCGTGTAGCCGGACAAAGTTGTACCAACAAAATCGATGCCCGCTTCAAAGGCATTGATGCCTTCCTCATAGGTGGCGATATCTGCCATGAGTAGTTGATGGGGATAAAGAGTTTTGATTTGCTTAATAAAGGCATTAATGGTCAAGCCATCATGACGTTTGCGCAAGGTGCAGTCCAAGGCGATCACCGCAATATGTAAAGCTGCTAATTCGTGTACCTCTTTGATGGTTGCTGTGATAAATGGTTCTTCCGGTGGATAGTCTTTTTTGATGATTCCGATGATCGGCAAATCAACAGCTGCTTGGATCTCGCGAATATCGCGAACGGAATTGGCACGGATGCCAACAGCACCAGCTTCTTGAGCTGCTTTTGCCAATAGGGGCATGACACCGCCGTTTTCGGTATATAGGGGTTCTCCAGGCAATGCTTGACAAGAAACGATCACTCCGTCCTTGATTTGTTGGATAAAAACTTCTTTTTCCATGTATATGACACTTCCCATTCTTGTAAAGGTTCGTTTCTCCCTTCGACTATATCATGAGGCTTTTTCCTTGTAAATGAAACGACACCTTCTTTAAAAGGAAAGCGAACACCAAAAAAGAAGCAAGCACCGTCATCAAGGGTGCTTGCTTCATTAGGAGGTGAGGATAGGGAATCCTTTATTCCGCTTGTTTTGACGTGCATTGCTTGAACTTCTCAAAATCGATCGTTTGATTAGCAGACAGCACTTCGTATTGCAATCGTTCTGTTTCTTCATCGTGAATGATATGGAGGATTTTTCCGTCTTCGTCTACTGGTCCCAGACTGATGATCGTAAACCGTTCATTGATGACTTCTAAATTCTGTAAAACCCCAGAAAACACTTTGCGAATATGATGGGCGGTCTTGATTTTTTTGTCTGCTTTTTCAACAGCCTTGGCTAACGTAAAGCCTTCATCTAAAAACGTTTTGATCATTTCCACTTTGACGACCGTGGGCAGTCGGTATTTTCGTGGGGCATTTTCTTCTTGTGGGACCGATTGAATAAATCCTTTTTGTTCCCAATAACGCAATTGGCGAGGGGAGATATCACACATTTGGCTAAGTTCGCTGATGCCGACCAACAAGTTTTCATTATCAACGAGTTTTCGAAAAAGATGAGACATACGGACTCCATTCTTGTAAAGGTATTTGTTAACATTGTAACTTGTTTTACTTTTATGTCAAGTAGGTTGACAAATGTTAGGGAAAGATTTAAAGTAAAGAAGGTTTTATGAAAAATATACTGAAAAGAGTGTGAAATATGTCAACGAGTCGTCCTTTAGATATCTACGGCAAACCTTACAATCGTTCCTTACTGGTTATGGTTTTGCTGATCGGTACGTTTTGTACTGTTTTGAACCAGACATTGTTAACAACGGCTTTTCCAACCTTGATGGATGCCTTTGACATCTCTGCATCTGATGTCCAATGGCTAACCACCGGTTTCTTGCTGGTCAATGGGATCATGATCCCGATCACCGCATGGCTGATCAACAAGTTCAGCTCAAGAAATCTTTACTTAACCGCAATGAGCATCTTCCTGGCTGGAACGATCGCTTGCTTTGCTGCACCGAACTTTTCTACATTATTGATTGGCCGCTTAGTGCAAGCTGCTGGTGTAGGGATCTCCATGCCGCTTTTGCAAAATATCATGTTGTCGATCTTCCCACCAGAAAAACGCGGTTCAGCCATGGGTATGTCCGGAATCGTTATCGGGTTGGCACCAGCCTTAGGCCCAACGTTATCTGGTTGGATCATTGATCATTATGACTGGCGTTATTTGTTCGGAATGGTCATTCCGATCGTCGTTTTAGTCTTAGTCTTAGCGCTCTTTCTAATGAAGAGTGTGATTGAATTGTCGCATCCGAAAATCGATCTGTTCTCAGCGATTTTATCAACGCTTGGTTTTGGTACATTGCTCTATGGCTTTTCAAGCGTCGGTGACAAAGGGTGGGGCAGTATTGAAGTAATCGGTTTTCTTGCAGCCGGTGTCTTTTTCATTGCTTTCTTTGCATGGCGTCAATTGCACATTGAGCATCCGTTCTTAGAGTTGCGCGTGTTCAAGTCAACGACATTTACCTTGGCATCGATCCTTTCAGGGGTCACGAATATGGCGATGATCGGTGCTGAAATGGTTCTCCCATTGTATATCCAAAACATTCGTGGTGAATCAGCGTTCCATTCAGGTTTGATGTTATTACCAGGTGCGCTGATCATGGGGATCATGATGCCGATTACTGGTGCGATCTTTGATAAGTATGGTGCAAAACGTTTAGCCATCACCGGGATGTTTATCTTGACCGCCGCAACCTTACCATTTGCTTTCCTAACAAAAGATACACCGATTTTGCATATCATTATTCTTTATGGGATTCGGATGTTCGGGATCTCAATGGTGATGATGCCAGTAACGACTTCAGGAATGAATGCCTTGCCTGGAAACTTGATCAGTCACGGTACCGCAGTAAACAATACCTTCCGTCAAGTAGCCAGCTCGATTGGTACAGCTATCTTGATCAGTGTCTTAACAAACGTGACTAAAGGCAATTTGCCAAGTGATTCTTTGTTGGATAAAACGCCTTTGGCCTACAAAGACCAAGCAATCGAAGCGACTTTATCCGGCTACCATGCCGCCTTTTATGTGGCAGCGGTGTTTAGTTTCTTAGGTTTCTTGATCGCCTTCTCCTTAAAGAAAAAAGAACCACGATTGACGGTTCTTGAAGGAGGTGCGGACAAATGATCTTGCTTTTGATCGTTCTTAGCGTGTTAGGATTTGCGGTATTGAATGTCTTTGCCAAAAACAAGCGGCAAACAGGTTTATCATTGGTCTTAGGTCTAGTCTTCGTAGCTAGTGTCGTCGCATTGATGGCCAATTTGACTTACCATTTTGGAATGGAAAAAGAAACGACTGCTAAAACAACAGCACTGGTTTCTAGTGCCGATAACGAGAATTTTGATTTGCTATTGTATCAGCCATTAGGAGATGGTACGGAAAAAATCTACCTGTATAAAACGGATGCTGATCAAGAGGAACCAAAACAAACCGGTACTGATAAAGTGACCAATGTCGTGGAAACAGGGGCTGATTCAGCTCAATTAGAAACAAAAACGACGCGCTGGGTTTATAAAAGTGACCTATCACGCTTCTTGTTCGGAATCGCTGATAACGATGGCCAATATGTCAGCCGTACCAATACGTTCTCATTACCAGATTCATGGGAAGTCTTGAGTGTGGATCAAGCAAAAAAACTGGCTTCTTTAGCGAAAGAACAAGCGGACACCATGAAAACACAAGGACAAGCGTATGTCCAAGAAAAAATGCAAGCTGCATTAATGGCTGATCCAACTATGGACGAGGCAGCCCAAAAAGCAAAAATCGCTGAATTGACAGAAGCTTATCAAAAAGAAGCGATGGCAAAACTGCTTGAAGAAGCAAAAAAGTAAAAACGAGTAGATAGTCATGGGACAGAAGAATCAAATCGGATTCTTCTGTCCCTTTTTCTACATGAAACTTGTGACTTAGCGAAACAGCTGCTAAATGTTGGTCGTGTCCATCAACAATAAAAATCCCACACACTAGTAGTGAGTGGGATTTTCTTTATTCAAATGAGCACGCGGCAATCCGGTCGAAAGCTTCTTTTAACAAGTCCAACGATTGGGTGGCAGCTAAGCGAACATAGCCATCGCCGGTCGTTTCTCCAAAGGCTTTCCCAGGGATCATCAGCACACTGGTTTCTTTTAATAATTTCTCTACAAAGCTGACAGAGTCCAACCCTGTTTGTTCAATGTTGATGAAGGCATACATGCTTCCTTTGACAGGGGATAAGGAAAGGAATGGGATCTCAGCAACCCGTTGTTCAATGTAAGTCAGTCGTTCCTTAAAGACAGCAACCACTTGCGGCACGAGGGTATCATAGTGATTCAATGCGTAAATACCTGCCCGTTGTGAAGGGGTTGGTGCCGAATAGGCGATCGCCTCATTGATCAGTTTTGCCGTAAGATTGATCGATTCAGGTGCGATCATGTAGCCGATCCGCCAGCCAGTCATGGCAAAGGCTTTTGAGAAACTGCTGAATGTGATGGTGTTCTCAGGTGCGAAGGCTGCCATCGGTACAAAGGTATCATCAAAGCAAAAGGCTTCATAGACTTCATCCGAGAGGACCAGCAAGTCATGGTCAATGGCAACTGCTGCGATTTTTTCAAAAGTTTCTGGAGAAAAAACAGCACCGGTAGGATTGTTTGGTGAATTGATGATGATCGCCCGAGTTTTCTCAGTGATGGCGGATTTTAAGACCTCGACATCGATTTGAAAGCCATCTTTTTCAAAGGTCGGGATAAAGACCGGCACACCACCGACTAGTTCGACTTGTTGTTTATAAGGTGAAAAGTATGGTTCATGAATAATCACTTCATCACCAGGATCAATGATGGCAGCCAAAGCTAAGTACATGCCATGCAATGCACCGACAGTTCCTCGTACTTGGCTAGGAGAAAAAGTAAGCTGGTATTGCTTTTGATAAAAATCAACGACAGTTTGGATAAAATCAGCACTACCGTCTGAAGCGGTGTATTTTGTATGACCCGCTTTGACGTCAGCAAAAGCTGCTTCAATGATCGTCGCATCTGTAATCAAATCAGGATCACCAATCGACAAATCAATCAAATTTGGGGTTTTCTTCGCAAGAGTGGCGATCTCCATTAAAAGATTTTCTTCTGGTTGTAAAAAACGTTCTGCAATCAACGGACGGTTCATTTTGTCATCTCCAATTTCTATAAAACTTTGCTTAAAAAATCCTGTGTCCGCGCATTTTGCGGATGCTCAAAGATTTGTTCGGGTGTTCCTTGTTCTTGAATGATACCGTCAGCCATAAAGATGACACGATCGGCAACTTCTTTAGCGAAGCCCATTTCGTGGGTAACGACCACCATCGTCATGCCTTTTTCTGCTAAAGCTTGCATGACCGTCAACACTTCTCCGACCATTTCTGGGTCCAAAGCCGATGTTGGTTCGTCAAAGAGCATTACATCAGGATCCATTGCCAACGCTCTAGCAATAGCGACCCGTTGCTGCTGCCCGCCAGAAAGGCTAGAGGGGTAACTATCCGCTTTTTCAGCTAAGCCAACTTGCTCCAGCAATCCTTTCGCTGTCTCTTCGGCAGCGGCTTGCTCTTGCTGTTTGACTTTGATCGGGCTGATAGTCAGATTTTCTAACACCGTTTTATGAGGGAATAGATTGAAGCTTTGAAAAACCATTCCCATTTTTTGACGAATCTGATCGATTTTCACACCTTTTGCCAATAAATCATTGCCTTCGAAGGTGATTTTCCCGCCGGTCGGCTGTTCAAGAAGGTTCAAGCAGCGTAAGAAAGTACTTTTTCCACTTCCTGATGGTCCGATGATCACAACGACTTCACCAGGTGTCACTTCAAGATCGATTTCTTTTAAGACGGTATTCTCGCCAAATGTTTTCACTAATTTTTCAACTTTAATCACTAGTTTTCATTCTCCTTTCAGCAACACCCAAGAGACGTGAGAGGGCGAAGGTCAATACAAAGTAGATCAATGATACGATAACGTATGGTAAAAACGGTTTGAAGCTGGCCCCTTGAACGACGCCTGTTTGGAAAATCAGTTCAGACACACCGATCACCGATACGACCGAAGACTCTTTAATGACCGTGACAAATTCATTTCCTAGAGCAGGCAAGATGTTTTTGATGGCTTGCGGGAAAATGATGAAGCGCATCGCTTGGATCTGATTCATTCCTAATGAACGAGCGGCTTCCAGCTGTCCTTTGTTGACGGCATTGATCCCGGCACGAATGATTTCTGCCACATAGGCGGCACTGTTTAGTGCTAAGGCAATACAGCCGGCAGCTAATTTCGAAAGCTCTAAGCCTAACACGCCTGTTCCAAAGTATACAATAAATATTTGTACTAACAAAGGTGTTCCTCGAACATATTCAATATAGACAGCGGCAATGACTTTCAGTGCTTTTGATTTAGAAAGCTTCATAAAGGCTAACAAACTGCCACCGATAGAGCCGAATAATACCCCAACCAAGGCTAGGAAGATGGTATAGCCAGTTCCGGTGATATAAAAAGGCAGATATTTTTCCCAAAAGCTTTGCTCTTCATCGATCGTGCCATCTTCGGTAAACATCAATCGATAGGCATCTTCTTTGTATTGGCTTAAAAGATCATTACTAATGATGGTTTCAATGGAGGAGTTGAGTTTTTCCAGTAAAACTGGCGCTTCTTTCGAGATGGCGATGGCGGTCTCCTTCACACCGTTTTCAAACGTGACATTTTCGGCTAATGCCAATGTATCATTCGCCGTCACATATGCTTCGGCAACGGGACCTTCCATCACGATCGCATCGATCTTGCGTGATTTTAGATTGGTGATCAAATCAGGCACCCTTTGCAAAGAGGTGACAGTCGCGCCAGTCAATTCTGTATTTGCCAGCTCTTCTTGGGTGGTTTGTCGTTGTGCACCGACAGCCACACCATCAAAATCAGCCGTCGATTGGAAACGATCCGCGTCTTCCGCTCGAACCAGAACAGTTTGTTGGACTTCCATATAGGTGTCAGTGAAATTGACTTCTTTGCGGCGCTCATCCGTAGCAGCCATCCCAGAGATGACGACATCAATTTTGCCTGTTTTTAACGCCCCTAACAACGCATCAAATCCAAGTTCCTCGATTTTCAGATCGACCCCTAAGTCATCTGCAATCTTTTGGGCAATGGAAATATCGATTCCCACGATTTCATTTTTTCCGTCAACATTGGCACGGAATTCATAAGGTGCATAATCGGCAGATAAACCCACGACTAATACACCATTTTCTTTGACTTTTTCATAGATTGGATCAGTTTCTTCTGCATGTGCTTGTCCGACAAAGAAAAACGGCAGCAATGCTGTGATGATCCCTAATAAAACAGTACCCTTACTAAACCTTTTCATGTAAACGCCCCTTTAACTTTTTCTGCGCATCTATTAAAAATGCAAATAATAACTAATAAATGTATAAAAATACATATAAGTGATAGAAACTATCATAGCATAACATCAGTTGAAGTCAATAAGTCAGAGAAAAAAAGTCAAAAAATGTTGTAGAGCGTAAAACCATTTATTCAATTTTTTTGCAATCCAACCAAGAGCAATGTGAAGAAGGCACAGCGTCTTTTTTCTAAACATATATATTCGATCTTTCACTTTGAAAAAAACCGATAATAAAGAAATGTGACCACACTGAATGAACAAATGGAAAATGGTCTCAGAAGAAGCCAAAAAAAACGAAACATAAGACATTTTTTTGATTTCTTGCGATAATAAAAGTGAAGAGGAGGCGGTAGGATGAAGGTCGTATTGATTCGACACGGAGAAAGTGAAGCAAATTTCGAAAATTATTGGACAGGATGGCTGGATGTTTCGCTGACCGAGAAAGGCCGGCAACAAGCATGGGTAGCAGGGGAACAGATCAAAGCAATGGGGATTACTTTTGATTTTGCCTTTGCATCTGTGCTTCAACGAACGATCATCACGTGTGATGCCGTTTTGGAAGCTAGCAATCAGCTTTGGGTCCCTGTACACAAAACATGGCGCTTAAACGAGCGTCATTATGGGCAACTGGTTGGGGTCAATAAAGATGTGATGGTGGCACAATATGGAAAAGAACAGGTGCAAAAATGGCGTCGAGGATATGATGAACCGCCTTTATATGTGGAGGAAAATGATTTCGATCGACGCTACGATTCTTTGGATCCTCGCTTGATTCCTAAGGGAGAAAATCTGGGAATGGTCGTGGCCCGAGTGGTTCCATTTTGGCAAGATCAGGTGGTTCCGTTACTTAAAGATCATAAGAATATTCTCATTACTGGTCATGGGAACAGTTTGCGGGCGTTAGTCAAATACTTGGAGGACGTGCCCAAAGATGACATGGATACGATCGATATTCCTAACGCACAGCCGATCATTTATGAGTTTGATAGCCAAGCAAACTTGATTGAACGGGCGTAATAACGAACATTTAAAGAATAAACCACATTTTCGTTTGATGTTACATCGAAAATGTGGTTTTGTTGTGCTATAATAAGAAAAATTTAATGAAAGGCGGGAGAATATGAAAGCCGTATTAACCGTTATTGGAAAAGACAAGGTTGGGATCATCGCCGGTGTCAGCCAGAAATTAGCAGAATTAGAAATCAATATTTTAGATGTGTCCCAAACGATCATGGAAGATTACTTCACGATGATGATGCTTTTAAACATGGATGCCAATCAGGATTTTGACGGTGTTCGTGAGGAGCTTCACCAAATAGGTCAGGCATTAGGTGTGAAAATCAGCATTCAAAATCAAGAGATTTTTGATACCATGCATAAATTATAGGAGGCACTATGGAGACAAATCAAATACTTGAAACCATTCGCATGGTGGAAGAAGAAAACTTAGATATTCGTACGATCACGATGGGGATTTCATTATTGGATTGTATCGACGCCGATATTGATCGTACCTGTGAGAAAATTTTTCAAAAAATTACAACAAAAGCGAAAGATCTTGTCAAAGTCGGCGAAGAGATCGAAAGTGAATATGGCATTCCGATTATTAACAAGCGGATTTCGGTTACCCCTGTAGCGATCGTAGTGGCAGCTTGCCAGCCGACACCCGCAGACTGTATCAAAGTTGCGAAGACCTTGGATCGAGCGGCGCAAGAAGTCGGAGTAAATTTCATCGGCGGCTATAGCGCACTAGTAGAAAAAGGCTATCAAGGCGGCGACCTTGCATTGATCGAATCGATTCCAGAAGCCTTGGCTCAAACCAATTTTGTCTGTTCGTCGGTCAATATTGGATCAACGAAAGCTGGGATCAACATGGATGCAGTACGTCTGATGGGAGAAACAGTCAAGAAGACGGCTGAGGCATCAGATATGGGCTGTGCGAAGCTCGTCGTCTTTGCGAATGCAGTGGAAGACAATCCCTTTATGGCGGGGGCTTTTCATGGGGTCGGTGAAGCTGATGTGGAAATCAACGTCGGTGTCAGCGGACCTGGTGTCGTCAAACGTGCCTTGGAAAAAGTCAAAGGCGAGTCCTTTGATGTCGTGGCGGAAACAGTCAAAAAAACAGCTTTCAAGATCACGCGGATGGGGCAATTGGTCGGGCGCGTGGCTTCAGAGCGCTTGGGCGTTCCATTCGGGATCGTCGATCTTTCGCTGGCGCCAACTCCTGCAGTCGGCGATAGTGTGGCATTGATTTTAGAAGAAATGGGCTTAGAATCTGTCGGTACCCACGGAACGACAGCTGCTTTGGCATTGTTAAATGATGCAGTCAAAAAAGGCGGCGTAATGGCCTGCAACCATGTTGGTGGTCTGTCGGGTGCTTTTATCCCCGTTTCTGAAGATGCAGGAATGATCAAAGCAGTAGAAGCTGGTTTATTGAATTTAGAAAAACTTGAAGCCATGACGGCGATCTGCTCTGTCGGCTTAGATATGATTGCGATTCCGGGAGATACTTCGGCTGAGACGATCGCCGCAATGATCGCGGATGAAGCAGCGATCGGTGTCATCAACCACAAGACGACAGCTGTCCGAATCATTCCAGCGAAAGGCAAAGAAATCGGCGATCGCATCGAGTTTGGTGGGTTATTAGGGACAGCGCCAGTGATGAAAACCAATCCTGCGAAGTCTACTGATTTCATTTTGCGTGGCGGCCGTATTCCCGCACCGATCCATTCATTTAAAAACTAGCTCGTGTTCATTTTGTAAGAAAATATGATAAAGTGACCTTTAAAAGACTAATCAGAATGCTGTCTTTTAAAGGTTTTTTGGTCCTGTTACTATTTTTTTCATTCCTAAGGCGGATGTTTTTTTGTTTGGAATCGAATACAATGAAAGATAACACGATAAAAAGGGGTGGTAAAATGAAGAAAATCTTCCAACTTGGGATGTTGGTTTTTGTTGGTTTGATGGGATTTTTTGTCCTTCAACCATCAATTGCCTTTGGACAGACATTTGTTCGCGATGATGCCGGGGTCCTTTCACAAGAGACGATCGAACAGATCGATGCCTTGAATAAAGAGGGGTTCCAATCATTGACTGGCGCGCCAGAATATGCTGTGATCACGATCCCTTCCTTAGATGGGCAATCGATTGAAGAGCGTAATTTGGAACTGTTCAATGAATATGGTTTAGGAAATCCAGAGGACAATAATGGACTATTGTTTCTCTTTGCCATTGATGATCGTGAATTTCGTCTGGGTTATGGCGATGGACTATCCTATGTCTTCAGTGAGCTATCGGAAGATGATTTAGTGGATGAAGATGCCAAAGACGCATTACGAGATGAAGATTATGATACAGCGATATTGGCAGCTTCTAATGAAGTCTATCAGCGAATGAAAGAAGCGGATGAAACGATTGGATTAGGGACGATTTATCAAGATGGCAATCAAATGTTAGCAGAAAAACAGGCACAAGAAGCAGAAGCCACTAAGCAAATGTGGTTCACTATTGGAAAAATCGTCAGTGGTGTCGTAGCGGCAGCAGCTGCAGGCCTTGTCGGGTTCATCAGTTTTCGCCATCTTAAAACCAAACGGCGATTTGAAGAGCACCTGCCGTTGCCGAAACATCTGTTAGAAGATAGTCACTTCCAACAGAAAGATTTCTTGAAATGGGCTAGCAATAGAAAGAACTATCAGCGTTACCATCAGTATCAGACAGCAAAAGATTGTCAACAAGCATTTACGCAGTATGTGACTAGTACTTACGTGCCAGCGAAATTGAGTTCGATCACCGGATTGTCGACTGCGGATAAACGAGTTATCCAACATGCCTTGACGAATCCAGCAATTGGATCTTATTTTTCAAACTTGCTGATGAAGAAAAAAACCACGGTCAAACATTTCGGTCAGGTGATCCTTACACAACATGACACCTTAAAAACCTATGAAGCCCAATTAGGCAGGGAAGTGTCTGAACGGATGGCAGACTATGATTTATCTGATGCGGTGTTACCTGAGAATTTGCCTTTAGCAGATGCGTATCGAGCAGAAATAGCTAAGCAAGCCAAAGAAGAGATCAGAAGACGCAATGAGCAGGGGCGTTATTTAGCGCAACTTGTGACGGAAAAAGCGACCTATCCTGAGATGGTACAAGCCATTCCGAAAGAAGTTTCTAATGTTATAGCGGAAGTGAAAACAGATGCCTTGTTCCAAGTTGACTTGAAACAGGTTTATCAAAATCACCCAGATTTAGCAAACAAATTATCCTCATTTGATGCTTCTGATCGAGCAGCAGTTTTAAATAATGCTCGCCAAGAGTATGACCCGCATGGGATGAATATGGCGTTGTTCTTTGTGATGATGAATAATCACGTGTCCCATCAAGAACAAGTCATTGCCGATACACAAAGTTCTTCGAATGATTTTGGCGGTTTTAGCGGAGGAAGCAGCAGCGGTGGCGGTGTTTCTGGTAGCTGGTAATTTTTTCGTAAGGAGGAACGTTCATTGTTCTGCAATACATTCGCTTGCATGTAGGTTTGTGCAAGCGGAAGGATTGTATGGTCAATGGCGTTTTTTCTTGTGGAGGAAATCCCTTGATAAATAAGACAAACCAAACAAAGTGTGGTAAACTTTTTAGAGTTACAGAAAATGAATGGAAGTTTCATTCATTTGAAAAAGGGAGAAAACGAGGGATATCATGTACCAATCTTACATATGGGATTTTGATGGAACACTTTACGACAGCTACCCAATCATGTTAAAAGCTTTTATTAAGACATTGAAGGAGTATGGCTTCGATCCAGATCCAGCGGAGATTTATTATATATTGAAAGATTCATCTTCCAAAAAAGTTGCTGAAAAATACAACTTAGATTTTCAAGAGTTCACTAAAGCATTCAAAGCAAATGAAGCGCTGGATGATCGTTTGCCGTTTTCCTTTGTAGGAACCAAAGAAACATTAGAAGCCGTGGTTGCTGCTGGTGGCAAGAACTACATTTTGACCCACCGCGATGTCGTTTCAACAAAAGAGCTGTTAGAAAAAGAACAGATGGCAGACCTGATCGTTGAGATCGTAGGACCGGAAAACAACTTTCCCCGTAAACCTGATCCAACTTCATTGATTTATCTTGTCGAAAAATATCATTTAGACAAAGATCAGACCGTCATGATCGGCGATCGTACGATGGATGTTTTTGCAGGACAAGGAGCAGGTGTCAAGACGATATTTTATGATATAGAAGGTATCTTAAAAGATGTATCCGCCGACCATACCGTCCAATCCATGGCTGAAATACAAGAAATCATTAAGTCTTGAGAAATCAAGGCTTTTTTTGTGCAAAGAAAGTAAGACATTCATTACTTATGATGAACGGTATAAACGTGGTTCTCATTGGTCTTCTAGTCTCGGCACAACAAACCAAAAAGAAGTCACGCCATTTTTCGACTCAGCGCCATAATCGAAGGCGTGAGAAGTCAAAATGGTTTTCACGATCGCTAAGCCGATGCCGGTTCCTTCTTTATGTCCTGCTTGATGTTGGACGCGTTGGTATCTTTCCCAAATGAGTTCGAGTTGTTCTGGAGGGATATCTTTTCCGGGATTGATGACAGCAACTTTTGTTCTTGTAGATGTATTCGTTAATTTGATCAAAAGACGCTCGTTTTTAGGTGTATGGTTGATGCCATTGTTTATTAAATTACGCAAAACCTGTTCCATTTTGATGCGATCAAAAAGAGCAATTCTATTCTTACTATCTGCTTCAAAATCGACAGTGATGTCATATTGATTGGCAATCCCTCTTGCGTAGGCAACGACGGAGGAAACCACCTCATATGTATTCCAGATTTCATTTTTAAGTTGTGTATAGCCTGCTTGCATGATAGAGAAATCCATGATGTCATCAACCATGGCACTCATACGGTGGGCTTCGCTGATAATTAGTTCCATATGTTCTTTTCGAAGGCGTTCGTCACTTCCAGAAACATCACGTACCATCTCCCCATAACCCGTGATCAACGCGAGGGGGGATCGTAGTTCATGAGAAACATTGGCAATCACTTCTTTTCGCAACACGTCTACTCGCTGAAGTTCTGTACTTAAGTCCGCAACAGATTCAGAAAGTGTACCTAATTCATCGCCACGGTTTAGTTTGGGTACGGAATAAAGCTCTCCGTTGGTTAAGCGGATGATGGCTTCTTTGATGGTTTTGATCGGGCGAATAAAATGCTGTGCTAAAAAAAAGGAGATCGTTGATGCAAAAATTGTTAATATGATGGTGAATAGAAAGAGTTGCTGTCGATTCATGCTTTGAAGCGCTTCGATTTGAGTGATCGTATTGGAGAGCAAAAGGGCAGCTGGGCGTTGGAAAAGAGTCGTAGGAACGCCAATAAGAATGGCAGAAGACTTTTCAAAGTCTTCTACAGCACTAAGGCTCTCACCGTTAAGGACAGTGGGTGCATGAGATAACAACCAGCTGTATTCGTTGCTCAACCCATCTATGTTTAATTGTTGTCCATTGTTAAATGTCGCCAGAATTTCGCCATACTCGTCGACTAAAAAAAGAGTCCCAACGATCGTTTTACTGAGGAAAAGCAATGGATCTTCTGGTAAATCATCTGGATCTACTGCCATTTCTTCAACAGCGGCAGCTGTTTCCTGAACTGTTTCTAAAAGTGATTCTTTCGTTACATTGATATAATTTGGTTCAAAGAGCAAAATTTGAACAGTCCATAAAAAAGCAATGCCAATGATGACCAGCAGCATATTGGCGGACCAAAGCCGCACGAGTAATTTACTTTTGATGTAAGTAAAACCTAACCGACTAGTCTTCATAATCAAATTTATACCCAACGCCCCAAACCGTTTGGATCAACTCTCGGTAATCCCCTAGACGCTCTCGCAAGGACTTGATGTGTGTATCCACTGTTCTGGTATCACCGAAATAATCGAAGCCCCAGACACCTTCTAAAATTGATTCTCGGCTCAAAGCAATATGATTATTTTTTGTCAAATAGACCAGCAGATCGAATTCTTTTGGCGTAAGCGGCAGAGGATTCCCTTTGATCGTTACAGTATGAGAAAAAACATTGACTTCGAGATCGCCATAAACGATCTTTTCGAACTGAAATTGACTACTTCGTTTCAACACAGCTTTGATGCGAGCCATCAGCTCTTTAGGGCTAAATGGCTTGGCGATGTAATCATCGGCACCAAGATTGAAGCCAAAGAGTTTGTCATACTCTTCCTTTCGAGCGGTAATCATGATGACTGGCGTGTTACAGCTACCTCTGATTTCCGAAAGCGTCTGAAAGCCATCTTTTCCCGGCATCATGACATCTAGGAGAATCAAATCGAATGAATGATTGGTTAATTTTTCCAAAGTTTCTTTTCCATCTGATGCTTCAAAACATAGATACCCTTCGATCTCCGCATAAGTTTTCACTAGGGCACGCATATGAGTGTCATCATCGACAATCAATATTTTTCGCAATTTTATTCACATCCTTAAAAATAATTTATATTTTTTAAAGTATATCACAGCATAATCGCTGAATTAATAGGAAATTGACTCTTTGAAAAATAATTGTTCTTTCCCTCACAAGATCATCACAAATACCCAATACTATAGAGGTATATTCGATCGAAAGGGGCGCTTTGGCGATGTATGACTATCATATAGTCAAAAAGAAAAAAGCGAAGAAAAATCGTAAGCTAGTCGGTCATTGGTTATACATAATCAGTCTTGCGCTTTTTATGGGGTTTTCTGCACGTTTGATTTACATTGTTCAAGTCGGTGTGATTGCTGGCGTCTCTTTGTCTGAAAGAATAGAAAATTTGTATTATAGTTCACGATCCATCGAAACAAGTCGAGGGGCAATTTTTGATCGGCAGGGGACAGTGATCGCACAGGATATTCTTTCCTATACTGTTCGAGCGGTTCTTTCTGAAGATTACATTGATAATGGCCGACCCATGTATTTAGACAGAGAGCGCTTTGAGGAGACCGCAACGATTCTTTCGGAGTATTTACCTATTTCTAACGAGCAAGTTTTGTCTATCTTGACAGACGGTGCGAATCAAATAGACACGCCTGTCTTTCAAGTGGAATTTGGCAATGTTGGCAGTGGTCTAAGTGTGACCACTCGAAATCAAATCGAAGCGGCGTTTGATGCAGCTGGAATCAATGGTATCTATTTCGATGCTCGTTCAAGTCGCAGCTATCCGAATGGCATCTTTTCTTCACATTTGATAGGGACAACGTCAGATGATGATGAAATTCGAGTCGGAGTTTCTGGATTAGAATATGTACTGAACGACTTTTTGAAGAATCAAAATGGGCGAGAGTCTTTTCAAGTCAATGCTTCAGGGAATCCTGTTCCTGCAACCAATCAAATGGTAGAAGAAGGCGTAGATGGGAACGATGTTTGGACGACATTAGATGCTCATCTGCAGTTATTCACTGAATCAGTGATGGATGAGGTTATGGAACAAACACGACCAGAGAATCTGACGGCTTTATTAATGGATGCGAAAACTGGAGAGATTTTAACGATGGCTCAAAGACCTAGTTTTCATCCAGAGACCCAAGAAGGAATTGCGGATGAGCACTTTATTTGGCGTAATCTTTTTACGGAAGAGATGTATGAACCAGGTTCGACCTTGAAGCTGGCAACCGTTGCGGCAGCGATTGATGAAGGTGTTTTTGATCCGACGGAACGCTACAATCCTGTGAGTATGCAGATTGAAGATCGAGTCATCAACGACCACGACTCAGGAGCAAATGGTGAGTTGACGATGCGGCAAGCGTTAGCTTGGTCAAGCAACACTGGGATGGTTCGACTTCAGCAACGGATCGGTTTTGATGCATGGGCGCAGTATTTAACTGATTTTGGACTAGGGAAAGTTACAGGAAGTGAGCTTCCCGGTGAGGTGCCTGGTATCTTACCTTCAAGAAATCGGGTGGATTATGCCATGAGTTCTTATGGCCATGCGATTGGGGTCAATCAGATGCAGATGATGCAGTTATTTAGCGCATTTGCCAATGGTGGCGAGATGATTCGTCCGCAATTGATTCGGCAAGTGGGAGAAGAGACCCAAGTTTTTCCAGAAGTCGTTTCTCAGCCTATTGCACAAACAGCGGCTGATGCTGTATTGGAATACATGACCGATGTAGTGACGGATGAACGCTATGGCACCGCTTATGATGTATACCAACTGACGAACCATGAGATTTCTGTCAAAACTGGGACTGCTCAGATCGCCAATGAGAATGGTCAAGGTTACATGACAGGAGAGTTTGATTATATTTATTCGGCGGTCTCGATCTATCCAACGGATGATCCACAGTTTATTCTTTACCTCACTATCAAGCGACCAGAAGAATACGATCGTCATACCTTAGCTAAAATTGCCAATCCATTGATGGAGCGTTCGATGGCGCTGCAAAGTTTTCGTGAGTAAAAAAGTTTCTTAACAGGAGCTTAAAAAGACATAGACCATCTAAGAAGTTTCATGCTGCAGCTGGTCAATTTTCCACAGGAATGATAGTCTTTAGAAAAGGCAGGACGGTTTATCAGCGATCCAATCTAGGGATGAATGAGTGGATAAACGATCGCGCTACAGCTAACACATAATGATTCATTGACGGAGGTGTCATATGAAAAAAATAAAATTCTTAATCAAAAGCATTTTTCTCATCGGACTTCTTTATTTTGTGAGCCAGATGATTACATGGCAAGACGGGCGCTTGGCATTTCGGGATGCTCGACTCAACGAGATCACTCAATCTCTCTCGTCCCAATTTTCTCCTTCACAAGACACTTCAGCCAGGCCATCGGCAGAAACACCTGCCCAGACATATTTATATAATGAATCACGACAAGTGATCGAAGAAACCTTTGGAGAAGCGATCAATGAATCAGCGAATAGGTATGGACTGAACTGGACTTCCTATCACGATGATTTTCGTAACTTCATGATGGTGATGTACGATGAACATGATATTGCGCAAGGGATCTATACGAATCAAGACACGATTCTTATCGATGACACGCTAGGTATCGGGTCTTCAAAAGCAAGCGTTCGTAATCAGATGGGTACGCGCCAAGAAAGTCTACAACGAGGATCAAGACGGTATCGCATCGATTCTGATGCCGACTATGATCTGTTCTTACAAGACGACCAATTGATTACTTTTTTCTATGATGTTCATGCCGAAGATACAGTGACTGCGATTCAAATCATCAATCGCTCGCTAGAAACACGCCATGCGAATGATTTTCGCCAAAATCAAGCCGCCATTTTAAGCGGCTTACGAACACAGTTATTTGAATTAACGAATGCCACCCGAGTGAAATTTGGTTTGTCGCCCCTTGGATTCAGTGAAGCAACCAGTGAGACTGCCGTCAAGCATAGCCAAGACATGGCAGAACATCGATATTTTGACCATATTGGGTTAGATGGATCGACTCCATTTGATCGGATGCAAGAAGACGGGATCAGCTTCACTGCTGCAGGGGAGAATTTGGCATTTGGCCAAGCCAGCAGTATTTACGCCCATCAAGGTTTAATGAATTCAGAGGGACATCGGGCAACGATTCTAAACGATGAGTATCAATTTCTCGGGATCGGTATTGCGATCGATACCAGCGAACAGCCATATTATACAACGTTGTATCACCGAGGATCGGCGTCGTGAATTCCTGAATTGCTTGAAATTGATTAGTTAAAAAACACTGCTCATTTGAGATTGCTGCGTTAGCAGCATCAAGTGAGCAGTGTTTTTTTGTCGATAAAATGGTGTGCAGCAGTATTGTTTAGTTTTGACGGTAGGCATGAGGAGAGCACTGATACTTCTTTTGAAACAGCTTATAGAAGAATGAGACATTTTTATAGCCGACTTGGTGTGCGATTTGTTCCACAGGCAGAGAAGAGCTTCTCAACAATAAACTGGCTTGATTGAGTTTTAATTCTTGAAGGATCGTCACAAAGGATCGACCAAGCTGCTGACTGATACGGCGACTCAAATAGCTCGGGTTGTATCCAAATGCATCCGCAACCGAAGCTAGTGTGCAAGTAGCGAAATGTTTCTCCAGATAGTCCAACACTTCTCCGAGGTACAGTTGGTCACTTTTTTGCGACTCGATCCGTTGTTTTTCCTGGAAGTTACGAACGAGTTCGGAAAAAATAATGATCATATAGGAATGGATGACCTCATGAGAACCGAAGGAGGGATTGAAGAACTGGGCCAAGACCCCAAAAATCGCATCAATCAAATAGTCGTTGTTACTCGTTTCAAACACTAGGTATTGATTGTGCTTTTGGCTTTCAGATAACGCATTGATGGCAAAATCGGCGATCATGCTATTGGATGCCAACCGACTGAGCATCTGGGTGGAAAAGTACTCTTTGCTGATCAAAAAGTTAATAACAATGTCGTCTTGATTTGTTTCGATAATTTGGTGGATCACCCCAGTATCTAGTAAGCAAAAGTCACCTGCCTTTAGGATCACTTTTTTCTCATTGATCATGATCGTGACTGTTCCAGAAAAAACATAATTCATTTCGATAAAATCATGCTGATGTAGTGGTGTAGAAGAAAAGCGTGCATGTTTTAAAATCAAGAGCTGGCTTGTCTTAAGAAATCCGCTATCCTGCGGTCGTTTTCGTATGAGACGAGAAAGGTGTTTTTCGAAGGTATATTGGTAAATTGGCTCATTTTTCTCAGTGTAGACTTTCTTGAAATCCTCATAATTGTATGGAAGGGTTTGCGTCTTTTTAAGGGCTATTTCTTCAGTAGTCGTCAATTGTTGTAACTGCTGCAGAATGTTTTCTTTATCCATCGCTTTCTCCTTAGGTAAAAAATAGTCAATGAAATAGTAGAGTATCGTCATTGAAGACAGGTAGAGATAGTATATAATACTTGTATGGTAGCGTTATCAATTATCATAATCCGGATGATAATAATAGTCAATAGTACCAGCAAATTCGAAAGAAATGGGGAATCACCATGAACCACGACAAACCATCATTAGGGGATAAGATCCAAAGTACCCTTGGTCCATTTGCAAGTAAAGTTAATGGGAATATTTATATTACTTCAGTTAGGGATGCAATGTTAGCTTACATGCCATTCACCTTTATTGCGTCGATCTTTTTAATTATTGCTTTTTTTCCGATCCAACAAGTGACCGATTTTATTACTATGGTGTTGCGAACAGAAGATGCTAGTGTCTGGCAAGAGAAATTGCTCTATGTCAACAATGCCACACTCGCAATCGGTGGTTTGCTAGTTGTCATTTCCCTCGCAAAATCACTCGCAGAAAAACTTGAAACAAACGTTTTGCAATGTGTCTTAACTGCTTTTGTTTCCTTTTTACTATTAACACCGTTGGATGCAATGGAAGCAGGGTCTTTTTTAGATATCACCCGCGTTAGCGCGCAATCGATGTTTTTAGCGATTATTGTCGGTATTTTTAGTACAGTTCTTTATAAAAAAATTGAGGGTAAAGGAATCAAAATCAAAATGCCAGCAGCGGTACCACCAGCTGTTTCTGGTCCATTCGAATCGGTGATTCCATCTTTTCTTGTCATCACGACGATTTGGGTCATCCGACTCATCATCGAAGCCTTATTTAACAGTGATGCCATGACGTTGATCAATGGGACCCTTGGGATTCCATTAACTATGTTAGGTGGCTCCCTAGTTGGAATGGTCGTTGTGAAAATTTTCGAGCAATTCCTATGGTTTTTTGGCCTTCATGGAACCTCGATCATTCAAGCAGTGATGGACCCAATCCATCAAGTCCTTGAAGACCAAAATCGTGTGGCATCAGTGGCGGGAGAGATTCCAACGAATATTATCAGTATGAGTTTTCGGAATCATTTTGCTTCGATTGGCGTCGTTGGTGCGATCATTGCTATTTTGATCGTAGCAAAAAGTAAACAGTACAAAGAGGTTGGAAAAATTGCTAGTGTTCCTTATATTTTCAATATCGGTGAACCAGCGTTGTTCGGGATACCGTTGATGTTGAATTTCAGTTTTATCATTCCTTTTGTTTTTGCAAATGCCGTCACAACGATCGTCGCTTACTTTGCTTTTTATTTCGGGCTAGTCCCGATCCCAACTGGGCTTGCGCAAATTCCGTGGACGACTCCGCCGATCATTAGCGGCTATTTTGTCACTGGTAGTATCATGGGCGCATTGTTACAAATCGTCTTGATCGTGATCGCAACGATGATTTGGTTGCCATTTATCAAAGTTGCTGATAAGCAGATCTGTGTTGAAGAAGCACAATAACCCACGAAAGGAGCAGCTTATGAAAGAAACGATAACCATCAACGGAATGACAAAGCCATTAACAGTGGATTTAAATGATCCGATCCTTATTGAATGGTCGATGACCAATCACCAAGGCTACCGATTGCAAATTTTCAATGAACAGCAGCAAGCAGTGTATGACGTTTCCAACATAGCCGCTTCTGAGAATAAAATGGCGGTCCACTTGCCACAGCATCTGCAGCGAAAAAAATATCAAGTCAAATTGACCGCCGGAGCAGGAAACGATGTCACCAGTTACAGTAGTGTGTTTTTCACGATAGCAAAGCGTGAGAAACCTAAAGAAACTATGGGCAAGTGGATCACTCGCTTAGATGATCCTATTAAAAAAGAACGTTTTTACTTTTCAGAAGAGAAAAATAGCTGCTTGTCTCGCTCTTTCACACTGGAAAAGTGTCCTTCCTATGCAGTGATTGATTGCTGCGGGCTTGGTTTTTATCGCTTGTCTGTTAATGGAAAAACGGTATCAGATGTTTATTTAAACAGTGATGTAACGAACTATGATCGAGTCGTCTACTATGATACTTATGAGTTAACTGATTTTTTACAGGAGGGAGACAATCGGATCGAAGTTGAACTTGCGAATGGCTGGTACAACCCTGCTCCGATTGAGATTTTAGGTCGGTATAACATCCGAAAACAACTAGCGATCGGCAAACCCTGTTTCTGGGGGGAGCTTCAGTTAAATGATGGAGGAGAGAATCGCTACATTTACTCAGACAATCAGTGGCAAAGTAGTTTTGGGCCTTATTTGCAAAACAATCTTTATATAGGAGAAATCGTTACCGATGTACCTGATCCTCGTCCAGAAGGAAAAACGGTACAAATTGCTGGACCCGCGGGACGTTTTAAGCCAAGCTTTATTCCAAAAATCAAGCGCACACAATCGATCGTTCCCCAAAAAATGACCGAAACTGCAGCGGGACTGCTCATTGACTTCGGTCAAATCATCAGCGGTCAATTTACTTGTACTCTTGAGGAAGATTTCATTGGTCGGATCAGAATCAGCTATGCAGAAACATTAGACGAGCAAGGCAGCCCTGATTATACGTCTACGATCAGTGGAACTTATGGCGTCTACGATCCCTATGAAGGGAAGCAGCCAGATGATCCTATCGTTCAACGAGACATCATTGAGAAAACGGCAGCGAAGACGTTCGTTTTTGAAAACCGTTACACGTATCATTCCTTTCGCTATGTGTTGATCGAGACGAAACCTGCTGACAACCTTCAAGCGATTGTAGGAGCAATCAAAGCCTATCGCTTGCATACGGATGTGAAATCGTTGGTGACACTTGAAACCTCCGATCCTTTCTTGGATCAGTTATGGGCGGTTGGACAAGCCACGCGGTTGAACAACATCCACTCTTATTTTGAGGACTGCACTCGTGAGCGCTTTGGTTATGGTGGGGACATCGTTGCGTTACTACCAACGCAGATGGCAGATCTGGCGATTGAGCCGTTGTTGGAAAAAGTGTTGTGGGATTTTGCCAACGACCAACGATCGGATGGTGCAATGACTGCAACTGCGCCATTTGTAGGAATCATGACAAATGGTCCATCAAATGGTGGTGGTGCGTTAGGGTGGCAATTGGTAGTTTCAGAGCTTGCTTTGGCCTTGGTGAAGACCTATGGAAAACAAGCAGCGGTTGCCAAGCTGCGTCCACAGTTGGAAAGGCATCTCAACTATTTACTCGCTTTTGATTTTGATTATATCGCCCAGTGCTGTCTCGGCGATTGGGGAGCAATTGATGAAACTCAGCAAAACGGGGTTATTACTTCGCCAGATCAGTCCTTTTGCTCTGCCTGCATGTATCTGCTTTTACTACAGCGTTACCAAGAATTGATCGACTTGAGGATCATTGGTAAAGAGGACTATTGTCAGCGAGTGACAGCAGCGATCCAGTACACGACACTGCAAATCAAACAGAAGTTTTCTAAAGAAAATGAGCAATACGGTGCGGGCACCTTGTCTAGCATGATCTTTGCAATGAAGACAGGACTCAGTGAGAAAAAACGAATATTGCCAAAACTAGTACAACGGATCAAGCAGCAAGAGGGTATTTTCTCTTTCGGCATCTTCGGGATGGCATGGAGTTATCAGTTGCTGGCTGAAGCTGGCTATAATGATATTATTTTTGATTGGTTAACGAGGAAATCTGCGCCTAGTTATGCAGCAATGCTGGCAAGCGGAAATGGCACTTTGATGGAACATTTTCCAACGCCGCAACATTCAGCCACTTACGAGGGTTCGTTGAATCATGCCATGTTTGCTTCTTATGGGTATTGGTTTGTCCGTCATTTATTAGGCATTCAGGTGACAAGCGCTGGGATACTGATACAACCAGCATTCGATGTACCTATAGCCCATGTCAAAGGCTCCTTACAAAGTACGTTTGGATTAGTAGCTTTAAGCTGGGAAAAGACTGATCGTACCGTTCGCTTAACGGTGGAGTTGCCACGAACATGTGGCTATGAAATCAGTCAGATGAAAGGTTTTAGAATAGTCAGTGAGAAAATAGAGGATGAGGGGGGGCATCAGCGGATCTGCTGTTTGTTTGAAAAAGAATAGACAACTAAAAGCAACCAGACAATCTTTATGAAAGTTTGTCTGGTTGTTTTATACACTTTTTTTAATCAAAAGTGACGTTGATTGTGACGATCTCACTGGTTGTACCTAGTCTTAGAAGCGGTCCCTAGGTACCAACACCAGAAGAGACGATGATTTGTTCACCGGATGCTGCTTGTAAGTGACCATAATCGATCTCGTAAAAAGCCTTGGTCACTAAATTAAAAGGGAAAAGCTGTCCATGATGTGTATGTCTAGATAAGATGAGATCCACATCTTGATAGTCAGACAGAGGCGAAGGTTGATGATCCGTGAGGATACCAGGATAGGAAGTCATCTCTGGTGCGACTAAAGCTGACAAGTCTGCTCTTAGCATCGTTCCTTGATAACCAATAGGTGAAAGATCTTTGCGACCAATAAGATAGAAAGCTTCGTCGAGCAAAATTGCTTCATCAGAGAGTATTTCGATTCCTGCTTCCTGGATAAACGATAGCATTTGCAAGAAAGTGGCTCCAGCACCATGATTCCCCAAAATCAAGCAATTGCCATAAGTTGATCATAATTGTTGAAGTGATTCGATGAGTTGATTTGGGTTTGAAATTGCCTGAAGATTGCCATCGGAAAAGTCACCAACAACTAATACGATATCGGGATGAAGCTGGTTGATTCGAGCAACTCTTTCTTGACCATTCACATATCCTAAGTGTAAATCGCTAAACATCACGATCTTTAGTGATTCTAGAGGACTTTTTTGTCAATCTTTACTTTATACGTCGTATGGACAATACGATTTGCCGACACAATCCCATAAATCAAGTAGCTTATGATTAAAACGATCGACCCTATACCAATCAGCGGCTTTCCTTTTTCAGAAATGTTGATCGTTCCTATATTCCCAGATATCCGAATGAGACTGTCAGTGACGAAAAAAATTAGTGATGAGTCACAAATTAGTCCGAGCCAGTACATACCGAAAGTACCAAAGAGACCCCAATTCACTTTTTCGATTAAAAAAGCAGCAATCGTGGTCAATGAACAGAGAAGAAAAAAGAGATGCAGAAAACTGAAGTGCTATAAATACCGATACCTCCAAAAAAAAGTTTAAGTAGGTTAGAAAGACGGTGTACTTGTAGAAACCAATTATAGGTGCGCCTTCTTTAGTAGGGAATCAGTCAACATTTTTCAATGCAGAAACCAAGTCCAGTTTTTTAAGCCGTTGGCTGACAAGAAATGTTGTACTTAACGAACTAAGCCAAACAATCATAGAGGCGATTGCGACATTAATCCAGGTGAAGTGGGCGGTGTATTCAATCGTAATGGTTGAAAAGGTGCTTACATACTGTGAAAGGAACCAACTTCCTGCAGGAATTCCAATCAGCCAGCCAACCATCGTTGTTGCAGCATTTTCAATCATGGTGATTCGGCGAAGTTCTTTTTTTCTAAAGCCAAGGACGCTTAATGTCGTATAGTCACGAGTTCGTTCAACAAAATTTAGCGTCCCTAAATTGTATAGGACAACGATGACTAACAAAACTGCAAAAGCAATGATCATTGTAAAGATCCCTCCTAGACTATCAACAAATTCATACGCATTGTCCATTTGATCTTGTCGCGCAATCGTTGATGTGATTGCAGGATTGCCGGACAATGCTTCAGCAGTTTCCTCGTCTACTAAAAGCGTCTGAGGCAGAAAAGTCCCACCAGCTTCCAGCCAAGTTTTTTTTAACAAATAAGCACCTTGGTTCGTTTCACTAGTTATGATCCCAGATACTTCAAAGCGAAATGAGCTTTCATGAAATGCAGGAAAGACTTCTATTTGATCGCCTTTTTGAATGCCCGCTCTGTTAGCAAAACCTTCTGTTAGATAAATACCGCCAGGAGTGATCAACTCATTGTCAGATGTTTTCATATGAACAAAATCCCCTTGATCAATGATCATCAGTAAGCGATTGTAGCCGTCATCAGGTGCAAAACGGGTAGGCAAAATTTGCACCTCTTGTCCAAAGGATTCTTCCAAAAATGCTGAATCACTAGTATTTATTCGTTGATGATAAGTAAAATCCTCTGTATAAGCTTTGTTAACTAAGTGGTTGATGGATTGCGGCATGCCTAGTCCGGCTGTGATCAGCATCATACCACCAGCAACTCCGATGATCCCCATTAAAACTCTCATTTTGTTAGAAGCAGCATCGCGAAACCCCCATTTGGCTTCATAACTTAACGGGTTCCAGAAGAACGAAAGCTTTTCTAGTAACAAATGGGCACTCTTGCCTTTTGTATTCCCTCTAAGGAAGTCCGCTGGCAGGCCAGTACATGCTTGATCAGAAGCAAAATAAGCAGAAGCCATACAAATGATTAACACGAGCAGACAAACGATTAATGAAAGGGAATTGTAGGAAACTGTCCAGTGTGGGAGAGATAGAATATTCTTTTGCGTTTCTAAAACAAAATGCGAAAGCAAGGGCGCTACTGCCAAGCCAGCGGCGATGCCAAAGCTGCCGATGATCAAGCCGAAGCTAGTGAAATGAAACCCGATTGTTCTATTTGAAAACCCCAACGCTTGAAGGACTGCGATTTCTTTTGTTTGGGTATCAATCAACCGTTTGATCGTTGTATACATTGCAAGAATTGCTAGTAAGATAAACAAGAACGAAAACATAAAGGATAGATTTCGAATTTGAGTGACGCGGCCCAAGGCTTCAGAAACTTCCGTCAAGGTTGCTTGATCATAGTACGCAATATGGCGTTCCCCCATAATCGATTCAATTTCGGTTCTTAAGCGAGAGTTAGTCCCAGAGACTTCGACGACGTTAGGTAAAACGGATGTCTCCAGCATCATTTCTAAAGTCGCTTCTGATAAAATCCCGTAGCCATAGCGTTTCGGGTCGGGGGCAATATACTCTTGTGTACCAGTGAAGAAAAGCTTGTCAGTTGTTAAAATCATCCCTGCTATGGTCAATTCAATTTCGCGACCGTCAACCATAATCCTCAGTGATTGATTTAAGGTAAGATCATTCGCCTGTGCATAGTCGTGATTGATCCAAACAAAGCCAGGGGATTCATGGAATGTAGTACCTTGAACGAAATAAGGCTCTGCGATAGGTTTTCCAAGTGGTGCACTAAGAGTCAAAGTGCGTTCTGTTGATGAGGAAGTCGCTTGATTAGTCAAATCAGAAACTGTAGATTCGTACTGAGAGAATGTCTTTTCTATCCCATCTAGTGCTTGGATTGATTGGATATCGTTTTCAGTAAAGCCAGTACCATAAACCCAAGCATCTGCCAGACCATTTGCATCAATAAAGTTGTCCAGGCTTTTTTCCAAACCGCCCCAAACACCTTGTAACCCAACAAATACAAGGACACTTAGAAACGCCATTAAGAAGACGGAGAAGAATTGCGTCCAATTTCTTTTAAGATCTCTAACCAGTTTTATAGACAGAAATTTCATATCAAGACTCCTTTGTTTTTGCCTTCAGAGGCTTATTTTGTTCAATCGACTTGATTTTTCCGTCATGTAAATGAATAATTTTATCCGCATATTGAGCGAACTCTGCATTATGTGTGACCATCACCACAGCAGTATCCACATTCACCGCAGCTTTTTTTAATAAAAATAATATTTTTTTCCCTGTATGTGAATCTAAAGCGCCAGTTGGTTCGTCGCAAAGTAAGAGTTTTGGGGCTTTTGCCAAAGCACGTGCAATCGATACTCGCTGCATTTCTCCGCCAGATAATTGGTTAGGGAAATTATTTTTTCTATGGGATAACCCTACAGATTCAAGGTAGTGAGAGGCTGGTTCATTATTTGTACTCAGTTGTTGTGCAATGCCGACATTTTCTAAAGCGGTTAAGCTAGGAATCAAGTTGTAGAACTGGAAGACAAAACCGACGACGTCGCGCCGATAATCTGAAAGCTGTTCATCAGAAAGATGAGAGATTTCTTTTTCTCCCATGCGAAACTCTCCTTGGCTTGGACGATCCATACCGCCTAATAGGTTTAAAAGAGTGCTTTTTCCTGAGCCTGATGGTCCTAAAATGATGGTGAATTCACCCTTATTGATCGTGAGGCTCACATCATTTAATGCAATGATTTTACGATTATTTTCACCATAAAATTTATTGATATGTTTCAATTCGATCATTTTGATCCTCCTAAAGTTTTCTTGTATGTACTGTTATCTTAATAAAGCAAAAACAAAAAAACATCCGTATTATCCGAATGTTTTTTTGCGGAGTTCATCATTTGATTAAATTCAGTTTGATTCCTTCTCGAACAGCACCGATCCTTGTTTGTACGTTCAACTTATTGCAGATAGATGAAACGTGGTTTTCGACGGTTCTGCGACTGATAAATAGTTTTTTTGCGATTTTTTCATTGGTTTGTTCCTGCGAAATCAATTCTAATACTTGCCGTTCTATCTCACTTAAGAGACGCATGTCTTTTTCAAGAAAAAGGTGTTCAGGGGAAACTTTATTGCCATGGTAGACCGTTTTTATCGTTGTGATCAATTCATCATACGAAGCTTCTTTTCTCAAAAAAGCCCATATACCAAGTTCAAAGGCACGCTTATGAAGAAGTGGTTCATAAAAACCCGACAGCATAATTATTTTTGGCAAAGTATCATCAGTTAAGGTGTGAATACGAGGAATCAGCTCAAAGGCATGCGTGCCCTTCAGCATCATATCGAGGAGGACAATATCAATTGACTGGTTTGCCATAGCTTGAAAAAAATCTGTTGGTTTTGTAAATGCGCCTATAATCGAAAATGAGGGCTCTTTTTGCAGCGTATTTTTGATTCCTTCAAGGACGAGTTCGTGGTCGTCTAACAATGCAAGTTTAATCGGCATAGTTTGCTCCTTCGAAAATATTTTTTGGAATTCTAAGCTGAATGGTTGTAGGTGAGTAGTGAATGACAAATCTACCCGACAATAACGAAAGCTTTTCTTTAATTACATTTAATCCGAAATGAGGACCTTTACTAAGAGAGTCTTGTCCAAAAGTTCCGTTATCACTAATTTCGAATACTACTGTATCATCCTCAACTGCATTTGTGATTATCAGTTCTGTTGCATGTCCATGCAAAATACTGTTATTGAGCAATTCTTTGACTGAGCGCAAGATGAAGTTGTTGATTTCAGGTGAATCTGAATGGATGGTTCGGTCATAGGCAAAATGTATGAGCACAGGGTGGTTTTGCTGTATTTGAACGAAAAGAGAAGCCAATGTTTTTTCTAATCCTATTTCTTGCAGAAGCAGAGGATATATATCTGAGCAAAGTTCTCTTAAATCATAAATCAATTCATCAAGCTGCTGGATGATTTTTTCTTTTGGCACTGTTTGTCTATCATTTTCAATTTGACGTAACAAGTGGATGATCTCTTGAATGATCCCATCGTGAATATAGCTTGAAATTGTCTCTCGTTCTTTTTCAACTGCTAAAAATACATCTAGTGAATTCATTGGTTCATTATGGCGACTTGCTAAATAGAATAATTCTTGTAGAAGTGGCAAAAGAGTATATATTAAAAGGAAGAGATAAAGAATAATTAGTAGATTAGGAACGTAAGCGTTAAGTTGGCTGATAAAAATGACGATTACCGTTAAAAATAGTGAGAGTATCAGATAGATCGATCTGGTTGTGATACGGTACCGAAATTTCAAGACGCGATCAATTGCTAAGCGATGGAAAATTCCTATAAAAGGCAGAAAGATAAAAAATACCAGCATATAGTAAGGTGCACTCCATCCAATAGGGAATGCATATAAAAAAAGAAAAGGGGCAATACTTACAAATAGAATTACTGGAAGGTTGACTTTGGTAGCTGTTCTATGTTTTTTGTGACTTTTATTAAAAAAAGAGAAGCAATATTCGCCAAGCGTCAGTAGCATCAAGCTGTAAACAAAACCGACTGCTAAATATTCAGCGAGTACATAGCCAATCTGAAAAAAAGCGGCATAACAGGTTGCTGCTAGATTTAATAGGAGGAGCAGTGCTGGAAAGATTCCTATATTGCTTATTTTATATGAGCTGTTGATCTTCAAAAATGAATTCAAGAAAAATGGAAAAGTGGATAAGGAGATAATCAAAATCACTCTACCTAACGTATTCCCAATACTTGAAGGAAACGCCGCTAAAAAAATAAACGCAAATACAAAGAGCCATAAATAAAAAAGCCGTGATCTTTTTGAAAGAAGCTGTTTTCGATAAAAAAAGAGCAAGAATAAAACTAACGATCCACTAAAAGCTAAAAGTGTAAAAAATATCGGCAGAAATGTTTTGGGCGAATCAAAGCGATAAGTGATTCGTTGCTGCTCTCTTTGGATCGTGAGTGAATTGATTTGCTCGACAACTAGCCAATTTGTCAATTGTTTATTCTCTTTTGGCAAATTTCCATCGAGCTCTACTAGCTGATCATTGATTTGCAGCGAAGTATCCGCTCCCAGACCACCATCATAAATACGTTTTATAAACCATTCGTCATTTATTTGGTAAGCCCGAATGCCTAAATATGTAGTTTGATAAATAGTGTGAGTGAAATAAATCATCAAGATTAGGTAGAAACTCCCCAGTAAGATATGCATCATTTGCCATCTATACGATTTAATCAAGTCGGCCTCCTTTTTTTTGTGAAAAATTTCAAATGAAATGTTCAATTTATCACAAGGGTGATTATCATTGGCAGCATTCTTATCCATGGACTTTGAGACGCTGGGTTACTTTAGACATCCAACATTTCCCTGTGATTTTTTATCAAATAGTGTATCAATAGTTTCAATCTGATTCAAGCGCTTTTTGAAGATTTGCCTTAACAGCAACCTAATTCTGCAATACATTGTCATTTTGTCTAAGAATTTGCATTCTATGAAAATAGCACTATGATTGGTTCCGTCATTTTTTTGCTGCAAAAAGATCGTCTTTATTTTTCCGTTTTCCAAATAATACTGAATTATCTGCGTATTTCATCTATGAGGTGGTGAAAATGGATCGATGGAAGCTGTTCAAAGACTATTGGCGATTTGCAGTTGGTGGTGCTGTTTTGATGGTATTGCTGATCATCTGGTTTGTACCGTTCTCGCAAAAAAAAGAAACAAACTGGCATTCAATGGCAGATGCAGCAGGTCAATCGTCTGAAATGGGGGAAGGTGGAGCCCTTCAAGAAGATAGTCTTCACGATGAAGAGTATGAGATCGTTATAGATGTCAAAGGGGAAGTGCACCAACCGGGAATTTATCGCTTGAAATCAGGTGCGCGGATGTATGAATTGATCGAACAAGCAGGTGGTCTGACAGAAGAGGCGTTAGAAACAGCCATAAACTTAGCACAAGTGCTGCAAGATCAACAGATGGTGATCGTCCCACATAAAGAGGATCAAGCGTTTATGGAGATGAATGGTTCAGGAGTAGGTGGCAGCCAAACAGCAGTGACACAAATCAATCTGAATCAAGCCAATGCGCAGCAACTGCAAGAACTGCCGGGTGTGGGTGCCAAAAAAGCAGAAGCAATCATCGCTTACCGAGAAGAATATGGCTTTTTTAAACAGATTGATGACCTAAAAAAGATCACAGGCATCGGAGAGAAGACCTTTGAGTCCTTGAAAGAGATGATTACAGTGGCGGACTGAACCAAATAAATGTAAGAAATACTAAGAAATGACGGTTGAAAATTCAAGAAATTCGATTAGAATAGAACTAATCAATGACAAAGGAGCAAACGAATGAGCAATACGAGAATCCCATGGGACCAGTATTTTATGGCACAAGCTGTATTACTGTCTTTACGCAGTACGTGTTCCCGACTTGAAGTCGGCGCTACATTAGTCAAAGATCGCCGAATCATCGCTGGAGGCTACAACGGGTCCGTCAGTGGCGATGTACACTGCATTGACGATGGCTGTTATGTTGTCGATGACCATTGTATTCGGACGATTCATGCAGAAATGAATGCCTTATTGCAATGTGCAAAATTAGGGGTATCAACAGACAATGCGGAAATCTATGTGACGCATTTTCCCTGTCTTCCCTGTACGAAAGCAATTTTGCAAGCAGGGGTCAAAAAGATCCATTATTTGAATGACTATCGCAACAATCAGTATGCAATGGAATTGATTCAACAAGTAGGTGCTTCCGTCCACCAAGTTGAACTCGATCCGGTGTATTTTGAAAAACTTTCATTTGGTGTGCTGAATGATGCACAACCAACAAAAGAGAACTGATTCATTTTTATTTCTTAGTATTATTTTTGCTTGTTCGGTGACTGCTTACTATCGGCAGTCCATCTTACTGGGACTCATTGCACTTTATTATTTCGGGATGCTTGTCTTAAAACGACAAGCATTTTTGTGCATGATTTGTTTTGTCGGACTGTTGCTGTTAAGTGTCCGCGTTTCTCTTTCTCGGACTGGGAACATACAAGAAGGTGAGTATCAAGGGGTAGTCAATGTGCTGCCAGACACGATCAAAATCAATGGCGATCTACTTACATTTGAAGCAAAATCCTCTGCAGGTAAAGTGATTGGCCGTTACACAATTTCTTCAGAGACTGAAAAACAGCAATGGCAGAATCGATCCGATTGGGGGAGAAAGCTGCTGGTGAAAGGATTTTTTTCTCTTCCTGAAAAACCACGAAACCGCCATGGATTTGACTATTCTGCTTATCTAGCTAGTCGATCAATTATTGGCACAGTCCATATCGAGCAAATGGTAGGGATGGAAGAAGCAGATGCAGGCTTTTCACTTGCAAAAGTTCGAGCAGATGTTATTTCTTCTGTTCAACGAATCTTTCCTGAACGCTCAGCTGCCTATATCAATGCGTTGCTCTTTGGTTTTAAAGACCATGGCTTTCAAGAAGTACGTCAAATGTATCGTGCGAGTGGCTTATTGCATTTTTTTACGATCTCAGGAATGCATGTTGTCTTATTTTTCAAATGGTTTCGCGGATGCTTCTGCCGATTGGGGTTTACGCAAAAAGAAATGCTGTTGCCAATGGGGGTCTTTTTCTTGGTCGTAATTGGGATTTGTGGCGGCGGCATTAGTGTCTGGCGTGCTGTCTTGGCATTGTCGGTTACTCAAGTGACCACTCTTTATCAACAACGGCTATCGGCAAGTGATCATTATGGGATCGTCTTAACGGCTCTTTTATTCGTTGATCCCAAAGTATTGCTTCAAACATCGGGGCAACTAAGTCTTTTGATGACCTTCTTGATAGTAATGCAGCGACCAATCGGATTGACGTGGTTTTGGCGCTGTCAGTTCCTCACGGTGCTGGCTGCGCCTGTCATTGCCTCGCTCTTTTATGAATTCCCATTATTTGGGGGCTTTTTGACGTTTGTCTTTTTACCATTTTTTCAAATGGTTTTGCTGCCAGCCTGTTTCTTAATGTTCGTTACTGGGACTCTTTTTCCAACCATCAGTGGGCTGATTGCACTTTTTGAAGGGCTTTTGCTGCTTATGGAAGTTGTCGTGGGCGCTGTAGGAGGCGTATCGATAACAGTGGGTGCCGTTCCTGCAGGATTGGCTGGCAGTTGTTGTTTGTTCAGCATGCTCTTTTACCAAAAGAAAAGGTGGCTGCTGGTGATCTGTTTTTCGCTTGTTGTACCAATCGTCTTTCAGCAGAATCGCGTTTTATCCACCATTAGTTATGTCGATGTTGGTCAAGGCGATAGTATCGTTTTGCAGGCAGAAAAAAATCGCGAAGTTTATGTGATCGATACTGGAGGTTCACTGTCTTTTCCGAAAGAAAACTGGCAAGAGCGCAAACGACAAGCTGCCGCGGAATCTACATTGATTCCTTTTCTGAAAGGGGAGGGAGTCAGTAAGATTACTGGTTTGTTTCTAACTCATGGGGACACGGACCATATGGGGGACGCACTAGCCTTGATGAAGGCGATCCCCGTTGAAACGTTATATCTCGTACCAGGAAGTGAACAAGATCACCGCATCGCCAAGCTTTTAAACGAACTGCCTAAGCAGACAAGCGTTGTTTGGACGACGGTTGGCCAAGTAGTGGGTGATTTCCTTCAGTTGCAAGTATTGGCACCAGAATCAGGTGCAGGGCAAAACGAAGATTCGCTGGTGATTAAAACCAAGGTAGGGGATAAAACATTTTTATTTACTGGCGATCTCGAACAAGCAGGGGAAAAAAAGTTGATTCATGATTATCCGAATCTTAAAGTTGATGTATTGAAACTAGGGCATCATGGCAGTCGAACCTCGACGGCACCTGAGTTTGTTGCGGCAATCGATCCCCAATTCGGGATCGTTTCAAGTGGACGGAACAATCGGTACGGGCATCCTCATGAAGAGGTGCTTGAAACGTTGGTAAATCAGACCGTTTTGCGAACCGATCAGCAAGGCATGATCCAATTTATTTGGTCTGAAAAACAACAATCATTTTTGATAAAAACGCTGCTAGACTATCCGATTGACTAATGGTAGGATAAGAATGAAAGCGGGGGGAACGATGGAATTACAAAAAGCGTTGCAAGCAATTCGAACCAAGGAGTTGCAATCGATTTATCTAGTCATCGGCAGTGAAATGTTTTTACAAGAGCAAGTTCGCACGGCCTTTTTGGAGCGTTTTTCCGTTGGGAAAGATGATCTGAATTTTGCTTCCTTTGACATGGAGAAAGATCCCCTTGATATGGTGATCCAAGAAGCTCAATCGTTGCCTTTTTTTGGCGATCAGCGATTACTTTTCGTTGAGCGGCCATTTTTCTTAACGGCTGAAAAAAAGAGCAATGCACCTGAGCATGACCTAGATGATTTTTTGAATTACATCAAAGACCCATTGGAATCATCGGTAATGGTGATTTTTGCAGATGTCGATAAATTAGATGAACGGAAAAAAATTACTAAGCAGCTGAAGAAAGCCGCAGTTGTGATTGATGTCGCACCTATGAAAGAAGCCGACGTGCGTCAGTATCTCCAACAGTCGTTGGCCAATGATGGCATCGAGATGAGCCGAGAGGCGTTTGATTTGTTTTTACGGTTAACGGATCTGCAACTATCAAAAGCGATGCAGGAGTTACAGAAACTACGATTGTATGCAGGAAACGGCAATAAAATCACGAAAGAGATCGTCTTGCAGTTGATCCCTAAGACGTTGGAACATAATGTCTTTGAATTAACCAGTGATGTCTTAAAGGGGAACGTATCGGATGCGTTGCGCTTGTATGACGATCTATTATTGCAAGGGGAAGAGACGATCAAGATCAATGCTATTTTGATCAGCCAAGTCCGTCTACTGTTACAGGCAGCGATTTTGATGAAAATTGGCTACCAGCAAGCCAATATCGCAGAAACGTTGGGGATTCATCCGTACCGAGTGAAGTTAGCGATGCAGCAAGCGCGAGGCTTTGGAGAAAAGCAATTAGCGGCACTCTATAACGAATTGATCGAAAATGATTACTTAGTAAAAAGTGGCCAGATGGACAAAGAGTATTTGTTCCAGCTATTTGTTTTAAAACATGGCAAACAGTAAGTCAAAAAGAAAGGCGCAGCAATCGATGATTGCTGCGCCTTTCTTAATTTGCTTATTTTGCAATTTTTTTACTTAAACGAGATTTGTCGCGACTAGCTTTGTTCTTGTGGATCAATCCTTTAGTCTCAGCCATATCGATTGCTTTAACAGCATCTTTATATAACGCATCTACGTTATCAGCACCAGCTTCAACAGCTTGATCAAATTTTTTGATTGCTGTACGCATTGTGCTTACTTGAGATGAATTCTTAGCATTAGCCGCTTCGCTTTTGCGAACACGTTTGATTGCAGATTCAATGTTTGGCATGTATTTCACCTCCGAAAAAAAAGTTCAATTACGTTTAGAAAACGTATAAATCAACACTAGTCATTATACCTAATGCCAAGAGTGATTGCAATAAAAGTTGTAAAGAAATTTTACTTAACACAAAAATTTGTTTTTTGGCCGTGCTATTTTTTGCTTTATGGTTTTGAAAAATGCTTCTTTACACATTTTTTACTGAATAGTTATAAAAAGTTTACACAGAAAGAGCTTTCTATGCTATGATTACTTCGGAATTTTTAAATGGGGGAATCTATGTGAATATCGCTTTGTTTCTAACGATTGTCTTGTCATTAGGGGTGATTTTCGTCAACGGGTGGACGGATGCACCGAATGCTATTGCAACCGCTGTCTCCACGAGAGTCTTACGCCCGAATATCGCCATTGGCATGGCAGTCGTCATGAATTTCTTAGGTGTGCTGGTGATGACGTATTTTAATGCGCAAGTTGCAGAAACCATCAGTAATATTGTGACTTTTGACTCAGGCGGGAGTTTTCGGGTCTCACAGATCGCATTAGCCGCTGCCTTGTTTTCAATTGTTGTTTGGACGGTCGCAGCTTGGTATTTTGGGATCCCAACCAGTGAATCTCACGCATTGATTGCGGGATTGACAGGGGCTGCCATGGCTCTGGGTGGTTTACATGCAGTCAACGGTGAAGAATGGATGAAAGTCTTAATCGGTCTCGTTGTGTCTACGTTAATGGGGTTTATTGGTGGATTTTTGATCACGAAACTGATCGTATGGCTCTTTCGCGATACCCAACGGCGAAAAGCCAACAAAATTTTTACGGTTGGTCAAGCCATCGCGGCTGGTGCCAATGCCTTCTTGCATGGTGCCCAAGATGGACAAAAATTCATGGGTGTGTTCATGTTAGGCCTTTTTTACAACAATCTTGCTGAAAAGACCGGCAATGGCTTTGCCATCCCACTGTGGGTGATGGTTCTTTGTTCCTTGACCATGGGGATCGGTACATCGGTCGGTGGGATGAAGATCATTAAATCAGTGGGGATGGATATGGTAAAACTGGAAAAATACCAAGGCTTTTCTGCAGATGTTACTGCAGCAATCTGTTTGTTCTTGTCTTCCGTATTTGGTATCCCGGTTTCAACAACGCACACGAAAACGACCGCTATCATGGGCGTTGGAGCGTCTCGGCGTTTTTCTAGCGTTGATTGGCGCATTGTAAAAGAAATGATCTATGCTTGGATTTTAACCTTTCCTGGCTGTGGATTGATTGCGTTTCTAATGGTCAAATTTTTATTGCTAATTTTGTGAGGAGAGAAAGTAATGGCACGAAAAAAAGGATTCGATTATTTTGCAGCAATGGAGCAGTTGGCGACGAACGGCCATTTAGCTGCCAAACGTTTTTCGCTTTTGATCAACGATTATTCTGAACGAGCATTGACCGAAGCAGCAGCTGAGATTCATGCTTTGGAAAAAGAAGGGGATAAAGTGATCGCTGAGCTAACCAATGAGTTATATGATTCATTTATCACCCCTATCGATCGCGAGGACATCCTAGTCATTTCAGAGCGTCTAGATGATATTTTGGATGGCATTATGGGACTGACTTATTTATTTGAGAATTTGGTCATTACGAAGATCCGCCCTGAAACCAACTTATTTGCTGGAATGATCGTTCAAGCGACACAAGGCGTTGAAACGGCCTTAAAAGAATTTCCTAAGTTCAAAAATTCAAAAACATTGCGTCAAATGATTAATGATGTGAATACGATTGAATCAGAAGCAGACCGTTTGTATTCAAAAATGAAAAAAGCGTTATTCACAGACGAAACGGACGTTCTTGAAATCATTAAATGGAAAGATGTTTATGATCGTTTTGAATCAATTATCAACGACACCGAAAGTGCGGTGGATATTATTGACGGTATGGTAATCAAAAACACGTGAGGAACTAGAGACCTTTCAAACAAAAAAAGAGCAACTCTTGGGCAGGTAAGTGCCACAAGAGTTGCTCTTTTTGCTTATAATTGGATCAGCCAATAGCCGATCAAAATGATTCCTAAAACGATACGATACCATCCAAATACGGTAAAATCGTTACGCTTGATGTAGTTCATCAAGAAACGGATCGCGATGATCGAAACGATGAATGAGACGATGGTTCCTGTTAATAAGATGACGGTTCCTTGGAAATCAAAGGCATTGCCATCTTTCAAAAACTTGAAGATTTTCAAGGCACTGGCACCAAACATGGTGGGAATACCTAAGAAAAATGAAAATTCAGCAGCAACATAACGAGAAGCGCCGATCATGATAGCACCTAAGATAGTAGCACCAGAACGAGAAGTTCCTGGGATCAATGCCAATACCTGGAACATGCCGACAATCAAGGCCGCTTTGTAGGTGAATTTGTTCAAATCGGTACATTTCGGTGCTTTATTCTTGTTTCGTTTTTCAACTACGATAAAGCCGATCCCATAAACGATCAAGACGATCGAAACGGAGAAAAAGTTGTAGAAGTGCGCATCTAACCAATCATCTAACGGCAATCCGATAATAACCGATGGCAAGACCGCAACAATAACTTTAAACCATAACGTCCACGTATCTTTTTTCTCTATTTCATTTTTTTGTGGGGAAAAAGGGTTCAGTTTATGGAAATATAAGTAGACGACCGCTAGTATCGCGCCCAATTGAATGACAACATTGAACATCGTCATAAATTCGGGGGTAACATTCAAACCGATAAATTCGTCGGCAAGAATCAAGTGACCAGTGCTGCTAATTGGCAGCCATTCCGTGATCCCTTCAATGATCCCAAATAAAATCGCTTTTATAAAATTTGTAAAAAACATTGGTCCAGTCCTTTCTATGACAAAATACAACTCTTAGTATACCGTTTCCTGATTCGAATACCAATCTTTTTCCTAAAAAAAGAGGGCAGTTTTTAAAACAAAAACTGCTCCTTTCTTGAAGAAATTGATTAGCCGTCAGAGGTTTCTCTTAGGACAAAAGCTCTTGAGAGAGCGCTAAGCCTTTTTTGATGTATTCTGTGTTACCAACTTCGGCGATGGTAAAGCTGCCGTCTTCGTAGATCAGTCGAGTGACCGAACCATTTTCAATATCCATACGAACATTGTTCTCATCATTGATCAGATGCAAAAGAAAAGCGATCGTTAAGCCGTGAGACACAACTAACGCATTGCCGCCGCCTTTTTTCTCAACGCGATAGGCGATATCTTCAAACCCTGTTTTGACACGTTCGGTCAAAACATCAAAGGTTTCCGCCCAATTGGCTGTATCGGCGTGGTAGACCGCATTGGCGATCGCCTCAAACGTGACATGATTAGCAATCATCTCATCATAATCAGGAAAATCAAGAATCCGCGGCAGAACGCCCCACATTTCTGCATCATATGCCCCTTCAAGGGAGCCAAAGCACCATTCACGAATCCGTTTGTCGATGTGATAAGGGATCTCCGGTCCTCTGACATGTTCACCCAGTATCAGACGCATGGTTTCAATCGCTCGACCGCTGTCACTGGATACTGCTTCTACAAAATCCACATCGCGTAACCCAAGGCCTAAATAGTGGATGCCTTGTTCACCGGTTCGAGTCAATGGTGTGTCACACCAGCCTTGCACCCGCTGCAATGTGTTAAACATTGTTTTTCCGTGACGCACGACATACAATTCCGTCTTTGCCATAACTAGTTATTCCTCCTTTTGATTCGTCATACGTTTATGCGTTAAAAAACGGATTGGTCCGTTTCTCAATTTCGATCGTTGTTGGTTCTCCGTGGCCAGGATAGACCGCCATTTGATTCGGTAAAACAAAGAGTTGCGTTTGGATGCTGGTCAGCAATTGTTCCAAATTTCCGGTTGGCAGGTCTGTCCGACCAATGCTACCTTTAAATAAGGCGTCTCCGGAAACGACAAAATTGTCAAAAATAAAACTGACGCTGCCAATGGAATGACCCGGGGTTGCAACAACCTTAAAGGACATGCCAGCTATCTCGTACTCTTTCAACTCTAGCTCGAATTCAGCTGGACGTGCGGTGATGGTTCCTAATTCAGGATGACGGCCAGAAAGGTTTTTCATAGGATCACTTAGCCATCCTTGCTCAAGCGGACTCACGTAAACGGGGATCTGATAATAATCCCGCAAATGGTCAACTGCGCCGATATGGTCATAATGAGTGTGGGTCAATAAAATCGCTGCTGGTTTTGCGCCTGTTTTTTCGATCTCAGCGATCAATCTCGCTGCTTCTGCTCCAGGATCAATAATCAACAAAACATCTTCTTTCCAAATTAGGTAACAATTTTCTTGAACGGGTCCTGTCACTAAACCAATGATTTTCATGCTAAAACCTCCTAGGATCACAAATACTTGTGTCTGACTATAAGTATAGCTTAAAGTATAAGAGGAAACAAAGAAAGGTTTTTAGGAGTGAAAAATTAATGATAAAAACGATAAACGCAGAAGACAATCGTCAGGCAGTCTGTCAATGGCTAAATCATTCAACGAAAAAAAAAGAGGCAGTGAGTGCCTTTTCCGATCAAGAGCAGCTTTCATTTGCTTTTTTTGACAATCAGGATCAACTTGGTGGGGTGATTGGAAAACGGACAGGCAATACGATCCATATTCAATTGTTAGCAGTTGATCCAAGCCATCAGAATCAGGGGATCGGGAAACAATTGATAAAAGCACTTTTTGATCACGGTAAAAAAGCGGGGTGTCGTTCCGTGACGGTTACCACCCAAGACTACCAAGCGCCGCAATTCTACCAAGCAGTCGGCTTCGAACCGTTTGCTGTGCTTACGGATACACCTGTGCTTGGCACGGATAGGCTTTACTTCGTGAAGATGCTGTGATCAACCCTTTTGCAGGCAGGTGATAAGGATAACCAATAGTTTGATGAGAGAAAAGCTTAGAATTATTGTGGGAATTCGAAAATTTTTCTAAGAAACCGCATTAGCAAAAAACTGCTGTTATACTAATTAAAATAAGAAAGCGTTGATTCGTTTGAAACGGGTCTAGTTTTTGACGAAAGCATGAACATTCTTCGTGACCAACTTCGAGGAAAGTGTGTGATCTGTATCTTGCGTTAGTTTTGATTGGTATACCTCAACTCTTTGTAAGAAGGTGTTTTTATGAAAAAATCCCTGCAATTTTTTTTCACTCTATGCTTCGCCGCGCTCGCTTTAGTGAGCTGTGGCCAAGAGGAGCTAACCATCAACGATTCGAAAGAAGTTTCTGAAACTGTTACTTCCGCCTCAAAAACGGTTGAAAATGGCGACCTTGATTTGATGCTGATCCAAGATGAGAGTGTCATCTTTCCGCAAAGCCAAGGGGTTTATGATTTTCATGAGAATGAGTTGACGATCGTTAAGCAGTATTTGCCGATGGCAGATTTAGAAGATAGTTCAGCCAGCTTTAGTGATGTTGCCTTGTATGAAGGACAAATCGAAAGTGATTTTCAGCGTCATTTTTCCCATTCAGAGGTACAGTTGTCCAACGACCCTTATCAAATTTATGAGATCACCTATCAAGATGCATCATACACGGTTGAAGGGAAGCATTTGACGATCAAAGCAGATGGACGGACCTTTGAGTTCACCTTAGATCTAGACAATCAACAAGCTTTTGACCAAAATGGTGTCAGTTATGATATTCAAGTCGATCAATAAATATCTTTCAAAAAATAGCCCTGCTTTACTTGCTTAGGTGAGTAGAGTAGGCTTTTTTGTAAATCCTTCGCCAAACCCATTTTCTGGAAGAAAAAATGAAGTCAATTATCTGATGAGTAGGTGTTTTGTTGCAAGTGGTTTTTTCATGGTGATAAAACCTGTTTGGATAGGATACTCTCCGCAGAGGATGAAAAGCTGTTTCTGTTCGCTTTTCCAAAAGTAATCTATCCGCTATAATGGCAAACGAGAAGGTGAACACGTGTATAAAGGAAAAGTTGCGGTTAGAAAAATCGTAGAATTTATTTTGCGCCGAGGCGATATTGATAGCCGCAAAGTCAGTAATCATACCGCGCAAGAAGGCGCCCGCATCCATCGCCAACTACAAAAAGAGGCTGGGGATGCGTATCAAAAAGAAGTCTTTTTCAAACGAGAAAGCCAAATTGAGAAAGATTCGATCACTGTCGAAGGACGTGCCGATGGTCTCTTTTTTGATGCAACTCTTAATTCTTGGGTGATCGATGAGATCAAAACTTCAGAACCAGCGTTCGAAGATATCCCTGAAGATCAAATCGATTTGTTTTTTGCCCAGGGAATGGTTTATGCTTATTTGTTTTTACTACAAGAAAATGAACAAGCAGCGCTTAGTGACAGTGAAAATCAAGAGAAACCAGAAGCGGAACCTACTGCTGAAGGTAATTATCCGAAGAGACCCATCGATCGAATCGCCGTACAATTGACTTATTATCAAACCACTGAAAAGCTGACCACCCGTACGAGAAGAACATTTCAGTTTTCAGAATTAGCTGTTTTTTATGAAGAATTACTTCAGGAATATCATAAATGGTTAGTTTTTCAAGAGAATTGGCGCCGTGTCCGCAATACGTCTTTGCAGCTGCTGTCTTTTCCCTTTGAAACCTTTCGCAAAGGGCAGCGAGAGTTAGCAGCAGCGGCGTATAAAACACTAAAAAATGGCAAGCGACTTTTTGCGGAAGCGCCAACTGGAACTGGAAAAACCATGTCAACGCTGTTTCCCGCATTAAAAGTGCTAGGGGAAGAAGGGGCTGATCGGGTCTTTTATCTGACGGCGAAGACGATCACCAGACAAGTGGCTGAAGATGCACTGAGCAAGTTAGCAGACAACGGTAGTGAAACCAAAAGTGTCACGATTACCGCCAAAGACAAAATCTGTTTTTTAGATGAACGAAACTGTACGCCAGAACACTGTGCGTATGCGCAAGGCTATTACAATCGAATCAACGAAGCATTATGGGATCTGTTGCATCACGAGAATCAAATAACCCGAGAAGTGATCGAGACCTACGGAAAGAAACATACGGTCTGTCCCTTCGAGCTTTCACTGGATGTCAGTGTCTTTTGCGATGTCATTATTGGTGATTATAATTATTTGTTTGATCCCACCGTTTATTTGCGAAGATTTTTTGAGGAGCCGGATGAAGAATATTTCTTTCTAGTGGATGAGGCCCATAACTTAGTCAACCGTTCCAAAGAAATGTATTCGGCAACCATTACCCGGCAGCCATTTAAGGAATTAAAGAAGAAACTATCCAATGACCAGCAAAAATTAAAACGCGCCCTAAACAAAGTTGACAAAGAATTTGCGGCTATTGCTCAAATAGCAAAAGAGGAAGAGTGGGAATACCACCATCAAGCAGCTCCCCATGAAACGATGGTCAATCAGCTATACAAAGTAGCTGAATTGATGAAGGAATGGTTGCCGGCAAATCCTGAGCATGAATTGCAAGAAGAACTGCTGCAAGTGTATTTTGAAGCTAACCATTATTTGAAGATCAGTGAATTTTATGATGATCACTACGAAACGACGGTGGAGATCGACCGCTATGATATCAAACTACGGCAATTTTGCATCGAACCAGCGCCGTTTTTGGAATCTGTGTTAGATAAGGGCAAGGCCAGCCTGTTGTTTTCTGCGAGCTTTACTCCTTTGTCGTATTATCAAGAGGTATTAGGAGGCGGCAATGAAGCTTTGCGCTATCGCCTGCCAAGTCCTTTTGATCCGAAAAATCAGGGGATTTTTATTGCAGACTATATCCAAACAACGTATCGCCAACGTGAAGCCAGCATTCCTGCAATCGTTGATGCAATCCAGCAAATGACCGCAGCGAAAGCGGGAAACTATATGGTCTTTTTCCCTTCTTATCGTTACTTGGATGATGTGGCGGCAGCATTTTCCCAACAGGCGCCAGAGGTGGAGGTCTTGATTCAGGGGACAGCCATGAACGAAGCAGAGCGCGAGGCGTTTCTTGCACAGTTTCAATCTCTTGAGCGGCAACGGTCATCCTTGCTAGAAACAAGTCAAGACGGACAAGAGAGCCAGCCAAAAACATTAGTGGCATTTTGTGTCCTTGGTGGAATTTTTTCTGAAGGGATCGACTTGAAAGGCAATCGCTTGATCGGTGCGGCAGTGGTAGGAGTCGGACTGCCGCAAATCAATCACGAGCAAGAATTGATTCGGGAATATTACGATGAGAAAAAAGCAGCTGGTTTTGCGTATGCCTATCAGCTGCCCGGGATGAATAAAGTCCTGCAAGCAGCCGGTCGAGTGATCCGGGATGTCAGCGATCGCGGCGTGGTGTTATTGCTGGATCAACGTTTTCGGACACCGCGTTACCAAGAACTTTTCCCACTGCACTGGCAGCATGCCTTAAACATTCGTCGGCCGCAAGAGTTATCAAAGGCATTGACTCATTTTTGGCAAGAAAAAAACTAGAAGCAGAGCTTTCAGGTGAGGTTGTGCAAAATCAGCGGGTAAGGCCGATTTTGCCTAACCATCACGTTAGACTCTGTTCTAGTTTTTTTGATTAGCGATAATTTGTAAACTGTAAATCGATCGTCAGAGGCAGTTTACGCAACAATTGGATCACTTCTTGCAGATCGTCACGACTTTTGCCGGTTACCCGAATTTGATTGTCTTGAATTTGAGTTTTAACTTTTAGCTTGGCGTTTTTGATCGCTGTTGTTATTTTTTTGGCGTTTTCTTTATCGATCCCATTGATCAATTCTGCCGTTTGACGAGCTTTTGCCCCCAAGGCATGCTCCGTTTCGCCAAATTGAATATTTTTCGTTGGTACATTCCGTTTGATCAGCTTCCCAAAGAGCACATCCTTGATTTGCTCCAGCTTAAATTCGTCATCCCCGACAATCGTCAATTTGCCCTCAGCCATCTTGATTTCTACCGTGGAGCCTTTAAAGTCAAATCGGTTTTTCAATTCTTTTTCCGCCTGTTGAATGGCGTTTTTTACTTCTTCTGTGTTGATCTCAGATACGACATCAAAACTTGCTTCTTTTGCCAAAATCAATCACTCCTCTCATCTCTTACCTATGATTTTAACATGGAGGCGAACGATGCGGGAATGAAAAGTAAATTTTTGCAAATAATTGTTTCATTTTTTCACACAAACTGCTATTCTTTGGAAGGAGATTTTTAGTGAAGGAGCTAGATCATTGTGAGTAAGTTATTAACGAAGCACGAACAATCAGAACGATTGAAAAAAATAGGGGTTATTTTGCTGTCAGGTATCACCGCAGCCATTGCTTTAAATTTCTTTTTGATTCCCGCAAACGTTCTTTCTGCTGGGATGAACGGGGTCGCCCAATTGATCGTGGCACTTGCCTTGGAACATTTTGGCGTTCACCTTAGTACAGGGCTGTTTATTTTCCTCTTAAACTTGCCTATCTTTGTTCTCGGGTTCATCAAACTCGGGAAATCATCGACACTATTGAGCTTTATCAATGTCGTTGTCGTTTCTGTCTTAACGATAATCCTTCCACAAGGAGCAATCACTGACAATATTTTGGTTAACGCTTTGCTCGGTGGCGTACTGTTAGGCGTCGGCGTTGCGTTTTCACTGAAAATGGGTTTTACCACCGGCGGAATGGATATCCTTTCGTTGATATTATCAAAAACGACTGGAAAAACGGTCGGTAAATATATGTTTATTTTAAACGGCATCATTGTCATGGTCTCAGGTTTCGTCTTTTCTTGGGAAAGTGCCTTGTACACGATCATTTCGATTTTCGCAATGAGCTACGTGGTGGACATGCTGCACACAAGTCATCAAAAGGTAACGGCGATGATTATTACGACCAATGCGGAAGCTGTTGGGAAAAATATTTCTAAGCATGTGTTTCGCGGCATGACTTTGTTCCCCTCAGTCGGAGGCTATTCAGGCGTACCGGGCAATATGATCATGATGGTCGTGACCCGCTACGAGATCTACGATTTAGAACAAGCCGTTTTAGAAGCAGACGGCAATGCGTTTATTAACTTTGTGCCGACCCAATCGATCACAGGTCGTTTTGCGACAGATGATGAACAACGGACCTTTAAAACGACTGGGGTCTTCCCAGAACTGAAAATACACAAGAAAAGCCGTCCATAATCAAGGATCGTCCATTTACAAATCTTGCAAAAGAAGGTATTATTTGAAACAAGAATTAAAGGAGGTCTTCAACCGTGGCATATACTGAAGTAGAAGCAGAAGCAATCAAAGAGCGTGTCTTGGCTGCCTTGGAAACCGTGATTGACCCTGAGTTGGGGATTGATATAGTGAATCTAGGCTTAGTTTATGAAGTCGAATTTGATGCAGAAACAGGCAATACCATAATCAAAATGACCTTAACAACAATGGGCTGTCCCTTAGCCGACGTATTGACTGAATCGATACACGAAGCATTAAGCGATATTCCAGAAGTCAAAAATCCAGAAGTAAAACTAGTCTGGTATCCCGCTTGGACGACTGATAAAATGAGTCGTTATGCACGGATTGCTTTGGGGATTCGTTAAGGATTTTATCGTAGAAAATAAATGTCTTAGACTCTTTTATCAGCTCAATAAAGTTGATAGAAGAGTCTTTTTGGATTTAAGTTGGATACTTGTCTTTAACTATCTTGCTTTTAGTCAGTGCTTGCAGAAAGTTTGCGAAGATTGCATTGCATTTTCGGAAATGAAACGGTAAACTAGTTGGAAAGATTGGAGGAATGAATCAATGTTAGCTACGAATTTTGGGAAATATACATACAAAAATCCGTTTATGAACGCCTCAGGAGTCCATTGTATGACGATCGAGGAATTAGATGAATTAGCGGCATCAGCAGCTGGGGCATTTGTCACGAAGAGTGCAACGCTAGAAGCACGTGCGGGAAATCCAGAACCACGTTATACCGATTTACCGTTAGGAAGCATCAATTCGATGGGATTACCAAATCTAGGGGTGGACTACTACTTAGACTATGCTATCAAAAAACAGCAGGAAATGACCCAGCAAGCGCCATTCTTTTTCTCTGTCGCTGGTATGAGCGTGGCTGAAAACATTGAGTTATTGAAGAAAATCCAAGAAAGTGATTTTGAAGGAATCACAGAGCTAAATCTTTCTTGTCCAAACGTGCCAGGAAAACCCCAAGTTGCCTATGATTTTCCTTTGACCGATCAAATTTTGGAAACAGTCTTTGGTTTTTTCACAAAACCTTTAGGTGTCAAATTGCCGCCATACTTTGATTTGGCTCACTTTGATGAGATGGCTAAGATATTGAACAAGTATCCGTTAACTTATATCAATTCAATCAATAGTATTGGGAATGCTTTATTTATCGATCCTGCTACTGACTCAGTAGTCATCAAACCAAAAGATGGGTTTGGCGGTTTGGGAGGCGAATATGTGAAACCAACGGCATTAGCCAATGTGCGGGCTTTCTATACACGTCTCAAGCCAGAAATCAAAATTATCGGGACTGGTGGGATTCGTAATGGTCAAGATGCGTATGAACATTTGTTATGTGGCGCTTCTATGTTGCAGATCGGCACAGAGCTGCAAAAAGAAGGACCGGTGATCTTTGAACGATTGACGAAAGAATTAGCAGCGATCATGAAAGAAAAAGGGTATCAATCAATCAGTGAGTTCCAGGGGAAATTAAAAACGATTGATTAAGAACGACTTTGAATGCTTTACTATCCGCTTCTTTTTATAGAAGAAAGGTGGTTTTTAATGGAGAAGTTTCGTAAAACAACGGAGGATGATCTGGTTGAGTTGATGGCGCTTTTTGAAGAAGGCATTGCTTTTTTAAAAGCTCAAGGATCCCCACAATGGCAAAATGGCTATGGCCCAAAAGAAACTCAAATCAAAGAAGATATTGCAAAAGGTGAAAGCTATGTGTTAGTGAAAGATGGGAAAATCGCAGCGTCTGCGGCACTGGTTTCTGGTGAAGATCCTGTCTACAACGCAATTACCGGCGCAGGGTGGGATGGAAACGGTCCATATCTATCCATTCATCGCGTCGTTGTCAGTTCTCATTTTAAAGGGCAAAAGTTAAGCGCCAAATTGCTGCAAGCTCTTGAAGTGGTTGCATTAGAGCAAGGAATCGTTGATTTACGTATCGATACGTATAAAGCTAATATTGGTATGCAAAAGAATATTCAAGCAGCTGGCTATCAATACAAAGGAGAGGTAACATTCCCTTTTCCGAACGGAGAGCGATTGGCTTTTCAAAAACGTTTGACCGCAAGCTAAGCATTCTATTCCATTAGTGTCACTTGGCTGAATTAATGGAATAGTTGTGTCAAAGTGAATTTTTGGTATGAAAATGCGGATAATGGTTGTCAGAATCCTTTCGGCTTGCTAAGATAAGCACGTAAAGGACGGTGCCAAATGAAGAAAAGAATCAAAAAGAAAAAAGCTTATAAAAAATATATCCATGATATTTTTGCGGGTTATGAAGAAATGCTTGAGAATCCAGCGATCAATGAGAAGAAGTTTTCTTATCTGAAAGAAGAAACAACCTTAAAACGAGACGATCAAAATCAGATCCGTTTTCGTACGATCGATATTGATTAAACTACCTATTTTGGGTAGTTTTTTTGTTTATCTCGACTTAGTTGAAAATATTTCAGAAAAAAGCTTGCTCTTTCATTCTTAGAATGATAAAGTATTCAACGTTGGCAATTGAGCCAGCGGGTCAAAAGAGCGTTTGAAAAAACTTCAAAAAAGACTTGACCAAAAATGAAACAGATGATATTATAACGAAGTCGCAATAATAAAATAGTTAATCGATGTTGATACATCAACAAAATTAATTAAAAAAACTTGTTGACAAATAACAAATCATTTGTTATTCTAATGAAGTCGCTGAGACAGCCGCTGCGAAGTTGAAAAACAACGAGCGAGAAAACTTTTAAAAAAGAGTTGACAATCAATTGTCGCTCTGATATGATATAAAAGTTGCTAACACAGCACTGTAGACCTTTGAAAACTGAACAAAGCAAGCAAACGAACCAATGTGTAGGACGTTTCAATTTATTGAAACAAATACATGCAAGCAATAGCTAGCAAAGTTAATTTTTATGAGCTTAATGACCGTATGGTCATTCAAACAAATCATTATGAGAGTTTGATCCTGGCTCAGGACGAACGCTGGCGGCGTGCCTAATACATGCAAGTCGAACGCTTTTTCTTTCACCGGAGCTTGCTCCACCGAAAGAAAAAGAGTGGCGAACGGGTGAGTAACACGTGGGTAACCTGCCCATCAGAAGGGGATAACACTTGGAAACAGGTGCTAATACCGTATAACACTATTTTCCGCATGGAAGAAAGTTGAAAGGCGCTTTTGCGTCACTGATGGATGGACCCGCGGTGCATTAGCTAGTTGGTGAGGTAACGGCTCACCAAGGCAACGATGCATAGCCGACCTGAGAGGGTGATCGGCCACACTGGGACTGAGACACGGCCCAGACTCCTACGGGAGGCAGCAGTAGGGAATCTTCGGCAATGGACGAAAGTCTGACCGAGCAACGCCGCGTGAGTGAAGAAGGTTTTCGGATCGTAAAACTCTGTTGTTAGAGAAGAACAAGGATGAGAGTAAAACGTTCATCCCTTGACGGTATCTAACCAGAAAGCCACGGCTAACTACGTGCCAGCAGCCGCGGTAATACGTAGGTGGCAAGCGTTGTCCGGATTTATTGGGCGTAAAGCGAGCGCAGGCGGTTTCTTAAGTCTGATGTGAAAGCCCCCGGCTCAACCGGGGAGGGTCATTGGAAACTGGGAGACTTGAGTGCAGAAGAGGAGAGTGGAATTCCATGTGTAGCGGTGAAATGCGTAGATATATGGAGGAACACCAGTGGCGAAGGCGGCTCTCTGGTCTGTAACTGACGCTGAGGCTCGAAAGCGTGGGGAGCGAACAGGATTAGATACCCTGGTAGTCCACGCCG